>CAWIHK010000001.1:0-1810791 GCA_963835935.1 Ignavibacteriota bacterium
AATCTTCGGACACAATTTTCTTTGCAGGTTCATTTTTTACAATCAACGATTTCATGATATCAAGAGATTTTGAGTATTTGTTGTCATTGAAAAATGAGTATCCCAGCAAGCGTTGGGCTTCGATCGAGTTTGTGTCAAGTTTAACTGCCTTCTCGAATGTAGCAGTTGCCTCTGTAAAATTCTTATCGCCGTAATAAGATTTTCCAAGATACATCCATCCTTCAAAACTCGTAGATCGAAGTTCAGTATATTTTAAAAATTTTACTATAGCATCCTTGTAGAATTGAACGTGGCCGCTCTGTGCCGCAAGGAAAAATACTCGGCCTGCTTTGAGATATGCGGTTGCGTTTATGGGATCGAGAGCGATGACGTATTCAAGTTCTTTAATTGCATCTGAATATTGTTTTTTCTTGATGTAAAGGTTGGCGAGCGCCGCATGTGGTTCTATCATTTTCGGGTCGATTTTAATTGCTTTTTGATATTGCTCGATGGAAAAATCATAAACGTGCTGCTTTTCCCAGATTTGGCCTAAACCGACGAAAGGTAACGGACTTTTCTCGTTTATAAGTTTCGCTTTCTCACATGTCGCAGTAGCAAGGTCGAGCGAATCGACATCGATATAAGCCATCCCTAATCCGAGTGTAGCATCGAAATTGTTTTTATCCAGCTTCAACGCTGTTTTGAATAACGGTAGAGCCTGATCGGCTTCTTTCTTATCTCTCAACAAGTTCCCGAGGCTGATGTATGCTTTGATGTATTCATCGTCGAGTTTTATCGCTTTTAGGAGAAAGAATTCTGCCGAATCGAGAGAGCCTTTTTCATAGAGGGCATCGCCTAATTCGAAATTGACGTCTTCAGATTTTGGAGATTTTTCGTATGCACGGAGAAAACAACTAACTGCCTGATCAATATTTCCTTTTGCTCGCGCGGAGCGGCCTTGTTCCAGAAAATCCTGTGCATACAGAGTCGCTCCGAGGAATAAGCATGCAGCAAACACTCCACGAATTGTACGGTGTTTCATAATGCTCCTTTACCCTTGAATAATAATTCTTCTTTTTCGATCTATTTTAATTATCGTTAGATTTCAATCTTATTGGCATTGCTGGATTTCCAGGAACGAGTCCTGCATCTAGAAATGTTCTCTGACCAACGGCATTCATTAAATATACGTTTATACCTGCCGCCAATCCCGCTTGTTGGTCGGTAGAAAATGCATAAATGTCGCGCGTAAAAGGATAAACTCTCTTCCAGATATAATATTGATAGGGAAGGAGTGTCTTGGACAATGTTAAAGAATCGTATGATACGCCAGCGTCTCCAACTTTTGCTATTTTAATGTTCTCAAGATTCTTGCTGTTGAGCCAATTCAACCCAACATATCCGATTACATTTTCATTTTTTTCTACACTCTGAATAATCTGTGTAGTTGTTGTGCATGGGAGCATTGATGCATTCCACTGTTTATCCTTCAGGAGTTTTGTGGCCAATAATTCATAGTAACAAGTACCGGCTCCAGTAATTGCATGGGTAATTGCGCCAGAGACCGATGAATGGAGTTGTTTCCACTTGGTGATTTTTCCGGAGAACATATCTCCAATCTGTTGTGTAGTCAGAGAATCGACTGGATTTCTCGGATTTAGAATCACTGCAATTCCATCAAGTGCAACGCGGAATTTTTTTATGGGGATTTTATATTTATCCACAACCATTTTTTCTTCTGCGTCTAGATCTCGTGGAATGATAGCGAGCCGGGTCTCGTTGTTGACCAGCTTTACGATTGCTCCACGAGCAGTCGTTGGAACAACGGTGATTTTTGCTTTTTTATACGTTGCCATGAAATCAGCAACTTCCTTTTCTATCACCGGCGCAATTGATTCTTCAACATAGATTGTGATGTCGCCGGTTTGATATGTCTCCTTTTTTTCAGGAGTACAAGCCATCACAGTGATTATAACAGGCACAAGAACGATAAAAAGAAGAAATGTTCGCTGTGCTGTTTGCATAATAAACCTCCCGCGTTCACTCGATCTCGAATTAAAAGTCAATATTAATCGAAATGAATCGAGTTCTGGCAAATCATTATAAGATATAATTTTTTTCTGCATTTGCAAAGAATTTCTCAATAGATTCGATTACACAAATGGAATTTGAAGGGTATAACGGTCCAGGCAGGAACCGGTCCATTTGTCATCATTGCAGGTGTAAACTTCCATTTTACTACAACCTCGAGGACTGCATCGTTAAATACTTCATTCGAACTTTTGATGATAAACGCTTTTTTAACCGTTCCCTCTTTATTAATCAAAGCCTTTACAAAGACCTCGCCTTCCAATGATGCGCGTATTGCAAGATCCGGGTACTTGGGCGCGACTTGTATTATAGGAACCGGAATTTTTTCTACACATTGAAATGTGTCTGGCAATGGATCGGGATTTTCGTCTATTAATATCTCGGTACCAGCCATGGAACCACCTCCGGCATTTTCAGGGTGAATCTCGCGATTCAAAACTTTATTTCGTTCATCCTGCGTAAGGATTGTTTGATCATTCGGAACACTGCTGTTTGGTACAGGTTTTGGAATTCCATCAATCAAAACTTTTTTATCAACCAAGAGTACAGAACTTGGAAAATAGGGTTTAGGATCAAGTGGTGGCGGTGGTTCTAATTTTGTCGGAATGTTTGTGCCTTTGCCTGCATTTGCAGTATCGGATAGATCCGGTCTTATGATGCAAAAATTTACAGAAATAATGAGAAGAATAAATGCTACTCCGGAATGAAAACCGATAGCCAGGTGCTTGTGGTAGAGCCGTTGAAGTTCAAACGCACCGTAATGAACTTCCGCGAGGGCTGCTTGATGTGCCATAATTCCTCCTCCTTTTACTAATAAGATTCATCATGAAGGAAGAAGTTTCTCTGGATGATTTCCGATGCCGGAAATTATAATTATCCGCTGCGAAAGAGTTTAATGAATTGATTTCAGGAAATGAAAAGATAGATGATATTATAAAATCGGATGCTTTGTTCTTGTTGCGAGAAGAATATAGAGTGCCCAAAGCAGGAGTGTGCCTCCGAGGAGCCATCTGAATTCTGATGGAAGAACGACTGGGTATCCTAAGAGAATTGCTGCACCGAGAACTGTGAAGAGGATGGAGCGCACATAACCGAAAATTTTCATTCCACGATGGGAAGTAGTACTCTTTTCATCCATAAAAATTTAGGCTCTTCTCCCAACTAAGTGGGTAAAAAAGTAACGTATAAACGTTAAATATCAGGTAACATGCAAGTCAGGATTTTTAGACGAAGATATTCTTCATCACGAAGTCCGAAAGCACGACGCTGGATAACACGAATTTTATTATTAAGACCTTCAACAAAACCAAGTGAGACCTTATTTTCAGGTTTACAATGTGCAGCTATGCCATTCCAATGACGTTCAACAAGTTTAGCAAACTCTTCATACGGTTTTAAACGCTGCCAACGCAGAGATGATTTCCAATTATCAAAGAATTTACGTGCCCATGGTTCTGAACCATAATCCCAGAGTTGCCCGAAGGATTCTTTAAAGATGTATGCTGTGTTCAGACGAGCATTGGCAGCTAAGAGCCTATCGAGAGCCTGTTTACCCGTTAGAGTAAGATTGGAACGATGTGACAATAAGTTGTACTTCTGCCCTTTGATATAACGACGGTTCGTTCCAGAAAGCCGAGCGTATTCTGATTTACGAACCTTGTCAAGAGCTTCACCGAGGTGTCGAATAACATGGAATTTGTCGTACAGGATAGCCGCTTGCGGAATGTATGTGCACGTTGATTTCTCGAAGGCTTTCCACATATCCATAACGGCAAGCCGAATATGCTTGGTTTTATTGGCTCCAAGCCATGTATAGAACTCGTTCATGCTTTCTTCGGAGCGGTCTTTACCTCCGAACCAGATCGGACGTGATCGCTCAAGATCACTGACAACGATTCGGTACGTATGTCCTTTTCTGATCGATACTTCGTCAATACCGATTACCTTGGGACGAGCTTTTGCTGAACGACGAAGTTGTTCTTTCATGTATTGTTTCTCAAGTTCTTTAACTGTTTTCCAATCTAAATGCAATTCTTTGGCAACATCGCTTATTGTCGATGTGCGACATCGTTTACCGACATACCATGCAAAGCGTTTCGAGTAAAACGTATTGTCGGCAAGAAAAGGCAAACGTTCTTGTTTCACTTTCTTGCATTTCCGACACTCAACGCGGCGTATTTCCAATTCAAAATAAATTCGGTTATCGCCGCATGAAAGATCGCGTACCCGATGGTTCTTTTTGTCATAATAACTTGATGAAGGTTGACCGCACGTCGGGCATGTAGTTTTTTTTGAGTCCTCTTGAGTCGTATGACTCTTGCCTTCGGATCTCCGAATACACCAACCACTTTTTGCTGTGGTTTAAATCCTCGAAACCGATAGGCATCGGTAAGTCTTCGTTGTTCTGTCATTCACAAATGAATCAATTTTTTGGGTTCAGTACAAGTATTTTTAATCCCATGAATATTGGTCTTTTTCCACTTTGTATGCTAAAAATCACCCACTCGAAAAGGAGATGAGCCAAATAATTTAGTATGTTTAAATAAAAAAGAGATATACGATGGATACGTCTGTGGTAACAGTAAAAGGACAAATAGTTATTCCGGTAAAAATCCGCCGAAAGTTCGGAATCAAAAAGGGGACAAAAATTGCATTTGTTGAACAAAACGGCAAACTCATGATTCAACCGCTCGATAAAAATTACTTTGAGAGTTTGGCAGGAATTCTCGGCACTGACGGCGATATGCTCAAAGGATTGACGGAAGACAAGAAAAAGGAACGCGCATTATGAAGACTACTGTCCTCGATAGTTATGCAGTGATCACCTATCTTCAACAACAAGAGGGTTATGAAAAAGTTGCCGCTATTTTTGAAGAGTGTGTAACCAAAGACCGAGAAGCATTTATGTGTATCGTGAACTGGGGTGAAGTTATTCATCAAGCACTTCGCACCGGCGGAGAAACCCGCGCAAAACTAGCAGAAGATTCCATGAGAGCTTTACCAATCCAACTAATAGAAGTCACGCTTCAAGCAGCTCATTTCAAAGCATTCCACAAAATGTCCTTCGCAGATTGCTATGCGGCAGCATTGGCGCTGAAAAAAAAATGTGAGTTGTTGACCGGAGATAAAGATTTCAAACAGGTTGAAACTAAAATTAAAGTGCGGTGGATAAAATAAAGGATTGATGGATTAATGGAGTATGAAGGTTCGCTGATCTGATGTTACAGATTTCCACATAAAAATATTATTTGTTCGTCTTAAATTTCTCAAAGTATGAATCTATTTCATCTCTCAATTCTATTCCGATTCTTTCAAAACAACCCAGAAGATCTTCATAAGAATCTTTTCCTCCGATAAAATCCCAAAATTCTTTGCCGACCTTAAGCTCATTATCTAAATCCAACATTCCTCTCATTGTCCACCGATTATATTGTTCTGGTTCGTATGGATTATAAGGAATAGCGATAATAGTATTCACTTTTGCTTTAGGATTATCAGCGAGTATTGCTCCAACCCATTCCAATAGTGTTCGTTTGAATTCTTTGAAACCACCTGCATTTGGTTTCGCTGTCTTTATATCAAAAAGGAATAACTCGTTGGATTTACTTTCCATCCACACATCCACTCTTGTAAGTTTAACTTTTTGCATTTTTCCTTTTTGACACACTTTGAGGATGGCTTCTATTTCCTTTGGTTTATTGGGAGATGTTTTGGCAGTGGTAAGTTTATCCATGATTCCTTGAATGACTTTATGCGCTTCACTGCTTATTTGTTCTCCCGCCTTTGCCTGCAATTTTATATTTTGAAAATTATTTTGTGCTAATGCCGACGCAACCGGTTCAAAGATCGCTGTCCCAAAATTAGTACTAAGAGAATGGATAAAAGAATACAATGCCAAACGATCCTTCCCTAATAATGCCGTATGAAACGGCATAGATGCCGGTTCTGGATTATAGTTCTGGAATTTATTGCGAAGACAAGATTTTAGAATATTTTCAACATCATAAATTTGTTGTTTTATCATTTTTTCCCTTCTTAATATCGGAAAGAATTATCGCATTTTCGATTAGATCATACCATGGAATAAGGTTTCCAAGTTTAATTTCTACTTTTCCAAGTTCTGTTTTAGTAAGTCCCCTACAGAGTAATTCATTGGAAACATTTTGTATATCTTCTACAGTAAGACGATAAACAGTACGGTCTTTATCCATATCAAACTCCTTTTAAATGAAAAATAATCTCCGAATATGCACCTTTATCTTTTTCCGTTCGGTTTAAAACTGGGCGTTTGTATTGGTTCACAATCTTCATTCCGGCATTTTCGGCAATAGCAGGATATAAATTCCATTTATCGTTCGCGACGAGTAACACATCATAATCTTTTACTAAAAAGCGTTTGCAGTTTTTTAGAACTTCTGCAATACCTTTTACATAATTCTCTTTTGCTTCTCTACCCTGCCCATTCTCCATCCGACCAATTTCTAATTCGTCTCGTCTTTTGAATCCGAATAAGTCGTAGGCATAGGCATGCTGCTCGTGGTAATCAATCAATCCAACATATGGAGGACTGGAAAATATTCCTTTAATCTTCTGCTTTTTAATAAGCGATGCGAATGCAGGATCGTGTTCTCCAATCTGCTGAATGATATCAATATTTTGACTATCTCCTGTAAGACAATATTGGTACGTCTCTGTTCGTAGTTTTCCAAATCTTGCCAAACGGAATAACGTGTCTTTTGTATAAGTTTCCCACCATTTTAAAATTGAGAAAAGTGGTTTGCATATTTTCCCGTGCTTTGCGCAATAATACGTAGCCATAATCGGCTCAAGAAGCGTTGCTAAATCGGCATGCGTTGTCGCACGGCAAGAACGAATTGTCCGGCTTAAAATTACAGTGATGATCTTTTTCGTTTCAGTATTTTTATTTTTTTTTATTTCATCAAAAACAAATCCAATTTCATTCCGAACATGTGGAGAATACCATTTATCCAAAAAAGTATCTTCTTTATCCTGCCGTATTTTTATTCTGTACTCTTTCACAAGATTTTGAAAAATCGGCAAAAACTCTTTTGCTTTCTCCGGTCCATAGGTTTCTTCATCAATCTCATCTCGCTTCAATTTATATTTATATTCCGGTACAGGAAAATATTCATTGTTAAATTTGTAGAGTTCCTGCAAAAGTTTTTCTTCAAAATCGACTGTATGAGAATTAGCAAGAAATGATTTCAAGGCATGGGTAATTCTGTTTATTTCATTCTGGACATCAATCAAATCAAATTTTGTAACTTTGCAGTTACTAATCAGCGCATTAAAGGTAGAGATATCGATACCAATGGCGTGCATACCTAATTCATTCGCCTGCACCAGAGTTGTACCGCTGCCGCAAAAGGGATCTAGAATAATATCGCCTTTATGGAAATACACTTCTTTTTTAAAACCATCAGTGTGGCTGTCTAAAAAGTATTCAACCAATTGTGGAATAAATTTTCCTTTGTACGGATGGAGACGATGAACGTGTTTTGTAGTTTCAGCTTCCTTGTATTGATCAAATGACAAATCCCAATTTAAATCTTTACCAAGCTGATCTTTCCACGTTAATTCTCTGTGGCCATTAAAAGATTTATAATATGCAGTTAATTCTTTCTTGGAAATTTGCGTAGTGCCATTATCGCCGTACTTCTTGATCCGGCCATATTGAATCAGATAGGAAATATTGGATGGTGTTACGTTTTTCCCCATATATTCTGAAGCCCATTTGGCGGCTTCTTTTATATCCATCAAATCAGAAGAACTGTTCTGTATTATTGATTCAAGAGATAGATTTGATTGAGAGGAAGAGATATTGGCAACGTACACTGCTTTTTGTTCTGCGACTCGAGATTTAACAAGAGTAATTTTCTTTTTTTTAGGGTTGGCCTTCTTTTTTTTATCTAGTTTCGCCATTTTCTCTTATGTCCTTAGAAAGGAAATATATTTTGAATGTATCGGTTTTCTAAAGAGAATGCAAGAATTGATTTCGGAATGCGGATTGTCGATTTTCGGAATGTGATAGTGCCATCTCGTATTCCGCAATCCCACTTCCGTAATCCGCACTCGTTCTAGCTTGCTCTTAACGCTGTTACTATATTCAGCCTCGCCGCTCTTACCGCCGGCATGAAGCCGCCAACGATTCCCATAATGACTGAAAAAACTAATGAATAAATCACCGTCTTGGTTGTCAGCGCAAAACCGAAAGCGATTTCAGCAAATGACTCAAAGTTTACAGTCGAGATTGTCACCGTCTGAAGCAACGTTGCAAGAAGGATTCCACAGATTCCGCCGAAAATTGAAATCGAAATTGATTCGATTAAGAATGCGAGTAAAATATTTCGCCGGCGAAATCCTAAAGCGCGAAGTGTGCCGATTTCAACTGTTCGGTTGGCTACTGCGGCGTACATGGTTATTGCCGCGGCTATCACCGCTCCGAAGCTGAAAATAATTGTCACTGCTAGTCCGAGAACACGAATGAATGTTCCTAAAAAACCCGATTGGTCGGTATAAAATTTTTGTTCACGTTTTATCTCATATTGATTCAACCGGGGCTCATGGTCGAAACGTGCTTTCATCACGTCAAAGTCTTCCGGTTTGCTCAACCTGATAATCATCGACGAATACACCGGCCGCCCGAATACCGGCATCAGTTGATCGGCATCGCCCCATATTTCCGAATCGAATGCCGATCCACCGGCGTCAAAAACTCCAACTATAGTCCAGTAACGGCTTCCCATACGTATCGACTTACCGAGCTGGGTTCCTTCAAATCCTTTCGCGACCGATCGACCGACGACAATTTCCGGTGATCCAGAATTGAATGGCCGGCCTTCTATAAAATGTACTTGTCTCCGGATTGCGTACGCCATCGGTGAAATACCGCGTGCCGTGACATTTCCTATATCGTGTGTGCCAAGTCTGAAGAGATTAACGATGACAACTGTCTCCGGTGACGCGAGTTGTTTGTTATCGGATGTGACAGCAATCTCAGGCATCGTTTTAATGTAACTCGCATTGTCACGATCAAGTCCACTCATGATGTCCGATGTCGCTCCTTTTCGTATCACGACGGCATTATCCACTTCACCACTGCTAACAAGTGTTTTTTCCAACCCGTTTGCCAGCATCAACACCGCAGTGAATACGAACACAACGAGTGTAATGCCGCCGACTGTCAGAGTTGTTGTCAAGCGACGCGTCCAGAGATTGCGTATGTTGTATTTCAATGGAATTTTCATTTAAACCTCAAATTAAGTATTTAGAATTCAGGAGACAGAAGACAGAATTGAATGTGAATATGCATAAAGTAATTTTCCGACTTCATCAAGTTGATTAAATAATTCGCCACTTTCTCCATAATGTAAATCAGTTGTTAAAATAATATAGTATCGACATTCTTCAAGCGAGCCTTGTACAATATTCAAAAATCGGGCTTTATCTGCTCGACCTCGTTTTTTAAATCCTTCAGCAATATTTGCCGGAATGGAAATAGCTGCACGTCGAAATTGAGATGTCAATCCATATATTTCATGTTTAGGAAAATTTTCAGAATATCGATAAACAGAAAGAACGAGCTGATGAGCTTTTTGCCAAACGATGAGGTCCTCAAATCGCTCCGCGGGCTTTCGTTTTATACTGTCTTCTGTCTTCTGCATTCTATATTCTGTCTCCTAACCTATTTACCTCAATCCATCGACGATGCTGGTTCTCAATGCCCGTATCAATGGAAAAATTGAAGAAAGAATTCCTACCATCAGGGCAAATGAACCTGAAAGAATAACCGTCGATGGTTCGACGCTAAAAACAGGAAAAATCATAGAAAACTGTTCCCCAATTCCTGCAGCTGCGGGGTAGGTAAGAAGAATTCCAATGGCGCCCCCAGTTAATGCAATCGCCATCGATTCACCTAATATTAAACCGAAAAGATGTCCGCTCGAAAATCCGAGCGTCTTCAGTACCGCATATTCCTGAATTCGTTCGCGCGCTGTCATAATCATTGTATTAGCCAGAACAAGCAAAATGACTCCGATGATTATGAAGGATATGATTCTTATCGCTGTGATAATAGCGCCGCTCATAGAAATAAAATCATGCTGGAATTCCTTTTCCGTTTCTGTTTTTGTTTCCGCCGGCGAGTTTTTAAATAAGCTATCGATCCGACTTGATACGAAAGAGACCATTGATGGGTCCTTAACTTCAACAACGTACCATCCCACATTCCCGACACGTCCGGGAGATATTTGCGCCAATCGTTCATCGACACTTTTCCAATGCAGGAAAAATTGTGTTTCATCAACCACTGTATTGTTTCCATGGTAGATTGAACGAACTACGAATTGCCACTCGCCGGGGAATATATCTCCTTTTATCGTCACGATGTCGCCGAGTTTAAAATTGTATTTCTCGGCAAGCTTCTTCCCGACAAAGCATGAATTTCTTTCTTTCATAAACTGCGCGAAGTTCTCTTTTGAATCGGGCAGATACTCTGGATAGATTTCAAAAAAATGATCGACATCGACTGCAAACCGAGCGAAAAAATTGCTATTGTCGATGTATGTCCCTCCAAACCAGTTTGCGTACGATATATTTGTCACGCCTTGAATCTGCATGATTTGTTCCCTGTACGCTAACGGAAGTGGGAAGATAAATGAAACCGCATGGCGCACGATAAGTCGATCCTGCGCCGATTCTTCCTCGCCAACATACCAGGCAGTGATCACGGTGGACAGCAGGGTGTACGCCCAGATCGCGATCGTAATCCCCATGATGGTTAGCAAAGTGCGCAGTTTATGTCGCAAAAGATTTTTATAAATTAACTTAAAGACTTTCATCTGTCATTCTCCGAAAATTATTGAAGTTCACCTTTATCAAGATGACGCACGGTATGCGCTTTTTCCGCTGCGCGAGGATCATGAGTAACTACGATGATAGTCTTTTTGAATTCTTTGTTAAGCCGCTCCATAAGAATCATAATTTCATCCGCAGATTTTTTATCGAGATCTCCGGTCGGCTCATCGGCAACAAGCAGTAACGGATCGGTAACAATTGCGCGTGCAATTGCAACTCGCTGTTCCTGTCCGCCGGATAACTGTCGCGGATAATGATGCATCCGATCACTAAGTCCCACAACTGCAAGCGAAGCTTCCACATGTTCTCTCCGGCCTTTCTTGGAAAGATTTGTCAAGAGGAGTGGAAGCTCGACGTTTTCAAACGCAGTTAGTACCGGCAGAAGATTATAAAACTGAAAAATGAAACCGATATTTCGCGCACGCCACTTTGCGAGCTGTGTTTCATTGAGAGATGGCACATCGGTACCATTCACGTGAATCGTTCCGCTGTCGGGTCTATCGATTCCTGCTATGAGATTAAGCAAAGTAGTTTTTCCGGAACCAGATGGTCCCATGAGTGCAAGAAATTCACCTTCCGGAATAGAGAATGAAATATTTTGCAGAACAGGAATCTCAATGCTATCACGATGATACGATTTGTAAAGATTTGAAATGAATACAATTGGTTCAGCCATTGGATCTCCAGTAATTATTATTGCTGCTTTATTTTAATTTTTTGTCCGGTGTGTAATTCTTCCGAAGGATTGAGAACTACACGATCGCCGTTTGCCAGACCGGCTAACACTTCTATTGCATTACCGCTTGTACTCCCGAGAGTTACCGGAGTTTCAGTCAGAATGTTATCTCTAACAATGAAGACAATTTTGTTTTTATCATGTGTGATAACAGCAGTACTGTTGACTAACAGCATCGGTTTTTGTTCTACGGCTTGTTGAGAAAGCGCTTCTGTCAAAAATGAAACTTTCGCACTCATATCCGGAAGTACTCGGTCATCCTTGTCAAGAAATTTCACCTTAGTCCGCACAGTTGCTTTCGATCTATCTACTGTCGGTACAATTTTCGTGACTTCACCCCGATACCGTTTGTTTGGATATGCGTCGAGTGTGATTTCACAAGGCTGGCCGGTTATCACGCGTTCGATGTTGGATTCAGATACATCCGCTTCCACTTGGAGAGAATTCATGTCTGCAAGCGTGACGACATCGCCGCGTGAACCTAACGATGTTCCGAATGGCGCAATCACTTCACCGACATCAGCATCTTTTGTAAGAACCGTTCCGTCGAACGGCGCACGGATTCGCGTATTCTCAAGTGCAACTTCGGCCTGATCGATAAGCGCTTTCGCGACATTGATGGAGGCAATAACTTTGTTGTATTGAGCTTCCGCGGCATCAAGATCGGCTTGCGACGCAAGGTTGGAAGCGAATAATTTTCGAGTTCGTTCAAGGTTTTGTTGCGCAACGACTAGATCGGCTTTGTTCAATTCATAATTTGCTTTCGCCTGGGCGAGCGCGCCGAGGACATCGCCATCTTCCAATTGGCCGATGAGCATTCCTTTTTTCACATGATCGCCTTCAACAACCGCGAGCATGACCAGGCGTCCGGTGCCTTTGGAAGCAATTGCAGCTTTTCGCTGTGCAACGACATAACCGCTTGCCGCGAGAACAGATTTTCCCTGCGCAATTGCCGTTTGTGTGACGATTGTGGTTTCAACTTCGGGCGTGTTCTTGAATACTCCGCTAAGAATTAAAGTAACTACGACGGCTATACCAACCAAGATAGGAAGAATCAATCGAAGTTTATTTTTCCTGCCAACTGTTTCTTGTGACGGTGCATCATGGTCGATTCTTAATTTTGAAAGATCTGCTTCACGTGATGTTGACATAGTTTCCTTTCTTTGTTCGATGGCATTCAGCCATCATCTTTCATATTTTCTAAAATAACCAATTTTCTAAAAAATACTTTTCAATTCTTGCTCTCATCAATTCTATTATTGTCATTTTTCTAACTTAATAAATTAGTAACTGATGTTACGCAGAATGCAAAAACTTGTGTTAGAAATAAATTTATAGCCACGAGCTTTAGCTCGTGGCTCAGAAATTAAAAACAATTTGGGGTTTTAACCCCATTTTCGATGATTTAATCAGGGCTAAAGCCCGTTTCATTATATTTTTCCAGTTCCACGACCTAAAGGTCGTGGCAATACATCTTTTTTGCGTAACATCAGTTAGTAAGTTTACCGGGAAAAAAATCAATATCATGTACGACTACCCGAAGTTGCGAGCGAAGAGAACAATTCGGGCAGAGCGACCATTGGAAGCGAAACCGGGTAGCCGATGTTGTGATATTCGAACTTCTTATTTTAATTTAATATTATTCCCAGTGATTTTGCAATTTTAATTTAAATAAAATTGGCAATAACTGTATATTTCGCTTCGCATATTAAAAAATCATGTTGGGATCACCATTGGCGCTAAGCGTGCTGTCTGTTTGAATACCGCCCAGAGTAACAGGGAAAAAGAAGGCGCCAAGCTCATCGTTGTAGCTGTCAAGACAGAATGCGACCCAATCGTCGATTATCGCGTCTGGCATCTTTGGTTTTGATCTGATTGGGTTGACTGTCGTAACAGTGAAACCCGACATAAATGTTTTCATGTTATGCCATGTGCGTTTTTTTATTCTAATAAAAAATAGCAAAATTCATATATTTAAAATTTGTACATCCTTTGATAACTGCTTATTGCTTTCATCATATCATCTTTATTTTCCAGGAAGGGCATATGTCCAACATCACTACCCCAAAGTATAATATTTGGAAATTTAACATCCTTATAATGTTCCGGTCCAACACACCAATCTTTTTTGCCATAAAAAAACAACACAGGTATTTCTATATTACCAGTTTCCTTAAAAAAATTAATCCAATAATCTTTTATAGTCATTGCAATACTACCGAATTCCCAATTCCAATTTGGTATCTCACTACAGGCTTTATTAATAATTTCCATATTTTTACGATCTGAAAACAGCATTTTCCACATTAAATCTTTCTTGTTTAAAGCAGAGATCAAACTATCCCACCGTACTTCTGTTGGAATTGTTTCATCTTTAAAATATTGGGGATTTGTTATATTTAAAAATTCACAGGCTTTTGGACACCAACTTGTTTGATAACTTTCTTCAAAATTCAACACACAATTAATCATAATCATTCCTTTGATAGCCTGAGGGAAACGTAGAACATAACCCATTTGTAAAACTCCTCCAAAGGAATGTCCCAATGTAATCCACTGTTTAATACCCAATGCTTTTCTCACTTCCTCAAAATCTTTAACCATCCTATCCATGGAGTAATTTTTATCTTTAGGGCTTGAAGAACGGCATACTCCCCTTTGGTCTAAATAAATCATTTGAAAATGTTGTTCTAACGAATCGCCTACTAATTTTTCAAGCCAATAACCTCCACTACCTGGTCCACCATGAAGATATAAACATGGTATTCCCTTTCCTTTGATTGTAACATATAAATCCACACTATCAGATGTTATAATGTGTTTCACCTGAGCATGAGATTCAATAGCCAAAACTAAAATCAGAAATAATAAAATTAATTTTTTCATACATTTAGCATATCATAATCAACATTGAGAATTATACGAAGGTTTCGTTATTTTGTTGCTAATAAACCCGCTTACGGAAAAATCTCAAGCTCCGCAAAAACTTTTTTCGTAATCTCAAGACGGGCTTTTCCGAAAAGATCATCCGGACTATTTCGTTCGATGCAGGTGGCGAAGAAATAAATATCTTTCCCACGTTCGACATAACCTACAAGCCAGCCAATGTTTTTTAAATCGCGTATCGCAAACCCGGTCTTTGCATGAAGAATTGCGGCTGGAGTCTGTTCAAGTATCATAATATTTTTCACGATATCAATCGATCGGCGCGAAACCGGCAGTTGATAATAATACATACGCCGGAGAAAATCAATTTGTTGAGATTGTGAAATGCGCAAACTTCCATCAAGCCAGAAGCGGTCGATCCCTCCGGAAATGTCTCGGTTACCGTAATTCATTGTATCGACAAAGTGCTGCATCCTTTTCTCGCCTATCCGGCGCGCGACTTCCTGATAAAACCAAACGACGGAATTAGCAAACGCAGATCGAAGCGTATGATTTCTATTCCAGCTTTCAATATTATAATGTGTACTATCCCATTTAATTACTTCGTTAGTATCTTTTATAACTCCGGTCTCGAGCGCTATTAACGAGTTTGGAATTTTAAAAGTTGAAGCCGGAAGAAATGATGAATCGGATCTACCCGGATTGTTGGTGATGAAACAAGAATCTTTTTCAGAATAAATCAGAATAGAACCGTAAACATTATGTTCTTCAAAGTATTTAACAAAGCCAGGTTTTACGATGATTTTTGGCTGTGCAATCGACAAACTTGTAAAGAAGATGATGACAAGAACAATCCAAAATCGGTAAATCATTCGATTATCTCCTAAATATCATTATTAATAAAGTTAACCAAATTGGGGTCGAAAGGAAAGAACTACTTCCTGTATCACATCAAGATTACCTCTCTTCATTCCGAAAATAGTACTAGATACTTTGGAACTTATCATGGGAATGATCATAAGTCAGTGGGCAAACTACGATAATTTGTATGTGCCTACTATTATAATTGCCGGCGCTTTGTTGGTAAGCATCCTGATCATATTTATCATCCTTCTCATCCGTCAACGAAAACACCTTGGTAAAAAAGTCCAGAGACAAATCTCCGATATTTGCGAGAAAGAAGAACGCTTGGAGTTGGTCATTGAGGGAACAAACATCGGGATGTGGGATTGGTACGTTCAAACCGGAACGGTTGTCATCAACGAACGCTGGGCTGAGATTCTGGGCCGCACACTCAATGAACTTACACCATTCAGCGTGAACACTTGGTTCGATTTATGCCACCCAGATGACTTAGTCCAGATGCGGGAAATTCTCTCGAAACATTTTGCGGGTGAGACAAAGCTGTTCGACTTCGAATATCGGATGAAACATAAAGATAACCACTGGGTCTGGGTTCAAGTACGCGGCAGAGTTGCAGATTGGACATCCGACAAAAAACCGCTTCGGATGACCGGCACTCATCTGGATATTTCAGAAAAGAAACGCGTTGATGAACTAATTTGGGAAAATGAAGAAAAATACAGAGCTATCTTTTCAACTTTCGTTGATCTTTATTACAAGACCGATTTGAATGGAACGATATTAGTTCTGTCCCCTTCCGTCTTTAGCCTATCAGGATATACTCCTGAAGAATTAATCGGCAAAAATGTGTCGAGCGTCTACGCCGATCCTGAAAACCGTAACGACATGATCGCGCAATTGAAAAAACATGGCAGGGTGAATGATTTCGAAACTGTTCTCTTGAAAAAAAATGGGATTCACGTACCGGTTTCCATCACGAGTCAATTGCTAGCCGACAATGAAGGACGACCGATAGCTATTCAAGGTTCAATCCGTGATATAACTAAACGAAAACAAACAGAAGAAGCTCTTCGTGTCAGCAAACAAGCAACAGAAACTATCCTTCAATCACTTCAAAGCGGAGTAATGATCGTTGATACGAAGACGCACACAATTATAGAAGTTAATCCTGCCGCTTGCGAATTGATAGGAGGAAAACGGGATGAACTTGTCGGGCATAAGTGTCACGAATTTGTTTGTCCGGCCGAAGAAGGAGCATGCCCGATCACCGACAAGAAAACGACTGTCGATAATTCGGATCATACACTGTTGCGTATCGACGGAACTGCAGTGCCAATTTTGAAGACAATCGTCCCCATTACTCTTGGCGATCGATATTGTCTTTTAGAATCGTTTGTCGATATTTCCGCACGTAAACAGATGGAAGTTGCCTTGCGGAAAAGCGAGACACAGCTCCGGGCTATCACCGATTCAGCGCAGGATGCAATTTTTATGACCGACCCGGAAGGATTAGTTGAATATTGGAATCCTGCAGCCGAGCGTATTCTCGGCTTTGAAGCAAGCGAGATTATGGGACAAACGCTTCGCGCCCTCTCTTCAATCGACCAACCATTTATCGATTTGGGAAAAATCGATATCGATTCTGAAAATACCGCCGCTGGAAAAACTTTAGAGATGAAAGTTGTCCGCAAAGACGGACGGGAAATCATGATCGAGCTTTCACTGGCAACAGTACAACTCAACAACAAATATCACACAGTAGGTACTCTGCGCGATGTTACTGTAATACGGCAGGCAGAAAGAGATCTTGTAATTGCTAAAAAAGCTGCAGAGAATGCGAACAATGCCAAGAGTGAGTTTCTTGCAAACATGAGTCATGAAATTCGGACACCGATGAACGGAATCATCGGGATGGTGGAATTACTGCTAGCAACAACGTTAGCGCCCGAACAGCGATACTATGCAGAAATCGTTCGAACGAGCGCCGAGAGTTTACTTTTAATTATCAACGACCTCCTTGACTTTTCAAAAATCGAAGCCGGAAAATTCGAACTTGAAAACATCAACATCGATTTGCGTTCTTTTCTTGATGAGATCGTATCATTGTTTGCTCTTCGCGCTCAGGAGAAGAAATTGGACTTTATTTGCACGCCAGATCCGGATGTCCCAATGTCTCTAATCGGAGATCCCGGGCGCCTCCGGCAAATATTAACGAATTTGATTGGCAATGCTCTCAAATTTACATCGAAGGGAGAAATAACAATCGGCGTAAGTCTTGCATCGGCGATCAGAGATAACAACGTGGTGTTGCGTTTCTCGGTGCGTGATACCGGTATAGGCATTCCTAAAGACAGAATCGGATTGCTGTTCGAGCCGTTTTCACAAGTGGATGCTTCGACGACCCGCGAGTATGGTGGAACCGGACTTGGGCTGGCCATATCCAAACGGCTTGCGAGGTTGATGGGAGGCGAAATCGGAGTAAATAGCACTGAAGGAAAAGGTTCGGAATTTTGGATTACGACAAAGTTTAGTGTTCAACACACCAGCAGTATTTCTGTGAAAGCCCCAAAAGAAATTCAAGGTATTCATATTTTAATCGTTGATCCGAATAATGTAAACCGTAATTTTATAACGACTCAGCTTCGATCGTGGGGTGCACGCGTCACGGAAGCATCCGAAGGATTTCTCTCGGTACAAAAACTCGACGAAGCTTTCTTCAACAACGATCCGTTTACTTTAGCAATCATCGACATGCAATTACCAGGAAACGATGCGGAACCTCTTATCCATCTAATCAAGAATGACAGGAGATTCAGCACCATGTATCTTTTGTTGATGACTTCACTCGGTTCGCGCGTTGATGTAATAAAATTGGTAACGAATGAACATCATGCCTGCATAACAAAACCGATCAGAATTTCAGAGCTATCAGAGACGCTCTCGATCCTGATGTCGAATCATAAGCAAAACAGCTCGGAGCAATCATCAGCAAGTTCAGGCGAAACCGAGGAAATTAATGACAGCCCAATATATATTCTTGTTGCCGAAGATAATCTCACGAATCAACTGGTTGTAGTCGGGATTCTCAAGAAATTGGGGTACGACAATGTGACTGTTGTTTCGAACGGAGCCGAAGCGATAAGAGCCCTCGAGCGTTATCCGTACGATTTAATTTTTATGGATATCCAAATGCCGGAAATGGACGGATTGGAAGCCGCAAGACATATTCGTGATCGGCAATCGATAGTTCTTGATCATAAAGTTCCGATTATCGCGATGACTGCACATGCCATGCATGGAGATCGGGAGCGCTGTCTCAATGCAGGAATGAATGATTATCTGCCAAAACCTATAACACCCAATACAGTGTGTGAAGTACTTCAACATTGGGCGCCGAAAAATAGAGATAGGCGTGCGATGAAGTCCGTGATAAAAGGATTTTATTCAAAAATTCCTCGGTCTCCGGAATTTGAGAATGATAATAATGTGGTGTTTGACAGAGCAGGCCTGCTCGAACGAGTTATGGATGATGAGAAATTGATGCGAGAAATCATCGACGGATTTATCCGGGACACACCCAACCAGATTGATGTGCTCCAAACACATATTGAGTCGAACGACTTACCAAGAGCACAAGATGAAGCACACGGAATAAAAGGGTCATCAGGAATAGTCGGGGGAGAGGCGATGTGTCGAATCGCGTTCGAAGTTGAGAAAGCATGCAAAACCGGCAACAAAGAAAAAGCTTTTACGCTTTTGCAGGATCTACGATCCCAATTTGATCTATTAAAGAACGCGATGCAGTATTTGAAATAAAAAAATATCGCAACTACTCAGCTTACTAAATACGCCAAACACACGATAAAAAATTTTGAAGAAAAATAAAATCCTTATATTGCAATTTAAGTATGATCTCTTCAATTCTTTCGTTTTTTTATTCCCTATCACACTTTTACGGATGCAACCACAAGATACCCTTCCGCTTGCAACTCTACCCCAAACTGTCGTATATTAATACTTATTATAGGCGGGGGTCGTCCAGAAATCATGGATCAAGAGTTTTCCGATCATGCCAAGTTTACACGTAAAAAATTTTTCTGGACGGCCTTTCGCTTTTCTATTTTATGAAAGAATCCTTGAGAAAAATATGGTTTCATGTTCTCCGGGCTGTAGAGTGGAGACAGAATTTATTTGTACGCATCATCATCGGTGTAGTCATCGTGATGATGATCTCAGCCCTTTTCCCCGGCGGGACAACTATCGAAATCCAGAATAAGCCCGGTTCGGTTTGGACCGAACGAGACCTTATCGCACCTTTTTCATTTCCTATTTACAAAGACGACCAGCAGTACCGTGAAGAACTCCGCAATGCTTCGCAATCTGTAATTCCGGTATTCGAGCGCAACGAAAAGGTATCAACGTCGGCAATCGATAGCCTGAATCTTTTATTCACACTTCTTGAACCATTCCTACGGTCAAAAAATGTAAGTCAACCATTGGCAGGACAAGGTGATTCGATCGATCTCCCCACCATGATGAAGCAGATTCAATTACGGCTTACGTCTCACGAATGGGAGATTCTCGGTTCGTTGAGGTCGACGGGAATATCGACACAATTTCTGAAACAAAAAATCCAGGAACTTCTTCAAACCCTTTATTCGAACGGTATCATCGATCAGCGAAAAGAAAGATTAACAAACCAGACGATTGCGCTCCGTAAAAACGTCGAAGAACAATTAGTCCCGTTGACAAAACTCGTAGATATCAATGAATCTGCTCAGCGTTTGCTCGACGGACTTACGAGTGCAATTCAAAGCGATAACGACACAATGATGATCGCCTATAAGATAGGATTGTGTTTTCTCAAACCAAATATAATTTTCAACAAAGACCAGACCGCGAAGGAAATTACAATTGCCGAAGTTAAAGTCCCACGAACGCTCGGACTGATACAGGAAGGTTCTCTCGTAGTTGCCCGCGGTGAACGGGTCTCTGATGATGTGAAGCTCCGGCTCGATTCCTATCAAAGGTTTGCCTCAGAGCGTAATGGGCAAGAGCAAACGTTAGGACAATATCTTGGAAATATTATTCATGTAACCGTCATCATCGTATTCTTCCTGCTCTATCTCTACCTGTTCCGAAAAAAAATCATCACGGACAACTTGATGATGCTTCTCATCGGAGTAATTTTTTTCCTCGGCGGATTGATGGCCTGGATTACGCGCCAATTCGATATTGCACTCCCTCTGGAATATGTTATTCTTGTTCCTGCGCTCGCTATGGTTTTAACGATTGCTTTTGACTCTCGTGTCGGATTTTACGGAACTGTTGCAGTCTCGCTCTTAGTGGGTGGAATTCGCGGAAACGATTATGCCGTTGTCCTCCCCGCACTCGTGGCAGGTGCATTCGCGGCATACACAGTGCGAAATGTTACACATAGAACACAAATATTTCGTTCGCTCGGTTATGTGTTTTTAGGTTACGCGGTAACTATAAGCGCGCTCGCGCTGGAAAGAGGCGACAGATGGTCTACCATTGGAATCGAAATCGGAATGGCTGCAATCAATGCTGTTTCATCGCCTGTTCTAACGTTCGGTTTGCTGATCGTCTTCGAACGTGTTTTTCGAATAACTACCGATCTTCGTTTGATCGATCTTTCGGATGATAATCATCCATTGTTAAAAAAACTTTCGGAAGTTGCCCCCGGTACGTTTCATCACAGCATGTCGATGGGTATTCTTGCGGAAGCCGCCGCCGAAGCAATCCAGGCACACTCGCTCCTCGCACGGGTCGGCGCTTATTATCACGATATAGGGAAAATCGATAAACCGGAATATTTTGTGGAAAATCAGGATTCGCCTAAAAGCAAACACGACAGACTTAAACCTCGCATGAGCGCTTTGATTCTTATTAATCATGTCAAAGAAGGAATCGATCTTGCCCGGTCGAATAAACTGCCGGATAAAGTTATCGACTTCATTCCCGAACATCACGGCACCAGTTTGATCTCATATTTTTATCACAAAGCACACAGGCGCAGATCGGTCAAAGAAGATGTAAACGAAAACGATTATCGTTATCCGGGACCAAAACCCCAGTCGAAAGAAACCGGAATCGTGATGCTCGCAGATGGAATCGAAGCATCGGTACGCGCGTTAGACGATCCAACCCCTTCTCGGATTGAATCGCAAATTGATGCCATTGTCAAAACGCGTTTCAATGACGGACAACTGGACGAATGCGATCTCACTTTGAAAGATCTGACAAAAATCAAAGAGGCATTTTTACGGGCACTGACTGGAATTCATCATGCACGGATAAAATATCCCGGAGCCGAAGACACGATCGTTACCGAACAAGAAGAGCAGATGATTCCTGAACAGGAAGAACCGGCACCGCCGATGAACGAACCACAGCCGTTACAAAATCCGCCGGAAGTGAGTGAAGAAAATAAGACGGATTCCAACACTCAAGACTCGTCTGCATGAATCATTTGGTTGAATCATACTTTCGGTTTCTTCGATTGGAAAAAAGTTTGTCGAAGGAAACGCTTTCTGCATATAAATTTGATCTCGAACGTTATATAAAATTCTTAAAGGAACAAACAATCCAAACACCAGATGCTATCAACGAAAAACACTGCTCTGCTTTTTTTAGTGTATTAAAAGAACTCGGATTAGCTCCATCGAGCATGGCGCGGAATTTTTCGGCAGTGAAAGGCTTTCATCGATTTTTAGTTGCGGAGGGAGCGGCGGCGACTAATCCGATGCAATACCTCGATCCGCCGAAATTACCGAAGAATCTTCCGGATGTATTGAGCCAAAATGAAATGTTCGCGATTCTTGATCAACCCTCTAAAACTGTAGCACGGGATACGAAACATGAACGCCTTCTGCTCCGAGATCGGGCACTTTTGGAAGTTTTATACGCATGCGGACTGCGTGCATCCGAACTCTCGGGGTTGAAGCAACACGATGTTTTTTTCGACGATCAAATTATCCGTGTGATCGGAAAAGGCTCAAAAGAACGGCTGGTGCCGATCGGGCGTTCAGCGATTCATTGGATCAAAAAATACCAAAACCACAGCCGAAGATTTCTGGCACATCCACAAAAAAGCAAGGATATTCTTTTTCTGAATGCACGCGGCGGGCCGCTTACACGAATGTCGATTTGGAATATCGTGCGTTTTTATTCCAATGCTGCAGGAGTGAAAAAAGAGGTTCATCCGCACACATTCCGGCATTCGTTTGCGACACATCTGCTCGAAGGCGGCGCAGATTTGCGCGCCGTGCAGGAAATGCTCGGCCATGCCGACATCGGTACGACTCAAATTTACACTCATATTGACCGAGAATACTTAAAAGAAGTTCACAAAACATTTCATCCGAGAGGCTAATGGCTGATTCTTTATATATTGTTCCAGTGCTCTTGATGTCCGTCGTCCTGCATGAAATAGCACACGGCGTCGTTGCACTATGGTGCGGCGATCCAACAGCGAAAGAAATGGGGCGCCTGACATTGAATCCGATTCCGCATATCGATCTGATCGGTTCTATTATTGTTCCATTGATTTCTTTGCTGTCTGTCGGAAGGGTTTTTATAGCATGGGCTAAACCCGTTCCCATAAATCCTTATAATTTTAGGCATGGAAAACGTGACGACATTCTTGTGTCCGCTGCCGGGCCTGTTACAAATTTTCTTGTCGCCGCATTTTGCACGATCGCCGTTATACTCGCTGTCAAAATATTAAATCTGATGGATGCTACATCGCCGGAAGTCGTGAAAGACTTCGGTGATTATTTAGTGAAGATGTTCTATTCCGGTATCTATCTTAATATTGTGCTCGCAGTTTTTAATCTGATTCCCGTTCCACCTCTTGACGGTTCTCATGTACTGGCTTCATTTCTCCCGGATGAGGCGGCAAATAGTTATCGTTCGGTTGGATTTTTCGGAATTTTCATTATCATTATATTAATGGATATTCCTCTTGTGAACAGGATATTCTTTAGTTTGATTAATATTTTGGCGTTTCCGTTCATAGAAATAATTCGATTGTTTGCATGATGGAAAGAAACCGTTATCAATAAAAAAGAAAGCTCGATAAATTCGATGTCAAGGAAATCGTTTTATTATGATTCTGAAAATAAATTTTGGTGTGAAGGATGTTCCATCGAATCGCTCGCACAAGAATTCGGAACGCCATTATACATTTATAGTGCCGCAGAACTAGATGAAAATATTACTCGGGTACGACAAACTATCAACGACGTCCGGGGATCCATTGCTTATGCCTTAAAGGCTAATGCAAACCCTTCGATTCTCAGTCGATTTGTAAAAGCTGGAATCGGAGCCGATGTTGTATCAGGCGGTGAATTAATGACAGCGCTTCGATCAGGATTTCCACCATCGTCGATTACTTATGCCGGGGTCGGAAAACGTGATGAGGAGATAGAACTGGCGTTGCAGTCGAATATCAATGCATTAGTTATAGAATCAATACAGGAGTTGGAGGTTGTTAACGATATAGCAAAACGGCTGAATACTACAGCGCGTATTCTCATCCGCGTGAATCCGGATATTGACGCAGATACACATCCATATATATCCACCGGATTACGGATGAATAAATTCGGCATCGAAATCGATCAGGCCGCTCCGGTATTTGCACAGGCCGCCTCCATGCCCGGAATCGATTTGCTTGGAATTCATACGCATTTAGGATCGCAGATTATTAAATCGTCTCCTTTCGTAGCAGCAGTACAATCACTCGTCAGGTTTATCGAAGAATTACGTACATCCGGAACTCATCTTCGTGTTCTTGATCTTGGCGGAGGTTTTGGCGTGCAGTACATTAATGCTCTGCACCACAAAAATCTGCCGAAAGAAGAAGCTGATAATCAACTACAAGAATTTTCGTTTGAAATAATCCGATCGATCATTCCATACATCCGGTCGACAGGATGCTCGTTCGTCATTGAACCGGGCCGATCTCTCGTAGCATCGAGCGGCGCTATTGTGACGAAAGTTCTTTTCACGAAAAAAACATCCGTGAAAAAATTTATCATCGTCGATGCCTCAATGACGGATTTAATACGCCCCAGTTTATATCATGCGTACCATCAAATTGTTCCGGCGCAATTGGAAACTCAGGGGGCCGAAATGGTCGATGTAGTCGGGCCCGTCTGTGAAACGACTGATTTTATCGCAAAAGATCGAGTGATGCCGCCGGTAGAACGAGGAGATATTTTGGCTGTCCTGACAACAGGAGCGTACGGATATGCACTGGCATCCAATTATAACATGAGACCCCGCTCCGCAGAAGTTTTAGTGGAAGGTAAGCATGCTCAACTCATTCGAAAACGCGAAACGTTGGATGATTTGTTCAAACGTTGACAGTGGAGAAAAGTGTATGATGGAAAAATATAATTACTATTATTCAACAAATTGGTAGGAGTAGATGAAGGAATATACGGTAGCAATCGCAGGAGCAACAGGTCTGGTAGGCCGCAAGATGATTCAAGTATTAGAAGAACATAAATTTCCGGTGAAAAAATTAGTTCCACTTGCATCGGAACGGTCGGTAGGAAAAGAAGTTCAGTTCAACGGAAAATCGTGGGCAGTGAAAAAACTCGACGCTAATTCTTTTATCGGTGTCGACATTGCATTGTTTTCCGCCGGTGGAAGCGTAAGCAAAGAATTCGCGCCTTATGCGGTGAAAGCGGGAACGCTGATGATCGACAACAGCAGCCAGTTTCGCATGGACCCGGATGTCCCCCTGGTTGTACCCGAAGTGAACCGCAGTGACATTTTTAAACACAAAGGGATTATCGCAAATCCGAATTGTTCAACAATTCAAATGGTTGTTGCACTGAAGCCGTTGCACGATAAATATAAAATCAAACGAATTGTCGTCAGCACTTATCAATCGGTTACAGGTGCGGGAAAAAAAGGTGTCGATCAACTCCAAAAAGAAATTCAGAACGAAGAAGTGGTGGACCCGAAATTCCCTTATCCGATTGCATACAATGTCCTGCCGCACATAGATGTGTTTTTGGAGGATGGGTACACGAAAGAAGAACGCAAGATGATGAATGAGACCCGAAAGATTATGGGCGATGCTTCAATTCAAGTCAGCGCAACCTGTGTTCGGGTACCGGTCGTGGGCGGACATAGTGAAGCCGTTAACGTAGACTTCGAGCGTCCGTACGAACTGGAAGACGTGCGAAAAATTCTTAGTAAAGCCCCGGGCGTAATCCTTCAAGATGATCCATCAAAGAATTTATATCCGCTGGCAATCAAGGCGTGGGATCGTGATGAGGTATTTGTCGGCCGTCTTCGCCGCGATACTTCCATTGCAAACGGACTGGACCTCTGGATTGTCTCAGACAATCTGCGAAAAGGAGCGGCCACAAATGCTGTCCAAATTGCCGAAGAGTGGATTAAGGGATAGAAAAGAGAAGGAAGGATAAGGGTAAGATCAAGGTTAAGATCAAGATAGAGATTAAGGTTGAGAATTTAAATTATATTCTGTATGAACCATTTGAGATGTTAGATTGCTGGACTCTGATTTTTTCAAAATTCTTTAGATCACTTAGATTGCAATATAAATAGAGAAAATAGTTTTCATGGATATTATAGAAATCATTTCTTCGTTACATGAGATCGCGTACAATTTATGGTGGACTTGGAATCCTGAAGCACAGGAAATTTTTGCAGAACTTTCACCTTATACCTGGCGATTTTCGAATCATAATCCTGTAGCGGTCCTCAAGCATGTCTCGGAACAGGAATTGTCGTCGCGTCTTCATGAAACAGATTTTTCACAGCGCATTGAACAAGTGGTTGAAGAATTCCGATCGTACATGGCCAAGAAGAGTACTTGGTGTGAAAATCCTAACTCAACCGATCTCGAAGAACCAATTGCTTACTTCAGCGCCGAATTTGGGTTGCACGAATGTCTTCCCATCTATTCCGGAGGCCTCGGAATTCTCGCCGGCGACTTTACAAAATCAGCCAGCGATCTCGGAATCCCTTTCGTCGGCATTAGTCTTTTTTACAGGTACGGTTATTTTCAACAGAGAATCGCGCCGGATGGCTGGCAGCATGAAGAATATCCCGCACATGATCCGGCTACCCTTCCGATCAAACTTGTCGCCGATGACTTCGGCATACCGATCATCGTCAGTGTCGAAATCAACCATACAAATGTTTCATTCCATGCGTGGGAAGTCAATGTTGGTCGGGCAAAAATATATCTACTCGATACGAACAGGCCCGAAAACGAAGAACATCTCCGCGATCTAACAGGAAGAGTTTACGGCGGGGATACCAGTATCCGTATCTCGCAGGAGATTGTACTCGGCATCGGCGGCGTTCGCTTGCTTCGAGCTCTCGGCATTACACCTCGCATGTACCATATGAACGAAGGACATTCGGCATTCCTTACACTCGAATTATTACGTGAACAGCTTGCTGAAGGAAAAACTCCAGAAGAAGCCCATGAAAATATCCGGACGAAATGTCTTTTTACAACACACACACCCGTTCCTGCAGGACATGACAGATTCACTCCGGGATTATTCGAATTTATGTTTTCGCGCTTTTCACAAAATATTCCTTTACCGATGAAAAAACTGCTCGCCTACGGCAAGGTGAATCCGGATGATGATCATGAACAATTTTGTATGACGGTCTTGGCTTTACGAATGAGCGCACAAGCAAACGGAGTCAGTGAATTGCACGGTGAGGTCAGCCGAGAAATGTGGAAATCGTTGTATCCGTCTGTCGAGGTTGATAAAATTCCAATCGGTCATGTGACGAATGGAATATACACCGCCGGCTGGGCATTGGAAACTGCACATCAATTTTGGAAAAAGCGCTTCGGGTTCGACTGGACAGAACGCTTGCTGGATCAATCGTACTGGAAAGAATTAGCATCAGGCAATTATGCAAACGATGGACAACTATGGGCTCTCCGCTACACCTTGCGGCGAAATTTAATTGAATTTGTCCGTCGGCGTTTGAGAGAACAACATACGCGTCACGGAGAAGATGCGGCAGGAATTTTTGATTCTATTCTTTCGGCTGATAAAATCACAATCTGTTTCGCCAGACGGTTTGCTACTTACAAGCGTGCACCTCTTCTGTTCAGAAACATGGAACGGATTATCGACATCGTGAATAATCCTCATCGTCCTGCACAAATTATTTTCTCGGGAAAAGCTCATCCGAGAGACGATGATGGAAAACGATTCATCAAATTTATTATCGAGATGACGCGGCATCCTCAATTGTTCGGGAAAGTAATTTTCCTTGAAGACTATGACATCAATGTAGCACGTTATCTCGTAGCAGGTGCTGACGTTTGGCTGAACACACCACGCCGTCCTCTCGAAGCAAGCGGTACGAGCGGAATGAAAATTGCAATTCATGGCGGATTGCATGTCAGCACACTTGACGGATGGTGGCGAGAAGCGTTCGATGGTGAAAACGGTTGGGCTATCGGTGAAGACGCCGCTAACGACGATCAGGAGTGCCAGGATGCTCAAGATGCCGCATCCCTATATAAGACACTAGAACAAGATATCGTTCCGCTTTTTTATCAACGAGATGCTGATGGTATTCCACATGGATGGATCCGCCGAATTAGACATTCGATGAGTACAATCATCCCGGCATATAGCGCCGAGCGGATGGTTGCCGATTATATAAAAAAATACTATCATACAATACAATAATACCCGAATATGCTACGAAATAGTTACATCTTTTTTTGATCTAAATAAAGGTAAAAATCATTAAAAAGATGTTCGGGCAAGAAAATATCAACCTCGTGATATATCTAATGCTTAATCTGTATTATAAGGATGAACAAGACTATTATTAAAAAATATACACTTTACACTTGAAACTATACCTTTCATTTTGTATCATAAATTGAGGATTTGCAAATACTCGGAAGGTTTATGTCTGATAGAAGTTCGGCTGATCGATTGAAACGCGCTGGGGATTTTTTCAAGCGAAGAGAATATGAAAAAGCCCTTGAAGAACTTGACCTCCTGCTGAAGGACGAGCCGAATAACATGTATGCCCGTGCTGCGAGAGAGAAAGTACGAACTACCCGGGATTTGGCATTTGAACTTGGAGCGTCTGAGCGCACGAAAGACCTGGAAAAAAAGAAGATGATGGCCATTGAGACTTCTCAACGGACTGAACATCAACAACTTCTCGCTAAGATTGAAGAAGAAGGACAAAAGCGCCGTAATAATGAAATCCAGAAAAAAGTAGAAGCGGACCAAACTCGTGTCAACGATGAACGCCAACATCGTTACATTACAGCTTTGTCCGAAGCATGGTCCGATGGCATGCTCACTGAAATCGAAGCGCAGCACCTTGCAGAACTCCGTGAAAAATTAAAAATCGAACCTGCAATTCACGACGAGTTCCAACCAAAAGTGAGACTTGATGCATACGTTAACGCTTTGCGCGAGGCATGCCGTTCAGGCCAAGCTTCGATCAGCAAGCCGGATACGTTTGAGGAGCTGAGGCAGCGTTTTGGAATTTCATTCGACGAACATATGAAAGTTGCCGGCGCAATCGCATGGCAGTTAAAAGTAGCTGAAACCAAAGGCGCGGTAGTTGTGGTCGATGACGATCCATTGACTCTTCGAATTGTAAGAATGAATTTTGAACAGGTCGGATACATCGTAGAAACATTTAATGATTGTGAAGAGGCTTTACAGTTTATCACGGAACATCGACCTGATCTGGTCATTTCCGATATTGTATTCACACCTCCGAAAATTAATGGTTTCGCATTCTTTGAAAAAATTCGCCAGACTCCCTCTTTAGTGCCGATACCTTTTATTACAATGAGTGCGATGTCAGACAGGCCGCGAATCATAGCCGGAATGCGGCTGGGCATCGACGACTTTTTTGCGAAGCCGCTTGATTTTGCTTTACTCCTAGCTTCTGCAGAAGGGAAAATTCGACACTTCCATGAACTGATGAAGCACCATTACACTTGATATGACCGGAATAGTAATCCTTAATTTCGATTAGCCAATCATTGATTTTTCATTATTACTAATTATAGAGTATTCATGAATCTCATCCATCTCGACCATGAACCCCCATTAGCAATATATCGGTGGGGATGGCGTTATCATCATATCGGAATCCCTGTACAACATCAAATCCCAAATGAATATTATATTCCACATTTAAAAATTGCAGTGGCAGGATTTGAGACAAGCCCATGCGGAATCCAGTGGATGCGATTTGATAATGATGCACCTTATCCTGAAATTATCAAAACGCTTCCTCATGTCGCATTTGAAGTCGATGATTTGGACAAGGCAATCGAAGGCATGGAAATCATTGTGCCACCTAATTCACCTTCAAACGGTGTTCGGGTTGCGATGATTGTACACGATGGTGCACCGGTGGAGTTGATGGAATTCAACAAGAGATAGAAGCATTTTCCCTATGCTGTTCATCGCCGTGAAAAAAAATACGATACTGTTTCCGATTATGATTGCCGTCGCCATTCTTTTCCTGATTGGTTGCGGCAGCACACAGGAATTACAAACCGTTTCCCAAAAGCAATCCCCACTCTTTAAATTGTGGAAGAATGATTCATTGTTGAAGATAATTCAGAGAAAAAAAATTTATCTCGCCGATTTTTCCGGTGATCCATCCTCCTACTTTGCCGAGCAATGCGAATATTTCTTTAATAAACTCCAACCACAAAAGATATTTATTCATCCGACGGACTCGTTCTTGCGGTCTTCCAACCAGAATGTACTGAATGATACCTTTATGTTTTCTACGCCGCTTCACTTTCGGACAGACGGCACGATGACAGGTACCATTACAAGAGATGATATCTCTGCAATATTGTTCGATGCGGATTATGGTAAAAACTTATGGAGTGTAAAAATTCCACTCATTTGGTACCCGCGAACCTCTTTAAACCAGCGCCTCAGAATTGCAGCAGCACAATTAGTCAGCACATTCACAGACGCCGAATTCGGCCTTTATGTCATGGAACCTGAATGGTATTCGAAAGAATTTCGGCAACTCCACATGATCAATGATGATGCCGGTGTTGTTGTCGATGATTATACCAACAATTCCCATGCAGGTGACGCAGGAATCGAGAAAAACGACCTTATAATCGCGGTCGATGATATCTTTATCTACGACTTTCCGACAATGATTGCTTCAATATTTAATAAAAAGCCGGGGGATATAGTAATATTGTCGATCCTCCGGGATGGGAAAAAATTAACAAAATCGCTTCAACTTATCAGTCGTACTTTTTAGTCTGATATTTTACCAACAAAGTTTGATGTGGATATCCCGTATTTATATTTTGATTTTTTGGTTTTTACGAAATTGCACATAAAAAATGCTTGCGTTTAAATAAAAAATCGTCTAAGTTGCGGGTGCAAATAACAGTACACCGTGTTTTGCGCTTAATACACAATCACGTGGCTCGAAATATTTTTCGCCCAGCATATGTGTGATCCTCGCGGTTTGAGTTCCCCCGGAAACACGTTCGTGACGCATTGCGTTATTAAGAGGCAACAAAGGCTGTACAGATCTTTTGTACAATTTTGTAGAAAGGGTTTGTTCCATGGAACAGGGAACAGTGAAGTGGTTCAACGCCGCGAAGGGTTATGGTTTTATTCAACGGCCTTCGGGAGAAGATGTTTTCGTCCACTTTAAAGCCATCAACGGCGACGGCTACCGTTCGCTAAACCAAGGCGACAAGGTAGAATTCGAAGTTGAAAACGGTCCGAAAGGGCTTCAAGCCGCAAACGTCACAAAAATTCCACAGTAACGTGTAAGGTTTGCCGACTCATCCGAAGTCTCACCCAAAAGGTGAGACTTCGGCGTTTTTATCAACCCCTTAAATATTTTCCATCACACAAAAATTAAAAACATTTAATCAACCATGCAACGTAAATGGTTAAAGAAATCCGTCATTTCACCGATAATAAAATTATAGACTTTATATGTTGCAAAACGAGCACTAAAAACAAATGTATTTTGTTCTTTTTAATCAAGAGATGATATCTGAAAATTAAGATAAAAGTTCTTCTTCGAAAAATGATTGTAACAAGAGCGTAAGTAAAAAGAATTTAATAAATGGATATCGTGGTAAATTAAAACCCTTCCACGAAAGGAAAATAAAATGAAAGCTTTTTTCTGGACAGCCATCATAGCTTCAGCTATCGTGGTACCGTATCTCCTCTTCAAAAAAAGAGAAGATGAATTTTATTCACCCCTCAACTATGATGGTTCACCTGGGTATGATATAGACGATTATCTGGATGATTCCGGTTTCTAATCAATGAATCAACCCAACAATCCTAACAGGGGGAAAGATACTTCTATTATATTGAAGCGAATGAATATCTACGTCTTTTTCAAAAATACCTGAGGAAGACAAATCATATCTATAATAACTATTACTTCAGATAATATTTCAACGGATTTGGAAAAACCCTACATTCTTCTGCCACTCGAAAATTATTAACAGCACCATCATCACGCAGCTTGTAAAGTTGCGGTACAATCCTGTCACGAATCTCGGTCGGTGTAAGAGGATTTATGTAAATGCTTGTTCCTCCTTCAAAGCCAGCGGGCACATTAATCCGCCATTTAATCATGATATGCCAGGGCATTTTATGGACTGCATCGATTGGAGTATAGTACCATTCCTCATTGCATGAAATTTGGCTTCCCATAGCTTTATGAATTGCGTGAACGAGGTCGCTCATACCGCGGATTTCTTCCTCGTTGTGTTCATACGGCCGACAATTGTATGATTTGGAATATATCTCGATCGTCGGGAAACGATGTCCGATTCCGACTAGAGCCATTGCATAATCGTTTTCTGCAAACACAAGATTTAGCTGCGCTGCAAAATTCGCCCCGTTCTCATTGAAAACATTCGGATCCTCGCGAACCATGCGGATCTGTTGTGTAATCGATTCACCCCATTCATCAAGAGCAACCAGTTGTTTGTGCAAATGGTCGAATGAAGCTCCTCCAGCTCTCAACCAATTTTGGAAAACGCTGATATATCGAATGTAGCGGTTGTTTTCAAAAATGCGCCTCATCGCCTGGATAGTAATTTTATAATACTGGAAGTGTTCTTCGGTTGTCATTTCGCCGGATGAGAACAATTCAGTGTCCCATTGGGCGCCCACTTTATAATGTTTGCGGGCAATTATTAGTTCATGTCCGCCGCCGAAAAATGCATCCGCCATGGAAATCTTTTCTTCAAGCGGCATCGAATCGATATATTCATCGGTCTTTCCCCCCATCCGCATTTTATATGCAAGAATATTGAGGAGGTGATTGAGGCCGGCAGGATTGGCAATGTATTCTTCGCGCCACGCACGGTTGGCTTCTGTCAAACGATAACCGTAATTTTTTCGCCAGTAATCGATCGTAACGATTTCGAATAAATTAGCAACACAACGAAATTCAGCAACTGTATTAAAATATTGATCTGGTGGAACGTGGAACAGATTAATGCAATTGCCATTCTGATTAATAAAACGCGCTTTTTCCGGCGGCGTGTCGAAATATCTTGTTTGACAAAAACTGCAATAATCCTCGAGTTCCTTTTTTTCGAGTCGTTTTGCTGTGGGTGGAATTTCATTAGCAATAGGTTTATTGAAGCGGCCTGGTACGGACCAAACTTCAGTACCTATAAACGGGTTAATTTGCTTTACGGTCCCGTCTGCCATAATATTGTAATAAACATTATTATGCATATCGCTTCCCTCTCAATTCCACTCTTCGAGTGCGATGAAAATCCGTTCTATTTTCCCGTTGCAGAGTGCAGTAGTGCCTCTACTTTTTCGGGACTGTCGGCTTCAGCATAAAATCTAATTATCGGTTCGGTTCCCGAAGCCCGCACAAGCAGCCAACCACCATCGATAAAAAATTTGTGTCCATCCGAATCGGATCGCAATTTCACTGCATAACCGGCAACTTCTTTCACATTCTTACTGAACTTTGCCATAATCCGGTTCTTTTCTTTTTCTGTAAGGTGCGCGTCCTGACGGCTGAAGAAATGAGGGCCATACTCATCAACCAATTCCTGGACAAGTTCACTCAATTTCTTTCCGCGTTTTGCCATGATTTCGCAAACAAGGAGGCCAAGATAAATTCCATCGCGCTCGGGCAGATGGCCTTTGACTCCAAGTCCGCCGCTCTCTTCGCCGGCGATTAAGATATCGCGCTCCACCATCAATTTACACAAATATTTAAATCCGACTTGTGTTTCATGAAGCATCAAACCGTATTTCTCGCACATCTGATTGACCATGGTAGTGACGGAAATCGATTTTGCGACTTCACCCGTCATCTTCTTTTCTTCAACCAAATATTTTAAAATGATGCAGAAGATTTTATGAGAATCGACAAAGTTGGCTTGTTCATCGACCATGCCGATTCGATCTGCGTCTCCATCGGTAACCATCGCAACATCGTAACGGCCGCTCTTCATCAGTTCAATTGTTGCCGGCATGTTGGGCGGCAACGGCTCTGGATTTGCGCCTCCGAACGACGGGTTAAATTCCTGCCGGATTCCGGAAATCCCCGGGATGATTTGTTCCACCACACCCTGTCCGGCGCCGTGCATCGCATCATATAATATCCGGATCCCCTTCTGTTGAATTGCATCGCAATCGATCTTCGATTTAATATCGGGGATATAGATGTCATGCAAATTCAGCATTATAATTTTTTTCTTTTTGATCAAATCGGAAAGCGGCAACGCTTTTGCATACACCGATGACGACCTCTTTAAAATAGCAGGAAGTTTCTTCTCCACTTTTGCAACATCTTCAGGATCGGATGGTCCGCCGTATTCTCCTTTTAATTTATACCCATTATATTTTCCCGGATTGTGACTTGCCGTAATGACAACACCGGCGGCGGCATTCAATTTTTTCACCGCGAGAGAAATCGCGGGAGTAGTTGCAATCACCGGTGACAATATTACTTTAATATTTGCCGTTGCAATCACGCGAGCGGCGCCTTCCGCGAATTCCTTCGATTCAAAACGGGCATCGTAGCCTATTACAATTCCATTCTTAATTTTCTTGTGCTTTTTATAAAACTCTGCGGTCGCCTTGGCAACCACCGCAACATTTTCATATGTGAAATCGTCCGCGATGATCGCGCGCCATCCGTCGGTTCCGAATTTAATTTTCACACCCATTGCATAATCCTTAATTATCTGTTTATAAACCGAGCAAGGGACGCGATTGAATGCCGCGCCCCTTGTAGTGGTAAAGATCGTGATCTACCGCTTTGCTTTGAATGCACCCAGCCCCGGGTAAATCGCATTTGTCCCGAGTTCTTCTTCAATGCGAATCAGTTGGTTGTACTTGGCAATTCTGTCTGTGCGGCTTGTCGAACCTGTTTTAATTTGCCCGACATTAGTCGCAACGGCAATATCCGCAATCGTCGTATCTTCAGTTTCACCTGAACGATGGCTGATCACGGCGGTATATGCCGCTCTCTTTGCCATCTCAATCGCGTCTAGTGTTTCGGTAAGAGTTCCAATCTGATTCACTTTAATTAAAATAGAATTTGTAACACCCAATTGAATTCCTTTGGCAAGGAATGTGGTATTCGTGACGAACAAATCGTCGCCGACAAGTTGTATCTTCTTTCCCAAAACATCCGTCATCAATTTCCATCCATCCCAATCGTTTTCAGCCATTCCATCTTCGATAGAAATGATCGGATATTTATTCACCCAATTTTCATAAAACTTCACCATCTCGGCCGATGTTTTTGTAGACTTGTCTGATTTGTAAAAAAGATATTTTCCGTCATCCCACATTTCACTTGCCGCCGGATCGAGAGCAATAAAGACATCCTTGCCTGGTACATAATTCGCTTTCGTGATGGCTTCGAGAATTACCTCTACCGCTTCGTCGTTGGATTTCAGACTCGGAGCGAATCCGCCTTCATCGCCGACTGCAGTGTTCAATCCTTTTTTATGCAACACAGATTTCAACGAATGAAAAACTTCTGTTCCCATCCGCAGCGCTTCTACGAACGATGGAGCGCTCACGGGAACAATCATGAATTCCTGAATATCGACGTTGTTGTCTGCGTGTTTGCCGCCGTTGAGGATGTTCATCATGGGAACGGGCAGTGTTTTCGCATTTGTGCCGCCGATGTAACGATAAAGTGGTAAACCAAGAGCATCCGCCGCGGCTTTCGCGACTGCGAGTGAAACGCCGAGAATTGCATTCGCGCCGAGCTTGGCTTTATTTTCCGTTCCATCAAGATCGATCATCAATTTATCGATACCAACCTGGTCAAGCGCGTCGAAACCGATAACTTCTTCCGAAATAATATCGTTTACGTTCTCAACTGCTTTTAATGTTCCTTTTCCTAAATAACGGTTTTTATCACCGTCGCGCAATTCAACGGCTTCGTGCTCTCCGGTAGAAGCTCCGCTTGGAACAGCAGCACGTCCGAATGCACCGCTCTCGAGGTGAACATCCACTTCGAGTGTCGGATTACCGCGTGAATCTAATATTTCGCGAGCACATACATCAACAATTGTAGTCATAAGTCAATTTCCTTGTCTTAAAATTTGGGAATAATATTAAAATGTTCTTCCATAATGTTCAGAATTATGTAGAAATATAATAAATAAAAAAGAAGGTGAAAAGCAATTATCTTCTCCAACGATAGACGCATGATGACCAGAAAGCATCGGGGGGATAACTGTAAAATGTATAAACGGGATTTTCAGCAAAACGCATTTCAGGACTTATTCCGAATCGGAATATCGCGTAATTCTGCTGGTATTCATACGCCCAAGCCTCGTTGTAAACTTCGCAGGTAACCTGATCCGGCTGGCCTGCTACAATATAAACCATCCCCATCGGTGTCCGCCAACCTTCGACGTACGAGTTAAACAATTCATTTGCCTGTTGGACGCGTAAATAAAATTCCTGCCTAAGAGATGTATTGAGAGTTTTAGCCCAGAACTCCTCCAATCGTCGTGCCCTTTCAATCTTGTCTGGCGGGGCTGTCAAGGAATCAAATTCATTTCGAAAAGCGATGTATGCCAACGGCGCTATTAATTCATCGACATCACGGATAGCCGGGAAATTGGGATTGTGAATCATCAATGAACGCCCTATCGCAATTGTATCAACCTTGCCATCATGATAACGTGATACCTTTGAAACAATTTGATAATCGCCAGGTGGTGGAATCTTGAAAGTTGAAAAAATTTGTGATGGTTGATTTTTTGAGACGAACATGGTGTCCCGATATATTGCAGCCGTGTCGAAATGCGGTGTGAACAAGCCGCTTGTCATGAAATATTCGTTAAGGTTAAATGGATTGTAGGTGTGTTTTTTTTCGTAATCAAGTGTGAATTTTCGGAGCGACGTGACGGCCCATATCGTGTCTCCGGATAAACTATCATACACTTCTTGAAATGAAGCTAACTCCTTCCCCTTCCCAAGATCATCAGGATGGATGGGAGAGATTGTATGGACACCATTCGCCTCGGCCACATCATTCAACAACATAAGATCGCTCGCAGCGATCGTTGTATTCTCAGGACGGACAAAAAATTTTCTTGTTACTAAACGTTGCTGTAACGAACGGCCGTCTGAAATAGTTACTTCAAGCGAGTACTCTCCTGTTCCGAGCATGAATGAATGTAATCCTGGATCATATCGATCGATTGTAGTTTCAGCATAGGTGTTTACTGAAAGTGTTTTCGACGTTTCCCATGTCGCAACGGTTTTATCATCTCGATCTAAAACACTGAAAGTCAACGAATAATAAGCAGTAAATTTATTTCCCTCTTTCTCGAATTTTAAATTTTTGAAGGGAACCTCAAAAAGAATATCGACGCGGCTATTCCGGTTTGTCGCATAGTTCAAAATATCCAACTTAATGTCGGGCAGGAAGAATTTTTCCACCATTCGGGTGTAATAACAACGTGTGAAGTGCTGTGGCGATCCGCATCCAAGCAACATCATCAGAGAAAAGAAAAAAAAGATCGTCTTCTTCATTTTACTGTCCCCTTCCGTATGGCCGATCTCTTAAACAACACTAAAAATAATACCGGCAGAAAGAAAATGCAAGAAGAAGAGAATAGATAATAAATACAATCTATTCGAAATAGTAACTATCAAAAAAAACGGATTATGAATTTTGATACTCATAATCCGTCACATTTTCAAAGAAATAAAATTGCTTAAAACTTGATCGATAAACCGAATGAGGGAATAATCGGCCAGAGCTTAACTTCCTCTCTATAAGGAGTTCCATTACTTCCGATTCGGTAACTGTATCCCATGATGTTTTTCTTGTTGAGAACATTGCTGATATCGAGATAATAATCAACGGGAGTTCCGAACCATTGAAATTGTTTTGTAACCCGCACGTCCAGCCTGCTATAAGCGGGGAGATGGGCTGAATTCATTTCGTTGACCTGCCATTGCCATTTTTTCGTCGATTTGTCGTAGACAGCCGTCGATGGTGTATATGCGAAACCGCTTCCGTAAGTGAATCGGGTATTGAAGCTCCACAGCTTACCAAGCGCAATATCGCCGACAAACGCAAGTGTATGCCGCTGATCGGTATAACGTGAAAATTGTATGTCACTGCCGTTGAATTTTTCTTTTGCTTCACACAAGCCATAACTCACCCAACTATAAAATCCGGGCAGCGACAACATTGCATAGACATCGACACCGCGAGCGAAACCGTTCGCATCGTTTTTCCGTGTGTAATTAACTTCACCTTCGCTCGATACCTCGGCATGGATGAGATCATCATATTTTTTATAATATCCTTCAACTTTAAAAGTCAATAACGTCTGTGCTTCGATGTCGGAAATTGCATTATATTCCACACCAGTGATATAATGAATTGCGTGTTGAGCTTTCGTATTCGTGTCAGAAGCTACCGAATAAGCTAATTGACTTGGAATAGGAAATTGATAATAATGCCCCCATGAACTCCTAAGCGTCAGAGCGGGTGTTAATTTATACGACATACTCAGCCGGGGGCTCCAAACAGTCTGGCGATCTAATTCAAAATAATCAACACGTCCGCCGAGGTTCACAAGTAATTCATCAGTGATTTGTACCGCGTTCTCAATAAATCCGGCCACTTTGTGCGTCGTCGTGTGAATGCTGCTGAACTCCTGGTCGACTTGATTCTCATACCGGCTGGTGGTTGTGGTATCCGGATACTTGGATGTATTCTGCATTTCCGTGATGAGACGGTAATCGTTAAGATCCTGATCGTATCTGATGTTCTGATAACTGGCGCCGGTTTTTATTGCATAACCGGAGATTACCTGAATATCGGTTTGAAGTAAACCCTCAAGAGTTCTTATTTTGAGTACATTATCCCTCAGCCAGCTTTGATTGTAATTATAAAAGAACGAAGTATCCCTTACGATATCCTGATGAAAATTAGATGCCGAGGAGTAATTCTCCATGTCTCGCTGGTCGTAAAGGGAAATCTCGGTTTTCAGAACAAGCGATGGAGAAACAATGTTCACATTCTGCAATGCGACCATGCTGCTATAATATTGAGCGCGATCATCTTGCGTGTCCTCCGTGAGGTTCGTCAAATACAAAGGTTTATTACGAAATTGATTTGTGTAATGGTACGGACCGTTATATGTTGGATCGGGTTCTTCGGTGAAGTTGTCTCCGGCATGGATAAATTTGAACATCATTTTATCACTTGAAGAAAGCGAATAGGACAAAACTCCTTGAACATCATAGAATGAGGGTTTGATATTCTGGGGATAAGCCGATCATTTTCATCGCATATTGAAAATAACTTCTTCGGACACCAAGAATAAACGTTCCATCTTTTCCCAGCGGCCCTTCTATCAATCCGTCAACATCGGTAACACTCACACCGACAGATCCTTTTATCCGTTCTTTTGATCCTTCCCGATAATCCATACTAACAACGGAACTTAATTTGTCTCCGTAACGGGCAGGGAATCCACCGGTAATCATATCGATCTTTTTAATCAAATCAACATTAAAAATTCCCATACTCGCATTTGATGCTTCTTTGAGATGATACGGTTCGTAAACCTGCGTACCGTTCACAAGAACAAGGTTTTCATCCTGGTTCCCTCCCCTGACATTGAACTTGGCACTGAATTCATTATTTGCCGAAACACCCGGAAGCATTTGAATCGAACGCAATACATCAGGCATAACAGTCGACGTTTGAGTAATTTTTTCGCTCTGCAATGTCAAAGCGTTGATCTCGGACGAGGCAGCCGAATCTCCCATCGCGCTTGCATAGACCGTGACATTCTGAAGAACTACATCGGTTGTATAAAGCTTTACAACTAACGAAATATTTTTGTCTTCGATGTTCAACGGAACAATTTCTGTTTTATAACCCACAAAACTGCATCGTAAAGAATATTTCCCCGCGGGGAGTTGTAATTGGAAATTTCCATTTTCATCGGCGATGACTCCCTGCCGCGTTCCCATCACTGCGATGGTTGCGTATGGAAGGACATCGTTCGTGGAAGCATCACGTACAACACCTTTAAGACTGAGCGTCTGATCTGCAACTCCGCCATATAATTGTGTGAAGAAAAATAGAATTAATAAAATACATTTCGCCGTTATGAAATAGTAATTTTTTGACATTGATATTCCTGCCCATTGTTCTTATTAAAAACGATACACTGATTGTTTTGCTCTTGTTACGTTGGCGACCTTAAATTAGATCGGGATGAAACAGGGAACAGCTATGATCCATTTCCATACGTACATTGATATAAAATACGTAATTTATATCAAAAAAGTTACAAAAATCGTCCGGCGTGATCTTCCTTTTCAAAGAATATACTATTCAGAATGTCGGGTAAACCATTCGCACAACTCGATTCGTTTTTCTATATGATTCTTCTCTGCAATTTGATCTGTGTAGTTAAGTGCATTCCAGTAATGATACATCGCATGTTGATACTCGCCATGTGTGAATAACAATTCTGCTGCAATCATGTGGAATGAATAATTCAATGTAGGGAAAGGAAGTGAACAAGGTGTATTTTGGATTTGATTCCATAATGTACTCGAATGATTTTCCGCGGTGTTTAATCGCATCAGAAGATAAAAAAGAAAATCCTTCGGCATTGTTGTAGAAGAATTCAACATATTTTCAATAATATTTTTTCGCGATGAATCGTCTTCAGCTTGGTAATATTTTCTCATGAAGAATGCTTCCGGATCGTACAATAGCCACGTTAATCGGATTGATGCTGCTTCATCATAATATCTTGAAAAATGATGGCCGAACACTTCAGAGTAAATGAACTTTGCATTGAGACAATCGCCTTTGAAACAGAGAGCGTCGGCATAGATAAGCATCAGCGCCGGCGGCAGAGATTCTTTTTTCTCTCTCACAAGCGGAGCGACCAGCGCCGCCACGCTATCATACTGCTGCATTCGAAAGTATGTTTGTGCAATCCTGATTAAAGCATCTTCACTCTCGGTTTGTTTATAGGCTTCCCCGAATTTTTCGAGTGCGAGGTCGTACCGTTTGTCATTAAAAAATCGCATCGCCTTGGTCATCAACTCAGCCGCCGTACGCGCACAAACGATGCGATGTAGCGGTTTCCGGTGAAACATCAATCTCATGTGAGATTCATCTCCATCGGAAATATTTATCGTTTGAATATATTCTTCCCATTCCTGAATGATACTTTCTTCGCTTCTATAATATGCATGCTCAAAACTTCCGGTGCGATACAATTCTTTCATGCGGTCGACGCCGTATCGGTCAATCAAAAAACGGACGAAAGATCCGGCGAGAGTATAACCGACATTTGGAGAATGTGAAAAAAATCCGGTGACCGAGAGCAACTGATTCATGTCGAAAGGAATTCCAAACTCAATCATCCCGGCCGCGTATTGGTGTGATGTTCGTTCTTCATCGTTATCCGCAAAAGCAACAGCCAATCCTTCGATAAGCGCAAACCGCGGACTGATTCTTAGAACCGGCATCCCGAAATTCGCGGAGACAACATGCACTAGTTCGTGATGAAGCGCTTGCTCCCACGAATCGGCGCTGAAAAACATTTCTCTTTTCATCGGCTTTGTCACTGCCGCCACACCGGTTCCAAGCAGTATTCGCTTTTGGGCTGAAGAAGAAAAAATATACGATTGAATTCTTTCGTCAGGCATAGTATGAAGTCTGCTGAAGATATCCATAAGATAAAATTCATGTTCGCCGGCAACCTGTTTTATTTCCTTCTCAGAAAATAATTGTGGAGAATAATAAATGTCGAAATGTTTTGTGGAATATTTCCCTCCAAGTTCTTTTTGAACGTAGTGATAAGATGATTCAAACCCGATTTCATTCCGATAAAAATAACTGATTCCGAATATCGCCAGAAGGATCGACACCACGAGTACTTTCCGGACATCGGAATAAATAAATTTCAGTTTCCAAATTTTTCTCCAGAAAGAATTGGTAAGAATTGAATACTGAACAATTATTTGTGTGAGTATGAGAAAAAGATAAGCGCTGAGAACCGTCAGCAAACGATGATACAAAAGAACGACTGAAATCGAAACACCTTCATCATAATACACTCCGGGAATAAATCCGTACAAAATATTATACGAGAACAATGAAACGTCGTTATAAAAAAGATAGACCGGATGAAGTAAAATTATGAATACACAAAATATGAAAATTATTCTCGGATGACGAACAGTGACTTCGAGAAAAAGCGCAAATGAAACAGCCCACACCGACGACACAACCGGAATAAGAATGAAGAACATCACACCGGTCATGAAATCACAATTTCTTACAAAGAAACTATTAACCGCCATCACGAGGATGGGAACGCCGGATACGAGACAAATTCGCATTATAATAGTGTAAAAGAAATTACGAAGTGAACGGGGTGAGTTTTTTTCATCAAATGAAATTTGGCGGGATGCGAGTGAAATTGTATACAGCCCGGCGGCTACTACCGACACAATTCCGAAGATTGCGCTGAACTCATATCCTAAATAATTTACAAGAGGAAATTGCGTACACAAAATACTGATTATCACATAAACAAAAATCAATCTCGTGAATGGTGCGAATCGCGGAATCTTCATGTGATAATTTCACTCGATAAAAAATTCTGGCGCTTGTCTCATCAAGAAGCTAATACTCTTCCCCACTTGCCCTGGAAATACGTGCGCCAAGACTTTGAAGTTTTGCTTCGATCGATTCGTAACCGCGGTCGATATGGTACACGCGGAGTACTTCGGTTGTTCCCTCAGCCACTAATCCGGCGAGAATTAAAGAAGCCGATGCCCGCAAATCTGTCGACATGACTTTCGCTCCGACCAACCGTGCGACACCTTTTACGATGGCTGAGTTTTCTTTCACTTCAATATCAGCGCCGAGACGAACCAACTCCGGAACATGTGCAAACCGATCGGAATAAATGGTGTCGGTAACAACACTCGAACGGTCAGCAATCGCCATTAATGCTATCCATTGCGCTTGCAGGTCGGTAGGGAATCCGGGAAAAATTGCCGTCGTAACATCGACTGATTTTATTGTAGTCGGAGCTTCGAGTTCGATCCATGTGTCGCCGCATTGAATCGTCGCGCCTGCATCTTCGAGCCGCGCCAGCAACGCGGATAAATGCCGGGGATTGCATCGATCAATCCGGACTTTCCCTCCCGTGATCATTCCGGCAATTAAAAATGTTCCGGCTTCAATACGGTCGGGGATTGTTGTTTCGTCTGCCGGATGCAATTCGTCGACACCTTCTATTTCGAGTTTCGCAGTACCGATGCCATGAATTTTTGCTCCCATCATATTTAAAAATTCCGCAAGCTCGGTTATTTCAGGTTCAATCGCTGCGTTCTCGATAACCGTCGTTCCCTTCGCGAGCACGGCCGCCATCATTACATTGCCGGTTGCGCCGACGCTCGAAACATCGAAAATTATTTTCGCTCCCTTCAACCGTTCCGCCTTCGCGATGATGTAGCCATGATCGAGTTCCACCTCGGCTCCGAGCCGGAGCATTCCTTCAATATGCAAATTCACCGGCCGCGGGCCCCAGGCACAACCACCGGGGAGAGAAACTTTCGCGTACCCATAACGCGAGACCAACGGACCAAGAACATAAATTGAAGCGCGCATCTTTTTCATATATTCATAAGGAGCTTCAAACTTGCTTACGCGGAATGTATTTAAAGTGAGTGTTTCTCCCTGACGATCGGTTTCCACTCCCATCATTTCCAAAAGTTTTTGCATCGAAACAATATCCCGCAGATTCGGGGTATTATGCAATCGATATGTTCCGCTGGCAAGCAATGTTGCCGGCATCAACGCAAGCGATGCGTTTTTCGCACCGCTTATGGCAACACTGCCTTGAAGTTTTACTCCGCCGTTGATAACAAATTTATCCACCTGATTTCTTCCCAAAATGTTTTAATGAAGTTACGAAGTTGTGTGCGGATTTGCAATTGAAAAGACTCATTACTTCGGGAGTATAACTCCCTCAGAACAAGCCGATATAACAAAGACAAAGAACGTTTCGAGGGAGCTCCGCTCCCGAGGCAAATGGAATCTCCTCATATCATTATTAACGGGCTTTAGCCCTAATCAAATTATTGAAAATGGGGTTGAAACCCCATAGTGCTTTTTATTCTCTGATCCACGAGCTAAAGCTCGTGGCAATAAAATTATTTCTACATAATTATTGCATTCTACGTAACATGAGTTATTAAATTGCTTGCCCATAAATTCACAGCTAAAGAATATACTTGCAGACTTGATTTCTTAAAGTCTAATCCGAAATCCAAATTCTGCAATCCGCATTCACAATGCTTGCTTTTCCCAAAATATCCTCCTACATTTTCGCAGTAATTTGTTTCATATCTATAAAGCAAAAAATATTTTCGATAGAATGATTGTGGTTGGAATATATCCGGATGCAAATTTAAATATCGATCTTAGACCGAAACCATATAAACAGTAGTTAGGTTGCCAACAAGAGAAGGGTAACTTCGTGGAATATGTTAAATCGATTTTAGATGTTCTCATCAAAAATATAGAATGGTTGTTTTCTGGAGTTGGAGTTGTTTTTTTAATCTGGGTAGTCAATAAATTATCTCTGAGCAATAGAGCACGGCTTAAGGTTCGCGTCGCAGAAACAGTTTCATTTATACAAATTGTCAATAATGATTACATTGGTCCAAATATTCCATTGCTTGGAATAACTATAACAAATTTAGGAAAAAATACAGTATTTGTGCGTCAACCTTTAGTTTGGCTATCAAAAAAAGTTGAAGATACACATACATTTCAGTTGTTACGAGTTAACGACCATTTAAATTATCCTGTAGAACTTTCACATGGGCAAGAATTTCGCATAGAAATTAAGACTGAAGCATTATACGATCAGTTGCTCAGCAATTTAAAAGATAAAGTTTTTATAAAAATTCAAGTTGAAGATACACTTGGGCGAAAATATTATTCAAGAAAACTCACCGTGAAAAGAATTCGGGAGTTTAATCAAATTAATAATACGCGATAATTGACGGCGCTAACCAAGCGCTGAAGCTGACGGAATATGCGCGGGTGCAAAAGTCCGCGCAAAATGGTAAGGATAAAATTTAAATATGAGTTCGGCGCTAGGAAGGAACAATTTGAAGGTTTACAGTACCGCAGCTTAGCCGCCAATCGTTAGGCCGCTAATCTTTGGAATAAAACAATGGAAGAATGGATCAAGTTCTATACTCCTTATTTTGCAAACGAAGATGAAGCTCATGAATTCGTAGAATGTTGTGAAAATGGGTCAGGTGCAAGTTCTGCAAAATTAATTATGCATCAAACACAACGACTCATTTCTTTATCAAAAGATGTATCAGTTCTTCGTCAGGGGTATGATGGTCTTCAATTGTTATTTCTCATTATTTGTGCTGAGAATGTGGCTAAACTTGCGTATAATTTTAACAAGGAAAGTAGCTCACGGAAGTACGTCAAAATATTCTTTACCGAATTTCTTAGCGAAGTTGATAAGAATTGTCTTATACAAGGCGTTGTTGGATTTAATAACGAACATCTATCCCTTGAAGCAATTGTTATGGCATTTTATAAAATTCGATGTGAAGTTGTCCACGAAGGCAAAAGCTGGGGATTTTCTTTCAGTAAGAATGGATCGCAAATGTTTAGTTTGCCAAATTTTATAGTACGTATTCAATTAAAAGAGTTACGCGACATTATTGTTAGAGGCTCTATTTGTGCAGCCAATAAATCGTTAATCGCGGCCTAACCACTTTAAAAAGGAAAAAGTCAAGAGAAAATAGATCTCCCGAGACATCATAACATGAATGATGTCGAAAATGTTCATTGAATTAATAAAGACCGATGCGTGCTGGTGCCGCATACTCTATCGAGTGGACAACCGCTCGAACGCAATGACGTCCAAACCACTTTACGGATTTACTTCCAATTCATTCATATATCAATGAAGGAAGTTCGTCTCGGCAAAGCGAGACACTCCAGATATTAAAACGGCACAACGCCTATCTTCCCAATCCAGGCGACGATGCTCAAGGCAATCAGTTAGGCATCCGGGCTTGATAGGCGCGGCCACTGCTGTGATTTCTGTCGACTAATCGGTTGCCCCTTGAATCCTTTATATTGTGATTTATTTTTTAAAATATAATAGACAATCTTCGCAAGTTCTTTGGCAACACAAGCGCGAGCGATGGCTTGTCCGGAACGCCTGGCACGTTTCAGATAGAAGCGTTTGTATTCTGCATAATATTGAATGGCATGAACAGCAGCATCGGAGAAAGCGATCTTAAGATATTTATTGCCGTCTTTACTTGAGCGATGATGCATAGAGCGATTGGAGTTATCGGCTGCGGGCACGAGACGGCAATAGGAGACAAAATGTTTATCTGAATCGAAGCGTTCGATGCCGTCGATTTCGAGATAGATGGTAAATGCCGAGAGTTTGCCGATGCCGGGAATGTAGAGAAGTCGTTGGATATCGTCGTTGGGAATCAGGACCGGATGGAGAGATTTTTCGAGTGCAAGGATCTGCTCGGCGAGTGTATCGCGCGTATGTTCTAAGACAGCGAGTTGGAAACGATACGGATCAGGCACAGAGCCGTTAAACTTTGCATGAATGCTTTTGAGTCGTCGTAGTGTGTCGGAATGTTGCTGGACAAGGCGTAAACGAATGCGCATGGTATCGCGCAGACCTCGCAATTCACGGCTGATTTTGTGAGCGCGTGGAATAAGATTCTGTCGTAAAAGTATGGCGAGGGTTTGCGAATCAACTTTATCTGTTTTAACTTTAGCATAACTGATGGCTTTGAGATATTTGGCATGAGCAAGAACGAGTTCGATACCGTGATCGCTGAGAAGATCGTTGAGCCAGTACCAACCTGTTGTAGATTCGACGACAGCTTGATGAGAGCCGGGCAAGGACTGGAAATAATCGAGCACACAATGATCGATATTTTCAATGCGTTGTTGTTTGACGACAGTACCGTTATCATCAACGGTTGTGATATACGAGTTATCAGAATGCAGATCGATACCTGAGTAATACATGGGAATCTCCTTTTGCGCCTGAGGCGCATCAGCCTTTGGCTGAGATCGTGAATGTTGTTTACTTCGACAATGAGCAATGTACATAATCGGGAGATTCCTTTTTGATAATATCCAGGCGCTCCCCGACAAAGAACGTCGGGATTCTCAATTCGACCACGACTTACCTAAAGAACGATAAGTCTGTCGAATTGGAACAAGCTGACGGAAAAAGCGCGCGCGTTGAAAGTTTAAATTGTGAATTTAGGTAAGGTATCACGCGCGACGGCGGTAAAGTTGGAAGATTATCAGTGCCGCAGCTTAGCGCCGATCCTGCTTAGACAAATAAAGTAAAGAATTTCTTATGGAAACCAATTATTATATGATCCAGGAAAGCGAAAGAATAATTATAATTTGTATAGTGATGATCAGTTTAGGAAAACTAATTGACTGGTTTCTTCGAAAGAGGTAAAAAGACCAAATTTTAGAATCTCTAAAGCGTTTCGAAAATTTGTTAGCAAAGACTTCTATAAAAGAATGGCAATGGCTTATCGCAAAATACTTATTAGATTCATTTAATAAAATTAGAAATTTCTGGCATAAAATAATGTTTATTTTCGAACCAGATGATGATCTAACAAAAAATGAATTAAGAGCATATTCTTTTCCGGAAGATTTTAGAAAATTTACAAAAGAAGGCTTTTATGGTCTTGCACTTGTGTTCCTTCTCATGATAATGCCATTAATTTTATATTCATGGGGTATTAAAAATAATATTTGGTTTCTTACTACTTTGCTTCTTCCAGGGATTTTTATATCGCTGTTTCCTATAATAGCGATAATTCTAGTAATAATCAGAATCACACTTGTCCAAAATAAAATCTCCGGAAAGTGGTACCTTTAAGGTGGAAACCAAAAAAGAACAACCACAAACCGGAGCGACATATGTCACATAAGGGTACGAACATTTTTTCACAAATAGTAGAATATATTGATAAAAAAGAATTCGCCCGAATAGTTCGTAAGAATAACGGGGAACGTCATACAAAAGGATTTTCGTGTTGGGAACAATTGGTGAGCATGCTATTCTGCCAACTTGGGAAAGCCCAGTCCTTGCGAGAAATTTGCGGTGGATTGGCGACATGCATGGGAAGACTGTCACACCTTGGATTAAAAGAGAGTCCCAAGCGGTCAACATTATCCTATGCAAATGGGCACCGATCATATGAGATTTTTGAAGAAACATTTTATCAGGTTTTACAACACGCTCAAACATGTATACAAGGGAAAAAGTCGTTCCGATTTAAAAATAAACTTTTTAGCATGGATGCGACAACCATAGACTTATGTTTGAATTTATTTGACTGGGCAAAATTCCGTCGGAAGAAGGGGGCAGTGAAACTCCACATGTTGCTTGATCACGATGGATATCTTCCTGTGTTTGCCCACATTACCGATGGAAAAACACATAAAGCAACAGTCACAAAGAACAAAATTGCCAATGATTTCAGCTTTCCCGCCGATAGCATCATCGTCTTTGACCGAGGATATAACGACTACGAACAATTCGCCCATTGGTGCGATCAGGACATTTACTTCGTAACCCGCATGAAAAGTAACGCAACGTATGATGTTGTTCAAAAGAACCCCCTACCTCAGAACAGCAATATTCTGAAAGACGAGATTATTCAATTTAACGGCCCGGTCACTTCAGAAAAATGTGAGTATGACCTTCGCCGGATCGAAGTATGGGACGAGAAGAACCAGACGATCCTGGTCTTACTCACCAATCATTTACGATTTGGCAGTACAACGATTGCCCGGATTTACAAAGAACGATGGCAAATAGAGATCTTTTTCAAAACACTGAAGCAGAACTTGAAAATCAAAACTTTTGTCGGCACCAGCGCCAATGCTTTGAAAATTCAAATTTGGACAGCATTACTTGTCATGCTAATTCTTAAAATACTTAGAGCAAAGGCTATGTTTAAATGGTCACTCTCAAATCTTGTCGCAATGTTGAGATTCAATCTCTTTACGTACCGGGATCTCAATGAATGGCTCAATGATCCATTTCAGAGTCCACCATTTGTGCCAGATGTTCAGCTTTCTTTATTTGATCTTGGACAGCATTCAGGGGCTTACTCCAAGACTTTCCTAAAATATTGTCCAAATTGAGCCATGATCAATAGTTTTTTATCTATATCTATTTATTTTGGACAGTAGTGAAGCCAAGTATTAGTATGGTAATACAATATTATATTTAGCAGTACTATTTGATAATACAATCCTCTTTGTAATAATTACTCAGTGGTGTTACGCGCAAAAGATGAATTAGAAGCCGTGCCTTTGGCAGATTCCTTCGGAACGAAATATGAAATGGTTTCTGGAGCTTTTTTCTCAAACGGCGCTGCGTGAGGATTAATAACAGATTAATTCTTGTTTTCCGGTGTTCGCGTTCTTTCATCGTTTTTGAAAGAGAGTAGTATGTAGATTATCTCTCTTGCTCGAAAGGAACTATAAATTATTTTTCAATTATCTATTGACTTTTTACATAACAGCTTGGGGCGCTGGATTGCCATCAAGTTATTTCAAAAGAACAAGTCTAATTGATTTTGATTCATTATTTACACGTACAACACATAGATATACACCGCTAGATTTATTTAACGCGTTCCAAATAATAGAATGATTCCCGCTTTCGAGTACACCATCAAATACAGTTTCAACTAACTTTCCCAAAATATCATAAATACATATTGTTGTTTCCGATCTGCTTGAAATATTAAAAGATATTACCGTAGCAGGATTAAATGGATTAGGATAATTTTGTTCAACAACAAAATTTTGCGGGCCCTCTTTTGATTTATTCGTTTCGACTGAAGTTACTACCTTATTTGTGAGCGTATCATATGCAATAGTTTCTATCCCTCCATAATCATGAAAAGCCGTTTGGATAACACCTGCTGACTTTACTACTGTAGTTGTATCCGTTTCTGTAAATCCATGTAAAAATGATGAGTATTCAGTAATAATTAATGTATCTTGTAATGCTGCTGGCGAGTAGCGCGAAAGCAGTGTTTCATTTGACGATAAAAAAAGATAGGGATAAATATTTTCTGACGCATATAAGGTCAATTTATGATTACCACTTAAATTTTCAACAATTGTAAACAAAGTAGAATCGATAATTGTATATGATGTATCAGACTCATGTCGAGGAATCTCATCAAAGCTATAAACGACATTCCGTTTTTCCTGAAAATTCCAAATAATCGAATCTGGAGTTACATTATTTGAAAGTACAGTATATTGTGCTTTGCCATCATACCATGAAAAAGTAGATATTATTGGATTTTCAATCAGGCAATGATATGCGAACGTCCACCTATTGCCAACACTTAATGGAAAAAAATCATTAGAAGATGTTTGTGCAAGAACAACCGATGGAACAAATAAAAACCAAAAATATTTATAATTCATATTATCCTATCTGCTGTTTTTGTTGGCTAACTTTTATTTATTATGGTTCCCTCATTAAGCCGGGGTTTTAATTATGGTCAATATATCATAATTTATTAATGGACACGCTCCAAACCGTCGATAGTCATTACATCGATCAACGATGCAGCATCTTTATATTAACGTATGCACCGCTGAAGTTATGATGAACCGGTCCCCGATTACAAAATCCACAGTGAATCCTGAGCCTACCTTCATATACCTCTCGCGGCAGGGTACTTCGACTTGATCTTGACGGGCTTCTCATAACCGTTTTCCGTTTTAACGGGCTGGGCGTTGGTGATCTCCTTCACCGCCATGGTGAGCATCATTCACTCGATCCAATAGACAATATCCACTTCAAGCGTCTTCGGAACATCATCAGACGTCTTGAATTTTCCCGGTTTAAATTTTCAAACCAAGTTCAATGCTCCTACTTGTACCGCAAGCCTTTGTCTAAGACTATTATTTTTTACAATTTGATAAAGTAAAGAACAACTTTTTGAAAAGTTAGAAGCTTTTTTTAATATAGTCAAGTTTGTTGCGAAAGATATTGCAATAAGTTCCTGAAGTAAACTTTTCCACAAATCGACAATCCCGAATCCACAATTCAATTTGAGCTTCATTTTTTTATTTATTAGCTTTATCTTTCAATAAATCAAATTTAAAAATTTTGGATATTTTAAGGATACTTATGAAAAAACGATTCTTTTTATTTCTTATCGTATTCAGTGTCATTTCGATTTCTTATGCTGCTGAAGACGGCTTTACATCCGTCCAATCTCAAGTCGTCGAACAAACACTAAAGAATGGTTTAAAGATTATCATCTTGCCGCGGCACGACGCGCCGGTGGTTTCATTTCATACGTACGTCGATGTTGGTTCGGTGAATGAGGACAGAGGCATTACCGGTCTGGCTCACATCTTCGAGCATCTTGCTTTTAAAGGAACATCAACTATCGGTACGAAAGATTATAAAAAAGAAAAAATATCTCTCGAAAAACTCGATCATGCCTGGGAAACTTTACGCACCGAGGAACGGAAAGGTGATAAAGCAGATTCTACAAAACTCATCCAACTTCGATCCGCATTCGAACAAACTCAGGCAGAAGCGTCTTCCTACGTGGTGAATAACGAGTACGGCCAAATCACCGAAGAAAATGGCGGTGTTGGTTTGAATGCAAACACTTCGTGGGAAGCCACACAATACATCATCAGTTATCCATCCAACAAACTTGAATTATGGATGTCTCTCGAATCATCGCGATTTCTCGATCCGGTGTTTCGTGATTTCTACAAAGAAAAAAATGTAGTAATGGAAGAACGGCGCATGCGGACTGAAAGCAGTCCCGTTGGAAAATTAATTGAAGACTTCCTTTCCGTTGCTTACAAAGCTCATCCATATCGCGATCCTGTGATTGGATACACGAGCGATCTGGAATCGATTACTCGAACTGACGCGATCAATTTCTATAAAAAGAATTACGTTCCGTCGAATATCGTGGTCGGAATTGTCGGCGATGTGGATCCGGCTGAAGTTATTCGTCTTGCTGAAATTTATTTTGGAAGAATTTCAGCCGGACCAAAACCGGAAGCGCTGCGGACAATCGAGCCGCCTCAGCATGCCGAGAAGAGGGTTTTGCTCCATGAACATTCACAGCCATTTTTTGTGATGGGATATAAAAAAGGATCGATGCTCGATCCGGACGATGCAGTCCAGGATGCCATCACAGATTTGATGAGTTCCGGCAGGACGTCGCGGCTCTATCGTTCGTTAGTGAGAGATAAAAAGATTGCAATAGATGCCGGAGGATTTTCAGGTTTTCCGGGACAAAAATTTCCAAACATGTTTGTATTTTACGCCGTTCCCGCGCAAGGAAAAACGAATGCCGAATGTCAGTCGGCGATCGAAGCAGAAATAACAAAATTGAAAAATGAACCGGTTGACGACGAAACACTAAAAGCCGTCAAGACACGCGCGAAGGCGGAGTTAATTCGTTCACTTGCTTCAAACAGCGGATTCGCCGGTGCTCTTACATTCTGGCAAGTGATGACCAACGATTGGCACAACATGTTCAAGCAATTAGACAACATAAACGCCGTGACGGCGGCAGATATTCAACGCGTCGCGAAACAAATTTTCACGGACGATAACCGTACCATCGGAACAATCGAACCGGTGAGTGAAGAGAAGGAGAAATAATCATGAAGAAAATATTTTTAATTTTCCTCTTCATCATCGTCGCGGTTGTTTCCTTGCCGGCTCAACAAACAAAAACTGGGAAACCAAAATCGTACAAAGAACTGCGGTATCCAAAACTCAGAGAGATCACAATTCCGAAACCGGATACGCTTCAACTTTGTAACGGCTTGCGGATTTATTTGCTCGAAGATCATTCACTTCCTCTTATCGATGCACAAATTCTCATACACACCGGATCGCGATATGAACCAGCGGATAAAGTCGGCCTTGCCGGAATAGTAGGAGAAGTGATGCGAACAGGAGGCACTACATCGAAGACAGGCGATCAATTCGACGATGAACTTGAAAAAATTGCGGCTTCCGTCGAAACGTCGATTGGAACATCGTCAGGTTCCGCGTCGATGTCGGTTATGAAAGAGGACATCGATAAAGGATTGTCGGCGCTGGCGGATGTTCTGATGCATCCTGCGTTCCCGGAAGATAAAATCGAGCTTTCAAAAATTGAAATAAAAAGTGAAATATCGCGGCGAAACGATAATGTCGGATCAATTGCGGCGCGTGAATTCCGGCGTCTGATTTATGGGCCGGATAATATTTATGGCCGCATCGTGGAATATGAGCACGTCGACAACATCACCCGCCAGGACTTGATCGATTTTCATAATAAATATTTTGCTCCGAATAACGCGCTCATGGCAATATGGGGAGATTTCGATGTGAGCGCCATGAAAGCAAAGATTAAAGAATATTTTGGAAGTTGGGAAAAACAACAACTCGATGTTCCGGCACTTCCGCCGATTCCGCAATCGCATGGAAACTCTGCTTATTTTATTTCGAAAGAAGATGTCAATCAAGCGAATATTTATATCGGACATCTCGGCGGAATTCTCAGCGACCCGGAGAGCGAAGCGCTCAATGTTGCCGACCAGATTTTTGGCGGAGCATTCGCTTCACGGCTCTTCAAACGTATCCGATCCGATCAAGGACTTGCGTACAATGTCGGAAGCAATTGGGGTGAGAACTTCGATCATCCCGGCATCTTCACAATCTCGGCAAGTACAAAATCGCAAAGCGCCGTCAAAGTATCACGCGAGATTATAAAAGAATTGGAGGAGCTGCTGAAGAACGGGATTACAGATGCCGAATTAAAATTCGGAAAAGAATCACTGCTGAATTCGTTTGTATTCAATTATGACACGAAAGAAAAAATAATCTCACAAATTCTCGAACAGGAGTTTTACAATTATCCGGAGGATTTTCTTCCAAAACAAAAACACACGATCGAAGCGCTGACAAAAGAAGATGTCATGTCTGCCGTACGAAAAAGATGGAAACCTGAAGATCTCACAATCCTTGTAGTGGGAAAAGAAAAAGATTTCGACGAGCCGATGAAGAATTTGAATCCGGATTATAAAACAATCGATATAACGATTCCACAACCGCCGGAAAGAATTCCTGAAGCGACACCCGAAACAATCGAACGCGGAAAAGAACAGTTGCGCAAATCGCTCGAAGCGGCGGGAGGCAAACTTCTTCTGAACATTCACGACATGAGCATTTCGGGTAAAACAACTTTGACAACTCCTCAGGGAGACATTTCGATGACGACAGAAACGAAATTGCTTTTTCCGTGTAAGTGGATCGAAGTGATGCAGTCTCCTTACGGTGAAATCCGGTTCATATATGACGGCATATCGTTATGGATGAAGAATCCGCAGGGAGTTATAGAAGTAAGCGGAGTTCAAAAAGAAGAAATGCAAAAAGAATTTGTCCGGAACCCGGTTTCCGTTCTCCAAAATTTTGAAAAACCGGAATATCAGATTCAATATTTTAAAGATGAAACAATCGATAGTATTTCAGCGGCGGTAATAATTGTGCGGCATATTCCTACAAATTCCATCACGAAGTTTGTGATAGATAAAAAAACGAATCTTCCGTTGAAAGCGATTGCAAAATCTATCGGCATGAATGGTCCGGAAGAAATCGAAACGACTTATTCCGACTATCGAGACATTGGAGGAGTAAAAATCGCTTTCAAAGAACTGACATTATCGAGCGGAAAAAAAGTCGCCGAGACAATCTTTTCGAATGTCGGCATTAATTCCGGCTTGTTGGAAGAGTCATTCAAGAAGCCTTAAAGAACGCATAAGATTTCTTTTCATCAAGGCTGATTCTTAGCGGTCTGAAATCTTTTCTAGATTCCAGACTGCACTTGATATGACGCTACTTGAATGAGAGAATCCAGAAGCTTGAGAAGATTAAAAACAAAGAAGACTGATTTATTTTAGGGTGTGACTACAGGTGTAATTCAATCTTGCTTCTATCTCATTTTGTGTCTATAATAAACTTTACGAACGAACATTATTTCAGACAATTACTTGATACCGCGAATCATATTAAAAAAAGGGGAAGAACACAGAATACTCGAAGGACATCTCTGGGTGTTCAGCAACGAGATTCATTCGATCGAAGCGGGTTCACCTGCAACAGGCGACATTGTCGATGTTCGAAGAATCGATGGAAAGTTTTTAGCAAGAGGATTTTATCACCCTCATTCGTTGGTGGCTGTACGGATTCTAACTTTTGATGATGTTGAAATAGATCCAGACTTTTTTAAAACACGAATCCGGCAGGCGGCCGAACTCAGGAAAATACTGTATCCAGAATGCAATTCATATCGTCTGATCTATGGCGAAAGCGATTTTCTTCCCGGCTTGATCGTCGATAAATTTGACACGATTTTATCACTGCAAATCCTATCGGCCGGGATGGAATTACGCCTTCAAACTATCGTAAAAATATTGTTGGAGGAATTTTCTCCAGAATCCATGATTGAAAAGAACGAGTCTTTTCTTAGAAAATTGGAAGATTTGCCCGATCGTTCAGGATTTCTTTTCGGTGAAAAATCATCGGTAATGATAACGGAAAATGAAATTCGATACGTCATTGATGTAGCGGGAGGCCAAAAAACCGGATTTTTCCTCGATCAACGCGAGAATCGCAAGGCTATCAGACGTTATACAAAAGGGAAACATGTTCTTGATTGTTTTTGCAATGACGGAGGATTTTCCTTAAACTCCTGCTATGGCGGTGCGTCTAATGTTTTAGGCATAGATGTTTCGGATGGCGCAATCACGCGTGCACGATCTAATGCCGAAGAAAATAAAATGAATTCGGTTTGCCGTTTTGAAGTGAGCGATGTTTTTGAGCGGCTACAGAAAGAAGTAAACTCTGACGCACAATTCGATGTTATTATTTTAGATCCGCCTTCGTTCACAAAAAGCAGAAAGACGGTGAACACGGCAAAAAAAGGATATAAAGAAATCAATACCGCGGCAATGAAAATTTTAAAACGAGGCGGTATTTTGGCCACAGCTTCTTGCTCGCATCATATACTTGAACAAACGTTTTTAGAAATTATTCGAGAAAGCGCTATGGCGGCAAGTAAATCGATCCAATTGCTCGAATGGCATGGAGCCGGGCCTGACCATCCAGTCTTACCGGCAATGCCCGAGACGAAATATTTAAAATTCGGAATTTTCAGGATTTCATAAATCTGGGGGTACTATGAAGAACATTTTATTTTTTGTTACGTTGGCAGTATTCATATCAATCTCCGTCAATGCCCAACAAACAACGTCGACCACAAAAAATCCATCTGCTACATCGCCTTTGCTTTATCCTACCATTCCTTCGGATACAATTGGGTTAACGCAGTCTTACGGACTCGACATTCTTTTTTCAACAAATGGATTTGGCCTTGGTTTATTTTACCGGTGCGATTTAAATAAAACAATTCAGGGGTTTGCATCATTTGCAATTTCAGAATCGAAAGATGAAAGCGAATTCGATCAGTACGATCCTTATACGGGCGAGAGTTATTCCCCCGGAGAAATCAATCGATTCTTAATTTTTCCATTAAGCTTCGGAATACAGTACAGAATATTCGAAGACGAAATAATGGACAATTTCCGGCCATACCTCACGGCCGGTGCAGGCCCAACAGTAGTCTTCTCGAGTCCTTATGATAGAGAATTTTTTAACAGTCTGAGATATGGCAAAGCATATTGGACATATAATAGTTTCATCGGCCTGGGTGCATTTTTTGGCAATCAGCGTGGAAGTTTTCTTGGATTCAATTTCAGATATTATTTTATACCGATTGCAGGAGGGCTTCCGAGTATGCAGAACCAGGTGACCGGTGACATCATGAATAAAAAAGATTTTGGAGGATTTTTTATCTCTTTAACTCTCGGGACAAGTTATTGAGTGTGTGATAGGAACTAATCCAATTTATAGTTTTTTTGAAAATGAAAGTTTTTGCACTTCTTCATACCGAAAACAACTAACCAAATGATCATTCACCATTCCTGCGGCCTGCATAAATGCATAACAAATTGTAGGCCCGACAAATGTAAATCCGCGTTGCTTTAAATCTTTGCTCATCGTCTCGGCTGCTTTACTAACAGCAGGTAATTGTTTCAGCGTTTTAAAACGATTTACTTTCATTCTGTGATTTGTGAATTGCCAGATATAGTTATCGAACGATCCGAACTCTTTTTGAACTGTCAGGAAGAGTCGGGCATTCTTCACGGTTGAAAGTATCTTCAATCTATTTCGAATTATACCTTCATCCTTGAGCAAGCGTTGTATATCTTTTTCTGTGAAACGTGCTATTCGCACAGGATCATAATTCCTGAAAGCCTTGCGGAACGCTTCTCGTTTTTTCAAAACAATCGACCAACTTAAACCAGCCTGGAAGGCATCCAGCATCATGAATTCGAAGAGCTTGCGATCGTCGTGAAGCGGAACGCCCCATTCCGTATCGTGATATTCGATCATTAACGGATTGTCTGTCGGCCATGGACAGCGTTCTCTGTTTTGCAGTTTTGACGGCATGGATAAAGATAAAAGGAAAACGGTAAAAGTAAAAAAATAAAATCGACTAAATTAGAAAAAAAGTAAATGAACAATAAAGAGCGCCGCGAGCGCTCCGGTAAGATCGGCCATGAGTCCGGCCGCAATTGCATGGCGTGTGTTCTTTATTCCTACCGCTCCGAAATAAACCGCAATCACATAAAATGTCGTCTCGGAACTTCCGTAGATTGTCGAGACAAGGACTCCTATGAAACTGTCGGGGCCGTGCGTTTTCATGATATCGCTCATCAAACCGAGAGAACCGCTTCCGGAGAGCGGACGCATCAATACCATCGGCAGAGCTTCGGCCGGCATCCCAATCAATCTCGTTACCGGATCGAGCAATCGAACAAACAACTCGAGGGCGCCGCTCGCTCGAAAAACTCCAATCGCGACGAGCATGCCTACCAGATATGGAATGATTCGCACGGCAACATTAAATCCGTCTTTTGCTCCATCGATGAAACAATTGTACACGTTCACTTTTTTTATCAATCCGGCAATTAAAAAAAAGAGGATGAGCAGTGGAATGGAAAAAGTCGCAATCGCTGTTAATACTATCTTTAGGAATTCCATCATTCATTCTCCTTCTTACCACGATTGAAGATCGAGAACCGTTGAAGAAATTTCGAGGTCAGGATTCCTACCACTGTTGCTAATGACGCGCCAAAAATTGTTGTACCGATGATTATTGTCGGATTCGCCGAGCCAAGTCCCGCACGAATGGCAATTGCCGTTGCCGGTATCAGTGTTAATCCGCCGGTATTTATCGCAAGAAAGGTGACCATCGGATTTGATGCAGAAGTTTTTTTCGTATTTAAAGTCTGCAATTCTTCCATTGCTTTTATTCCGAGTGGTGTTGCCGCATTACTGAGGCCGAGCATATTTGCGGCAATGTTCATCACCATCGCAGCCATAGCCGGATGATCCGGCGGCACTTCAGGAAAAATCCGGCGCATGATGGGAGAGAGAAATTTCGTGATGACTTTCAAAATTCCAGCCGCTTCGGCGATTTTCATCATCCCGAGCCAGAGAGCCATTATTCCGATCAACCCAAGTGCGATTGTAACCGCTGTGCCGGCATATTCGAACATCGTTTGCGTAACAGCTCTCAATCGAACCAACGTCACTGCATCAAAAAGAATGGTTGAGTGAATTTCCAGTTTTCCATCTTTATATAAATGTCCGATGATTTCTGATTCGCCGATAAGTTTGTCTTTCGTTCCAAGTGCTTCAGCCATCGTCTGCCAAATCCGTGGGGAAGAAGAAGAAAGCAACAATTGAATTTTGCGTTCCTTTCTTAGAACTAAAACGTTCTGTCGTATTGTATCTTCAACAATGGAAGATTCACTCAAATTGTAAAAATCGGCAAATTGTTTTCTGGAAATAATCATTTCTCCGGCTTGAGTGTTGCCTGTTGAATTATTTTCATCCAAACGCAACACGACATCGAGAGGAATGCCGTTCCGGTAATTGTTTTGCATCTGATCGGCGACATCATTCCCAACAGCGCAAAGAATTCCAATCACAAGAAGAGTTAACCAGATATAGTTCAGCATAATGATCCGTTCGTTGAAGAATATTAGAAACGAACCTGCAAATTTAAACCAACAGCATCGGGACGCGCTAAAAGATTCAGATGAACCGATTTTCCCTGATTAAAATCGTACAAACTTGCGTCGACGTAAGCATCGATAATATTTAATGCGTACTCAATTCCCAGATAGCCTGCAAAGGCATCCCGTTCATTGTGGTAAAAGTTTCTGACACTTAGATATTGATTACTGATATCTATTGCTCTTGTATCCTTATTCAGATAGGGAGACGAATTGATACATGAGGTATAGAGATCACGATAATTATGATACAATTTATTCAAATCAATCCAGTTGTATACAAACCAGGCTGCAAACCCGGCGAGAATAGGCACTTTCCAGTATGAGCCATTGTAAACCTGGCCGGCGCCGGGAATAACCGCAGAAAGGCACATTGCGAGAAGAGGCGACTTCGATTGTTTGTACGGGACACTAAGCGAATCTGCAAAATGGAGAGTGTCATTTTGAACAGGGCCGGGCTGAAAAGTCGGAAGAAAATTTGTATCAGGCCGTGCACTGGTTGTTTGTGCATGAAGAGTTGCGCTTACACACAGAATTGAAATTATTATTATGATGTTTTGAGGCCGCATGCGTTTTAGATTACCGCTATAACTTCGATCTCGACACCAACATCACGCGGAAGGCGAGCCACCTGGACTGTGCTTCGTGCCGGACTTTCGTGCGCGAAGTATTCAGCGTAGACTTCATTCATCGCGGTGAATTCATTCATATCTTTGAGAAAGACAGTTGTTTTCACGATGTTCCGGAACGATGTCCCAGCTTCGTTTAAAATCGCTTTGATATTTTCACAAACACAACGCGTCTGTGATTTGATATCACCAATCACAACATTTCCGGTCGATGGATCGATCGGTATCTGACCGGCAAGAAATAAAAAGCGTCCTGAAGCAAGTACAGCTTGATTATATGGCCCGATTGGTAACGGCGCTTTTTCTGTTTTAATAACAGCGCGCTCCATAATTCTATCCTCCTATTTTTCCGTCAAGAGTTCGAGAATGCGTTCTAAATCCTCTGGCGAATAATATTCGATGACAATTTCACCTTTGCCTGTCGGGTGAGATTTTATCTGGACTTTAGTACCGAGCGCATGCCGCAAACGCGATTCCATGTTCCGGATTCCGCCGTCGGCCGGTGGTGACGGAATTGTGCCACCCTTGTGTTGGACGGTCGGTTTGGTGCCGATGTTCCGCGCAAGCTCTTCGACTTTGCGAACGGATAATGCTTCTCTGACTATTTTTTGCCAGACTTTTAATTGTGCCGCCTCATTTGGTAATCCGATCAAAGCACGCGCATGGCCCATGGAAATTTCTTCACGTCGTAAACTCCGTTGAATACGTTCCGGAAGTTTTAGCAAGCGGAGAAAATTCGTAACCGTCGACCGGTCTTTCCCGATTTTTTTTGCTACAAGATCCTGTGTCAAACGGCACTCATCAATAAGCCGCTGATATGAAATTGCAATTTCAATCGGATTTAAATGTTCGCGCTGAAGATTTTCAACAAGAGCAAGCTCGAGCATTTCTTCATCGGTTGAAACCTCGATGATATATGCCGGGATGGCCTTTAGCCCAATATCCTGCGATGCGCGCACACGGCGTTCACCTGAGATCAATTCGTACATTCCGCCCGCAACGCGCCGCACTGTGATCGGTTGAATAACGCCTTTTTCCTGGATCGAGCGCTTAAGATCTTCGAGCGCTTCCGCATCAAAATCCATGCGCGGTTGGAAAGGATTTGGTTTTACTTTTACAAGATCGACAGTAGCGATGATATTGGGTTGACCGTTATCGGAATCTTGTATGTTGGAATAAACAGAGACGTCGCCGCTTGTCGAGCGCTGAATCAATGCGCTCAAACCTTTTCCCAGAACTGTTTTGCCCATGCGTTCTGTACTTCTCCGTCCAATTATTGTTATGATTTATTATTCTGAAGAATTTCTTTTGTCAATTCCATATAATTCCTCGTTCCGCTTGAAATTGCGTCGTAGAGGATGATCGGTTTTCCAAAGCTCGGAGCTTCACTTAATCGGACATTCCGTGTGATAATGGTCGAAAACACCTTATCACCAAAATATTTTTTAACTTCATCCACAATCTGATTCGATAATCTCAGGCGGCCGTCGAACATCGTCATCAAAACACCCTCAACATCAAGATGTGAATTGAGGTTCTTCTTGACGATATTGATTGTGTTCAATAATTGGCTCAATCCTTCGAGCGCATAGTACTCGCATTGAACAGGGATGAGAACCGTATCCGCCGCAGTAAGCGCGTTAAGCGTCAACAACCCGAGAGAGGGCGGACAATCGATGATGATATATTTGTAATGTTTTCTGATTTTTTCCAGTGCGCGTTTCAACATTGTTTCGCGATTTGAATACTCTACCAGTTCCACTTCTGCACCGACAAGATTCACATGTGAAGGAAGAATAGAAAGAAATGGCACCTCCGTTTTTACGATCGCTTCTGCCGGTTCAATTTGATGGATTAAAACTTCATAAGTTGTTTTTCCCGAATCTTCCTTTTCAATTCCTACACCGCTCGTGGCATTTGCCTGCGGATCGATATCAACCAAAAGCGTCTCATATTCTGCCACACCTAGACACGAAGCAAGATTCACCGCTGTCGTTGTCTTACCAACTCCGCCTTTCTGATTCGTGATCGTAATTATTTTTCCCAACAAATCACTCCTGAAATTAATTATTTAAAGATAAATCAATCCAATTACTTTTTAAAAAATCGATAGAGATGAAATGTAAACGTGAAACATCGTGAAACAAATATAAATTATTTTTTGAGGTATTGCAATCAAAATATTAGTTATCAACAGCTTATCCACGATTATTTTTTAATTGATAATCGGTTTCTAATTGTTTATTTTTCTACACATTATTGTAATATTAGAATTGAAGCCTAAAATTGCGATATTAAATAAAGACTTTATCCACATCCGGATGTGGAAAAAATGTCATTTTGGGAGATAAATGTGGAAAAGTTAGGATTAATTGGTATTGGAGGCTTTGCAGGCAGTGTTTTTCGGTACTTAATGCAAGGTTTGATTCATAAGTGGACCGGACCGGGTTTTCCTTATGGCACGTTCGTTGTTAATATCCTCGGTTGTTTTTTCATTGGATTAATCATGACTCTGTCAGAGGAACGCTTTTTGATCAGTCAAAATTTGAGGATATTTTTAACTGTCGGGTTGCTTGGCGGCTTTACAACGTTTTCTTCTTTCAGTTACGAGTCATACTCTTTATTCCAACAAGGTGAATATCTTTACGTGGCTTTTAATACATGGGGAAGTATTATTTTTGGTCTGCTTGCAACCTGGTGCGGTGCAGTTCTCGCACGGTTGTTTTAATTTTTTGAGAAAGGGTTGATGTTATGAATCTTTCAGGAGAAGGAAAACTACTCCGGATTTTTATCGGAGAGGCAGATAAAATTCATGGTAAACTGCTTTACGAAAAAATTGTTGAGCTTGCACGGCAGGATGGAATGGCCGGCGCGACTGTTCTTCGCGGTGTTGAAAGCTTTGGAGCATCGAGCAGGATTCATACGGCGAAGATCCTGCGTCTGTCCGAAGATCTTCCAATGGTAATTGAAATTATAGATACAAAAGAAAAAATCGAGGCACTCCTTCCAAAAATCGATATGGTGTTGAATGATGCCGATTGCGGCGGAATTGTGACGGTTGAATCAGTCGAGATTTTAAAATATTTTCATCAGCGGAAGAATTGAGACTGTAACTCTACAATTTAATCCTCCACTAAAATAACGATCAACTCGCGCGGGCCGTGCATTCCTTGAATTAGTATCTTCTCAATATCAGCCGTACGGCTTGGCCCGGTTATAAAGATCATACTGCTGAGATTAGCAGGCCATTCCTCGTTACCGATTGCCCAGTACCGGAAAAATTCTTCCATATTTTGATACAATTTTCTTTTTGATGCGATGACGATATGACGGCTCGGTAATAAAGACGCTGAACGCCGAGAAAATTTTCCGTGGCAAATTACGATGGTTCCGGTCTCCGCTATCAATCCGTCGCACGATGTTACACCTGTTTCGGCTTCAAGAATATTGTCGGTGGATTTCCATTGACTTAAATCATACTTCTCTAATTCATGGTCGTTTGCAATGAATACTTTTCCGCTGATCTTCAACAGCATTTCAAGCTGTTCGGCAATGGATTTCTCGGAAGCTGGAATGCACAATCCGCCGACGGATTGAATTCTTTCGGAAAATAATTTAATCGCATCTCTTTCTTGCATCGGCTGTTGACGGCTGCTTTTCACTCCCGATTTTTCTGATGTGTCGGATCCCGATGATATATCGAGTTGTTTTAATATTGATTCACGTTCATCCATCGTTCTCGGTTTGCTCCTTCCACAATTGGCGGAATGTTTTTTTCGCCGGCTTAGGGAAGTTCCTCGTCTTTGACCAGATGGGAACTCTCATCGTGTTTCCTCTCCCCATAATCTTACCATAAATTTTTGCACCCAATGTTGCCGCTGCAAGTGTTCTTGAATTCTTCAAAAGAATCACCCAGAGTTTAAAAATTATTTTTTCCGTTTTTTTTGATAATTTATGATCGACAATAGCAGATCGTTGGTGCAGCAGAAGCCGATGAATTGGAATTTTAACCGGACAGATATCCGAACAACTTCCGCACAAAGAAGACGCGAATGGCAATGCTTTGGCATCATCGAGATTTGTCATCGATGGTGTGAGGATAGAACCGATCGGCCCGGGATACACCGAACCGTATGCATGTCCGCCGATGGTTTGATAAACCGGACAAATATTCAAACACGCCCCGCATCGGATACATTTTAACATCGAGCGTAATTCTGGATCCTGAAGAATGGAAGAGCGGTTGTTGTCAACAAGGATGAGATAAATCTCTTCCGGGCCATCCGTATCTTCATCCTTTCTGTGAGACTGTATGACCGACACATAACTCGTCATGCGCTGGCCTGTCGCGCTTCGTGGAAGCATTCTCAAGAAAAGAGGGAGATGATCGATCTTTGGAATAATTTTTTCGATGCCGGTGATTGCGATGTGAGTCTTCGGCAAAGTTGTTACGAAGCGAGCGTTTCCTTCATTTTCAATGATGACAATAGAACCGGTTTCCGCGATTAAAAAATTTGCACCGGTTATTCCGATATCGGCATCGAGAAACTTTTGCCTGAGCGTTGCACGCGCCGCCGCGGTTAATTGCTGTGGATCATCCGTATAAGGAATATTTAGTTCCTTTGAAAAAAGCTCGCCGATTTGTTTCCGCGATAAATGAAGTGCGGGAGCTGTAATGTGCGATGGCGGTTCATGATTTAATTGTACGATGTACTCGCCAAGATCGGTTTCGACAATTTCACAACCTTGCGATTCGAGAAATGGATTAAGAGCAATCTCTTCCGTCACCATTGATTTCGATTTTACAATAGATCGTGCCTGTTTGAGCCGCACGATGCTATAAACCAGCAAACATGCAGATTCCGCCGTTCGTGCCCATAAAATTTTGATGCCGTGTGCCGACGCATTTTTTTCAAATTCTTCGAGGTATTGACCGAGATGTTCAAGAACTTCTTCTTTGATCTCCGAAGCTTCGATCCGCCAATCTTCCCAATTTGAAATTTCACTGACAACTTTTTCACGTGCTGCAAGTGTGTGTTTTGTCGCCTTCAACAAATTTTCGCGCAACTGTGCGTTATGGATTGCTTGATGCGCGTTGGATAAAAATTGTCGAGATTTTTTCTGCATGGTTAATTATTGCCTGGCTAAAATTTCTGCAAGGTGGATTGACTTAATATTTGTTTTTTTTCTTCGCATGTAGCCGTCGATCTGCATTAAACAGCTTGAATCGTTCGCGGTCACATATTCAACTCCTGCTTTCATGATGTTTTGGACTTTTCTATCGGCCATCTCAGTCGAAATCTCCGGATACTTCACCGCAAACGTTCCGCCAAACCCACAGCATCTATCGCTTTCTTCCATTTCGATCAACTCAAGTCCCTTAACCTTACTTAGTAATAAACGAGGTTCTTCTTTGATTTTGAGTTCACGAAGTAAATGACATGAGTCGTGATATGTTACTCGATGCCTAAACCGCGCACCAATATCGATAACTTGTAGTTTATGGACGATGAATTCTGAAAACTCATAGGTTCGTTCGCAAAGTTGGCGATAGTCTTCCGGCATATCTTCAGGCCATAATTCTTTATACAAATTTCGAATCATACTCACACACGAGCCGCTTGGTCCGACAATGTATTCGCTTCCGTCAAATATTTTTAACCAACGTTCTGCAACCGATCGAGCCTCGTGACGATAACCGGTATTCATCGCCGGTTGTCCGCAGCAAGTTTGTTTGGGATTATACTCCACATCGACTTCAAGCCGGCGGAGAATAGAAAGCATTGCAATACCCGTTTCCGGATAGAATTGGTCAACCAAACATGGTATGAAAAGAGATACACGCATAATGATTATTTAGTTCGCGCTGAAAAACCTTTGTGTCCTTCATAGATTGCCAACTCACCTTTGCGAACTTTGTGGTTAACCACAGAGCCCACAGAGAGTAAATGGCTTTTCCCGAAGGGATCCCTTTCGGACTATGAAGAACACAAAGGAATATTTTATATTACTCATAGTTTAATTGACTTTTTCAGTGAGAACTATTTATAAATGTAACTATTGATGGTATAAAAAGAAAGGAATAATGTGAAGATAGAAAACAGAAAACAGAAGACAGAAAACGGAAGACAGAATGAGTCGTGAATGGAGTTTCAAAATTTACAGAGGCCAAAGAGATCAGGTTTTCTGCTGTTTCTTTTTTGCGGCGGGGAAGAGAATGTTATTGAGTATCAATCTGTATCCGGGAGAATTTTTATGCAGTGCGAGGTCTGTCGGTGGATCCCAAACTGCATGTTGGTAATCTTCCGGATCGTGGCCGCCGTAAAAAGTAAAAGTTCCGCGTCCGAAGTTACCGTGCAAATATTTTACTTGCTCGGTTCCTTCTTTTTGGGCTAAAATCGTAATGTTCCGTTTTATCAGATTTTTTTTGAATCCTGTTGTCTGTCCCATGAAGCCCTTGATGATATTCACGTGATCTTGTGTCAACATAGTCGGCACCGGATCGTACTTGGCGGAAAAATCGAACAGCGTGAAATAATCTGTGTTCGGATCCATAATCGGAACTGGATCGCTCGGCGGAATATCGATGTCGGAATATTCGTAGATCAACGGATTCATCACCAGCTTGAAATTTTCAAAGGCGAGAGTTTTGGAAAAATCTAATTTCTTTTGCGCATCCGGATCGGGCGGATCGCCATCGAACATGACATCGGCGATATTCGTGTTCTCGGCGGCAAGAGCAATGTCGAATGTATCTGTTGCAGAACACATCGCAAAAAGAAATCCGCCATTTCCGATATAAGCTTTGATGGCACGCGCAACGGCTTTTTTCATTTCGGATACTTTTTTAAATCCAAGTTTGGCGGCCATCTTTTCATTTATCGCAACCTGGTCGATGTACCATTGTTGCGTTGAATAATTGGCGTAAAATTTTCCATACTGGCCGGTAAAATCTTCATGATGTAAATGAAGCCAGTCGTAATCTTTTAATTTTCCATGGAGGACTTCTTCGTCCCATACTTTATCGTACGGGATTTCAGCGTACTCGAGTGCCAGAGTTACGGCATCATCCCACGGATTAAAATTCGGAGGAACGTAAACTGCAATCTTCGGAACTTTTTCGAGCAGGACAATATCCATATTATTATCTTCTTGCTGGATTTCGGCGAGTATCTGATTGGCTTGAGTTCCGTTGATGGTTTCGAATGATACTTCACGGATTCTACATTCGCGGGCAAACTCTTCATGATAATCGAACATGAACGAACCGCCGCGGTAATTGAGCAGCCAATCGACATTCAATCCATTCTTCAAAACGAAGAATGCTATTCCATAAGCTTTGAGATGATTCGTCTGTTGTAAGTCCATCGGGATCAGAATTTTTTGAGCAAAAACAGGCAGCGTCAAGATTATACAGAGGAGAAAACTCAGCCAAAGTTTAATTCTCCTATGATTAGATGGACTCATATCGATTCACCTCTGAGGCGTCGGATTCGTATTCGAGCGTCATCTGTAAAAAATGAAGAAGGGAATTGTTCCAGCAGTCGTTCATATGTCTGGATTGCTTCCTGCTTTTTGTCGGCATCGTGTTCGTAAATATCGCCGATCATGAAGAGAGCTTTGTCGGCGTAAATACTTTCTGCATATTCATGCAGAAGGCGTTCGCATGCTTGGATCGCATCCGGCCAATGTCCGATGCGGCGGAACCATTCAGCTTTTCGAAGAAGCACGTCGTCGAAGAGCAGCGTGCTCTTGAATCTTTGAAGAATATCATCTAGAAGCGCAAGCGCTTCAGAATAATTTCGTTGTTCAGTAAGGAATTCAGCTTTGGCGTAAAGAATTAAAGCTTCGCGGTCCACCTTGATGTGTTGTTGTAAGAAAATTTGAAGTTCGAGTGCGTCGTTTGCCACATCGAATTTCGAAGCGGCCGCGAGAGGCTTCAGTTGCGCAAGGACGCTGTCGAATTCTCCTCTATAATATGAAATACGAATTGATTTCATCGAAGCTAGCTGCCGTACGTCATCTACGAATCCGTTTTCCGGAGATAAAAGAATGCTGTAGAGTGAATCTGCTTTTTGGAGATCGCCGCGTGCTGTATAGACATCGCCTAAGAGAAATAAAACCGCCGGAGTATATCGAGCGGAAGAATATTCACTGAGAATTTTTTTCAAAAGGTCGATGGAGTTGTTCAATTCAAAAAAAGAATTGTAATATAACGATGCGGCTCGAATCAAACTCTGCAATCCGTAATCGGAGCCGGGATAATCTTCCGCAATTTTCTTATAAAGGGCGATAGCTTTTCTTAATTGGGAAGAATTTTGCTCGGCATTGTTTCCTGTTCGGCCGGATGTATCCGACCGGAGAGCTTGTTCTTCGATCGCATGGGCGCATCCGAACCGTGCTTGCGGAATCAGCGTTGAATCTTCCGCGTGATCGATAAAAAATTGAAAGCTTCTTTGTGCGATCGAGTAGGCACGATCCTGCATCATTTGTTCTCCGAATGATAAAATCTCTTTTCCATTTGCTTTCACCAGGCCGTCGATATGTTGTTCAACGGCGAATGCATCGTCGTACCGTTTTGCTTCCAGCAGAATCCACCCGTAGATTTTTTGATAGTCGATGTCGGAAGAATTTTCCAAAGCCATTGCCGAACTCACCTTCAATGCCGCTTGCAATCCGTCGGGTTTTGATGTGTATGAAGAAATTCGAATGCGAACATTATCCAGCATCGTGCCGTTTGACAATTTCAAGAGAGCTAAATATTCCCGGGTTGCATCTTCATATCTGAGGATAGCGGAATACAATCCGGCGATGTCCTGTGTGAAGTTGAGTTTATCTGTGCTTTGCTCGCGGCCTTTCTCCAGCATAGAAATTGCTTTTTCGTATTGCCGATTCCAGATTACAAAATGCGCGATGGCTCGATAAGCTCCTGCCGAATTACCTAACGTACGAATTCCTTCTTCCCAAATTTCAAATGCCTTCTTCTGATCGCCGGATTTAAAATATGCATCGCCCAAATATCCGATAAGAGTAATATCTGTTCTATTTGTTTCCAGTTCGCGGTGCAAGATTGCGATCAATGAATCATATTGCTTCAATTGTGTGTAGCAGCGCCGGACCCCGTCAAAAAAAATTATATTAGTAGGCGTTGCATTGTACAGTTGCCGATAAAACCCGAGCGCTTTTTCATAATCACCGGCATGCTCGAACGCGTTCGCCAGTTGATTCCAACGATTGAGTGAATCTCCGCGCAGTTGAAGATATTGATTCGCGTTGTTATTCCGATTGGTTTGTGCATAAACGAGACGTGAAAAAAGTAGGAGAACAATAAGAACCGGCAAGAACGGCAAAATGTTATTCAATCTTAATGAAACCATATTATAAATATATGTAAAAAATGTTCGATTTCCATTCCTTGATTCAGATTCTCCATTTCCGTACCTTGATATTATGTTGAAGAATATCGCCATACTAGGTTCCACCGGCTCAATCGGCTGCAACAGCTTGGAAGTTATCGAAAATTTGCCTGACCGGTTTCGGGCCTCATACCTGACGACGAACAAAAACATAGATTTGTTAATTCAACAAATCCGGAAGTTCAAACCGGTTGCAGTTGTCGTTCTCGATAGAAGTGCGGGCGAAAAACTTCGGAGTATGGTGTTCGATAAGACCGAAGTATTAGTCGGTGAAGAAGGATTGATCGAGATTGTCCAGCGAGATGATGTAGATATTGTTATCAACTCTCTCGTAGGTTTTGCAGGATTGCGTCCGACAATCGAGGCAATCCGAAAGCGAAAATCGATAGCGCTTGCAAACAAAGAAACGCTCGTCGTTGCGGGTGAAATAATTACTGGGTTGGTAGAAGAATTTAATGTATCGTTGGTACCGATCGACAGTGAACACAGCGCTATACTTCAATGTTTGAGAGGTGAGAATGCGGGAAGTGTTTCCCGTTTGATACTTACTGCTTCGGGCGGGCCTTTCAACACACGCAAGAAGGAAGAGTTTTCTTCGTTTACTGTCGCAGAAGCATTGAACCATCCGAATTGGAAAATGGGAAATAAAATTACGATTGATTCCGCCACGTTGATGAATAAAGGTTTGGAGGTAATGGAAGCGCGGTGGCTTTTTAAACTACTGCCGGAAAAAATCAACGTTGTCATTCATCCTCAATCTATTATTCATTCGATGGTGGAATTTGTCGATGGTTCGATTAAAGCACAGCTTGGCATTCCGGATATGAAGATTCCGATTCAGTATGCACTCACGTATCCGGAACGGATGGCGTCGCCGTGGGCGAAGCTTGACTTCACAAAAATTCCGGAAATGACATTCTCTGCTCCCGATTTTGACAAGTTCGAATGTCTTGGACTCGCTTTCGAAGCAATGAACCGCGGCGGAAGCGCCCCGGCTGTAATCAATGCCGCAAATGAAGTTGCGGTGGATATGTTTTTAAAAAATAAAGTTCGCTTCAGCGAGATTCCACGCATGATACGAACCGCGCTCGATCGATTGCGAATTGTCGATCATCCGGAGCTGCCGCATATCTTTGAAGCAGACCGCGCGACACGCGAATTATTAATTGGATATCAATAACAGATGTTACACAATTCGAAATTCTACATTCGAAATTCGAATTTCTCAATTGGGGGTTTTTGAATGAATATATTGACCAACATTTTTTATTTTATCATCACCTTCGGCATTCTGGTGCTGGTACACGAATTAGGACATTTCCTTGCCGCGAAGTTTTTCCACATGCGCGTAGATATTTTTTCGATCGGTTTCCCACCGCGAGCTTTCGGTAAAAAAATCGGAGAAACGGATTATTGTATTTCATGGATTCCGATAGGAGGCTTTGTTAAGATCGCCGGAATGATAGATGAAAGTTTTGATACGGAATTCTTGAATCATGATCCGCAGCCGTGGGAATTTCGCTCAAAGCCGATGTGGCAGAGAGTTATTGTGATGGGCGCTGGAATTACAATGAATGTGTTGCTCGCGGTCGGAATTTTCTGGGGGATTAATTATTCGACAGGAAAAACCATTATCAACACGACCACGGTCGGGATTGTTTTAGAACAAAGCGCCGCAGAAAAAGCGGGATTCATTGTCGGAGACAAAATATTGGCAATCAATGGAATGCCTGTTAATTCATGGGACGATATTCAATCGGATGTGTTAGTAAACAATATCGGCGAGGATCTCTCGTTTAAAATCAACCGGAACGAATCAGAACAAAAAATATTCATACCACATTCCTCCATCCCGAATTTTGAGGAAGAACCATTCGGTTTAATGCCGATCGGCTCATCAGGTGTGGTAATTATAACTGGAGTTGAAAAAAATAGGCCAGCAGCAAAAACCTCTCTCGCGATAAACGACACGATTCTATCCGCCAACAATCTACGAATTCAATCCGCAGGGCAATTGAAGAATGTAATCCAATCTCATGCAGGGAAAGAAGTTGTTCTTCGTTGGAAGCATGGAGATTCAATTCAGAGTGTTGCTATTATTCCTGATAAAGACGGCCGCATCGGAATCGGTCTAGGCCAATTAGAATTTACAGGCCCGAAGGAACATTATAATTATTCACTGTTTGAAGCATTGCCGGTCGGTGTTAAAGAGATTACAGACGTTACAGTTTTGTTTGGGAAATCGATGTGGCAGGTGGCAACGGGAAAAGCAGAATTCAGCAAAACGGTAGGCGGGCCTGTGAAAATTGCGCAAATGGCGACTCGTTCGGCAGAATTAGGCATTATCAGCTTTTTAGCGTTTCTTGGTTTGCTCAGCCTAATGCTGGCAATTATTAATATATTGCCATTCCCTGCGCTTGATGGCGGACATATTTTCTTCTTGTCGTTTGAATGGATTTTCAAGCGGGAAATCTCAGCTAAGGTGAAATTGATTGTCAACCAAGTGGGATTTTATTTATTGCTGGCTTTTATGATATTTGTAATCTTTAACGATTTCAGAAATCTTTAGTTTTGTGATTAGCGACACTTGAAAATTTGAAAGAAAGATAGCATACTTATATAGTTAACAACGATGTTCACCAATAGAAGGAACAATCGTATGAACTCACATCAACGTTTTCGATGGATTCCGCTCGTCGTCTCGATGGTACTTTTTTGGATGGGCGGGTTCTCAGCACATTCTCAGCAATTAATCCTCGACGCGTCCGTAATGCAATTCGATCAGATTACCATATCAGATTTGGATTTCCAGAATTTTAGAAGCACGCGTCCGTATTTCACCGTTAGCATGACCAACAACACGGGGAGCGCCGTTTCTGTCGCTCTATACATTCTTATCGACGGGACACTAGCCGATGGCACGCCTCTTTCTCCGTTGGCGCAGGCTACCACTCTTCCATTCAATTTACCGTCAGGAATTACGTCCTTCACCAACGTGGATTTGAGCAACCACACGTTAAGCAGTATCAAAAATATTCAATTCGATCCTTCCAGTGGTATCAATCAAAACGCGACAGATAAAATTAAAGGCGTTGTTCGTTCAACCGGAAAACCTCCGGCTGGAATGTACGAATTTAAAATGTGGCTGCAAGGAAGTAATTTAAAATCAAATGTGTGGACTCAAATAATCTCTGTCATTAATCCAAGTCGCGTAGAACTTTTATCACCGATGACGGAGACTGAATGGCCGAATCCATTTCCGGTGTTCCAATGGTCATCCAACACGGATGAAATTATTCTGGCAGTTTATGAAAAACTTCCAGGCACTCAATCGCCGCAAGAAGCCATCAACGGTGTTCCACAACTCAAACAACGGTTAGGGAAAATAAATACCTTCCAATATCCGGCAACAGGCAGCGGAGTTCGTCCGCTCGAAGCCGGTAAGACTTATTATTGGTTTGTTCAGGGTATTGTTCGCTCAAGTGGAAACACGGAAGATTACATCTCGAGTGAAATATGGGAATTAACAATATCCAATCAATCAAGTCAGGCGATGGTTGCCGCGGTTCTGCAGCAATTGAAGGGTTTACTCGGTGGAGAAAATCAGGCTATAATTGATCGTCTGGAACAGATGGGATTCCAACCGACCGGCCTTTTAAAAGTCGGAGGAATAATAATGACATGGAGTGAATTCCTGACAAGAGTTCAATCTGGTGATTATGAGATAACGAATGTTACTATTGAATAGACATTAACGGAGAATGAAATGAAAGCAAAGCAAGTTATTCGAATAAGTTTAATCGCTTTGTGTTTGACATGCGGCCTGGCTATTCTTCATGCAATGTTGATTTCCTCCGATGTCAAACCGATAGCGATGATAATGAAAATAATCCAGGAAGATGTTCAGCGAAAAACTCCAACATCCGATTGGCAGAAAGCAAAGCGCGGAGATCCACTTGAATCGAAAGATATGGTGAAAACCGGAACCAGCGCATTTGCAGTTGTGAAATTCAACGACAACACGTTGTTGAAGATCCGGCCGAATTCTGAAATCACAATTTTCGGTGAAATTGCCGAGAATAATTTTTCGAAAAGCATTCATGTCGATCAAGGCAGTACTGATTTCGACGTGGTAAAACAAAAAGAGAAAGAAAAATTCGAATTCACTACACCGACTTCCGTTGCTTCGATTAGAGGAACGAACGGCAGATTCGAAACCGATAAAGACAGTTCGGACTATTTATTCATCAATTCCGGATTAGCGCTATTACTCAATATATTAACGAACCAGTCGCAATCGGTTGGCAACGGCCAGGTTGGAATATCTCACAGAAACGGTGTCATCGAAGTACGAATTATGACAAAATCGGAAGCCAGTTCTACATTGGAAGCAGGCCAACTCCGAGGTGGTTTGGGTGGAGATAAACAAAATATCGAAATGGATTTCAAAGACAATCAGGGCAATCCGCATAAACTGATACTCGAAGTTCAGAAGAAAAAATAGGAGTAGAATATTCCTTTTTAGTTTGAAAGGTGGAGGTTGAAAAATCTTCACCTTTTTTATTTTCACGAGTAATTCAGGGTTTTATCCTCTAAAATCAACGGTTTTTGCAGTTAAATTCTCTTTTTCACTTAGGTCATTCAATTTTTTTATCCAAACCGCCTAAAGTTTTTTTATAAACATCCGATAATATGGAGTGATAGGTGGAGAATGCGATGAAAGTTTTTCGCACATCAGGGATGACCATTTACGATACCTTTAACCAGGAACCTCAAAAGGTAGAACAAAAAAAAGCCAGGGACGAGAAAAACAAAAAAGATAGTTTCAAAATCTCGGATACGGCGAAGGTAAGTAAGAAGGTTGATGATCTTTTTAAAATCAATGGACAAAGTACTTTGTCGATGGACGATCTCTCGTCGAACGAACGGCAAGAATTTGTAAAAACCGTGGCGAATCGGCTGAAAGATAAGTTTGGCCAGTACAAAGCGCTTGACATCAAAGGGCATCCCGAGTTATATGATGTGGTTACTCATTTGGGTAACAATCAATCCTCCGGTGCGATAGGTTTAGATGGGAAATTGACTAACTAATTCTCACTGAAAAAGTCGTACTGGATAAATATTTTCTTTATTTGAATGTCTAATCCTTTTATAAAACCAAAAAAAGGATAGACAATGCATGGAAGAACGACTTAGCAATTAAGGTTCGTCGACGGATTCCTACATCTATATTTTTTAACTTGATGATGAACTGAAGAAAGTCGATAAATTAACCAACCACCGAGAGTCTCTTCAACAAATTTGTCCTGTTGGCCAATTTTATAGTGCAGTTTGAATCGCAGCTCGATTTTATAAAACCGTTCATTTAAACACAAATACCTAAAACGATGAATAAGTATGGAGCGACATAGAATATCGCCGATGACAAAGCAAATTTGTATTTGGATATATTGGAAGAATTAATAATTAATCAGTATTATATTCTCTATTCACAGGAAATTCCTAAACACGAAAGGAGAATATTATGATTCAGAATAAAAAGGAATCTCATGCCGCTTCTCAATCTGGATCTCCGAATTTTTCACAGACTCTAGTGCCGATAAAACTGCCTAAGCCTAAACTCACCGGCGGCAAATCAGTATTAAAAGCATTACAGAAAAGAAAAACAATTCGTGAAATAAGCGATAAAAAATTTTCTTTGCAACTGCTTTCAAATCTTCTCTGGGCGGCATGCGGAGTAAATCGTAAGATAGGACCATTTGAAATTCCCGGACGGACTGCCGCATCGGCAAGTAACTCGCAAGAAATTGATATCTATGTTGCCATGCAGGAAGGAATTTATTTGTATGATGCGGTTCAGCATCAACTTATTCCTGTTCTTGCGGGTGATCATCGTGTGCTGGCAATTGGCCGCGGCCAGGCGAATTTTGTAACGAAAGCTCCGGTTCAACTCATTTACGTCGTAGATATCGACAAGCTTTCCCATACATCCGGTTATCAGGAACCAGGACTGCAAGATCCTGAAATTCAAAAATCATATTATTTTGTTGATACAGGACTCATTGCCGGCAACGTATATTTGTTCGCTGCTTCTCAAGGGCTTGCATCGTGGTTCCATAATTGTGATAAACCCGGACTGGCAGAAAAATTAAATTTGCGCGCCGACCAGCGGGTGCTCTTCGGACAGACAGTCGGCTATCCTGCTAAAAAATAATTGAGGAGATTTCAAATGGAGATTTCGGGAAATACCGTGTTGATTACGGGTGGAGCGACGGGAATAGGTTATGCAATGGCAAAATCTTTTTTGGAAGCGGGAAATGAAGTCGTTATTTGCGGCCGCAGAGAAGGAAGACTTCTTGAAGCCCAAAATAAATATCCCGATCTCCATATCAAAGTATGTGATGTTTCAGATGAAGAGGATCGAAGGTTGTTGGTAGAATGGACGGCTGCCAAATTTGGTAGGTTGAACATTTTGGTGAACAATGCCGGTATTCAAAGAGATATCGATTTCACGAAAGGCATCGGCGATTTTCTGGCGGGAGAAAGTGAAATCAAAATTAATCTTGAAGCACCGATTATTTTATCCGGAATGTTTATTCCGTATTTAACCGGAAAGAAAAATGCCGCCATCGTCAATGTTTCATCTGGATTGGGATTTGTGCCTGCCGCGCGGATGCCGGTGTATAGCGCGACAAAAGCCGGACTGCATGCTTTTTCTATGGCGCTCAGACATCAACTCACAAAAACCGGGATCAAAGTTTTCGAAGTGGTTCCGCCTGCGGTTGATACGGAATTAAACCCGGAGGGAAGAGCCAAGCGAGGAAATTATAAAGCGAATCTATCATCCGAAGAATTTATGGCGGCAGTGATGAAAGGTTTTAAAGATGATGTATCCGAAATTGGTTATGGTATGACGGAAGGATCAATCAAAGCATCCAGAGCGGAGCTGGATAAAAGCTTTCAGCAGATGAATAGTCGGTGGTGAGAGATTTTTATCAGAACAATGATATAGTTATAAATTTATAATCCATTCACAGATTGATGTAAGTTGTTCGTCGTTGGTCAGGTTCGCAGCGTTGTTGAGAGTTCCGGATTGTAGTTGTTTGAATATTTCCGAAGCCATATTATTTTCAATCGCAGCACCAACGAAGAATGTTTGCGGTTTCTTTTTATTTTTAGTAAACCCTTTTCTAATTCTTTCTAAAGCAGAATTTGCCGTTTTCCAATGCTCATCTGCACCTGCCGGGTCGAGACCGCCTTTGAGTTCTCCAAGCGCGATATAAGCTTTAGTATTATAAATGACGCATTTCTTGTCGCTCTTTTTCAAATCATCGAGCGTGCCATCCAAAATTGAAAGATCAACGTTATTTTTGACTGCTGGTATCGTAATGTTCATTATGAGAAGTCGATCGACTTTGTTCTTTGACCAGAAAAAGCCGTTAATACGTTTTTCGATACCGGTGTCATTTTGTGGTTTCGGTAACCAGGTGTCTGTCTCGTCATCTTTCCATTGATAATCGATGCCGGACAAATTAAAAACAGAAAGTAAAGAGCGAAGAAATTTTCTTTCTCCCAATACACCTGCCAAGTTTCTTGCTTTACCACCCAGAGCATCTCCTTTGGTGAGCAAGTAACGGTAAACAAGCTCATCGATGAAATTATCACCTGCCGGTTCAAGAAATTTTTCTATCAAACCTTTTATTGCAAGCGTTTTATCTTCTTCAGTCAAATAATTAAGCGATTTTTCTGAAAGACCGGATGCCGTAAGCAAACCAACTCTAATGTCATCTAATCCAAGAAGGTCTTTGGGTTTTACAACTCTACTTGCAAGAGATTTCAGCGCTTTTGCTTCTTCGATGTAAGGAACTGCTAAATAATTTTTTTCCAGAGCAAGTGCTATAAAACCAGCCCTTGTTTGCTCCTTGGAGGTAACTAAATCAGTTGCAGATTTAATGAGAGTATTTTGTTTTATCTTTTTTGCCATAGGTACACGCACTTCCGAATTTCAGCCCGCCCATAATTACCCATTTGTTGACTACTATTACCTTTGCCTCTGGGGAGGACAAAAATCTTTTGAACACTGAAACCAAAATTCTCTGCAAATTCTGAAAGTATGAGATCGACGGGTATTTCTTCGCCACCATAGCGAACATTATCATTCACCATGACACAACATCCACCGCTTTTTATAATTCGAGCCATTTCGAAGACAACAAAGCAAAGTTCCAGAAAATAATTTTTTACCATTCTTGGAATATTGTTATTATTAAGTTTGTCAAGTTTGTTGAGTTCATCAAGAACGGAATTAATTTCCTTCATCGCAGAAGAGGAATTATAACATCTAAGTACTTTGTCAAAGGTTTCCATTTTACCCAGAGAAGAATATAGCTGGCTTAGATATTCTATTTTTTCTTTGTTCTCAACAGTGCAAGATAGCAATTCTTGTCGAAGCGCCCGGACTTTTTCATTATCACATCCAAGATAAGCCAATTCTAAAGCATAGGTTCTCGTATAATCATATCGATTACAATACGGTGGTGAGGTTATAATAAAATCGAAAGAATTGTTTTCCATTTTGGGGAGTTCTTTAAGACACGTTCCTTCAATCATTTTTATGTCATGTTGATATTGTCCATTACCTCGGACGGAATCAAAAAGAGAATCGTTATGAGGTGAAACATCGGCGATCATTTGAGATAATTTGTTTTTCAGAGCTTGCTCAAATGTATATATTTTACCCTTATTAAAAGGTTTTCCTGTTAAATCTCGTTTGGAGCGAGAGTCCCATCTTAAATATTGACCATCTTTTCTAGTAAAACTAAGTTCTTCAAGTATTGAGAAGGCCGCAAACTTCAAAATAGTTTGAATTTCTTTACGCTCTATGGTATTGCAATAGGTGAGAAATTTATTGAGAGCGATTTCAGTCTCATCTGGGAAGGCATCTTGTGTTATAGGAATATGATTAAAATGAGTTGCTGGATTCTCAATTTTCGGGAAATCTTGCCAAAGGTTTTTAACACTATAATCGAGTTCTAATGGGTCGATCTTTCGTAATGCTACTCGAGTTTCCATAACGAAGATACCAACTGGCAAAAGCTCGATACCATAAGATTCCCATCCAAGAGATTGCCCTGCAAATAAAGTTGTACCAACTCCAGCAAATGGGTCTAAAACCTTTCCGGGTTTGTCGGAAAACTTATTAAGAAAATAGCTGACAAGCCCAGAGGAAAAACCTTCTTTATATTTAAACCAACGGTATATTGGTTCTTGTTTGTTGGCCTGGAAACTTACAATCTGACGATTAAAATTGGAAGCTATTTCCAACTTGATCGAGAATCTATCGTAGAGTTTTTGCCGCTCGCTCGGGAATATTTCAACTAGTTCATACATTTTAAAAATCTATCAATATAAATTATTACACATGCTGTGATATTATTAAACATTGTAAAATATTTTGCAATCCCAATGAAGGCAATGGAGCGAATCCTCAAAACAATAAAGAGTAAGAACCACTAAGTTAAAGTGTAATATTTTTTACTTTGAGAAACAAGAGATAAAAACAGTAAACAGTTATGAGTTAAAGTAGGGGCGAAGTTGCTTCGCCCCTACTATATTCCCAGCTGCAAACCTAAATGCCGTCCTTACATCTTCACTAAACTTTGGTGTACAAGTCGGTATGTAGAAACCTTATTTCAATAAAATAAGTTTTTTTGTTTCTATAAAAGATCCAGCTTGTAGCCGATAAAAATAAATGCCGCTTGGCATATTTTGAGCATTCCATTGCTTCGTGTAATTTCCTGTCGGCAATTCTTCGGACACGAGTGTGGTCACTTCTCTTCCTATCAAATCGAATACTTTGAGTGATACAAATGATTTTGATGGAAGACTAAAGGAAATCCTTGTCGATGGATTAAACGGATTCGGATAATTCTGAGAAAGGCCGTATGAAGCTGGCATGCGTGAACTCGCATTTTCCACATTAACTAATGCAACGTTGCCATAGTAGAAATTCACCGGCACGAAAAATTCCAATAAGAGCTGGCTCTGATCGGCATTCAGCATCTCAAATCTCATCTGATCAACCAAATAATTTCCAGAGGTAATATCAAAGAATCCGGTGCCACTGCCGGTTCCCGTGGAATAGAGCGGCGATGCAGATGCCGCATAGGATGGTGTCAACGCGCCATCAGAGAAAGGACGTGGAAAAATTCTCACACCTCCCGCATCATCCGCTGTGTAATCGAATGAGGAACTGTCGTTCTGGTTGTTGGTGAAATAAGCCGGTGAAGTTGGTGAAAACTGGATGTTGGTTATAGCATTCGTTCCAAAGTGGAAGTTTATCGGAACATAATACTCAAGAAGCAAAGAAGATTGATCACTATTATACATCTGGAACCGGATAGAATCGACAGTCACATCGCCGGAAGTGATCGTGAAGTATCCAGTTCCATTTCCATCTCCTGTTGTATAGAGTGGAGAAGCGGATGCAGCATAGCCCGGACTTAAAGCTCCGTTTGTATATGGCCTGGGGAAAATTCTCACACCACCTGCTTGGCTTGTTGTATAGTTGAACGTAATATTCAAATGTGAATTAAACACAAGCGTGCCCGGAGAGGTGGGGGAAAGCTGAACATTTGAAATTGCATTTGCTGCAAAATGATACTGGACAGGAACGAAGAACTCGAGCAATAACTGGCTTTGATCGGAATTAAGCATCTGAAAACGAATGGAATCGACCACCACATCTCCTGATGAGAATGTGAAGTAACCGGTTCCACTGCCGCTGCCAGTTGCATACAATGGAGATGCTGATGCAGCATAACCCGGACTTAATGCACCGTGCGTGAACGGCCGGGCAAAAATTCGGACTCCACCTGCCTGATCAGTTGTATAATTAAATGACAAATTGAGATCCTCTCCTAATTGAAGCGGTGCGGGAGTTATTGGTGACATTACAATGGTGGTGATAGCGTTCGTGGAGAAATGATAGTTCACCGGTACAAAAAATTCGAGCAGCAAGATTGATTGGTCAGAATTAAGAACTTGGAAACGTATGTGATCGACAACCACATCGCCGGCCGTAATTTTGAATGTTCCGCTTCCGGTTCCGCTTCCGACAGAATATAATTGGGATCCGGATGCGGCATAACCTGGCGTCAGTGCGCCGTTCGTGAAGGGTCTTGCGAAAATTCTGATGCCGCCCGATTGAGTACATTCATAGTTGAATGTTATACTCAAGTTCTGATTCAGCGGGAGCGATGCAGGCGATGCCGGCGAAAAATTAATGTTGTAGATCACTTCGCCAACTGCGTGGCTTACAAGCATAATGCAAACAGCGAGAAGGACGAAAAATAATCTTGACACGTTGTTCATAGGTATCTCCTTGAATTGTTAAAGATGGATGAATTGCACTCCTCGTGAAGAGCGATGGAACGAATTCCCCAAAAAAGGAAGGATGGGAACGATTTGTGTAAAGTGTAATGTTTTTTGCTTTGAGAAGCAATGAGTGAATACTATAAATCTGTGAGTTTTTAAATTTTTATACTATGAACAGACGAGTCATATTGGTGAAGTCGCTTCAGCCGATGAACAAATCGAATAAGCAGTGGTTGGTACTGTTATTCCATATAACGAATTTTTACGGTCTTTAATCTTTCTCCATAATGAAAGCAAAAATACTTCAATGTATGTCGAACTAAAATTATTTCTTCACATCCATAAGCATTTTATATCCAAGAATAAAACAACCGACAGAAAGCACCAGAACTCCTGCAATAGCCAGATAAATGTTAATCATCGGGCCGACAGCATAAATTACCGCGCCGCATAAAATAAAAATGCCAGCGCTTTTGGGAAATTTACGGCTTCGTATTAAAGTTATGCAAAAAAGAATAACGCCGATAAAAATGACTGCAAATGAAAGCCAACGGAATAAAATGAATTGAGGATGATACATTAAAATTTTACCCGAAAAGAGTGAGACGGAAGACGCATTACTAACGATAATTGGATATAAAAAAATTTCCCAGGATATCTGAGCTGCCTGAAAAATGTACGCCAAAATTATAAAAACATATCCAATAAAACCGAGAATCCCAGCCTTATTATATAATTTTGAATAGACTGCCGTATAACCAAAAATCATCAAAACAACACCTGGAAAGGCTAATGAAGCAATCCATATCCAATGAGGATCTAGAATCATTATAGATACATCTCGAGCCCGTTCATGCACAGGCAGAAGCGTTGTCCAGCAAATTGCCCATGCAGTAAAAAGCGCCGACCCAAGTATTATTGCAATTCCTCCCAATCGTTGTATCGTCGAATATTTCATCTCTTGATCCCTTTTTATTTTCTTTGATGATCTATCGTTTAATTCTGTACTAAAGTATCACTTCGTGATAAGAATGGGAATCACATAATTAAAGTGTAATATTTTTTGGTTTGAGAAGCAAGAGAGAAAGAGCCTATTCGGCCAGAATCACAGTTTAATAGAAACAGATCGAAATAAATTATATCACTGATGTTACGCAAATATCTCAAATCCCAAAGATCAAATTTCAAATAACAAACAAAATCCAATTATCAATTTCCAAAACTATCGATTCTGGAGCATTCTAGGGATTGGATATTGGAATTTGTTTGGGATTTGTGGGATTGTCATTTGGAATTTCTCCTTTTGCATAACGTGAGTTATATCATTCATTCTAACTCAGCAATCATCAATCCACCAATCCACATTTCCATCCTTCCAGAATTTTAATTCCGCAATCACAAATCTCAAATCCGAAATGTTATGTTGCCTTGTAACTAGGCCCCGGCTTTCGTATATTGAAGGAGAAATTGTCAAAGGATTAATTGTGAACGATTTGCGGTGCGTAATTTTTGATGTAGATGGAACCCTCACACAAACGAACGAGCTTATTTACGAGTCATTCAATTATATTGCCCAAAAATATTTAGGAAAAACATATTCGATTCCGGAGATAGTTGCCTTGTTCGGCCCTCCGGAGGAAGTGTGCATCGAAAAGCTTGTTGGTAAAAAATTTGTACCTGAAGCATGTGAGGATTACTACCGATATTATTCCGATAATTTTCATTCCAAAGCTTCGATCTATCCACGGTTGATTGAAGTGCTGGAAACACTCCGCAGTGATGGAATTGTGATGGGCGTATTTACCGGGAAAGGGAGAATGACAACCGAGATTACATTGGATAAACTCGGCATCAAACAATTTTTTGATATGATCGTGACCGGCACCGACGTCGTGAAGCATAAACCTGCTGAAGAAGGAATATTAAAAATATTAAATCATTTCAAACTCAAGCCTGAAGAAGCTCTCATGGTCGGCGATGCGGTTGCGGATATCGTTGCGGCACGAAAAGCGGGCGTCCGGATTGCTTCCGTCGTGTGGGATTCTTATGCGCCCGATCAGGTTATTGCACTTGAACCGGATATAATCTTTCATTCCGTTGATGAACTACTCGAATGGACTACGGTAACACTTCACAAATAACAATGCTGGATGAGCCGGAGTATTCTCAGAACCAGCTTCTGTTAATCTCTATCGGCCTGCCCGTGATAATTCTTTTTTTTTATTTCACGGCTGTTCTTCATTTCTCTTTTACCGATAATGAAACATACGTCTATTTGCAGTACGCGCGAAATCTAGCAAGCGGAGACGGTTATTCTTTTAATGCCGGCGAACAATTAAATGGAACGGTTGGCCCGTTATGGGTTTTGTTGATCGCAGTCGGCAAACTATTCAACCTGCCGTTTTTACTTACTGCAAAGATTCTGGATCTTGTATTCGCTTCTGCATCAATAATAGTTTTCTTTTTTCTCGCCTATGAAATTCTCCGTCACCGGATTTATGCGCTTGCAGGAACTTTACTTTTTTCAATGAATGCGAACCTAATTTTCCGGACCGGAAATGGTTTGGAAATTTCACTCGGCCTTCTTTTTTTTCTTGTTGCTTTGCGATATTGCTATCGCAACGAATATCAGCTATCGTCCCTTGCAACTGCAATCGGGACTCTGGTTATTCCACTGATTGGCTTATTTTTATTCTTAATAGTTTATGACTTACTTTTAAATTCGAAAGATCGAAGTCGAGGTTGGAGAATTATCCGCCAGATGTTATTGATTTATTGTTGTGTCGTCGTTCCTTGGATGGTCTATTCTGCACTTTTTCTGCATTCTGTCATTCCGACTCCGTACATCGCTGCCAGTATTTTTCATGGCGGATTTTTGATGTTCTTGATTTCGATGCTTCATTTCTGCAAAAATGTATTTTTGTCGGAAGTGCTCATGATCGTGGCTTTTTTCTGCGCCATTTTTATTCTTTATTCGAAAAAACGAAACAATGCAGATCAGAGAAAATCAGATTGGTTAATACTTCATTTGCCGGTTCTATGGATAATCCTTTTTTCTATCTTCCAATGTGTTTTCGGATTTGAAAACGGATCGCGGTTTATATTATTGATCGATCCATGCGTTTTGCTGATAAGCCTTTGGTCGATTAGAAGGATTCAACAACAATTTCCTGTCTCTGCTTCCGGTTTTATCACCGGCGACTCGATTCTCTTGATTTTCTTAGGTATGGGATTATTGTACAGCCAATTGACCTATCACGTAACAACACAACGGCACATGAAAGATTTCGCTCAAAATGCAGATGCGGTTTACCGGCCTATCGCAGAGTGGCTGCAGAAGAATTCTCCAAACGATGCTATAATCGCAACCAACGAACCGGGGCCAATAGCATTTTACTCTCAGAGAAAAGTATGTGACATAACAGGCGTTCGTTCACCGGAACTTTTAAACATGAAAAAGATAAAAGATGACAAGCTTGATGATATGCTAATTTCTAAGATCATCGATCAATGTCATCCGGATTACATCGTCGATCGGGCTTTCGTTGCCGAACGTCTGTCGGATGTTAATCTTGTTCCTCTTTTTCATAAAATGTTCTATGGTTATTCATCGTATGATCGTCGGGTTGTATATTTCACGGTTTATAAAGTCCAACACAATATTCAGCCGAAGGCACAAAGAAAAATCATGAAGGAAGAATCGTTATGCATGAAAAAGTGAGAATTGGCGTTGTAGGTGTAGGGCATCTCGGTTCGCTGCACGCGAAGATGTTCGCAGGAATCGATACGGCAGAATTGGCAGGTGTATATGATGCGGACAAAAACAAAGCAGCAGCCGTCGCCAAGGAATATCACACAAATGCATTCGATAACCTCGATTCGCTCTTCGCAAGTGTCGATGCAGTCAGTATTGCAACTCCTACGTCAACTCATGCAGATGTTGTCATTCAAGCTTTGCAAAGTGATCTCCACGTGTTTGTTGAGAAACCTATAACAAAAACACTTGATGAAGCGCGGCGTATAATAGACGAGGCTCAAAGACGGAAGAAGAAAGTTCAGGTTGGACATATCGAGCGCTTCAATCCGGCAATTCTCGCAGTGGAGCATTTATCTCTTCAACCGTTGTTTATAGAATCGCACCGGCTTGCGCAGTTCAAACCGCGAGGTACGGATGTTGCCGTAGTTCTGGATCTTATGATTCACGATATTGACATCATTTTGAGTTTGGTAAAGTCGCCTGTGGATAAAATCGAAGCCAACGGTGTCGGAATTGTATCGGATTCGCTTGACATTGCAAACGCAAGGATTCAATTTAAAAATGGCTGTGTTGCAAATGTTACCGCAAGCAGAATATCTCAACGGCCGATGCGCAAGCTGCGGTTGTTCCAGAGCAACGCCTACATCTCTATGGATTTTACGGACGGAGTGACGGAAATTTTTCGTCTGGTCGATTCTAAGGATTCGTCATTCAAATCAACGTTATTACTCGGGCAGATCGATTCCGGATTGTTGAAAAGAAATATCGTATATGAAAAACCAAAAATAAAAAAAATAAATGCTCTCAAGTATGAACTCGAACTTTTTGTGGACGCAATAAAAACTAATAAAGAGCCTGTGGTGACCGCTGAAGATGGCAGGCGAGCCCTTGAGGTCGCGCAGGAAATTATGATCGCCATCGAAAAACATCAATCGATTGTAAAATCCATGATGAATCCTCAAATCGATTAATACTATGAACGAAAAGCTTCAACATATATCACTTCAAAACGATGTGCTGAGACGTATCGGCGCAGTTGCTGATGAGCAAAGCCTCGAAGCTTTCGTTGTCGGTGGATACGTGCGGGATCTTTTACTGGGGAGAGAAGTGAAGGATATCGACATTGTGGTGATTGGTGACGGTATAGATTTTGGCCGCAAAATTGCGTCATCATTTGGGAAGAAGAATATTGTGGTATATGAAAAATTCGGAACCGCAATGCTCCATCTTGAAAGCGAGATGATCGAATTCGTTGGAGCGCGAAAAGAAAGTTACTCGGCTTCATCTCGAAAACCGGATGTAACGGGCGGATCGCTTTCGGACGATCTTTCCCGGCGCGATTTTACGATCAATGCTATTGCTGCTTCACTTAATTCCGGTACCTATGGAAAAATCGTAGACCCGTTCGATGGGGAGGCCGACATTGAACGCAAGCTCCTTCGCACACCGTTAGAACCTGAACAAACATTTAGCGATGATCCTCTGCGAATAATGAGAGCAATTCGCTTCGCCGCTCAACTCGGTTTTACAATCGATGAAAAAACGCTGTCGGCGATCAGTTCCATGAAGAGCCGCATCGAAATTGTTTCACAGGAAAGAATTACAGATGAGTTTTTAAAAATATTGAAAAGCCCGCGTCCATCCATTGGCATCAAACTGATGTTCGATACCGGATTACTCCAAATTATTTTTCCGGAAATCGCGGCTCTCTCTGGCGTTGAACAGCGCGAAGACGAGACACTGGGAATTCAGGAAGCAAGAAAGTTTCATCACAAAGACGTGTTTCTCCATACATTGAAAGTTGTCGAAAATCTCAGCGCTGTGAGTGATAATCTCTGGCTTCGCTTTACAGCGTTGACGCATGACATTGCAAAACCACGGACCAAAGTATTTCGTGAAGGTATCGGCTGGACTTTCTACGGACATGAAGAGCTCGGCACGCGGATGATGAAACATATTTTCCAGCGTATGCGTTTGCCGCTCGAACATTTGCCGTATGTTGAAAAATTAATCAGGCTTCATCTGCGTCCGATTGCGCTTGTTGACGCCGAAGTAACCGACTCAGCTTTGCGACGCTTGCTTTTCGATGCCGGCAACAATATCGATGACTTGATGTTGTTATGTAAAGCGGATATTACATCAAAGAATCCCGCACTTATCTCCCAGTATACCGCAAATTATGACAAAGTTTATACGCGAATGAAAGAGGTGGAAGAAAAAGACCGTATCAGAAATTGGCAGCCGCCGGTAAAGGGAGATGAGATCATGAAAGTATGTGAAATTTCACCCGGTCCGCTAGTAGGAATTATAAAGAGCGCAATCGAGAATGCAATTCTTGATGGAAAAATTCCGAACGAACATGATGCAGCTTTAGCATATTTAATAGAAATTAAAGATTCCATACTGGAAAAGCATCCATAGCCATTTTTTACGATAAATTCCCCTATGTTGATTCCCAATTCCCTATAAAAAGAAGGTTGACAAATTGTTTTTATTTTTCTACCTTTCAACAAGGTTTAACAATGGAATTGCCGAAGCATACTCTCATGTTACAAAAGATGTGACCGATAATATTAATAGGGGTGATTTTAAAAAAAATTATGTTTGACCAAGAGTTTAAATATTTTTTAGACCATAGGGAAGAACTTGTCAATAAATATCGTGGAAGATTTGTTGTTATATATAATAATCAAGTTTTAGCGGATTATGAAACTGAAGAAGAAGCATATCTTGAAACAATAAAAAAATATGAAATTGGAACTTTCTTAATTCAGCAATGTCTTTCGGAAGAAGAAACACCAAAACAGATATTTAATTCTCGTGTGATATTTGCGTGATATGACACCTATCCAAGTGCAACCATCTCCTCGCGCATTTACTCAGAACCATAAAGTAAGAATTGTCGCAATCATTACACCAATAAATTTGAGTTTACCATTTGATCCTAAGAATACACAAATCGATACTGTAAACCGTGTGATCGCAAATGCCTTATGGGATACAGGAGCAACAAATTGTTGTATCACAAAAGAAAAAGCGGATGAAGTCGGTTTGAAACCATTTACAAAAGCTCCTGTATCATATGGAAGAGGTACAAAATATGAAGATGTTTATAAATTAAATATTGTACTTCCGAATGGTGTTGGTATTGCAAGGATCAATGCAACTGAATGTGATTCCACACAGGGGAATTTTGATTTTATTATTGGCATGGATATTATAACAATGGGTGATTTAGCAATTACGAATGTTGGTGGTTTTACAACAGTCTCATTTAGATTTCCACCGGTAAGAACTATTGATTATAAACTTGAAATAGAGAACGCAAAAACTTCCGATAGAAATAGCCCATGTCCCTGTGGAAGTGGGGAAAAAACTAAAAATTGTTGTGGCCGGTAATTTTTCTTTTATTTTTTTCTTCCGTGCTTTCGCTGCTTTCTTAGCGATCTTTACACGCTGTTCTTTCGTGAGTTTTTTAACTCTTGTTTTTTCCCCCGTTGCAAGATCAACAATATTCTTTGCAAGCTGGTTCGGATCTCGTGGTCCCTTCGGCTTTTCATACTGAAATTTACAAAATGTTTCTTGTCCGGTTAAATATTATCAGGAAGATTAAAATTCAAACTGAGACACTACTTTTTTTTCGTCATTTATTTCTATATTATATAAACTAAGAACATGCGAAGTTCGTCTAATATTGTAGAATATTTTTGAAACATTTGGCAGCTTTAAACGTTTATTAATCTGGATTCCGTACTAACAGGGAGAAAGTATATATGAAATCAATATTGAAAATGGTTGGCCTGATAATTTTTTCTATTTCCATTCTCAACGCACAATCACCAAAAGTGATAACACTCGATGATGCGGTAAAGATTGCGATGGAGCATAATTTGAGTGTGATTCAACAGACAAATAATTATAGCGGTCAGCAGAGTAATGTCAGAGCCGCCTTTGGAAACCTGCTTCCATCCGTTGCAGCTAGAGGCGGATGGACACGCACTGATTCGAAGACGAAAGAAATCGATTATCAAGGGGCAATCTTAGGAATAGGTTCTACTTCTACGACCAATTACTTTAGTGCCGGCGTCTCAGCGAACTGGACTCTGTTCGACGGTTTCGCGAGCGAGGCAGGAATCAACCGTGCCGTATCGGGAGCCGCGTCGGCAGAACAAGCGTTGTACAGAATGAAGCAATCGATCGTGTATCAAACGCATGTGAACTATCTGAATGTACTCAGGAATCTGGAATTAATGAAAGTAAGCGAGGACAATTTGAAAAAAGATCAACAGCAACTTGCTCAGATTGTCGAAATGAATAAATTGGGCGCCAGTGCGATCGCGGACGTTTATCGTCAGCAGTATCAAACAGGAAATGACGAGCTGTTATTAATACAGGCAAAAAGTAACTATGAACAATCGAAACAAAATCTTGCTCTCTTCCTCGGCCTGCCGATTTCAGATGATTATGGATTTCAGGATCCAGCAATCAAACCGGAAATCGACACGGCCGAATTTGCACCCTTAAATGCTCAATATCAGAATCAGGAAGAACTGGTTAAAATCGCACTTGCGAAACGCCCTGATTATCTAAGCGCCGTCGAGACTGCCAACAGCGCAAGTTCAGCCGTCACCATTGCACAGGGAGGACATCTGCCATCGGTTATCGCATCGGCTTCATATGGTTTGGATGCACCCGAGCTGTCGAAAATAAATGACAACCGTACTCTCTCTTGGGGACTTAGTATATCGTTGCCGATTTTTAGCGGATTTGCAATCTCGAATCAAGTTCAGCAAGCGGAGGTTCAATCTTTGAATGCGGAAGCACAAAAACTGCAGACGGAACGAAGCGTCCGGGTGGATGTAAAAAATGCTTTGCTCGATCTGGATGCCGCTCAAAAACAGGTTGAGGTTGCCCAGAAAAATGTCGTCTCCGCTGTCGAGGATAGGAAAATACAGGAAGAGAAATATCGTCTCGGTGCAAGCACATTGCTCGATCTCCTAACGGCAGTTGCAGAATATTCAAATGCATTATCTAACAAAATTAACTCAGTATATAATTATATTGCTGCGAAAAAGAATGTCGAATTAGCAATTGGAACAATCCCGTATTAACAAAACGCAGTAGATTGATGAAGGAGTTGGTAGTCCCATGGCAAACGGAAAAAAGAAACGAAGCATTAAGAAAAAAATTATCATTTTCTCGATCCTCGGATTCGTCATAGTGGCACTCGTTCTTGTAATATTTTTAGGAAGTAAACGAGAAGTCATTGTGCCGGTACAAACCGAGAAAGTGGAACATCACACAATTACACAAATTGTCAACGCGACTGGAAATGTGTACGCCGTGACGCAGGTAAAAATTAATGCTGAAGTCTCAGGCGAGATAATCCAGCTTCCGGTTAAAGAAGCCCAGCTTGTTCATAAAGGCGATCTTCTTGTGAAGGTAAAACCGGATCTGTACATTGCAGCACGCGATCAATCGAATGCTCAATTGATCAGCGCTCAGGCGAGTTTGATAAAAGCCGAATCGGATTATAACCGTTCGAAGGGATTGTACGAAAAGAAACTGGTTTCCGATCAAGAGCTTGAATTGGCAAAAACGAATTACCTGGTCCAAAAGGCTGGAGTTGATGCAGCGAAGGCAGGTTTAAGTCAGGCTGAAGAAAGTCTGCGTAAAACTACAATCTATTCGCCTATTAACGGAGCAGTCAGCAATCTCGTTGCAGAACTTGCCGAACGGGTAAGCGGAAGTTCCTTCATGCAGGGAACTGAAATTATGACTGTAGCGAATCTAGATTCAATGGAATCACGAATTGATGTAGATGAAAACGATGTTGTCCTAGTTCATATCGGCGACACCGCAAAAATTTCAGTCGACTCACGCCCAGGGAAAAAATTTCTTGGCATCGTTACCGAAGTAGGAAATGCTGCAAAACCTGTTGCGACCGGAACAGTGGATCAGGTTGTAAATTTTGAGGTACGCATTCGCTTTATTGATAAGGACCCGTTGCTTCGTCCGGGTATGTCTGTTAATGTCGATATTGAAACGATGACGCGTCAAAATGTTTTCGCGGTACCGATTCAGAGTGTCACGACACGAATGCCGAAAGTTCAAGAAGTAAAACTGGATGATAAGCCCGAAGGCGTGACAACAACGAATGGATCACAAAAGAAAAAAGAGGAACCTAAGATTGACGAAGTTGTGTTCCTCAATGATGGGGGCAAAGCGAAAATGGTAAAAGTAAAACGAGGAATCAGCGATGATTCGTACGTTGAAATAACCGAAGGGCTCAAAGGAGGAGAAGAGGTGATATCGGGTTCTTATAAAGCGATAAGCCGTGAACTGGAAGATGGATCAAAGCTCCGTATCGATAATCAACAAAAGAAAATAGGCGGATAATAGACTCGGGATAATATATGTTGATAAGAATTGAACAATTGGCAAAATCATATGAGATGGGCGCAGAAACCGTCCACGCATTACAAGGAGTATCGCTCGAAATAGATCGGAATGAATATGTTGCGATCATGGGGCCTTCGGGTTCGGGAAAATCTACGCTCATGAACATCATGGGATGCCTCGACTCTCCGACATCTGGTCTGTACGAACTCAACGGAACTAATGTGAGCGAGATGAACGACAACGAGCTGGCGAAAGTCCGTAATAAAGAAATTGGATTTGTTTTCCAAACATTCAATTTGCTTGCCCGTTCGAATGCGCTTCATAATGTTGAGCTCCCTCTAATCTATGCAGGAATTCCGTCATCACAAAGGAAACGATTAGCGGAAGAAGCATTACAGCATGTCGGGCTGGGCGACCGGATGATGCACAAACCGAACGAGCTTTCCGGCGGCCAGCGTCAACGGGTGGCAGTTGCGCGCGCACTTGTGAATAACCCCTCCATCATTCTTGCGGATGAACCAACCGGCAATCTGGATACAAAAACCGGCCAGGAAATTATGGCATTGTTTGAAGAACTGCATCGACAGGGAAATACGATTATTCTGGTGACTCACGAAGAAGAAATCGCGCGTCATGCTCACCGGATCATTCGGATCCGAGACGGAATGATTGAAAGCGATGATAAAGTACACGATCGCGTAAGAGCCGACGAATTGCTCATCGCTGCCACCGAGAATGCAAATGGGAAATAACGAAGTCTATTTTTATTAATTCTTAATTTGTAATTATTAATTGATCTTATATGAATTTTTGGACTGAGTTTAAAGAAGGGTTGAGCATTTCTTTACGTGCTTTACTCGCGAATAAAATGCGCGCAGTGCTTACGACTGTCGGAATCGTCATCGGTGTTTTGTCCGTAACGCTCATGGCTACCGCAATTGAAGGACTGAACAGAGCGTTTACTGACAGCATTTCAAAAATGGGCGCCGACGTTTATTATGTCCAGAAATGGCCGTTTGTTGTCAAGGACGATTGGTGGAAATATCGAAATCGAAAAGAAGTTCGTGAGAAGGAAGCAAAAGCGCTCGAACGTAATATGACTCTTGCCTCTTACATATCGCCGTTTACCGGTAGTATCGGGACGATAAAATATAGAGATTTAAGTCTTACAGGCGTGTTCTGCGTCGGTTCGAACGAAAACTATCTTAATATCTCTTCAACCGGAAACATGTTCACCGGCAGGTTTTTTACAGAGGCAGAATCGCAGGGTGACCGGCCCGTTGTCGTTCTTGGTTATGAAATAATGGAAAAGTTATTTCCGAACGAAGATCCGGTTGGGAAAGTAATTCTGGTCAATGGAAGAAGTTTCAGAGTTACCGGAGTACTGGATAAACAAGGAAGTTTTCTCGGTATGTTCAGTTTCGATAATCGTGTTGTTATACCGTTTGGTCAGGAAAGCAAAATGGTTGGCCCGAATCGTGGAATACAAATCGGCGTGAAGGTAAAGGATTTATCTCTCATGGGAGACGCAGAGGAAGAGATCCGCGGAATCATGAGAAAAGTCCGGCATGTGCCCCCCGGGAAAGAAGACGACTTTGCGATCAATCAGCAAGATATTTTAAAATCCGCATTTGATACGATCAGTCTGACAATTGCAATAATCGGCCTCTTCCTCACAGGCCTCGCATTATTTGTCGGTGGTATCGGAATTATGAATATCATGTATGTTTCGGTTACGGAACGGACCAAAGAAATCGGAATTCGTAAGGCAATCGGCGCCAAAAAACGCACTATTCTATTGCAATTTCTTTTAGAGTCTGCAACAATTTGTTTATTCGGCGGCTTCATCGGTGTCATTATTGCGATTCCACTTTCGTTTGTGATCGATCAAATTCTGCCGACAGCTATGCCGGTTTCTGTTGTCATTCTTTCACTTGGTATTTCTTTGATTGTCGGTGTAATTTCCGGATTATTGCCTGCATATCGCGCTGCAAAAATGGATCCGGTGGATGCATTGCGATATGAATAAGGAAGTATAATTTCATGCCGAGTGTTTACTATTTAGAAATAAAAGAAAGTTTCGCGATGGCGTTATCGGCCATCCGTTCCAACAAACTGCGTTCTTTCTTGACGTTGCTCGGAATTGTTGTCGGAGTATTTTCCATCATTCTCGTCATGACTGCAATTGGCGTTCTTCAAAATGCAATCGAAAGCGGATTATCTCAATTAGGCGCAAATACTTTCCAAGTCCAAAAATATCCTGTCTTGATGGGACATGGCCCAATGGAGCGTTTTAAATATCGCAATCGAAAAGATATTACTTATGAACAAGCACTTACGGTGAAAGAAAAAACTACTCTTGCCAGCTATGTCGGGCTCGAGGTGTGGGAAGGTGCAAAGGTGATTAAATTTGGAAATCTGGAAACAAATCCGAATGTTATGATCTGTGGTGAGGATGAGAATGGATTTCAGACGAATAATTGGACCGTGAAGGATGGCCGTGCTTTTAATAGTCAGGATATCTCTTCAGCGAGAAGCATCGTAGTACTCGGAAGCAAAGTTGTGGAAAAATTGTTTGTCAGAGGAGATGCTCTAGGAAAGACGGTTCGTGTCGATGGTTATCCTTTTACAGTCGTAGGTGTACTTGAATCTCAGGGTAATTCACTCGGAGGGAATTCTGATAACTTTGTTGCAATTCCGATAACTGCCTTCTTCACGATATATGGTAAATATCACCGTTCGGTTAATATCATGGTACAGGCTTTGGATCGCGAAACATTCGACGATGCAGTAGGACAGGTAAGCGGCATTCTTCGTGTTGTTCGCAAAGTTGACCCGGGAAAAGATAATGATTTCGAGATTTTTTCAAACGACTCGGTCATACAGCAATTCGATAATTTTACAAAATACGTGAAATTGGGAGTCGGCTTTATTAGTTTCATCGCGCTAGTAGCGGCTGGTGTTGGGATCATGAACATCATGCTCGTTTCAGTTACTGAACGCACACGTGAGATCGGAATTCGAAAAGCCATTGGCGCAAAGAAGAATAACATACTCATTCAATTTGTTCTTGAAGCGATTGTATTGTGTGAATTGGGCGGATTGTTCGGTATTGCCATAGGTATTATTGGCGGCAACCTTCTCGCCCTATGGATGAGTGTCCCGGCAATTGTTCCGTGGGATTGGGTGGTTATCGGCTTGCTGGTATGTTCATTCGTCGGAATAGTATTCGGTACATATCCGGCATGGAAAGCCGCTAATCTCGATCCAATTGAATCATTGCGATACGAATAAAGATCTTCATTTTTAAATCTGCAACAAATTGTTTGTTTGATGAATGCATTACGATAGGAATAAGGAAGTATAATCTCATGCCGAGTGTTTACTATTTAGAAATCAAAGAAAGTCTCGCGATGGCTCTGAATGCTATTCGCGTCAACAAACTTCGTTCGTTTCTTACATTGCTCGGAATTGTTGTTGGAGTTTTTTCTATCATTCTCGTGATGACGGCAATCGGAGTTTTGCAGAATTCAATTGAAAGCGGTTTGTCGCAGTTTGGAGTAAATACTTTTCAGATAGAAAAATATCCTGCCCTCATGGGAGGCAGTCCGACGGAGAGGCTCAAATATCGCAATCGAAAAGATATTACGTATGAACAAGGGCTCGTGGTAAAAGAAAAAACATCTCTTGCCTATGTCGCGTTAGGGATAGGGTTAGACTCCAAGATAATTAAATATGGAAATCTGGAAACGAATCCAAATGTTAATATCGGCGGTGAAGATGAAAATAGTTTTCAGACGAATAATTGGATTGTGAAAGACGGGCGTGCCTTCAATAGTGAAGATGTGTCTTCAGTTAAAAATATTGTCGTGCTCGGCAGTAAAGTTGCAGAAAAATTATTTCCCAGAGAAAATGCTGTTGGAAAGACGGTTCGCGTCGATGGTTATCCATTTACTGTTATAGGTGTTCTGGAGGCGAAGGGTAATTCACTCGGAGGAAATTCCGATAATTTTGTTCTCATTCCTATAACTGCCTTCTGCGCGCGATATGGAAAAAACAACCGCTCGATCTATATCAAGGTGCAGGCGTTTAGCCGTGAAGTGTATGACGATGCAGTAGAGCAGGTGAGAGGCATTCTCCGAACAATCCGAAAAGTTGATCCGGGTAAAGACGACGATTTTGAGATTTATTCGAATGATTCAGTAATTGAACAATTCAACAGTTTTACAAAATATGTAAAGTTAGGAGTCGGTTTTATCAGTTTCATCGCGCTCATTGCGGCTGGTGTCGGGATTATGAACATCATGCTTGTTTCGGTTACTGAACGGACACGCGAAATCGGAATTCGAAAAGCCATCGGCGCAAAGAAGAATAACATACTTATTCAGTTTGTTCTGGAAGCGATTGTGTTGTGTGAATTGGGCGGTTTGTTCGGCATTTCCATAGGCATTATTGGCGGGAATCTCCTCGCCTTGTGGATGGGTGTTCCTGCAATCATCCCGTGGGATTGGGTAGTTATCGGATTGATGGTATGCTCGTTTGTCGGAATTATTTTCGGAACTTATCCAGCATGGAAGGCGGCGAACCTTGATCCGATTGAAGCACTGAGATATGAATAGATTCTTTTGAATGATATAATACAAAAAAAATGAATCAATCCACCGCCACCTTTTTATCAAACCTCTTCGTCTTTACCCACGTTCGTTTTTCTTTCTTCCTGACTTGTACCTTTTAGTACCGCACACCTAAATTGAAAAGTAACTGTTTTGTCTGATCGTCAATCTGGGATCGTATCAAAGTTTCTTCATCGGTAAATGGATTGGTCATTCGTGCATCAGTAACTGATTTTAATAAATTGATAATCTGTTTAATAGATTTTCCTGTTTTCAATTCCATATATTTGCACACAGCCAAGGCCATGAAACAGATCAAAACATGCGCTCTAATCATATCTTTTTTGAAGTGGTAAATCGGTCGCATTTGGAGATCATTTTTGGCGATGCGGAAAGCTTGCTCTACATGCCAAAGGTTATGATACTGCTGAATGATCACACGGTCACTGACCTCTGGTTGCAAGTTGGTATAATACCCTTTAATTCCGAGAAGCAGTTTCGTTTTCTTCACTAATTCGGTATGGAGTGTGTAGGTGTGTTGATCGACTGGCTTGATAAATTTCGCTCGCTTGATCGCTGATGGATTCTTTAAAAGTTGTTCGGCTTTTCGGATATGATCGTTCATCTCCCGTTGATCCTTCGCAAATCGTTTAGCAGAAAAATCGCAAATTAGCTCACCGTAATCTGGCGTAGGAATCCGCACGGTATTGCCGTCTTGTTGGCACAATCGGGCACTAACATCTGTAAGTAGTTTTAATGGCAGCTTTGCTGTTCGAGCCCCGACAATGTAGTGTAGTCCAGCTGAGCGGATGGCTGTAATATTTTCTAAACTCATCATAGCTGCATCAGCAACAATGGTGAACTGTTTAATCTTGTGTTTGTTTTTAAAGTCCAAAATCACAGGAAGTAAGGTGTGTCCTTCAAATTTATTTCCTTCAAAAATATGATACGCCACCGGAAATCCATCTGTGCTCACTAGGAGCCCAATCAATATCTGTGGTTGTTGTGACTTGTTATCTTTTGAGAAGCCCGGCTTGCGGAAATCATCCGATTCGAAGCTTTCAAAGTATAAGGTGGTCACATCATAAAAAACGAGTGAAAAGGTAAAATGAAATTCTCGTTTGGCGACAGCCAATACCTTTGCTTCAACCCGTTCCTGCAAATTTATCACGCTTGGAAGCAGTTGATAGAATTTCTTCCGTTGGTGTTTGATACCCATGAATGTTTCCAGGAATTTGAGCGATTGTAACATTGATCTCGGTTCAACAATGCGGGCGATGACTAAATCGGTTAGTAGCTTGTTCTGGAGAAAATGAAATTGAAATAGGCTGAACATTTTCGAAAGTACTTCATAGAGTACTACATAGCGGAATCCACGATATTGCCATCGATCTAAGGGGAGAATATGCGGCAGCGGTTCATCTGAAAACATTGATGATTGTTTGGTCGTTTTTTCAATCCAAACCAGGGCAGTATGTTTTAACAGCTGGAGTTCCTTCTCTGTATGTGCGCTACCGAAGTGTTTGACAATTACTTTCTTACGACTTTCATAGCGAACAACTTGCACAGCAGTCGCACCTGATGCCGTTTTTGTAGTCCGCAAATAAAGCATGGATTGGTTTGATGATTAGTACCACACGAAAATGTAAATATACCAATTTTAAACTAATTTCGCGTGTTTTCGATCTGTTAATCTTCAGAGGGACAAGTCAGGAGATATGAATAGATTCTTTTGAATGATATAATACAAAAAAAATGAATCAATCCACCGACACCTTTTTATCAAACCTCTTCGTCTTTACCCACGTTCGTTTTTCTTTCTTGATGTATTCCTTATAAATTGCCTGAACAACAATTACGATCCAGAGCTGGCAATAGGAAAAATACATCAACATTATCAATCCAACTTTTTTAAAACTGTCTTCGTCGTCGTACGATATTGTGAGCACGATTTCGAAAATGAATAATATGAACGCCATGGCCCACACAAAGGTATATGGCCCGGGCAAGGCTATGCTCACCAGATTCAGCGCGCTTATGATAAATAGGAGATCGGAAATAAGGATTGCCGCAAAGAAAACATAGTAGAGTGATAATGTATAAAGCAGATCGAATCCAAGTCGTTTACTTTTTAAACGCAATATTTCCTTGAGAAATTTTCCAATAACGTAATTATTCCCGCGAACCCAGCGAAGACGCTGTTTCAACCACACTTTCCATTCCTGCGGTTCTTGTTCATAAGTTACAGCGTACGGAATAAATTTTATTTTGTATCCTTCAAGGTAAATTCTTATACTCAATTCCGAATCTTCCGTTAAAGCTTCCTCATCCCAACCGTTTAATTTGTCGATCAACCATTTCCACATCACAAAATTCGTTCCCGGCAGCGTGGCAATGTTGTGCATTTGCCATCGGCCGGCCTGAAGCATGGATTGAAAACTGAGAGTCTCGATATTGATAAATTTAGTGAGGAGGTTGTAGTTCTTATTGCCGGTTCGGAATTTGCCGAGAACAGCTCCGAGCGATTTATCGCGCAAGAGGTTAGCCACTAGATATCGGAGCGATTCCTTGTCCGGCGTATTATCTGCATCGTAGACTGCAATCACTTCTGCGTTCACCTGTTTGATTCCGAGGTTCAGGGCTCGTGACTTCCCTTTTCCTCCTTCACCTTTTGGAACATTGAATAATACAACCCGATTGTCTTTTGCGGCATAGCTTTCGATGATTGCTTTTGTATTGTCCTGAGAACCGTCGTTGATAACTACAACTTTTAATTTGTCCTTAGGATAATTCAACTGAAGCATGGATTCGATAGTCGAACCGATAACCTTTTCTTCATTGTGCGCAGGAATAAGAATTGCACAACTCGGGAAATCGAAATTTCCTTTATCAATTTCCGATTTTTCTTTTATAGATTTTATATAATTGAGATATCCGAACAATGTCAGAATAAACTGGTATGCAATCATAAACCAGATGAGGATGACCGCGACGACGAATAAAAAACTCAGATCGATTTCGAGGAATGACATATATTCTATGCTCCGTAACGACGTTTTACAACTTTGAGTGCAAGGTACAGTGCCACGAGCAGCATGACGGCCAACGATCCGAAAAGGGCGATGGCAGTTGTAGACCAAAGACTCGTGAGATTTACATCGTAAGAAAACTGATCGCCTGCAACGATGTGTGCTTTATGTTTTCCTTGCGGTAAAAAAATCGTGTAGCAATCAGTTCCCTTCATAACACTGGCGGCAATTGATTTTCCATCGATGACAACGGATGTCGGTTCGCGATTAAAAGAGGCGAGCGTTCTCATGCTTGATTCATATTGAAATGTAATATCGCGAAGTCCGTACGAAACCGAAAGGAGGTTGCCGGTCAACGACATTAATTTGGTCTGCAATTCGTGAGTCGAAAAAGATGTCATTCCTTCCGGCCTGATGTCGATTGTATGATTGCCTGCGGGAATGAGGTACACATTATCACGGAATGGTGAAACGGCAATCCCGTCGATAGCAATTCCGTTGATAGCTTTCGGTAGTTTCATTGACACGGCATACGGAGAATTCACCGTATATCCATGGTTGGTAAAGTCGTATTGCGCACGTGCGGCAAAAGCGTATGCCAAAAAACTCATATCCTGCGGGTTTGTGCTTGCCTCGGAATAAATTGTGGACCGGTCAGAGCCGAGTGCGGTCGCGCGAATCAGTAAATAACTTTCGATGCCAGTCTGTGTAAGCGTGGGGAACGGTGTTACCGTGTTCGGTTTGCGGAACGGCCCGATGTTCAGATCGATCGATAGTTTTGAGGAATCCGAAACCAAGTTCTCATATCTTTTTCCTAATTCAATGTATCGCAGAGGCGATGTTGACCAGAGGGATTCGGGATCTTCAACTTGCAAGGTGAACTGATATTTTTTTTGCAGCGCGAGAATCATCGTCATATCATTGCCGATGTATTCGCGTAATTCCGGAGAGCCATAACTATCGAAAGCAGTGACGATGACTGAATAACCGTCTCTCGATTTTGCAATATCGGAAATCATCGTCAGCAATACGTCGTATGCGTGTTCAAGTTTTTGAACTCGATAGTCGGTGACTAAATTTTTTATGTTTGGTGAAGTTTTCCAGTAATTCGGCGAAGCAGGATCGAATATCGTCGGAAGGTCGATCCCGTATTTTTGCTTGAACTCCTTAATTGCAGATGGATGCATGGGGGTGAAGAACTTCGGGTCGTTGAACCCCTTCGCAGCGTCGAAATACATTTCGGCGAGATTAACTCCATCGAAATCGTATCGCGATAAAAAATTTTTGTACTCGTCAGTCATTGCGGCAAGACATTTTTCATCCGTCAAAGCTACTGGATAACGCCAAGACGGGCGAATATCTTCGTTCTTATAATTTTTTTCTCTCCATTCAGGGTGATTTTGCCAGAACATCTGACTGACCTGCGGCGGTTCGATCCATGCATAGACGAGAATGCCGTTCGCATGTGCCAACCGAACAAGACGATCATAATCGATTGTGTACTTGGGATATTGATGCCATCCGGAAACATGGATGATACGAATTCCTTCATTAACCCAGAGCTTTACTAATTGCTCGACACTCCAAGTATGACGAAAACCAGGTTCGAAATACATTTCAAGTCTATCCCGGCGCATGATGGGACGAACGCCAAAATATTTCCGGACATATTCCATTAGATATGGAAATTGACTGTATCCCAATTGTGAATAAGAATCGAACCGTGTTCCGATAAAAATAACTTTTCCTTTACCGGCTCTCTTCCCGATGACTACCGGAGCATCCGTTGTTTCATCGTGGCAGAAAACTTCATCAACATCTTCGGCATCAAATTTTGTTAGAAGGTCGGCATATCGCCAGGTTATATGTTCTTCCGGAAAATAGCGGTCGCGAATTCGTATGACATGGAGATACGTGTTTGTAAATTTGATTCCAAAATTTTCAGCCAAATCGTTTTTTGTGTCGGTGATAAGATAACCGCCGTTATTCACAAAGTCCGTGATGAGGTCAAATTCTTTTTCCTTCAAGGAGTCGACGAAAGCGTACGGAACAATCAGCACGTTGTACGGTGTGAGTTGGATTTGTTGTCCGATAAAGAATGTATCGACTGGAATTCCGACGCTCTGGAATGCAGATGCAAACGAAGCTTGATCGTTAAAAGCAGCTCCCTTCGCGTAATGGTTCCACAATATTGCAACGCGCGCTTCATTCCATGATTCTTCAATTGAAAACACCGATTCGTAAACTTTCTTTGCCTGCCGTGAAATATTTTCCACCATGCTGGCTTCATGTCCCCGAAATTCAACCGGTTCTGATTTGTAAAATTCTCCAGGCCCCAACTGAATGGATTTTGTTATCTTGCCTTTCATTCGTGTGTCGGAAATAATCTTATCACGAATTTCCCCTTGGTGATCGTAATAGGCTTCAAGCAGATATTGATCGTTCAAATCGATTGTGTAATCCTGCGAACCCGAGAGAATGATTCTGTCTTTTGTCTTGACCCAATTTTTGTAATCTCGAAGGTCGATGTACGTATAACCCAAAGCGCGAACTCCGTCAACAAGTTCTTTTAATAAATTAAGATCGAGGAATGAGTGAAAGAATGCCGATGCAAAACCGTCACGAACATATAAATTTGTTTTTGCATTCTTTATGATATTCTTGACTGCATTTTCTCCGACCGATGGATCGTTGCTGAGCGGAACATATCCCAGATTCTCCGGGAAAATTTGCTGGCCAAAAAGATCCTTTTGAATGATATACGGAAATGCCTGGCTGTAATCGAAATCTTCAATAGCCAATCGCTGTTCGATAGCGGTGCTAAAATATTTTGCAACCACGGAATACGCAAGAAATGAAGCGGTGTAGTGAGGGGTTTCCCATGCCAGCGGTTGCAAACCGTTCTTCAACAATTCTTGAATTCCAAGCTCGACTTTTTGAGCATCGCCTTCGGCCGTTTCATCCTTGATAGGTTTGTTGGTCGATTCATCCCAGAATTCGAAATCAGCCGCCGTTACTCCTTTATACCGGTGATAGATTCCATGCATGACAATTGTGCCGCCATTCTTGACCATATATTTCAAAGCATCGACAAGATCGGGCTTGTCGGAGAGGCTCACCCGGATTCCTTCACCAGGATTTACGTAAAAAGGAATAACGCTTACAAGAAATGGAACGCCGCGCGACGAAAGTATATCTGCAATGTCTCTCAGTTTTTCCGGGTTGTCCAGAGGAGTCACATCTTCGATACGAATAAGTGCCGAGTGCGATTCCTCATGCGGCTGTTCAAGAATGTCGTGCAGAAGATCGGCGAAATAAAGATAGCGATCGGATTCGGTTGCCGATGCGAATGGCGAATCGGCGAAGTACATCAGGTTTCCCGATTTTACCATGTATGGTGTTTCGCGGGATCGTTTTGTAGAGGAATATGCAACTGCGCCGACACTGACCATACGTCGATCAGCGATCTCTATGATTCCGGTAATCGGTTCGCCTTTGGTGAAAAGTTTTTGATTCACCTTCACCATATCGAATACGGCTACTGAGTCGAGTCTGGAGACAGTGAATCCGAATTTTTTCTTCACATCGTATCGCTTACAAAAGTCGATGAAGCCTGTATTCAGCCAGATGAGTTGTTTGGAAGTGTGCATAACATCGTCGAGGAATTTTTGCGGGACGACGTTCGTGGCAGAATATCCGATATAAAATATTCTGTCGTATGATGCCATTTCATTCGATGTATATTGGTTTACTCCTTTTAACGTCGTCGATGTTGAGAAGTGCCCCATAAGCATTTCGAGCTGACGGCCATCTCCCATGGCTTTGTTTTTCAGATCGGAATTACCCTCGACAAGAATGAGCACCTTCTTCGGAGTCTCATCCTCGGCGATGAGAAAAGGCGAGAAAGAACACAAGAGTAAAAAAGACAAAAAAATAAACTTCCCCATAAAATCCCCAAAAACTTCGTATAAATATTTCCCTCCTCGGAGGAAATTATATGAAGATACTAATTTTATACTTGAAAAAGAAGAACTAAATATTTGACTTTCACACGTAAATCTTATAGTTTCCCATTAAGAATATAGTTTGCGGCAACAAAAGACATAACATTGCAAACAGAAGGTGTTCATTTGATTTTATGATATCTACAGAGGAAAAAAATACAATCCAAAAAATTGCCAAGAGATATAATGTCTCAAAATTGTATTTATTTGGTTCTAATTTAGAATCCACAAGAGAATCAAATGATATTGATCTAGCTGTAGAGGGTATTCCGGATAAAGTATTTTTTCAATTCTATAGTGATTTAATATTCAATCTTTCGCGACCAGTTGATCTCGTAGACCTAGAGAAGAAATCCTCATTGAATGATCTTATTAAATCAAAAGGTATGCTCCTCTATGGATGATCTTCAGAATCGGATAAAGGTAGAAATAGAAAATATAGATGAAATATTTAATGAATTACCACATTACTCGAAATTACCTAAACTTACCACGCTTGAACTAGCTGGTGTCGCTGCCTTACTTCATAATTACTATAATGGGATCGAAAATATAATAAAACAAATTTTAATTGGACGGAATATTCAAATTCCCGAAGGAAAATCATGGCATAAAGAGATTCTTGAGATTTCTGTCAAAGAAAGAATAATTTCTGAAGATTGTAAAGTTAATTTAGGTCGATACTTAGCTTTTAGACATTTCTTCATGCATACCTATGCATTGGATTTATATGCTGGGAAAATGGAACCGTTGGTTGAAAAATCAAAAGAGATATATCTATCATTTAAAACTGAAATAAAAAAGTATCTATAATTTTGTCATTAATCTTTTTCTTCTTCCATCAAAATCCAGCCTGCAATTTTGCCCGCATCGATTGAACGAAATTGGTCCCAATAATCCACAGTTTGGATATGTTGCGAACTTGAATCGCTTTCAGAAACTGAATTCACTTGTGTCATGATGGACGATAACCGGCGTTTCCATGTTTTCATATTTTCCAATCTCAAGTCAACCCATCCGTCGTGTGCCCAGGTGTTTATGGAATCATTTTTAATTTTGATGATATTTTCTCCTTGAGAAGCGGGAACTCTAATTTCATTCGCACGAAGAAGTGTTTTTCCGTCTGGCATCAGAATCGGAATGCCGATGGAAATAATTTGTGTCCGAAGATCGGCGTTTGTTGTTATAATCGATTCAAGTTTTTGTGAAATAGCTTTTGGGTCGGCAGCAAGAACGCTCTTGAAATCTGTATAAGCGATCCTAAGGAGATTCGCTTCGTGCAGTAATTTGGACAATCGTGGAGCGCCGGACGTCTCGAATGCGATACTGTCAACGCCATTTTCTTTTTCGAGTTGTTTCATTGTCGTCATTGCGCGGTTGAATAAATAACCTGCGCGGTAGCTAGATTTGAATGCGGTGTTGTCGAGGGCGTTGATAATATCATGGCCGGTATTATTGCCGCGGATTTCAAGAATAACATTTTCCGCTATCTCTTCTGGCGTAATAAATTCGGTTTGTCCGGGTGTCGAGATCGCTTCGAATTCACCTCTTGATAATATTCTATTTTCTCCAGTATCGATAAAAACCGATTTCAACATTTCATGAACCGGCAACCCGACATGGTCCATTTGCAAAGTGAGTGTTCCCTTTAATGTCATACCGTGTTCGAGCGGACAATCAACAAGTTGAATCGGTTTACCGTTTTTCTTGATCTCTCCAAATCCGATCTTTTCCCATGCGATAGCTGCCGACGATGCTAATTCCTTTGTAATAGGTGAGTCGGTTGTACGGCTCATACGAGAGAGTATAAATGTATAAGCCCCGGATATAGCCGATTCGGTGAGAAGTGCACGTGAGACATGTTTCTCGCTGTTGGTAAGAGCAGTACTCAATCCGATGCTGGATGCATTGTCTCTTCCAATACTCACAAAGAGTAAAGTTCCGACTTCATTCATCGACCTGTAGAGAATTTGAACATACCTGATTAATTCTGGAATGTACAGTGTGCACAATAGCTGTTCGACCGTTTCGGAGAGCGTATCATTTTTTTCCTTCGACATTTTTACATCATCGAGATGCTGAGCGACAGAATGCGCCGTGGAAAAAATATCTTCATACGAAATTACGGAAGCCGGATTGATGCAGTCAATGACGAGGTTCGGTTTATATTTGTGAATAATTTGATACATCCACGAGCTGTGGAGAACGTCGGGTGTTAATTCCCCGACGATGTCGTCGAGAAATATTTTTCTCTTCTTTGAATCGCATAAAATCTCTTCACGCGTAAACTCTTTTAATTCATTCCGGACAAAAATATTTCCCCAGCAAGGAACAAAAAAATCTTTCGACAAAACCGGATGTTCCAGTCGAAGCTGATGCACGGCATCGATGGCTTCTGATTTCCTTATCGAAGTGATGATAAGCCTTCGCGGTGATTCGCTGATGAGTTTGCGGCAGACAGCCATTCCAACAAGTCCGCTTCCGCCAAGAACGAGGATTGATTTATTTGCGATATCCATAGCTTCTCCTTCTAGACGTAAATACGTTCATCATATCGATGAACAAGCGCTTACGCTACAACTTTTTCGAGCACGACAGCAGTACCATAAGCCAATACCTCGGTAACGCCGCTCGCAACTTCGTTTGCATCGTACCGCATGCCGATGACGGCGTTCGCTCCCATTTGTTCCGCGTGTACCATCATGATTTGGTATGCCTCTTCACGCGCGTGCTCGCATAATTCTGTATACAGGGTGATATTTCCTCCGAATAAAATCTGGATTCCTGCGCCGATATTTCCAATGATCGAGCGAGAACGAACGGTGATGCCTCGGACAAGGCCGAGATTTTTAACGACACGATAACCGTCGATTGAAAATGCAGTCGTGATGAGTCGATGATCCATAATTTTTCCTTCCTATCGATGAATGGATTAGAGATTGATTCTGAATATGGTGAAAGCAAGTGCGGCAACAAGCCTAAATTTTTTATTATCTGATTTACACTGAATCATTCCAGCGGGTAGAATAAAAATAACACCGAGGAGAATTGCAACTCCACAAATGATAACAAATAATGAAACTTCAGTCATGAACGATTTGCCTCCAAACGTTCTGAAAGAATGCGTTGTGAAGATAAGAGTTTATTGCATGAGCATCAAGCCGTCAGTTTTTTTCTTATTGTTATTATCTGTGCAATATGATTCTCCGAATGCTGGGCTATGTGTTTCAATGTGTCCAGCAAAGTAGTTTCTCCACGAACGGAATGAATACCTTTTCGGTTCCAAGCATCATCTGAAAGTTTTTCGAAGATCTTACTCATCGTTTCACGAAGAAGCCCAAAGATTAAAAGCGCCGGCCGCATATCAAGTTCAGTGTAAAATAATGAAGCTGCGAACTTATCCTGATCGAAGGCGATAAGCTGCGGATTATCTTCGGCAATGATTCTTTTCATTCGTCCGGTGGCAATTATTTCTGTATCCGTGATATGAAATACGATTTCTTTTATACACCATTTGCCCGGCTCCGGGTGAATCAATAATTGTTCTTCAGTGAGTTGATCGAGCGCTACTTTAAGTTCTTTATAGGCGTTCAGGTAGCGGGTCAATAGTTCCAATACCTCTTGTCGTGCCATCGTTGCATCCTTTACTCAGGTGGGATTATAAGTGCTTAGGTTTAACTCAAAGATAGCTTTTTTCCACATTCGATTCAAATTTTTATATTGCGACTTTTGTGAATGATGGTCGACTAATGTGGGAAAGAACAAGAATTCGCCACGGCGAAACTGGTATCTCCAACGCGATTTTGGAATCTTTCAGTGCGAACCATTTAAGAGATCTTATTCTTCTTCCAAAATTCACCCGCGACGGCGATTTTTCTAAGTAATGGCGCTACGGCATATCGCTCTTCTCCTGAATCCCGGTGCAGCGCCTCAAGTACGGCAATGATTTGATCGGCGCCTATCGCATCGAGCCATTGAAATGGTCCTTTTGGATAATTATTTCCTGCGATCGCAACTTCATCGATATCGTCCGGTCTGGCTACATTCTGCATAACTTCGTAGCAGGCCTCATTGACAATCTGGACAATGATTCTCGGCGTTACCATCCCGATACGATCGTCTATCTCGGCAATTTCTTTTTCTAATGAGGAGAAAAATTCCTTCGCTGGGTCCAATGCAAGATTGTTGTGTTGTACGGGTATCGCAACCTCCACTAATTTGTTTGCGAGCAATGTTGGAAATGCATCAATACCTGCAATCAAATGCGGGGCTGCACACCATCGTGCGCACTCTGTCGCGTTGACTGTAACGGTCGAGCAGAGTATCAATGCACCGGGCGCAAGTGTCGCATCGAGCATTTCGATATTCGTTTTTTTCTGAGAACAATCGATATTGGTGAGTTCAATCGCCAGCTCAATTTCTTTTGCAGGTTTTTTTACAGCTACAATTTGTTCGTGCTGCGGAATTTCCTGATTATTTGAATTATAGAGAATCGAGACATTGTGATTTTTATTTGCACATGCCAGGGCATATTCATCAACAAGTTTTTTTTCGCCGGTGATAAAAATCTTCATCGTTCTTAAACCTTAAATTTTCGTACATGTGGAAAGAATCCCTTTTCACTTTTTACGCCGAGAAGGGAGGACGCAACCAGTCTTCGAATTATCGGATGCGGACGATATCTAGGATTTTGTCCTGATTCGGTATAGATAGCTTCGCTGAGAGTTAATTCGGTATCGAGTCCTGCATAATCCATGGTGTTGAAAGGGCCATCGAGAAAACCCGCGCCTAGTTTGATGATGCGATCCAATTCTTCCGCGCTGGCGATATTTTCATCCAGTATACACATAGCTTCATTGTAATAAACGCTATTCAAGCGGTCGGCAACTAAGCCGTGTAAGTCACGCACCATGATGGGTCTCTTATGCAGAGCGAGCGCTAAATCGCGGATCGCTTTTACGGTTGCTTCCGAGGTTTCATCTCCTTGCATAATTTCCACGATTGGATTCGAGGCGGCAGGCGCCAAAAAATGCATGCCGATAATTTTATGTTTTAAAGTGCATGCAGAGGATATTGCATTAATGGATATTGTCGATGTATTTGCAGCAAGTATGGTGTTGAGGCGGCAAATACCTTCTAATTTTTTAAAAAGATCTTTTTTAATCCTGATATCATTATGAGATGTTTCGATGACAATATCGGAGGCGGAGATCGACTTCAATTCTGTTTTTGATTTAATCCGGTTGACGACTGTTTTTACGTCATCAGATGCCATCGAGCCGCTTTTTACCTGTTTCTGCAAATCTTCTTTGATGATTTCAAGTGAACGGCGTAATATTGTATCGTTGACATCATAGAGGAATACTTCAATGCCATTCGAGGCGGCGCATCGTGCAATATCGCGTCCTATATCTCCTGCGCCGACAATGGCTATGTGTTTTGCCATCATCAATCCTTTTTATAAAAACATACTATTAAATAGTTCATGCTGAAAAATCTTTGTGTCCTTCATAGATCGCCAACTCAACTTTGCGATCTTTGTGGTTAACCACAAAGTACACAGAGAATAAATGGCTTTCTATGAAGAGCACTAAGGAATATTTCATATGACTTATCATTTAATTTACTTTTTCAGTGCGAATTAAATAGTTTACTGAATCTTTTTCAGTGAATCAAGGAAAAGTAGAGGAGAGTCTTTCTCAGGAACTTTTTCAGGGCAACATTAGTTATTCATTCTACAAAGAGGGAAATCGGGATGAAATTAAAAATAATTATTTTGGGGATGATTCTTATTTTACTATCTCTGATCGACAAGATCGACTTTGCGCAAACTCAACCAATATCGGGACCAGATTCTTCGAAGAATTCGACAAACACAAATTCACTTTCGTGTGAGGGAAATATGATAGATGATAAACAAACTGCTTCAGCCGACGTGTGGCGATCTGCATTGACGCCGGATGAATATCACGTCACAAGACAGAAAGGAACCGAACGAGCATTCACCGGGAAATATTTAAATAATCACGACAAGGGAATCTACCGATGCGTTTGTTGCGGCGAGCCTTTATTTAGTTCGGAAAATAAATTTGATTCCGGTTCCGGTTGGCCGAGTTTCTGGCAGCCGTTACCTTCCGCGCAAATCCTAACGGAACATGATACAAGTTTTGGTGTTGACCGAATAGAAGTTATTTGTAAAAAATGCGGAGCTCACCTTGGACATGTGTTCCCTGACGGGCCGCGCCCGACGGGTTTACGCTATTGCATAAACTCTACGGCGCTAAAATTTGCCAAATCCCCGTAGGATTACACTCATAGTGCCGCTCCAACTATTATTTGGGAATAATTCTGCGTCGGAATGAGAAACAGTTGACAAAAGTTTGGATTACAATTTGAGTTTCATAATGAGTTTCATCGATAGTTTCGGATTAAGTTTCTGTAGAATAATATTCAGACCATCTAATTCCTCACTTGACTTTTATTTGACACATTAATTCTTGCATCTGGCCTTTGTCGTTTATATCTTATTTATTCAAAGTCAGTGATTCGCTAATCAACAATTCAAAGACCGGATTTTTCTCCATGATCCTTTTTCATATCTCTAATCTTGAAAATCAACCGACACTTTGGGCAGAACAGTCCCCGAATGAAGAATTCAGAGAAAATATTTCGAAAAAACAGAAGTCGGGAAAACGCAAATCTCGTCGGTTCGCTTATGACGCGGGTGAAATCGGACTCAAATCATTGCAGAAGAAAATCGATGAGACGATCACTCTCTTTAAATATACAAGCACAGCGATTGCATGGTTACCCACGATGCAGGATCAAGTAATTCCGTCATCCCCCCTTATCGCCCAAACATCAGTAAAAAAAGGAAAGCCGCACATCGCACCGTGGCGTGTTACCATTGCCGGACTTACCTGGGAAAACCTCACGCATCTTCTGTGTAACCACGGAGAGAAAGACATCGTAGCGCAGGGTGTCGTTCAGGGGAACGATGTCGTTTTCTGGCGAGAGGTGATGCGATTTGCAGGTTCACTTGTCGCACGAGAGCATTTTCTCCCTGGAATTCAAACAATCGAGAAATCGTTTTACGCACGATGGCAACCTGTGTTTCTTGGAGCAGACAAAGAATTGTTTTCGCGGCTTCTCAAGATAATGCCGCCGGTTGTTTATGCGCTGACAGGCAACAAGGCAACTGCACCGCCGGAAATAATTCCTGAAAATATTCTGACCAATTTGATAGCCGGATTTGTTGATCCTCTGGTACGCTCTGCCGCAGAAGACGAAATTATGATTGCTCCAGGAGCGTGGCGAAAGAAATCCGACAATTTTGAAAGTCTTCACGATCAATGGCTTCACGCTCTTCAAACATCGAAAAGCATTTTACAAAACGAAAAAAAAGCACTTGCAGAATTTGCGAATCAGGTTGCCGGATGGCGGCAGAGTATAGATCGCGACTCCAAATCTCGTTTTCGACTTTGCTTTCGTTTGCACGAACCCGATCATTCCACTTCCTCAGAGTCTAAAGAGATAAAAAAAAGTAAGGAGGCCTGGTTCGTTGAGTACCTGCTTCAACCACACGATGACAGAAGTCTTCTTCTTCCGGTGAAAGAATTCTGGAAAACAAAGAATAATGCTTTGCTGAAGCGAATCGGTAATAATGCAAGAGAGTATGTGCTGTCGTCATTAGGACAAGCATCCAGCCTTTCCCGGCGGATTGAGGAAAGTTTAAAGAAACCTTCGCCGGATGGATATCTTCTTGACACTACTGGCGCTCATGAATTTCTTACACAGGAATCGGTGTCACTCGAACAATCAGGATTCGGAATCATGTTTCCCGCATGGTGGACACGAAGAGGCACAAAACTTCGCCTCACTGCTCATGCTGAAGTCAGCAGTCCATCAATGCAATCAGCCGGTAATTTATCAATGGATTTGATCGTCGCATTCGACTGGAAAATTGCGCTTGGAGAAGAAACGCTGACAGCCGAAGAATTGACACATCTTGCTCAATTAAAAACACCTCTAGTAAAATTGCGAGGGCAGTGGGTTGAATTGAACGCAAAGGAGATTCATGAGGCGATTGAATTCTGGAAAAAACAACCGACCGGATCATTAACAGTAAAAGAAATCATTCGACTGAAATTGGGCGCTACGACACAATTGTACGGACTTGATTTCTCCGGAGTAACCGCCACCGGCTGGGTAGGTGATCTTCTCAATCAACTTGAAAGTAAAACAAACTTTGAAGAGATTCCGCCTCCGTTGAATTTTACAGGAACACTCCGACCTTATCAAGTACGCGGATACTCATGGATAACATATTTAAAATCATGGGGACTCGGAGCATGCCTTGCCGACGATATGGGTCTCGGGAAAACTATTCAAACTCTTGCCATGATTCAACGGGATTGGTCTGCCGGCAGCACACGACCCGTGTTATTGATTTGTCCGACATCTGTCGTCAGTAATTGGTTGAAGGAAGCATCACGATTTACTCCTGATCTGCCGGTAATGGTGCACCACGGCGCAAGTCGGAAGAAGGGTGAAGCATTCAGGAGTGAGGTAGAAAGGCAGGCCGTTGTCATCTCATCCTACTCTCTTCTCCGACGTGATGAAGAACATCTTCGGGAAATTTCCTGGGGTGGAATTGTTCTTGACGAATCACAAAACATAAAAAATGCCGCAACTAAACAAGCGCAGGCAGTCAGAACACTAAAAGCGGGATACCGACTTGCTCTTACAGGAACGCCGGTGGAAAACAATGTCGGTGATCTTTGGTCGATGATGGAATTTCTGAATCCGGGTTTTTTAGGCAACCGGACGGAATTCAAACGAAGATTCTTCCTCCCCATCCAAACGGGGACGGATCCCGATGCGGCTTCGCGACTTCGGAGCATTATATGTCCGTTCATCCTCCGAAGACTTAAAACAGACAAGACAATCATTTCCGATCTGCCCGAGAAAATGGAAATGAAAGTATTTTGTACTCTTACAAAAGAGCAGGCTTCACTGTATGCATCCGTGCTCAAAGATGTCGATGAGCGGTTGAATTCGTCAGAAGGAATTGAACGAAAAGGACTCATTCTGGCAACGCTTACGAAACTCAAACAGGTGTGCAATCATCCTGCTCATTTTCTCGGAGACAATTCAACGATTGACGGCCGGTCCGGCAAGGTTGCCCGACTTACCGAGATGATCGAGGAGATTATTCAAGTGGGTGACAAAGCCCTGGTGTTCAGTCAGTTCTCGGAAATGGGCAGCATACTCCAAAAACACATCCAAGAAACATTTGGGCGGGAGATATTTTTCCTGCATGGAGGTGTGCCGCGCAAACATCGGGATCAGATGGTGGATCGTTTTCAGAACGAACGATCTGCTTCACCCGTTTTTCTACTGTCGATAAAAGCGGGGGGAACAGGCTTGAATCTCACCCGCGCAAATCATGTTTTCCATTTTGATCGCTGGTGGAATCCCGCAGTGGAAAATCAGGCTACCGACCGTGCGTTTAGAATCGGGCAATCGAGAAATGTTCAGGTGCATAAATTTATTTGTGCCGGTACTCTGGAGGATAAGATTGACGAGATGATTGAACGAAAGAAAAAAATCGCTGAAACGGTTGTCGGCACCGGTGAAGGGTGGTTGACGGAGTTATCGAATGAAGAATTGAAAGATGTATTTGCACTTCGCAATGATATGGTTGGAGAATAATATGGGCTGGTATAATTACGGTTATTTTAAACGTTCAACTCCACGCCGCGCGAAAGGGGGTATTAAAGCTCAGGGCAAACGTGGTGCATTCGGCGGAAGCTGGTGGGCGAAGCGCTGGATAGCGGTGCTGGAAAGCTTCAACATTGGCGCTCGTCTTGGAAGGGGCCGAAGTTATGCCCGCTCTGGACAGGTGCTTTCGATAGATATAAAAAAAGGGCGAATTACGGCAACGGTTCAAGGTTCTCGTGCCACGCCTTATTATGTTGAGATTGTTTTGAAACCGCTATCAACGCAAGCATGGAAGCGGTTTGCAAAAACACTTGGAGGACAGCCTTATTTTACTGCAAAATTAATGAACGGTCAAATGCCGGATGAAATTGAAGATGTTTTTAAAGAATCAAAACTATCGCTTTTCCCGACCCGGCTGGGCGATCTGAAAACTGAATGCTCCTGTCCCGATTGGTCTAATCCCTGCAAACACATTGCGGCTGTTTATTATTTGATAGGAGAGGAATTTGACAGAAATCCTTTTTTAATTTTCACTCTTCGCGGTATAGAACGGGAAGAGCTACTCTCGCTTGTCGGCATCAGCAATCCTTCCAAACAAAAATCGAAAGATGTCGCAGCATCAAAATCGACTTCTGCCCCTGAACAGGCATCTGTCCCGTTGTCGCTTCCTTCTGATCCGGAATTGTTCTGGGGGAATTCCGACATCAGTTCCAATTCCTTTGGAGAGATATCCATTCCGGCGGTTTCCGCTGCGCTTCCTAAACAATTGGGCAATTTTCCTTTTTGGCGGGGCGAACAAAAATTTCTGGAAGCATTGGAACCAATATACAAAAATGCATCACCGGTTGGATTGGAGATCGTTGCGGGAATATTCAATGCTGACGAAATTACGGAAGTGAAGGGCGAAGCGTCTAAAAAGACCGGATACAAATAACGTTTAGGCAACACGCAGTGCTTTCGCGAGCTGTGAATAATTAATTTTTTGCGAGCAAAAGTGTTGAGCGACATCTTTAATATCTTTTCAAACGCTGGAGCGCCTGTCCATGCTTCATCTTTGGGCGGAACGTGTTGCCGTTTGTTGAAGCTCGGATAAAATCCTATTTGTTAGTTGCAGTTACGCACTATTTTAGCAAAATGAGTTTCTTCGTCTCAATAAAATTTCCTGCTCGCAACCGATAAAAATAAATTCCGTTTGCCATATTCGCCGCATTCCATCGTCGTGTATAGTTGCCTGCGGATAATTCTTCGGAAACAATAGTCGTCACTTCTCTTCCCAGCAGATCAAATACTTTCAATGATACAAAGGATCGTTTCGGAAGACTAAAAGAAATATTTGTTGTTGGATTAAACGGATTTGGATAATTTTGATTCAGGGCAAATCTATTCGGATTGTTATTTATATTTGTTTCCTGAATACTCGTTATTTGTTTTGAGAAGATCTGAAATTCAAGGATACCATAACCGTTTGTAGTTGTTCTCTGTGTACCGTACATTCGAACGTATCTTGCGCGAGTTGGGTCGAATGAAATTTCGTCCACCCTTCCATCACCGGATGATGTGGAATATACATCGGTCCAAGAAAGAGAATCTTCTGATAATTGAAATTGATAATTCTTGCCACCAATAGCAGGGTTCCAGAAGCATGCAATACTATCAATTGGAAGTATATTACCCAAATCTATACAAATCCATTGCGGATCGCTATAAGCGCTGATCCACTCTGTTTGCATGGAGCCGTCTACAATGTTTGATGCTTTCAATATCGTGGAATGAGTAGATGAAGCCGTGACCGATTTGTTGAAAGCGAGATTCAGTAATTGACTCGGAAGTACCTCAAATTGCGCTGTGGCAGAATTATTTGTCTCCACACATTCGTCAATTGTATTATCGGGATCAACAGTTGCTTCTACATTGTACGCGCCGGCTGAACCTGCTGTCCATGTTCCAATTCCATTCGAACCTTTGGTGCCATAAATCAAAGCCATCCCCGCATTTGGTATGGAACTTTTATATTCATCCGACCAACTGACTTCCTGGCCGTCAACTTTGAAAACTAGTTTCAATGGCATGCCGGCGATTGTTGCACTCGATCCCTGGTTTTTCACAGTTGCACAGAATATTACTTTTTGTCCTGGGAGAGGATATGGAGGAACCATCTTGACATTAGTAATCAGCAAATCGGGTTTGCGAGTATCGTTTCTTACCTCGAAGGTTTTAGAAAGAGGAAGATTGTCCGATGAACCTCCCACACGGACTGTGTATTGTCCTGCTTGAACTTCATACATATCACTTGATTCTTCATAATAATAGAGTTCATCTGCGGTTAGAGTAAACTCTACGGTCGTTGTTTGGCCGGCATCGAGTGTCACTCGATGGAAAGCTTTAAGTTCCTTCACCGGCATTGGTATTGATGTTGTAGGATGGGTTAAGTATAGTTGAACGACTTCGTCGCCGGTTCGTGAACCCGTGTTTGTAACATCTACCTGTACTGTCACCAATTCACCCGGCGCTACTGATGCTGGTGTTATTCTCATGTTGGAATATGAAAAAGTTGTATAACTCAATCCAAACCCGAAAACGAATTGCGGAACGTATCCCATTTTATCGTACCAACGGTAACCGCAGCCGTAATCATCGTTGAGGTTATCATTCCATTCTGGAAGCTGTGCATCACTCATCGGCATTGTAACCGGTAATTTACCGCCGGGATTATAATCACCGAACAGAACTTGAGCAACTGCATTACCTACCTCTTGTCCGGGATAGAATGCATAAATCAATCCTTTAATCGAATCAAAACAGCGATCCAAACTGCATATTCCGCCGCTGAACAGTACTACTACCAAATTAGGATTTGCAGAGGCTAAACTATTTATGAGGTCTTGTTGTTTGCCGGGTAAACTTGAAGAACCGTTTATGCGATCACCACCTTCACCTTCCTGATTTGGATCAAGCCCTCCACAAAAAATGACGATATCTGCATTTTGTGCGCAGCCGACGGCTGCCGCAAATCCGCTGGTATCCTGACTATTAATATCGCATCCTTTTACAAACGATACTTTGCTTGCTCCAATAATACTTTCTATTCCTTGTTTCGGGCTCACAGTGTAATACGGTGTGACGTAGGAGCTTCCACCTCCATCTATTTGTGCAACCGCAGCGCTTGGGCCGATGAGGGCGACAGTGTTTATAGATTTACTTAATGGAAGAATTTGATTTTGGTTTTTGAGTAATACAAGAGATTTCCGGCCGGCTTCAAGACACAATTGCTGATTTGCAGAACAATTGACATTGTTAGGATTGGGCGGTGGTTGATAGTCGAGCATACCTGCAAATAATTTTGTTCTCAATACACGTCTTACAGCAGTATTGATTATGGAATCCGGAACCGCGCCGCTTTTTTCGAGTGAAGGGAGATCGTCTCCATAGAGATTGGAGCCCATGCAAATATCACACCCGGCTTTTATCGCAAACTCGGGATTGTGAATTGAACCCCAATCGGAAACAACATAAAATGGAAATCCCCATTGAGTGCGAAGAATAGAAGTAAGAAGGGTTGGATTTTCACCACAATATTGTCCGTTGATGAGATTGTATGCATTCATCACGCACATTGCGCCGCCTTGCTGAACTGCCGTGCGAAAAGCAAGTCCCGCCGGTTCGTTTAGCACACGTCGTGCGGCAATGATGTTGTTTGTAGTCCGCCCATTCTCACGATGATTGCAATTGTAATGTTTTAGCGTTGCAATACACGATGTTGATTGTATTCCTTTTACCAGAGCTGTCGTGATCTGAGCACAAAGGTAAGGATCTTCACCTCCTGTTTCCGGACTCCGGCCATTGCGAGGATCACGATCGATGTCGAGGCAAGGACCAAGAGCCTGGTGCATAAATTTGTCGCGAAATTCTTTTCCCATACCTACACCAACTTGCTTTATAAGTTCTACATCCCATGTTGCTGCCATACTGATGCCGACCGGGAAGCATGTGGCAAGCCCTGATCTGACACCGTGCGGTCCGTCGGACATTTGAAAACCTGGAATTCCCAATCGCTTGTTGTTGGCAGTATTCATCGACCCTTCTGGATGAAGCTGAAGAATTTTTTCTGCCATTGTCATTTCGTTGAGGAGGCTATCAATCTTCATTTCAGGAATTGTCATAGAATCCGTATGTGTCTGACTGAAGCAAGTAAAAGATGTTAAGAAAAAGATAATTAATGAAATCGACCGGAGATACAATTTTGTTTTAAACATTTTTGGTTGTTTCCTTTTGGATTAACATTCAGCGATCTGAATATACTACGGACGATCAAGGTTTTTTTCCCAAAATAACGAAGGAATTTGTCATTCTTTCAAAAAAGACGACCATGGTAAAAGAGTTGAGAGGAACGTAATTTAAAAAATGGAAAGAAATTAAGTCTGGATTATTTTTACTTTTGCTTCAATATCTCCTTCATAGACACCAAGATCTATAGCGAGATGCCAATGACCACCCGATGGAGGACTTATTTCGTATGGCGAAATTTCTGCTAGTCCTCCATAAAATCTGTATTGTAAACCGCTTTTGTAATTTATGTAATTATCATTATCCATTAACCGAACATAGGCTTGTTGATCGAGCGCAACCTTTACTATCTCGGTGCTTCGTAGATTAAATTCATAATGAAGATGTTTGACCATAGAAACTTCTCTTTACATATTTCATATAACGATATTAAGAAAAAGTTAGTCTCCTCATATTAAGATTAATAAGGATAGATGAGAAAAGCAAGAATTAAGAGAAATATTTGCTGTTATGGGAATGGCTGGATTCCCGTTCCATTGATTATTCGGGGATAATTATATAGTGAAAAAATGACTAGCTTTTTCGTTTTTGTTTTTCAGTACTTTCTTTGCGATTTTTCTTGACTTTTTCATTTTCTACACATATTTTACCCACTGCTCCACTGCTCCACTGCTCCACTGCTCCACTGCTCCACTGCTAATAGATAAATTAGATTTTAAAAACGATTACGAAATAAAATATTCTTTACACATGGAGGTGCGGAATGTAGCAAATCTTATTAAGCATAATTTCTACTTGGCTTTAACTGGGGACAATATACCGTCGTAGAATAGACGGGAGCTTTAAAATTATGTGGATAATCTTCAGAAAGGAATGGAAAAATTATGGGGCAACATTTGAATATAATTCTTACTTTTTCTATTGTTCTTCTAGGATGTAAACTCTCTAACGCACAGGAAATGCACCATGATATAATTCACACAGGCGCAGGCAGCATTTACGGCGGCAAAATATGTATTCTTTCAAACAAAATAGGTCCTAAACTAAAACCGACATCTGCAGATGTGTATGTTGCCAGTACAAGTTTGCATGCTAAAGCGGATTCGAATGGAATTTTTTATCTTCCCAATGTTCCATCGGGTAATCATACTTTACTCTTTAAACTAAAGGGCTATGAGAACTTTGCACTTGATTCTGTGAAGGTTTCCCCGGATTCCACGACAATAGTTAATTATGAGCTTATATTCGGGATAGGACGGAAAAGATTTGAATGGATTCCAGAATCAAATGGATTACAATTGCAAGGAACAGATACATCGGCATGTGGACAAATAATTGGTCATTTGGGCTTCAGTGACTCGCCTATACCTCGGATGAGAGTTATTGTATACCATACGTTCTGGGAAGCGGAAAGCGATTCTTTGGGAAATTATGAAATAGATCATGTTATGGTTGGCATGTACAGTGTTCAAGCTTTTTCGAATAATAATTACATAAGCAATTGTGAACACTATGTCAAAGTCAAGAAAGACTCTGCCGCAGTGGTTGATCTCGGTGTGGGTAAAATGGAGCGTTCATACGAAACATTTGATGGCGAAAGTTGGTATGATCGAATGACTACTGTTCCTTGGCGGGAGAAATATACAAAACTAAAACAACATTGAATCGAGTAGATACAACTTCGATTTGGAGAGACACAACGAAAAGATCACAACCAAAATCTGATGTGCCGCAGAAGGAACATGTATTTCCCGTGGTGAAGGAGATAAAGCCATGACCACTGGATATTTCACAGCAGCGCACCGATGGGTGATAATATTGAGTGTGATGATGAGTTTAATTGCTCCCAAAATTCTATTTGCAAAGATAGATACAATTTATGTTGCTGCATCTTCAAAAAATACCGGCACCGTTTTTTCTGACGGCACTTTTCTGCAAACTTCGCTTATACGTATTGGCCAGACTTCTGATTATAATGGCAAGGTTTCAGGCGGTTGGGTGCGTTTTAATGTTTCCACAATTTCAGATGGCTCAAAAATTGACAGTATAAAAAATACCGTTATAATTTTATTTCAATCTTCCAAAGGTCTCTCCCGACCAACAGAGGTTTTTGGAAGGCTGTAATAAACATTTTCATAGTAGCATTTAATAATTAATTTTACTAAAAACTTTATCAACCAGGATAGGAAAAACATCATGAAAACACAACGGATTCTGCTTTTAATTATACTCGTCATTTTTGTTGCGGCAAATAATTTGATTGGACAAAAAGAAAGACCGCCTTCAAGAGTAACATTGTCACTCAACACTAATGAAAAAGGCACTATGATACCACTTAAAATATGGTTTAATATAGGCGAGGCATTCAAAGATGGTGCATTGATATTTGAATTACGTGATACGACCGATACGATTATTGAGAAGACTACGTTATGGGAAGGAAAGGCAGATACATCGTTCCATGAGCAGTTTGCTCGTTCAATAAAACTGCCGATTGGAAGTAAATTAAGGATACTTGCTTTATTGAGCTATACTACTTTAGACGGAAGAAAATATCCAGATGGCGCGAACCTCTTCATTCACCGTACATCGAGATGGATAACAACTGATGTATCATCGTTTTACGATCTTGAACTCATAGAATTAATACGAGAAGCAAAAGAAAAAGGCCTTAATGTTTATGGATTATCCATTGACCAAATAAAGAAACTTGATCCGGACCTTGCAAAAAAATTCGATAAACACTACGGATCTGGGACTGATGCACCGGGATCAACTCCTCACCAAAAGTACGCCCCTATTTTTTCCCCTACCGTTGTTAAACCAAAAACCCCTGTGATTGATTCGATTAAAAATGTAGAACCGCTGAAATCTGATACAACAAAAAGAAATCAGCCACAATCGGAAGTTCACGATGAAAAACTTTATCCTGTAGTAAAGGAGATAAAGCCATGAGTACCAGATATTTCCCGGTATTGCAACGATGGGGGTTAATATTATTTGTTACGTTAAGTTTAGTTCTTCCAACAATTCTTTATGCAAAGGTAGATACAATTTATGTTACAGCTTCTTCAAAGAATACAGGTACCGTTTTTTCTGACGGCACTTTCTTGCAAACTTCACTCATACGTATTGGCCAGACATCTGATTACGGTGGCAAGGTTTCAGGCGGTTGGGCGCGGTTCAATGTTTCAGATGTTCCCGTTGGCTCTACAATTAACAGTATCAAACTCTATTATTATATCAACTCAGTGACCAGCACTGGCTGTTATGCGGATCTTATGCAGATGTCGAACGATCCTTTGTTGGCTAACGGCACAACAATTTGGAATGATATAAATGATGGCAATATTTATAAAAGCCACGTTCAATTGTTTTCAAGTGACACCATCACTTTAGCCACTTCTGCCAATACGGATCTTCAAAATCAATTATTCTCTCATTGGTTTGCAATTGGATTTAGATATAATGAGGGTGATTGCATCTTTCTTTATGGATGGGATAATACAGCATGCACACAATGCCCGCCGTCTATAGAATTGCGTCCCTGTATTGTGGTTGATTACACTGCGCCTCCTCCGCTCGATGCTTATGAATCGGATAATTCCTGGGATCAAGCAAGGCAATTAGCCTTAAACACTACAGCGAATGCCCACACCATATCGCCAATAGGCGACCAGGACTGGATTTATTTCGATCTTAATGTAAGAAGCGGAGTAACAATTGAAACTAACGGTGTGGATGGAGGCGATACGCAAATGTGGCTTTACGATTCTTCCCTAACTCAATTAGCTTATGATGACGACGGGGGAAACGGCCATTATTCTAAAATTACTTGTAACGATTTATTTGCGGGAAGATATTATGTAAAAATAGACGGGAAAAATAATACCATCGCTGATTACCGGATCATATTAACGGGCGCGTCCATCGTTCCCCAACAGACAACCGTCCATGGTGTTGCGCAATATGTTGACCGTTATGGTGTTCCGCAACCTATCCGATATGCGTATGTTAAAATAATGGATGGTAATAACGTTTCAGGAGATACAATTCTCGCTACAACATATACACTTTCCGATGGGACTTATAGCGCTGTTGTGACAAATTATAAACCCAACGGATTAGATTTATTTGTCAAGGTTATGGCTGGAGGAGGTGCAGGCGCGTATCCAGGCACGACAAGTTATATAACAGCAGTAAAAGATTCTTCTGGTAATGTGCAGTTTCATAAAAGTTCTATCAATCCACACAACGTCATGAGTGATTTAATATTTAATTTAAATGATGCTAACATTAGAGATGCTAATAATACCGGCGGCGCTTTCTCAGTATATGATTCATTTGTAGAGGGTTTTACAAAAGTCTACCAAAAATTCGGACTTCAGATGGATGGCATTATTGCTTATTGGCCGGATTCTACAGGAACTAATTTTAATAGTATTGGAAATATCCCACAGAATTTTCGTATTCTTCAAGGTGATAGGTGGGACAGAGATGTGATACTGCATGAGTATGGCCATTATGTTGCATGTGTGCGAAATTTTGCTCAAGGTGATGTTGGAACGAGTAACGGAGCAGTATACGCAACGCACAAATGGAATCAGGATTTGCGTTTTTATGGCGCGGATGCACAGGGGAATGATATCCTATTGAATCCACCACGAACACTAGATCAAGCGAAAAATTTAGCATTTAGAGAATCATGGGCAACTTTTTTTGGGATGGCTTTACAATATGATCAGACACACAATTCGGTTTATCATGACCTGAATGATCTTAATGATATGCCTCCCGATAATTATTATCCTCCGCATGACCTGGAAGAGGATACAAAGTTAAATGCTTCTATCACCTATCCCGGTGAATACAATGAAGCTCTCAATGCCTGTGCTCTCTGGGATATGTTTGATAATAATAGCTGTAGTTATGATAACAACGATCAGTTGGCTCTTGGCTTTAGCGCTGCGCCATACGATAAAATGTGGCTCATGCCAACAAATGCACCACAAACAAACCAAATAAACAATTATTGGGATCGCTGGTTTAGTTTGTACAATACGAATGCAAGAGATATAACGAGAATTTTTATCGATCATCGTATGAGCTTTATTGCACAGCCGGTGGCATTGTTATCTCCGGCTAACGGAACTGTTCAAGATACAGTTGTGCATCTATCATGGAAAAAAGACTCCATTGCTGCATCCTACGATGTTTATTATAAAATACATACCGACGCTAATTTTATTAGAGCCGGGAACACTATCGACACGGTTTTTAATCTTTCAGGCTTAGCCAGCAGTAGGACATACGATTGGCAAATTATTTCAAAAGATGGAAAAGCCGAAGCAGAATCGGCTGTGGGAAGTTTCAACACAAAATTTTCCGGCACGTTACAAGGTTATAACTTTTGGAATGTCAATGAAATATTGTTAGGTAATGTTTATGTGCCGCCCGGCGTCCAGTTAACAATTGCGCCTAATGTTATGGTTAATTTCAATGGGTATTCACTCATCTCAACAGGGGGGACAATAACCATTCAAGGCGGTGGAAGAATTACTCTCAATCAAGCTACGTGTATCGATGGCGGAAATTGTTCCGGTACGTATGAAGTTAATGGGACAAATGTTGGCGTTGCCTGGAGCGGTATCGCACAATCTATCAAGGGAATTCCACCACCATCAGGTTTTATATTTTATTGCTGGAATGATGGTCCATCAGATAACCCACGAACTGTGGCGAGCGATATTAATGTTACCGCCCAGTACAAAGCCCACTTACGTAGTTCTGCAATTGGCGCTACTGCTGGTACAAACACAGGGCGTAAAGTTGCTATTGATATCTATGGTTATACAACGCACGCGGTGTATAATAGCGGAGGTTGCATATGGTATACACGCCAAAATACCGATAAGACGTGGACGCCTGAAATCAAAATTGGCGACGGTAGAAATCCATCCATTGCCGTTACCAACCCGGTTAACAATGTAAGTACAATACATGTAGTGTGGGAAAATTCCAGCGGTAATTACCAGTCGAGAGTTTATTATCGTCAGTCAACAGACGGCGGAGTAACCTGGCAATCGACTGTAGAGTTTGATGGGAAGGAAATCAATGGACCTTATGATGCTGCACCGATCGTGTTTGGCAATTACGCTGCTGTTGTAGTCTGGCGGAATGGAAGTTCAGACGCAGGTGGAGGCTTGTATGCAGTCTATGAACCAAACGGTGCAAATATCCAGTGGCAAATCCCCGGCGATTTTAACAACCAATTGCCTTCCGGGTCAGAAATAAATTATAGTTATTATAGCAATAATTTAACTAACCGACCTGCTGGATACAATCTGTATCATCTCGTTTTTAAAAACGGCACAACGGGGTCAATTATATATAAGAAGCTGGTGGTTGGCAGTTCAATGGGAATTAGTGATTCAACGACACTATCCTCAACAAGTGGAAACACGAATCCTGTCGTTGCCTGCGACGCGTATATTTCCTCAGCGGATGGAACTGTTGGTGTAGCATGGGAGAATTCAACAAATCATCAGGTGTATTATAAAGAATCGACCAATGATGGAAGCACGTGGGGAACTGTAAAAGCGTTTACACACGGCACTGACCAACTGTCGCAGCCTGTTGTCGGTTTCGAAAGTATGAGTAATTCAGCGATTGTTCTATTTCAAGATAATAATCAGATAGGAAAGGTGGTAAAAGATCTTGGCAGCGGAACATGGTCGCCAGTAATGAATTTAGGAATAGGAACCGGCGCGTCTTTGCCGTCTTTCACCAATAATTCACCAACGGCATTGTGGGTGACCGGAAGTTCATCGCCATTCACTATTAATACTTCTGTTATCACTATTCTTCCGACACCAACATTATCATCGCCGACAAATGGAACAATAAATGTCTCGACAAAACCGACATTGAAATGGAATTCATTGGTGGGAGCAGCATCATACTGGCTGCAGGTGGCAACCGATACAGGATTCGCATCGTTAGTTGTGGACCAAACCGGTATTAATGATACGGCTTGCTCATTAACAACCGCACTGACGAACAATACAACCTACTACTGGCATGTGAATGCAGCGGATCCAGGCGGGGATCAAAGCAGTTGGTCTTATACATGGAAATTCACGACGGTTCCCGTTCCCATCTATACCATCTCCGGTTATGTTGGCAATGAAGGTGGCGGACTCAGTGGAGTCGTGATGAGCGGACTTCCGCTCAATCCTGTCACAAATTCAAGCGGAAGCTACACCGCTACGGTTAGTTACGGTTGGTCGGGCACGGTAATACCTACTCTGACAGGGTACACATTCAACCCATCATCACAACCGTACAGCAATGTAACTTCGAATCAGGTGACCAACTATACGGCAAACATCCAGACGTTTACCATCTCTGGTTATGTCGGCAACGAAGGCGGCGGAATCAGTGGCGTCATGATGAGCGGATTGCCGGGCAATCCAAGCACAAATTCGAGCGGAAACTACACTGCTAGAGTTAATTACAATTGGTCAGGTACAGTGACACCCACAAAGACAGGATACACTTTCAACCCCGCATCGCAAACGTATAACCCTGTAACATCGAATCAGGTGACCAACTATACGGCAAACATCCAGACGTTTACCATTTCCGGTTATGTTGGCAACCCTGGCGGCGCAACCAGTGGAGTCATGATGAGCGGATTGCCGGGCAATCCAAGCACAAATTCGAGCGGAAACTACACTGCTAGAGTTAATTACAATTGGTCAGGTACAGTGACACCCACAAAGACAGGATACACTTTCAACCCCGCATCGCAAACGTATAACCCTGTAACATCGAATCAGGTGACAAACTATACGGCGAACATCCAGATATTTACCATAACGGCTTCTGCAGGGACAGGAGGTTCAATCTCTCCTTCTGGAACGATAACGGTCAATTACGGCGGCAATCAGTCATTTACAATAACACCTAAAACTGGTTATCATATATCCAACGTTGTGGTTGATGGAGCATCTAAAGGAGCTATCGGAAGCTACACGTTTAGCAACGTCACAGCCAATCACTCGATCTCTGCGACATTCGCCATAGGAAAAATCGCCATCAGTCTAAGCCAAAATAACGGTTCAGAGTCTGATTATGTGCCAGACACTTATAATTTGTATCAGAATTATCCTAATCCGTTCAATCCTTCAACAACTATACAATTCGATCTGCACAATACAACTAAGGTGATATTGAAAATATATGATATATCAGGGAAGGAAATTCAAACATTAGTTAATTGTGATCTTGCAGCGGGATCGTATACAATTCGATGGAACGGACAGGATGCTAATGGTAGAAACGTTCATAGCGGAATGTATTTCTATCGTCTATCGACAGAAATGTTCTCAGCTACAAAAAAGATGATGCTGTTGCGTTAAGAGAATCGTATTATATAGCAATACGAAAAAAGGCCGCTTCGTTATTTAATGGAGCGGCTTGTATTTTTTATGTAGGTCGATTTTTAAAATCGACCTTTAACGGCTTCAGAAGTCGAAATGCAGTTCGACAAGCTCACCGCAAGAAATTTCGACCAACAACGCAGGATTGCGCTTTTGGGGATTTTAGGTTTAATGTGTGATTCGAAAACCTTATTTGCAGTGCACCAGTTGAGGCGATCAAATATATTTCGTATCTGTTTTTAAATGTATACTTGACATTCGAAATTCGTTTCTGTATAATAAACTTTAATTGTATTTTTTAGCCTGTTTGTTTCATCCGCAATAAAATATATTGACATAGGTCCGCATTATGCGACTGTGGGTTTTTCAAAAACGTACAATCATGCGAATTCTTTCCTTGGCAGGCATCGGCATTGTTGGCGTCCTACTCCTCGCTTTCATTATCCCTTCTCCGCAGATGAAGCCGTATTCACTTGTGATCGAAGATCGCAGCGGACAATTTCTACAAGCGTTTCTTGCATCTGATGGTATATGGCGGCTGAGGACTATGCCCGATGAAATTCCTGAAAAGTTAAAAAAAATACTGATTGAAAAAGAAGACCGGTGGTTCTATTACCATCCGGGTTTCAATCCGATATCCATCACAAGAGCATTGTGGCAAAACATGGTTAGCGGGCGGAGAGTCTCAGGGGCTTCCACTATCACGATGCAAGTTGCCCGGATGCTCGAACCAAAAAAACGAACTTATTGCAATAAACTGTTTGAAATTTTCCGAGCGATTCAACTCGAACTTCATCATTCGAAAAAAGAAATTCTCGAGATGTATGCTTCTCTCATCCCTCTGGGAAGTAATATCGAAGGATTAAAGTCGGCCTCGATGATTTATTATCAAAGTCCGCTGGAGCGTTTGAATATCGCACAACTTTTCGATCTTATCCTCATCCCGAACGACCCGAACGATTTACAGCCGGATAAAAATGCCGAACGACTTTTATCACTCCGGAAACATCATGCAGGACTGCTCATGAAGCGCGGATTATTCTCACGACAGGATTCACTAGTTCTCTGGAATACGGGTACCGGTGTCACCCGGAAACAGTTGCCGCAGTTTGCCCCGCATTTTTGTTTGCGCATTAAAAATTTCAATCCGAAGGATGATCTTGTCCGAAGCTCCCTCGATCTTCGCCTCCAGCGGAAAGCGGAGAATCTTCTCTCCAGTCATTTGCGTCCCTGGAAATTAAAAGGGGTGAATAATGGAGCCATGTTTGTTGTTGACAACCGGACGAAGGAAGTTGTTGCCTATATCGGTTCAGAAAATTTTAACGATGGTGATGCACAAGGCCAGGTCGATGCGGTGAAAGCGTTGCGGTCTCCGGGTTCGACATTAAAACCTTTTCTGTTTGCGTTTAAAATGGACAGAGGCGAACTGACGCCGAAGACAAGGTTGCTCGACACGCCGTACGATGCGGAAGGATTTCTCGCGGAAAATTATGACGGGAAGTATGCCGGATTTGTTTATGCCGATGATGCACTGCGGCACTCGTTGAATGTTCCTATGATCCGGCTGTTGAAAGAAACGGGAGTTTCATCGTTCATCGACTTTTGTACCAACTGCGGCATCACGTCATTACATTTCCAAAAAAATAAATTAGGCTTGAGCATGATCGTCGGCGGCTGCGGAGTTACACTGGAGGAATTAACGGCGGCTTATTCAGCTTTTCCATCCGGAGGCCGGCTTGCTCCTTTACGATATTTTAAAAGAGAAGAAGTTTCAGGCGGCGAGAAAGAAGTTTTTTCACCTTCCGCCGCATTCATGGTTACCGAAATTTTAACTGGCGTTGACCGGCCCGATCTTCCCAACAACTTCGAGTCGTCTATGAATTTATCGGCTGTTGCTTATAAGACCGGAACGAGTTACGGGCGGCGTGATGCTTGGGCCATTGGATATACGGCAGAATATACTGTCGGAGTGTGGATCGGCAATTTCGACGACAAGGGAAATCCGAATATTGCCGGAAGCCAAACGGCGGCTCCGTTGTTGTTCGAAGTCATCACATCAATTTCTTCCGAACATCAAAAAACTATTCTACAACAGCCGGAAGATGTCGGCGTGCGTGAAGTCTGTGCCGAAAGCGGCCTGGCTCCGACGCCGTATTGCAGCCGCACGATTTATGATTTGTATTCGAAGTCGCGCACACTGCATCGTGAATGTGAAATTGATAAACAATATGCCGTGTCGTTGGATGAGCAAGAATATTATTGTCCTTCCTGTCTAGGTGAAAATAAATATAAGTTGATGAACGTTAAAGAATATCCGCCGGAACTTTTAAGTTTTTGGAAAGCAATCGGAAAACAATTTGCGCACGCACCGCGCCATAATCCGTTATGCTCCAGACTCTTCGATGGAAACGGCCCGAAGATCACAAGCCCTTCAGATGCGATGACGTACTACTTCTGTTCGAAGGACCAGAAAATAGCTCTTCAGGCAAGTTCAGGGCTCGATGTTGCAGAAAATATCTGGTATATGGATAATCAATATTTGGGCAGAAATAAATCCGGAGAGAAAGTATTTATTCATCCTGATGAAGGGATGCACACCATCACATGTCTGGACGAGAAAGGCCGGGTGTCCAAGATTTCACTTACTGTAAAATATATTTTTGAATAACAATTTAATAACTGATGTTACGCAGAATACAAAAAACAAATATTGAAAATACCTTTATTGCCACGAGCTTTAGCTCGTGGATTAGAAAATCAAAAGTAATATCGGGTTTTAACCCTATTTTCAACATTTTTCATCGGGCTAAAGCCCGCTTCGTTTTATTTATTCTGTGCCAAAGACACATGCGCCTCTGGTGCAAGTTCCACGACCTACTCGCCTCGCTCCGCTCGTCGGAGCGGGAAGGTCGTGGCAATTTTTCTTCTTTGCGTAACATCATTAATAAAATATTTCCTCCACCATTATCGGGAGCATTGTTATGAAAACTGTTAGATGTACCGCGACGATTCTTCTCTTCTTTCTATTTTCTTCCTGCATGAGGAATTCGTCCGAAATTTTACGAATCACTTCGCCGTTGCCGGGAGGCGTCGTCTCCAACACGCCGACATTGACTTTCAGTTTCTCGCGCGGTGTTGTTCCCGCCGACTCAACAAATCAGTGGTCGGATATTCCCTTCATTGAATTTTCACCGTCGATTCCCGGAAAATTTGTCTGGCAGGATACTACACAGTTGGTCTTTAGCCCTGACGCTCCGTTGCCCGGCGATATGAAGTTCAAAGGGAAAATCAACACAGCGCTTCTTCTTCAACGATCCGGTGCAAAATCGTTCGGCGGCGATGATGAATTCACTTTTTCAACCGAATCGTTTACGCTTACAAAAGCAGAATTTTTCTACGACCGGATTGGAGAAAAAAGGCTGGTTGGCATCAAAGCGAATTTAGAATTTACGTACCTTGTTAATCCACAGGATTTTGCAAAACATATTAAGTTGACGATTGATGGATCACCGGCGAACATTGCAAATGTTGCCACGCAAACGAATAACAAAGTAATAGCCATCGAGATCGGTATCGTGAAGCAGCTCGAAAAAGAATTGGATGTAGTTATCGACTTCGACGGCGAGCTTGTTTCACCTGAGACGCAAACCAGGATAAAACTTGCAAAGCCTTTCGTCTATAAACTTCCCCCGCTCGGTGAATTAAAAATCTACGGCCATGAAGTGGGAACCGACGGCACTTCAAGCTGGATTAAAATCCGGACTTCACAGGAAGTTGATGTAGCAACGGTTAAAGGTTTTATCACCATCGATCCGGTGCGGGATTTTTCGGTGGAATCCGATCGTGAAGCATTTACCCTCAAAGGGAAATTCGAACCGGGACAATCATTTCATCTTATTATCAAAAAAGGACTGGAGAGTGTTCTCGGAGGCAAGACGACGAACGACTACGATGCCGATGTGTTGATCGGCGAGGTAAAACCGTCGTTCCGTTTTGCATCCGCCTCAGGCGTATATATGCTTCTTGGTGGTCAAAAAACCATAGACCTGAAAACTATGAATCTGCCGAAATTAAATGTTCGTGTGAGTCAGATCTTTCAAAATAATCTTGTCTTCTTCCTCGACGGCGGACGTTACTATGGCTATTATAGTAACTCAGACGACGAGGAGGAAGAGACGTATGTGAGGCACTATAGGTATAATATTGGTAATTACGGCAGAGAATTGGAGGATACAGTTATTGCTATTAACAACGTTCGGAATCAGGAAACAACGACCCGCTTCGATTTACAACCATATCTCAATAATGGTTATAAAGGATTTTATCTGGTAGAAATTGCTAACCCCGCAGAGAAGTGGCAATCAACGGCGAAACTCATTTCGATTTCAGATATCGGATTGATTGTGAAAGGAAGTCCGGACGAGCTGATTGTCTTCGCAACGAGTCTTGAGTCGAATGAACCTCTTTCAGGAGTTTTGATTTCACTCATTTCCACCAACAACCAAATTATCACATCACAGAAGACTAATGGTGATGGAGTTGCAAAATTCAGTAAGTACCAAACACTTCTGAATGGATTTCAGTTGAAAATGGTGACGGCGGAATTGGAAAACGATTTCAATTTTATTCATCTTCAGGATTATCGTGTCGAGACTTCACGTTTTCCAGTCGACGGAAAAGAAGACACGAAAAATACATACGATGCGTTTCTGTACGGCGACCGGAATATTTACCGGCCAGGAGAAAAAATATTTCTTTCCGGCATCGTGCGAAACCTGACTCACAGCATCCCGGCTCAAATGCCGGTGAAAGTAAAAATGTTGAGTCCGCAGGGAACAGTTGTGAAGGACTTCCAGCTCTCGTTGAACGATCAGGGATCGTTCGAAATCAATTATCAAACTTTGCCGACGGCATTGACCGGCGAGTATCGATTTGAGTTGTATAGCGGGAATGGAACATTTCTCAACAGCATAACCATCAACATCGAGGACTTCGTCCCCGACCGGTTGAAGTTGAATCTCACTGCATCGACACAGGAAACAAAGCCGGGCACAAAAATCAAATACGAACTTCAAGCTCTCAATTTCTTCGGGCCGCCGGCAGGAGGGCGCGCATGGGAATTTGAAGAGACATTCGACATCATCCCGTACACATCTAAAAATTTTCCGTCGTTTCGCTTTGCGGATGATGAGGCGACAAATTATTCGGCAAAACCTGAAATTTCGAACGGAGAGACTAACGACAATGGAAAGGCAACTTTCGAATTCACGTTGCCGAAAGATTTAACATCGACAGGCTTGCTTCGCGCACGGGCGCGGGCGGCGGTGTTCGATGAAACCGGTAGGCCGGTATATCAAACCGTGTACACGACTGTGCATCCGAAAGATTATTATATAGGAATTCTGAACAAGGGAGATTATTATGTCGGCCCGAATACTCCACAACACATGCAAGTGATTGCTGTGACTCCGGAAGACAAACCGATCGACCGGTTCAGGGCGAAAATCGATCTCATCCGTTACGAATGGCATTCGGTGCTCCGCCAGCATGAAGGGAGCAACACGCTTCGCTATGTCTCGGAGAAGAGAGAAATTCCTGTCAAGTCGGATACGGTGACATTATCCCAGCACCCGCTTGATTATACATATACGGTTCCGTATTCAGGCGATTATATTATTCGTGTATCGAAGGAAGATGATTCGGGATATAATGAATTCGAGTTTTATTCGTATGGTTGGGGTTATACGTCGCAAGTCACTTCATTCCAGATAAATCCCGAAGCACGGGTCGAGATGGTGTTTGATAAAAGCGTCTACGCTCCTGGAGAAAAGGCGAAAGTTCTTTTCCAGACACCGTTCAGCGGAAAGATGCTCGTGACGGTCGAGCGAAATCAGGTGTACAGTTATCAATATCTCGATGTTGTGCGAAATGCCGCTTCGCTGGAAATCCCGGTCGAGGAGGGATATTTACCAAACGTGTATGTGAGCGCCGTCCTCTTCAGGAAGGTGAAGGAACAGGATATTCCATTGATGGCTGGACACGGTTTCATGCCTTTGATGGTAGAAAAAAAATCGAATCACTTCACCGTAACCATTAAGGCTCCGGAAAAGATTCGGCGAAAACAAAACAAAAGATCACTGTTGAAGTTGGAGGTGAGAGTAATGTTTGCCTCACACTTGCCGCCGTTGATGAAGGCATTTGCCAGGTGAAAAATTTTAAGACGCCCGATCCGTACGGATATTTCTACGCGAAGAAGGCGCTGGAAACAAGCACCTACGATTTTTTCCGTGATCTCATACCTGAACCTGTGAAAAGCAAAGGAAGCAGCACAGGCGGAAGTGATGAGGAGAAAATGGCACAACGAGTTAATCCGCTGGGAGTGCAGCGGTTTAAACCTGTTGCGTTGTGGTCCGGGATCGTCCAGACGAATGAGAGTGGTGAGGCCGAGGTGACCCTCGATGTTCCGGAATTTAGCGGTGAACTTCGTTTGATGGCGCTCGCCTATAAAGGCGACCGGTTCGGCTCCGCGCAGAAAGGAATGAAAGTTGCCGATCCGATTGTCATCACTCCGGCGCTCCCACGGTTCTTAAGCCCGAATGATGAAATTGTTATGACAGTAACCGCCTTCAACACTACCGACAAAACTGCACAATTGAAATTTGAAGTTGAAACATCTGGGGGAGTTGTTGCGGTCACAAAGTCGGCGGAGCTTGAATTAAAGCCGAACCAGGAGCGTTATGTGGGCTTTAATCTGCGCGCCAACGATGAAATTGGAAAAGGAGTTGTCAAAGTGAAGACGCACGCCTTCGGCGAAAAATTTGAATCGGTAACAGAAATACCGGTCAGGCCGATCGCACCATTTGCAGCGGATGCTATCACTGGTTTTGTTGATGGAGGAACATCGACGACAACGCAAGTAGAGGATGTTTATCTTCCATACAACCGGAAGTCGCGGATTGTGTTCAGTCCGTTCCCCGTAGCAAATTTCGCAAAGGAGTTGCGATATCTTATCGGTTACCCTCATGGCTGTCTTGAACAAACAACGTCGAAGGCATTCCCGCAAATCTATCTAAGAGACATAGCAATACTTCTTGATCCTTCGATCTTGAACCATGGAAGTCCGACATACTTCGTGAATGAAGCAATCACAAAAATAAATTCTATGCAAATGCATGACGGCGCATTTTCTTATTGGCCGGGTGGCGATTACTCGAATGGATGGACGACAGTTTATGCGACACATTTCCTGATCGAGGCAAAAAAAGCAGGATACGCAGTTTCGGAGAATGTGTTGAAATCCGCGATGTCTGCCGTGGCGCAAATCGCTCGGAGCAAGGAGACTGAAGATTATTATTACTTTTCTGACAATAAAACAACCGTTAAGCGAATTGCAAATAAAAGTGCTCTCTACGCATTGTATGTTCTCGCACTCGGAGGCACTCCGGAAAAGGCACTGATGGATTTTTACAGAACGGAAAAAAATCTTCTTACATACGATACGCGATATCTTCTTGCCGGCGCCTACGCATTGAGCGGCGACCGGAAAACCTTCAACGAATTACTCCCATCGGAATTCGTAACGGAAGAAGCGGGGAGAACATCGGGCTGGACATTCGATTCGCACATCCGTGCAAACGCTCTCATTCTCAATGTACTATTCGATACCGATCTTAATAATCCTCACATTCCACAATACCTGGAGTATTTGTCGAGATCTTATAAGAATGAATATTGGTACAGCACTCAGGATGATGCGTTTACACTGTTGGCATTCGGTAAAGCGGCGAGGATGGCATCATCGACAAAAATCGAGGGTACCGTCTCGGTTGGCGGCAAGAATTTTTCATACAAGGGAAATAATCAGAAATTCGATATCGAGCCGTATGGAAAAAATATTGTCATGACAATGAAAGGTCAGGGAAGAGCATATTATTCTGTTGTGACGGAAGGGATTAGAAAAGATGGGAAGATTAAAGTTGAAGATAAAGAACTCCAGATCCGCCGGGAATTCTTCAATCGAAGCGGCGCGCCGGTCGATTTGAATTCGGTAAAACAAAACAGCCTGGTCATTGTTAAACTCTCGCTTCGTTCTTCGGTTGATTATTTGGAGAATGTAGCCATCACCGATTTACTGCCAGCCGGTTTTGAAATCGAAAACCCTCGAATAACCGACAACACACAGTATAATTTTATTAAAGATCCATCAACGCCGTCGTACATGGATATCAGGGATGACAGGATCAACATATACGCGAGCTTCGATGAAGATAGTAGAAGCCGGACATTCTATTATATGGTCAGGGCGGTGACGCAGGGAGAATTCCAGTATGCGCCGGTTGTCGCTGAAGCAATGTACAGCCCAGATTACTATTCGGCGAGCGGACAGGGTAAATTGAGGGTTGTTAAATAGAAATAGAGAAAGATTGAGATAAAGATCAAGGTCAAGGTTTTTATTATTTAAAGTTTCTTGGAAGTATAAAATTGCAGATGTGAGAATAATATTCAAAAAAACAGAAAGGAGTTTATGTTATGAAACGGAGTTCAATTTTACTGACCATTGTTGTTCTTGTTTACGTCGCAACCATGATTGCGGTTGCCGCTCCGCAGAATAAAATTTCTAAAGACAGTTTGCAGGTCATTGAGGCGAAACTCGGAACCGGAGTGCAGGAAAAACAAATCACTGGTGAAACATCGTTGTTCCATAAAGGCGATAAAGTTTTTGTATGGCTCAAGACAACCGGTGTTGCTTCAGATTCTATCCTCATTGTCTGGAAGGGAGGAGATAAGGATTACATTGCGAAATTAAATATTGGTGGAAATCCATGGCGTACATGGTCGTATAAAACCGCCTCGAAAGCCGGAGAATGGTCGGTGGAAATATCCGATGGGAGGGGAAATGTTTTGAAAAAGTTGAATTTTACAGTAGAGAAATTAAACTGACATGGTTATAGTTCCATAGAATACCGGGGTTGTTTAAAGAGAAAATAATTATGACAAAAATTACTTTTTAGACAACCCCGATGTTTATATATAAGCTAGTCTCTTTTGTGATGCTTTAATTTATTTCTTGTCAGAGATATTCCGCCGAACCCTCCAATGATGGCAACATAAAATCCAAGATCATACCACCAGCCTGTGTTTATTGGTTCATAGATGCGGATTGCGCTATTAAAAAATCCGGCTATCAAACTTATCGGTGCAATCCAACCATGCCAAATACCCGAAAAGAAACCGGCAGGAGTTTCCTTTTGGTAATGTCCGCCGCCCGGCATACAACCGATTAGAATAAAAGCGGTAAGCATGATAAGCAGGATTACAATTATTTTTTCCATGGAATTATCTCCTTAATGAAATATTCTCAGCATTGTATTCCCAGTTTTTTGGAATTGATAGCCGACTTTCACCTCCTCAACATTCCAACCATTTCTCATTAACATATTTTTAGCCGGTTCGACAAATAGTGAAATCTCCGAATTAACATCGACAAGCGGAAAAATCCGGATCTCATTTCCAATGCGGCATAGTTCATTCAACGATTCGAAATGGAATTCAAGAGACAAATTATCGGAATAGAAGAAAAGAAAATGAGCACAGAGAACCAGGTCGAACTTTTTTTCCATTATCATTTTCGGCAGATGCGGCAATTCGCCGGGAATGTAGCGCCCTTGATTCTTTCCGTCATCATAATCGGAGAGGAAATCTGTCATCGCCTGCATACGTATTTTTCCGAGCTCTTCTATCGACACAATCCGATCCCAAATGAATTTATCCTGATTCCTTCTCGTTTGTCCCATAACGTTCGCGAATGTCTCGGCAATTCTTTGCTCGATTTCGATTTTGCTCATTTGATAAATCGGATCGACGGAAATTATCCTTTTGCCCTTTTTATTCATACAAGCGTTGAAACTTGCCGGGCCATCGCCGCATCCAAGAATTGTTTTGTCTAAATCTTCTTCGGTCAGATTGAACATTCCGACATATTCTTCAAACGAGCGGCCCCATGGGACGACGGATTCATATTTAAAAGTCATAAAAATATTTCTCGAGGATAATTCATTTCGCACGGAAAAACTTAAATTTTTCAAAAGCTCGTTTCCCGAGTCCCGCCTTCAGCGGGAAGGGAAAAAAATCAAAGAATTTATCTTTCTTTCGGTTGTCTTCCCGTCCATTGGACGGGACTCGACAACCGTGCTGAGACTTTTTCAGTGCGAACTAATTATCTCGTTTTTTTTAATACATAGATATTCCACGGCGGGATACTGGTTTCATTCTTCCATGAATATGGTTCCGTATTGAATGCTAAAGGTTTGTAAACTTTTTCAATCTCCAATCCGGCTTCTGAATAAACTTCTTCATATGCTTCTGGATACCAGATAATATCCTCAACCGGACGCCGGTCTTCAACATCTGTCATAACAATTTTTACTTTGTCTCCGGTTTTTGCCGATTTATTTTCCGGAAAATCCTTCGTTGTGAATGACGCCCATTCATTCATGTAAATAAGCGGAGACGAAACGAGGTTTACTATTTTTCCTCCATCCGATAATAAAGTTCCAATACCACGGAAGAGATTTACTTTTCTCTCTTTCGTCGGAATATTATCGAACGTAAAAACCGAAAGAACCAGGTCGCAAGACTTTTTCTCGATGTTGCTGAAGTCGCCGTCATCAATTCTCAAGTAATTACCTTCAGGATCAATTTCCTGTGCTTTCTTTATCATGTCCTCAGAGATATCGACACCGACAACATCAAACCCGATTTTTTGCAGAAACCTTGTCGAACGGCCGGTCCCGCATCCGAAGTCGACGGCTTTCTTTCCTTTTACATGGTTCGATATGATTTCGGGTATATCGCGATATGCCAGATAGTACGTTCCCGGAAATTCTAATTTCGCGTATGCTTCTGCGCGTTGTGTATCTTCATAAACGTTTTGAAATTCCAATTATTTCTCCACTCGTTCAGATGTATTTTCATTGAGTATAATTCTTGTACAATATATCTATCAATAATATCTCAATATTTTTTCTCATTCCAAAATCAATCAATCATTTTTTTTATGGGAGAAGGATTCATTTAATAAGTTATTTTCGGCAGGACAAAAAAAATATTTGTGAAGTTGATTCTTCATTGGTGAAATCTTACCTTTTTTATTGTAGAGGTTATCAATAACCACAATAAAAATGAAAAAGCCCATGTTTAAAAAATTAGGCAGTAATATTTTTCAAATTATTGGAAACGCCATTTCTATTTTGCTTGGACTTCTTTTTCTTCTTTCCGGGATCGGAAAACTTGGTATGATCTCTCAATTCGCCGAAACGATATGCTCGATCGTTTCCATGCCGTACGCTGTTTGTCTGTGCGGCGCATTGTTATTGATAACCAATGAAATCGTGGGCGGATTGTGCCTCATACTGCGATGGAAATTAAAAATCGTAGTTGCTGAAATGATCCTTTTAGTCGGTGTTTTTATTTTCGTATTAATCCATGCGGTGGTTTCGAATCATGAAATTATCTGTAATTGTTTCGGCATCTTTAATCTCAATCTTGAAAACACGCATGAGTTGTTGCTTGATGTAATTATCCTTGATCTCTTTATACTTATAATGGTCTTGCAATCAAATGTTGTCGAAAGAATCAAAAAAATAAATCCATTATTTCGGGCTTCAGTACCATTGATTCTTGCTTTAATCTTGTTTTTCGAATTTCGTTATATCCTGAATGTTCGTCCGGAAAATAATAATATTAAAATGTCCGTATCCGAACTCGTGAAAAACGACACAACTATTGCAAAAATTGCAAAAGCGATCGAGCTTACCCCTCATGCACAGATTGCCGGATCGAAAGATTCTAATTCCCATGTCGAGGAAAATACATCTCACAAAAAACAAAAAACTATGCATAGCTCTGTCGAGTTAAAAGATTTTTCTTCTCAAGTTTCACAAAAGGAGGAAACGGAGCAATCGCCGGTAATTAAATTCATTTCTCAAAGATTATCTTCATTCAAAACAGGTGTATCGGGAAACAAAATATTGCTCCTAATGGATTTCAGCAGTTTTAGTTGCGGCACATGCCTCAAAGATTTCGTTACCTTGTCGAAAGAAGCAAAAATAATAGTCGACAAGAATAACATTTCAAGGGTTGCTGCACTTTTTAGAAGAAATCCAAATATCGATTCTACTAATGAATTCAACAAGTGGTTGGGAGAGAACGGTGTTCAATGTCCATGTTATATAATGCCGGATTCTATGAGCGAATTAATTCCATATCAAAAGAGTCTCATTCTGGTGCTGGACAGTACGAATCAAATTTTGTACACAAAACAATTTCCATTGGGTGAATATTTTAGAAAAGAGGTGATGAATTATTTTAAGAATGATTAAGAGAAAGCCCGGAAGGTTCAAGGTTTTGGGTTCAAAGTTCAAGGAATTCTATGTCATTGATTCCATTTTTCGAGCTGGTGAATAATCGCTCGGAAATCTTTTGGCAACGCGGCTTCGATTGATAGACATTTTTCCGTAATTGGGTGAGTAAATTCAATTTTTTCTGCATGGAGTGTTAATCTATCAATAAGAGGATGCTCATCTTTATCTTTAGAGCGAAAAGAATTTTTTAATTGTGAAAGAAAAATCGGTTCCTTTGAGCCATAAATAGGATCAATTGCCAGTGGGTGACCGATTGCCGCGAAGTGAACGCGAATCTGATGTTGTCTGCCGGTTATCGGATGGGCTTCAACCAGAGTAAAATCTCTAAATCTTTGTCGAACTTTGTAATTCGTTTCAGAATCTTTCCCTGCCGGATGAACCTGCATCATACCTTTTTTTCTGGGATGTGGTTGGAGTGGTTCTTTGATATTACCACTGTCGTGTTCGAGTTGTCCTCTTAGCAAAGCGATGTATGTTTTTCGGATTGCATGTTCGGAAAATTCATCATTGAGCGTTTTATGTGCGGCAGCAGTTTTTGCAAAAAGTACGATGCCGCTTGTATCCTTGTCAAGTCTGTGAACAATCCAGATTTCGCCAAATCTCTCGCTGAGGATTGATCGCAGATTTGGAATATCGCTGCGAAACCGGTCGGGAATAACAAGCATGCCCGATTCTTTGTTGACGGCAATGACGGTTTCATCTTCATAAAGAATATCGAGCCCGGAATATGCCATTTGTGGTTTATTAGAATTTATGTTAAGAGAAAATTGTGGGAGAATTATATCGTGAATTGATAACCAATATATCCGTTCAAAATATTTTCACCCGTTATGTTGCCGCCGAATGAAAATAAAATATGATGATTTTCAGTTACATTCAAATAACCTCCTAAATTAAATCCGCTGGTGGGTTTTCCGTCTTCGGTGTCGGCTGTATGGAAATAAATCTCTCCTCCGAGAGTCATTGACTTTGAAAAATCATATTGCACTTCCCATCCTGTAAATATCCAATTTTTGTTATTCGATCCCGGATTGTTCCAATAACCGCCGCCGAAATATGTTGTACAATCTCCCCAACTCTTTTGAAACCAGATCGGAAGATAAACCTGGGTAAGATTTTGATTTGGCGAGATTGTGTTAATCGCCGTCGGTATTTCGATCATGGGGAATGTTCCGATCTGCGGGATGTAATCGCTTTCCTGGATGAAGCGAAATTTAATGCCGACTTCGGTGTTGGAATAGCTGTAATGTGATTCGCCTTGCTCGTGGACAAAACTCATTGGAAATACAACATGCAGTTGAACATTTTGAACTGCGCCATAATTTATTTCGATATGTGGTAGAGTCGCATTTACGTCGTGACCATGATATTGCTGTTGAGATGCGAGATAAAATTCCCAATGCTGATAATCGACCGGTTGAGGATCATCGGTTAAAAAGGGTGGACCCGCGACAGCAATTGAACGCAAGACTACCGCAGAAAAGATAACGATAATTGCATTATGATTTCGAATATTCATCATGATAATTTAATAACTGATGTTACGGAGAATGCAAAAAACATGTATTAAAAACATCTTTATTGCCACGAGCTTTTTCCGAAGGAATGCCTTCGGCAAGCTCGTGGATTAGAAAATCAAAAGTAATATCGGGTTTTAACCCTATTTTCAACATTTTTCATCGGGCTGAAGCCCGCTTCGTTTTATTTATTTAGTTCCACGACCTGAAGGTCGTGGCAATTTGTCTTCTTTGCTTAACATCAATTAATAAAACAATTCCCGGATCGAAAAGTTTCCTTCTATGCTGGAAAATCACAAAGATAAAAAACATCTTCCATCATTTCACCAATGTATAGTTAAACAAGCGGTCGTGCAATTTTAGAAGTACTTTTGATATAACAACGCTCTCGACGCAATCGGATGTTTATTCCGAAATCCCAAATCTGAAATCCGGAATTAACGAATTGATTTTGCCTATATTTTTCTTACATTTTTATATTCATACTACGTGTTTTATCATAAACGAGGAAGCGATGAAAACCGGGGATTGTTTTTTCACACTTAAAGCGATAGAAATTTTTCGCGATGATCATTGATGTTCGAATCGGATTTGTATACTGCATTTAAAGATTCTGCCAAGGCAGAACGCAATATCACAACTCTTCACGAATGGATTTTACGTACTGCTCCCGATCTTGATCATGAGAATGCTTCATCACTGATTCTGAACACAATTGTTTCATCTGCCGATCCGGATATGGCATTGACAAACCTTCTTCGGTTTCTTGAAGCATCGTTTACTCCGAGTTCATTGCTCCACGATCTTGCCGAACACGAGATTCTTCGTAACGTCATCGTTCTTATCTTTTCTTCTTCACAATATTTTTCGGATATAATTGTTCGCGATCCCGAACTTTTCAGATGGCTGACGGCCAGCGATGTGTTGAAGCTTGAGAAGACGGTGGATGATTATTCGGAAGAAGTAGTTCATGTTATCGCACCATTTCGTTCGTTTCAAAAAAAAATTGATTCTTTAAAAAGATTTTATAGAAGGGAAATCCTCAGAATTGGTACACGGGACATTCTAGGCGAAGCCGACATGTCGACTGCAACCCGCGAGCTTTCGGCATTGGCCGATGTTCTCATAGAATCGACTACGAAAATTTGTTTTGATAATCTTGGACAAAAATTGGGAGTGGTTCCCTCTGTCCCATGGACGATCATTGGTCTTGGGAAATTGGGCGGAAGAGAATTAAACTACAGTTCCGATGTCGATGTCGTGTTTGTATATCGGGAAGACAAAGAATTAACGATGGCCGATGGTGGAGTAATCCAGGCTCATGAATTTTTCAATAGATTGACGGATAATCTTGTTCAGGCAATGACCATCCCGACGGGCGAAGGGGCGTTGTATCGAATTGATTTGCGATTGAGGCCTGAAGGTTATTCCGGCCCATTAGCCCAATCGATGCAGAGATGTCTGGCATACTATGAATATCGCGGCGAGCTTTGGGAGCGTCAAATGCTAATAAAGGCTCGGCCAGTTGCCGGTGACCAAGAATTCGGAATGGAATTTTTGAAGAGCCTTTCATCCTTCATTTATCCGCGAACGCATTTCAAGGATCCTTTCGAAGAAATCGGAAAGATGAAAACCCGCATCGAAGCGCGGCTTGATGACGACAAAAATATTAAATTAGGCGCGGGAGGAATTCGGGATATAGAATTTATCGTTCAGGCATTACAGCTCCTGCACGGCGGGAAGGTGCAGTCTGTCAGGCAGGAAAATACTCTTGTTGCCCTTGATAAGCTTCTTGCTTCATCATTGTTGAGCGAGATGGAATGGAAGCACTTGAACGAGGCGTATATTTTCTTCAGGAACGTGGAACACAGATTGCAAATCATGCATGCGGTACAAACGCATTCGCTTCCTTCTGAAGCTGACGAGATAGAAAAACTTGCAAAACGTCTTGGCCTTCCATCCGCAGATGTATTTAACAACCAACTCGAAGAACATCGGAGAGAGGTTCGCAACATCTTCAGTAAAATTTTTATTGACGGCGAGCATTCTTCCATAGAGATTGGTATAACGGAGAATATGGAATCGATGATTCAGTCATCTCTCTTCCGCCATGTTGACGATGCAAAAAAGAATCTTCAGGTGATGATGGTAGGAACCGGACTTGGAGGATCTAAGGGATTTGATGCCCGAACGCAGGAAGAATTTCAAACCGTTGCACCGGAAGTGCTGAACGAAATTCGACATTCAGTTAATCCCGATCTTGCGCTGGCGAATCTTGCAAGAATTATTTCCGGAAGTCGATTCCCGGATCAGGTATACAAACTGCTGGGCCAGCAGGCGTTTCGTCATTTGATAGTGTTGATGTGTGGTACAAGCGGGCGTATCGTCGATCTTTTTCTTCGATATCCATTGTTCTTCGAAATCCTGACAGGAAGGACGGAAGAATTTTTATCGTCTGAAGCCATGCCGGAGATTGCGTCTTTTCCGCTTCACCTTCAAAAACATTTTTACGAACTTCGTGCAATTCTCAGAAATATAGTTGGCAAATCTTCGTTAATACAGTTTCATGCAGAGTTAAGCTCGATTGCAGATAAAGTGATCAGAGAATGTTTTAAAAAATTGCTTCTTCGCGAACATGCTCAGAAGTTTTCATTCGCTCTTTTCGGATTTGGAAAACTTGGCGGCGAGGAATTGACCATCGATTCCGATCTAGACATAATTTTTTTAGGTCAACGAAGACCAAATGATGACAGTGAAGATCGAATGGCGCAAGAGCTTGTCCGGATGCTCACTGAAATCACCGATGAGGGAAGATTGTACGAGGTCGACACGCGATTGCGTCCTGAAGGAAGAAATGCTCCGCTTGTTAGTTCACTCGACGGATATCGGCAATATCTGTCAAATCGTGCATCACTTTGGGAAATTCAATCGTTGACAAAAGCGCGGCCGATAATCGGAGATGAAAAAATCATGAGTTCGGGTGAAGCAATCGTCAATACGATACTGCATAGCCGACCATTGACGATCAATGATATAACGACAATCATCGAGATGCGGCGTAAGACTGAGACCAGAAGCAGAACACATAAAAGAGATTTTTTTGATATCAAATTAGGAGCAGGAGGAATGATGGATATTGAATTCCTCGTGCAAACATACCGCATGTGCCGGATTTCGAGAGGAGAAGCAGAGCCTACGCGTTCAACGCTGACATTATTGGAGTCGGCAAGAGACTCAAAATGGTTATCGAGCAATGATTCAAAATTTTTCATGTCAACATACCTTTATTACAGGGAGATAGAGAAATATTTACGATTATCCCTCCAAACAAATTCTCATGTTTTGCCTGAATCCGGCGAAAAATGCGACATTCTGGCGCGATATATCGGAAAAGGTAATTCGGAAACATTATTATCCGATATTTCGTTGGTGATGCAGAAAGTTAGGCGAGAATTCCTACAAAAAATGGAAGACCTTAAGCAACGAATTTCTTCATAAAAAATGGTTATAATTGATTGACTTTAAACCATTTTTTGTTATATTTAATGGCTCCACTTTTCTGGTCACGACAAGTAGGCATTACTATAATTAGTAATGAAATACCGGTGGACTTGTCGGTTGATCGTTGAAGTAGTTTACGAAAAAATTGTCCCAACAACTTTTCATACGTTGCTGGCGTAGCTCAGTTGGTAGAGCAGCTGACTTGTAATCAGCAGGTCACCAGTTCAAGTCTGGTCGCCAGCTCTAGAAAAAAAGTTTGTGGTATAATCAGCATGTTGTGGGTTGAAGGTAGATCTTTGGCTGAAGAGTGGAACGGGCAGGTAGCGAAGTGGTTAAACGCAACAGACTGTAAATCTGTCGGTCTACGACCTTCGGAGGTTCGAATCCTTCCCTGCCCACTGGGGAATGTCGAGTGGCGAAGTTCGATTAACGAATTCAAAATATATTTATTCGGCAATCGTAATTTGAAATTTGTTTGCGGGAGTAACTCAGTTGGTAGAGTCACAGCCTTCCAAGTCCCGTTCCGACATACTTTACTAAAGGTAAAGTATAAGTCGGAACGAGGATCCCGTACTCGTTTCACGAGTACGGGACTGTTGGTCGCAGGTGCAGAGTTTGCGGGAGTAACTCAGTTGGTAGAGTCACAGCCTTCCAAGTCCCGTTCCGACATACTTTACTAAAGGTAAAGTATAAGTCGGAACGAGGATCCCGTACTCGTTTCACGAGTACGGGACTGTTGGTCGCAGGTGCAGAGTTTGCGGGAGTAACTCAGTTGGTAGAGTCACAGCCTTCCAAGTCCCGTTCCGACATACTTTACTAAAGGTAAAGTATAAGTCGGAACGAGGATCCCGTACTCGTTTCACGAGTACGGGACTGTTGGTCGCAGGTGCAGAGTTTGCGGGAGTAACTCAGTTGGTAGAGTCACAGCCTTCCAAGCTGTTGGTCGCGGGTCCGAGTCCCGTCTCCCGCTCAATGGAATGGAGAATTGAGATTTTAGAATTTAGAAAATTAAATCTAAAATCTTAATTCTATTGCGGGAGTGACTGTTGGTCGTCCCGCCGAAGCGGAGCGTAGGCGGGTCTCCCGCTTGAAAAAGATGAGTGACGATTTTCGAATGTCGAGTTGGGAAGTGATGTTCGTAATTCGTAGTTCGACATTTGAAATTCACAAGCTTGCGTAGCTCAGTTGGTAGAGCACTTCCTTGGTAAGGAAGAGGTCACCGGTTCAATCCCGGTCGCAAGCTCACAAAAAACAATTTATGCTTCATAGAAAACGGAGTCGGTTGTGAGAGACATCATTACTTTAGAATGCACGGAATGCAAGCGTCGTAATTACTCGACGACCAAAAACAAGAAAAAACAATCTGGACGCGTCGAGTATAAAAAATATTGTCGTTATTGTGGTAAACATACCCCACATAAAGAAACTAAATAATCACGCTGTTTGAAAGTTTCGCTCACACGTCAGTAGCTTAATTGGTAGAGCAGCGGTCTCCAAAACCGCAGGTTGGGGGTTCGAGTCCCTCCTGACGTGCATCCATCAAATAAAAAAAGCGGAATGATAGCCAGCGAAGGCAGGTGAAAAATGAAAGAAAAAATTATAACGTTTGTTACCGAGGTCGTGAAAGAGATGCAGAAGGTAACATGGCCTAAAAGAAACGAACTGTATGAAACAACAAGCATCACTATCGCGGTGTGCTTGGTCATCGCGGCGTTTATCTATGGTATAGATACAATTGTCAGCCAGTTGTTGAAATTTATTCTTTAAAATAATCCGGAAGGTTGAATCGACCGTGGAAAAAAAGTGGTATGTGGTCCGCACTTATTCGGGACACGAAAATAAGGTGAGGAATTACATTCTTCATGAAGTGACCGAGCGAGGGATGGAAGAAAAAATCGGCAGTGTCATGGTTCCTTCAGAAAAAGTGTTCGAAGTGAGAGAAGGAAAGAAAAAGAGTAAAACAAAAACATTCTTTCCTGGATATATCCTTGTGGAAGCCGACATGGATCTCAAAGTTAAGGATCTCATCCTGAGTACACCTTCGGTCATGAATTTTGTCGGCCCAAAAAATTCACCCGTTGCCCTTCAGCCGGATGAAGTCCGTCGACTCATTGGAAGAATGGAGGATAAAAAAGGTGTAGAGGTAATAGAAGCGCCTTTCCATCTTGGTGAACCGGTAAAAGTTATTGATGGACCATTTAATAATTTTTCCGGATTTGTGCAGGAAGTCCATGAAGAAAAGATGAAGTTAAAAGTGATGGTAAGTATTTTCGGACGTAAGACTCCTGTCGAACTCGACTTCAGTCAGGTCGAAGCGGAAAAATAAGATTTAGTTTTACACAAGTATCATATTTTTAGAAAGCGAGCATAGTAATGGCAAAGAAGATTGCGGGTTTTATTAAACTCCAAATTCCGGCAGGACAGGCAAATCCGGCGCCGCCGGTCGGGCCAGCACTCGGACAGAAGGGTGTTAATATTATGGAGTTCTGCAAAACGTTCAACGCACGGACAAAAGATCAGGCAGGACTTATCATTCCAGTTGTGATTACTGTTTATTCGGATAAATCTTTCACATTTATTACAAAAACTCCTCCAGCTTCTGTGTTGTTATTAAAAGCAGCAAAGCTTGAGAAAGGATCGCCAGAATCTAACCGGAACAAGGTCGGAAAAGTGACGGCGAAACAAGTTCGGGAAATTGCACAACTAAAAATGCCCGACTTGAATGCCAACAATATCGAACATGCAGCAAGCATGGTGGCTGGTACTGCACGCAGTATGGGTATTACGGTTGAAGGATAATTAAGTTATTCGTGGAAGTTCGCCGCAGGCGGACGCTCGTACCACTATTATAGAGGGATACAAACATGAAACGAAGCAAGAGATTTAAAGCTGTTCTCACAAAAGTAGATTTGAAAAAACTCCACACAGTCGAAGAAGCGGTTGATCGGGTAAAAGAAACCGCCACAGCAAAGTTTAATGAAGCAGTCGACATTGCAGTTCGTCTAGGTGTTGACCCTAAAAAAGCCGATCAGGCTGTCCGTGGCACAGTTGCCTTGCCTCACGGAATTGGAAAAGAAGTTCGTGTGCTCGTGCTCGCGAAACCACCGAAAGACGAAGAAGCAAAAGCGGCTGGCGCCGATCATGCCGGCTTGGCGGAGTACATTCAAAAGCTTCAGACTGGCTGGACTGATATCGATGTCATCATCGCTACACCCGATGTGATGGGTGAAGTTGGCAAGCTTGGAAAGATTCTCGGGCCGCGTGGACTCATGCCAAATCCAAAGAGCGGTACGGTTACCGCTGATGTAGCAAAAGCAGTCAAAGAAGTCAAAGCGGGTAAAATTGAATTCAGAGTCGATAAGGCAGGTATTGTCCATGCAACTGTCGGGAAGGCCAACTTTGAAAAACAAAAATTAGTGGAAAATATCAATGCATTCCTCGCGACTGTTGTTCGTTTAAGACCTGTGACTGCGAAAGGCCAGTATGTCCGAAGCATTGCAATTTCCAGCACGATGGGGCCTGGTGTAAAAATTGATCGAAATATACTCGCATAGAATTTTTTAATAAGGGATTTTACGCACTCAATACTATATAAATGAAGAACCGTGTGATGCCTGTGGTGTGTATCGACAGGGCTTCTCATCACACATAATTCTTTAGAGGAACGGATGAATAAATCAGAGAAAGAACAAATCATCAATGCGATTGCTGAAAAAGTTACGCGCGCGAAAGGATTGTTCTTGACAGACTATACCGGCATTACCGTCGAACATGCGACTGAACTCCGTCGCGAATTTCGAAAAGTGAATGTCGATTATCGAGTTGTCAAAAATACGCTCGCACGTAAAGCACTCGAACAGGTGACCGGATACGACAAAATCTATGATCGCTTGGCTGGTCCAACCGGACTTGCGATTTCGTATAATGATCCTGCCGCACCGGCGAGGGTGATTAAAAAGTTCCACGATAAACACGAGAACTTTCAGTTGAAAATTGCTGTTCTTGAAGGTTCAGTTTACGATGGAAACCGCCTGTCGGAACTTGCAGCGCTTCCATCTCGAGCAGAGATGGTTGCATCAATACTTGGCAGTCTTGATGCACCGATAACCGGACTTGTCGGAACCATTGGTGCGGTTATGCGTGATCTTGTCAATGTTATTGATCAGATCGAAAAACAAAAAGCGGCGTAGCATTATTCAACGAATTGAAAAGAAGAAAATTAATTATAAGGAGATATCGCAATGTCAGTCGTTGCAGAATTAGTCGAGAAAATTGAAAAACTTACACTGCTCGAAGCAGCAGAATTGAAAAAAGCTCTTGAAGAAAAATTTGGTGTAACAGCCGCTGCACCGGTTGTTATGGCCGGAGGCGGAGCGCCGGCAGCAGCAGCTCCGGTTGTTGAAGAGAAAACCGAATTTACGGTTTTTCTCGCCGATGCTGGCGCACAAAAAATAAATGTAATTAAAGTTGTTCGTGCTGCTACAGGTCTTGGTTTGAAAGAAGCCAAAGATCTAGTAGACGGTGCACCGAAACCGGTGAAAGAAGGCGTTAACAAGGACGAAGCTCAGAAATTGAAAAAGGAACTCGAAGACGCCGGCGCGAAGGTTGAGCTTAAATAATCGCAACGGAAGTGTAATGAAAATGTGGATAAGCCGATCCTGCTGGTTGAACACCGGGTGTCGGCTTACTCCCTTTTTACGCTCAAATGGTTGATCACATGAAGATCATAAGTGTTTAACGACAAGGAGCGGTAAACTTGAAAACAATGTCTACGAGTGGTAATGGAACAGGAAGGATTTCCTTTGCGAAAATCCCGAATGTCATAGAATATCCCGATCTTTTAAACGTCCAGTTGGATTCTTTCCGGACTTTTCTGCAGGAAGAAGTTACTCCATCCCGACGAAAGAGCAGAGGGCTGCAACAGGTTTTCGAGATGAATTTTCCGATAACTGATTCAAAGGAAAATTATATTCTCGAATTTGTAGAATACTATATTGAAAAACCAAAATATACAGTAATCGAATGCCGCGAGCGTGGTTTGACGTACGCGGTTCCCTTGAAAGCAAAATTACGGCTTTCAACAAAATCGGAAGACGGTAAAGGTTATGTAGATACAATAGAACAAGAAGTGTATCTCGGAAATCTTCCGTACATGACCGAACGCGGAACTTTCATCATTAACGGGGCTGAGCGTGTAATCGTCAGCCAGTTGCATCGGTCTCCTGGTGTGTTTTTTGGCGAGTCGGTTCATCCGAATGGAACGCCGATGTATTCTGCCCGAATAATTCCGTTCCGCGGATCATGGGTGGAATTTACGACTGATATTTCGAATGTCATGTACGCTTACATCGACCGGAAGAAAAAATTCCCGGTCACAACACTTCTTCGTGCGCTTGGTTATTCATCCGACGACGAGATTCTGGAACTCTTCGGACTTGTCGAAGAAATCGACGTTCGGAAAGTAGATCTTCGTGATCATATGAATCGCATCATCTGTTCCGATGTTGTCGACAAGAAAACCGGCGAAATCTTCATCAATAAAGATACTGTGCTCACGGAAGATGTAGTAAAGAAAATTAAAAAGTCGGATGTTAAGAAACTTCGGTTACTCCAGAGTGAAGGCAACGCTACCGATGGTTCGGTAATTGCCAACACGATTCAAAAAGATACAGCCCGCTCCGATGAAGAAGCTCTCGAAGCTATTTATCGCCAGCTCCGTTCGGGTGACGCGCCTGATCTTGATTCTGCTAAAAATTTGATTGACCGTCTCTTCTTCAACCCGAAGCGATATGATCTTGGTGATGTCGGCCGGTACCGGATGAATGAAAAACTTGGGCTCGATATTCCTGCTACTGTCACGACACTCACGAAAGAAGATATAGTTTCTATTATTAATTACTTGATCGAACTACAGCAGGCTAAAAGAACAGTTGATGACATCGACCATCTTGGCAATCGCCGTGTTCGTACAGTAGGTGAACAGCTTGCAGCGCAATTTAATGTCGGACTTGCAAGAATGACTCGTACTATCCGTGAACGTATGAACCTTCGCGATACGGAAGCATTCACTCCTCAAGATCTTGTGAATGCCAGAACGATCTCAAGCGTTATTAACGCATTCTTCGGAACGAATCAGTTATCTCAGTTTATGGATCAGACGAATCCCCTCGCCGAGATTACACACAAACGGCGTATGTCGGCACTCGGGCCGGGTGGTTTGACGCGCGAACGTGCAGGTTTTGAAGTACGCGACGTCCATTACACTCATTACGGCCGTCTCTGCCCGATTGAAACACCGGAAGGTCCGAATATCGGACTTATTTCTTCTCTTTGCATTCATGCACGAGTGAACGAATTCGGTTTCATCGAATCTCCATATCGCAAAGTGAAGAATGGAAAAGTTACTGAGGACATCGAGTATTTAACTGCCGAACGAGAAGATGAATGCACTATCGGCCAGGCGAATGCGCGCATCGATGAGAAGGGGAAGTTTCTGAACGATAGAATCAAAGCTCGATTCCGATCTGACTATCCTGTAAAGAAACCTGATGAATTGGATTATATGGACGTTGCCCCGAACCAAATCGTGAGTGCAGCGGCGGCTTTGATCCCATTCCTCGAACATGATGACGCCAACCGCGCGCTGATGGGATCGAACATGCAACGTCAAGCGGTGCCATTGTTGCGTCCGGAAACTCCGTTTGTCGGAACCGGCCTTGAAGAAAAAATCGGAAGAGACTCGCGGACAATGACCATAGCAGAACGAAATGGAACGGTCGTTGAAGTCGATGCTAACCGTATCGTAGTTGAATACGATATAGATGAAAATAGCACAGAAGCTATCACTAGTTTCCAGGATAAAAAACGCGTAGAGTACCGGCTGACGAAATTTTTCCGAACGAATCAAGACACATGTATAAATCAAACTGTTCGGGTGATGGAAGGTCAGCGTGTGAAAAAAGGCGAAGTGCTTGCCGATGGTTGTGCAACCGAGGAAGGCGAACTTGCTCTCGGACGCAATGTTCTCGTCGCCTTTATGCCGTGGCGCGGTTACAATTTTGAAGACGCAATCGTGATTAGCGAACGTGTAGTCTCGGAAGATATTTATTCTTCTATCCATATTGAAGAATTCGAACTGCAGGTTCGCGACACCAAACGCGGAGAAGAAGAACTCACACGTGAAATTCCAAATGTGAGCGAAGAAGCTACAAAAGATTTGGATGAAAACGGAATCGTTCGTGTCGGTGCTGAAGTTCGTGAAGGTGATATCTTAATTGGAAAGATAACTCCAAAAGGTGAAACCGATCCAACACCGGAAGAAAAATTATTGAAAGCTATTTTTGGTGAAAAAGCTGGAGATGTAAAGGATGCATCATTAAAAGCTCCTCCAGGTATGAAAGGTATTGTCATTTCAACCAAACTTTTCTCGCGCAAAAAGAAAGATGCAAATGCGAAAAAGGAGGACAAGAAGCGTCTAGATGGACTCGAGAAGATGCGTAAAAAAGATTTGAAAGAATTGAATGATAAACTTGCAGACAAACTTGGACGTGTGCTCGATGGCGACAAGTCGGTTGGTGTTCGCGATATCGACGGCAATGTGGTCTTTCGTGCAGGGACTCAACTCCGCGAGGAATTGTTCCTATCATGCGAAGTGCTCAATAAGCTTGACGCTACAAAACCATGGGTTGACGATAAACGCAAGGGTAATTTAGTCCAGCGTGTCTACGAGAATTTCCTTCGTGCTTCTGAAGAGGTAGAAGATTACTACAAGCACGAAAAAAATAAAATACAACTTGGCGATGAACTCCCGCCGGGAATTGTTCAGCTGGCGAAAGTCTATGTTGCAAAGAAACGCAAACTTTCTGTCGGCGATAAGATGGCAGGCCGTCATGGAAACAAGGGTGTCGTCGCAAAAATCGTTCCGAAGGAAGATATGCCGTTTTTGCCCGATGGAACTCCAGTCGATATCGTACTCAATCCACTCGGTGTGCCGTCTCGTATGAATCTTGGTCAACTATACGAAACAGCGCTTGGATGGGCGGCGAAAAAACTCGGCGTGCGTTTCGCAACCCCAATTTTTGACGGTGCCACGTGGGAAGAAGTGCAAGAGAATCTGCGAAAAGCTGAATTGGATGACAATTCAAAATCGCCGCTTTATGATGGCCGCACGGGCACTCAATTCGATCAGGAAGTCACGGTGGGTTATATCTACATGATGAAACTTTCTCATCTTGTTGATGATAAAATTCACGCACGTTCGATTGGACCGTATTCTCTTATCACCCAACAGCCGCTTGGTGGAAAAGCGCAATTCGGTGGACAGCGTTTTGGAGAAATGGAAGTGTGGGCACTCGAAGGTTATGGTGCATCACACATTCTTCAAGAAATGCTGACGGTAAAATCTGATGACGTTTCTGGCCGTGCAAAAGTCTATGAAGCAATTGTCAAAGGCGACAATTTACCTGAATCGAGTATTCCAGAATCATTTAATGTGCTTATTCGCGAACTCATGGGACTCGGGCTCGATATCAAAATCGACTAGGTGTGTATAATAAGGGTTCTCAAACCTTTGGCTGAGAAACCGTGATAGTGGAGGAACAATGCCATATACAAATCAAGATTCTATTTTAAAGAAGTATTTTCAGAAGATCGTTATTAGTATTGCATCACCCGATGCAATACTTGCACGATCTCATGGCGAAGTAACAAAACCTGAAACAATAAACTACAGATCATTTCGTCCGGAAAAAGACGGACTCTTCTGTGAAAAAATATTTGGCCCGGTGCGTGACTGGGAATGCCATTGCGGAAAATATAAACGCATCCGGTACAAAGGAATTATCTGCGATCGGTGCGGTGTGGAAGTTACGCAGAAAAGTGTGCGCCGCGAGCGAATGGGACATATCGCGCTTGCCGTTCCTGTTGTACATATCTGGTACTTCAGATCGCTACCGAGCAAAATCGGATATCTTCTCGGTATCGGTTCAAAGGATCTGGAAAAAATAATATACTACGAATCCTACGTCGTAATTCAACCTGGTCCAACCGGATTGAAACAGGGTGAGTTGATCTCGGAAGATCAATACTACGAAGCATTGGCAAGTTTACCTGCGAAGAATCAACAGCTTGACAACACCGACCCCAGAAAATTCATTGCCGACATTGGCGGCAACGCAATTAAGGAATTGTTGAAGCGTGTAGAAATAGACACGCTTGCAACCGAACTCAGAATGTCTATAAAAGAAGAGACTTCTGTTCAGAAAAAAACCGAAGCCTTGAAGCGTCTTCGTGTAGTTGAAGCATTTCGGCAGCGAGAAGAAGGTCCTCTCAATAAGCCGGAATGGATGGTCATGGACGTGGTTCCTGTAATACCGCCGGAATTGCGCCCGCTCGTTCCGCTCGAGGGAGGTAGGTTTGCCACATCCGATTTGAACGATCTGTATCGCAGAGTCATCATCCGAAACAATCGTCTGAAACGTTTGATCGATATCAAAGCGCCTGAAGTTATTTTACGCAATGAAAAACGGATGCTCCAAGAAGCTGTGGATTCGCTCTTCGATAATTCTCGGAGAGTAAATGCCGTACGCAGCGATAACAATCGTGCCTTGAAATCATTGTCCGATATGCTGAAAGGTAAGCAGGGACGGTTCCGTCAAAATCTTCTTGGAAAACGAGTCGACTATTCCGGTCGTTCGGTGATTGTGGTGGGGCCGGAACTCAAACTCCACCAATGCGGAATTCCGAAGGACATGGCCGTCGAACTCTTCAAACCTTTCATCATCAGAAAGTTGATCGAACGAGGACTTGTTAAGACCGTCAAGAGTGCAAAAAAAATGGTCGAGAAGAAAACTCCCGAAGTGTGGGATATTCTCGAAAACATTATCGATGGGCATCCTGTTATGCTTAATCGTGCTCCAACTTTACACAGACTCGGCATTCAGGCGTTCCAACCAGTGCTCGTGGAAGGAAAAGCGATCCGAATTCATCCGATGGTGTGTACGGCATTCAATGCCGACTTCGACGGCGATCAGATGGCAGTTCACGTTCCACTTTCATACGACGCACAGCTCGAAGCACGTGTTTTAATGTTATCGAGTCATAATATTTTGTCTCCAGCCAGCGGCGCTCCGATCGTTACACCGACACAAGATCAGGTTCTTGGTTGTTATTATCTCACGAAATCAAAACCCGGAGATATTGGTGAAGGAAAATCATTTGGCTCGGCTGAAGAAGTCATCATCGCGCATAATTGTGGACGTGTAGGTTTGCATGCTCGAATCAAAGTCCGGTTAGAAGGCAAGATGGTTGAAGCAACGGTTGGAAGGATCATGTTCAACCGGATAGTTCCGAAAGAACTCGGTTTTATCAATGAGCTTTTAAATAAATCGCGGCTTGTTCAAATAATCGGCACTGCGTTTAGAAAATGCGGCAATTTGCGAACCGCCGAATTTCTTGATGAATTGAAAGATCTTGGTTTTACTTTTGCAACTCGTGGTGGTTTGTCTGTGAGTATCGGTGATGTTGTGATACCGAAAGAAAAAGAAGATCTCATTAACCGTGCACAAAAAGAAGTGGATCGTGTCCAGAATCAATACATGCAGGGATTCATCACAGATGGTGAACGTTATAACAAAGTAGTCGATCTTTGGACGCGGACAACGAGCCGAGTAGCAGAACGATTGTTTGACGCATTGTCGCATTCACGAGATGGATTCAATTCACTTTTCATGATGGTCGATTCAGGAGCTCGTGGTTCGAAAGACCAAGTACGCCAGTTGGCTGGAATGCGTGGCCTGATGGCAAAGCCGCAAAAAAGTATGTCGGGTGCGACAGGCGAATTGATTGAAACTCCAATCATAGCGAACTTCCGTGAAGGGCTTTCGATTCTTGAATATTTCATTTCCACACACGGTGCACGAAAAGGATTGGCAGATACCGCGTTAAAAACAGCCGATGCAGGTTATCTTACCCGTCGTCTGGTCGACGTTTCTCAAGATTGTGTGATTTCTGAAGAAGACTGCAAGACAATCCGTGGCGTTGTTACCAGTGCATTGAAAGAGGGCGAGGATGTCAAGGAACCGCTTGCTGAACGTATTCTCGGACGTGTCTCAGTGCATGATGTTATCGATCCATTGACAAATGAAATTATTTTGAAGGCCGGTGGAGAGATTACAGAAGAAATAGCTACTCGAATTTCCGATACATCTATCGAAACAGTTGAAATTCGTTCTATGCTTACCTGTGAATCGAGACGTGGGGTTTGTGCCAAGTGTTATGGCCGTAACCTTACATCAGGTGCACTGGTTGAAGCAGGTGAAACTGTGGGCATTATAGCAGCACAATCAATCGGTGAGCCCGGAACACAATTGACACTGAGAACATTCCATACAGGCGGTACTGCAAGCTTGATCGCTACTCAATCTCAAGTTACGGCCAAGTTTGATGGAAGAATAAAATATGAAGGGTTGAAAATTATCCGCGTAGGAACCGCTCCGGAAGAAAAATTAATAGTAGCAGGCCGTAGTGGTGTGATGAATATTCAGGATAAAGACAATCGTATTCTAACGAAGTACGATGTTCCTTATGGCGCTGCACTGCTTGCAAAGGATAATAGTGATGTCAAGAAAGGTGAACTGATATACGAATGGGATCCCTACAATGCGACAATTCTTTCCGAACATGGCGGTACTGTTAAATATATCGACTTGAAAGAAAATGTCACGTATCGCGAAGAACCTGATGAACAAACAGGCCACGTACAAAAAGTAGTCATCGATTCGCGAGATCGAACTCTTGTTCCAAGTCTGCAGATTGTGAATAAAAAAGGAGAAAAAGTCGGTAGTTATATTCTCCCAACTAGATCACATCTTGTGGTTGAAAATAGTGAAGAGATTCTTGCCGGAACGGTGTTGGTGAAGATTCCGCGTGATATAGGAAAGACGCGAGATATTACCGGCGGCTTGCCGCGTGTAACAGAACTCTTCGAAGCTCGAAGCCCGAGCGACCCGGCAATCGTCAGCGAGATTGACGGCATCGTCAGCTTCGGTGCGCAAAAGCGTGGGTCGCGCGAAATCATAGTCACAAGTCATGACAACAAAGATCGTCGTGTGTACATGATACCGTTCGGAAAACATATTTTGGTTCAGGATAACGATGTCATACGCGCCGGTGAACGTTTGTCAGACGGTGCTATTGATCCGCATGATATTCTGCGTATCAAGGGAGTAAGCGCGGTGCAGGAATATCTCGTGAATGAAATTCAGGAAGTATATAGAATGCAGGGTGTGAAGATCAACGATAAACACATTGAAGTAATAGTTCGCCAGATGATGCAGAAAGTTCGCGTCATTGATCCTGGCGAAACACCGTTCCTAGAAGGTGATTATGTTGATAAAATTAAATTGACCGAAGAGAATGATGCTCTCCAAAATAAAGTTGTGGTTATCAGCAAGGGCGATTCGAAATTGAAAAACGGACAGATCGTTCCTCGAAAGAAAGCCCGTGAACTGAATGGAGAACTTCGCAAGAAGAGTAAGAAGGTGATCGAGTATCACGACGCAGAGCCGGCGACCTCTGAACCGGTGCTTCTGGGAATTACTTCAGCATCATTGTCAACCGTGAGTTGGATTTCCGCGGCATCGTTCCAGGAGACAACGAAAGTATTGACAGATGCAGCAATCGAGGGAAAATTAGATCCGTTGCTTGGCTTAAAAGAAAATGTCATCATGGGTCATTTGATCCCGGCTGGTACTGGTTTGAAAAAATTCCGAGACATCATCGTCACCAGCAAAAATGCAATGACATTTGAAGAGCCGAAAGAAGACGAAATCGCGGTCGAAGGAAAGAAAGCGTCCAAGAAGGAAAAAGCAGAAGTAGACTAAAAATTGACAAGACTCTTGACATAAAGCAAGATTTTAATTATATTATTTAGCTTTTTATTTGTTGAATATTTTTAATGGAGAATTACGTTTGCCAACAATAAACCAGCTTGTTCGCAACAGCAGGGAGAAAGTCGAGTGGAAAAGCAAATCTCCCGCACTGATGGGATGTCCACAACGGCGGGGAGTTTGTACGAGAGTTTACACGACTACTCCCAAAAAACCGAATTCCGCATTACGGAAAGTTGCGCGTGTCCGTCTGACCAATAATATAGAGGTCACGGCGTATATACCAGGGGAAGGTCATAATCTCCAAGAACACTCTATTGTTATGATTCGCGGAGGTCGTGTAAAAGATCTTCCTGGAGTACGATATCATATCATTCGGGGTACATTGGATACTGCAGGTGTTGCAGAAAGAAAACAAGGGCGTTCTAAGTACGGCGCCAAGAGACCGAAACAATAAGCGATAAACCATGAGAAAAAAGAGATCATCATTACGTACGATTTTGCCTGACCCACGCCATAACGACATTCAGGTCGCGAAATTTATTAATAACATTATGAAGCGTGGTAAAAAGAATACTGCCCGACGAATTTTATATGAGGCAATGACTATCATTGAGGAACGGACACAGAAAAAAGGTCTTGATGTCTTTAAAAAGGCTGTTCAAAATACCAGACCGTTGTTGGAAGTCCGTGCCAGACGAGTTGGTGGTGCGACATATCAGGTTCCTACTGAAGTTCGGTCGTCGCGCAGTGAAGCATTGGCATTTCGCTGGTTGATAAATTATGCAAATGAACGTAAAGATAAATCAATGTCGCTAAAGCTCGCGGCTGAGCTGATTGCGGCTGCAAATAATGAAGGCGCTGCAATTAAAAAACGCGACGATGTCCACAAAATGGCTGAGGCAAACAAAGCGTTTGCTCACTTCAAATGGTAATGAATATTATGGTAGGATGTAGTTGGGGGAATTGGTAAGATTTATGGCAAGACAGTATCCGCTGGACCGTACGCGAAATATTGGAATAATGGCGCATATCGATGCCGGCAAAACAACAACAACAGAACGTATTCTTTTCTACACCGGGGTGTTGCACAGGATGGGCGAGGTACACGACGGTGCGGCAACTATGGATTGGATGGAGCAAGAGAAGGAACGCGGTATCACTATTACAAGTGCTGCAACGACTTGCTTTTGGCGAAATAATCAAATCAACATCATCGATACGCCGGGACATGTTGATTTTACGATAGAAGTTGAACGATCGCTCCGCGTGCTCGATGGTGCGGTCGCGTTATTCTGTTCGGTTGGCGGTGTGGAACCGCAATCAGAAACCGTTTGGAGACAGGCCGACAAATACGGTGTTCCGAGAATAGCGTTTGTCAATAAAATGGATCGAGTCGGAGCCGATTTCTTACATGTGATATTGATGATCAAAGAGCGGCTGGGTGCAAACGCGGTACCGGTACATCTGCCAATCGGTGAAGGCGATTTGTTTTCAGGCGTGATCGACCTCATCACCATGAAGGCCCGGATCTTCAAAGAAGAATCACAGGGAACAACATGGGAAGACATCGACATTCCAAAGGGTCTTCAGAAAAAAGCAAATGAGTACCGTATTAAAATGCTCGAAGCGGTTGCAAATGAAGATGACACGCTCCTGGGAAAGTATCTTGAAGGAAAAGAGATTTCACCCGAAGAAATTCGAGTGGTGTTACGCCGGGCAACATTGAAGGTTTCGATTATCCCGGTGTTGTGCGGTTCGTCATTTAAAAATAAAGGGGTTCAGAATTTACTTGATGCTGTAGTCGATTTTTTGCCGACACCCCTCGACGTGTATGGTGGATCGATTTTAGGTCACCACGCGCACCTTCATGATCATATTGAAAGGAAAGTGAGCGACAAAGAATCATTCTCGGCGCTTGCGTTTAAGATAATGTCGGATCCTTACGTCGGGAAATTAACTTTTTTCCGCGTCTATAGCGGAGTGGTAAAAGCGGGTTCGTACGTCTATAATTCGTCTAGTGAAAAGAAGGAACGAATTGGACGTGTTCTTCGAATGCACGCAAACCATCGGGAAGATGTCGATGAAGGATACACAGGCGATATCCTCGCTGCGGTTGGATTAAAGTATACGCGAACTGGTGATACGCTTTGCGATGAAGATGACCCAATCATTCTTGAAAAAATGGAATTCCCGGATCCAGTTATTCAAGTGGCTATAGAACCGAAGACGAAAGCCGATCAAGAAAAAATGTCGGAAGCGTTGGCGAGACTTTCAGATGAAGATCCCACATTTCGAATTTCGGTGAATGAAGAGACAGGCCAAACGCTAATCAGCGGTATGGGCGAACTTCATTTGGAAATTATTGTTGATCGATTACGCCGGGAATTTAAAGTCGATGCAAATGTTGGTAGGCCTCAAGTGGCGTACAAAGAAACGCTTAAAAAGAAAGTCACGCAAGTTTATAAGCACGTAAAGCAAAGCGGCGGCCGCGGACAATATGCGCATGTTGAAATAGAAGTCGAGCCGAATGAAAAAGGAAAAGGATTTGAATTCGTAAACAATATCACAGGCGGAGTTATTCCAAGAGAATATATTCCGGCTGTCGAAAAAGGAATCGTTGAGCAAATGAAAAATGGTATCCTCGCCGGGTACCCGGTTGAGGATGTTAAGGCTCGACTATTTTATGGATCGTTCCACGAAGTTGATTCGGATGAGATGTCGTTTAAAATTGCCGGTTCGATGGCGTTTCGAGAAGCAGGACGAAAAGCTGGCGCAATATTGCTAGAACCAATTATGGCTGTCGAAGTAGTTACACCGGAAGATTATATGGGCGATGTGCTCGGAGACTTAAGCGCCCGACGTGGAAAGATTGAAGGGATGAGTTCACGCAAAGATGCGCAGGTGATCAAGGCTCATGTCCCGCTTGCAGAAATGTTTGGATATGCAACACAATTGCGCTCAATGACGCAGGGACGCGCAATATATACTATGCAGTTTTCTCGCTATGATGAAACACCTAGAAGTATTTCAGATCAGATAGTGGAGAAGTTCAAAGGTTCGGAAGTCGCAGCTTAAATTACAATGAATAGAAAAGAAATTTCTTTATAGTCACAAAGGAGAATGGAGAATGGCAAAAGAGAAATTTAATCGAGATAAGCCCCATGTGAACGTTGGGACAATAGGTCACGTCGATCATGGAAAAACAACTTTGACTGCCGCCATAACAATGGTGCTTGCGAAAAAAGGTTTGTCTTCAATTCGCACGTTTGATTCAATTGATAATGCACCGGAAGAACGCGAACGTGGTATAACCATCGCTACGGCACACATTGAATATTCGACAGAAAAACGTCACTATGCACACGTTGATTGCCCAGGCCACGCCGATTATGTCAAGAATATGATCACTGGCGCAGCACAAATGGATGGAGCCATTCTCGTTGTCGCGGCTACTGATGGACCAATGCCGCAAACTCGTGAGCACATTCTCCTTGCTCGTCAAGTAGGTGTTCCGCGTATCATTGTCTTCCTGAATAAAGTAGACGCAGCCGATCCGGAACTTCTTGAACTCGTCGAAATGGAGATTCGTGAACTCCTTACGCTTTATCAATTTCCGGGTGATGAAGTACCGATCATTCGCGGTTCGGCATTGAAAGCTCTTGAAGCAGCGCAAAAGCCGGATGCAAAACTCGATGATCCTGCATTCAAATGCATTATGGAACTCATGGATGCGGTTGATAATTACGTTCCGCTGCCTGAGCGTCAGATTGATAAACCGTTCCTTATGCCGGTTGAAGATGTATTTTCAATCACAGGTCGCGGTACTGTCGGTACAGGCCGTGTTGAACGTGGTCGCGCAAAGGTGGGCGATGAAGTCGAGGTTGTTGGTCTCGGCGCGCATAAGAAAACAGTTATTACTGGTGCAGAAATGTTTCGCAAAGAACTTGATGAAGTTGTCGCAGGTGACAATGCCGGTCTGTTGCTCCGCGGTGTCGATAAAAATGAACTCGAACGCGGTATGGTTATATCAAAACCAGGATCCATTACACCGCATAAAAAGTTTACTGCTCAGGTTTACGTTTTAAAGAAAGAAGAAGGTGGACGTCATACGCCGTTCTTGAACGGATATCGTCCTCAATTCTATTTCCGTACGACCGATGTGACGGGTGTCGTTACACTGCCGCAAGGTGTGGAAATGGTTATGCCGGGTGATAATCTCGATGCAATGATTATTGAACTTATCTCCGACATCGCGATGGAAGAAGGTCTCCGTTTCGCTATCCGTGAAGGTGGACGTACAGTCGCTTCCGGTGTCGTGACGAAGATTTTAGAATAGAAAGAAGGTTCAAAAAGTGGCAGGACAGAAAATCAGAATCACATTAAAATCTTATGATCATAACTTGATCGATAAATCGGCAGATAAGATCATAAAAACAGTGAAGTCCACAGGTGCAGTGGTCTCGGGTCCTATCCCGCTTCCCACGAGAAAGACTATCTACACCGTGTTGCGTTCACCGCACGTGGACAAGAAATCGAGAGAGCAATTCGAAACTCGCTCCCACAAACGCCTTATCAATATCTTGAACTCGACAAACAAAACGGTGGATTCGCTAATGAAACTGGAATTGCCGGCAGGCGTCGACGTTGAGATAAAGGTTTAAAAAAGATTTCTTTTGAACGATGTGATTTATCGTAAGTCTGTTTTTGAATAACACCGCATCGCAGTTGTCTATGCGAGTGTGACAGGTGTATTATTTTAGAGAAATGGAAAAGAGTCATGGCAGGATTACTTGGCAAGAAACTTGGAATGACCAACGTATTCGATGAAGCGAACGGGCAGATGGTTCCCGTTACCGTTATCGAAGCGGGTCCATGTTTCGTCACCCAAATCAAAACAAAAGAGAAGGATGGTTACGAAGCCGTCCAGTTGGGATTCGATGAGAAAAAAGAGAGGGTGACGAATAAACCATTGCGAGGACATTTTGGCAAAGTCGGATTAAAGGCTCTCCGATTCGTTCGCGAGCTGAAGGGATTCGATATTGCAAAACTTCAACCGGGGAGTTCTCTTACCGTTGATGCAATCTTCGCTTTGGGTGATCAGGTAGATGTTGTCGGAACATCGAAAGGACGTGGCTTCCAGGGTGTCGTGAAGCGGCATCATTTCGGCGGCGGGTTTCGTACTCACGGACAAAGCGATCGTGAGCGTGCTCCAGGTTCGATCGGATCAAGCTCATATCCATCTCGGGTCTTCAAAGGACTCCGTATGGCAGGCCATATGGGTGATCGGCGTGTGACAGTAAAGAATTTAAAAGTCGTGAAAATAATTCCGGAATCTAATCTTATTCTTCTTCACGGTTCCGTTCCCGGATGTAACAACGGCTATGTTGAGATAATTAAAACAGCGAAGTAATTCAAAATTGAGCGGAATCATGGAATTAGAAATTCTAAAAAAAGACGGAAGCAAGAGCGGCGAGACTGTCACTCTCTCACCTGATATATTTGAAATTATGCCGAACGATCACGCGCTCTATCAGGCTGTTCGTGTTTACATGGCGAACCAGCGTCAAGGAACGCATAAAGTAAAGACTATTTCCGAAGTGAGCGGCAGCGGGAAGAAACCCTGGAAGCAAAAGCATACAGGTCGTGCTCGAACAGGTTCTACACGGAATCCGATTTGGATCGGCGGCGGATCGATTTTTGGCCCACGACCTCATGATTATATTTTGAGGCTTCCGGTGAAAGTGAAAAGGCTTGCTCGGAAATCAGCGCTCAGTTATAAAGCGAAAGATGCGGCAATAGTAGTCGTTGAAGATTTCTCTATCGATTCACCGAAAACAAAAGAAATTTCAATGATCATTAAAGCTCTTGGGTTGGCTAATAAAAAAACTTTATTCCTTACGCCGGGTAACGAACAGGGAATTGTGAAATCATGCCGAAATATTCAGAAACTTTCGGTTCGAGAGGCTGATAAAGCATCGACGTACGACATCGTCAATAGTCAGTTCTTATTGATTCAAAAAAGTGCGATCCAAATTCTGGAACAGACTTTTACAAAATAAGGTACAGCAATGAAAGAAATTTTAGTTCGACCTTTGGTGACGGAAAAGATGACAGACTTGCAGGACGAACATCAACAGTACGCGTTTCATGTCAATCGTCTTGCGAATAAAATTGACATTACAAGTGCAATCCAAAAAAAGTTTAACGTGACTGTTCTTAGTGTTCGGACAATGGTCATGAAGGGTAAAACAAAAACACAGCTTACCCGTCGTGGCCGCTTTACAGGTCATACAAATATTTGGAAAAAAGCGATCGTGACGTTGAAAGAAGGCGACAAGATCGATTTCTTCGCACAATCGTAAGCGGGAGTAAATGAAACCATGGGTATCCGAAAATTAAAACCGAAAACGCCGGGAACACGTTGGATGTCGGTAAGTACATTTGACGAGGTCAGTAAAACGAAACCGGAAAAATCCCTCATCGAGCCGAAACCTAGTACCGGGGGACGAAACAATACCGGACGCATTACATCGCGGCATCGCGGCGGTGGACATAAAAGATTCTACCGTATCATCGATTTCAAACGTAATAAAATAGGAATCGACGCTCACGTTGTTTCTATAGAATATGATCCAAATCGTTCCGCACGTATCGCACTCCTTCATTATTCCGATGGTGAAAAGCGTTATATCTTGGCGCCAGACGGAATGAAGGTCGGTGAACTTGTGCAGAACGGCGATAGCGCCGAAATCAAATCTGGTAATTCGATGCCGATAAAAAATATTCCAGTCGGTACATTCATTCACAACGTAGAGTTGCGAGAAGGAAAAGGCGGACAATTAGCAAGAAGTGCGGGTGCCTACGCTCAGCTCATGGCGAGGGAAGGCGATTACGCACAATTGCGTTTACCGTCAGGCGAGGTTCGAAAAGTTCGTGTTCAATGTACGGCGACAATCGGTATTGTGGGAAATCTTGAGCACGAAAATATCAGTGTTGGAAAAGCAGGACGGTCACGATGGCTTGGCATTCGTCCGCAATCACGCGGCGTAGTGCAGAATCCCTGTGACCACCCGCATGGCGGCGGTGAAGGAAAATCCCCGCAAGGGAATCCGCATCCGGTATCACCGTGGGGTTGGAAGACAAAAGGAATGAAAACACGGAAAGCAAAATCATCAGATAAATATATCGTAAAGCGACGCAGTAATAAAAGGATCCCATAATTTATGGCACGCTCTCTGAAAAAAGGACCGTATGTTGATGCGAAACTGGCAAAAAAAGTTCAGGAACAATCGAAATCGGCACAAAAGAAAGTTATTAAAACCTGGTCGCGTTCCTCAACAATAACGCCGGATTTTGTCGGCTATACGTTTGCTGTTCATAATGGCAACAAATTTATTCCGGTTTATATTCACGAAGGTATGGTTGGCCATAAACTCGGCGAGTTTGCCCCGACGCGGATATTTCGAGGGCATCCAGGTGTTCGATCTGAAGAAACAACAACTGCGTAGCGAAGAAAACGGAGAAAAGTTTTTATGGAAGCACGTGCAATACATCGGTATATCCCGTCATCACCGCGGAAGATGCGGCTTGTGGTCGAAATGATTCGTGGAAAAGGAGTCGATGATGCGTTGAACATCCTTCACTTCGATCCACATCATGCATCGAAGTTTGCAGAGAAGGTTCTCCGTTCTGCGATCTCGAATTTTCAAAACAAAGACGATGCTCGAAAAGTCGATGTCGATACATTGTATGTTAAAGAAGTTTTCGTTAATGGCGGTCCGATGCAAAAGCGTGTTTTGCCTGCTCCGATGGGCCGGGCATTTCGAATCCGTAAACGCTCCAACCATCTGACGGTGATTGTGGCACAACGCGAAGAAAAATAATTCATTTTTTAGTAAAGAAGTTTCGAGGAGGAATTTTGGGACAAAAGACGCATCCGGTCGGGCTTCGGCTCGGTATCGTTCGATCGTGGGATTCCAATTGGTACGACGAAAAAGGTTTTGCTGCCAAGCTCAACGAGGATTTGGTTATTCGTAATTACGTTCGCAGCCGTCTGAAAAAAGCGGGCATCTCGCGAATCGTGATCGAACGCACCCCGAAACGCGCTGTGATTTCGATCCACACATCCCGTCCTGGAATCGTGATCGGTCGGAGCGGTAAAGAAATTGCTCAGCTCGAAGAAGAGTTAAAAAAAGTTACTAGTAAAGAGGTGAAAATCCTTATCAACGAAATAAAACGACCGGAGTTGGATGCTTATCTTGTGGCAGAGAATATCGCATCGCAGATCGAAGGGCGCATTTCATTTCGTCGTGCTATGAAACAGGCATTAACCTCTGCAATGCGGATGGGCGCCGAAGGTATTCGTGTGATGTGTGCGGGCCGACTCGGCGGAGCTGAAATTGCGCGATCTGAACAATATAAAGAAGGCCGAATTCCTCTCCACACTTTACGTGCAGATATCGACTATGCGTCTGTTTCAGCAAGCACAATTTATGGTTTGATCGGAGTCAAAGTTTGGATTTGCAAAGGTGAAATTCTCGGGTCATCAACAAAGTAAAAAGTAGTTGAAGGAGTGAATGTGATATGTTAATGCCGAAACGTGTAAAATATAGAAAAACGCAGCGAGGACGGATGAAAGGAAAAGCAACTCGGGGTGCATCTATTGCATTTGGTGATTTCGGGTTGAAAGCGATGGAACCGGGTTGGATTACAAGCCGTCAAATCGAAGCTTCGCGTGTCGCTATCACTCGTCTGATGAAACGTGAAGGAAAAGTTTGGATTCGTATTTTCCCCGATAAACCGGTAACAAAAAAACCTGCTGAAACTCGTATGGGATCCGGAAAAGGCGCTCCTGAATTCTGGGTGTCGGTCGTAGAGCCGGGACGGGTGATGTTTGAATTGGGTGGAATATCACGTAAGATCGCGGAAGACGCTTTACGGTTAGCGTCACATAAACTTCCTATTAAAACACGATTTGTCGTGCGTCAAGGGTTTGAGGGAGAATAACAATGGGAATGACTAAAGCAAGAGACATTCGTCAATTACCGGTGCCGGAACTTGAAAAGCGCGTTCAGGAAAATCTAGAAACGCTCCTGCAGATGCGATTCGCACATGGTACACGCCAATTGGAAAACACCGCGCTGCTGCATACAACACGCAAGGAACTCGCATTGATGCTTACTATTTTAAGAGAGCGTCAACGTGAAACTGCGGCGGCAACAAAATAAATAAAGGAATTTGAAATTGAATACGGTCATGACAGAACGGACAACACGACGCAAAGTGCGCACGGGAAAAGTGGTAAGCACAAAGATGCAAAAGAGCATCGTTGTCGTAATTCAACAACAGGTTGCTCACCCACTGTTTAAGAAAAGAGTGAAGCAAACCTCCCGATTGATGGCGCATGATGAGAAAAATGAAGCTAATGTAGGCGATAAAGTTCGCATTATGGAAATACGTCCGTTAAGTTCCCGGAAGCGATGGCGTTTGGTAGAAATTATTGAAAAAGCGAAATAACGATCACCCAGTGAGGAGGATTAGGGTATGATACAGGAAGAGACCAATCTGGTTGTTGCCGATAATTCAGGCGCAAAAAAAGTTCGATGCATCCGCGTGTTGGGTGGTCACGATCGCCGTTATGCAGGTGTTGGGGATTTGATAGTCGTGTCGGTAAAAAGTGCGATTCCCGGCGCTGCAGTAAAAAAAGGCGAAGTCTCACGTGCAGTGATAGTACGAACAAAAAAAGAAACACAACGTAAAGATGGTTCATTCATTCGATTTGATGAGAACGCTGCTGTGCTTCTGAATGCTCAAGGCGAACCACGCGGCACACGTATTTTCGGACCGGTCGCACGTGAACTTCGTGAGAAGCAGTATATGAAAATAGTGTCACTGGCACCTGAAGTGTTATAAACGGAGAAAGTATGAAAATCCATAAAAATGACAATGTTCTCGTGATCTCCGGTAACGATCGCGGTAAAAAAGGAAAAGTGTTGAAGGTATTTACGGCGAAACAACGAGTGATCGTGGAAGGCGTCAATATTGTCAAACGGCACACTAAACCGAATCAACGAAATCCGCAAGGGGGCATCGTTCAAAAGGAAGCTCCAATTCAGGCCTCGAAGGTTATGGTGATTGATCCGAAAAGTGGCGAGCCGACACGGGTTGGCGGAGCCTATGTAACGGATGCCGTAACCGGTAAACGAAAACACATGCGAATCGCGCATGTCAATGGTGAAATGTTTTAATTTTTTGTGAGAAGTCCAACATGGCGAAAGAGAAACAAAAGAAGACTGAAGCACCGGCTGCAAAATCTAAGGAGACGCAGGGCAAAAAGAAATTAGTGGAAGAGAAAGTCCCTGTCCGGATGCTGGAAAAATATCGGCGTGAAGTAGTGCCGCAATTGATGAAGCGGTTCAATTATAAAAACGTGATGCAGGTCCCACGATTGGAAAAGATCTGCATAAACATGGGTTTGGGTGCCGCAACACAAGACCCAAAACTTCTCGAGATGGGAACGAAGGATATGGAAACTATCACGGGACAAAAAGTTGTCATCACAAAGGCACGGAAGTCAATTTCAAATTTTAAACTGCGCGAAAATGTTGCGATAGGCGCTCGTGTAACATTGCGTCGTGCACGTATGTATGAATTTATGGATCGCTTTATTTCTGTGGCGATCCCACGCATCCGTGATTTTCGCGGATTGTCCGATAAATCGTTCGATGGCCGGGGAAATTATACGGTAGGTGTAAAAGAACAAATTATTTTTTCCGAGATAGATGTCGATAAAGTTCAAAAAATTCAAGGGATGGATATTTCGTTTGTCACAACAGCGAAGACAGACGAAGAGGCATATGAATTATTGAAAGCACTCGGGATGCCGTTCGTCAAGCGCGACGCACCGGTGAGTACTCAATCTACGAACGCTTAACGAGGAAGGAAGGAGATTCTGTGGCTCGACTAGCAATGAGAGTCAAGGCGAAAAAAACGCCGAAGTATAAAGTCCGTGCACATAACCGATGCAGTATCTGCGGCCGTCCACGCGCATATTTACGGAAATTTGGCATCTGCAGACTGTGTTTCCGGAAGATGGCCCTGGAAGGTAAAATTCCTGGTGTCCGTAAAGCAAGCTGGTAATAAAGTTCGCAAGAGAGTTTAAAGGAGAGGAAAAGACAATGGGAGTAACAGATCCGATTGCGGATTACTTGACGCGTTTACGCAATGCGATGCAAGCGCGCCATAAAAAAGTTGATGTTCCGGCATCACGACTGAAACGTGAGTTGACAAAAATCCTGCTTCAATATAAGTATATCGCTAGTTACACTGAAGTGCAGGACAGTAAGCAAGGAATCCTTCGAATTTATCTGAAGTATAACGAAGGACAGTCAGTGGTCAATGGTTTAGACAGAGTTAGTACACCCGGACGCCGGGTTTATACAGATTCTGAAAAATTGCCCCGCGTGTTGAATGGGCTTGGTATCTCGGTAATTTCAACTTCGCGTGGAGTAATGACGGATAAGGAAGCGCGCCGCCAGCATGTTGGTGGTGAAGTCGTATGTCGAATTTGGTAACTGATAGCGAGCAAGGAGAATAACTGTGTCACGAATTGGACGGAAACCGGTACCTATTGTCAATGGAGTAAAAGTTGATGTTGCCGCTGGTATCGTAAAAGTAAAAGGACCGAAAGGTGAATTGCAGGCGGAAATCCATAAGGATATTACCGTCGAAGTAAAAAACAATGAAGTGATTGTTACACGCCACGCAGATGATAAAACGCATCGCGCCTTGCACGGTCTGTGGCGCGCGCTCATCGCGAACATGGTGAAGGGTGTCACTGTCGGTTACGAGCAGAAGCTTGAGATTGTCGGTGTCGGATATAAAGCGGAAGTGAAAGGGAAGAAACTTCAACTCGCTCTCGGATTCTCTCATCCGATACTTTTTTCACCGCCTCCGGGCATTACCGTTGTAGCGCCAACGATGACGAATATTACAATTTCGGGTATCGATAAACAGCTTGTCGGTCAGGTTGCTGCTAAACTCCGATCCTTCCGTCCACCTGAGCCTTATAAAGGAAAAGGCGTGAAGTATGAGGGTGAGTATATCCGGCGTAAGGCGGGCAAAGCTGCAACGGCAGGAAAATAATTTTTTGAATTCATGAAGGCAAGTAAGTTATGGCTGCGAAAACAAAACAATATCACCGAGTGAAAATAAAACAGCATATTCGTAAGACGGTTTTAGGATCGGTTGAACGTCCACGATTATCCGTCTATCGGAGTCTGAATCATATCTACGTGCAGATTATTGATGACACAACTGGAAGAACACTGGTTGCGACCTCGTCACTCGCGAAAGATCTCCGTGAATCCATCACGAAAGAAATGAAACCGATTCAAGTAGCAAAAGTAGTTGGTGTCGCTTCTGCAAAGAAAGCTTTGGAGAAAAATATTAAAGAAGTGGTGTTCGACCGGAACGGGTTCCGCTATCATGGATGCATCAAAGCATTGGCTGACGGTGCCCGCGAAGGTGGTCTGAAATTTTGAGTCAACGATTAATTATAACTTCGGAGTTTACTCGTGTCAAAACTTAAAGCTAGCGAAATGGAATTGAAAGACAAGCTCGTCTACGTTAATCGCGTTGCAAAGGTCGTGAAAGGCGGACGACGCTTTAGCTTTAATGCAATCGTCGTGGTCGGCGACGGGAACGGCCATGTCGGCCTCGGTCTGGGAAAGGCGAATGAAGTAACGAATGCTATCGCTAAGGGGATCGACGATGCGAAAAAGAATGTCGTGAAAGTAAATATATTGAACGGCACAATTCCTCATCCGGTTCTTGGTAAGTTTGGCGCCGGGAAAGTTCTTCTTAAACCTGCTTCACCGGGAACAGGGTTGATAGCTGGAGGTGGTGTCCGTGCGGTTCTCGAATCGGCTGGAGTTAAAGATGTTTTGACAAAATCCATGGGTTCATCGAATCCTCACAACACTGTAAAGGCAACTATGAAAGCCCTGCTTTCATTAAAAGATCCAAAAACAATTGCTGCAAGCCGCAGCGTGACCTTAACTGAACTCTTCCACGGTTAATAAAGGAAAATCATGAGCGAAGAGAAAAAAATTCGTATTACACAGATATATAGTATTGCTGATTGTCTGGAAAAACAAAAACGAACAATAAAAGCATTAGGCCTCGGCCGACCGAATTATTCGGTCGTGAAAACTGATACTGCGCAAATCCGTGGGATGATAAATGTTGTTCGTCATTTAGTCAAAGTCGAAGAAGCGAAGTAAAAACTTATACATTCGAGCAGGATTTTGTATGACACGTAATATTCTTGGAAATCTTCAATATGCACCGGGATCCCGGAAGCCGCGTAAAAGAATTGGCAGGGGCCAGGGTTCTGGACATGGTGGAACATCAACACGCGGACATAAAGGAGCCGGTTCGCGCTCCGGAACAAAATACCGTCCATGGTTTGAAGGCGGACAGATGCCTTTGAGCAGGCGCGTTCCGAAATACGGATTTGAAAGCCCGTTTCGTGTTGAGTATCAGGGTGTGAATGTTGTAACGCTCGAAAAACTTGTTGCAGACGGTAAAGTGCGAGATGGAATCATCACTCCCGAAGTGTTGTGTAAGAATGGTTTGTTGGTAAAAAAAGATTCGCTGGTAAAAATTCTCGGGAATGGTGAATTGAAATCGAAGTTGGAAATTTCAGCCAATGCGTTCAGCAAATCTGCTATTGAAAAGATTGAAGCTGCCGGGGGGAAAGTTAATACACTGACTCAATCACACAAGTCTGAGACTTCAAAGAAAAAATAGGCCATGAGCACATTCTTAGAGAGTTCTCGAAATATTTTTAAAATTCATGAATTGCGGCAGCGGGTTATTTATACTGCGTTGTTGCTGATTGTCGTCCGCCTCGGTGCGCATATAACTCTTCCCGGTGTAGACGCACAGCTGATCGCTGAAGCACAGCGTCAATTTAGCCAGAACAGCCTGTTCGGAATTTACGATCTGTTTGTCGGCGGCGCCTTCAGAAATGCGGCGATCTTTTCTCTCGGTGTGATGCCGTATATCAGTGCGTCGATTGTAATCCAGATGCTCGGAGCGGTGTTCCCATTCTTCCAAAAATTATCGAAGGAAGGTGAGGAAGGCAGAAAAAAAATCAATCAATATACTCGCTATGGCACCGTGGTTATTTCGATGCTCCAAGGCGCAGCAACAGCCGCGAACCTGACGAACATGAGTCAAAATGGTATGCCGATCGTACCGATCGGAGGAGTTGGATTCATTGTCTCGGCAATGATTTTTATGACCGCGGGAACGATTTTCATGATGTGGATTGGCGAACAAATCACTGAACGTGGAATCGGAAATGGAATTTCCCTTATCATCTTTATCGGAATCATCGCAAGATTCCCTGTGGCGGTAATGCACGAGATCACGTTGTTTAGTTCTCAGTCGCATACCTTGATTGAAGAATTCATCATTTTCGTTTTGTTGGTTTTTGTTGTGGCTGGCGTCGTGATGGTCACTCAGGGAACACGCCGTATTCCGGTGCAATATGCAAAACGTGTTGTTGGCCGTAAAGTATACGGTGGTGTCACACAGTATATTCCAATGCGTGTGAATACAGCCGGTGTTATGCCGATCATTTTTGCACAGGCAATTATGTTTTTACCGAGTTTTCTTTTCTCGTTTTTCCCAGATAGCGAATGGGTGGCAGGTGTGTCCGTGTATTTCCAGTATACATCGATAACGTACTCTGTTATATATGGAATCATGATTGTTGGATTTACATTTTTCTATACTGCGATTGCATTTAACCCGAAGGACGTTGCCGATAACATGCAGAAACAAGGCGGCTTTATACCCGGTATCCGTCCGGGCAAACACACATCGGATTTTATCGATAATATTTTGACAAAGATAACGTTGCCGGGTTCAATATTTCTGGCTATTATCGCTATCCTTCCGGCTTTTGCTACGCGATTCGGAGTTTCGGGAGAGATGTCGCAATTTTTTGGCGGAACAAGTTTATTAATCGTCGTTGGCGTTGCTCTTGATACCCTTCAGCAGATGGAATCTCATCTGTTGATGCGCCATTACGACGGATTTATGAAGAGTGGTAAGATTAAGGGGCGCATCGGGCGTTAAGCTCGGTTGTTTGAATGGTCACAATTAAAACAGAAGACCAAATTGCATTAATGCGCGTGAGCAACAGAATTGTTGCAGAGGTATTGCGGTTAATCGAATCATATATTCGTCCGGGCATTCAAACACAGCAACTTGATGAGATAGTTGAAGAGTATATAAGATCATGCGATGCGGAACCTGCATTCAAAGGTTACGCACCCGACGGATCTAATCCGTATCCGGCATCGGCATGTATCTCGATTGATGAAGTTGTCGTTCATGGAATTCCTGGACGGCGTGCTTTAAAAGAAGGAGAAATTGTTTCAGTCGATGTCGGAGTGAAAAAAGGTGGTTTTTACGGAGATGGAGCTCGATCTTTTAAAGTTGGCGAAGTTTCCGAAAAGAAAGCGCAACTGTTGCGCGTGACAGAAGAAGCACTTTATAAAGGTATTGAGCAGGCGACCGAAGGGAATTATCTGGGCGATATCTCTTCAGCGGTTCAAAGGCATGTGGAAGCGGAAGGTTTTTCAGTAGTTCGTGATCTTGTAGGGCATGGAATCGGTAAAGCACTTCACGAACCGCCGGCTGTTCCAAATTTCGGCAAAGCTAAAACAGGGATCATATTGATGGAAGGTATGACACTGGCGATTGAACCCATGATAAATGCCGGAAAGTATCATGTTGAAGTGTTGAACGATGGATGGACAGTGGTTACTTGTGATAGAAAACCGTCTGCCCATTTTGAACATACAATCGTTGTTCGAAAAAAATCGGCAGAGATACTTACGACACTCATGAAATAAAAGGGATTCCGTTTCAATGGCAAAGCAAGGCCCGATTAAAGTTGATGGAACGATTTCCGATACGCTGCCTAATGCGATGTTCAAGGTGCAGCTTGAAAATGGGCACGAAGTCTTGGCGCATATATCAGGTAAAATGCGAATGAATTTCATCAAGATTCTGGTGGGCGACAAAGTAACCGTCGAATTATCGCCTTACGATCTTTCAAAAGGCCGTATTACGTACCGTTATAAATAGAGTGTTCGATAGGACAGGAGTAAATATGAAAGTTAGAACATCAGTAAAAAAATTGTGTGTTAATTGCAAAATCATTCGAAGAAAAGGTGCGGTACGTGTGATCTGCAAAAATCCCAAGCACAAACAGCGTCAAGGATAAAGGAGAAATACATTGGCTCGTATTGCCGGAGTTGATTTACCGAAACAAAAATGTGCCGAAATCGGCCTGACGTACATCTACGGTATCGGCCGCATGACCGCGAAAAAAATACTCGACAAAGCGGGAATTGAGAAGAGCAAAAAAATCGGTGAATTGAGCGATGATGAAGTCGCAAGGATTCGTTCTATTATGACATCCGATTTTAAAACCGAAGGTGCAGCCCGCAGTGAAACACAGATGAACATCAAACGATTGATGGATATTGGATGTTATCGAGGTTTGCGTCATCGAAAAGGATTGCCGGTGCGGGGACAACGTACGCGAACAAATGCACGTACACGTAAAGGAAAACGTAAGACAGTCGCCGGGAAGAAGAAGGCGATCGCCAAGAAGTAATCAGTCTATTTAGGGAGGATGAAAGGTTGGCAAAATCAACCACCACAACCCGTAAGAAGAAAAAAGTGAACGTGGAAGCTCACGGTCACGCCTATGTCAAAGCAACATTTAACAATGTAATCGTGACGTTGACCGATATCTACGGGAACACAATCGCATGGTCTTCAGCCGGGAAAAACGGATTCAAAGGATCACGCAAGAACACACCATTCGCTGCGCAGGTATCCGCAGAAGCAGCTGCGAAGGAAGCGTATGATCTCGGTTTGCGTAAAGTCGATGTCCTTGTGAAAGGACCCGGTTCAGGTCGTGAAGCAGCTATTCGAGCACTACAAACTGCCGGTTTGGAAGTAATGAGTATTAGGGATATAACTCCGATACCGCATAATGGGTGCCGTCCGCCAAAACGGCGACGTGTATAGAAGTTAGATATAAGAATTCATAATTTTTTTGGAGAGTAATCCGAATGGCAAGATATATCAACGCCAATTGCCGGTTATGCCGACGTGAACATCAGAAACTCTTTTTGAAGGGGACAAAATGTTATACAGATAAATGTCCCTTCGATAAGCGCGGATATGCACCCGGGCAACATGGTCAGGTTCGAAGAACAAAAGTATCCGAGTATGGTATTCAGCTCCGCGAGAAGCAGAAAGTTCGCCGCATCTACGGAATTCTCGAAGCGCAATTCCGAAACTATTTTGAACTCGCATTAAAACAAACGGGCCGCACCGGTGAATCACTGGTGAAGTTGCTCGAACGGCGTCTGGATAATGTTGTGTTTCGGCTGGGGTTTGCACCGTCGCGCAAAGCAGCGCGGCAGCTTGTTCTGCATGGACATTTCATTGTAAACGGAAAACGTGTCGACGTTCCTTCTTATCTTGTCAAAGCCGGAGATGTAATTTCCGTCCATGCGAAGAGCAGAAAGCTTGAAGTTATTCATTCTGCAGTAAAACGAACTAAGGATGGTTTGTTCCCATGGCTTAGTCTCGATAAAGCTAATTTGACTGGAACATTCTTGAATATTCCTGAACGAGCGGTTATTCCTTTAGCTGCGAATGAACAATTAATTGTCGAATTGTATTCTAAGTAATCAGTGATTGTTTCTCATCCAATTGAGGGATGGTATCTATGGGCTTGACATCAATGCAAATGCCGGAAGCTATTCAACTTGACGAAGCGTCGTATACCAATTTTTTCGGACGGTTCATTGTACAACCGTTGGAAAAAGGATATGGCGTGACAATAGGAAACGCCTTTCGCCGTGTTTTGCTTGCTTCTATTCCAGGTGCAGCAATCACTGCTTTAAAAGTGAACCCGGCGATCGAGCAAGTGCTTCATGAATTCTCTACCATCAAAGGTATGAAGGAAGATGTTTCCGAGATGGTATTGAATTTAAAAGAAGTTCGTTTGAAGTTGTTGAACAAAAAAGCAAACAAAATTGTGGTTCCAATAAAAGGCCCGAGAGCATTGACTGCCGGAGATCTCCAGGCTGGAACTGCAGATTTTGAAATTTTGAATCCCACTCACCATATTGCAACTTTTAATAAAGAAGCGGATTGCGAAATCGAATTTCGAATCGGCCGTGGTACAGGGTATGTTCCCTCGGAAGAAAATAAAGTGATCGATGATCCGGTCGGCGTTATCCCGATCGATGCGATATTCACGCCGATAAAAAATGTTCGATATATTATCGAACCGACACGTGTTGGTGGGACGACAGACTACGAGAAATTGACACTTGAAATCGAAACTGATGGATCGATCACGCCGGAAGATGCATTAACATATGCAGGAAAAATTCTTCGCGATCATGTTCAACTTTTTATCAATTTCGATATCGAACCAGAAGCAGATCGTGAAGAGGGTGTGCAAGATGAAGAGTTTGTCCGAATTCGAAAAATTCTTAGAACACCGGTCGATGAGCTTGAGCTTTCTGTCCGTTCGCATAATTGCCTGCGAGCAGCGAACATTAGAACGATTGCAGATCTTGTTCGTCGTGACGAAGGTGAACTGCTAAAGTTTCGGAATTTTGGTCGGAAGTCACTGGCGGAATTATCGGCGATCATAGAAGAATTTGGTTTGTCATTCGGGATGGATGTAGAAAAATATCTGCCCGAAGGAGAATAAGTGTCAGTACTGATTTTTTGAAGAAAGGTTCACGATGAGACATGGTAAAGTAGGTCGAAAATTAAAACGTACTGCAAGTCATCGTAAAGCGTTATTGAATAATCTTTCGACTTCGTTCTTGCGTCATAAAAAAATTCAAACCACTCTTGCAAAAGCGAAGGAAACGCAGAAGAAGGTAGAAGCTTTGATTACAAAAGCTCGGCGTGCGATTGCAACCGAAACAGAAGGACAGCCGAAAAACATAGCAGCGCGTCGTGAAGTAGCGCGTTATGTGAAAGATCGAGCGGTTGTGAAATCGCTTTTTGAAGAGATTGCACCAAAGGTACTTTCCCGCAAAGGCGGATATACACGTTTGATCAAGCTCGGTCAACGAATGGGTGATGGAGCCCAGGTTGCTGTTCTTGAATTGGTAGATTTTAATATCGCAGATTCCACCGGTGCGGTAAAAACTAAGAGAGCAAAAAAATCCACTCAAAAAACTCCTGCAACCGAACCAAACACTGCAGGAATAGAAGAAAAACCGGCAGAAGCTCCGGCCGTGCCGCAGGAAGGTATCGCGGTTGAAGAGCCAAAGGCGTAACAGACAAACTTGTCCATTTTCGAATCAGGTACGAAAATGAAAATCACAGCTGCAGAATTTGTTGTAGGTGTGACGACATTGAGTCATCTTCCAGTGACGGATCTCCCAGAATTCGTTTTCCTTGGACGATCGAACGTTGGTAAATCATCGCTTATCAATGCGCTCACAAATCGGAAAAATCTTGCAAGATCAAGTTCGACTCCAGGTAAGACAAGAGAGCTGAATTATTATCTAATCAATAATTTTTTGTATTTTGTCGACCTGCCGGGCTTTGGTTACGCAAAAGCTCCCGAACAACTCCGCGCGAGTTGGGGAAATTTTATTGAGCTATATCTTCAGACGCGAAAACAAATAAAGCTTGCATTTCATTTGATGGATTCCCGTCATGAACCGACTGAATTAGATAAAGCTCTTGTCGGCTGGCTTGATTTTTATAAAATCCCTTTCGTCGTAATCCTCACAAAATCGGATAAATTAGCACGAAGCAAGATATCAATGTTCGTTAATAATGCTCAGGAGATATTCTCTGCGTATTCATCATGCCGCCAAGTACTTCCATTTTCTTCAATTACAGGCGATGGACGGACAGAGGTGCTTAAAATTATTAGTACTGAGGCAAAATAATACCTCACAATAACGTCATTTCAAGCTTTTCTTCATACATCTTCTTTAAAATATCATCATTTACCACAACGTGGGAAATACCTCTTGACAATGCAGGTGAAAGATAGTATACTTAACCTACTTTTTTCCTAACTCAATTCTTTCTAGGATTGAGTCGTTTGTTTAAGTTTTATGTTTTTGTCGTACCGATAGATACAGGAGTTTTAATTCATCGTTCGAAAGAACATAGAGCTATAAATTAATCGACACTTCAAGAATTGTTATGAGAATGAAGTTGACCAAAAAAAAGAAACTGATTTGGGGGTCGGTTCATTCAATTCTTTCCTTAGAAATCCAATCATCCAATTGTCACGTTTATTTTAATCCATATAAGGAGGTGATTAATCCCGACGTTCAGTTATTATCTTCTTGATTTCTAAAAAAAAGTTGCGGGAAATTTTTTGTTTAACTCGTTCCCCATAGTTGACTTTAAAGAAGGAGGTCATTATGTATCGTAAGTTAGTTTGTGTGATGGTGGGGATTTTATTATTGACGTCGTTTGTCTTCGCGACAGGAAAAATTCACGGCAGAGTGACAGACAAGGAGACAGGTGAAGCATTAATTGGCGCTACAGTAACGCTGCTTGGAACTACGCGTGGTGCAGTTACAGATATAGCTGGAGAATATTCTATTCTCAACATTGAGGTCGGGACATACACCATCCAGGCCTCGTATATTGGCTATCAACAGGTCCATATTTCGAACATCCGCGTAAATGAGGGTTTGACTGCGGATGCGAACTTTACACTCCTCAAGAGTGCAGTTCAAGTTGCAGCCGTTGAAATTATTGCGCAGAGGCCTCTCATAGAAAAATCTGCCACAAACGAAACCCGTATTATAAATAGCGATTTTCTCAGTGCTATTCCAATCCGTAGTCTAACGGAAGCTACTGCATTGCAACCAGGTGTTGTGTTGCGTAATAATCTCGTCTATATGAGAGGTAGTCGAGCTGATGAAACCGGTTTTATACTTAATGGTGTTAATGTTACAGATCCTTATTATGGTGGACGTGGAGTCATAACCTCACCAGATGCCGTCGAGCAAATAGAGGTTCAGACCGGCGGATATCCTGCAGAATATGGCGGAGCAAATGGTGGATTAGTCAGTACGGAACTTCGCACCGGTGGCCAACAAATGCACGTGTCTCTTCGAGCTGAAACAGACAATTATACTAAGCAGGGGAAAAAGGCCTTAGGTGGCTACTCATACGGTTATTCAAATTATGTCGGTACAATAAGCGGCCCCGTGGTATCTGATAAGATACGTTTCTTCGGGTCGGTTGAAAATACATTTTATCGTGACCCAGGGAATTTTGTTGCGGCTGAGGGTTCGGGCATTAATGGCCAGAATGGTCTTGGCACAAACTACAGCGTTGCAAACCCGAGTTTCTGGGATGGAATAAATTTCCAGGGTTTAGTAGCTGCGCCCCAGTACACAACTGCAAACCGCAATACGCTATCCCAAGATACGCTCAATCTTTACTCTCCGGCTGGGAATAACATCGGTGGCCAGATGAATCAATACTCATATACCGGAACACTTTTGGTTGATCTGGGTGACATTCAACTTCGTGGTGCTGGTTCTTTTTCGCACACTTTTTCTCAATCGACAGCGAATATTCATAACTTTCTTGACCTTCAAAGATTACCTATTAGTAAATATGATAATGCATTCAGCAATATAAAAATGACCCAGTTTTTTACTCCAAAGACATATTACGAACTTAATTTAAACTACTACCATGTATTTAACCAAACACAACTTGATCCAAAGTTGCTGACAAACTTCACAATGTATGGTGATACATCGCTTGGAGGATCGAATCCTGCGCTCAATTATGATCCAAAGACTGGTGTAGCGTCATCCGTACTCGATAATGCTCCGTGGTATATTTTTGGCCCAACCAGTGGTGGTGGCCTTTCTATTGATCAGCCCGGGACGTTACTCGCGACGGCACCTGCACTTCTGTCTGAAACGTCGCTCGGCGGACGTTTGGATTTTACTACATCGAGTGACAAGAATACACTGAAATGTGGCGTAGAATATGAACGCTACACAATTCGCCGGTTTGCACCTGGAGCTGTCGATGGAGTGTATCAGATTATTAACAGTGGTTTATCACAAACACAACAGATAGCGGCTTTAAATGCCAGTGGTTATAACAACTACGGATATGATGTGTTTGGAAATCAAATTAATAGTGATGTAAAAATTAATAACGCGATTGTGGAATTCGGCCCTCCGCATCCGGTGAATGGGGCAATTTATGTGGAAGATCAGATTCAACTTTCTGACATAAATCTTAACGTCGGGTTGAGGTATGATTATATTAATCCCGATAGTTGGGCTTTTAGAGATCCAGCTGGGATAGGTTTTAACGATGCATATGATGTTGTAGATATAGCGAATGATTCTATCGGGATGAAGAAAACACCCGCAACCAAACAAATCAGTCCGCGCATAGGTATATCTTTCCCTGTGAGTGATATGACAGTATTCCATGCGCAGTACGGAAAATTCATTCAGGAGTCGGAGTTGCTCGACTCGTATGCTGGAATGGGACGAATATATCAACTTGTTGCAGGCGGAAATTACATCCAGCCCCCAACAGGTTTTGGATTGATGCCTGAGCGTACGACTTCGTACGAACTTGGTTTCTCACAACAGATCGGAGACAATGCTTCGTTCAATATCACGACTTTCTATAAGGATATCAGCGACCAAGTACAAGCGCGATTGATCGCACCAGACGGACGGGGCCAAAACAGAAACTATTACACTCTTGTTAACGGTGATTTTTCGACGAGTAAGGGAGTTGAAATTAAAATTACACTTCGCCGGACAAGTCGACTTGAAGCCCAGCTCAATTATACATTTGCCAGTGCTGAAGGGACAGGATCAACAGCCAATAGTTCTGAGGGTAGTGCATCCGATGCGCGTGGCTATACCGCACATATACCATTCCCAACATCGTTCAGTCAAGAAAGCACTGGGAGCTTAAACCTGGATTATCATTTTGCAAAGAATGACGGTGGCCCGATACTTGAACGATCAGGCCTCAATCTGTTAATGACATTTGGGAGCGGCTATCCATTTACCCTAGAGACAGTGTCGCAAAATAATATTAATGATGCACGCTTCCAGGTTCCATTGGAGCCGATTGGATATTCGACAACGCCATGGTCGTTCAATGTTGACTTCCGCATAGACAAGGTTGTAACAATTTCTTCCCTGGTAGATGCGATGTTCTACATTTATGTGCAGAATCTCTTCAATGCGCACAATGCAACTAACGTGTTCATACGAACGGGTGATCCTGCCAACGACGGATGGCTCGGAACATCGCAAGGAAGTGCTTATGCGGCAGCTCAATCTAATCCAGACTTGTATAAATCTCTGTACAATGCTGCGTACCTTGGCAATAATTCCGACAATTATTTATCGCCGCGGCAAATCAGATTCGGAGTCAAAATTGATTACTAAAATGAAAACGAAAATTCAGGAGGGACACTTCATGGTCCGTAAAGAATTTTTTATGCGTTCAAAGCGCGTCAGCCTCTGGCTGAACCGAATTGCCGCTGTACTACTTCTGGCTGCAGCGGTAGTGATACAACCCACGCATGCGGGAGCTCCTTCAAGCAAGGGCAATTCTATACAGAAGGTCCATAAGGTGATGACGAACGATCTTTACCTGCCTATGGACATAAATAATATTTTTAATTATTACTCAAACGACGGTGACGGTTCTTTCAATCCATACAAGACAGATAACGAAGGATTCGAGTTCCCGATAGGGTCGACAGTCGGAACATGTATTTTCGAAGATGGTCTTGTTTGGACTGCTTTCAAGAACGGCACATTATACTGTGGCGGCTCATCGTATAATCACGGTTTGCAAGCCGGAAGAATTCTTCAAAATGGAACTTTGGCCGCGCCGCCGGTTGCCGATGATCCCGGACAGGCCGGATATAGGATTTATCGCATTCGTCCCGATATCAAACCGAGCACAAATGCAACTACGCAAGCAGCAGAAACAGCTCTTTTGCAATCCAGTGAGATACCGTATTTCAATCGCTCAGGTGTTACATCCAGTGAAACGGCCGGCGATCTTTTCGCAAAATACACAAAGGATTGGGCGGAGTGGCCTGCCAGTCAAGGTGCTCCCTACACCGACGCGAATGGCGTTCCGCATTTCAGCGGCGGTGATACTTACGACCCAGCGACTTGTATCCCTGGTTTCCCAGGTGCGGATCAAACGATGTGGATGGTTATGAATGATATGGATACATCGAGGACCCAAGGTTTGTATACATCTAACCCGATAGGGATTGAGGTGCAGCGAACACTCTGGGCATATAACCGTCCGGGAGCTTTGGGGAATACAATTTTTATAAGTTATAAATTTATCAACAAAAGTGGATTGCCGTTAGACTCCATGTTTGTTGCGCAGTGGGCAGATCCAGATCTCGGCTATGCCGGAGATGATGCTACTGGATGCGACACGACACGAAGCCTTGGCTTCGTTTATAATGGTGAAGCGAGAGATGCGAATTTCGCTAGTTTAGGACATGCACCACCGGCAGCAGGATTCGACTTTTTCCAGGGCCCGATTGTGCCGGGTACTTCAAGTGATACCGCAATTTTTGATATGAAAAAAATCGGGGGTTGCAAAAATTTACCGATGACGGCGTTTACCTTCTTCATTAATGGTAATGCGAATTTTGGAGATCCAGATCTACACTCTAATGGTTCGGATGGTACGCCTCAGTGGTTCAACCTTATGAGAGGATTGGTAAGTACAACAGGTCAACCATTCCCGTCGTATGTGACAGGCGGATCGAAGTTTTGCTATCCTGGTGATCCTGTTATCAGTTCAGGCCCGACATTCATTGGCCCGGCGAGAGTTTCTCCTCCTGGAGATGTGAGAATGTGCTTGGTCTCCGGACCTTTCAATATGGCTCCGGGCGACACGCAACAGGTCGTTGTTGCGGCTTTGGCTGCACAAGGAAGTGATTTTCTATCAAGTGTCTCGTACTTAAAGTACTACGACGATATTGCTCAGACGGCTTACAATTATTTGTTTAATCTTCCGTCTGCACCGCCGGCGCCTAAAGTATCAGTGGCTCAGCTCGACGGCAAGATAGTCCTCAGTTGGAATGGAAACGTAGCTGGAGACAATTCTTATGCAGATTCAACGGAAAATTTTGTTGATAAAGGATATACTTTCCAAGGATATAATGTGTGGCAGTTACCTACGAATTCACCAAGTGGCGCCAAGCGGATTGCCACGTTTGATCTTACAACAAGCCAAGGGATAATTCAGGACCTGGCTTTTGATGCGGCAACTGGATATGTCATTCAGAAACCTGTCCAGTTCGGAACGCACTCAGGCTTACAACACTCAATCACGATCACTCAGGATGCATTTACAAATGCTTCGATTATTAACGATCGGGATTATTATTTTGCGGTTACGGCGTATAGTTATAATGGATCAGGTGTCGAACCGGATAACCTCGAAAGTCCATTGCCTGGGCACATCGTGGATGTCAGAGCGCAAACTTTATCGCCGGGTGTCACAGCTCCGAATGGAGGGACTTTTGCAAATTCAAATATTACTCACGTCGGGAATGCAGATGGAGGTGTTAGTGTAAATGTCGTTACGCCAAATGCAGTCACCGGTGATAAGTATCAGGTGTCATTTCATGATGAAACATATTCACTTGGTACTGATCAGGTATGGACAGATGTGACGGCGCTAAACAAAGCCAAAAAAATTGCCAAAATAAAGGATTTAACTGGTGCAACAGTTACTTCATCGGCAAGCTGGAGTGAGAAAAAAGGATCCATCGACATTTACTATGCAGTGGACCTAAGTAATACTGATGGAAATGAATTGTGCGATGGAATTGTTTTGAAATTCCCAGCCGGTGTGGTAATAGACACTACTTATCAGCCAGTCAGTAATAATACTGGAAATCAGATCCCGTGGTTCTATAATAAGGCAACCAATACTATATTCTACGGTGATACCAGTGTCTATAACAATGCACTCGATACAACCAAAAGAACTCTCAATGGACTCTTTGCCGGTGGTGAAAATATAGTTATTACACTTCATCCATCCACTTTGCCCATCGTGGTGAATTATACCATGTTCGATGATAATGAAGAAGGAACTATTGTTGATGTGTCCGGCAGCGATACATTAGTCGGTCCAATAGCAAATAAAACTGTTATTGAACACCAATGGAACGTTACAGATGTAACTACAGGAAGGGTCGTTCTGAAGAATCAAACTGTTGTGAGCGGCGCCGATCTTTACGACCAGGCCACATTTTTTAAAACTAATTTCTTCGATGGTCCGGGTGGCTCACCAGGTAGTCTGAATCATAATATCGGTATTGCTCCGGTTGTGTTTGATGGTATTTCTGTCGCGGTGAATGGAGGTTACGATGCTCCCACTGGAATTGGAAGCGTTCAAATAAACGGTAACAATGTAGCAGCATCTAATGGGGGTCTAGAATTTGTCGCGACAGTGGGTGGTGCTACAATGGATATATCAGATTACCGAGACTTTGGAGTTTCGCCAGCTACCGCGTTAAATTCACTAGGTGCTGGTACCACTGATCTGCATACATTAGAGCAGGATTATGAATTAAAATGGACCGGTGTATTAGGCGATACGACAATAAATGGCCACACAGTTGTGATAACAAAGTCTGGTGGTTCGATCGCAACTTTGTACTCGACGACTGGCTATAGCATTGCTGATCATCCATTAAACCCAAATCCCGGGACTTCAGCTGCATTTACGATAAGAATTCCATTCGAGGTTTGGAATACAACTAAGAATGAACAAGTGAACTTGCTAGTTCGTGATCGTAATGCCAAGTCAACAAATGATCCATCACAAGATGGATTCGAAGTTTGGAACACACGTGACAGGATGTATGTCTTTATTGTAAACACTCAATACAGTCCTGCATTAATTGATCGTAAATCTCAAGTTGTCGCAGATAGTGCAACATGGAACTTGGTATTTTTTGAATCTCAATTCCAAAACGGGGAAGATATAAAAATTACGTATAATAACAATATCGAGATTGGCAAAGACACGTATACCTTCACAGTTCCCAAAGTAGCATACTCTTCGACATTGGCTCAACAAGAAATTAATAAAATCAACGTATTCCCCAACCCGTACTTTGGTTTCAACAAACTGGAAAGCGATAAGTACACACGATGGGTTCGATTCACACACCTGCCTCAGAAAGCAACGATCCGCATTTTTAATCTGGCAGGAATTCTGGTACGAACATTGGTAAAGGACAATAATACTCAGTTCACAGACTGGGATTTATTGAATGAGCACAAATTACCGATTGCCACTGGAATGTATATTGTGTACGTCGATTGCGGATCACTTGGCACTAAGACTCTTAAATTGGCAATTATCCCTGAACAACAATTCCTCGATCACTATTAAAATATCGTGAGGAATGAAAATGAAAACATTGCCTTTTGAAAACTTTAAAATTGGAAGGAGATATTCTATGAATATCAAACTAAGGCATCTCGCAGGGGTCATTGTGGCAAGCTTTCTGTTGTTGATGGTGGCCTTTGCAGGTAATACAAATCGTACCGGGACAGCCGGTGCGCAGGAACTTTTGATCCCCATCGGAGCTACCGGGATGGCGCTGGCCGGTAGCGATGTGGCAGTTGTAACCGGAACGGATGCTATATATTGGAATCCTGCTGGTTTGTCTCGTCTCACATCTAGTACCGAAGCGAGCTTTTCACACTTGCAATACATTGCAGATGTAGGCGTGAATTGCGGTGCAGTTGGAGTAACGTTCCAAGGAATCGGGACATTTGCTGCATCCATTAAAACGATTTCATTTGGCGACATACCCCATACGACTGAGGATAATCCTGATGGTGACGGTACAACATATTCTCCGACATTCATGGTAGCTGGCCTTTCGTATGCAAGAACTCTCAGCGATAGAATTTCGGTAGGAGCAAATTTCAATTTTGTGGATGAGACCATAATGAGTACGTCGGCAACCGGATTTGCGATTGATGCAGGTGTGCAATATGACGGCCTTATTATACCAGAGTTGAAACTCGGAGTCGTGATCAAGAATCTCGGTTCTAATATGAAATACACAGGATCGGATCTTCTGAGACAGGGTACGACCGTCGGGGACATTCGAGGCACACAATGGTACTCAGTTGAGGCGGGATCCTTCGAACTCCCTTCGCAGATGGAAGTTGCTTTGGCGTACGATAATAAATTGGACGAGCAGAATGAAGTAGCCGTTTTTGGAGATTTCGAAAATAACAATTACAGCAGTGATCTTTTGAAATTCGGACTCCAATATTCCTACGATAATTTGTTATTCTTGCGCGGAGGTTACATTTATGCTCCTCAAGCCGAAAAAGATCAAACTGGACAATCTTCTCAAATTTACGATTGGTCTATCGGCGCAGGAGTAAACTATAACGTTGGTGGGGTAAATGTTACTCTCGATTATGCTTACCAACATGTAAAGATACTGAGTGCGTTGAACGTGCTCACGCTGAAGCTTGGTTTTTGATTAATTTGTTTTCTTGTAACTTAAACAGGTCGCCCGTGCTGCTGGGGCGACCTGTTTTATAATCTTCTTTGTCGAAGAAATCAAATGTATACTTTTTATTATGCCGGCAGATCGCTCGCTCAAAAGAGAAAATTGAACATCACAAGGGTGATCCAAAACCTGTTATTGGTTTTCGTCATTGGTGTTCTTTCTGTATCTGGTCAGCAGATTGGTGATCATGGAATTTCCGAATGCACATTCGGAGAAGCCTCGGCGGTTTCAGTCGACGGTGAGGGAAATATAGTTGCGATCGATGTTTCAACGATGTCCATCTTCAGAATCCATTCTGATGAAAAAATCGATACTCTTCATTTTGGTAAGGGATGGGGTGAGCGCGAATTTAGCCAACCGACAGACATTGATGCTTCAGTTCCATTAAGAATCTATATTGCCGACCCAGGAAATCGCAGAATCCATATCGTAGATCGAGATGGAAATTTCATCGGATTTCTTTCAGCGGATCAATTTGATAATCCAAGTGAAAGATTTTCGGCACCAAGAAGTGTTGCTGTATCTCGACAGAGTGATATTTTTATTCTCGATGAATTCGATTCCTATATTCGAAAATATTCGAGTCTGGGAGAATTGCTTGTTCGATTCGGCGGCTTTGATGCCGGGTTAGGACGCTTGTATCATCCGACCCGGATACGATTTCTAACAAGTGAGATACTGTGTGTTATCGACGACAAACGGCTTGTATTATTTGACACTTACGGAAATTATCTGGACAATTTCGATTGCACTTCTACGATTCGAGCATGTATCCGAATTCCTCGAAGCTCGTCGTGCCTCATCATTGCAGATTCTGTTTCACTTGTGCTGGATATCGGTAATAGAAGATTCCAAACATCCAAATCAAATCTCACAAAATTGTTTGATGACAAACAAATACAAAATCATGTAGTCGTTGATGGAGTGATCAACAGAGAAGATTTGTTTATTCTTTCGCAGAATGAACTTCGAAAATACCAATTTGAAGAAAAGTGAATTCATCTTGCATCAAGTTTATTTTTCTCCCATATTATATCAATTTAATATGTGAAGAAACACCAAGGAGTTGAACAATGGGTAAAAGTTTAAACAAAGTTATGCTCATCGGAAATCTCGGAAAAGATCCAGAACTTAGGTACACTACAAGCGGTGTAGCAGTAGCAACATTCACGATCGCGACGAATGAATCGTGGAAAGATCAGGAAGGAAACTTGCAGGAACGAACGGAGTGGCACAATATTGTTGCATGGAGAAAACTTGCGGAAATTTGCGGTGAATGGCTCAAGAAGGGAAAAAAAGTATACATCGAGGGACGGCTTCAGACGCGCAGTTACGATGATAAAAACGGCGTAAAAAAATATGTAACAGAAATTGTAGCCGACGACCTTATCATGCTCGATGGAGGCGGAGGAATGGGCGCTCGCTCTACAGCGGCACAGAATAATTTCTCTACTCCCGCTGATTCAATTGTTCAACCCGGTGTTGATTCAAGTGGTGGTTCAAAAGATGACGATTTGCCTTTTTAGAAAAGAGAAATATTTCTTGACATCGGCGATTGGTTACACTATATTTGAACCCACGCGTAAGAATTGTTCATTCACATAATCGGTGAAGGTGTTCCGTTTAATAAGCTAGCGGAATGAAAAGGGAACTCCGTGACCGCCATCCTATAAGGTGGAGGAATTCGGAGGCTGCCCCGCAACTGTAAACCCGATCCTTTTTTTAAAAAAGGATAAAAGCGTGATCGACAAATCACTATCTCATTGAAGGTTGGGATGGGAAGATAGATCACTGCCCGGGAAAGCCAGGAGACCTGCCTTTACTATGACTCTTTAGAATCCTTCGAGGGACGAGGATAAAGTCGTGGTTTTAAAAAAGCCTCAACCTTATGAACTCTCCAGTTGTTCGAAGGTTGGGGCTTTTTTATTTTCAATTCATTCAAGGAGATATACTTTATGAAACACAGATGCAATGCTCTTCTTTGTTCCACACTCGTTTTTGCATCGGCGGTCGCGGCTGATAACGACACAACGAAAACCTATTATACAAACGAAGTTATTGTCACTGCAACACGAGTAAGCAGACCGATGTTTGATATTGGTCGTAATGTTAGTGTGATAACTTCGGAGAAATTCCAGGCTTCTCCATTGAATGATATTGGCGACGTGTTGAGCAAGGAAGGCTTGGGTTTTATTGCCGGTGCCACTTTGAATCCGGGAATGCAACAAAGCCTTTTCCTCCGCGGAGCGAATAGTAATCAGACTCCTGTTTTTTTCGATGATATTCGGTTGACCGATCCCTCTAGTACTAACAATGCGCCGAATCTTATTGAATTATCACTGGCAAATGCAGAGCAAATCGAAATTGTTCGCGGCTCGCATAGTACCCTATATGGTTCATCTGCAATTGGCGGAGTCGTGAATATTATAAGTCGTTCAAACCAATCACCCGGTTTCCATATCGATGCCGACATCACAGCTGGTACTTTTGGATCTAAAACATCTGCTCTTACACAAAATATTTTTCTCAATTATTCGCTGCCTGCTGGAATGTATGTGAATGCGGCTTTAGTCAATTCTGGAGTCAAAGGATTGGATGCAACCATAGATACTGTCACTAATCCTTCGGTTTATAAGAACCGCGACCGTGATGGTTTTCATAAACTCAATCTTATCGGGAAAATTGGCTTTAGAAATGAAGCCTGGGACTTGCACTTGTCTTTTCTTCAGGTTCAGGAGAAATCGGATATCGACAAAGGAGCATTTATAGACGACAACAACGCTCGTCTTGATTTTGAACGTCGAATATGGACAATAGGCGCATCATATACTATAAACGATGAAATGAACTTGAAATACCTCGGCGGGTATTCTCCGATAAAGCGACATACCATAGATGATTCGTCAGCTGTCGATCTGCTTGGAACCACCGACCATAACTTTTCTGAAGATACATTCAAAGGAACTACTTCGAGTCATGAAATCCTTTTTAACGCCAACATATCTGCCGTGCGTACAGTAATCGGATTGGGAACTCAACGAGAAACGATGACACAGCAATCATATCTCTATCAAGGGGGTGCATTTGGAGTTTATGAATCGAGAATAAATTTAGACACACTCCATTTGAGTTCAACACTCAATCATATTTTCTGTCATACAGAGATTGACGGAACAATCTTTGCTAATGGATTGAAAAACCTAACTATTGCTCTTGGACTTCGTTTGAATCATCATAGTTCCTATGGAAATAATTTAACTTATGAGGTGAATCCTTCATATAGAGTCTCCAAAAATTTCTTACTTTTCATATCCTATTCGACCGGATTTAATGCGCCATCACTCTATCAACTATTCTGCCCAACAACCTACTACACTTCAGACATCACACGAGGAAATAGCTTTCTTAAACCAGAGACTTCTTCATCAACTGAGCTTGGTTGGAAATACAGGTTGAGTGATCGGGCATATCTTACGATTTCATATTTCCGCACAATAGTAGAACATAGTATTGAATATGTGTATCTCTGGGATAAAAATATTGGCCTTGATACACTAGGAAACAATTGGATGAGGGACGATTACCGCGGTGATACTTATCTCAACCTTGGGACACAAACAACCAGTGGATTGGATTTGATATTTGATGTTCATCTCACAGACTTTCTTACAATTTCCGGTTCGGCTTCTCTCATAACAGGTAAACTTGCGTATGACCCTGGAGATATTCAAAATCAGCATATTGGAGGAAATCACGTCCAGCTTTATAGTAACGGTGCCTTTATCACTCGTGAGATCGAAACAATGAAGTTAGTACGTCGCCCGAGTTCTTGTAACTTAAGTATTCAGTATAAACCTAGAACAGATTTGCTTACTCAAATTGATATCAGATATGTTGGTTCTAAATATGATGCGTACTATAACAATACACTTGGTCCATGGGGAGCGCTTGATGTAATCAAACTCAACGATTATACCCTTTTAGATTGTGCAATCAGGTATGAAGTTAATACATATCTTTCTCTGTATTTGCGAATGGAGAATATTCTGGATACTCGATATTCAGAAATACTCGGCTATACAACAAAAGGAAGAGCATTGTATTTAAGCGCGTGTTTGTCATTTTAAAAATAGAATGATGCATAATTATCGGTTCATTTTATTTGGAGAGTTTATGCGTAATATTCTTATTGGTTCAACTTCAAGGCGGCGTGTACTTTTCAGAACGATTCGTACTCATCATCCCACTTCCTGCGCTTATGGCCAGTGATTTCTTCATTGGTTTTCACAACACAATTTTCTTTGTCTATAGCAGCTTTGTGCTCATAGGATTTGTGTACATATGTGATGAAATAAGTATTATCCATTTTTAAAGGACAGGTAAAGTTCTGGAACCATCGTATCTCACCGTAGTATCTATATTTGCGTTGGAGTAGATACAGCACGCGATTTAATTTTAGTTGATCATATAATCAACGCAAGCGGCAATTGAGAGTTGTTGGTTTTTGATGGCTGGATCAAAACATTAAAAAGAACAATCAAGGTTGGAATTTATCACATGAAGATAGTGATGGAATAATAAAAGTGTGTGATAAATGTCATGTCAAATAATTATTTTTTAAAAAGCAATAATTATTATCTCAACCAGGAACTAAAATATTTGAATGTAAGTTATTTAGTATGTGAGGAATATCACTGACAGAGGATATTTTTCTTGAGAAGAGAATTAATTAATTTTTTACTTGACTTCACTTGTCCAACTAATTATATTCACAGCAGTTATTTAATGTGTTCTCACCACAACGATTTAAAACTGAGCAGTACCCGAAATTAATAACTGCATAAATAGTTGACCATCGTTGTTCCTGGCCTAAAAAAGTGATCACATTTTTCGTTGGACATTTAGAAGGAAAAAGTTAATTTTATTACTATAGATCGAAAAGGAGGCTTGTTTATGGGATCCAAGGACACCGCTTTTGTTGCAAAGGAAGGGTCAGTTCAAGCAGGAAGCGAGAATGTCGAGGGAGGATCACAAAAAAGAGGGCTTACACTTAGTCGATATTTTTCTAAGCCCGGGATTCATCCATTCGATGAATTGCAATGGGAACTACGATCGGCTGCGATAACGAATGAAAAGGGAGAAAAAATATTTGAACAGACGGACGTCGAAATTCCGTCTACTTGGTCAATGACTGCTACAAACGTTGTTGTCTCGAAATATTTTCATGGTAAAATTGGAACTCCTGAACGAGAAAAAAGCGTGAAACAGCTTATCGAACGCGTTTCGCGAACGATAACGGGATGGGGAATTAAGGGTGGATATTTTGCGTCGAATAAAGATGCAGAAATATTTTATAATGAGTTGACATATCTTCTGGTGAATCAATGCATGGCATTCAACAGCCCGGTATGGTTTAATGTCGGTGTAGAAGAACATCCGCAATGTTCCGCATGCTTCATCAATTCGGTGAAGGATACAATGGATTCGATTCTCGAATTGGCGAAAACTGAAGGCCGATTATTTAAATTCGGTTCGGGTTCCGGTACGAATCTTTCAACACTGCGCTCTTCACGCGAAAGTCTTTCCGGCGGCGGTACGGCATCGGGCCCGGTTTCTTTCATGCGCGGTTATGATGCATTTGCCGGTGTGATCAAATCGGGTGGAAAAACGCGACGCGCGGCGAAGATGGTAATTCTCAATATCGATCATCCCGACGTCGTTGATTTTATCTCTTGTAAAGCGGATGAAGAAAAAAAAGCATGGGCGTTGATCGACGCCGGCTATGATGGCGGATTCAATGTGCCGGGCGGCGCTTATGATTCTATTTCATATCAGAATGCCAACCACTCTGTACGCGTGACCGATGATTTTATGCGCGCGGTGTTGGAAGATAAAACATGGACTACAAAAGCTAGGATCGATGGCCGTGCAATGGGAACATTTCGGGCGCGTGATTTGATGAAACAAATTGCCGATGCTGCATGGGTATGCGGAGATCCGGGAATGCAGTTTGATACAACGATCAATAGCTGGCATACAAGTTCAAACACCTCGCCGATCAACGCGTCAAATCCGTGCAGTGAGTATATGTTTCTTGATGATTCGGCATGCAATCTGGCATCATTAAATTTGATGCGCTTCCGGCGTGAAGACGGCGAACTTGATATCGAAGCCTTTAATCATGGAGTCGATATTACAATCACTGCACAAGAAATCCTTGTCGACAATGCAAGTTATCCTACACCCGCAATTACAAAAAATAGCCATGACTTCCGCCCGCTCGGGCTCGGTTATGCGAATCTTGGTGCGTTGCTCATGGTGCGTGGGTTGCCGTATGATAGTGAAGAAGGCCGAGCATACGCAGGTGTTGTGACAGCGTTGATGGGAGGACGCGCCTATCGTCAGTCGGCGTTGATTGCTAAAGAAATGGGAACATTTGCAGGCTACGCAGTCAATCGCGAACCTATGTTGAACGTGATCAAAAAACACGGATTCCATGTAAGCCTTATTGAAAAACGTGAAAGAGTTGCACCGGAACTTCTCGAAGCGGCTCAGGAAGCGTGGGACGAGGCTTATACATTCGGGAAGAAATTCGGTTACAGGAATGGTCAGACAACGGTTCTCGCTCCTACCGGCACAATCGGTTTTATGATGGATTGCGACACAACCGGCATAGAACCTGACATCGCTCTTGTGAAATACAAAAAGCTTGTGGGTGGTGGAATGATGAAGATTATCAATAACACCGTACCTAATTCTCTAAAGAAACTCGGTTACAATGAAGAACAAATCGAACATATTCTTGCACACATCGACAAGAACGACACTATTGAAGGTGCGCCGTATTTAAAAGAAGAACACCTGCCGATATTCGATTGTGCATTCAAACCGGCAAAGGGCGCCCGGTCAATTCATTATATGGGTCACATTCGCATGATGTCCGCAGTGCAGCCATTTATCTCCGGTGCGATTTCAAAAACGGTCAACATGCCGAATGATGTCACGAGCGAAGATATGCAAACTGCGTATATCGAAGCATGGAAGCTCGGCCTAAAAGCGATAGCTGTTTACCGCGACGGTTGCAAACGCACTCAGCCTTTAAGCACATCCCTCGACACGAAGAAAGCACAGGTTGCCGAGAAACCTGCAGTGAAAAAACCTCCGCGGCGTCGATTATCCGACGAAAGAGTTTCGATTACGCACAAGTTCAGTATTGCCGGGCATGAAGGATACATCACGGTCGGATTGTATGAAGATAAAACGCCGGGTGAAGTATTCATCACGATGTCGAAAGAAGGATCGACGATTTCGGGATTGATGGATGCATTTGCGACATCGATATCTCTAGCGCTTCAGTATGGTGTTCCGTTAAAAGTGCTGGTCGATAAATTCAGTCACATGCGTTTTGAACCTTCAGGATATACGAACAATAGAGACATCCCGATTGCAAAATCGATTTGTGATTATATTTTCCGTTGGATGGGGTTGAAGTTTCTTGCGCGTGAAGATCAACCGAACATCATCGTGCCGGAAAGTGAAACACTTGCACCGAATAAAAGTGTGAGCGTTTTCAACGAACATACTCCGGCGATGGAACGAACTGAGAAACAGATATTTGAGACACAGGCCGATGCGCCGCCGTGTCACGAGTGCGGAAGCATTATGGTCCGCAACGGCGCATGTTACAAATGTACCAACTGCGGTTCGACGTCGGGTTGTTCGTAAGAGTAGCTATCGAAGATAAAATCGAAAGCCGGTTATGTAAAAACGTAATCGGCTTTTTTATATGGGTTGAGAGTTCTGGGTTCAAGTTTCAGGGTGTCAAACTCGGAACGCTAAACCCACAACTCAGAACTCAAATCGTATTCCTAATGCGTTATATTCTTCTCGTCGATCGAAATATTCTCCGTTGTTACTCATGCCGTCGAAGAATGCATAGTATATATTAAATCCTCGCCCATAATAACGGCCTAGTTTTATGCCGGCTTCAATCGATGTGCGTATTGTTTGCACATACACTTTCAAGGCTTGCACATCGAGCGCTGCATAAGCTGTAATAGCTTGATTGATGTAATCGCTGGAGGTTGACTTAGGCAATTTAAAATATATTTACTCCCATATGAATTCCGACTCCGAGCGAGTAATGTCGAAGAATTCTTTCATCACCAAAATGATTTGATAAATATACATGAAGACCGAAGAATAAATGACTATCAACAAATTCATGTTCAAAACCATATTCGATTACAGATTGAGGATATAATTCATCAACAGCGTCTACCTTTTCAAAGGAATTAAAAAGAAAATCTGATTGTTTTAGTTCTACTTGATTTCGGGTTAGGCGAATTATTCCTATTTCTAGTCGAGTATAAGGCCGAATAGTTGATTTATTCGTGAAAAAATAAGTGCCGGTAATACCTAAAGAAGTGGAGTTTTCTTCGACATGAAAAATATCTACATAAGTCCATTGATCTTTTGAATGTATTTTACCTGTAGTTACTCGTGCTCCAAGAGAAAATATTTGGTTAATATAGTATTCGCAGAGAATTTTATAAGCCATTCTATTTTCTTCAGAAAAAGATTCCAAATGAATATCATAATTACTACTTATTACATGATGCAATACAAGATTAGGGTCGTATGTAGATCCACGATTAATAGATCCATAATCGATGGAAATAGTCAACTTCTTTTTTAAGGTTGAACCTGCAGATTCAATTTTATTTTGATTTATTTTTGAATCCATTTTTTCCTGGAGTTCATTATATAAAAATGATAATGAGTCGCCCAAAGCATTCATGGCTGGATTTTTTTGATCTTCGTATTTGAAAGAATGAATATAAAATGCAACACTATCATAATTATCATGGATGTAAAAATCCACGGCAGCATAATAGTTCTTTTTTAAACGAATTTCTTCTAACTGAAAATATCTGCGTTCGAAGAAAATTGTTGTATAATAATAGAACAAACCATCACGGTATTTATCAATAGCGATTGCATCAAGAAATTTTTGAAAAGTAATGGCTGCTTTTTTTTCACGATGAGTGGGCCTCGATATTAAAACAGAATTTTTGAATGTGAGACATAATTCTTTAATTTTTTCATCATTTGCTGTGGAAATTTGTCTGAATAGATTCATAATCCATTCATAATTCTCGGAATATTCTAGTGGAATTCTTTGGATTTTTGTAGTTCTTGAAAATTCATCCCATCTTTCCATAAATGTTTTAAAATTTCCATTGAGCAAAAGCGAATCGAGATTGGTTATCTGAGATTGTCCTATTTGAGGAAAACATGGGTTCTTAAAGAATAAGATTAAAAGGAAACTTATAGCTATTTTTTTATGAATCATAGTTTGGTTCTTCCTTTTTTAATTTAAAATTCAAATCGTATTCCCACTGCGTTATATTCTTCCCGCCGGTCGAAATATTCTCCGTTCATGCTCATTCCATCGAAGTAGGCATAGTATATATTCAATCCTCGCCCATAGTAACGGCCTAATTTTATGCCGGCTTCGATCGATGTGCGTATTGTCTGCACATACACTTTCACGGCTTGCACATCGAGTGCCGCATAAGCTGTGATAGCTTGATTGATATGATCGCCCGAGTTCGCTTCGATTCCGGCTTGCGCCGAGAACTTTCCGACATTTTTCGGATCGACATGGAAAAGATATTGAACTCCGCCATACACTCGTACAGGCAATACGAGTTGCCGATAATCTATCGAACCAATCAATTCAACAAATTCGCGGCTATAAACACGCGGACTCTGATTCCCTTTCCATTCCTGCGCGTTATTGTCGTAATGTCCATCGACAAGATGCGCGCTGATGTGGCTTAGGCGAAATCGGGTCGAATATTTTGTGCCGCCATCGTACCATGCTGTTGACGCGTTCAAACCGAATAAATAATCAACTGCATCGACAGGGAAGTGGAACCTCTGTTCACTCTGAATTCTCGTGAAAGTAAAAAAGTCGGCGCCGAAAGTATACTGCGGAACCGAAAGATCTCTATTACTATATCCAATCATGTCGAACGAGTTGCCGATGTCGAGGCGCAGCGTATTCTTCTCGAGCATTTTGAAGACTCCGACGCGCGGTTCCAACTGATTTGCCTGGAGCGGTTGGAATAATGTCCCATGTGGAATCCAAATCCATCCCTCCTGAGATTGGGCATGTAAGGTGAAAATTAAAATGAAGGTGCAAATAAATACTATCGAAATCAGCCGGAATGTTTTTGTCATAAAATACTCACTTCAAATAAAAGGGAAACAGTTTTTTCTTCTCGATCTTGTTCTTGATCTTGCCCTTAATCTCTTTTCGCAATCTCAAGGTTTAGTATTTCCTATCTTTCCATTCAATTTTTCGATTAAGCAACAAAGCAATCGGTAAGGCTACGACATAAATAATATAAAACAGTTCAAAATGGAGAATGTATTTTAATAATTTGAACGAACGAGTCGCTTTTAAGGGAACAGTAAGAACGATAACATCGAGTATTGTTTTAATCACAAATGCAGCGAACCAATAATCCATTCTTGGTGAGAACAGAAGCCCCAGAATCAATATTGCATGAAGAAATGTTCCGATTCCCATTACAAAAAAATCGCGCAATTTCATATCCAACCCGCCCATGCCCCAGCGTAATCGCTGCAAGTACAGTTCTTCAAGTGTATCGCATGGGTAGCTATGAACTATAGCCTTCGATGAAATACGGAAACGAAATTGCCACTTTCGCTGATCATAGATTGCACGGATGAGCGCGTAATCCTCGGTTACACTGAATTTTATATTCTGATATCCGCCAACATCGTCGTAGGCTTTTCGTCTGTAAGTCAAGTGATTTCCCACGACGGTAATCGGTTTTTTCCAGCTGATTCCGGCTGCCGCCACGCTGAATAGCATCAACCAATCGAGCGCTTGCATAGCCGAAAACCAATTATTGCTGTGGAGCAATGTGTAGCCGCTAACAACGCCGGTTTTCTCATCGTAGGACTTCACAATTTCACGTACCCAATCGGGTTCGACGGAACAATCGGCATCGGTTTGAAGAATGATTTCACCTTTAGCGAGATGAAGAGCCTGAGCAACGGCATTGGCTTTACCGCGAAGTTGATCGTTTCCAGGAGTTGTTGTAAACGATCTGATGAATGGATATTTTTGGGAATACTCTTTCAGAATAGACGGAGTAGAATCGGAACTTCGATCGTCGGCAATGATGATGTCTAATTTATCCGGCGGATAGTGCAAATTTGCCAATGATTGTACACATTCGGCGATGTGTTCCTCTTCGTTCCGGGCTGCAACGATGATCGAAACAACCGGTACATAGTCGTTGCGGGAAGCGTGGCGCGTTCTGATTAATCCAATAATTAAGTACACGAATAATAATGAATAGAGGATTAATGAAATCTCAAGCAGTGATAAATACATGAATTCCGTTAAAATGTTTTCTTAAAAAAGTTACTGATAATTGAGGATTGAATCAAGTTTGATTTTTTGTATTTACTCATCTTGAAAAAATATAAGCCACAAATTTCTCTAATGCTATGGTAGATTGTTAAATGATTGATTACTGTATTCAATCTTTCCATCTCAATTCGTGTAATTAGTGGCGACAAATTATTTCGATATGTTGTTGCCAGATTTTAGTATATTATTCATCAACGAACAGGGAAAGGGATGAAAACGTTTATCATCGGCATCGCCGGCGGTTCCGGTTCAGGCAAAACTACTCTTACAAGAAAAATTCTCGATCAGTTCGATTCAACGCAAATTCTCCACATCACACACGATTCGTATTATCGAGATATTTCATCGTACGGTACTTGTGATCAAGCGGCTATCAATTTCGATCATCCCGATGCTTTGGAGACATCGTTATTAATTTCCCAACTAAAGGATTTGCGTGAGGGAAAATCAATCCGGCAGCCACAATATGATTTCGTTACTCACAAACGGAAATCAGCGGCGATCACTATCACACCGCGGCCTGTGATCATCGTGGAAGGAATACTTCTCTTCGCCGATTCGGAGTTGCGAGCGTTATGTGATCTAAAAGTATATGTCGAGACCGGTGAGCGCGAACGTCTCAACCGACGACTAAATCGTGACAGCTTAGAACGTGGAAGGAGTGTCGACTCGATTCTGGCGCAATTTGAATCGACCGTGAAGCCGATGCACGATCAATTTGTGGAACCAAGTAAAATATGGGCAGATATCGTTCTTTCAGGGAACGAAGATACCGGCAATGGAATTTCCATCATATTGGAAATCGTCCGGAATGTTGTTAAAAATCAGGATTGCTAAATATGAAGTTTATTTTAACAACCAGGCCGATGGTTGCTCTCTTTGGTCTTTTTTTGTATCTTACAATATGATGATGTAACTTTTATTAAAGGTAAAACACGCTATGTTCAAGGTTCTTGTTGCAGACGACGAAGAAGGCCAGCGCAAGGCTCACGCATTCGCATTGGAAGAGGCCGCAAAACAACTCAACGACTCCGTGGAGATCGTTGAAGCTGACACGAGTATTAGTACTAAAAACTTTTTGCAAAAAGAAAAGTATGATTTGATCATTTTGGACAATGATTTTAAGGACGAACATATCGCCGGCCATCTTCCCGGAATCGCTTTACTGCAAATTACAAGAAAAGAGGGAATCAATTCGAAGACCCCGGTTTTTTTCTGCACAGCCGATGTGTTTGACACTCTGAAACCAATGGCCGAACAATATCAGTCATTCCATCTCGCGAAAGTGAATTACGACATTGATAATGTCGCAACTCTTTTTGCGATCCAGCTTAGAAAAGGAAAAGTATAACTGAGAACATTTGATGCCAGTCAATGAAGAACTTCTGGGAGCGGCCGAAGCATTCCTTGAACAAGATCCTGATGTTCTCGTTCCGGTAGAAAAAGTGTGGAAAACGGTTTGTTCGATATCCAGCGGACTTCTCCCTTCTGTCGAAGAATTTTTCGACGCGTTATGCAAAGATTCGCGTTTTGAGGTGCTTCCATTTGAATGGATGAAAAATTTTGTTTCTCCCGATTCTGCCTCTGTTGATGCAACCAAACATGATCTCTTTGAAAATATCAAACCGGTTGTTAAACTCAGATGTATCGCGTTATCGCCTGCACGCATAACCTCTATCATGGCGAAAAAAGTGGAAGAAACAATTTCCCTCTTGATGAAGGCTTGGGAATTACGTCCGGAAAATGACGAGACAGCGGAAGACCAGCTTTTGCAGATTCTTCTACAAGCACAAAAGCTACAACAAGAACTTCAAGTTGTTATAAAAGATATATCGAAGAACGAAACTGGGCATGCCCGCCTGAGTCCGGAGGACATCGGCGGGCAGGGAGATAATCAAAAATGAATGTGACTGCCCGGCAAACCTGGACTCCTCTCTCATTAATCTCATGGGGAACGGAATATCTTCAGCAAAAAGGAATTGAAAGTCCGCGGTTTACGATTGAACTTCTGCTTGGCCATGTCTTGAAATGCAAGCGGATTGATTTGTACGTCAACTTCGAAAAACCGGTAACAAATAACGAGCTTGCTTTTCTAAAAGAACTCATTCAGCGCAGAGTTCGGCATGAACCGCTTCAATATATTTTAGGTGGGACAGAATTCATGGGATTGCCTATCGTTGTTCGTCCGGGAGTTCTCATTCCCCGCCGGAGACAGAGCTGCTTGTCGAAGAAGTGCTGAATCGAAGTAAACAACTTTCTTGCGATACAATTAACATTTTTGAGATTGGTACTGGCTCGGGTAATATCGCTGTGAGTCTGGCGAAGTTCGATCCGCGGATACGATGTGTAGCCATCGACATTAGCGAATCAGCCATTACTGTCGCGCAAGAGAATGCCGTCATTCATGGCGTGGAACAACAGATAAAATTTTTGCAGCAGGATTTTTTAAATTTCAATGACTCGGTGGGTTCAGACTATGATTTTATTATTTCCAATCCACCGTATGTTTCGGCAGAGGAATATGACGATTTGCAAGAGGAAATAAGAGATTACGAGCCTCGAGGTGCAGTGACGGATGAAGCAGACGGATTTCGTTTTTTCGAACACATTTTACAGATTGCACCGCTTCATTTACGCGATAAAGGGGAATGTCTCGTTGAAATTGCTTATAATCAAGGAGCGGAAGTTTTAAAAAGATTTTCAAATGTGTTCAGTCAGGTCGAGTTGAAGAAGGATCTTGGAGGGCATGAACGTCTCGTGATCGGATCGGGAAAAAAGGATGCGGGCATTAATACAAAGAGTTGAATCGTGTTCGGTTTTTATAGATGGAACAAACGCGGATTCAATCGGAAAAGGAATGCTGATTTTTCTCGGTGTGCGAAAAGGCGACACTAATTCCGATGCAGAGTATCTTGCTGCACGTTGTATCCAGATGCGGATTTTTGAAGATTCGGACGGGAAAATGAATTTGTCTGTGCAGGAAACGGGTGGAAGCATCATGGTGGTTTCCCAATTTACATTGTACGCCGACACCAGGAAAGGAAATCGGCCGAGTTATTCGGAGGCAGCAATTCCGGAAGAAGCAGAAATGCTCTATGAACATTTCGTGCATACATTGCGTTTACAGATTGGAACGGAACGAGTATCGACCGGGACTTTTCGAGCAATGATGAAAGTGAATCTTGTAAACGACGGTCCAGTGACTGTTATGGTGGAAAGTAAACGGCCAGCTTAATATTAACTCTAGTCAAAAAGGAGTTGCCATGAAATCGCTGCGATGTATTCTTGCAAACATCATCATTCTTCTCCTTATGCAGTCTTCGTCATCTGCCCAACCTAAAACTGCCGAGCCCACAGATCTCGATTTATTCATCACACCTCATTTTCGTATATATTCGGAGGAAGGCATATCGAAAGATTTGGTGCATAAATTTGCCGATGATATTGAATTAATCTTCAACACATTTCAATCTCACATAAAAATGCCGATGCAAAAAAATCTGGTTGTAAAATTTTATTCGAAATATGGAGCCGTTGGGAAGAAATTCAACGGACCTGCCGTGATGATGACGGGAATTAGCAAGGATACGATTTTTGTGCAATATTGGGGAGCTGGAAATCCTCAGTTGGAAGAGTTTACAATGAATTCACTCAGATTTCTAATCCCATACAGTACCATGATGCAAATGTCGTTGCAAGGTGTGCCATCCTGGTTGGTTCGAGGATATATACTCTGGTATATGAACGCACCCGCAGGCGATCCTCCTGTTGCAACCTTTATCCGGTCATTCGATGATTTTTCAGAAGAGGGAGTGTTTCTCAGTAACCCATCACAAGAGAGTGACTATGATTTTTTACTGACCAAAACAGTCGACTATCTTGTAAAAAAATATAGCGAACAGAATTTTTTACTAATATTTTCCACATTCGATCCTGATAAAAGCATAAAAGAAGTTTTCGAAAAAGTTTTTGCTGAAAAATACAATGTGATTGAAAAAGGGTGGCGCGTTTTTATCGATTCGCAACTCGGGAAAAATCCGAAAAAAAATAAATAGTTCGTTCCGTAGAAATCATATCGATAGTTGAGTACATGATTTTTCGAATCAGACTGCATTGTCGCGATACTTCGGAGGTTTTGTGTCTGTGTTGATGATATTTGTCGATGGATGGGGATTTGGGAAAAAAGATGCAGCTATCAATCCGCTGTTTTTAGCTCAGATGAAAACACTTCGTTCATGGTTCGATGGAAAACTTCCTTCACTCAAACACCGTTATCTGGAGGGGAAAAATTCGTCGATAAAGCCTCTTGATGCGACCGGAGGAGTTGTAGGCTTGCCGCAAAGCGGCACAGGACAGACGACAATATTTACAGGAATTAACGCGCCGGCAATGCTTCAGCGTCATTTTGGGCCTTATGCGAATTCTGCATTAAAACCTGTGATACAGGAATATAATATTTTCAAGCGGTTGCTGGATCATAAAAAAAAAGTTTGCTTCGCCAACGCGTATCCGCGTCAATTTTTTGAATATATTCAATCTGGCAAAACTAGGTTAAGCGTGACAACGCTCTGCTGCCAGATGGCAGGTGTGAAGATTCGTGGAGAGAATGAACTCCGGAACAATAGTGGAATTTCAGCAGATCTAACACGTGAACGCTGGCCGTCGCTCGGGCATGAAGATATTCCTGTCATATCGCCGTTTGATGCGGGAAGGCAGCTCGGCCTTCTTTCCCAAAGATATGATTTTACACTCTTTGAATATTTTTATACCGATCACGCCGGGCATCAAAAAAATCCGGAGGAAGCGGCGATGGTTCTTGAAAAGTTTGATGAATTACTCCATGGAATAAGTGATGCGATTTCACTGAGGAGCAATCTGCTGTTGATTACAAGTGACCATGGAAATATCGAAGATCTCAGCACAAAATCGCATACAAGGAATCCGGTACCGCTGGTGTTGGTCGGGAAGCATCATCAACGATTGGCGGCGCGAATAAAGAAATTGGAACATATAACTCCCGTTCTGGTTGAACAAATAATTCATCAACATTAGAGTATGGATTCCAGACACTTTCCAGCATTACGTGTCGTAATTTTTTTCGCAATTGGAATCGTCCTTTGCCGGATGGCGAATCCTGTTTTCGGGATTATTGCGGCCGCTTGCCTTCTTTTGATATGCGGGGATGTGATTCTTTTCTTTTTTCATAAGGAGAGTTTATTCCGGCAGATTATTTTTATCGGTTTGATCATCTCTGCTGGCGCCGCGAAATTCTATGTCGACAATTCGTATTCCTCAAAAGATTACATCACTTCATACCTGAACATCCCACACAGAATTTGGGTTAGCGGCAGTATCGATGAGGTCACTCATTCCCGCGAGAAAGATTTCTACCGCTTCATCCTTCATGCAGATTCTATTTCATATCATCAATCTTCTTTCAGAGTGAACGGCGATATATTGATCACGCTTCCGGCGCAATCGCGCGATTCAGTGTTCATGGATAACCTGCGTCCTGGATTTTCAATCGGGGTCTGGGGAGAATTAGTTGAGCCTTCCGGCGCAAGAAATCCCGGAGAGTTCAATTATAAACACTATCTTGCACTCAATGACATTCATGCTGTTTTCAAAGCCGATCCGTTCGAGCAAATCCGTATCTATGATACTTCGGGAAGTTCATCGTTCACCGGATCGATTTTTTCCCCGATCCGTTCGTACATTCGAAAGACGATTGAAAATGTGATCGGTGGAGTCGAAGGCGAATTTATGCTCGGGCTTCTGATCGGCGACCGGACGAATATTCCCGATGTAGTTCAGCAAGAATTTTCGGATGCAGGCGTTAGCCATGTCCTTGCTGTTTCCGGTTTGAATGTTGTCTTTGTTAGTTTGATTTTTCTCGGTGTTTGCAGTTTTCTTCCAATCCCACGGCAATGGAAGCGGGTAATAGTTCTGGTCGCGCTTCTTTTTTATATGAATGTTGCAGGGTTGTCCTCTTCGATCATCCGCGCAACCGTGATGGCGCTCTGCATTTTAGGAGGAGAGATGATCGAACGGAAATCAAACGTGCTGAATTCTCTCGGAGTATCCGCTCTAATCATTTTGATGATCGACAGCAGACAACTTTTTGACATCGGCTTTGAATTGACGTATGCCGCAGTACTATCGCTGGCACTATTTTATCCCATCATTTCAAATTATTTTGTTGAGAAACCGGCAGTCACCATCGTCGGAAAAACAATGATACTCGTGTGGCAAATGGTATCCGTCTCTGTTGCAGCGTTTATAGGGACGGCGCCGATCATCGCATGCTATTTCAATAAAGCTTCTTTCATTTCATTCTTTTCCAATTTGATTGTTGTCCCGGCTTCAAACTTCGGTCTGGCGATTGGCGTTGTTGTCGTTTTTCTTTCGTTGGTTTCATCACAACTGACACTTCTCTATGCCAGCCTCGCTAAAGTTCTCTTATTTTTATCGCTAAAGTTTATCGCATTTTGCGCCTCAATCCGCTGGCTTATTCTTTATGTTCCTCATTTATCGCCGATTTTCTATTTTGTTTACATAATCTTTTTATTATGTTTGTACTATGTTTCAAAGAATATGAAGAGGCAGAAGCCTCTTGTCACGATTTTATTGTGTGCGAATGTAATAGTGTATGGCTGGATCGTTCTGCATCATGCACGCCCCGCTGACGTTCGTATAACATTTCTCGATATCGGACAGGGCGATGCTGCGCTTTTAGAATTTCCAGACGGGAAGAATATTATGATTGATACCGGCGGGAAAACGAGTAACAGCGATGAGGGAGAAAAAACAATAGTTCCTTTTCTTCGAAGAGAAGGGATAGGCATACTCGACGCGATTATTTTGACACACTGTCACGACGATCATAGCGGCGGTGTTTTATCCATTCTAAAGAATGTACATGTGAATAAGGTTTACATGCCAGGATTTGGTCACGCTTCTGAATTTAACCCGGCTATAATTCATAAACTTGATAATGACCACATCGAAGTAGATACATTACGGGCAGGCATGAATATCGGATTAAGTCCGTACGAACGTATATATGTTCTCAACCCTTCGCCGTCATTTAAGAGCGAACTAATGATCGATATACAGACCGGGGAAAACAATTCTTCTGTTGTGCTAAAAATTTACTACGGAAAAGAATCATTTCTTTTTATGGGAGATGCAGGGAAAGAAGTGGAAAAGATTATCGATTTTTCATACGGTTCCTTTCTTCACGCGAATGTTTTAAAAGTAGGCCACCACGGCAGTGTGACTGCAAGTTCTGTTGAGTTTCTCGAGACGGTTAAACCGGAGTATGCTGTGATTTCTGTCGGAGCAACCAACAGGTTTCATCTTCCGTCGCCGGAAATTGTAGACAGGTTAAACGCTCAGAACATAAAAACATTCCGTACAGCAACTCGGGGCGGAATAATTTTTGAGGCTAGCCAAGATTCAGTCTGGATCGCAAATTAGCAATGGTTGATGAAAAATGAACGAAGCACGTTTTTGTGACTCAGAACACGAACTCCAATCAAAAGAGCGATATATTTTTGACATTCAAATCACATTCACTTTAGAATGACTTTCCGCCATGAAAACTATTTTACGTTTTTTCTGGGACAAATTACTTTATCTCTTCATTTCATTAATCTTGATGAATCTCGCGCAAGCTCAAAATCCGAATTGGAATTTGATGCTTACCATTGCTCCGAATCCTTCTCCGTATCTATCGGCATGGCAAAGCGATCCGCGTATTCTCATGCTGACGGTTAACTACTACGGCAAGTCTTCGACCACTATTACATTTCAGGGTGTCGTGACCGGAACCCGATTCGGCACCATTGCAACCGTCAAGGGTAACACAACCACAATACAAGCAGGTCCGCAGACACGCATCTATCATAACACCGATGTACTTCGTATTGAGCAATCATCTTTTCAAGGGAAACTTCCTGATGTGGTGAAACAAACCGGACGATTGCCTGAAGATGATTACACGTTATGCATTTCAATTCTCGATCAAAAGGGAACTATCCTGGCGACGACCTGTGCCACATTTTCCATTTCATTGCCTGATCAACCTCAACTTGTGATGCCGCTCGACAAGGATACTATTTCACTCACGAACCCAACATTTCAATGGACGCCGGTGCTGACTCCGCCGCAAGTAACTGTTCGATATGTATTCAGGATATGTGAAGTGTTGCCATCGCAACTTCCGGCAAAAGCTCTTTCAGCGAATGTGCCTCAATTCGAGCGCATTCTCACCGGTGCTCCAATGCTTGTATATCCACCGGATGCTTTACCTTTTCAGGCAGGAAAGATTTATGCATGGCAGATACAAGCAATAGATGCAAATGGGCAACCTGCAGCAGCAAATCAGGGTAAAAGCGAAATCCGAACATTTACATACAGAGGTTTGATACTGCACGGAAATCTTACTACAATTTTCGTTGTCACTACTATACATGTGAATGGGACACTCCAATACGATTGGCCGGGATCTAGCAGGTCGCCGAAGCCATTACCAAATGTCCCGATTTCACTTATTCTCGAATATGTTTTTCATCCACAGGTGGGTCTGCCGGTAGTTCTAAAAAAATCTCAAGTTTCCGCATCAATAACCGATCTTGGAAAGGAAATTTCAACAACAACTACAAATGGAAGCGGGGCTTTCACATTTACATTCAATACAACAGACAGTATGAGTTGCATTGCGAAAGATACTTCAATTCAATTACCAAATAAAGGTTTAGTAAAAGGAGATTTGTATCGGGCAGGAAGAGTAGTGATCAATAGTCCTTATTATCGAAGTCCGGATGCAGATGTACTCTATAAAAAAGGTACCGACCTTGATGTAGGAACAATTACTGGAAAAGCACGACGGTGGGATCTTATAGTTCAAGTATGGGATCCGACACAAGCAGGAGGATGGGCATCGAAGGGAACATTTGTATATTTATATCAAAAGACTATGCCTGCCGATGTTCCGAAAGATATCGGCGATGTTGTAAGTGATCCCCGACCGACGTGGGGTTCATGGACTTTGGTGTCGAAAGATTCTGTACAGAACGGGCAGGTGCATTTTTCATGTCTTGTGGAGAATAAAAAACCGAATGACGATTATTATATTTATATCCAAACACCCGGAATACAACAATTGGTTCAATATGACAACGTAAGCGTGAATTATAATGGACAACCAAATTCGACTTTAAATATTTCTTCTACAGACAATTCAACGTTCGCTAATGAGTGGGGATTTACTACCGGGCAGATCGATATCAATCCAAAATATGTGTTGAATGATATCACGGGTTATTTGACATATAAATATCCGGAAGGTGGTCCCGCAAAACCGCTGGCAGGAATTCATACACGACTTGTGCTGAAGTATATTCTCCACGTTGGCGGAGGCGGTGTGGTGGATGTGTCGGATTATGTAAATGAACCCGATGCGAATACAACTCTAGCATACTGCACTTCAGATTCGACAGGAAAAGTCAGCTACCATATTTCAATGTCAACCGTATCACTCGACAGCATGGGAACTATGGGTGATTGGGTCACGATGAAAATTGGTATGGGAGAATTTCCAAAAACATATCATGGCATCATCCATCGTGTTGCACGAGTGATCATTGATAGTCCGTATTTTACAAGCCCCGGGCAAAGTAATCCGGATTATTCAGATATCACAATTCAAGCGGTCCATACCCAGGATTTTGGGACATTTAGCTGTTTGGTCCGCGCATATCGATATAGAGTTTATGCAAAAGATCAATATACGCAGAACCCGCTCGATAATATTGAGGTGTATGTGCTTCGTGCACCGGGAACAAGACCGGCCGAAGTTCCAACGGATGAAGGCGGATATACAGATACACCAAAAACCCTAAAATATGGATATGTCGATAATTGGGTGATTGTGGCGAAAGGCATCACAACAATCGATCCGAACACAAATCAACATGGTGTTTTCACATTTACGAATTTAGTAAAAAACATATCATCAAATCCTACTGATAAATATTATGTTCTCGCAAAATCGGATCCGAAATCATTGTCGAACTATCAAAATCAATTTGGAGTAATAAAATATAATTGTAATAGTGAACAAAGTACTTACGAAGATGATTACCCTTATTCGAGCTGCATCTTAACCCAGACGGCCAATCTTGAACCATTGCCGCCGTATGTCCAGGCGACTTATGTTCGGAGTGATTCAAAGTATCCGCCGATTGGTGCTATGGTTACTCTTAATGAGGTAGTCGGGCCGTTAGCTATTTGCCTAGGTCAATCAGCCATCGATAGTAGTGGAATTGTAAAATTCGATAATTTACCTCCGAATCCTAACGGTCCGGATCGTTATCTAAGTTTATCTGCTTCATCACTCGGGTTACGTGATACAACACTGAGCGTTTTGCGGCTGGATAAAGGACAAAAAGAAGTGTTCGATCAGATTGTAGTGAACCCACAAGCGAGCATCCATGGACTAGTTATAGATGATGCAGGTTATCCAGTTAATGCCTATGTCGGCATTGAAAATAACAATATGTATGAAACCAAATGCGTTCTTTATAAACTGAAAGGTTTGTGTGAGAAATATCGTTTTGATGTGCCGGCGCCGACCGGAATTCACAAAGTTATCATCGAGCCGATTGATGGCGACAAATATCTCACCACAGATACACTCATTTTTATCACGCAACCCGGTCAGGATGTCGGGACACTTATTGCGTACAGAAAAATGCACCGCATTAAATTTATGGTGACATCGGTTCCACCCGGAGCAGGACCGCCGGCGCCATTAAAGAATGCTTCCGTTGAATTTCTGGACATGCAAACTCCTATGACAGGCACGACCGATTCTCAAGGAAATGCATCATTTCTATTTAATAGCGACGCGACAAATTTTAAAATCAAAATAAAGGGACCGGCAGATAAAGATCATGAAGAACAAGTAATAACTCTTGTCGATTCATGTTCCAAACAGTGGCATCCAGTATATATAGGACTCAAGCAAGCCGGCAGAATTACTGGAAAGGTTTTTGTAGGCAAGGATCAGCAGCTTGTGGCGGGTGCTCATGTGTTTCTACAGTATACTTCCTCGAGTGATCTGGATCAGGTTGATGCCGTCTCGGATTCAAGTGGATCGTATGTCGTACGAAATGTTCCATTCGGAACTCATACATTTTATGCGGTCAAAGGCGGAACGATTGGCGATTCGGCACGTGTGTCCCTTGGACAATCAGGAATGACTCTGCTTTCTCATCCTATTACCATACAAAAAGGAAAAGTCGTTGTCGCAACTATCATGCTGCCAATTACATCTCTCGATTTTAATCTGAGAGTTTATAACGATATGGATATCACTGCGTTACTCGGCATTCCAATCGAGATTATGACACTGACTCAACTTGGTACTAATAAAGCCGAGATTTCGGGACGGTTCGTTTATTTACCTTCCAACAAACAATTCCAAATCGATACATCGGTTGATCTTTATTTTGATAAAGTGACCATAATTCCCGGGGCTACGAAAAACAGCGCCAATGTTCCGTTTGCAGTCCCAGAAATTGGATATGTTCCAATGAATGAACGAACCCTGGAAATAAAAAGTATTTTACAAACGTATCTCGGAGCAGTTACTGCAAACGGAAGCGATGTTCTTCAAATACAGGATCCTTCCAAAAAAGGCTTGGGTGTTATAAAAGGAAAAGTAGCTATTGCCGCAGGCTCGTTCGCAACAGGAGGTGCGATCGCTTTTCAAAAAGATAGTTTGTGGATCGCACTTCCTTCAATCTCGAATATCAATGAACGGATGAACATTCCAGTTGTTGCCGTTGACTCAAACGATCTCGCTTCCGTTCCAAATGGATTTTCTGTCGTAGACGAGTTAGGGAAATCAATAAGATATTCCCTCCATACATTCGATAGCAGTGCTATTGCAGACTCGAGCACATCGTTCGCGACACAGGGAAGCCTGCATCTTGCCACACGATTGCAAACGAATATTCCTACAATAACACCGTCGAATTTGAATCTTGATATAGGTGATGTCGTCGTAACTCCGACGAAAGTGGAAGATATCAGCGGTACAAAAACATTGACGATTCAACTTGAACAATGGCAGATTGAGAGTAGTTCATGGGAATTTGGAAGTAGTGGATTGATTCTTCATGACGGAACTATCAAAACGCCGTTGGTCAATGTACCATTTACAAATAATCTCCCGATCACGCCGACATCTATTGAAACCGATAAAGCGAGCTACAATCTCACCGGCATCACACTAGGAGGCGTCATTCCGTTGGACATATTTGGTAGTGTGCAGTTTCTTTACGATCCAAATGCCGGAACGGAGGGAACCAAAGGCCACTGGTCTTTACGAATCATTCCGCAAAATGGAGTACATGATTGCGCTCGTATATCGACGCTTCCGGGAATGAAACAGGGAGATGGAATTTATATCAATTCAATGTATGTGCTGAGTAATGGAGAGACCGGGTTTTCTACAGATCCTGCTGCCACTCCAATCACTCTTTATAATGTTGCGTCATTTACTCCGGCGAAGATTGTGGTCTTCCCAGGTCGAGTCAACATACCCGGCGCATTGGATGTTCATATACCGCTTGTCAGTGCACAAACCACGTCAATTGATTACTACAAGGATTTGAACAACAATATTACATTTTCGTTCGATCCGATTAAAGCGACGTTTGCTGCTAAAGGAGTCCAGGTATCGATTGTCGGCGATGCAAAAAATCCACAGACACTCGACAACAATGGATATATAGCAAAAGGATTAGTGTTCGAAAATGGAAAATTTTCATTCGTGGTACATATCTATCGAACCGTAGATTCAACTTCATTGTGGGTCGACACAAGCCAGGTACTCAACATTGCTTCCGATGGATCATCAAAACTGACAGGAGTTCAGGGTAATATGTCGGTTGTGGGTTCGGACTGGAATAATTTCTGGTTTGCGGGTGATTTATCGGGAACGACAGGTGCCGCAGGACGGTTGCAGTTTACAGTTTATGGCGACATCATCGCGAGCGGCCAGAAAATCGGTGTCGGCAGTTTCCCAACTCCATTCGGAAATATTTCCTTAACGTATGATTTTGCTTCTCATCAATTAGTCGGCAGTGTAGATTTTTCTCAGGGAATTGATCTTGGTGCAGTCAGTGCATCCGGGATGGGCGAGGTGCTGTTCGATAGCGGCGGTTGGTATTTTCTTGCAGGAGCAGATCTGAAATTCGTGGGATTCGATCAGCAGTTGGCATTTGTAGTAGGTAATTATGCAATGACCGATCACATTAAAAGTGTTTTTCAGCAATATTCATGGGTCTACAAAAATAAAGGAAATTTTCCGGCGATATTCCCTACGCAGGTGAAAGGAATTTATGCGGAAGGTGAATTGGCGCTTCCCAAGATTCCTGTCCTCGGGTTTAATTTCTTCATCGTTGATGCCGAGGTCTATGTTAAAATAGGTGCTGACTTGAGGGTGAGATTGGATTTTGGATCAAGCCTTACGTTTGGTGTAGGAGCCGATTTATTCGGCGAAGCCGGCGCTTCAATCGGCGCTTCTGTCGGTATCGCATGTGCAGGTGTCAAAGCATCTGTTCCTGTGGATCTTTCGTTTGACGGACTTATCTCTACAAATGGTAATTGGTTTGTGGAAGGAGATGCTTCACTTGGTTTGTGCGGTGAAGCGTATGCAGGCTGGGGCGTGTGTGATTCCGATTGTGATGGAACATTTTGCGATAAACATTCCGTCGCTGACTGCATGTATATCGGTTTATTCGCGCATGTCGGAAGCGATTATAATCAAATAAAACCGTATTTAAAATAAAAGTTTGAAAGCGAGAAATCCAGAATGAAAACAAAATGCTTTATTATTTTGTTTATCCCGATTTTTTTTAGTCTTTCGCTATTTGCTCAACCACCGACAAAAGGTATTGCCGGCGGCGGGCCACGCGGAATTTATGTGCACCTCGGCAATAATCTACTCTCTTCATCTCATCCGATGAATGGCGCTGTTGGATATCAGATTGAACGGAAAAAGAAAGGGGAGAAAAATTGGTCCGTTCTTGCCGATCTGAAATCAGCCTCATCGCAAAGTGAATTCATAACCCGTTTCGAAGAGAGCGCAGCGTTGGTGCCGTATCCTATGTCGTCAAGTGAAGTACCGTTGACAAATCTGTGGGAGCGGATTGAAAAGTGGCATATCGCAGATTCACTGCATTCATGGCTTTCCGTACTACAGGTGCGGCTGGCATTGGGCATTACATACTGCGATACGACGGCAGTGCTGGGAGTAAAGTACGAATATCGGATTTCAAAGATGTCGCCGGAAAAGAAACCAACAATAATAGCAATCTCCCAACCGGTTATTTTCCCACAGCAAATAAGTTTTCCAAAAATAAAATCGGTCTCAAAGAAGATTGATCAATTTGATGTCGAGATACGTTGGGGAATTGGAGCGGGAAGGAAACCGGCTACGTTTGAAGTATTCCGAAAAGACGCGCTCGGAGTCCGGTTTCATTCGATCAAACCTATCCGATTATTTTTATCGGGCAGAGATTCACTCTTTTTAATTGTTCGGGACACCACTGTAGCGCCGAAACAAAATTATGCGTATTTCATTTCACCTTGTGATATGTACGGAAATAAAGGAAGCAATTCCGACACGGTGGTCGTCGCATCGACCACACTTTCTACTATTCCTGTTCCCGATCAGATTCGAACTGAAAGTCTCGATACTCTCGGAGGGATCCAACTTCGATGGCGGGTTTCGAAACCCGACGAGTTGAAGAGTGTCAGAATATTCCGAAGTGAAGAATGGGAAAAAGGATTTCGGATGATCTCGGCATTGCCGCCGACCGATTCGCTTTATATCGATCAAACTGTTCAACCTATGATGCGGTATTATTACTATCTCACGATTACAAATTCACTCGATGAAGAATCACCGCCGACCGCAAGGGTAATCGGTTTATTCAAAAGCGCTGCCGTGCCTATTCCACCGACAAATATTCATGGCCAGGCGTTGAAGAATGGAGTTCGATTGGAATGGAATGCATGTGAAGATGTACTTGGATTTTATGTTTTTAGAGGTACCGGCCGTCATATTCCCATGACACAAATTTCTCCATTGATTCCACTGAATCAGAAAGAGATGAAAGGATCTTTCGTCGATACGAGTACGACTCTTTCCGGAAAAATTAGTTATGCCTACTCGGTTCGGGCTGAAAGTAAAAGCCACATCGCCGGTGGTTTTTCCGATACACTTATTATTCGGCCGCTCATTCACACAGTTCCCCTCACACCGGTAAAACTAACTATAGTGCACGACGGAAACTCGGTGCGGTTGTACTGGCAGGATATGCGGAGCAATGACGAAACAATTCAAGGTTATCATGTATATCGCAGACTTATCACAGATCGTAAAGTTTCAGAGTTCAAAATAATCAATGATACATTACTTCCAGCGACAAAAAATTATTTTGTCGACAGAATAGAAGAGGGGACAACATGCGAGTATGCAGTTCGTTCTCTGGATATTTTTGGTGGACAAAGTACGTTAAGCAGCCCCCAGCGGATTGGGATGCCGGTACATATTCCGTCAAGTCCTGCAGGTATTAGAATTGAAAAAGGGAATCAAGGTATTGTAATTCGGTGGGATCCGGTTAAGGATCCGGAAATCGTTTCGTTTAAAATTCTTCGGACAAAATATCAAGGTAAAGAAGCGATTATCGGGACAGTTAAAAGCGATACTTTGGAATTCGTTGACAAGACAGCTAAAAGCGGACAGCTCTATTTTTATAAAATAATGGCCGTGGCAAAAAATGGCCGTACAAGTAATCCAACTAAAGAATTATCTGTGAGGCCATAATATCTCATTCTGAATAATAGAGAGAATATCATTGATGAAATCTTCGATTTGTGGTTTTGCACGAGCCAGCGCAATATCTTTTCTATTTTTTCTAAGTTTGGTTTTGTGCTGCACTGCGCAGAGTGATTCGGCGCGTTCAGTGATGCAGGCTCCAACTGATTCGGCTTCATTTCTTCAAAAAGCAATTCTTTTTACAGGCGAACTAGGCACATACGGCGAATTATACAATGCATCCGGCACTGAGAACCGACGCCCAAGCAGTACGGGAAGAATTTATTTTTGTCCGACACTTTCAATTTATAAAACTCTGACTTTCAATTTTGATTTTTTATTGTCAACCGAAGGAAATGCAGCTCGCCAATCAATGAATCAGATCGCGGTTAATCCTGAATGGTCGTGGGGACGTGCGCACGCTGGTGATTTCAATCTGCAGTTATCGGAACTTACTTTGAACGGCGTTGAAATTCGCGGAGGCGGAGTAGAATTATTTCCGGGATTACTTCGATTTGCAGCGGTAGGAGGAATGACGCAACGCGCTGTCGAAGGAAATGTTGTTGACGCTTCGTTCGATCGGGTGATTGCCGGAGTGAAATTGGGAATCGGGCACGAAGGCGGAAATTTCTTCGATATTAATGTCGTTCGTGCTAGAGATATCGGAAGTTCATTGCCCGCTCCGCAAAAGATTGATTCTGTGTTCAAAAAAGACACAACCAATATTATTGATTCTCTTTACGCAACGACGAATAACGATAATTTTGTGACCACGCCGGAGGAAAATCTTGTAGCAGGGATTAACACCGGCTTCTCGTTGTTCGACGGCATGGTTACTTTTCGCGGCGAAGCGGCTGGAAGTTTATATTCAAGTGACATGAATGCAACAAGTTTGTCCGATAGTTCAAAATTAAATTCGAAATTAGCTAAATCATTGAATTCGATTTATACATTGCGGCTGAGCAGTTCAGGCGATTATGCGGTCAAAACGCAATTGACTCTTAATTTTCGGACGGTCACGATACATGGTGGATTTTCAAGAATCGGTGCGAGCTATACTTCGCTCGGCTTAGCTTCGCAGATTAATGACCGCCAGGGTTTCAACGCCGGATTGACTACGCAGCTATTAGACGGTACAATTACATTTAGCGGGAACTTTGATCGATCTTCCGATAATCTCGCTGATCAAAAACAATTTACAACAAAACGATCGACTGTCAACGCAAATCTCGGACTTCGTCCCAGCAGCATCGTTTTTATATCGCTTTCTTATCTCGATAACATTTTGGGTAATAATGCGTTGAACGATACTTTGAAGATCGACAATAAAATTGCTTCATACATGGCAAACATATCATTCTTTTTCTTGACGGGTACAATAAACAACACATTAACGCTTTCCGGGTCTTATCAAACTTCATCTGACGGCAACATCTTAAGGAAAGATTATAATTCTACAGCAAAAACGATTATGGTAAACATCTCAAGCATGTTGAATGCAGACTTGAGCCTCGGCCCGTTTGTCGGATTAACAAGAACTGGAATCGCGGATTCATCAACTGACTTAACAATTCTTGGGCTCGGTATTAATTATAGGATGTTAGACGGGAAAATGAATAACAATTTGTCGGTATCATTAAACACAGGATCGTCGGCGAAAAATTTAACTCTGCAATTGCAGAACAGTTATCCGGTGTGGAAAGACGACACAATGAGTTTAAACATCCGTTACTCTACTGTCACAAGCTCACAAGCTAATTCCTTTAAGGAAACTCAGGCGAGTTTAATGTGGTCGCACAGGTTTTGATGTGTAGTTTTGACTTGCAGCGAAAACGATTATAAATAATCCAAAATCCTCAATCCGTAATTCGAAATTTATCTCTATTCCTTTTGCAGCCGTTCACACGCCATCACTATGCCTGCTGCTACACTGACTGAAAGCGATTCGATAGTGCCGCCTGGAATCATGATTTGTTTATCGGCAAGGCCGTGCAGGTCTATTGTAACACCGTGGGCTTCATTTCCAAAAAGCAAGGCCGACTTCGGTGAAAATTTGATGTTGGCAATATTCTCCGCATGTTCAATCGCCGTTGAATAGATTGTATAATTTCTTTGTTTGAGAAGATTAATAGCAGATGTTAAATTTACTTCGATTGCTATCGGAACGCGAAACATACCGCCCATAGTTGCGCGCACTGTTTTTGGATTGTAGATATCGACGCTTCGTTCGCCTATAAATGCTGCCGCACATGAAAACCACGCCGCGGTTCTGATGATTGTGCCTAAATTTCCCGGGTCAGAAATCGCATCAAGCAGAATTACAGGCGAGCCATTCACGGTTTTTGATAATCGTTCGAAGGGAAGATTGTTAAATCGTGCAACGGCGAACACACCCTGAGAATTTTCCGTCGTTGCGATGAGTTCAAATTGTTTTTCCACCAAAGTGTAGATAGGTATTTCCCGAATTCTTGCAAATGCGATTAGTTGTTCAAGTCGTTCGCTCTGGTTTATTCCATTTGCGTCGATAAGAATTGCCTCAACTTGCACATCGGATGCAAGAAGCTCTTCACATAACCGAACGCCCTCCACAAGATACATTCGTTCCAGTTCACGGAATTTCTTTTGTTGAAGCGAAAGGTATTGCTTGAAAAGGGCATTCGTCAACACCGGATGGTTATTCATCGGCGACATACTTCGACCTTATTTTCCCGAAGATTGTGAAGGCATGCCCGGCATAGCTTGTTTTGTATAGCCTTCATGGACTTCAAACATCGAGTCTGCAACCGGTTTTTTTTCGACTGAAAGAACTTCAAATTCAGTTGTACCCATCTTTTTGTCTTCGACATGATATTTCAAAGGATAAACTTTCATTGCCGCGATTTCTTTACCCCATTTTGGTTGTGCTTTAGTATTCTGGCTATTCATTGTCTTCATTGTTTCAACCAAAGAGGCGAGTTCCTTCGTTCCCCAAAAAGTTGCCGTCATGTCGTCTGAGGTTATTAAAATTTCATCACATTGATACCCGAGGATCGTTTGAGTCTTTCCTGTTTTCTTGACTGTGACATTGCTTTCATCTTGCTGTGACTTCTGGGCTATTTCATCGGCACTTTTTAGCGACATTTCCATGTACATTTTCATCGCGTCTATTACAGTCCAAACGACACCTTTATCACCCCGTAAAATTGTGTACACAGTACCCATTGGGTTTTTTTCCATCACTGTGTTCATTCGAACTTTATTTCCTTTGATAAACATCTCTTGATTTGCATTCACTGTGCCTCGTGTCGTCTGCTGCGATGATTTCATTTTTAATGAACCCTCAAACTGTGCATAGGACAAGGCAGTTGTAATGATCAATAAGAACAAAAGAATTCCGCAAGATTGTAATTTTTTCATAATTTATTCCTTTCGATTAGATTAGACTGATGGGACCAGCTCTAAAAACATACACATACTAATCCTGAATGTCAATATTTATAGTCCGTGCTTCGCAATTGAATATAATCCGTTGATTCTTCCTCTCTATTTCTTTACTTTCTATTTATGAGAATTTCTGATGAAAAGATAGATGAAATACGAAATGCAATAGATATTGTTGAACTTATCGGTTCGGTTGTTCAACTAAAACGCCGCGGAAAAAACTACATCGGATTATGTCCGTTTCATAACGAAAAAACTCCGTCGTTTACTGTCAGTCACGACCGGCAAATGTTTCATTGTTTTGGATGCGGTGCTGGCGGGAATGCAATTACTTTCACGATGCAGAATGAAAAAGTCTCGTTTCCGGAAGCATTGCGGTTGCTCGCACAACGTGCGGGCATTAACTTGCCTTCATACGACAGTGAGCAAGCCGAGGAAGAAGCAGGTGAAACTGAAGCGCTCTATAATGTTATGCGGATTTCCGGACTTTTCTTCTATCACTGCTTGACAAACTCACCGGAAGGCCGTGCGGCACTCGAGTATTTTCATAAACGAGGATTTTCCGACGAGACAATCCGAAAATTCGGATTAGGATATTCTCTACAATCGTGGGATGGATTGTATCAGCATTTGCATTCCCAAGGTGTTTCTCCAGAATTGATGGAAAAGGCAGGACTCGTCCGTAATCGTAAAACCGACGAAGCACAAAATTTTTATGATTATTTCCGCGGGCGGGCGATGTTCCCGATATTTTCTCCGACGGGCAGAGTTATCGCATTCGGTGCGCGAAAACTCAGGGAAGATGATCCTCTTGCTAAATATATCAATTCGCCCGAAACGCCGTTGTATAACAAAAGCCGGGTTTTATACGGACTGTTTCATGCGCGCGAAGCTATTCGTCGTGAAGAAAGCGCTTTTCTGGTTGAAGGATATGCGGATCTCATCTCACTTTTTCAAGCCGGAATCCAAAACACTGTAGCATCGAGCGGGACAGCTCTGACGCCGGAGCAAATTCAGCTTCTCGGCCGGTACACAAAAAAAGTTATTCTTTTATATGACGCCGATTCGGCAGGCGTGCAAGCGATGATTCGGGGAGTCGATCTTGTTATCGAAGGCGGGCTGGATGTGCTTGTCGTCGAATTACCCGAAGGCGAAGATCCGGATACATACATACGAAAGTTCGGTATTGTGGAATTCAAGAAGTTGGCCGCCGGCGCTGTTTCTTTCATCGAATTTAAGGCGCGGATGTTCGAACGCCGAAATAAATTATCTACACCAGAAGGCCAGACGGAAGCGGCGCGATCTATCGTCCAAACCATAAGTAAGGTTCAGGATGAGTTGAAAAGAAATTTTATGATAAAAGAAGTTGCCGAGCGGTATGGTTTGTACGAATCGGTTTTATATCGGGAGCTTGAAAAATATAAATCGGCAAGCGGCCGGAAGACATCGAGTAAGATGCCGGCTAAAGGTCAATCTCAGATTGCAATGAATAGAGAAGGTGAAGCTGGCGCGAATTCGTCAAGTCCGGTTAACTCTTTAGGAAAAAAAACACCTATGACGGTCGCAGAGCGGGACCTTGTAAAATTATTGTTGGAAGAACCTTCGTCGATGGTCGAGTTTATTTTTTCGAATATCAACATAGATGAAATTATGAACCCGCAGGCAAAATCGATTTGCGAAATCATTCTGCAAAGATATGAGAAGGGTGAAAAAATCGATCCTCATCTCATGCTTGAGAGCGATATGCCGGAGGAATTGAAACAGCTTATTACCGACGTAATCGTCAGCCGTTATGAGCTGAGCGAAAAAGGTCAGATAGAGAATCCTGTGCTCGAACCCGACCCGTTTCTCATCGCAGATGGTGCGCTGAGGATGTTGAAGAAAAATATGATCGATGCGGCAATCGATAACAACCAGCGGTTGATGAAAGAGGCGGCGCACCGGGGCGACGATGTAGGGTCGTTCCTAGATCACCACAAACAATTATTGGAACAGAGAAAATTTATCGAGACACTTTCGTTCTTACCCCAAACAGATAGTACAGAGTCGCTTGAACAAGAGACGTGAAATCGAGTTTTGCTTTTATTAAATGTTGCTTTCCGGTATTTTTTGACTGCGAGTTTAAAAGATATGTGGAATCATGCGCCAGGGAACTCTTTTCTTGTATTCGAGATAATCGGGAAATTTTTGGCTTAAATATTCTTCTTCATATAAAGCTGTTATGACTGCAAATATAGAAAATATCAGTGATAATATAATCGTAACCAAACTTCCAAAGGACAATCCTATTCCGATATTCATAACAATAAGGCTTAAGTAAAGAGGGTGCCTTATTTTTGAATAAAATGAGATTGTAATAATTTTATTTATTTTTTCGCTGTGTTCATGCGCTTGTTTATGAACTCTCTCGCAATAAATATGAAAATACATAGCCGAGGAAAATAAACATAGACCTAAAATATTAATAATCGGAAAAAATCGAATTTCAAAATTATTAATGAACAAAAATGAAATACCGCTTATAAATAAAACACTCCATTCCATTGTGAATAGCTTAGCAGGTGATAATAGAAAAAATTTTCTAATGATAGAATTTGCCACAATTACCTCCTTATTATAAAATATAAAACGATGTCTGGCGCCGTTTTGAGTGCGAAGAATAATTGAAAGATCAATCAGGACCATTCTTTCTTAAATAATCTTTTTATTTTTCTTAAAATAGAATAGACTCCAATCATTATTGAAATTATAAATTGCGGCGGGAGTTTGACTCCGATTTGCCGCAAAATGCTCATAATACCTCCGCCGGCAACATTTCGTGCTAGTATCCGGTATATTTTGTCATCTTTTATTGAATACCGCATTTCTTGTTCAGGAAGAATAATTCTTTTACCAGTAGGATCAATATTTTTGGTGTCGCCTATTAATGAATTTTTAAAAACACCGGTATGCGTTCCTGTCATATTTATCGTAACAAGATAGAAACCGTTTTCTTTGCCAATTATTTTTGGATGATACTTGAAATCAGGGAAAGCGGAATAAAGAGCTTTCTTAAAGCTCAGATACTGTGTTTTGTCCATGGTTCCGATAGGATTGATCATTTTTAATTCATCATGAATACAATCGGTCATAGTTTCTATATCTTGTGATTCAATAGCATTTAAAAATTTATTTAGAATAACTAATTCTTCCATCAAATATCCCTTTCGTGAATTAAGAATCAACCGGATAGTTATTATACTTTTTCATAGAGCGTGCGCGTAAAACTATCGCCTGAAACTAAAAGTAATAGAACGCGCTAAAAATCGCAACCTTCTGAAATCTGCAATATATACGAAATATATATGGCTCTTGTTGCGGGCTTTCAAATATTGCGATCTTTAATGCAAACATATTCTGTTGCAAAACTATCATTTGATCTTGATCTTTCAATTTTAAATCCTGCATTAGTTATCAAACCCTTCATGATCCAATCGAAAGTGCTATATTCATCCTTTATATGAATTTCAACTTCAGATTTAAAATCATTTCCTGCTTTTTTCATAAAATCCAAAATATAATCATTTATATTTTCCTCATAATCTTTTGGTTCAAATTGAAATACAATGTCGAAGAGATAAAATATTCCATTCATTTTTAGCATCCTGTTTATTCTTATCAAAGCTATTTGTTTCCAAAAATCCGGTAAATGGTGCATTGCGGCTGAAGATATTACAATATCCACCGGTTCTTCGGTGTGTTCGTAGCTAAGGAATCCTGAATTAATGAAAGTAATATTATTATTCTGCGGACATAATTTTTGTTTGGCTTGATGAATCATAGCTTCAGCTACGTCGACAGCATAGATTTTTTTAAAATATTTAGAAGCATATATCGAAAATGCTCCGGTTCCACAACCTAAATCGATCAATGTTAGATTTTTTGAATTATGTAATGACAAATCATTTATTAAATAACTTACTTCTTTCTCATAATCTCTAAATCTGTTGTGGTTTTTGTCATATTTCGCAGCTTGATTTATATCGGAATAATCGACGCCGCAATGCTTAAATTCATTATACATCCAATTTTCCATAATCACCTCAATTTTGTATCATTCGATTATGATCTCATCATTTGTTGTCGTCACTTCAAGCGAATATGTTTCCGGTTCCATTTATTCTGTTCAGGTTACATATTGGTACGTGACGTCTAACGGTCGCGGTCATGCGGCGTAGGGGAGTGCGAAGCTTCATCTGTCTCCCCCCATGACTGAACTTGATACGTGGACGAACTTTGCGTAACCATCAAAACCCCTAAGGCGTATGAACCGTTGTAGTGGCTCGTATGTGCTTATTTAAAGTATTCGCTTTTCTTAATAACCATTTCTGATTCAAGCGAACAAATTTCTTCAAGCGGTATGCCTTTATTTATACATTTCTCAATAATCCGATATCCGATAAAATATCCTGTTTTTTGCACAAAACCTACCGGTGGTTCTGCATAACTACCGTCCGAAATATATCTCTTAAATAATCGCTCAGTTGTATCTGTTAATTCCGATTTAATAGAATCCTTAATCATTTGTTCATTTTTCAAACACCATTCAAATGAACTTTTCGGCATAAAAGGTATAGAGTTTGAGACTTCAATATTTTTGATTATCCGATTTGTAAGATAGACAGCCATTCCTTCATATACAATTTCTCTCTTCAAAGTAAGAGGCTCTTTAGGGCATCTGTCAAAATGCAATATATGAGCATATTCATGTGCCATAATTTTTTCAACATCATTCGGATTGATATACATGGAAATAAATATTGTATTTAAACTGTCCTCAGGTATTACAAAGCAACTTCCATAAGGCAGGAAAAAACATAAATCAACTTTCTTTTTACCTAAGGGCGGTAAAACTTTATGAGACATTTCTATAACAGAGTCATAAAGATAATTAATTGTTCTTAAGTCATATTGAGACATGTATTTTTCAAAATCTTCTTTTTTAAAATTTTTGATTTCATTTGGAAATTTTATTGTATCAACGCTACCCCATTCAATCTGGCGGTTGTGTACTTTTTGAACTGAGGGATAAGGGTCAAGTAAAATTGATTTATAACTTTTCCAGCTCCGGTCTGAATTAAGGAAATCCATAAAGGCTTTATAGGCTAAAATAATTTTCCCATTCTTTTTTGGTATTATATAGTCATTTGGATTTGGTCCACTATTCCTATAACCTTCAAATACAAAAAGAGCAACGACCGCGCAAAAAAGGATACAAACTGTAGTTTTCATAGGTTCTCCGATTAATTTTTTAAAAGACTTGGAGTATAACTCCAACTATAAATATACTTTCGGAATATGGCTCCGCCATAACTCCATCATACGTAATGAATGCTTACTTTATTTAGACTCATTAAATTTGTAAAGGTTGTATTTTGTGTTGGTTAGGAGGCCGGTCATAATTTTGTTCGATTCTTTGCTGGATTATATTCACTTTGCGTGTTTTTGTTGTGACACTGTATTGGTGAATGATGTCAATGAACATGACATGTTGCTGTTATCACAGTGACTCAGGAATATTTTTTCTTTTGCGAGCGATTTGTGCGAGCCCCGTCGTTCTGGTTCCCGAGCTTGTCGAGGGATAACGGGGATTTTGATCTTTTATGAAGTGTTATACGTTGCCGCCATCTGTGAAGGAGCTCCCAATAGATTTGAAAACGTTCGACACTCTTTTGTCACCTGTTATGCGAACGTACACGATAGCGATCTCGGTCGGCGAAATAGTCAATGGCTCGAAAGCCAGGATAGATTCGCGCTTGATGTGGAGTTCCTTCTGGAATGAAATACGTTTCGCCAGACATGTATGTTTTAGTGAGCTCACCGATTTTCAGATCAATCCTGCCGTCGATTACGACGCCCCACTGATTACCATGCGAGTGTTGAGGTACGGTCAATTCAATGTCTGCCTCGTTTTGAAGAAGCCAGCCGCGTAGTCCGTCAAAAGATAAATCTGCTTCTGGAAGACTTCGCACAAAGGTTGGAAATTCGGACGATTTCATGATATGGACTCCTCTGTTCGTAATGAGCAATACACAAACATCAGCTACGGCAGTAGCACATGACGTTCTTCGGCTATCGTAGTACTGGATTTAACTATGTATCTTTATCAAAATATAACCAAGTTTAATTTAAAAGCATTATATCTGAAAACCTTCTGAAGAAAACCTTCTGAAGTCCGCAATATCTATAGCCGATGTTAGGCATGGTTATTTGTTAGGAAATTATAAATCTATTTCAAATAATTCTTTAAACAACAACTTGATTGTTAACATAAAGTTAAATTCAAATTATTAATTATAAGGTTCAAATATCTCAATCTAAATCACAGATTATTTTTCTTCTATTTATTCTACTACAAAGTGATATTTGTAATGATAATTAAAATTATTAACATAGGGAGTGAAAAATGAAAAAGTTAAAAATTGTATTTTCCATTATTATTGTTGTTACTTTAATTAACAATAATAGTAAAGCATGTTCTTCTCTTTGTTTAAAAGATAGTAACCAAGTAGTTTTTGGTTATAATTACGATTCAAGGGATGAAATAGGATTTGTGATGTTTAATAAACGTGATGTATCTAAAACTGCCGTGACCCTTTTATACCAAGATACCCCAGCACAATGGATTTCAAAATATGGAAGCGTCACGTTTAATGCTTTTGGTAAGGAAAATCCGTATAGTGGTATGAATGAAAAAGGTTTAACAATATCAATGATGAGGTTAGACGAATCGCAATATCCAGAGATTGACAGCAGGCCATTTTTGAATCTTATGCAGTGGGTGCAATATCAACTCGATAATTGTGAAAGCGTGAACGATGTTTTAGACAGTAAATCTAAAATCCGCATTTCAAATTTATTCCCGGTAAAAGTGCAATATTTAGTAGCCGACAGGTTTGGGAATATAGCGACAATTACTTTTATTAAGGGTGAAATGGTGTACCATACAGGGGATGAGTTGCCAATACCGCTACTCTGTAACGATAAATATGATAAATCCATGAAAAGCCTTATAGAGTTTATGGATTTTGGAGACGGTGATAAGGATATAACAAAAGCACGTGATTTAGTGAAAGGTAAATACGATGATGATCGGTTTATAAAAGGGGTGTATAAAATGAAACAATTAGCAAAAAATACACCAAAAAATTTAATCGACGGCACTTTTGAAGTTTTGGAATTTATTAAACAACCGATTACCTTGTGGACTATCGTATATGATATTACTAATTTAAAAATCGTATTTAAAACAAAAAACAATCAAACTTTACGTAAAATAAGTTTTAACAATTTTAATTATGATTGTAATTCTAAAGACGTTATAATTGATGTTGATAAAAGTTTTAATAACCCTAAGGAGGTTGTTGAAGAATATACATCTGATAAGAATAAACGTATCATTCTTTACAATAGGAAGAATTATCCATTAGAAAATGTTCCAATGAGTATATTTGACGCTTGGGCTAAATATCCTGAAACATGTAAATGTGTAAAGTAAGAGGTATGAGTTTTTAAGAAATTATTTTTTGATAAGATTAGCTAATAGATGATCCTTATATGAGATTCTATCAATTCAAATGGTATAGATTGGTTGCAACTGCCCTAACAGGGATAGTTGCAACTTATTTGATTTATATTGTATATGATATAGCCAATTCAAGAATAGTTGATATAAAAAGTTATACCGATACCCGGGTGTTTTTATCGGCAGTACTATCTTTTATGGTGTTTTATGAGTTATTGAGTATAGTAAATAATAGAATTGATAAAAATTGGAGTTGGAATGAAAACACCAAAAAAAGATTTGTTTATCAGTTTATCATCGATTTTTTATTTATAACTATAATATTAATTCCAATAGGATGGTTTATCTCAGGGTATATTGCTGAAGATAGAAAAATTGATTATTTAGAAGATGCAATTATTATTGGTGGAGTAGCAATAGTTTTTAGTATTCTATTAGTTGTATTTGAATTGGCCATGTTTTTTTTATCCGAATGGAAATATTCCCAATTATTGGTTGAAAAATTTAAGAAAGAGAATTTAGAATACCGTTTTGACAGGTTGAAAGAACAACTAAATCCTCATTTTCTGTTTAACAATTTAAATACATTGTATAGTTTGATAAACGAAAATCCCCCAAAAGCTTCTAAGTTTGTTCTTGAGTTGTCTGATATTTATCGGTATGTATTAAAGAACAAGGATGAAGAGATAATAAGCTTAAAAGAAGAGCTGGATTTTACGATTAGTTATATATTCCTGATTTCAAATCGTTTTGTTAATAGCATTAATATTAGTGTCCAACTTCCTGAAGAAATATATAATTCAAAAATTCCGCCTCTCACACTGCAAATGCTAATAGAAAATGCAATAAAGCACAATTCATTTGACAAAACGACACCATTGGAAATAAATATATTCGAATCTCAAAGCAAAATAGTAATTGAGAATAAATTACAGCTAAAAATAGAAAAGGAAGAAACAAACAAGGTTGGACTATTAAACCTTAAAGAAAGATATCGATTTTTATCTGGCCATGAGATAGAAATAATAAAGACTGAAACAAAATTTATAGTAAAATTGCCAATAATAAACTAAAAAGTAATGAACATCTTAATTATAGAAGATGAAGAATTAGCATATAAAAATCTGGTAAAGTTAATACATGAATATGACAGAACAATTCATGTATTGGCATGGACAACAACAGTCAAATCATCTATAGAGTGGCTGGCAAATAATCCAGGTCCAGATTTAATATTTGTAGATATTCATCTGCCAGACGCATCAGCTTTTGAGATTTTTAGGAAAACGGAATTAAATATCCCTGTAATTTTCATTACCGCTTATGATAAATATGCAATAGAAGCGTTTGAAGTCAATAGCGTTGATTATTTATTAAAACCTATAAAGATTGACAGGTTATCTAAGAGTATAGATAAATACAAACTTACAAGAGGAAATAGCTTAAATCAGACATTAATAATTCAACTTCAAAAACAGATCAATCAATTGTCGAGTGCTGCGAAAGAATCTAAGCAGCGTTTTTTGACAAAATCAGGTGATAAATTCAGTTATATCGAAACAAAAAATATTGCCTATTTTTTTGCAGATGGTAATATTATTTATGCAGTTACGAAAAATAATAATAAATCAATTATTGATTATTCACTAGAAAGTCTTGAAATAAAATTAAACCCAAATGAGTTTTTTCGTGTCAATAGAAAATATATTATTCATATATCCTCAATTTGCAATGTTACAAAATATTTTCATAGTCGACTAAAGATTATTATCAATCCCTCTCCAAAGGAAGATATTCTTATAAGCCGTATAAAAGTTCCAATATTTTTGGATTGGATGGAGGGCGTAGAAAATTAGATAAATTACGTATCAGTATTCCCCAATGCTTGTTCCCATTTTTAGTTAACGCCGTAATAACAAATAAAGCCAATGCAGTATGATAAAGGATTCATTCGATTCGAATGATGAGCTTGTTTTAATTTGATTAAATGAACACTTAGTTATTAATGATGATGCATTGAACATAACGTTTGCGGTGGCAACACGGGGGCATACCATGGAGCGAACTCAATAAGTCATGTCAGAATTTGTCACAAATTTGTCATTAGAAAAAAAATTTTTAAGATTCTGAAGCTTTCTCATATAGTCGGTTCGATACGTCCCTTTTTTATGGCGATTTGAAGGACTACTCACCGACCGTGCTGATAAGCCGGTGGTTGAGTAATCCAAATTTGATTTTCAGATTTGGATGTATCGAAACCACCATCGTGATGGTTAATGCTTTATGAATTAATGAGTTATTCTAATGACGGCCATTAGAAAATTCTCTAATGACAAATCTGGGTGTTTCTTACAAGCCTATTCAAATGTGTGAGTGTCGTTTCCATCGCTGTTGGATGATGTTCCTGCGTTGCACTCAGCTTCCTTCAACTTCTTTTCTAACCATTGATCTAAACCTAATTCACCTATTTCTCGAATGTTAGTAGGGGAATAATGCGATTCAGAAAGCCAAAGCTCCATTACTGGACAGGGATAGTGTTGGCATTCAGTACAGATTTTTACTCCGTGACTTTTACCGCATCGGCGGATCAGACAAATGCGACATTCGAACCACATATTTTCTTCTGGGCCTTGGCAACCTTCACACAGCAGACTGGTGGAATCTAATTTACTTCGTAGTTCTTGCTCCAGAACTTTTGTCATTCTTCTCTTTACTTCAATATTCTTTGAATGGGCTGACTTATAAACTTCACAATCAGTCCCACAAAAAAGGCCGCAATATCCCAATAGATTATACTCACTTTTCATTTTTCTCTTTTCCTCCATGAATTGTGGTTTCAATTTTCTATGCGGGGATGTCGTCTAATGTTCATCAAAACAACGTAATATTTTTGCGAACTTCTATTTTCCATTTCGTCTGAGTATAAGTGTTAAACGACAATAATAATCCTCCATGAATGAGGGAGTGTTGTCTTTAACAGTCGTCAATTTTCTTTACACATTTCTTCAATATCATTCTTATTAAATCTTATAATAGAAACATTGTCTTTTACGGACAGTTTATCATCGACAAGAAAATTTAGTGTATTTTCAAATTTATTTAGCTCTTCTTTTTCGATATTTAATCTATTAGGATCGTCGATATTATCATTATCCAATCTCTTTACAATATATTTCTCAATTGTATTAATTGTTGAAGGCATATCGTATAAAAGGAATTCCCCCTTTTTAAAACAGGATTTATGAATGCATAAAGAAAAAACTCTATGTGCGGCCTTTATTTTAACTTCGTAAAAATATTTATCTTTAATTAAAGCAAGATTTTCTAAATCTACTTGATTTAATCTATTAGGAATACAAACAATAATTTTTGTTCTTTCATTTGGTATAAAACTAGAATCCTGACATTCAAATTTAGTTTTATTATGAATCTCATGACTTAATGGTTCCAAAAAATTATAAAAATATCCATATGCTAATCCTGAAGATGGTGACAAGGTTTTAACCGGATTAGTAATCATTATTGGCGGATTCACTAAATATATCAAAACAAATCCAGCCAATGAACCGTTGGCTCGAATTGCATTTTTTAAAACTTTGCTTTGAATGCTTAATAAACCAGTCAGCATACCGCAAATACCGGCAGCGGCAAGTCCGAGTAAAACTCGAAATACAATTATTTGAAAGTCGGTTGGATAAGGATATTTAATTGCAATTATTAACATAATCACAAGAAAAATTAATCCAAAAAAGAAACCCGTGACTTTTTCAATGTTTTTTAGCAACCATTTTTTAAACATAATTTGCCTTTTTTAATATCCGCTATCGATGACGTTCACCAAAACAACGTCGTGTTGCCGTTTGTCAGTTGCAGTTGCCTGCCTGCCCGCTAGCGGTCCGTTTCGCGGGACTTAGGCGGGCCTGCGGGCCGAAACGCGCTCTTCGACGGGCACGACCGTTACCTCAGCAAAATAAGTTTTTTAGTTTCTGTAAACGCACCAGCCTGCTCGCCCTGCTTCGCGCTCGGCGAAGCGAACAGACGATAAAAGTATATACCAGAGGCGTATCCCCGCCAGCCTGAACGGGACGAGTTAGGCGGACTGGTGCCTTTGGCGGAAATTCCACTCGTTATGTTTTTCACATTCCATTGTCGTGTATAATTTCCCGCCACGGCCATTGTAGTAATGATGGACTTAACGAATAACCTTGCGAGATAATCGCTTTGGTGATGTCCCGAAGTTAGTTGAAAATAGCGCTTGAAAAAAATACAGGCGATAGTTAATCTGAGGTGAGAAAATAACGATTCAAATTATTAAACACCAAAGAAAGGACTATCGCCATGCACAAGATCAAAGTAGCAAAAGCGAATGAAGTAATCAACAGTACGAGCGGAAAACATTTTGAGAAGTTGGAAGAAAAGATCGTTGACACAGTGAAAGAAGTTTTGTTGGGATTAAAAGAATCGCTCTCGGAAGAAATGGAAGGCATCTCCTTACAAGTGATGGAGACGATCATGGAAGAAGAAGTCAAATCACTTGCAGGCGAACGATATAAACATTTACCTGATCGGCAGTGCACACGACATGGAACAAATCCAGGATCGGTGATCGTAAATGGAAAGAGGAAAAAAATATTTGTCACCCGAGTTGTGGATGTTGAGAACAAGCATGCGTGGAGTTTGAAGACGTACGGATTATTTAGTAAGTCTGCAGAATTAATTCAGAGGACATATCGAGATTTGATTCGAGGCATTAGCACACGAAGGTATGAAGAAGGAGTGAGTAAATTTCTAGAAGGGTATGGAACGAGTTCGAGCAGTGTAAGCAGAAGAATGATTGCAGCAACGGCTCAAAAGATAAAAGAAATGTTTGAACGACGGCTGGAAGAATTAGAGTTGGCAGTGTTGATGATCGATGGAATACACATTGGTGATTATACAGTAGTGATCGCGTTAGGAATTGATACTAAAGGGATTAAGCATGTTCTTGGGGTATGGGAGGGATCGGCAGAAAATACGACGATAGCGAAAGGTTTGTTGGAAAATTTGATAGATCGTGGATTACACACAGAGCAATTATATTTGGTAGTGATGGACGGATCGAAAGCCTTGCGGCGAGCTGTCATTGATATACTTGGAACAGACACACATGTCCAACGCTGCACAGTTCACAAGAAACGTAATGTGTTAAGTTATCTTCCAAAAAATCTTCAGGGAGTTGTCAGCAGAAGAATGACGGAAGCATATTCGATGAACGATGCAGTGAAAGCAAAAGAACGGCTGCTATCAATTGCGCAGGACTTGGAGCAAGAGCATTCGTCGGCTGCAAAAAGTTTACGTGAAGGATTGGATGAAACGTTGACGCTGCATCGACTTAATCTTCCTCTTGCTCTGCGCAAATCATTGCAATCGACAAATCTGATCGAGTCGCTCAATTCAGTTGTTCGACAGAAAGAGAGGAATGTAAAATATTGGAAGACTGAAGAACAAGTTACACGCTGGGTTTGTGCTGGAGTGTTGGAAGCTGAAAAAGGATTTAGAAGAATAAAAGGTTACGGTGCATTACCAATATTAATTGACGCGTTGAATAAAAATAAAAAACAAAATTTGCTTGTCGCATAAAAAATATTTATGTTGACAACAACCTCAAATTTCTATCGCTGAATTTCAACTAAGAGTGGGACATTCTCATCGCTTTCCTTAATATTGAAATGGAGATATTTAACTTCCTTTAATCAATTCCAAATATTCAGCTGAATATGAAGGACATCCGCTAGCGGTATTAACCGCTCTTCCATCGAAACCGCTCTGTCCATTGATGCAGACCCCGTAATCAAGTAGGTAAAAATCGCCATCAAGCCTAATAAAATATCGACAATCTCTGCAATTCCCATTTTTCGGAGTTAGCAACGGTGTGCCCCAACGATTTACCACTTTTTCTATAAAATCCATATTTTTTGTTTCTGCCTCTGATATGGTGTAAATACTCTCATCACCATTCCGACGAATTGCTTTTCCGTTTACCCATGAAATGTATGTTTTATCAATTTGGCGGATAGACCATTGAGGATTTCCTGAAAGCATTGCCATAGACCTCAAGAGATCACCATTAGAGAAGCGGATTACTAATTCCGGGATTTCGCCTTCGATATCGATTGAAGTAATAGATTGCCCGATGAGGCGCTTTATTCCATTCTCAATAGCCGGCCCGCTATTCGAGCTTCCAAAGACAATTTGCCCTGCATTTTCAATCCGCCAATTCCATTCAATTGTAATAGTTACTTCTCCGACCATAAATTGTTTTCGGCCGAATGAGCGTTCTTGCAATTTTCCTAAATCAAGAAAAATGCAAGAACCGACACTTTTCCAAGTATGAGCAACTGGCATTCCGTCAAGTTGTCTTATCGAGTTTCGAATTTCTTCAAAAGAAATTTCCATTTGTTATAATCTTTTATGAATTGAATAATTGTTTTTTTTGCGCGCGGTTCTTCATTGTTTTTATAAATATCAGAAAATTGTTCAAGCCTCGAGGAACAACACAATCTGTCGCAGAACGCTCTAACAACGAAAGCTGAATTGAAAAAACGCGATTAAATTGCACCGGTTGCGAGCATGTGCATGATTCTTCGAATTAAGTGAAACAAATAGAGTCCCAACAACCAACCGTACAAAATATACTAAACCCAAATTTGTCATTAGGAAAAAAATATTTTAAAATTCTGAAGCTTTCTCATATGGTCGGTTCGATACGTCCCTTTTTTATGGCGATTTGAAGGACTACTCACCGACCATGCTGATAAGCCGGTGGTTGAGTAATCCAAATCTGAAAATCAGATTTGGATATATCGAAACCACCATCGTGATGGTTAATGCTTTATGCATTAATAAGTTATTCTAATGACGGCCATTAGAAAATTCTCTAATGACAAATCTGGGCTAAACATATACAAACATTTCAAAATACATCATCATATTTTATGGATTCCGTCGATCTCCCACGGGTCGTAGACCTAGATGATCTTCGTTGGACTCAACTTGTCACGAAGTGACTCCTTTACTGGGGAGCTCCTAGTTAGCAGATGCCATTGCATTTAATACTATTTCAAGAGTAAAAGTTTCTTTGTCGCATTATAAGTCCCTGCCTGAAATCGGTAGAAATAGACGCCGCTTGAGGTTTTCGTCGCATTCCATTCCCGGGTATAAATTCCAGCAGGTAACTCCTCTGCAACCAGAATTGACACTTCTCTTCCCAAAGCATCAAATATTCTCAATGATACAAATAATCTGGATGGAAGACTAAAGGAAATAGTCGTCGTTGGATTAAATGGGTTCGGAAAATTCTGTGCAAGGGAAAACACTGTTGGCAAAAGATTATTATTTGCCTTAACAATAGTAGTATTTTTTACAACAGATGTATCCCTAACCTGTGCAGTATCCATATTTGTTACATAAATATTATCGAACCAAAACCCAATATCTTTCAAACTAACCACATCAGGATTAAATTCAAAAGAACCAATTATTTTCCAATCAAATTTTCCCTGAGGGTTATACCATGTACCATTATAATATGCACCTTGTTCAGTAAATATTTTCAATGGAATATGAACATGATGCCAATGTTTGTCCCATTTGGCTATCGATTCGTTTATGGTATAAGCCATGCGCCATGGAAGGCTTCCAGGCTGATCTGTTACATCGGTAAATATCAAATCAAAACTTGCACCAGAACCTGATGAATCGCCCCTGACCATAAAATCAAGAGCAAAATTGTCTGCTACCAATTTTGATAAATCCTTATAAGGTATAAACTGAAAAACCATATTTTCATATAGATTCGCATTGCCCCAATAAATACAGTAGTTTCCATTATTTGGTTTATTCGAATTGTAAAAGTCTAATGTTATAGTTCCACCTCTGGTTACATAGCGAATATTTGATTCGATAAAATCTGTGTAAACAGGAAAGCCAACACTGTCCGGTCTTATGATAAGAGTTTTCTGAACAGGGACATTAAAACCAAGCGCCTGCAACAACGAATCGTTCAAATCGTAATCAAATAATTTATCCGAGCCATTTTTAAACAATCCAAACCCATCCTCTGAATAGTCAAAGTCAGTCCAGGGAATGTTATTTTTTTCAAGATATGTACGCACTGTGTCATGCCAGAGGCAAAGATCGGGATTAGGCGCCAAATAGGTGCCAAACTCTCCACAAAAAACAGACACTTTTCTTGATTTTTTAAAAGCTATGGCAACATCTAATAATTTTTTTATACTATCAACTGTTCCTACCTTATAGTAGTTGTTATAAGAATATTCACCCCATGTGCCTTTTAATGAAACCGGCCAGGCAGGCATTCTGTTTATATCATACGGAAAGGGTAATCCTGCCAGGGGACCCAGACCGGCATAATCTGCCCCCTGGTGTGTAAATATCATTGGATCGTAAAAATGGAAAGTATAAATCAGATTTGTATCAGAATATATCGGCAGATTTTGCAATTCATTATAGCTATTCCAACCTGAACCACCAACAATAACAGTATGCTTCGTGTCCACCGTCCTGATTGCATTAATAGCTTCCTGTTGAATTTTGCCCCACTGCGCTGTAGTTATATCATGAGGCTCATTCAAGACTTCATATAGTATATAACTTGAGCGCCCTTTGTAATGACCTGCCATTTGTGACCATACTTTAGTCAAAATAGTTCCAAGATTTGGATCACTAAATGTATTAGAAGCTAAGGTGTGGTTGTCAAGTATCAAATATATTTTTTGCTCCTCTGCCCAAACTGCTGCACTATCCAGAAATTCGAAAAGCAAAGGATCGATTGTATAATCAGGGGCGCCATTTGTCATGAAGTGCAGGTTAATAGGCAATCTGATAACATCGCACCCAAGGCTTTTAATATTTATAAATTCCTGTCTTGAATACCTTGTAAATTGTATTAGCCGCACATTTTCATCTTGGAACCAATAGTCAAGGTTAACCCCTTTATGAAAAGGAACCTGAGCACACATACTACTTGCCAGAGCAACCAGGCATACTCCACAAAATATTTTAAACAACGTTTTCATGTTAAATAGACCTTCGGCTTTTTTTAAAGTGGTTATGTTGCAATTGTTTCACCGAAGCAAAATAAGTTTTTTCGTTTCAGTAAACGCACCAGCCTGCTCGCCTCGCTTCGCGCTCGGCGAAGCGGATAGCCGATAAAAATAAATTCCACTCGGTATATTCGCCGCATTCCATTGCTTTGAGTAGCTTCCAGCTGGCATTTCTTCCGAGACAAGCGCTGCAACTTCTCTTCCTAATAGATCAAATACTTTTAATGATACAAACGATTCTTTGGGAAGTTCATAAGAAATTGTAGTCGTTGGATTAAATGGATTGGGGTAATTCTGTAACAAATTTACTCTCTTAGATAAAAGATGTTCATCTTCAACAGATTTGGGGAGTGTGAATTGATAGGCTCCAAGGTCAGGGGTTGATGACACGCTATTTCCATCAATATCTGTTGTAAGTCCGATATTTATCCCTTTAGCTCTGGCAGGACTGGCGCTTGTAATATGGAAATCATTCTCTTGTAAATTTACAAACAGAGGATCTGCTTGTTGTTCAGTACTATTTAGCGTAAATCCTAAATCGGCATTGGTGGGAAGATAGAAAAGATTATGGTCATGAGTAATCTGACTGGTATTACTTATTGTCTTTTTAGAATAAATAATATTGTTCCTAAACGTTGCAACCGGACTGGATGGAAGTGACCAAACAATAATTATTACGCCGCTTGTTTCATTTTCCACTACCGTATTATTTTCTACATTAAAATTTGAATATGTACATCCAAATGTTCCACCATAATGTAACATCAACAGGTCGCCGTTATCTATGGATACATTATATGCCAAGGTGATATTATTTTCTGAAGAGTTATTACTGCTTCCTACCTCCATAAATCCATTATTATTAATTGCATAATTACAATGGATATAATTGCCGCTGGCATTCCCATATATTTCAACCGCTCCGCCATCGTAACCATAATCGTAACTGGGAGCCTTACAATTTTCCATCGTGTTGTATGACACTTCATTATTTTGGTTCTCGATAACCACTCCCATAGCTCCATAATCGTCATCCGGGTTTATAGTTTTCTGAGTATTATTAATCATGATTAAGTCGTGAAAGTAACTTTTTGTTACTAAGCAATATTGTCCATCCATCCACACGCCAGCGCCGCTTCTGCTAACTTCAACATTTTGAATCACAACATGAGTAGCTGTGGAGTTTATACCGAATCCACCGAATGGAGTATCGATTACAGATAGTCCATCAATAATAATCCAACTTCCAAGTATGTTAACTGCATTAACCCCTGTTGCTGTATTTGAAAATATTGGTTTACTTCCTGCCCCATAGGACTGAATTGTAATGGGGCGACCATTTACTCCTGAATTTTTTACCAAGAACGTTCCTGCCCAACTAGATCCCGCTTTCAAGTTAATGACATCACCAGCAACATATGTTTTATTATTCATTTTGGAAATAGTTTTCCAGGGAGAATTTTGGGAAGTTCCACTATTATTATCGTTACCGCTTACAGAATCAAAGTAATACGAAGCAGCCAGAATTTTCGATTCAGGAAAAATCAGGAGAGCGAGGAACACGAAAAGAAGTAATTTGAATGAATTTATTACAAGCCTTGTACATTTAAATCCGTGGTTCCTGCAAATCTCCTGCCTGGCTTCATAACGAATCGGCATTGTATCGGCTAAAGTGGCGTCAATGTCGAAAATCAATATCTTTGCGGCAGGATCAATATCCTTTTTATCCTTTATATTCTGCATTATAATCCTCTAACAAATTATTTAATAATATTTTTTTCAATATCAAAACCCGCAATTACTTCAACGCAACAAAACAAGCTTCTTAGTCTCAGTAAATGAATCAGCGTTTAAGCGATAAAAGTAAATACCACTCGACATATTCGTCGCATTCCATGTCCGCGAGTAACTTCCTGCTGGCATTTCTTCAGAAACAAGTGTTGCAACTTTTCTTCCTAACAGATCAAAAACTTTCAACGAGACAAATGATTTCGATGGAAGACTAAAGGAAATATTTGTCGCCGGATTAAATGGATTAGGATAATTTTGATCGAGCGCAAAACGAAATTGCTGTATTGTAGAATTCTTTACATCAACAGGCGGTGTAATAATAGAGCCTCCAGGAGAATGTGACATGACCCAATAAAAATATTCATTTATGGTACCTTTTTGAGGTGATGCCACATATTCAATTTTAATGGTAATTGAATCCTTTCCATTGGTAAGGGAACCCGGTATTTCAAAATCATCATCACGCCAGCATTGCATCCCTGATTGCTTTGAAGCCGTTGCTATTTGCCATGGGCGGTCAATCATAAATCCGTCAACATATACATTAGCCCTTTGCAACCCATTTAAACTGGTATTTAACCGTCTTCTGAGTTTGACACCCTGATTATTAAGGTTTATTTTTACTTTAAACTGGCTATACCCATTGAATGCCCTACCGTCATCTGTTTTAGGGTAAACGTTAATATTATCCATATAGCCATCGTAATGGTCGGAAGTAGTGCCAGCCCATTTTTGTTTTGATATAGAATACGAATGTGCCTGTTCACTTGCCTGATTACCTACATCAACCGAATCTGTCAGTGACAAGCCTGTCAAGCCACCAGCTTTCTTATAATAATAAACTACTTGCGAAACTTCCATTGTTTTAGGGTCATAATCAGGATTTGCACTTCCTTCATTTTGTATTTTAATATGGTTATAAAATACATATCTTTCTCCAAGATAAATACGATAAGCGTTTTGAAAGCCATAAGTCAAGGCTCCCCAAAGGGGTTTATTATAAGTATCACCACACCAGCCCTGGCAATAATCATCTTCTGTTCCATTCCCATGTATTTGAGGGGTTAGAACGCCATCAATATATGTAAATTCATCGTTTTCAGTCCATGTTGAAGCATTAGCATAATAAGTGCGGGCAACCACATGACCTTGTCCGGTACATTCGAACAAGGTATTTGCAGTGTGGGCACCTTTAATATCGGTTTTTTTAGCAAAAAAAAATCCGGCACTGTCTGTTGGATAAGAATAAACGTTTTTAGGTTTTTCCTGAATCTCATAATGTAGTGAAATATTTGAACCAGAATTATTAAATATTTCAATTTTAGCTCCGGTCCAAAAAGGCATAGGCCAATACATATACATGGTATGAGCTTGTCCATTATACCCGAACATGAGGTTTTGAACAGTTTTAGGCCATGCATTTCCAGGCAAATCAGCTTGGCCTTCTAAACCACTTGAACCAAAAAAATCGCCTAAAGGAAGGTTTATATCGGGAGTTATAGAATCATCCCAGTAAATACGTATATAGGTGCTAAAAAATGTAGCTTGATTATAGGGTTCAAGGGAAAATTTAATCGCCGCCAAAGAGCTTTGTCCACTCAGGTTTAAAATGGTTGATACTATATTATTATGAATTGTCAAAAATCCTTTATGGTTAATATTTCCGGTTGTGTCTTTTGGATCATTCCCAAGGTTGTTCCATTGGCTTCTTACATGTTGGTTATCTTCGCCAGTTCCTTTCCATGATTCCAGTTTATAACCTGGCTGAAACAGATGACATGTAAAACCACCACTATATCCCACTCCGCTTATGGCATCCCAGGTACTGTTAGGCACAATAGTTATCACCAAATGTTTTTTGAATCTTAAAGGATAATATTGATCTGCAAATCTAATTCCATGTGAATCTTTGATTGAGTCCATAAATCCAAACGGAGAGTTAAATGGGGCTACTTTACCTCCGAAATAATCATTAAGGGTCATATCTATCCTTGGCGAGGCTTCATCGTCAAAATAAAAACGAATATGATTATTCCCTCTTTCCGGATAGCCTACCCAAACGTTCATGGCCTGTTTGTAAAGACATCCTGGCCCGTACTCATCAAAAATTACAGCCTCTCCATTTGGCAAAGTATATAACACTATACATATACCCCAATTGCCATCACCGTCGCCACCGTATCTGTCATAGGTGGCATATTGTTTAACGTTTGTCCCTGCTGGGTATAAAAATGGTATAGCCTGTACATTTTCATAAGCTGCCAACCCATCTCCAATAGCATTCTGTGCAAATGTTTTAAGGAAAGTTGAATTCAGTAAAATAAATGTCAATATAATAGTATTGTTTTTTACAATACCTTTAAAAAATATTTTAAATAACGTTTTCATGTTAAATAGACCTCCGGCTTGCCCGCCGTTTGGTGTTGGGATCTTTTTAAAGTGGTTATGTTGCAATTGTTTCACCGCAGCAAAATAAGTTTTTTAGTTTCAGTAAATGACCCGGCTTGGAGGCGATAGAAATAAATTCCACTAGACATATTCGTGGCATTCCATTGTCGCGAGTAACTTCCTGCCGGCATTTCTTCATAAACAAGTGTTGCAACTTCTCTTCCCAAAATATCAAATACCTTCAACGAGACAAACGATTTTGATGGAAGACTAAAAGAAATGCTTGTTGTCGGATTAAATGGATTCGGATAATTCTGGGATAGAGTGAGGGTATAAGGGAACTCTCCCAGTATATGATCCTCGATACTAGTAACAGTATTTTCATCAACACGTTGAGCATAAATATCAGAATTACCATTTCGTTTGTCAACCCAAGTGGCTATTATACCATTGTTGCTATCTGAAATTGCAGAAATAGTACATTTGTTAGAGGTATTAGTAGATGTTTTTAATCCATTAGGCCATAACACATCACCGCTAGAATTCAGATGTTGTACCCATACAAAATCACTGGAATCATTTAGAATACCTTCCCATGCTGCAATAATTCCTCCTCGGTTGTCACTAACTATTGAATAGTTTTGAGATCCTTTTCCCTGATTATTAATTACAATCGGTTTTCCATCGGATGTCCACAGTTTCTGCCCTATACTATCAATATGCTGGGCGTATATGTCTTCATGATTGCTATTGGGATCGGCATCATACCAGGCAATAAGTGCGCCATTTTTCATATCGCCGATTATTTTTGGCAAACGCTTTCTTGTACTGGCCTCGCAAACGATAATGCCATTCTCGCCCCATAGTTTAGAGCCTGTGATGTTTACTCTATTAGCGAATATTTCTCGATTGCTTTCCCAGACTACAATCGCTCCGTCGTAACCATTTTCAACCAAAGATACTTTCGGATCTTCGTTATGGTAATAATCACGGGAACCAACATGAGTCCCATCACCATTTAGGAGTATATTGCCATATTGATCTAAGATTTGAACATAAAAGTCAAAGTTAACCCAACCATTTATGAATAATACATAAGCCCCTCCATTGGAAGTAGCAATAATATTTGGCGTTTCGCTTTGATTTTGTGAAAAAATAGTCTTCCCACTTTCTCCCCACATCAAATCACCGTTACTATTAACCCGTTGAGCAACAAGATTATTCCACGAATAGGCAGGTCCAGATATATAGGCAACAATGAATCCACCATGGCGGTCTGATGTCATACATACTGAATGTTGAGTTTCTGTACCTGAAGAAACACGAATTGGGTCACTATAAAATAACTTTCCATTTGAATCAATATGTTGAGCATATATGTGTCCACTACTTATCCAAATTATATATGCACCTCCATTACCATCCCCGATAATCCCGTGTGATGATAAATCCCCTCTATTGGTGATTATTGGTTTTCCATCACCCTGCCATAATTTTTGTCCCTCCATGGTTACTCTTTGAGCATATAGATCTGGATTGTTATTTCGGTAATCAAGCCATAGAATAATAGCACCACCTGAACTATCACTAATAATACGGGGATCAACTTGTTCATTAGGAAGTGTACAAATTGGTAAGTTCAAATTGAGGTCTTTTGTCCATTGGGCCATCAAAAACGAATTAATCGATAATGCAAAAAGAAGAACAGACAAAGTATGCAATTTCATGTTCATAACGTGCCCTCTTTTTAATTAATAATTTTAACCATGTTATTATATACATAAACTGCGGTATCTAAATAGTCACCAGGAAAACTAATTTTACGTTTATGGTCAATGCAAATAAATTCATTATGCAGTTTATTTAATCTACGGTATTAGGATCAATTATTTTAAAAGTATCATCTTTTTGGTTTCACAGAATTCATTTGCTATAATTCTATAGTAATAAATACCACTGGCAAAATTTTTTCCTTCAAAATCGATTTGATAATTGCCTGGTTCTTTGTACTCATTTACTAGTTCCACTATCTGTCTTCCAAGAAGATCATATATAGTTAGACTCACATGACATGCTTTTGGAATAGAATAATAAACTCTTGTATTTGGATTGAATGGATTGGGAAAATTCTGACATAGTTTGAAGTTAAATCGTGTCTCCTCTGAAACACTATTGTCAACATAAGTAGCAGTGCTTTCATCAACCCTTTGAGCGTAGATATCAAAATTACCTTTCCGATTATCAGCCCATACTGAAATAACACCTCCATTACTGTCCGGTATTGATTGGATGGAATGTTTGTTTGAAATACTTGTTGATATTTTCAGTCCACCAGGCCATATGCAGCTATCTGAAGCAGTTACATGTTGAATCCAAACAAATTGACTTGAATCTTGAGGGGGCAAAGGATAAGAAAAAAAAGCTTTCGGATTTGTTTCCCAAGACATGATAAATCCACCTTGATTATCTGATTGTAAAGAGTAATACCAAAAACCTATTTTCCCTGATTGATTATTTGTAATAACAGGGATGCCGTCAAAAGGAAACAGTTTTTGTCCTGTTCCATCAAGATGCTGAACGAATATATCTTTAAAGTTCCCAGTCATACTTCTTAGTTGATACCAAGCAACATAGGCTCCTTGGTTATCATCACTGATTATTTGTGGACCATACTTATATGGTTGGGATGTCGAGTTACTCTTGGCTTCACCAACGACAATGCCACCTATTCCCCACATTGTGCTACCCAAAATGTTAATCCTATTTGCGTATACTTCCCCCCATATTTCGTAAACAATTATTGCTCCATCCAATCCATCATTAGCTATATATTCATCTGCATAATTGTAACTGCCGAGATCATCAGCCTTAGCTAATTGAACTCCATCCCCATTCAATGTATTATTTCCATTTTGATCAAGTATTTGTACATAATAGTATTTATCTACCCAACCGTTCTGAAAGATCAATAATGCCCCACCTTTTGAAGTCGCATCAATTTTAAGATTAGTTGTATTGTCATGTGCTATAATAGTCTTACCTGTTTGGCCCAGCATTAATCCACCGCTACTATCTATTCTTTGAACAATTAATTCATTCCAGTATTGTGGTTCCCCTGATATGAAAGCAATTATCAAGCCACCATTTAGATCGTAAGCAGTACACAATGAGCTCTGCTGTTCAGTATTTGAAGAAGGGCGTAATGGTTGATTCCAGAGCAATTGGCCATCCGAACTAATCTGTTGAACATATATATAACTATTGCTTATCCACGCAATGTAGGCACCGCCATTCCCATTCGAGACTAGATTATGATACAATTGATCACCCCGCGTAGTAACTATTGGTATTCCGTTTTCTTGCCAAAGTTTTTCTCCATCTTTTGAAATCCTTTGAGCATATAAATCTATATCTCCATTTCGCATGTCCTCCCACAAAATAATAGCACCTCCTGACCCATCACTTATAATTAGGGGATTATTTTGTTTACCGGTTTGAGTACAAACCGGTAAATTTAAGCTAAGATCCTGTGACCATTGTGCAAATACAATGGAGTTAATAAACAATATTATTAGAAGGAATAAAGTGCATTGATGTTTCATGGTTTATACTCCTTATGTAGATTGTGAAGGGCAATTGCAACTAACGTGTCGCCGCACCACGCAGTACTTTTGCGAGCTATAAACGATTAATTTCTTGCGAGCAAAAGTGTTGAGCGACGACTATAATCCTTTTTAAATGCCGGAGCGTCGTGGTGCGGCGTGTTAGGCGCAGTTGCCCGTCATTTGAGCAATAGCAGTTTCTTGCTATCATGATACGCTCCTGCTTCAAGTCTAAAGAAGTACACTCCGCTTGGAAGATTGGTTGCCTCAAAAGTAACAAGGTGGATTCCAGCATTCTCGTGCTGATTGACCAACGTCTTTAATTCCCTTCCGAGCACATCATAAATTTTCAAAGTCACATGAGCCGCAACTGGAAGTTGATAGCTAATTTTCGTTGATGGATTGAACGGATTCGGATAGTTCTGAAGCAGAGTGAACTTAGATGGAATTGCATTTGTGGTTTGACTTACTGATGTCGCGGTAAGCCATAGATTTTCGTTTACTACACCTGTTAAAGTCGCGTATGGGTCAATGCCATTTCCATCCCAACCGTAAGGGTCGACAGAAATAGAATCTGAGCCGACAATCTCCTTTACCTCAAAATGAAGATGTGGTGCAACTCCTCCAGTATTGCCTGAGTGACCGATAGAATCACCCACATTAACATTTTCGCCAACACTTACATCGATGTCGTTAAGGTGGAGGTACTGTATCAAGTAACCATTGCCGTGAAGAATCCTTACCCACTTTCCAGACGCATCATCATTGACATTGTGCGCAACAATAACTGTGCCACTCGCTGCGGCAAACACGGTTGTGCCTATGGGGACTCGGTAATCGTACCCTGGGTGTCCATCATAGTTCAAAGTGGTCGGCCCCGTTCCGAGAGTACCTACATAATTTGCTACGGAGGAAAGGAATGCCGTTCCGTCTTGTTTCTTGTAACTGTAAAGATAACCGCAACTATATTGAGCTGGAGGTTCGTTTGGGTCGGGCACGGTCGCAATTTCACCTGTAAAATCTTCAACGGTGTCATTAGGACAATACCTCGGCCCTGAATGGTCAAAGACTGAGACAATCGGAGCATCATAAGGATTATAACCTTCAAGCGGAAACCTGAGGAATGAAGCAGTACCTTCTCCCATTTTCTTTATCGACGCGCCGCCGCTATTCGGAGTCTCCGACCAATAAATGCCCGTCCCAACGACTTGGATAGTAGAAGGCGAATTCAATCCAGATGCAAGCGTCGTTATTGTTCCACCGCTCGTGGATATTTTCTTTATAGAGCCACTGTTGGCATTATAAATGCCATTGGTCCAAGTTCCCGTTTCCACCCAGAAAACATAACCGCTGGCAAAATCTAATGTGATGCCGTATGGCGCATTCAATCCAGATGCAAGTGTTGTTACTGTTCCGCCATTTTTTGGAACCTTTCTTAGCACCCCGCTACCAGCAACAGGGCCACTACCAACATCCCCACTTTCCGTCCAGTAAATATTGGAAGCGTCGAGCACAATGTCATTGCCACTAGTTAATCCAGTGGCAAGTGTTGTCACCGTGCCCCCACCTAACGGCATCTTCCTTAAAACTCTGGTGTAACCGTTCTCACTGATTTCTGTCCAATATATAAAAGCGATGTCTACGCTGATGGGGGCAAGACTCCAATACGGTGACCCGCTGTAGATTGTTGTCGCAGAACCCCCATTTTTCCCAACCTTCTGTATATTGCTAGTCGGCTCCTGCCAATAAACATTTGTGGAGTCAATCGCTGCTGCACCCTGCGGATAGTTTAGCCCCGACGCAAGCGTAGTTATAGCGCCTCCCTTCTTAGGTACCTTTTTTATAGTGCCATTGTTGTTTGGCCAACTCCCCCTTTCTATAAAGTATACATTGAAATCATCGAATAGCACGGCGTCTGGGTGATTCAAACCAGAGACAAGTGTTGTTACCGTTCCACCATTCTTACCCACTTTCCTTATAATTCCAGTAGTGGCGTCGTTATAGTAGGGAACAGTACCGTCGTCCTCTGCCCAATAAATGGCGTCAGAATCCATCATGATTTTTGACGAAACACTTAGTCCAGAGGCGAGGGTGGTTGGTGCAAGTTGTGCATTTGTGTTGACCACGCAAATGAGGACAAGCAGAATAGGTAAAGATGTGTACCGAGTAGACATACTAATTTTCTCCTTTCGTGAGATATAGTGAAGGGCAATTGCGCCTAACGTGCCGCGTAAAACTGTCGCCCCGACGCGGGATTTAGCAGATGATTCATTTCATATCCGCACCGCGGCGGGGTGGAGCGAACACAACTAATATTAAGAAAAATTTCGATTTATTTCTGACTCACCAACAAGTGAGCGCCAGTTTTACGCGTGTTAGCCGCCGTTTGCACTCCTCATGGTAGACATTATTACTTCTAAGGAAGCGTTGAAGAGCTACTTCTATAAATACCCCTAGACGTTCCTACATAAATAAATCCGCCTGGATCAACGATCATACAAGAAACCTCTCCCATGAGCTCGATAGAATCAATTCCTTCCCATGTAATTCCATCGTCATCAGAGATATGAATATAAGTCCCACAGTCATCAAGAAGAATCCGTTGGGAGGAATCCACAGCAAAACAAAACGGGAGTGCGAGATTACCAAATGATTCATATGCTTGATACCAATGTTGGCCATCGTCAATCGATCTATATACTCCCTTAGTACGATCGTCGAAATATTGCCCAACTCCTACAAGTATACTACTATCGGGTGTGACTGTGATACAATTTACATATTCGTTCAGCAATCCATTACTGGATTTGGACCAAGAATGCCCATGATCAATCGAGCGATAGATACCCCCATTGGTATGAGGCCATATATTCCGTGAGCCGGCATAGATGATACCATTCGATGCAGTAAAAAGAGAATGAACACAGGTTTTAATTAATCCTTTATCGGATGGAAGCCAGGTTCTGCCGGAATCGGCAGATCGAAATAGAAAAAAATCTCCGCCAGCGATTATTTCACCGATTGCATTAACAGTGAGGCTTCGTATAATATGATCTCCGAGACCTGCACCGACCCAACTTTTACCCCCGTCATATGATCGAAAAACACCATGATGTGTTGCAGCAAAGAGGCCCCCTCGAGAATCCAGATATAAGCAATTTACGATAGTATCATTAAGGCCATTATTTGAGTGAGTCCAAGTAACGCCTGCATCTTCTGTATAATAAATACCTTCATTATTTGTCCCAACAAAGAGCGTCCGATTCTTATCAACGGCAAAGCAAAGAACATTCGTTTCGCGATTGAAATTTGTTTTAATCCAGTAATCACCTTGTGCATTCAATCTCATACTATTGAAATGCGCGACCGTCAGGATCGCCATTATTATTTCTAAATTGCGATATTTCATAAGATACGCCCTTTGGGTGCAAATGGCGGCTAACGTGCGCAGCAAAAACGAACCCCGGCACTACTACTAGCAAATGATTAATTTGTACTCGCCTCGTGGCGGGGTTAGCGAGCACTCTTATTTAGTCTATATCGATTTCCCTTCGCTTTTTTCAGATGAGCGAGCGACGTTTTTGCTGCTGTTAGGCGCAGTGCTTACATTCATTTTTTTGTTCGTATATTCATCCTTTCCTGACCAGGCTTAACTACTTCAAGCCTCAATTTGCTGCCTATATCTGTCATTTGAATATCGATCTCTTTGTCATCGGGGGAAAGATTAATGTCTGCTTCGAAGAAGTGATACCCTTCCGCAGTAACCTCGATATGCATTGGAATTTTCGAAAGGGGTTGAAATGTTGAACAAAATATTGATATGGCTACTTCTGACTCCGAATTAAATTGCAATGAATTATGTTCAACGCAAAGTGTGTTGCTACTTGGCCACAATTTACGAGTTATTAATGACACGTATGCATCACGAGAATACTCTTTGCGCTTATCTGTTGGAATAATTTCAGGTATAGGTGGAAAATCTGCTCTTAACGTTTTGGCGATTGCCGTAGAAATACAACTTTTGGCAGATGTCAGGTTGTCGGCAGTAATATTATAAGTTATGTCTTTTGTTTTGAGAGGCCTGTGAGAATTGAAGTCCAGTATGTTTATTTTTAGAGTACGAGTAGAGACGTATTTATTTTCGATATTAGTGGAAGCAAGATCAATTACGTTTATAATATTTTGCTTAAATATTCTATTTTCATAGTTCGCTTCCCAATTACCGATACATCCCTCACATGGCGGACGATTGGTATAACCAGTTGTATATGTGAACTTTGTAATGTCTTCTTTGCCTTGCAAATAAGATGGATATGCTGAAAGGAATTTGTCTACGTGCTCGGGTACTGTTTCTCCCGGTCGCAATAAGATTCTGAATCTTTGATTTTTATGTCCGACATCGTTCATGAAGGCGATGCCCCCACCTCTTTGCAAAGACCAATTGCTGGATGGGTCTTCAAGATAAAGTTGACGATCCACTTCTAGAATAAAATTAGGATCATGCAAAAAAATGATTGCTCCCGAAGGATAAATGATATGGCTAGTCACTTTCTCCGAATGTAATTCTCCAAGAAGATTACCTTCCAGATAATATGGATTTGGAGTGGTGGTTTCCACATTTACATCAGGAGAATATTGTGTATCGTACAGGAAAGAACAAGATTCGAGAATAATAGTTAATAGAAATAGTATTACAAGATTTACTTTCATATTTACCTCTATGATAGATTCTAGTGATAATAGTATGATATTGTGTATGTAAGCATTGCGCCTAACGTTTCGCCGCACCACGCAGTCCCGCTTGCCGCTCTTAATGATTAATTATTCTCGCGGCAAAGCGGGATTGAGCGACGACAATAATTTATCTACAAATGACGGAGCGTAGTGGTGCGGCGTGTTATACGCAGCGCGACCAATTGCACTCTGACATCGATATATATATGAAACTAATCAGCTTTGTGTCCGATATTGTAAGAAAGTATTAAAAAGTATCCAATCATTATTAGCGCTGCTAATAAAAAATACAGCGACGTTTTGTATTTTTTATTGATAAAAGAAGATACACCAAAGACGCTGAATAGAATAAGAGCAAGTAAATAAATCGCATAAATAACAATTACAGCTCCTCTAGCACCAAGAAAAGGTATCTTTGATAATTCATTAGTTATAAAGAGAATAAAATTTGTAATACCATTAATAACTGTATCATATATATATTTTAATAACTGCATATCAATTACCCCCATTCGTTCCTTGTTGTTCTTGCGCTTTTTTCTTTTCTTCCTCTTGTTTCTTCTGCTCTTCTTGTTTTTTCTGTTCCTCCATTTTTTTCTTGGCATTCAGAAAATCCTGAAATATATTGGAAGGTAACGGCAATATTGAGGTTGTTTCGACGTGTATTGTCCCTGAAGTATTGATTAGTTGTACTGCAGTTTGTCCACAATTGTTATCGAGTAAGTTGTAATCTTCATTATCTTTTTTCCTTTCTTCGATATTCTTTACAACTATTTTATCGGTTGCTTGAGAAGTTCCAATGGTTGCTTCTTGGAGAAGAGCTTTATTGTCTTTTAGATAGGCATTAATGTCAGAGGTTTGATGACCTTCGACATTCGTTAATGTCATAGCGGCCGCGTTACTTACAGGACCGAAACTCCACGTAGCGAGAATTTTCCCTGAGTTGTGGTCAACAACTTGCAAAATTATATGTCCTGCATCTTTATCCGGCTGTCTATAAATCATTTTTATATCTTTGCCGTTGGGATCGATCCGGTTGAGCGGATTATTGCCAACATAACAATAAGGGGAAAGGGAAGCATAATTTTCTTTGTGTGGGTCAGTTTGGAGAAATCTTCCCGTTCTCGCGTCATAATACCTTCCGGCAAACGAGAAATTAGAAAACATTAGAAAGATAATAACAGCAAGAAAGTATCTGTGCATATTACTTAACTCCTTTCTCTTGTTGAAATTGTTTGAGTGATTTGGATGATATTTGGAAAAAACTCATTGGGTACTCTCGTACGATACCCAATTCTTCTGCCTTTTGTTTGTATTTCACGTAGACTTCCAACTTCGCTTGAATGAGCGGCACGTATCGTTCAGAAATTTCTTCAAGTGAGATCTGCAATTCGGGATTAGCTTGAAACTGAGCGGACTGACTTGGTTGAAAATCAGACTGATTCTGTTTTGTTCTGTCCACAGGCAGCATGTTCTCAATGTGAAGCTGAAACGCAGAGAAATCGGGTTCAGGGATTTTAAACATTTGTTGCAACGGATTGGGAAGTTGAGGCGTTGGAGATGGTTGATTCCTTGATTTACTCCTCGTATAGGCACCGAAGAAAAATATCTCACCTTGTTTCTCGTCGTTCATCTTCTGTTCTAATTCGATCGCCTCTTGAAGATGAAGTGTCGCATAGTTCATCATTGCTGAGGAAAATGTTGAATCATACTTCATAGAAAGTTCCAGATAGTGCTTCGCTTTTGCAAGATTTTTGCGGGCGATCCATTCGTTTGAATTGACGAGAAGAAGCGATGCTAAATACTCTTTCTTTGTCAAGGTACGAAGATAGACACCGTTTTTAACAGACTGTTCAGAAACGAAGAATGTTTTCATGTATTCTGCGTCTGGAGCATAACCGCCGCCGTTAGTTGCTTCAATATTCGTTTGAAAATTGGTAATATTGGTTTCAGGAATATACCGAACAAAAAAATGATATGGTAGACGCGAAGCGAAAATCGGATAACCGAGGCGCTCGCCAAGAATTACATACATCATCGGTAAAGTTATGCAAGAACCTTTCTTTGTTGCAATGTAACCGTTGATGAATTTGTTCGAAAGATTTTTCACTCCTAAATCGTCATCGTCATAACCGAAAGTGATTTTATCATTCCATGGGCCTTTTTTATATAGATATGTATTCAATGCCCGAACTCGCTTATCGGGGTCAGTTATGCCGCCAAAATATTGTTTATACCGTTCAGCCATGTATCGGAAGCAATATAGGAAAAAATCAATCTTGAGATCAGGATAAAATTCTTTGGCGAGAACGAGGTCGGCAAGACCAATATCTATTTGTTCTTCCGGTAACTCAAGGATTTGTTCAATTGTAAGTATAGAATCTCTTGTGAGGACGGAATCTTGTTGTTGAGCAAACAACGAAGAACTGAATAAAAATATTATAATTGCGAAACAAAATTTGTGCATTAATGTTCTTCCCTTCACTTATCAATGATTACGATATGCAACGCTAGTCTTTAAAGCAGGCCGCGTTGCGTATAACGTGTCGCGTAAAACTGCCGCCCCGACAACCACTCTTGATGACCAATTTCTTTATGGTTGGCGGGGTGGAGCGAACACTATTTATATATTGAGCCGAGCTTCGTTTTATTTTTGCGTCATCAAATAAGTGAGCGCCAGTTTTATGCGTGTTATACGCAGCGCGGCCTATTTATGCCCAAGATGGGAAAATAAGATAACAATTATTAAGATTTGAGCGATTGTTATTCCTGAGATTAGTGAAAACCAGAGATATTTTTTTTTAAGAAATAGTTTAACACTTAAATAAATAAAGAAGATTAAATAGCATAAAATTATTATTGGGATAAGAAATTCATGTTTTCGTACAAAAGGAATTTTTAATAGTAGGCCGACAAACGCACCTAATATTTTTATGAATATTTCAGTCAATTTGTCCATGGAAATTACCTTTGATTATCGTGGTGGTTCTGAATTTTCAGCTCCCCAACCATTAAACGGATCACTTTCATTTGAGTTAGATTTTCCATTCCTTTTTTCTTCATTATTCTTCTTTTCTTCACTCCTCTTTTTTGCTTCTTTGAAAACATCGAATACTCTCCAAGGCGTAAAGGAGATTGGAGAATCATCGCTCATATCTATACCTATAAATTTCAAAATATCTTCAGCAGTAGTTCCGCAATTATTATTATACAAATTATACTGCTCGTTTTCTGCTTTCTTTTTTTCTATTTTATCACATGTAGCTTTGTCTGTTTTCTCGTCTGTTATTATTGTTACCGCTTCATAATTTTTGTCCTTCAAGTAAGCATCTATGTTTTCAGTTTGGTGGCTTTTTACATCTATTCCTGCGGCTATTTTAATTTTATTTGAAAAAGAATTGTCAGCTGGACCAAAACTCCAACTCGCCATGACTTTTCCAGTTTTCCCATTAACGACTTGTAAAATGATGTGTCCAAAATCTCCGCTGGGCTGTCTATAAATCATTTTTATATCTTTGCCGTTGGGATCGATCCGGTTGAGCGGATTATTGCCAACATAACAATAAGGGGAAAGGGAAGCATAATTTTCTTTGTGTGGGTCAGTTTGGAGAAATCTTCCCGTTCTCGCGTCATAATACCTTCCGGCAAACGAGAAATTAGAAAACATTAGAAAGATAATAACAGCAAGAAAGTATCTGTGCATATTACTTAACTCCTTTCTCTTGTTGAAATTGTTTGAGTGATTTGGATGATATTTGGAAAAAACTCATTGGGTACTCTCGTACGATACCCAATTCTTCTGCCTTTTGTTTGTATTTCACGTAGACTTCCAACTTCGCTTGAATGAGCGGCACGTATCGTTCAGAAATTTCTTCAAGTGAGATCTGCAATTCGGGATTAGCTTGAAACTGAGCGGACTGACTTGGTTGAAAATCAGACTGATTCTGTTTTGTTCTGTCCACAGGCAGCATGTTCTCAATGTGAAGCTGAAACGCAGAGAAATCGGGTTCAGGGATTTTAAACATTTGTTGCAACGGATTGGGAAGTTGAGGCGTTGGAGATGGTTGATTCCTTGATTTACTCCTCGTATAGGCACCGAAGAAAAATATCTCACCTTGTTTCTCGTCGTTCATCTTCTGTTCTAATTCGATCGCCTCTTGAAGATGAAGTGTCGCATAGTTCATCATTGCTGAGGAAAATGTTGAATCATACTTCATAGAAAGTTCCAGATAGTGCTTCGCTTTTGCAAGATTTTTGCGGGCGATCCATTCGTTTGAATTGACGAGAAGAAGCGATGCTAAATACTCTTTCTTTGTCAAGGTACGAAGATAGACACCGTTTTTAACAGACTGTTCAGAAACGAAGAATGTTTTCATGTATTCTGCGTCTGGAGCATAACCGCCGCCGTTAGTTGCTTCAATATTCGTTTGAAAATTGGTAATATTGGTTTCAGGAATATACCGAACAAAAAAATGATATGGTAGACGCGAAGCGAAAATCGGATAACCGAGGCGCTCGCCAAGAATTACATACATCATCGGTAAAGTTATGCAAGAACCTTTCTTTGTTGCAATGTAACCGTTGATGAATTTGTTCGAAAGATTTTTCACTCCTAAATCGTCATCGTCATAACCGAAAGTGATTTTATCATTCCATGGGCCTTTTTTATATAGATATGTATTCAATGCCCGAACTCGCTTATCGGGGTCAGTTATGCCGCCAAAATATTGTTTATACCGTTCAGCCATGTATCGGAAGCAATATAGGAAAAAATCAATCTTGAGATCAGGATAAAATTCTTTGGCGAGAACGAGGTCGGCAAGACCAATATCTATTTGTTCTTCCGGTAACTCGAGGATTTGCTCAATTGTAAGTATAGAATCTCTTGTGAGGATGGAATCTTGTTGTTGAGCAAACAATGAAGAAATGAATAAAAATATTATAAGTGAAAAACCAAATTTGTGCATTAATGTCCTCTCTCTCAATAATCAATGATTACGATGTGCGACTATAATCTTTAAAGAAAGCTGGCCGCGTTGCGTATAACGTTTCGCCGCACCACGCAGTCCCGCTTGCCGCTCTTAATGATTAATTATTCTCGCGGCAAAGCGGGATTGAGCGACGACAATAATTTATCTACAAATGACGGAGCGTAGTGGTGCGGCGTGTTATACGCAGCGCGGCCAATTGCACTCTGACATCGATATATATATGAAACTAATCAGCTTTGTGTCCGATATTGTAAGCGAGTATTAAAAAGTATCCAATCATTAATAGCGCTGCTACAAAAAAATAAATCGAAGTTCTATACTTATTCTTGACGAAAGAAGTTATGCCAAAGACGACGAATAGAATAAGAGCAAGGAGATAGACAATATAAACGAGAATAATTGCTCCACCTTCACCTAAGAATGATATCTTCCCTAATTCCGCAATTATGAACAAGATCAAATTTGTAACACCATTAAAAATTGCATCAAATATCTTTTTTAATAACTGCATATTAGTTACTCCCAGTCGTCCCTTGTTGTTGTTCTTGTGCCTTTTTATTTTCTTCTTCTTGTTTCTTCTGTGCTTCTTGTTTTTTCTGCTCTTCTATTTTTTTCTTAGCATTCAAAAAATCTTGATATACACTTGACGGGAGTCTCGAACCAGTTTCTACTTGAACGACACCAGAAGTATTAATCAGTTGAACAGCTGTTTGTCCACAATTATTAGTCAGCACATTATAGTCTTCATTATCTTTTAATCGTTCTTCGATATTCTTTACAACTATTTTATCGGTTGCTTGAGAAGTTCCAATGGTTGCTTCTTGGAGAAGAGCTTTATTGTCTTTTAGATAGGCATTAATGTCAGAGGTTTGATGACCTTCGACATTCGTTAATGTCATAGCGGCCGCGTTACTTACAGGACCGAAACTCCACGTAGCGAGAATTTTCCCTGAGTTGTGGTCAACAACTTGCAAAATTATATGTCCTGCATCTTTATCCGGCGTTCTATAAATCATTTTTATATCTTTGCCGTTAGGATCGATCCGGTTGAGCGGATTATCACCGACATAGCAATAAGGTGAAAGGGAAGCATAATTTTCTTTGTGTGGGTCGGTTTGGAGAAATCTTCCCGTTCTCGCGTCATAATACCTTCCGGCAAACGAGAAATTAGAAAACATTAGAAAGATAATAACAGCAAGAAAGTATCTGTGCATATTACTTAACTCCTTTCTCTTGTTGAAATTGTTTAAGTGATTTTGATGATATTTGGAAAAAACTCATTGGGTACTCTCGTACGATACCCAATTCTTCTGCCTTTTGTTTGTATTTCACGTAGACTTCCAACTTCGCTTGAATGAGCGGCACGTATCGTTCAGAAATTTCTTCAAGTGAGATCTGCAATTCGGGATTAGCTTGAAACTGAGCGGACTGACTTGGTTGAAAATCAGACTGATTCTGTTTTGTTCTGTCCACAGGCAGCATGTTCTCAATGTGAAGCTGAAACGCAGAGAAATCAGGCTCAGGCATCTTGAACATTTTTTGCAATGGACTGGAAAGCTGAGGGGTGGAAGATGTTTGAGCCCCTGATTTACTCCTCGTATAGGCACCGAAGAAAAATATCTCACCTTGTTTCTCGTCGTTCATCTGCTTTTCCAATTGGATCGCCTCTTGGAGATGAAGCGTAGCATAGTTCATCATGGCCGAGGAAAACGTTGAATCATACTTCATCGAAAGCTCAAGATAGTACTTCGCCTTTGCAAGGTTTTTGCGAGCGATCCATTCGTTTGCATTGACGAGAAGAAGCGATGCTAAATACTCTTTCTTTGTCAAGGTACGAAGATAGACACCGTTTTTAACAGACTGTTCAGAAACGAAGAATGTTTTCATGTATTCTGCGTCTGGAGCATAACCGCCGCCGTTAGTTGCTTCAATATTCGTTTGAAAATTGGTAATATTGGTTTCAGGAATATACCGAACAAAAAAATGATATGGTAGACGCGAAGCGAAAATCGGATAACCGAGGCGCTCGCCAAGAATTACATACATCATCGGCAGAGTTATGCAAGAACCTTTCTTTGTTGCAATGTAACCATTGATGAATTTGTTCGAAAGATTTTTCACTCCTAAATCGTCATCGTCATAACCGAAAGTTATTTTATCATTCCATGGGCCTTTTTTATATAGATATGTATTCAATGCCCGAACTCGTTTATCGGGGTCAGTTATGCCGCCAAAATATTGTTTATACCGTTCAGCCATATATCGGAAGCAATATAGGAAAAAATCGATCTTGAGATCAGGATAAAATTCTTTGGCAAGAACGAGGTCGGCAAGACCAATATCTATTTGTTCTTCTGGTAACTCAAGGATTTGTTCAATTGTAAGTATAGAATCTCTTGTGAGGACGGAATCTTGTTGTTGAGCAAACAACGAAGAACTGAATAAAAATATTATAATTGCGAAACAAAATTTGTGCATTAATGTTCTTCCCTTCACTTATCAATGATTACGATATGCAACGCTAGTCTTTAAAGCAGGCCGCGTTGCGTATAACGTGTCGCGTGGTTACGCAGCCCCGCCACGGGATTATGCCAATGACCCATTCATTATCTGCAGCGTGGCGGGATTGAGTGAACACAATAATTTAATATTTTCGGATTTCATTAGAATTAGCAAACATGTGAACGCCGTAACCACGCTTGTTAAGCGGACGTGCGCGGCGCATTGTACTACACTTCTATACTTCCATTCATCGATTATTTGCTTGGTTGAATTTCGGTGTCCGTTTCTAAATCAATCTACACTTTTATTTTTATTGTAAAGCCGCGCGCACGGAAATATGCCGGCAATAAACTTGTGGTAATATTATAATTTCAACCAAACTGTAAAAAAGTTGTGAACACCAATCAAAACAAAAAAACCGTGCGCGCAATCCGCCGGTCGAAAATCTAAACCAACGGGCGATAAAGCCGAAACAGAATTTTCAAAACATATTTCTCGCGCCGCGCATGACGCTTAACGTGTGCAGGCATTACGCCGCCCCGCCAACCTTCATAATGAAAAATTATATTGAGGTTGGCGGGGTGGAGCGAACACAATAATTTCATTATCAAAAGAAGTGAGCATCGTAATGCCTGCTGTTATGTGTTCGTTGCGTTGCGATTTATTTTGTACAAACTCCTTCAAAAAAATCTCCCGCAGACGGCGGTTTGCTCATATTATTTCAATAAAAAGAATCTTTTGGTAAAGATTGTATCTCTTGAAATATAATGAATGAAATATTGACCTGATCTTTCAGTCGGGAATGGAACAACAATATCATGTTGATACTTTTGCCTGATACTATCCACATACGAAGAAACGTAAACCAAAAACAACTTCTTGGGTTGCGTAAGAATAGAATCGAACACAACAAAATGGTATGATGAGTCTTTCGAAAATACCTCTATACGAATCCTTTGATTCGCATTAAGAGAATATTCATCTCCAATGAAATGTGCTCCAGCATAATCTGAAATGCTTTTAGATTGTTGGCAAAAGGAAATAATTGGGAATAAAAAAATGATGAATAGTATGAATATTTTAGCTCCAGCGATTTTCATTACTTCCTCCGCAAGTAAAATACTTGAAAACCAGGATATAGCCTACTTGTTGAGATACTTGTTTGCATTGTCACTGGCGAGTTTAGACCTGGTCGACCGACATAATACTCATTACCTGCTTGGTCTTTTACAACATAAATTGCTGCATGGTTGGTAACTCCACTCTGATCGACCCAAGTTTGCATTGTGCCTGTTTGAGGAGTGGATTGATTGACAAAGCCAAATAATTCCTGCGATTGTTGTGTAAATTGAGAACCACCTTTAATTTCAATTTCTTGATCAACTACACCAGTGCCGACCAAACAAGATGAGAAACAATTCATATTCGTAGGATCAATGGAAAAAGCGGTGTTTTGACCATTTGCAAACACAAAATCAGTAATATTAAATGTTGTTTGACCAGCAACAACTTCAAACTTAGACATATCTGAAATATTGTATTTCTTAGCGAACTCCTCTACCGAAATACCTATTTGTTTGTACAGACCTTCGAGATTATCGCCTTTCTCAGCTTGAACATTCACAATATTACCGGCGGAATCATAAGTGGCAATCCATTTACCTGTGGGGTCAACAAAGCGCATAGGATTATTTATCGCGTAATGATAAGGCGTCCAATTCGGGTATTGATCTGCAAGTGGATCTACACTGCAAAACCTTGCAGGGCTGAGATTGCCGTACGAAGAAGTTCGTTCAAAACTCCAAGGAGGGAGAGATTCCTTCGGTTGCTCCTTGGAACTACTTTGATACGGTTGCCAATCCGGCATTACTGCAAACTTAGAACTTTGTGCAAACGCAAATTGCGAAATGATTGCAACGCAAACGATCATTTTGAACATAGGATCGCTCCTTTCTTTATTTTTGTTGACTTCGTTTTAGTTTTTCTTCTTTTACTGTTTGTAAATACTTCTCCCGTTCTTCCGGTGTCTCTGGTTTCCAGCCAAGAGAGAACGCTTTTTTCTCAAATTCGATTGTGGTGGCTTTGTACTGTTCAAAAAGGTTCTTCTCTTTGGCGGTGAGTGTGTCGCCCTTTTGTTCCTTTTGGTACAATTGGTAACCCAATTCAGAGTTCAAAGCACACTTTTGGACAATAGCGACAATATCCTTCGGGTTAAGTTTAAGGACAAGCTCGGTGTACTTCAATGCAATTTGAAACTCCTTCTTTTCCCGATGCTTAGCAATAAGAACCTGCATCAGACCGGCAAGAAATTCTTTTCGTGAAAGCTCCCGCATATAAATACCGCTGTCAATTGCTTTCTGGGGAATATTGTGTTGCTCGATATACCAGATATTACGGGCAGTGTGTCCATTGGTTGTTTCAAAATTCCATACATCACCCGTTTGTCTGTCTTTTACACGGCAGAAGAAATGAAGTGGAATAGCAACGCCACAAACGGGAAAACTTGGATCAAGTCGTTGCGTAAGAGCGTAAAAGAGGGTTGGCATTGAAACGCAATTTCCTTTGCGAGTATCAAGATAGGTCGAGAGAAGTTGATTGCGCAGATTAGCACCGGTGGGATCGTCTAAATCATAATCGAACCGATGGTTGCCATTCCAAACACCATCTTCGTAGATAAACATTCCAACGGCACCGAACTTATCTTTATCAGAAGTACGACTAGCGAGCATCCGGCGAACCTCAGCAACCGAAGAATCGAGGCTGCTAAGATACTTTGGAATGTCGATGGAATTGTCAAACTCTTTAGCAATGACCAGAGCCCACAATCCAATGTCGATGTCATTTTCTGTAACCTTCGGTAGTTGCCAGACTGTTTGTCCGTGATAATCCCGGGCGGGCAGTTGTGCAAATACGTCGATAGGAAAGAGAATAAAAGCAATCAACAAAACGATGAATGTCTTCATATGGAATTTGAATATCAAGCAAACCGCCTTTCTGAGATTCCCATTTTCACTTTACTCCCATTTATTATCTTGTACAATATACGCAACGCAATGACACATAACGTGTCGCGTAAAACTGCTGCCCCGACGCGCAACTTGGCAAATGACCTATTTCATATCCGCAACGCGGCGGGGTAGAGCGAACACTATTTATACTTGCCAAACTTCGATTTCCAAATTCCTATCAAACAAGTGAGCGCCAGTTTTACGCGTGTTAGCCGCAGTTGTTTTGCGTTTTGAGGCTGACTCTTTTGCCCAGTGGGTTTCTCTTTTTTTTAATGTTCCATTATATAAAAATATTTGAAGAATTTATAAATGGAATATTTGCTACGACATAAATTATAAAGAGTGCCCATCCAATGAAGTTATAGCGGGTTCTAACAATGACAAATATTATTAATAAAAAAACAAGATTAAGAAGAATATATCCCGCGAATAAAAGGTAGATATTTAGGCCGAGACGATTACAGAAAATTTCCTTGATTGGTAGGGCAAACAAGAGAAAGTTAGCACTCACATAATGTAAATCCCTGAGAAAAAAAAGTACAACGTTGATCAAGGTAGAGAACGCAAATGAAAAGTATTTAAGAGACAATGTATACTTCATAAGTAAATCCGACAAAATTACTTTGATCGCCATCTTTAAACCTCCATCTATTTATGATTTCAGAAAAATTAATTCTGATTATTTTGCTGATTTTCATTTTGCTTTTTTTCCTGCTCCTTTTTTTGTTTCTCTTCTTGTTCTTTTTTTTGCTGTTGTTCTTTCAGGTATTCCTCATAAATCTTTTTGTATTGCTCTGTTGAACTTCCATATGCATTTATTGGTAAATCTATTTCACCACCAGCCTGTTCAATTAAAAATTTCACAAAGCCATTGGAATTTGCACTCGACCAGTCATAATCTGGCAACCGATCTTTCATTATATTGTATAGATCAATGATCTTATTTTCAAAGGAATAATCTTTTTCCCCTACGCCATTTGGGCGATCCACTTTTGCTTGCTCGACACCCACCCGACCGCTGGCTTCAGCATCCCCGACACTATAATCTTTTTTCGCTTCGAGCATTGTTGGAGTCGCTTTCTTACTTCCAGCTAACTGTCCAGTTATTTCAAGCGTTATATTTCTAGTCGGAGTTGAAACATAGACAAATGTATGTCGAGCCTTTGCCAAACTTGCCCAAACGGAACTATTGGATCTTATTCGCTCAGTAAACCCTTTTACTTCTTTACCATCAGCATCAATATACTTGAGTGGATTGTCGAGAGTATATGTGTAAGATGACCATTCAGGGTATTTATGTGCCTTCGGATCAATTTGCAGAAATCTTCCCGTTCTTGAATCATAATACCTACCTGCAAAAGCAAGCTGTGATAAAACAAAGACAAGAAAAATTATACTCGATAACTTACACATACTACTTTACTCCTTTCTCTTGAAATTTCTTAAGCGATACGGATTGAATTTGGAAAAAAACACAACGGATAATTTCTGACTATACCTAAATCCTCTGCTTTCTGCTTATATTTTTCGTATACTATTAATTTTGCATTAATTAACGAAACATATCGAGTTGTGATTTCTGCCAATGACATCGATAGATCAGGATCGACAGGAAGTTGCTGTGGTGAAGATGCCTGCTGTAGAGTATTTGATGATATTTGATTCTTTATATTTGACAAATTGTCAACAACTTGAATTTGAAACGCAGATAAATCAGGTTCGGGGATTTTATAAGTCTGTTGAAGCAGATTAGCGGGTTTATAAGATGGATTTGTTTGATTCCTATTTCTGCTTCTGTCATAAATCGTATAGAAATTAATTTCAGATTGTCTTTCTTCATTCATCTTCTGTTCAAGCACCATAGCTTCTTCCAAATGAATCACGGCATAGTTCATATATGCCGATGAGAATGTCGAATCATACTTCATCGATAATTCAAGATAATATTTTGCCTTGTCGAGGTTTTTTCGGACAATCCATTCATTTGAATTGATAAGGAGAAGTGATGCAATATATTCTTTCTTTGTCAACGTGCGAAGATAGACTCCATTTTTTATCGCTTTGTCGGGGACAAGAAGGTCTTTCTGATACCTCTTGTTGGAAACGTAGCTTCCGCCGTTTGTTGCCTCAACATTTTCATGAAACTTTGGAATCTCCTGTTCCGGAAGATAACGGACAAAAAAATGATATGGCAATCTGGATGCATAAATTGGAAAGCCTAGTCGTTCCCCTAAGATTACGTACAACATTGGCATCGTGATGCACGAGCCTTTCTTGGTAGCAATGTAACCATTGATAAACTTGTTGGAAAGTTTGGTCACATGGAGGTCGTTGTCATCATAATGAAATGAAATACTGTCGTTCCAATAACCTTTCCGATATATGAACGTATTCAATGCCCGTATTCTTTGATCCGGATCAGTGAATTGACCGAAGAAATAGTTAAATCTATGTGCCATATATGAAAAGGTATAAAGGAACGATTTGATTTTCAAGTCAGGATAAAAATCTTTCGCAAGTACGAGGTCAGTAAGTCCAATATCTATTGAATCTTCCGGCATCGCGAGGATACGTTCTATTGTAATGGTTGAATCATAAAACGTCTGAGAAAATGATCGGTTATTGAAAATTACCAGTATTATGAAGAAAAGTAAAAATCTATTTATCATAAAATCTCCTGCAAAACAATTGCGGCTAACGTGCGCGCAAAATACGCAACACCGCGACGCCATTTTGCGAATGAGTTATTTCATATTTGCAGCGGCGCGGGGTTGAGCGCGCTTTTTTAGGACGCAATTTCAAAGCGACGTATTTTGCGCTGTTATGTGCCCGTGGACGCGCGACCTCCCAGCCAGGATGACACGGAACATTTTATTCATGATGACATTCCAACTACATTAAAAACTGAGAACTCGCGCTCTATATAAAAACAATTTTGGTCGCGCGGACATGGCACATAACGTTCACCAAAACAACGTAGCACTTTTGCGAGCTAAGACGATTCATTAAATGTGAGTAAAAGTGTTAAGCGACAACAATAATCCATTTCAAAAGATGTAGCGTCGTTGTTTTGGTTGTTAAGCGCAGTGCCCCATACTGAATAACTTCTTGTCTGACGATCTTTTTTTCAAATTCAATTGTTTAGCTTATTTAAATCTTCTCATCTTAAAGCACCGACAGAAAATTATTACCTACATATTTCACTTTGTCTGAGATGAACTATCTGCCGAAAAACGTTGAATCAGGTGTGATACGAAAGCTATGTCTTTAATGCTGATTGTAAATGATGAGACATTTTCTGGTAATGAGACAAGGATAGTTAGTCCACTAATATATCGTGAATGTTCGACAATGCCACTCTCCATTTTGCCATCCATGGATTTAAAGTTCCCTTTTTCATCTGCTACCAAGGATTGTCCTCCTGTATGACTTTGTGCATTACACCATGCTTGCATCATTTCCCCAGAGGGGAGGTCATGTTGGTTACCAACAGCAATTGCAGGAGCGACACCCGTCTTTGAATCAGATGTATTGTACCTGATCGTGTAGTTGCTCAAACTCAACATCACATCAAAGGGTTTAGAAAACTCACGATTTGTTTGTATCACGGCAATCACTTTGCCCGGCTGAGCAGTAACCTTTTCACGGACTAACTGATAGGAAGACACAAACGAGACTTTCGTAATCTGTATATTGCCTGTGGTTTGAGATTTTTGAGTCATTGAACTATCCGCATTATTCCTTGGAGCAGCGTGCTCCTTTTTCGATTGCTGGCCCATGACTGGGGAACCATTAAAAACAAGAAGAAACAGTGCCATTAGACAAAGAATTGAGTGAGATATTCGTATTCTTTTCACTAAGTATTAATTCCTTTCAAGGTTATGATTGAAAAATATTTTATTATTTGTGGGGCATTACGCTTAACGTGTGCGCAAACCACGCCGGTACGTGCCGGTAAATTACAAATGACTTATTTTATTATTGCGCCGGCACGGACTGGAACGACCACTATAATTTCTTATGAATGAGAGAGTGTAGTGGTTTGCGCTGTTATGTGAAGTTGTTTTGCGATTATATTTTACCAATTTATTTCATGAAAAGGAATTTACGTACGATTGTTGTATCGTTATTTGTAAATTGGATAAAATAAATTCCTTCTTTCATTTCAGGATAAAGAAGTATTAAAGAACCAGGATATCTCTGAAGAATATCTTTTTTTTCAGTTTTAAAGGTAAGAATAATTCTTTTATGTGCATTAAACGTCGAATCTAACAAGATTACATGTATACTCGAATCCTGTAAGATCAAACTTAATTGCACTCTTTCTTTAGCTTTGGCGTGAAATTCGTAACCTATGAAATGTGAATTCGTTTTTGAACTGGCGATACCCACAAATTGGTTTTGACAATAAACTTGGGTTAAATGCAACAAAAGAAGAATGGTTCCCGATTTCAAAAAAAAACTTAACATTATAATTATTTCCTGAGATAATTTATTTGAAATTGTGGGTAAAGTTGATTTGTAATAATACTATTTTGTAACATAACAGGAGAATTCAAACCGGGTCTTCCAAGGAAATATTGTTGACCAGATTGATTCATTATAACATAAATCGCTGCATGATGCGTGATTCCATTGTTGTCGACCCAAGTAACTATTGAACCTGTTTGCGCTGAGGATTGTGATGCAAGTCCAAACATGCTTTGAGCTTCTTGCGTAAAATGTGAACCATTTGATACTGCAACTTCCTCACTGAATACACCAGTACCAACCAAACAGGAAGAAAAGCAATTCATATTCATAGGATCTACTGAAAATGCAGTATTTGCGCCAAGCGCTAAAACAAAATCTGTAATGTTGAATGTAGTTTGACCAGCAATAACTTCAAAGTTAGCCATATCAGAAATATTGAATTTCTTTGCAAAATCCTCCGCCGATATACTAAGTTGATTATACAATCCAGCAAGATTATCGCCCTTTTCTGCCTGCACGTTGACGATATTTCCGCTCGAATCATATGAAGCCACCCATTGTCCTGTGGGGTCGGTATATCGGATTGGATTATCAAGAGTATAATTGTATGGTGACCAACCGGGATAGTTTTGTTGCATAGGGTCTGGTGTTGTCCACCTCCCGATGACTGAATTAAAATATCTGCCAGCATAGCTTGACTGGTTAAATGTGATTGCTAAAAGGAGAACAACAAAAAAGTATTTCAGCTGTTTCATAAATTATCCTTTCGGTATATTAATACTCACCAGTCAGTTTAAATTTCTCAATTGATTCTGCTTGTTTTATGAAAAACTCTTTTGGAAATTTTAATACGATTCCGCGTTCTTTCGCTATTGCTTTCAATTTATGAGAAATATCAATTAATTTCAATATCTGCCTGCCATAGGTGGCATCTATGTTTGTAATTTCTTGCATCATTTCAATTTTATCATTTTGACGTTGGATGTTAGGATCGCGATTAACGGAAAATTGATTATAGGGATTGTTTGGTTTCGTAGGAGGTGACGGAATTTGAAGATCCAAACCGGACAGATATTGACCAGACATTCTGAGCATTGGATTCTGAATACTCGGGTCATCCCTCTTATTTTGTTGCATTAATGGATTCATCGGCATGTTTGGTGATGATTGTAGATTCGGATTGATCGGCATTTGTGAGGAGGATCGTCGTAATATAACTCTATCAAACACCACCTGATTATTCTTCACTTCCTGAATTTTGTCATACCGAATACTGTCAAGTTCGATTGCCTTCTCCCTGTAATATTGCCCAAGGTTCCAGTACGCACTGACATATGAAGAGTCGTAGAAGAGAGCGAGTTTTGTGTAATAAATCGCTTTGTCTAAATCATTTTTCTTTTCTCTGAAGAATCGCGCATTTTCATTAAGCAGGTTTGCTATATATTCTTTCTTAGTCAGAACTTTTTCGTATGTTCCGTTTTTAATCGATTTTTTTGATTCACCGGCATCCTTTGCATACCTCCAGGTCGGGATGTACCCTCCACCACAAGTTGCTTCAATGTTGTTTTCTTTAAATCCCTCTTTAATGTATCGGCAATAGATGTGTTTTGCACTCCTCACGGGCTTTATAGGCCAGGCTAGTCTTTCTGCGAGCACAAGATGAAGCATGGACATCGTAATACAGGAACCGAGTTTTGATGCGATGTAACCGTTTAAAAATTGATCACTTGTACTATCGGCTTCGAGATCATCCAAGTTGTACGTGAAAGTTATCGAATCATTCCACCAACCCCGCCTGTAAAGGTAATCGTTCATCAATCCGATTCGTAAGAGTGGTGAAGTTTTTCCTTGTTCGAGATAACGAATTTTTTCTACCATATAATTGAGGCAATAATCGAAATATTCTACGTTGAGTTTAGGATATGCATCCTTCGCAAGAACGAGGCAAGCTATTCCGAGATTTATACTGTCTTCAGGCATTGCAAGAATTTGTTCAATTGATTGGCCAGTATATTTTGATTGAGGTGTAACCACTTCTGTTCTAATAAAAAAGAACGATACGAGAACAACCAATAAAATATTCAAACGATTCATATAGATACCTCAATTTACCAAATACTTTTTTTGAACAGTCTCCTAACGCAAAACAATTTCATATAACGGCTGCACAAACCACGACGTACTGCCGCGCCACATTGCAAATGATTCATTTTATTTTTGCTGCGCGGCAGTGTGGAACGACCACAAAAATCCTTTTCAAAAAAGGGAGTGTAGTGGTTTGTGCTGTTATGTGAAGTTGTTTTGCATGTTATCGTTTCCTACGTTTTATTATAATAATATTTATTAAATAAATCGTGAAATAATAAAAAATGGCATTAATGATAAAAATGAGAAATTGGCTGATATTGTGAATATTGTGATTACTTTGAAAAAATAAAATAAAAATTATTCCAGGTAACTGAAGCCAATTAACAACTGAAATCCAAAACTCAGGCAGAGGCAGTGGAACAATGAATATCGTCGCTAAAATCAAAAAAAATGGCAAACAATAGATGACTGTTTTCAAAATATTCTTCATGAAAATATCCTTTATAACGTTATCAATTATCTTGGTCATCTTGTCTTTTCTTTTGCTCCTCTTTTTTCTTTTTTTGTTCCTCTTTTCTTTTTTGTTCCTCTTGCTTCTTTTGTTCCTCTCTCTTTTTTTGAGATTCTCGATAGAATTGCAATATTTTTTGCGCTGTGGCTTGTAGTGTTTTATCGGATATTATAGACTCCTTCATAACGTGCACACCACCATTGATTAGATTAGTAGCACTATTCAGTCCTCCCCATTCTTGGAATCCTTCGTGAGAGGGTGATGTTGCATCCATTAATGGATGCATAGCTTCTCCTAATGCTTCAAGAGCTGCATCACCTTCTCCTGTGATAAAGATATTTTGTTCGTTGGAAATGAATTCATTCATCTTTGATTCGGCATCTTCGACGGTCTCTCCAGGAGACCTCATCTCGTGCTTGTAAGAGCCCTCAATAGATTGATCTTCATCGACTTTAACCGATGCTTGTTTTAAAACATCAATTTGTTTTGTAGTGAGAATCCCTTTAAATGCTGTTTCGAGTATTTTATTGTGAATGTATGTAGGCCATCTGCCATCTGTATCAATGTAAACTAATGGATTATTGAAAGAGTAATTGTAAGGAGATTGGCTAGGATTCATCGCAGCTTTAGGATCAATCGAAAGAAATCTCCCCGTCCGCGCGTCATAATAACGCGCTTCTAAAGATGTAGATAAAAAAATCAATAATAGAATTAGTAGTAGTTGATGATAAGGATAACGATGCATTTTATTTCACTCCTTTCAGAGCAAACTGATCGAGTTTCTTTGTCTGTTTCTTGAAAAAATCGTTTTGTGATCCGAAAACCATGCCCATATCTTTTGCTTTTTGTTTATAAGTATACCAAACTTTGAGATTCTTTTCAATCTTTGGCAAATATTGTTCCTTTATGAAATCTATCTCGGAATAGAGTTCAACGCTCATTCCTCGTTGAGCAGGTTGAAAATCGGATGGTATTGGAAATGGATTTTGTTTTCCGGTTGATTTTGCTTCTGGCACTAACCCTATGAAATATTTTTTGAATTCATTATCGAAATTCATTTCAGTTTTCGTTTTAGAGTTCGCAGACGTTTGCAATTCCGGAGATTGAGCCATCCGATTTCTGGTATGAGAAACTATTTCACTGTACCCAATTTCGGTCTGTATTTCATCATCCATCTTTTCTTTTAAATCCCATGCTCGTTTATAAAAAACCAAACCATAAGCCCAGTAAGCGGTCGCGAGACTTGAATCGTATTTCATGGCAACTTCAGTGTAATGCTGAGCTTGGTTGAAATTTTTCAGTTCCATATATTCGGCAGAGTTGAGCAACAATATTGAAGCAAGATATTCTTTCTTTGTAAGTGTACGTAAGTACATGCCTGATTCAATTCCTTGGTCAGTTATTTGCATATCATTGATATAATCGTCATCGGAAGCGAATCCTCCGCCACTTGTTGCTTCAACATTTGCTCTCCAATCTGCATCAACACTATCCGGCAAATATCGTAGAAAGAAATGGCATGGTGCACGTACTGCTTTTATCGGCATATCCAATCGCTCAGCCAAAATAAGATACAACATTGGCATCGTAACACATGTCCCCTTCTTCTGAGCGAGATAACCGTTAATAAAATGATTTTCTCGCTTAAAGCCTTGAATATCGTCGTGGTTATAAGAAAATGTAATGCTGTCATTCCAAAATCCTTTTTGATAAAGAAATGAATTAAGAGCTCTCAATTTCTGTTCTGGATCTTTAATATGCCCGAAATAATGATTGAATCGATCTGCCATGTAGTCGAAGGCATAAAGAAAGAACCCAGCATTCATGTCCGGGTAAAATTCTTGAGCCAAAGAAAGACATGCGATTCCAATGTTTATAGAATCCTCTGGTTGTTTCAGAATCCATTCAATTGATGGAAGTTTTGTTTTCGTCTGTCCATAAGTTGGGAAAACACATAGAAGAATTAAGATTATCATTGATACTTTCACGATACTTCTCCTTTCGTTTTTGATTAAAAAGCACGAGCAAAACAATTTCACATAACGTCTCGCCCAACAACGCCGTGCCGCTGCGAACTATAAACGATCAATTATTTTGTGCGCAACGGCATGGAGCGACGACAATTATTTATTATCAAATGACGGAGCATAGTTGTTGGGCGTGTTATGTGAAGTTGTTTTGCGATATTTTTAAACACAGCAACTATAGTTATAAAATTTTAGTTTTCGCTTTAAATAAAATCATTTTCTTGCTCATCGAATTACCAGCGTCTCTTGTAAACAACATCGTCACCCTTCCCATGTTCATCAATAAGATTTTTTCCGACACTATAAAGAAAGTAAGAATTAGGAGTGATATTTCTATAGATTATTGTTAGTTCACGTATACCTACACCTATATATGTATGACTTATCAATCGATAATTGAATTTTTTCCCGACAAACTTTTTTACAGGGATCGTATCTCCATTTCTACTCAGAGAATCCGCATAAACATAAACATCATTTATATTTATATATTGTTTAATGGAATCCAAAAAATACTTTCCTTCGATTTGAGGATAATGACCATAATTCTGTTGATAAATAGACAACCCTTTTGCCGCAGAATCTAACAATTCATGTGTGATAGGTAATTCCATTTCATCGTAAAGATCGGGACCACGAGAAAAACTATCTACCATTTGTTTCGCTTGCCAGAAAATAAATAATATCACGAGAACAAAGAATAAAACCGATAATATTATTTGGAGTATTCTGTTTTTTTTTATGATGCTAGGAATATATTTCCAAGGAATTGGAATCATTTGCCTGGCTCAGGTAGAAGCGGTGCTGTATTTAACCCTCCGTTTATAAATCCTGAATTTATTAATAGGAATGCTGCTTTGTAAATTATCATACCAGCCATGGAAGATCCACTTAATGAGACAGTTCCTTGTGAAAAGGTTACGTACCCTGAATTCTGGAGGGTATTCGATAATTGTTCGGGTGTTACTATTCCATTTGGAGTATTGAATGGAATCCCTCCTGCTTTCAATGCGCTCATTGTGTTCGTTACACAGGAATTAGTTTCTTTATTATATTGGGAAGCAATGTCCTTTTTACTGTCGAGATCACTTTGCACTTTTGATTGATCAACATTGACTGTTTGCTCAACGACTGTACGAACCTGTTTTTCATTCCCAACATAATTATCATATTTAATTACATACCATTTCCCGTCACCTTGGAATGAATAAACTTGTCCGTCAACATTGATAGCAGTATGTCCAACAAGGCTAAATGGTGTGGAACTAGCGTTTGGGGTATTCCTAATTGTTGGTGCAGATGTAATAACTGAAACGCTATCACCATTTGGATCAATGAATCTTACAGGATTATCAAATGCATAATTGTAAGGAGACCATCCCGGATATTTTTGTTGCATCGGATCAGGTGTTGTCCACCTCCCGATGACCGAATTAAAATATCTGTGAGCATAGCTGGGTTGAATAACTGTTGTTAAAAGAATGATAACGAAAAAATATTTTAACTGTTTCATAAAAACCCTTTCGGTAAATCAATAATTGCCGGTCTCTTTAAATTTTTCTATCGATTCTGCTTGTTTTATGAAAAATTCTTTTGGAAATTTTAACACGATTCCGCGATCTTTCGCTATTGCTTTCAATTTATGAGATATATCTATTAATTTCAATATCTGCCTGCCATAGCTGGCGTCTATGTTTGTAATTTCTTGCATCATTTCAATTTCATCATCTTGCCATTGGAGGTTGGGATTTTGGTTAGTTGGAAATTGATTGTATGGATTGTTTGGTTTCTCATAAGGTGAGAGAATTTGTGGATTTAAACCGGAAGGATATTGACCAGACATTCTGAGCATTGGATTCTGAATACTCGGATCAAGACTCTTGTTTTGTTGTATTAATGGATTCATCTGCATATTTGGTGATGATTGCGGATTCGGATTGATCGGTATTTCTGGGAATGATCGTCGTGATATAGCTCTATCGAGCATTACCTGATTTTTCTTAACTTCCTGAAGTTTGTCATACCGTATACTATCAAGTTCGATTGCCTTCTCCCTGAAATATTGACCAAGGTTCCAATACGCACTGACGTATGTGGAGTCATAGAAGAGCGCGAGTTTTGTATAATAAATCGCTTTGTCCAAATCATTTTTCTTTTCTCTGAAGAATCGCGCATTTTCATCAAGCAAGTTTGCAATATATTCTTTCTTTGTCAGAACTTTTTCATATGTCCCGTTCTTAATCGATTTTTTTGATTCACCGGCATCTTTTGCATACCTCCAAGTGGGAATGTATCCTCCGCCGCAAGTTGCCTCAATGTTGTTTTCTTTAAATCCATTTTTGATATATCGGCAATAAATATGTTTTGCACTCCTCACAGGTTTAATAGGCCAGCCGAGTCTTTCAGCGAGTACAAGATGAAGCATAGACATTGTAACACAAGAACCGAGTTTCGAAGCAATATAGCTATTTAAAAATTGATCACTCGTACTATCGGCTTCGAGGTCATCCAAGTTGTACGTGAATGTGATAGAGTCATTCCACCAACCTCGCCTGTAAAGGTAATCGTTCATTAATCCGATTCGAAAAGGTGGTGAAGTTTTTCCTTGCTCGAGATAACGGATTCTTTCGACCATATAATTGAGACAATAGTCGAAAAATTCTATTTTGAGATTTGGATATGCGTCTTTTGCAAGAACGAGGCAAGCTATCCCAAGATTGATACTGTCTTCAGGCATAGCAAGAATCTGTTCAATCGTTTGCCCTGTATATTTTGATTGCGGCATAGTTATATCAGGTATCATGAAACAAAATAACACGAAAACTGAAAATAATATTTTAAAACGATTCATATTAATGCCTCACTTTAATAATAACAGGATCGAGTTCTCAGCTCTTTTGCGCAAAACAATTTCATATAACGTGCGCGCAAAATACGCAACACCGCGACGCCATTTTGCGAATGAGTTATTTCATATTTGCAGCGGCGCGGGGTTGAGCGCGCTTTTTTAGGACGCAATTTCAAAGCGACGTATTTTGCGCTGTTATGTGCCCGTGGACGCGCGACCTCCCAGCCAGGATGACACGGAACATTTTATTCATGATGACATTCCAACTACATTAAAAACTGAGAACTCGCGCTCTATATAAAAACAATTTTGGTCGCGCGGACATGGCACATAACGTTCACCAAAACAACGTAGCACTTTTGCGAGCTAAGACGATTCATTAAATGTGAGTAAAAGTGTTAAGCGACAACAATAATCCATTTCAAAAGATGTAGCGTCGTTGTTTTGGTTGTTAAGCGCAGTGCCCCATACTGAATAACTTCTTGTCTGACGATCTTTTTTTCAAATTCAATTGTTTAGCTTATTTAAATCTTCTCATCTTAAAGCACCGACAGAAAATTATTACCTACATATTTCACTTTGTCTGAGATGAACTATCTGCCGAAAAACGTTGAATCAGGTGTGATACGAAAGCTATGTCTTTAATGCTGATTGTAAATGATGAGACATTTTCTGGTAATGAGACAAGGATAGTTAGTCCACTAATATATCGTGAATGTTCGACAATGCCACTCTCCATTTTGCCATCCATGGATTTAAAGTTCCCTTTTTCATCTGCTACCAAGGATTGTCCTCCTGTATGACTTTGTGCATTACACCATGCTTGCATCATTTCCCCAGAGGGGAGGTCATGTTGGTTACCAACAGCAATTGCAGGAGCGACACCCGTCTTTGAATCAGATGTATTGTACCTGATCGTGTAGTTGCTCAAACTCAACATCACATCAAAGGGTTTAGAAAACTCACGATTTGTTTGTATCACGGCAATCACTTTGCCCGGCTGAGCAGTAACCTTTTCACGGACTAACTGATAGGAAGACACAAACGAGACTTTCGTAATCTGTATATTGCCTGTGGTTTGAGATTTTTGAGTCATTGAACTATCCGCATTATTCCTTGGAGCAGCGTGCTCCTTTTTCGATTGCTGGCCCATGACTGGGGAACCATTAAAAACAAGAAGAAACAGTGCCATTAGACAAAGAATTGAGTGAGATATTCGTATTCTTTTCACTAAGTATTAATTCCTTTCAAGGTTATGATTGAAAAATATTTTATTATTTGTGGGGCATGACGCTTAACGTGTCGCGTGGTTACGCAGCCCCGCCACGGGATTATGCCAATGACCCATTCATTATCTGCAGCGTGGCGGGATTGAGTGAACACAATAATTTAATATTTTCGGATTTCATTAGAATTAGCAAACATGTGAACGCCGTAACCACGCTTGTTAAGCGGACGTGCGCGGCGCATTGTACTACACTTCTATACTTCCATTCATCGATTATTTGCTTGGTTGAATTTCGGTGTCCGTTTCTAAATCAATCTACACTTTTATTTTTATTGTAAAGCCGCGCGCACGGAAATATGCCGGCAATAAACTTGTGGTAATATTATAATTTCAACCAAACTGTAAAAAAGTTGTGAACACCAATCAAAACAAAAAAACCGTGCGCGCAATCCGCCGGTCGAAAATCTAAACCAACGGGCGATAAAGCCGAAACAGAATATTCAAAACATATTTCTCGCGCCGCGCATGACGCTTAACGTGTCGCGTGGTTACGCAGCCCCGCCACGGGATTATGCCAATGACCCATTCATTATCTGCAGCGTGGCGGGATTGAGTGAACACAATAATTTAATATTTTCGGATTTCATTAGAATTAGCAAACATGTGAACGCCGTAACCACGCTTGTTAAGCGGACGTGCGCGGCGCATTGTACTACACTTCTATACTTCCATTCATCGATTATTTGCTTGGTTGAATTTCGGTGTCCGTTTCTAAATCAATCTACACTTTTATTTTTATTGTAAAGCCGCGCGCACGGAAATATGCCGGCAATAAACTTGTGGTAATATTATAATTTCAACCAAACTGTAAAAAAGTTGTGAACACCAATCAAAACAAAAAAACCGTGCGCGCAATCCGCCGGTCGAAAATCTAAACCAACGGGCGATAAAGCCGAAACAGAATTTTCAAAACATATTTCTCGCGCCGCGCATGACGCTTAACGTTCGCGGGTTGGCGACGTTTTGCGTCCCGTAGGGTTGGCGCGGTTTTTGACGCCTCAAAAACCGTGACAAAGCAAAATGTGGCGAAGCCTGAGCACCGCGCGCAGCTTGCGAGCACGGAGCGGAACGCTAACCCGCTGTTGTACGAAGTTTTCCGGGCCGAATGTTTTACTAAAAAGCCGTAGCCAGGACGGCTACGGCTTTTAAAGCATAATAATATTTCGGTAACAAATAAAGAATGCTTAATTATAGAGTAATTCTTTTTCTTTAGCGGTAGATTGTAGAAGTTCTATCTTTGAATCATTCTCTTGATTATTCCTTTAGGGTCTTTGATTAATAGAATGATTAACCATACCATTAGAGCAAAAATAATCACTGAGACACCAAGCATTGTTGCATTCTGATTCACTTCAAAAAATTCTCCGCCCTCTGTAATATATGCCATAATATGGTCAACAAGCCACATTATCGTTGCTCCCCAAAAAGCGAGACTCAATAAACCAATTTTATATTTATCTTCTGGAGCATTGACATACCAAATCACAGTAGTGATTATCGCTGCTAGAGCTGTCAAAATAAGCCACATTATTTACCTCCTTCTAATATAGATACTGTTTTTACACTTCCAGTTGTTCGTATTTTAAGTTCAACAATAAGAACCATTACAATCCAAACAACAGTTACAGTAACAGCCATGGCCGTACCAACAGTGGCTATTTCGTGAAGCATAGGTGCTATATCAGCTGGATTTTTCATAGCGGTTAAGAATGGCGGCCAGGGCACAATTTCTCCATGCCAAAGATGTTCAAAAGCCAGAAGTATTGAGCCTCCCCACAGCATTTTATTGAGCCATCCTAATCTCTGCCCCCAAGACAGGCCAACTTTATTGGCTTTTTCCACACCGGCTTTCTTCTCTCTCTTTTCAACAACTTTTTGTACAATAGTCGTTACAATTGCCACTCCTGCAGGTACCGTAAAACATGCCATAAAAATTCCTCCTTAAATTTTAATATTTTTATTTCATTTCTGAATCCGTTATCATTGAAAACGATACGGAATACCAGAAATTAACACTATAACCTAAAGCCCCGGATGTTATATCTGAAAGTGTAAGTGCTAGACAAAACTGGTGTGGAGTGTCTGGTATTCCCAACCAAACTCCTGGAATGACATTCAGATGAAAACCGCCTGTGTCGCCAAAAACATAGGAAGGATCAAACTCGACAAATGGATAAAGAATTCCTTTTATTGCTTTCCAAACAGGCGCAATAATCCCGCTAATGCTTGTAGATGTTTGTGAGTCATTAATTGGAAACAAGGCAGAAGCGTTAAACTCAAAAGCAAAATTGTCATTTTCATAAAACAAATGATATTGAGGTGTAATGCTGTAACTCAAAGGTTCAGAATTGTTCAATTGTAACTGTAAAGCTAAAATATTGTTTGGTAAGAATTCAAACCTCGGCATAATCCATGAATAGGCATATTCAGCTGTTGGTGCTAAATTGAAATCTGCAATATTCACAAACATATCAAAATTTGGAGTAAAACCATAAGAACCAATAAGATCAATTGAACTTGCAAATTCAGGTGAAACCGGGAAAGACATCATAGGTGCTAAAGATATTATTCCTTTACCTGTCATGCCGTTGTAAGCATTTAACGAATAGGAATAAACACTGGTGCTGAAAGCGGCCATGAAAATAAACAAGGTCGCTGAAACAGAATAAGAGACGTTTCATACAAAAACTCCTTTAAATTATTTTAGGAGTTTCAACCCCATAGAAAAAGCTTTCAAAGCTTAGATCGGATAACTTGAATTGTAATGACTTCAATTGATGGCCTTCTGGCCGTTAGAATAGCAGATTCTTACTGCGGAACAGCTTCAAGCTGAACATAGATATTTTAAAGAATTATAATGAGTTTGTCAAATATTGTCTTTTAAAATTTTAATCGCCTGTGAAATGGATTCGGTAATTGGTCTTTCTTGAAGACCCATAATTTCTATATGGTTTTGTGAAAGCGGAATTAATAGTTTTCTTCCCGGTGCGTTCATGACTGTTTCTGCGATTAAAGGTGTTATCTCACCCATCATTGAATTTGGTAAGACAATTCCAACAGGGCCAACAATGAAATCAGCTTTATTTATGCTGACTTTAATAGCGTTTTCACCCGAAGCACCACATGAAGCCTTTGCTCTAATCATTCGGTCTGTGGCGATAGCGTTAGTTCCTAAAGCAATTATAACCAGTTCTTCAGAAATATTTTTCCTGATTTGAGTTACTATCTGCTCTCCCATTCCTCCGCCCATTCCATCTATAACTGCAACAATCATTTTCTCCTCCGTATATATTGAAAGAATATATTTAAAATAAGTTTTAAGCCAGCCAAGGACGGCTGACGCCTTTTACAACCAGCTTCGGCCCGGAAAATTTCGTACAACGTGTGCGCCAACTACGCACCGCCGAACTCTATCTTCTACAATTGAGTGAGGCGGTGAACGAACTCTATGTGTCGAGCCAACCTGCGCTTCAACTCTGGCTTACCAAATGACGTGAGTGTCGTAGTTGGCGCTGTTATGCGCTGTGCACCCCAATACCGAGCATGCTCAAATAGCTTTCAATCTCTATACCGAGACGTCGCTTCGCGTAGTTGTCGATTCGTGCCAAGAAGCCCGAGAGAACTACAATAATGTCATGTCCATCGACGTTAGCAGTGTATGATGTATTCGTGCTCTCGTCGAAGTCAGCAGGTGGAGAAAGTATCCGTTTTATCGCCTCACAGGAAGCACGACCGTTGCAGATTAGAAGCTTTGGACGGTGCTTGATAATTTGCCGCTTGAGAAATGGGGAACAATTCTCAGTTGCCTCTAGCTCCGGGAAGTTGTCGGCAAGACACTTGACAACATCAGTGTGGGCAACTCCTCCGGGCTTTCCTAGCAAGCCGAAGACAATTGGAGAGACTCTCTTGAAATCAAGAAAGTAGGAATCTCTTGGTGCCTTGGTTTGAAATTCTTCCCTCAGATCATCAAGACTTTGCGTGTGCTTCGTCTCCCCGGTTCGAGCCTTGGGGTTCAAGCCGATGATCCAGATTGGGGAATCCGCAAATCCGTAGATGTATTCTTCTGGCGGGAATGACGCGTCAAATATCATTTTCAAATGCTTACATCTATCACAGAAGATCATGGGTTGCCTCCATTGTTGGGGTGCATAGCGCATAACGTGTCGCCGCACCACGCAGTCCCGCCAGCCACTATGAATGACAAATTATTTTGTGGCTGGCGGGATTGAGCGACGACAATAATCTATCTATAAATGACGGCGCGTAGTGGTGCGGCGTGTTATACGCAGCGCGGCCAATGGCGCTCTAACTTCGAAATATATATGAAACTAATCAGCTTTGTGTCCGATATTATAAGCAAGTGTTATAAAGTATCCAATCATTAATAAAGCAAAGAATAAAAAATAAATTGATTGTTTGTATTTTTTCTTAAGGAAGAATACAATACATAAAACACTGAACAATATGAGAGTTGTTAGATAGCTTACATAAACAAAAATGATTGCGCCTTTCTCACCTAAAAAAGGTACCTTTCCTAATTCCTCAATTATTAAGAGAAGTAAATCTGTAAACCACTTGCCAATTGCGTGGATTAATGTTTTTAATAATTGCATAATTAGTTACCCCCACTTGTCTCTTGTTGGTTCTCCTGTTCTTTTTTCTTCCGTTCTTCCTGTTTCTTCTGCGCTTCTTGTTTTTTCTGTTCCTCCATTTTTTTCTTAGCATTCAAAAAATCCTGAAAGACACTTGACGGACGTATTGATGTTGTATTGATCTGCACTACTCCTGAAGTATTGATTAGTTGTACTGCAGTCTGACCGCAATTATTATCAAGCACGTTATAGTCTTCATTATCTTTGAGTCTTTCTTCGATATTATTTACAACTATTTTATCGGTTGCTTGAGAAGTTCCAATGGTTGCTTCTTTGAGGAGAGCTTTATTGTCTTTTAGGTAGGCATTAATATCAGACGTTTGATGACCTTCGACATTCAATGATGTCATAGCGGCCGCGTTACTTACAGGACCGAAACTCCAAGTAGCGAGAACTTTCCCTGAGTTGTGGTCAACAACTTGCAAAATTATATGTCCTGCATCCCAATCGGGCGTTCTATAAATCATTTTTATATCTTTGCCGTTGGGATCGATCCGGTTGAGCGGATTATCACCAACATAACAATAAGGGGAAAGGGAAGCATAATTTTCTTTGTGTGGGTCAGTTTGGAGAAATCTTCCCGTTCTCGCGTCATAATACCTTCCGGCAAACGAGAAATTAGAAAACATTAGAAAGAAAATAACAGCAAGAAAGTACCTGTGCATATTACTTGACTCCTTTCTCTTGTTGAAATTGTTTGAGTGATTTGGATTGAATTTGGAAAAAACTCATTGGGTACTCTCGTACGATACCCAATTTTTCTGCTTTTTGTTTGTATTTCACGTAGACTTCCAACTTCGCTTGAATGAGCGGCACGTATCGTTCAGAAATTTCTTCAAGTGAGATCTGCAATTCGGGATTAGCTTGAAACTGAGCGGACTGACTTGGTTGAAAATCAGACTGATTCTGTTTTGTTCTGTCCACAGGCAGCATGTTCTCAATGTGAAGCTGAAACGCAGAGAAATCGGGTTCAGGGATTTTAAACATTTGTTGCAACGGATTGGGAAGTTGAGGCGTTGGAGATGGTTGATTTCTTGATTTACTCCTCGTATAGGCACCGAAGAAAAATATCTCACCTTGTTTCTCGTCGTTCATCTTCTGTTCCAATTCGATCGCCTCTTGAAGATGAAGTGTCGCATAGTTCATCATTGCCGAGGAAAATGTTGAATCATACTTCATAGAAAGTTCCAGGTAATGCTTCGCTTTTGCAAGGTTTTTGCGGGCGATCCATTCGTTTGAATTGACGAGAAAAAGCGATGCTAAATACTCTTTCTTTGTCAACGTACGAAGATAGACACCGTTTTTAACAGACTGTTCAGAAACGAAGAATGTTTTCATGTATTCTGCGTCTGGAGCATAACCGCCGCCGTTAGTTGCTTCGATATTCGTTTGAAAATTGGTAATCTTAGTTTCAGGAATATACCGAACAAAAAAATGATATGGTAGACGCGAAGCGAAAATTGGATAACCGAGGCGCTCGCCAAGAATTACATACATCATCGGCAAAGTTATACAAGAACCTTTCTTTGTTGCAATGTAACCATTGATGAATTTGTTTGAAAGATTTTTCACTCCTAAATCGTCATCGTCATAACCGAAAGTTATTTTATCATTCCAGGGACCTTTTTTATACAGATACGTATTTAACGCCCGAACTCGCTCATCGGGGTCAGTTATGCCACCAAAATATTGTCTATACCGTTCCGCCATATATCGGAAGCAATATAGGAAAAAATCAATCTTGAGATCAGGATAAAATTCTTTGGCAAGAACGAGGTCGGCAAGACCAATATCTATTTGTTCTTCCGGTAACTTGAGGATTTGTTCAATTGTAAGTATAGAATCTCTTGTGAGGATGGAATCTTGTTGTTGAGCAAACAATGAAGAACTGAATGAAAATATTATAATTGTTAAAACAAATTTGAGCATTAATATTTTCTCCTTGGCTTATTAATAATCACAATGCGTGACGCCAACCTTATAAGCAGGCCGCGTTGCGTATAACTAGCGTAACAATGCATTGCGTTGTTATCTTTTATCTATTAGTAATTGTGGATTTGATTTAGAATCCGAAACCTCCTCAACCAAAAAATCGAGCGGGCTCTTGATCTTGCTAATTGTTTTTGTCGTTACATGCGTGTATATCTCAGTGGTTTTAGAACTATTATGTCCTAATAATTCCTGGATATATCGCAAATCAGTACCGTGTTCCAATAAATCCGTGGCAAAAGAATGTCGCAATGTATGCATTGAAACAGGCTTATTTATGCCGACAGATAGTATCGCCCGTTCAAATACGGCTTGAATACTTCTAACGGATAAATGGTGATTCGGATTTGCACCTCGGAAAATCCAGCCTCTCTCCCCCAAACCTTGAGTTTTGGTATACCAGTTAAGTACGTTGAGCATAGTTTTCGAAAGAATTGTATATCGATCCTTTTTCCCTTTCGCGCCCCGAATATGGATCATCATTCTGGATATGTCAATATCTTCCAACCGTAAATTTACCAGTTCACTGACACGCAATCCAGATGCGTATGTCAGCATTAACATTACCTTATGCTTTGTATTCTTAACCGCACTAAAAATTCTGAGTATTTCATCCTGGCTCAGAATATCGGGAAGGCGTTTTTCCTTCATCGGCCTCGGGATCGATCCAATTTTGAAGGGCATCTGATACAAATCAACATATAAAAGGCGCATTGCGTTAAAAGCCTGATTGATACTTGATGCCGCAAGTTTTCGATCGTCGATCAGAAAAAGCAAGTACGATCGAATATCTTCTGCGGTCAATTCGCGCGGATGTCGTGGATGGAAATAACTGACAAATGCGCGAAGCCAGCTTACGTAAGACTTGATAGTCTTGTAACTATAATTTTTCAAGCGCATTTCACGCCTAATTGTTTCATAGAAGCCCTTTGATTTTATCTGCTGGTCCATTTAATTCTCCCAAAATTATCCCTATCTCTCCACTATAGAGAACGATCTTGGGTTACAACCTTGTGCAGATATAACCAGCTATTGTGTTATAACTTTCTTATTATTGAAAGCTTGAATCCATCTGTAATATAAACGTCTGGCAAATTTTAACAATAAAAATAGAGAATGTCAAGAATCGTATCCGAAAAATAGGAGTCATTACACGAAAAATAGGAGGGCAATCGTAATCCATGAAACAAGGTCCTACTAATGTAAAGGCTGACTAATCGGTACAGTACAGATTCCAGAATTCAATTCATTTTGTAATTCTACCCACGAAGTGGTGCCTTTGGCACGAGATTACATCTCTAACGGAATTATGGCACTGACCCAAAACCGGCTTCAAATGAATTAAGCTTTCATACATCCACCGTACCTTGAATTTCATCCACAATTCGGGTAAATTAAAAAGAATTATTAGAATATATAATGCTCACATCGCTGTACATAAAAAATTATGCGCTCATCGACGAACTCACTGTTGAGTTCGAGAGCGGATTGAACATAATCACGGGCGAGACCGGCGCGGGCAAATCGATTCTAATCGATGCCGTCGGACTCATTCTCGGAAGCCGCGCGAGCGTGGATGAAGTCCGCAAGGGAGCGGATAAAGCAATTGTAGAAGGCATATTCAACGTTGCTGGGATTGAAAAAGTTGAGCAACTTTTTCAATCGAACAATCTCGATTGGAACGGCGGGAAATTAATAGTACGCCGTGAAGTTTCGTCGAAAGGACAGAGTCGCTGTTTTCTGAACGATTCACCTGTTTCATTATCGCTCCTTGCCAATGCGGGCGATCTGCTTGTGGATCTGCATGGTCAGCACGATCACCAATCGTTATTAAAAACTGAAACGCATATCGAACTTCTGGATGGATTCGGAAACCTGGAAAAACTCCGGAATGAAGTTGCGGAATCGTTCAGGCGACTTGACGGATTAATGAGAGATCTTAATGAGTTGCGCCGGCGCGAATCGGAACTTCGCCAGCGACGTGACTTGAATGAATTCCAGTTACACGAAATCGATCAAGTCTCTCTCCATGCCGGTGAAGAGGAGGAACTAGAATCCGAGAGCAAGATTTTGGAAAATGCGGAAAAGCTTTTCCAGAGCACATCACAAATCTATTCAATCCTATATGAGAATGAAAATTCTCTTCACGATCAAATTGATATTGTTCGTAGCCAGCTTGAAGATCTTTCACACATCGATCACGGGTTTGAAGAAAAACTGAACGATTGTCATACAGCCGCGGTATTACTCGACGAGCTTTCGAAATTTCTTAAACAATACAATTCGCGAATCGAATTTAATCCGGAGCGATTGGAAGAAATCCGTACGCGTTTGGGACACATTGCTCTGCTTAAGAAAAAATATGGCGGGACAATCGATACAATACTTTCACATCGGGAGAAGCTGAAAGGCGAGCTGACTCTTGCTGAGAATTTTGAGGAAGAATTAATACGTATCAAAGCCCGAATCGAGGAAGAACGCTCATCGTTTTCATCCCTGGCGAAACAGCTTTCTGAAAACCGAAATGAGATTGCGAAGAAAGTTAAAAAAGCAATTGCCGACGAACTTGCCGAACTCGGAATTGCGTCGGCAATTTTCGATGTTCACATAGATCAATCGCTAGATGCGGATGGCTATGTAAAACTCGGACAAAAGATGTTTGCCGCGACTTCCAAAGGAATCGACAATGTAGAATTCTATATCAGCACAAACGCCGGTGAAGATCCGAAGCCGCTGGCGAAGGTTGCGTCCGGTGGAGAGATATCCCGCGTGATGCTGGCGATGAAAAGCACTCTTGCGAAATCGGACCGGCTTCCGCTTTTGATTTTTGATGAGATCGATTCCGGCATCAGCGGACGGATCGCGCAAGCGGTCGGAAAAAGTCTGAAATCACTTTCGGAATTCCATCAAATTCTCTGCATCACGCATCTCCCGCAGATCGCGGGATTTGCCGACGTGCATTATGCCGTCGAAAAAATGTCGGATGGAAAGAGAACTGTTTCTACCATAAAAAAATTAAACGTCGATCAACGGATCCGCGAAGTTGCAAAACTCATAAGTGGTTCGGATGTAACCGATGCCGGACTCGAAAGTGCGCGTGAGTTAATGAACATTCGTTGAATTGATTTAAGAACAAGACCGTCAACATAGAAAAGAAAATTCTTATGGCATTAAAAGTTTATAACACTCTCAGTCGCTCGAAAGAAGATTTCGTTCCATACATTCCCGGCCGGGTTGGTATGTACGTTTGCGGTCCGACGGTTTATAGCGACTCACACATCGGCCACGCGAAAAGCTATATTTCATTCGATGTAATTTACCGGTATCTGCTTCATCTTGGTTATAAGGTGCTCTATGTGCAGAATATAACCGATGTCGGACATCTCACCGACGATGCGGATGAGGGTGAAGATAAAATTCAAAAGCAATCTCAAATAGATCGTATCCATCCGATGCAGATTGTCGAGAAGTACATGCGAAGTTATTTTGAGGATATGGATGCGTTGAATGTGCTTCGTGCCGATATTTCGCCGCGTGCAACCGGCCATATAATAGAGCAGATCGGGATGATTCGGGTGTTGCTGGAAAAAGGATTGGCGTACGAAGTAAACGGTTCGGTATACTTTTCGGTCGGTGCATTTCCGGATTATGGGAAGTTGTCCGGACGAACGATTGAAGAATTAGAATCCGGCTCACGCGTAAAGATTCGCAGTGAAAAGCGCCATCCTTCAGATTTTGCTCTCTGGAAAAAAGCCGAGAAAGGCCATATCATGCGCTGGAATAGTCCGTGGGGCGAAGGATTTCCGGGCTGGCATATCGAATGTTCGGCGATGTCGATGAAGTATCTCGGCATCCCACCCGACGGCGGCGTGGATATTCATGGCGGCGGACTTGAAAATCAATTTCCTCATCACGAATGTGAAATCGCACAAAGCGAGGGAGCGACTGGAAAGCCGTTTGCAAAATACTGGCTGCACAATAATATGGTGACGGTGAACGGAGTGAAAATGGGGAAGTCGCTCGGAAACTTCATCACATTAAAAGATGCTTTCAAAAAAATTGATCCGATGGTCGTGCGATTTTTTGTTCTTCAAAGTCATTATCGAAGCCAACTCGATTTCAGCGATGCCGCGTTGGAAGGCGCTGCAAAGGGATTAGAAAAACTACAGAATGTAATTGGCAATCTTCGTGAATCGATAAAGAAAGGCGGCGGCAACGCTCCGGTTTCGATCAATCTTGAAGAGTACAAGAAAAAATTCGTTGAGGCGATGGATGACGATTTCAATACGCCTCAAGCGATTGCTGTTTTATTCGACCTCAGCCGTGAAGTGAATACGTTATTGAACTCGAACGATCTTCCCACAAAGAAAGCGCTCGAATCGATCGATTCGTTCTACACTGAAATGGGAGGGAAGATTCTTGGAATCGTTCGGGATGAATTTTCCGGATCGAAACAAATTGGAACCGTGGATGAAAACAGCATCATGAATTTGCTGATCGATTTGCGGGCGGAAGCGCGCAAGCAAAAACTCTGGCCGATTGCGGATAAAATTCGCGATGGACTCCAGGCAATTGGTATAGTACTCGAAGATGGAAAAGAAGGAACGCGCTGGAAAAGAGTGTGAGGGGGATAGGAGTTCAAGGTTCCACACCAGTTTATTTTGGATTGGTAATGATTCGAAGGATCAAGTTATTGCAGAATAAAATTATCAAGAAAAATATTAATCTAAGATTATTATTTTTTCTTTCCTTATGCATTGCGCAAAATTCCAACGGGCAATCGATTTTTGGCAGCGCAGGTGCAAGCGCAATACTTGAACCGCGTTGCATCGTCGATATGCCGACTGCAGGGATGATGAAAAGCGGTTCGATCGCTTTCGATGCTGAATTTTATCAGCAGAACGGCGCATTGTTTTCTGTATGCGCAGGCGCATTTAGCCGGTTGACGTTAGGAATTTCTTTCGGTGGAACGGACATCGTCGGATACAATTCACCTCACTTCAACCCAACGCCAGGGTTCCTTGTGAAAGTCAGATTATTTGATGAATCAATCGGTTTCCCGGCTTGTGCGGCTGGTTTTGATACGCAAGGCCGCGAGCCGTATATTGATTCGACATCTCGGTACACAATTAAGTCGCCGGGATTATTTCTCGTGTTCAGTAAAAACTATTCTCTCCTTGGAAACTTGGGCGCCCACGTAGGCGCAAATTATACGCTCGAGCGTGCAGACGGAAATCGTGATGTCAACATCTATGTAGGTGCCGATAAAAGTATCGGTTCATTCGTGTCGTTTGCTCTTGAATATAACATCGGACTTAATGATCGTGGTTTTAGAAGCCTTGGCGAAGGAAGAGGATACTTGAATGCTCTTTTTTCATTTTCGGTTGGTGAAGGATTTACATTTGGATTGGCGATGAAGAATTTGGTGAAGAACCAGAACAGCATCACAATCGGCAATCGAGTTTTTAGGTTTGAATTTGTTCGAACGTTGTAGTGTGTATAATTATGAACGAACAAAGCGGTAACTGTCTATTCTAGTACACAGACTGACTGCTACAGTGAAGAATGAACATACATTGCTGATAATTTGTTATATTTGAATGACTTAGAATAGGTTATTTTGCTTTATAATAAATATAATGGCACTATTGTTGTAATAAATTAAGAAGAGATGAAAAATGGAAGAGGAGAAATATAGAATGAAACAATTATTAATGATAAGCTTGATAGTAATTATCATGCTGACGTTGCAGAGTTGTTATACACAACTGCAACTCACTACACCACGAAGTTTGGATGATAGCGAATATGTTCCTGCACCAAATAATTCATCCGGACAAAATCAAACAAATTATGACGATTGGAATCTTTACAGCCGATATCAATTCTTCGATTATTATTATCCGGCAATGTATTGGGATTGGGCTTACAATCCTTATATGATGGATCCATATTGGGCGAATCCATGGTATGCTGATCCGTGGTATTCTGGATGGCACAGTTCATGGTATTACTCAGGGTATGGAGGATATGGATATTGGGGCGGCAGACATGGAATGGCAGTTGCTTATAGAAACGGTACTCATTCACGTGGTGGGGTCCGGACATTCGGTACACCCCGTGGACCGCGTGACGACGAAGGGATGGCAAATGGAATCCGTCCAACAAATTTACGATCGTCAACACCAATTGATTTACCATCAGCCGTTAGACCAACACGAGGTATAAGGCAAAACGATGCAGCATCTGCCCGAATCGATAGATCAAACGCGACCGCGACACACTCAACGCCAGTTGGAAAGAAAACTTCGAGTTCAAAAACTCCTCAAACAAGCCGAAGCAGTAGCCCATCAAGCGGGTCTACGAACCATGGCGGTCGTGAGGCGAGAACATCAAGCACATCTCGAACATCATCGCCTCCTGTGTCAAGTAGTCGCAACGGCGGATCCAGCAACAGCGGAAATTCACGGAGTAGTGGCAGCAGTGGATCGAGTGAAAGAAACGGCAGCACTCGCAGTCGTTAATTTATTTATGTAAAAAAAACATAAATTCAAAAACCGAGAACAGCAACAGACCACCAAATGATCAACATCGGAATATTCGTAGACTTTAATTCAGTAGTAGGGGGAATAAAATAATGAAACAGTTATTTTTGACAATCGCATTGTTACTCATCGTTCCAGTTGTGGCATCAGCCCAATATCCTGAAGATGCTTTGAGGTATTCAAATATAAATCTTGGAACCGGAGCACGAGCTCTTGGAATGGGCGGAGCCTATACGGCAGTATCGAATGATTTTTCTGCCACGCTTTGGAATCCAGCCGGCTTGGGATTAATGCAACGTAGAGAATTTTCCGGCGGACTAACGAATGTTGATGTAAGCAATAATGCTTCATTCTTGGGTACCGCTCAGACATACTCAAACAATATTACATCATTCGGATCGATCGGTTTAGTCGTTCCTTTCCCGACCCAGCGAGGTAGTTTAGTTTTTGCGGTTGGGTATAATCGGCCGCAGGATTTTACATCGGCTCTATCGTACAACGGATACAACAAACAAAGTTCTATTGTTACGTCGTTGTACGATAAAAATTATGAGAACGACATTGCCTATAATTTGTACCTTGAAGATCAACATGGAAACCCTTCAATTACCGGCAACGTTCAACAGCGGGGGACGGTATTGGAGGATGGCCAACTTGGTAATTGGGCGCTTTCCGGGGCAATGGAAATCGCGCCTGATATATATGTCGGAATGTCGCTCGATATTTATTCCGGTACCTATTCTTACGATCGTATGTATTCTGAGACGGATGTGAATGGTGTTTATGCAAATGATACTGTAGATAGCCACCACACCGGTTGGCAGCAATTATCGTTACATAATGTGGTTAATGCCGATATAACAGGAGTCGGAGCGCGCTTCGGTTTCATGGCTAAATTGAATGATGACATTTTTTTTGGTTTAATGTTGAAGGTCCCGTCGGTATTGTCGGTTCATGAAGATTCTTCGGCATATGGGCAAGCGTACTTTTCAAAAACTACAGAAGGTTATATTGTTCCCGTAAGCTCAGATTATGATATTACAACTCCTTTCCAATTTAGCGGCGGAATTTCCGGGCATATTGGTCCGGTACTTCTCGCCGGAAGTGCAGAACTATCCGACTATTCGCAAATGAAATTTTCAAATAGCAGTACTACTGATAGCAGTAATATTGATAATCAAGATAAGAGCAATCGATATATAAAAAATTTATTTCGAACTACTCTGAATTGGCATGTGGGAGCTGAGCTATTAGTTCCTTCAACCGAGCTTCGCATCCGGGGTGGTTTTGCATACCTTCCTTCGCCGTATAAAGGTGTTCCGTCGTCGTTTGCAGATAAGCATGTGAGCGCTGGTATCGGCTACGTATTCGGAAATGCATTCATTCTTGATGCTACATACATCTATGGCTGGTATAATACGTATCAAGAGAATTATCTTGATCCCAATATCACGGATGCATCGCGCACGGATGAAAAAATTGCTGCATCGACGGTTGTTGTTACAGTATCCTTCAGGTTCTAAAAATGGCGAAACGATTTTTTATTTTTTTTGTTGCATCTCTTATTACCGTTCTTTATGGACGATGTAAAGCGGGAGAACTTACTTCGTCTTGCAAGGCTGCTGTTCAAGAATACCATTTTACAACCACAGTGTGTGACAGTGAGGAAATAAAAAATCCAGAAGGAACTGAGCCTCAAGAGCAAAGCGAAGATAATGGTGATGGAACAGAATCGGCAACTGCGATCTTGGAAAAAATACGAAATACGCACATGGGATTTGCGACGAGAGTCTCGTCGTATGAAATAGGCGTGAATCTTTCATTTCCCGTAGCGGTGGCCGATCGATCCGATATATTGATTCAAACCGGAGTGTATTCATTTTTTGGAGGGACACCGTACATCATCGAGGGCGATCGCTATGAAGCGAGCGTACTGAAGATTCCGGTTCTTCTTTCAATTCGAACTATCCATTTATTGTGGAATGTTGAAAATGACCGACTGGCATTGTACTCTATTGCTGGTGGAGGCCCATTTCTTGGTGTTCGTTCGCCGAGTCAATACGAAACCGACAACATCGGACCGTTTCTCATGTATGGATTTGGAGGGGAATTATACGGTGCACTCGGAGCCGAATTGTTTCACAGCAACGGTATTGCATATTCGTTTGAAGTCGGTTTGTCGTATGCAACAATCCCCACCAGAAATTTTGTACAACAGTCTTCTTTTCTCAGTCCGTCAATTTCTGTCGGGATCCGGTTTTTTTAATCTCAAAAAATATTTTAAGGAAGATCGAAAGGCGGGTTGCAAAGTAGCCCGCCTTTTTTTACATTCAATCTATGAATCCTAAAACTAAATTTTTCATCGGTAGTCTTTTTGTTTTGTCTGTCCTAATTCTGTCGATTTCATTTTTCACCTGTCACCTCGTTACTAAATCGTTTCCGAAAACGACAGGATCTCTAACTATAAAAGGTTTGTATCATCCTGTTTCGGTTTACCGCGACGAGAAAGGCGTTCCGCATCTCATCGCTGAGAACGAACATGATGCTTATCTTGCCATGGGGTTTGTGCATGCTCAGGACCGGTTGTGGCAAATGGAACTATATCGCAGAATTGGGAACGGACGGTTATCGGAAATATTCGGTTCCCGCACACTCGAATTTGATAAATTGTTTCGCACAATCGGATTCAATCGAATTGCAGAGGGACTTCTTCATTCAATGCATCCGGATGCAAAAAATGTTTTGGAGGCTTATACCGTCGGAGTAAACGATTTCATCGAGATGAACAATAATAAGTACCCGATTGAATTCGATTTGCTTCGGATAGAACCTGAGCCATGGACGATCGAGAATAGCGTCGTTATTTCCCGGCTCCTTGCCTGGGAACTTAATTTTTCATGGTGGTTCGATTTAGAGATGGGTGATCTCGTCGATCGGTTCGGGGAAGAACGCTGCCGGGAATTGATTCCGTCCTCCGGTCAAATTCCGACCGTTGTCTCGAATAATAGTGTTCGGACGAGTGCCATGCTGAAGGATTTCCGCAACACCGCTTTTGCTTGCATGAATTTTCTGCAGGAATCTTCTCCCGGAGTTGGAAGTAATAGTTGGGTTGTTTCCGGCTCAAGATCGATAAACGGAAAGCCGCTTTTGGCAAACGATCCGCATCTTATGATTACGAATCCATCAAAATGGTATCAGATGTCGATCCAGGGAGGATCATTATGCATTGAAGGAGTCACGATTCCCGGCTTACCTGCGGTTGTCATCGGCAGGAACAGGGCAATTGCATGGGGCCTCACAAATGTAATGGCTGACGATGCCGATTTCTTCCTTGAAAAAATTGATTCATCGAAACCAAATAATTATATCGTGGAGAAAACGTCACGGCCGCTCACGATCTATGAAGAAGAAATAAAAATTCGCGACAGCGTTTCGGTTGCTCTAACCGTTTACGCCACACATCACGGCCCAATTATCAGCGATGTTCATGCATCGAGTAACACCGAGTTGGGAGAAGCGGAAATTTCTTTGGAAAAACGCTACGCCGTAAGCATGGATTGGTGCGGACTGTCTACCGATTCACAGGAATTACTCGCCTTTTATCTGATCAATCATGCAAACACCTGGAAAGAATTTCGTGAAGCGCTAAAAACATTTACCGTGCCCGGACAAAATTTTACTTATGCCGACACTGCCGGCAACATTGGCTACCAGGCGGCCGTGCGAATTCCGATACGAGGCTTTAAAAATCCGTGGCTTCCTGCTCCCGGCTGGGAATCATCGAACGATTGGCGCGGCTATGTTCCGTTCGAATCTCTGCCGAACATGATTAATCCACCCGAAGGAATTATCGTCACAGCCAACAATAAAATTGCAGATGAAAGGTTTCCCTATTATATATCCAACTTATTGGAGCCTTCCAGCCGAAGCCAGCGCATAAGGCAATTGCTTAGTCAAAAAGAAAAATTTTCTGTCAATGATTTTCAAAGTATGCAGCGAGATTTTTATTCTCCGCTTGCGGAAGAACTTACGGCGAGAATCCTGTATGCGTACGATTCGGCTGCGGTTACCGATCCGTTTATTAACGAAGCGCTTATATATTTCAGGAATTGGGACTTCCGTTTTTCCGAGACCGATATTGTGACTACCATTTACCAATCATGGCTGGTTCACATGCTGCGAAACACTTTCCTTGATGAAATGGGTGAGGATGCTTTTCGAAATTATGTATTTCTAACGAATGTCCCTCTCCGTGTATTACCTCAATTAATGCACGACAGTACATCCCAGTGGTTCGATAATATCAATACGCCGGAAAAAGAAACCCGGGACGATATCATCCGTCAAAGCCTCGATTCCGCGATTGTCGAATTGCGGGATCGTTTCGGAGACGATATGAGAACATGGACGTGGGGAAAATTGCACACGATCACGATGCGTCATCTTTTTGGCGAAGTAAAACCTCTGGATTATGTTTTTAATTTTGGCCCGTACGAATACAATGGAGGCAATACTGCAATCATGAGTGGTGAATACAGTTTCAATCATCCATATCGTGCAGTTGTAGCGGCATCAATGCGCCAGATTGCGGATATGTCGGATCCATGGCAGTTGTATTCCGTCATTACATCGGGAGAATCGGGACAGCCGTTCAGCGCGCACTACAAAGATCAAGTACACACATGGCTTCAGAGTGATTATAACCGGTTGACGCTCGACCAAATGCAGATCAAACATTCGGGTTGGGAATTATTGCATCTGGAACCTTAATGGTATGGAATCGAAAATAAGAAAGAAGCCACGAATTACACTAATTACCACAAAATTATTTTTCTTTAATAAAGAGCCTAATAATTAATAATAATTCGTGCAATTAGGCCGAAGGCATTCCTTCGGAAGTGGCTAATATTTTTTTCACGGACTTAACCTCTTGGATACTAAAGATGGAAATTCCAAAAGAACTTATCGATAGAATTCATTCTGCAACGACGATAGTTTTTTTCACCGGCGCCGGCATGTCTGCCGAAAGCGGCGTCCCGACATTCCGCGGCGAGAATGGCATTTGGAAAAAAATGAAACCGGAAGAACTCGCCAACTTCGATGCCTTCCTTAAAAATCCCGATTTGGTTTGGGAGTGGTACAAACACCGGAAAAATATTATGAAGGAGATCGAACCGCATCCCGGTTATTTTGTAATCGCGCGTATGGAAAAAATAGTTAAAGAAATTCATGTTATCACGCAGAATATAGATAACCTTCACCGGCGCGCAGGTTCGAGTCGTGTATACGAATTGCATGGAAATATTGAGCGGAATTATTGTATCGAATGCGGGAAAAATTATTCCAATGATAAAATATTTAAATCCGCATCGATTCCGAAATGCGATGCATGCGGAGGATTAATAAGGCCCGATGTTGTCTGGTTCGGCGAAAATCTTCCGGAAGATGATTGGAATAATTCGGTTCATGCCGCTGAGCGTGCAGCTGTTTGCTTCTCGATCGGAACATCATCCGTTGTTTATCCGGCCGCGTCCATTCCTTCCATCGCCCGGCGGAGCGGAGCTTATTGTGTGGAAATAAATCCGGATCCGTCGCCGCTTTGCTCGATCATGAATTATTCATTCCAGGGAAAGGCAGGTGAAGTGTTGGTGGAGCTGGAAAAAGTTATCTTTCCGTGAATGATGATGATGTAGATATTTGATGAATAGAAAAGATAGAATCACTGCCCTGTAATTTATATAAAATCAGAGACGATTAAAAATTCATTATTACTCGAATTTATATATAAACTTCCACCATTTTTTTGCGATATTTCTTGCTTTATCATTTATTCTTCCATAGCTTTTTCTAAACGATTATTCTTCTAATAAGCGCTAAAAATATTTTTTCATTTTTTGTCACAAATAGGGTTTTCATTGCGGTATACAGTATAATAATCAGTACCAATAAACTACATTTCAGAATGGGTTTTTATCGATTTATAACTATTCGAGGGAGAATTTCATGATGACATAGCAATTTTATTGCCAAATCGCAACTGACCATCAGTAATTGTCAATAATTCAATCACACAAAGGAGCTATTATGAACACAATTAGAAAATTTATCTATTTAATAAAGAGGAATGTTGTGAAGTTTAATAGATTCCTCATGAGCACTTCATTAATGACATGGTCGATACCACTAAGTCTATTTTCAATTATGCTTTTACCTTGTATTTCTGTTTCTCAGCAAGATACGAGTAGACAGGCAATGATCGAACATTTCCAAAAATTATTAAATGGTTCAAATATAATTGTAGATGCACAAGTTATTTCTAAGGAAAGCAAATGGGATCATAGTAAAGGAATCAGAGGAATGTATACTTCGATAAAATTTAAAGTTTTCCAAATGATTAAAGGTAATGTGGATGGTAATGAATTTATTTTTGACCAACCAGGTGGAACCTTAGAAGGACATACTATTACAGTGACCACTTCTCTACGATATGATTTGAATGAAAGGGCAATTTATTTTTTTGAGAATAAAAAGTTATCCGGCTATTTGATGGAATATCATAGAGATGTCATTCATAATGGGAAAGTATGGGTAGAGGATGAATATATAGATGCTGACCTGTATGTTAAAGTTCTAAAAAAATCTTTAAAAGATAGTTTAGTGATCTCGAAATTTGTAAATATGTTAAAGGTAATGAAAGAGGGAAGTGAGGCGACGGGAATTCCCGCGAATAAGCCCGTATTAATACCTAATCCTTTAGACGACACTAAATATACAGCAGCAGATTCGATACGTTGGAAACAAATGATTGAACGGGAAAGATTACAAAGAATTTCGAAGTCACACGAGATTATAAGAGATACTGTAAAACCGGAAAATAATAAATCGACCCAAGGAGATGTAAAATGAAACGAATAAAATTAATTATCGCCTTGGCACTTTTCGGTCTGCTTTCTTTGAATGTGACTTATTCTCAAACTCCGCCTGCAGTGCCGGAATTAGGTCAACCCCTTGACAATTCGAGGGTAATATATTCATCACAAGGAGTACAATTTATTTGGCAAGATTCAGACCCAACTGCAACAGAATACTGGATACAAGTATCGGACGATCCATCTTTCAATTCGACGCTTTATGATTTATCTACTGGATCTAATACACAAATTTCCTTTGATGGTTTTACGAATGGCATAACATATTATTGGCAGGTAAAAGCAGGTAATAGCGATGACCCGATAAAATCGTGGAAGGAACTGGCGAATTAGCTCCCAGGCCTCTCCAAAGCAATCCCAGACTTTCTAAGTATCGGATTATTTTGGAGAGATTTGGATGTAATGCAGATTCAGTTTTTCATAACTCACAAATGTCTCACAACAATTTTTCGGATGATTATAATTATGACATAGCTATTCTGTTATTTCTTATCAGTGCGTATGATGAGTAAATTTAAAAACCTTTTCTTTCACTTTATTTCGGGAGCCAACAATTATGAAAAAGTTACTTTTACCAATCGTTTTATATTCAATACTGTGCATGAATGTCTTATATGCACAAAAAAATGTCTCACATCAAAATTCTATGGCCCAATACAAAAAGGCACCGGTTGAATTTCTTAGAAAAGCCCCTCCAAGCGTGCAAGAATATTATCGTGCTTTCGATAGTCTGGCGCATCCAACGTGGCAGGGACGAATACACGAGAAGTGGTCGCTGAATGAACTCAAGTATTATTCAAGTCTTATATATGATGCAAACGAATACGACCCTCTCACACAATACCGGAATGAAATGGCTGTTGGGCTAGCAGCTAAAACTGCTCATAAGGGACCTGGAACGAATTCCACGTTAGTCTTTGAACAACTCAAAAAACGCCTCCCTCAAAAATACTTTGAAATGGTTAGCAATTCGTATTGGGTAAGAGTAACCGTTGAAGGTATTCAATCAAAAAATCTTAATGCAGAAATTAATCCTCCCATTCAAGAAAAAATAATTGATTGTAAAATTATTGATGTTTATAAAGGGAGCCAAATTAATGTAGGAGATCACATTTTTGCATATTATTTACCAATGTGGGGGACTTCGTTACAGCAAGGACATGAATATATTTTAGCTTTTTATCAAATGGATGAAGAAGGTGATAGACCAGGAGGTCCAAATATAGCTCTCGGTGGATTTTCCATTGTTGACGAGGTAATATATCCAATCTCAAACGGTTATGTAACTGATAAAAAGAATATCTTCCAGTTAGGAAATAAGGTCAATTTAGAAAGATTTACGTCGGCTATAAGAGAAACTATCTCTGATATAAAATCCTGGAAGGAACTGGCGAACTAGCTTCCAGGCTTCTCAAAAGCAATCCCAAACCTTCTAAGTATCGGATTATTTTGGAGAGATTTGGATGTAATGCAGATTCAGTTTTTCATAACCCACAAATGTTTCACAACAATTTTTCGGAGGATTCTAGTTATGACATAGCTATTCTGTTATTTCTTATCAGTACGTATAACGAGTAAATTTAAAAACCTTTTCTTTCACTTTATTTCGGAAGGCAATATTTATGAAAAAGATTCTTTTGCCGGTCATTTTGTTTTCATTAATTAATTTGGGAATTATATATGCCCAAAAAAATATCACACATCAAAGTACGATAGCATTATACGAAAAAGCATCCGCTGAATTCCTGAGAAAAGCACCCGCAAGCGTCCAAGAATATTATCGTGCTTTCGATAGTCTGGCGCATCCAACATGGACGGGCTGGGTGCATGAAAAATGGTCTCTGAAAGAATTAAAGAGATATGCAAGCCTGATTTACGATGCCAATGCCTACGATCCAATTGTAAAGTATCGCAATGATATCGCTGTTGGAAAAACAGCAAAGGAACAGAATTTGGGACCAGTTACTGACTCTCATGATGTCATTCGTGAAGTCCGAAATCGCATTTCACGTAAACATGCTGAATTAATTTTAAATGCTTATTGGTTGACGATTAATGTCGAGGATGTAACAATATCTAATTATGTCGACCGTGGAACAATCAAGCCAACAATATCCAAAAAAATAACTGTTCAGGGAAGAATTACAAAAATATGGAAAGGAGACAATTTACAAGTTGGCAATATCATTAAACCTTATTATTATCCGGGATGGGGTGGTAGAGGATTGAAAAAGGGAAATTCATATATAATCGCAATTTATCCATTAGTAGACATTGATAATATTCCGGAATTAGCACTTGGTGGGCCTGAAACTCTCCAATCATCAGTTTACCCAATTGAAAATGGTTTTATTATAGATGCGGATAACATTTTTGGATTAGGCAATAAAGTAGATATAAATAAATTCTTTGCCGCCCTTCAAGCTTCCATTAATGAAATAAAATCGTGGAAGGAAGGTGCAAGATGAAAAAAAATCTTTTAAAATTTTCCAAGTGCCTTATTTTTTCCTTATTGATTTTATTTTCATTGTCATATAAAGTTTATGGACACAATGAATTTTATAAATTCACTACCGACGGAATTATACCTGTTCACGTGCCGAAAGATGCGAGCCTTTCACAAATAATACAGTGGGCAAGTTATCAAAGAAATTCGATACCTATTAATGTTGTTTTCTCTTCCGCCGATTTACCATCAAATTTAGATTTGAATACAACAAATAATGAATTTACTAGTGCTGAAAATATTTGGACCTCAGCTTCGAATAATTATATCGCTTTTTCGAGTTCAACCGACCCTTTAGCTATTACCATCGATTTTGACACTAACCCCGACAAATTTGGAAAGTCAGGAGATCTGGATATCTATGCTACTTGCACACATTACGCTGATGAATCCAATCAATGGCTTTCAGGATATTACGACGATTCTGGAAACGCAATCAATTCGCAAATATTGTTTAATAATTCCGTTGATTGGAATAATAAATATACCTGGATTAATGATCCCAATTCACACATTTATTGGAATTCGAGTACGACATACATTCCTTTCATGAGTGTAGCTCTACACGAACTTGGTCATCTTTTGGGACTATCACATTGTTCATTAGATTTTACACTTATGAACGCAAATCCACCTGAACCAACGTTATCTTTAGCAGATGGTGATATTGATAATGGTCAAATGCATGATAAGGGAAAGATAATGTACTACCAAATCCCGCCAGGTATGGCAGGCCATAATAAAACCCTAGATGCCTATGACATAGCAATTTTATTGCCAAATCGCAACTGACCATCAGTAATTGTCAATAATTCAATCACAAAAAGGAGCTGTTATGAACACATTTAGAAGATTTATCTGCTTAACAAAGAGGAATGTTATGAAGTTTAATAAATTCCTTTCTAACACTTCATTAATGACATGGTCAATACCACTGAGTGTTTTCTTATTCATGCTCTTACCTTGCACCGCTGTTTCTCAGCAAGATACGAGTAGACAGGCGATGATCGATAGATTTCAAAAATTACTAAGCAACTCAAATACAATTGTAGATGCACAAGTTATTTCAAAGGAAGGTAAGTGGGATCATACTCAAGACTGGAGAGGAATTTATACTTCAATAAAATTCAAAGTTTTCCAAACAATTAAAGGTAATGTAGAGGGTAATGAATTTACATTTGATCAACCTGGTGGAACAGCAGAAGGGGTAACTACCATTGTTACGACATCTGCACCATATGATCTACATGAAAGAGCAATTTATTTTTTTAAGAATAAAAAATTAACCGGTTATTTGCATCAAAATGCTAAATATCCTATTCGATATGGGAAATTATTTGTAGAAGATGAATCTATAGAAGCTGATTTATTTGTCAAAGTTCTTAAAAAATCGTTAACCGATGAATCAGTGATCCCGAGATTTGTGGATATGATAAGGGCAATAAAAGAGGGGCAAGAATTAAGGAAGAAAGGTTCGAATAAAATCCTACTTATTCCAGATCCTTTAGCAAACTATAAATTTTCAGATACCAAACCGAAGATAATCCGGAGGTCAAAAGAGAGCATAAAAGATACAATAAAACAAGAAAATAATAACACGATCAAGGGGGGCGTAAAATGAAACGAATATTATCAATTATCGCCTTTGCCCTTATCAGTCTCCTTTATCTGAATTTTTCTTATTCTCAGATTTCTGCGCCGACACTCTCTTCACCCAAAGACGGTTCGATCCAAGCATCAGAACCAGTAACAGTATCTTGGCAATCTGTCAATGGCGCAACCGAATACTGGATACAAGTATCAGACACTCAAGATGATTTCTCATGGCCGATTTATAATAACTCTACGGGGAGTGATACAAAGAAGTCCTTACAAGGTCTTTCAAGTGGAACAAAATATTATTGGCATGTAAAAGCAGGTTATTATTATGATGATGGTCAAGGAAATTTGATTGAGGGATGGAGCGATTATTCAGGGACGTATAGTTTTACCTATAAAACCCCTCCTTCTGCTCCAAATTTAAATTCGCCGGGAGATAATTCATCTGTATACTCAAATCCAACTTTAATTTGGACTTGCACAGACGAATCCACAGATGAATATTACTTTGAAGTATCGGTCAGCAATGAAATTAATTCAGAAGGATATTTTAAATCTACTGTTACCAACGGCAGTTTTTTAGATATTATGGTCAATGTGGGAGATCAAACTCAACAACAACTCACTAATCTCACAGTTGGAAATACATATTATTGGCATGTAATTGCGGGTAATGATCAGAGCGATCCTGAATGGGGATCTTTTTCAGCAACGTATAGCTTTATCTATTCCACACCCCCACCTTCAATCACATCGTTTTCACCAACACAATGCGCTGCAGGTAATAATGACCTTACCTCACAATTAACAATTTATGGCTCGAATTTTGGGTCTGCTCAAGGAAGTGTAATGTTCTTTTGTGGAAATCCAAACAACTCACAGTACATTTACGCAACAAGTATTTCAGCTTGGACCGATTATGAAATTACATGTATGGTTCCAAAAGGGACAAGTAGTGGGCATGTATCTGTTATCAGAAGTGACGGTGCTTCAAGCTCTTATCAAAACCTTACCATTACTTATGGATATGAAGGTGGTTATTGGCATAACGGACCCATTCAATATTCTGTAGACCCTGCAAATAACAGTTATACAAATACAATTGCTGATATAAATCTAGCGGCAAATACATGGAATAAGCAACCGGGACTGAATATTAGTTTTCAGCCCAATTCTCAAAGCACAAATATGATTTATTTTGGTCACCCCCCAAGTGGAAAACCAGCTGAGACAACATTAAAATTGGATCCTAATGATCCCACAAATGTAATTAGATGTTATACAACCCTTGACGAAACATTGATTTGGAATGATAATGGTTATTTTCTTAATCAAGATCTTCCATCTACAATGTTACATGAATTTGGTCACTGGTTAGGCAACCCATCTGGCTTCGCCCGATTCTTGTTTAAGAGAAACTCTTTTACATTAACCTGTATAAAATAAATACAATGTTCTTCAGAATTATGACCGAAGCCGCATTGGCGCTTTTCAAAGCCCGTTGGTTAGGTTGGTCCCGGCTGTTTTCAGTTTTTATATTGGTGGCATAGACCCCGTTTGGAAGAGTTCCATACTCTAAAACCGTCGGCTAAAGAACATCGTGCTTTTTTTCATGTTTAATGTAAGGAGTTCTTCAATGAAAAAAAAGAATCAAAAGAACAACGACAAAATTATCCGCATTGATGCACTCAAACAAATCAATCTCAATGCCGCAGGCGTTGATGTTGGCGACAGTCAAATGTATGTCGCTGTTCCTGAAGATCGCGATGAACAGTTCGTGCGTGTTTTTGGAACGTTCACACGCGATCTAGTCGCGATCGCCCAATGGTTCAAACAATGCAACATCACTACTGTTGCAATGGAGTCAACCGGCGTCTATTGGATACCTCTGTTTGAAATTCTTGTCGAACACGGCTTCGAGGTTCTCCTGGTCGATGCTCGTAAAATCAAAAATGTCTCCGGCAGAAAAACGGATATCCAAGACTGCCAATGGATTCAACAACTGCTTACCTACGGACTCTTGAACGGTTCATTTATTCCGGAACAGAACATTCGCGCTCTGCGCGATATGATTCGCCATAGGGCAAATCTTCTGCGCTTCCGTGCTTCTCACATCCAGCATATACAAAAAATTCTTCAACTGATGAATCTTAAACTCACCAACGTTATCTCGGATGTTACCGGCACCACCGGTATGCACATCCTGCGCTCTATCGTTAACGGCAACACCGACCCAAAATACTTAGCATCATTTCGCGATCCACACTGTAAAAAATCTGAGCAAGAAATCGAACTCTCTCTCGAAGGAAATTATAGAAAAGAATACGTCTTCCAGCTCAAACAAATGCTCGATCTCTATAACTATTACTCTTCCCTGATTACCGAACTGGATAACGAAACCGAAACCATGTATCGACAACTTCCTTCTCTCGTCAACCCCAAAGAACGTCCCCTGAAACCATTAAAACGAAATGTCAATAAGAAAGCCAGGAATGCGCCTTCTTTCGATCTGCGTACTCAACTCTACCGCATCACCGGCGTTGACCTTGTCCAGGTTGATGGTCTCAATACTTCTACTATCCAGGATATTATCACCGACATCGGCACAGATATGTCGAAATGGAAAACCTCAAAACACTTCTGCTCCTGGCTTAGACTTGCTCCCAATAATAAAACAACCGGCGGAAAAGTTTTTTTCTCCCATATTCCAAAATCAAAAAATAGAGCCAATAAAGCATTACGTTTGGCTGCATTCTCTCTTGCCAATGCTAAGTGTGCCCTCGGCGCTTTCTACAGAAGAATCAGATCCAAGTATGGCGCTCCGATGGCTAACATTGCCACCGCTCACAAACTTGCACGCATTATCTATAAAATGCTTAAAGATAAAGTCGAGTATGTTGATCTTGGTGAAGACTATTATAATGAAAAATATAAAGCACGTCTTGTACGCAACCTTAAAGACAGAGCTAAATCTTTAGGTTTTCATCTCGTCCCTGCTTCACCTTAATGAGTTTCTTGGAAGATATGTCGAAATGGAAAACCTCAAAACACTTCTGCTCCTGGCTTAGACTTGCTCCCAATAATAAAACAACCGGCGGAAAAGTTTTTTTCTCCCATATTCCAAAATCAAAAAATAGAGCCAATAAAGCATTACGTTTGGCTGCATTCTCTCTTGCCAATGCTAAGTGTGCCCTCGGCGCTTTCTACAGAAGAATCAGATCCAAGTATGGCGCTCCGATGGCTAACATTGCCACCGCTCACAAACTTGCACGCATTATCTATAAAATGCTTAAAGATAAAGTCGAGTATGTTGATCTTGGTGAAGACTATTATAATGAAAAATATAAAGCACGTCTTGTACGCAACCTTAAAGACAGAGCTAAATCTTTAGGTTTTCATCTCGTCCCTGCTTCACCTTAATGAGTTTCTTGGAAGGATTGGATGATCTTTACGGAAATATCGATGATGGAATTATGCATGATGAAGGGAAATTAATGTATTATTATATTCCATTAGGTCAAAAAAAGACGATCACCTCCTGTGATCTGGCTGGCCCACAATATATATATAGAAACTTCACAGATGTGATTCCCGGGAATCCGCCGCCTACCATTTCAAATTTTGCTGCAAGTGTTGTTAATCAGGATGTTGTATTAAATTGGCAGTGGGGTGGATATTTAGATATTGGATTTAATATTTATACTGTTATTGGATCAACTTCAACGAAAATAGGATACAATTCTCCTAGTCAGCTTACGTATACAGATCCCGGAGCAGCAAATTCTTTACCTAAAACATATTATATTGAAGCATTGAGTACTTCAGGAACATCTAACTCTTATAATATAATAGTATTTCCAGCTCCTACATTACCATCGCCAAATAATAATTCATCTGGAGTTCCAATCAATACAACTTTATCATGGAATGCATGCCAGGGTGCAGATTTATATCATCTGCAGGTATCTGCTGACCCTTTGTTTAATAATATTTTTTATGATAACATGGCGAGTACCCCCCAATCAAGCATTCCACAACTTTCATATGGCACAACTTATTATTGGCACGTTTGTGGGATAGGATTAGGGTACACGAGTGCATGGTCTTCTACCTGGTCGTTTACAACCGTTCCGCCTCCACCACCGGCGGCTCCAACACTTGTATCGCCGGCAACGAATGCAGCAAATGTATCAATGCCACCTGCATTAAGCTGGAATGCTTCGGCAGGAGCAACATCATACGAACTTCAAGTGTCATCGAATTCTACATTTACATCCATAGCTTATGACAATTCATCACTCACAGGAACATCGGCACAGATAAATGGTCTTGCCAACGGTACGAACTACTACTGGCGTGTGAATGCTACGAATGCGGGAGGTACGAGTGCGTGGTCGGGGGTGTGGCAGTTCCAAACAATGATAACACCGCCGGCGTTATCTTCACCTGTAAATGGAGCAACGAATGTATCGACAACACCTACATTAAGTTGGGGAGCAGTTACAGGAGGCTATTCATATCAATTGCAGGTATCGACCGATTCGACTTTTTCATCCGCCACAATATTAGGAAGTAGTGGAACATCGTATACACTAGGTACAACACTTTCAAACAACACGACATACTACTGGCGTGTGAGTACATCAAATCCTGGCGGTGGCCAAAGCAGTTGGTCATCTACATGGAAATTTACAACTATTCCTACACCACCGGCTCCTCCGCCGCTCTCATCACCTGCCAACGGAGCGATGAATATTTCGAGAACGCCAACGCTGAGTTGGAGTGCCTGCACAGGAGCAGCATCATACGGATTGCAGGTGGCAATCGATGCGGGATTCACGTCGTTGGTTGTTAACCAAGCGGGAATTGCCGGAACGTCTTATGCAATCACAACCACATTGGCGAGCAGTACGACATACTACTGGCGAGTTAATGCGACAAATGCAGGAGGTACTAGTGGTTGGTCGTCGGGATGGTCATTTATTACAGCACCTCCGCCACCGGCTGCACCAACATTAATATCGCCTGCAAATGGGGCAACAAATATTCCGATAACTGCTAAATTAATTTGGCATGCTGTGAGTGGAGCTACATCATATACTGTAAATGGAATATGGGGAAATAAAGTGGTGAACGATACATCGTATTCTCCTTCTCTTTCGTACAGTTATAACTATACCTGGTCGGTGACAGCTAACAATGCAGGGGGGAGTACAACATCGGCGTCGTGGTCGTTTACAACAGTACCGGCGCCACCGGTTGCTCCAACACTTTCATCGCCTGCCAATGGTGCAACAAATGTATCGAGAACTCCGACCCTGAGTTGGAGTGCTTCCACAGGAGCAACATCCTACACAGTGAATGGATCGTGGGGAAGCGCTACAGTCACAAGTACATCGTATACAACACCTACACTTGCTACTGGAACAACTTACACATGGTCGGTGACGGCAACAAATACTGGAGGAAGTTCAACATCGGCGACATGGTCATTCACAACTCTACCGGCGCCACCGGCAGCTCCGACACTTATATCGCCTTCCAATGGGGCAACAAATGTACCTATAAACGCCGCCTTGAGTTGGAATGCTGTGAGTGGAGCTACATCATATACTGTAAACGGAATATGGGGAAATGCGGCAGTGACGGGAACATCGTATTCTCCTTCTCTTAGTTACAATTATAACTTTTCATGGTCGGTGACTGCAATCAATGGCGGCGGCAGTGCAACATCGGCAACATGGACTTTTAAAACAGTTCCTGCACCACCGCCAGCTCCAACACTTTCATCACCCACAAATGGTGCAACAAACGTATCGAGAGCACCGACACTGAGTTGGAGCGCCTCTTCTGGAGCAACATCTTATACCGTAAATGGCTCATGGGGAAGCGCAACAGTTACAGGAACGTCGTACAAGACGCCCACACTTGCAGCCAGTACAAGGTTTAGCTGGTCGGTAACAGCAACGAATGCCGGAGGAAGCTCAACATCGGGGACATGGTCATTCACAACAGGAACACTTTCTAAAAAGTCCATCTGTATTGATGGTACCGAGTCTGATTACATACCTGAGATTTATAGCTTGTACCAGAATTATCCAAATCCATTCAATCCTTCAACAACGATACAATTCGATTTGCACAATACAACGAGGGTAGTATTGAAAATATATAATATGTTGGGGAAGGAAGTTAGGACATTGATTAATGAAGAGGTTGAAGCCGGTTCGTACACGCTTCAATGGAATGGTCAGGATGAGCATGGTCGAACTATGCCGAGTGGAATGTATTTCTATCGCCTATCGACGGAAATGTTCTCAGGCACAAAGAAGATGATGCTGTTGCGGTAAGCAGATAGCATTACATAGCAATACGAAAACAGGCCGCTTCATTATTTAATGGAGCGGTTTGTGTTTTTTGTGTAGGTCGATTTTAAAAATCGACCTTAAACGGCTTTGAAAGTCGAAATAAAATTTCGACCAACATTTGTCTATAGTTATGGCGCGGCCTTTTTAAGATTACGTGATGCAGGATGGCGATGTTGTGCATTTTAGATTTAATGTGTAATGCAAAAACCCTACTGAGTTAGCCGCCACGACCTTGAATAAGATGCAAGTTTGATAGATATTATTTTCCAAATTTACACTTCATCAATTGAAGTGATCCTAAATAATTTAAAAATACTTTTTTCCCTCATTGATTTTAAATTAATTTTTCGATATACTCATAAAACCACGGTGACAAAAACATTCCCCGTCTATCGGGATGAACACGACGATGGAATGATGATTCTTCTATCAAATTCGCTCTTATCTTTCTTAATGAAAAAGCATCAGGTAAAGTGTCCCTTCGACAAGAATATCCGGAGGGAGACATGACGGTGTTTTTCGTTAAGTTAATTGTTTATATCATCGTCACTGCAGCATTATCAACCGCGGCAATTTTTGTCGGATTAATAGATCGATCGGGTCGATATTACCATGGTATTGCGCACATCTGGTCCCGGTTCTGGATGAAACTTTTTGGTGTCCGGGTTGTTATTCGAGGAATCGAGCACTTAAAAAGCGATGAGAAATTTATCTACGTTTCGAATCATGCAAGCATGTTCGATATACCGGTAGTACTTGGTTTTATTCCCGATCAAATCAGGATTATTTTTAAAAAAGAACTCGGCCGGATTCCGATTTTCGGATGGTCGATCTCGGTTGGACATTACATTAGTATTGACCGCAGTAATGCGCGGCGCGCAAAGGAAAGCCTCGAACGCGCAATCGAAAAAATGAAAGTCGGCAAATCGGTGCTGTTGTTCGCCGAAGGAACCCGAACACGTGACGGGAAAATGCAGCCGTTCAAACGCGGACCGTTTTCGCTTGCCGTGCGTTCCGGAGTTCCTATTATGCCTTTGACGATCAACGGCAGTTTTCGAGTCATGCCGCCGGATTCGTTGAGTGTTCATCCCGGAACAATCGAGTTGATTCTTCATCCACCGGTTTATCAGACCGGAGATACGAGCAAAGAATACGAATTGAAATTGATGGAACAAGTTCGATCGATAATCCTGGCGGATTATGTCGATCAATCGGAACCAGAAACAAAATCATAGCAAGGTAAAATATGGCTGTCACTATTAAAGATGTTGAATATGTTGCCGCGCTGGCGCATTTGGAATTTTCGGAACTGGAAAAAGAGCGTCTCACGCATGAACTCAATGAAATTCTTTTATACGTCGAACAATTGAATAAATTAAATACCGATGACGTTGAACCTCTTTCTCACGTTATTGAATTGAACAATGTTTTCAGAGATGATGTTGTTCAGTCATCGATTCCGGCAGAAGAAGCATTGAAGAATGCTCCTGCAAAAAATGATAAATTTTTTAAAGTTCCAAAGGTTATTGGTTAACCATGACATCAGTTGCAGCAATTATACCGGCTCGATTTGGTTCCACCAGACTTCCGGCAAAACCGTTGGCCGATATCTGTGGAAAGCCGATGATTCAGCGTGTGTGTGAACAGGTCTCAAAATCTCCGGTTATCAATCGCGTTATCGTAGCGACTGATGACATGCGCATCGCTACTGTTGTCGAGGATTTTGGCGGAGAAGTTATTATGACATCCGTTGATATCCAAAGTGGGAGTGACAGGTGCGCGGCGGTCGCAAAGCAAATTGAAGCGGATATTATTGTCAATGTTCAAGGCGATGAACCGTTGATTTCTCCGGTGATGATCGATGAAGCCGTTCAACCGTTTCTGCAGGATCCAATGATTACCATGGGTACTGTCGTCCGTCAAATCACGAATGAGGAAGACCTTAAGAATCCGTCAGTTGTCAAGGCGGTTCTCGATCTGCATGGAAACGCATTATATTTTACACGCTCGGTCGTGCCATACATTCGCGATAACGAATCGGGTGAAAACTGGGTGACTCAGCACGCATTTTACAAACATTTTGGTTTGTATGTATATAAGAAAAATTTTTTATTGACATATACACAATTGAAACCGACACCATTGGAAAAAGCCGAGCGGCTCGAGCAATTGCGAGTTCTTGAATATGGCTATAAAATTCATTGTGTTATAACAAATGAAGAAAGTATCGCTGTCGACACGCCGGACGATCTTGAACGAGTGCGAAAAATCTATCAACAAAAAATATGAAGAAATATTCCTTTGAAAATTTAGGCCCGATAACCTGGAACTTAATACGCGGATCTTTTTTCCGCGGGCTTGGTATCATTATCCCGGGTGCGGTCACTGTTTGGATTTTTGACCGTATATTTCGTATCGTCGACGAAACGCTTTCTCCACTGTTGACGGCCATCATCGGATTTCATATTCCGGGATTGGGCTTCATCACAATTCTGGTTATCGTTATCCTTATCGGATTTCTATCCAGAAATTTGGTTGGGAGATTTATTCTTTCCCAATTCGAACGGATATTTCTATCCATTCCTGTAGCTCGTGCGGTTTATTCAGCAACACGCGATTTGCTGAAGGCATTCAGTAGCGGCGGCGGTAAATCATTTCGCCGGGTATTACTCATCGAATATCCACGAGCCGGACTGTATACAGTTGCATTTCAGACAAATGAGATCGACATTATTCGCAACAAGCAGGGAGATCGAATGATCTGTGTGTATATCCCGCAGCCGCCAAACCCGACATCGGGCTTGATGATTTTTGTTCCAGAAAAAGATGCCCATCCTCTCGCCATAAGCGTCGAGGAAGGTTTGAAATTGGTCCTCTCCGGAGGGATTGTCTCACCAAATAGTTTGACGGTACCTTCATGAAATCAAAGATAACGCAATCGCAGGGTTCACCTCGTCAACAAGTAAAATATATATTTGTCACCGGAGGTGTCGTCTCGTCGCTCGGAAAGGGAATTGCGGCTTCCTCGATCGGACTTCTTTTGAAATCGCGCGGCTTGCGAGTCACAATTCAAAAATTCGATCCATATATAAATGTCGATCCCGGCACCATGAATCCATTCCAACATGGAGAAGTGTATGTGACCGATGATGGATCGGAAACAGATCTCGATCTGGGACATTATGAACGATTTCTCAGTGTGAGCATGACGCGCAAGAATAATACAACCACCGGTCAGGTTTACCACGAAGTGATTTCGAAAGAACGACGCGGAGATTATCTCGGTGCAACGGTTCAAGTTATTCCGCACATCACAGACGAAATAAAACGAAGAATGACTCAATTGGGTGAAACAGGATTGTACGATGTTATCATCACAGAAGTTGGCGGAACTGTCGGTGATATTGAAAGTCTTCCGTTTCTCGAAGCGATTCGACAGTTTATGCTGACGGCCGGAAGGAGAAACGCGATTAGTGTCCATGTAACATTGGTACCGTACATTCAATCTGCGGGTGAAATAAAAACAAAGCCGACACAGCATAGTGTCAAGGCGCTTCAGGAAATTGGAGTTCAACCGGATATCCTGATCTGCCGATCCCAGAAACCGTTGTCGAAAGAAATCCGGGAAAAGATAGGTTTATTCTGCAACGTTGAACCAAATTGTGTTATTGAAGGACGAGACGCCCAATCGATTTATGAAGTGCCTCTAGCATTTGCGAACGAAAATGTAGACACCATTATTATAGACAAATTGCATCTTAAAGCAGGGAAGCTAAATCTCAAAGCATGGGAACGATTTGTCTCGCGTGTGAAGAATCCAAAAGGCAGAATTACCATCGCAATTTGTGGTAAATATACCGAACATCAAGATGCCTACAAAAGTATAGTCGAGTCGTTCGTTCATGGCGGGGCTGAAAATAATATTGGTGTCGATTTAAGGTGGATTCGTGCTGAAGACATCGAACGGGACGGCGCTGAAAAACATCTCAAAGGAATTTCCGGGTTACTCGTAGCGCCTGGTTTTGGAGAACGCGGTATCGAAGGGAAGATACAGGCCGTGCGGTATGTTCGTGAACGGAAAATTCCGTTTTTCGGAATTTGTCTCGGACTGCAATGTGCGGTAATAGACTTTGCCCGAAACGTTTGCGGCATTCGGGATGCCAACAGTACAGAGTTTCGTGAGACGTCGAATAACGTCATCGATATGATGCTCGAACAAAAGAAAGTGAAAGAAAAAGGGGGAACGATGCGGCTTGGCGCTTATCCGTGCAGTCTTAAAAAAGGAACGAAAGCCTATGCCGCATATAAAGAGAAAGTGATTTTTGAACGTCATCGTCATCGGTATGAAGTCAACAATAAATTTCTTCCATTGTTGCAAGCGCATGGCCTGGTAGTCAGCGGTATTTGTCCGGAAAACAATCTTGTCGAGATGATCGAACTTTCCGATCATCCGTGGTTTGTGGCCGGACAATTCCATCCGGAATTAAAATCGCGTGCGGCAAATGCTCATCCTCTCTTTCGCGAATTTGTGAAAGCGGCGATGTTGTACCACCAGAAAAATGGAAAAAGCAACGGTCGATGATCGGAAGACGCTTACACAGATTGGCAGTCCCGGTCTCAAAGAGAATGCGAGCAATTGCTTTCTGGACGATATTTTTTCTAAGCTTGTATTCTGCATCAGCCCAAACGCAGAATGCCCGTCAATTGACAATCGAAGGATTACAATTATTTTACAATCTTGATTTGAACGGTGCTTATGCCAAGTTTGATAAAGCATGCGCAGCCGATCGTTCTTTTCCCCAGGCAGCTCTTTTCAAATCACTTCCATCGCTCTGGAAACTTCTTTCGAATAAAAGCCATTCTGATTATGACCGATTCTTAATCCTGATAGATACGGCGATAGATGTCGCCGACGCCAGGCTCGATCGAAATAGTCGCGATACAGATGCACTCTATTCAATTGGAACTGCATATCTGTACCGCGCCTTCGCGCGTGGAAAATTCGAGAGCTATATCAAGGCGGCTTGGGATGCGCGGAAAGGATACAAGTATCTTGAAGATTGCATTGCAATCGATACGAATTACAACGACGCATACCTCGGTCTTGGTGCGATTCATTATGCAACCGGAACTCTTCCGAAGACGTTGCGCTGGATGTTGTCCATTATCAGCGTCGAATCGGATACGAGAAAAGGGATAGAAGAAGTAGCAAGAGTTGCCGAGGGCGGGAGGTTTATGAAATCCGAAGCGCAATTTTATCTCGGCATGTATCGCGCATTTCTGGAAGAATCGATCCTCGGGGTTGATCTACTAAAAAATCTCTCGGCACAATATCCCGACAATGTCATCTTCCTCTATAATTATGCCTGTGCCGAAATGCGCCAAAAACATTTAGCGGAAGCTCGCCCTGTGTTTCTGAAAATTGTCGAGATAGGAAACAAAGACTTCGACATGATGACGTCATATTCGTTGTACCGGATGGGTGAAACGGCATTTCGTGAAAATAATTACGTCGAAGCCCTGCGCTGGTACGGCCAGTTCTTACAACGTCCGCCGACACCTCAATTTCGAGTTGTGGCTTGTCTTCGAAAGGGAATTTGCGAAGAAATTCTCGGCAACCGGGATCAAGCTGCGCAAGATTACCAAACAGCCGTTTCTTTGGATGGAATTAACCAGGAGGATAAAGCAGCAATCAGGAAAGCAGAGCGTCTTGAAAAACGTTCTCTTTCGTCGGTGGATATTCTGCTCATAAAGGCGGATAATCTTTTTTATGCAGGCGAATTCTCAACCATCATTTCCATGTATAATCAGCTTTTGAATCGAGACGACTTGACCAGCGATGAACAAGCGGAAGTTTACAACGGGCTTGGCAGGACATATTTCGATCTCGAACGGCTGGATGAAGCAAAAAGTGCGTTTGAAAAAGTCTTCACTTTCAAGATTTCATCGGAAACATGGATTCGGCCCTGGACACATTATTATCTGGCCGAGATCGCATGGAAACGCGGCGACAAAACAACTGCCCGATCTCAAATCGATTTTGCACTCGACGCAGATGATTGTGATTACAAGACATGGCTGATTTTTAGCGCAGAACGGCTTCGCGAAAAATTATAAAAGGTATCTTTATGATGACACTTCAATTTATCGGTGCTGCCCGGACAGTTACAGGTTCGATGCACCTGCTTACTGTAAACGGGAAAAGAATACTCCTCGATTGCGGAATGTATCAGGGTCATCGTGATGAAGCGGATGAACTGAATCGCACATTCCCTTTTGATCCGGCTTCGATTGATCTTGTCGTTCTTTCACACGCGCATATCGATCATAGCGGAAAACTTCCCGGGTTGGTGAAACATGGATTTAAGGGACAAATATTTTCTACTTTTGCGACTCGAGATCTGTGCAATATCATGCTGGCTGACAGTGCATTTATTCAGGAGAAGGATGCCGAGTATTTGAACAAGAAAAACCTTCGTTTGCACAAACCTCCGGTGGAACCATTGTATTCGGTAGAAGATGCACAGAAGGCGATGCAATTTTTTCATGGAATAGGATATAGAAAAGAAAACGAGATTGTTCCGGGAGTGTTTCTAACATATTACGATGCAGGACATATTCTTGGATCGGCTGTGAGTTATTTTACTTTGAAAAAAAATGGTACGTCAACCCGGTTGGTATTTTCCGGTGATGTCGGGCGGCCGCATCTTCCGATTCTTAAAGATCCGGAACAATTTCCTCAAACGGATATTCTTATTACTGAAAGTACGTACGGCGGCCAATTTCATGAATCAATTCAGGATATGCCTGCACAATTGGAAAAGATTATTTCAGAAGCGATCGGCCGCGGAGGGAAAATAATCGTTCCGTCGTTTTCTGTCGGCAGAACACAGGAACTGGTATTCACTCTTCATACGCTTGCGGAAAATGGGCGGCTACCGCGGTTCCCGATTTTTGTCGATAGCCCTCTCTCGATCAATGCTACCGAAGTGTTTAAAATTCATTCGGAATGTTTTGATGAAGAAATTAGCGCTCATGTGCTCCGGAATGAAGATCCTTTTGGTTTGAATCAGTTGAAATACGTTCAGAGCGTTGAGGAATCGAAAAAACTTAATACGCTCGAAGGGCCTTTTATGGTCATAGCGGCATCGGGCATGTGTGAAGCGGGACGTATTTTACATCATCTGGCGAATGGAATTCAGGATCCGAAAAATACAATTCTCATTGTCGGTTATCAAGCCGAGCATACATTGGGCAAACGATTGGTCGATAATGAACCCAGAGTGAATATTCTCGGTGAATCGTACGAAGTCAAAGCAAAAATAGTCGTCATGAATTCTTTCTCGGCTCATGCAGATCAGGCGGAACTCATGCAGTATTATTCCAATCAACAACCCGGAGAACTGAAGAATGTTTTTCTGGTGCATGGGGAACCGGACAGACAAGAGAAGTTACGGCAGGCATTTATTGATCGTCATTTTCAGGATGTCCGAATGCCGGAAAGGCTCGATACATTTGAGTTTTAAGCGAGGTTGAAGTGCGGCTCTTCGTCTCGATAGGCATTATTATGACGTGTGTTTTCGTATCAGGGGCAATCGGCCAGATTGGTAGTACGGCGTATCATGGCTCAGAGACAAACGCTGATTCGTTGACAGAGATGAATCAATCACTCATCGGTTTCGAACGCAATCTCACTACGTACCTCTGGACCCGCCGATTAGCGTTCGATCAATCTGCAGGACTTTTTAATCTATCCTTTAAAGACCTATATCGTTCATCCATCATTAAGACAACGGATACATTTATCAAAGATGAACACAATGCGACATCGATCATGACATACAAACTTTCCGACGATGTTAAGGCGCAGGTGAATGTTTCGACATTACTTCAATCGGATAACAGAAACTACGGCGCCAGCGATGTCACTTCGAATCAATTGCTCGGCGGATTCTCATGGCAAAAATCTCCGTTTGTGGATATTACTCCGCTGGTCGGCTATCGATGGGACAAGCAATTAAATATCATCGATAGAGGGCTCAGTTATTCGATTACAGGGAGGGTTAACGATTACGACATTAGCGGATACCGTTTTTCATTTCAAGGCCGACTTACAGCCGATCAAATTTCTCCAAGGCAAAATCACAACGACGGAGCATCGCTAACCATCCTAAAAAACTTTTCTGAAGAAGCACGGAACACTTTGCATTTTCAGCTTTCATCGGCGCAACGCGATTTTTATTTTCCCGCTGATTCTATGCTCCAGCAAGCATATAACGTTCGCGTCAATATAGATAGCCGGCGTGAGAAAATTTATGGCGTGAATGACGAACTTCAATATCACTTTGATAAAAACCTCGCGACGACTATCAATTTCGGCCTTACGCAACGCACCATTGAACGCAGTACTTCAGTCAAGGATTATGAGTATCCTTCTGCAAGCATGTTCGACTCGGATGTAGACGAATTTCGTCTTGAAACTCAACTTCAACTTTCTTACACGACCTCTTCTTCATTCCTCATTGGCCGTATCCAATACTCGGAACGGGATGAAACTCATACAATCCGATCGCTTCAGGGTGTGGATTCATTATTTTATTACGCCCGATTACGCGATGAACGAGAAAACAATAATATTGCAGCAAGAACATCCGTCGCTATTCTTGGTTCAACAGCGCTTGGTTATTATGATAGAGTGGAGGGATCGTTCACCACAAGTATACTCCGATACGACACACCTGATTCGGACAATGTTGAGGATCGTGATGAATTGATGATCATCACTGATTTGTCGGAGGAACATGTTTTTTCACAGTGTGTGCGCGCCCGGTTAAACGTGGATGTCGTTCTTAATCATTTCGTATATCTTTTTAGTCAACGAAGCGCAAATAATAATTGGAATCGGATAATCCGACTTTCACCGAGGATTGAGTACACTCCGGTAGAATGGTTTACAACTACAACGTCGTTCGAAGTCCTTGCGAATTATACTGTGTATGATTTCGAGGAACGATTGCAATCGATCCAAAGTTATTCGTTCAGACAATTTTCATGCATGGATACAACTCTTTTGAAACCGGCTCCTCACATAGAGTTTTTTGGAATTGGCGGTGTTAAGTTATCGGAACGAGGACAATTGTTCTGGCAGGATTTCAAGGAACGTCCGGTTGATTATTTTCGCGAATATTTGATTCATGGAATTCTTCGATATAAAGCCGAGAACGTCACCTTTTCGTCAGGATTTCGTATATTCCTTCAGGATCGATTCGGATATCAGGGTACCGAAAAGAATTTAGTGCAAAGGATTGTTAATCTCGGCCCGACGTGCTCTGTCGATTGGTTGTTTAATCCGGATGCGACGCTTTCGTTCAGCGGATGGTATGAAATTCAACAGCAGACCGGGATTCCGGATCGCTCGATCCCAAATGTCAGTTTGAGAATTTTGTTTTCATTATAGAGAGCCATTGGTGGTATGCAAAAGATTTTTCGAAAGACATTTAGAAGCGATGCCAAGAAAATCCGGAATGTCGAGCAATTTCTCTCGAAAGTGAATACGGCCGCTCATCTCGATGAGATTCATTTCCATAAACTGCTTGTGGCAGCCACAGAAGCAGTGAATAATGCAATTTTTCACGGCAACAAATTAAATCAGTCGAAGAAAGTTTACATTCTTTGTTGCGTGAAGGATGATTTACTTGAATTTCATGTATCTGACGAGGGAAGCGGATTCGATCTGTCGGATATTCCAAGTCCCATAGATGAAAAAAATTTACTTAACGAGCATGGTCGCGGGGTTTTTTTAATGCGCACATTGATGGATACCGTAAACATTATCCGGCACAAGGATGGAACCGAAGTTGTAATGACCATGCACTTTTACAAATAATAAAGCCTCCGAGAAGTAACTTTTTAGAAGGTGTTTTATATCAGTATTGTAGTTCCTTCGATTTTTGGAAATAACGAATTGCAATCTACAAGAACCTGTTCGCAATACGCAACGCAATAATTGATCTTTCAACATGGTCTGCTTATATTGTGTTCAACAAAAAAACTTGCAGGAATGTTATGGAATATATTTTCATCAGCCTGTTTTTAGTGATGGGTATCGTTATTGCCGTACTGGCGCGATTTCTTTCAACGGCCATGAAGAAACCCGACGTTTCCAGTCAATCTGAGTTGCGTATCCAGCAGCAGATAGAAGCTCTCCGTTCTGCTGTAACGATGAATTTAAATAATACATCGGATACCGTCCGACAACAAATATCCTCTGTCGTCAGTCAAATGCAAAATACCAATGAGGTGCTAAACACACAACTGTCGAATGTGACCCGGCAGGTTCAAGAGGCAACCGGACAAGTTGGAAACCGATTAGACGGAGCAGCGAAGGTAATCGGCGAAGTGCAAAAGAATCTGGGCGAATTAGGAAAAGCCACGCAGGAAATAAAAGAGTTAGGGCAGAATGTATCAAAGCTTGAAGAAATGCTCCAGGCTCCCAAGCTGCGTGGAGGGTTGGGAGAGCTGATGCTGGAAGAAGTGCTGAAACAAGTTATACCGGCTACTTCCTACGCCGTTCAGTATCGTTTCCGCAACGGACACACCGTTGATGCAATTATCAGAACCGCAAACGGCATTATTCCAATAGATTCGAAATTTCCGTTCGAGAATTTTAAAAAAATGGTAGATGCCAATCTCGATGCGGAGAAAAAAAGCTATTATAAAGCATTCATTAACGATGTAAAAAAACATATCGATGCAATTGCTTCGAAATATATTCTTCCCGACGAAGGAACATTCGATTTTGCATTGATGTATATTCCTGCAGAAAATATTTATTATGAAACAATAATCCGTAATGAGCAGTATGGAAATGAGAATGGAATTTACGAATACGCATCTTCACGGCGGGTGTTCCCTGTTTCTCCGAATACATTTTATACACAGCTTCATGTCATGGCGCTCGGATTCAAGGGACTGCAAATCGAGAAAAGTGCAAAAGAAATTATCCAGAACTTGTCACGGCTGCAAAATGATCTCCAGAAATTCATGGAGGATTTCGACACTGTAGGGCGTCATTTAACGAATGCGAAAAATAAATACGACGAAGCAGTGCGAAAGATTGATGCATTTAACGACAAGTTGAAAATGACAACAGCACACGACTTGCCGGAGGGAGAACGTCAGGATAAGTTGGAGGATTTAAAACAGTAACCCGCTTTTTTTATTTGATGACCAGACAGGCAGTTTACGAGCGGGAATATTCGGTCACGGAATCAGGCTGTGCTTCTCAAGATTCCTTGAGCTTCTTTACGGCTTTCACTAATTCAGCATGGTATAACGAATCCGGATTTTCCTCTGGTTTATATATGTGAAAATTCTTTGAAGGTTGAACAATCAGGCCGCTTCGCAAAGATAAAACATAACTCAGCGCGTCAACATCGTCTCCATTGAATAGTACGTTATCGTTTTTAAGTATCAAGTCGACATGTCCATCTGCGCCAATATCAAAAAAAGATAATTCATTTTGACTTCTGTTGATGATCGACAAGAATTTTATATTATGTGCATCATCTCCTGAATCTATCTGAAGTTTGTAATGTGTTCCCCGAATGTTTGAATCTCTGTAATGTTGTTGATATGAGCCGATAGAAACAAAATATTCTTCCTTGCTGGTATCGTGAACATACTTCGTGAGGATTTGTATATTCTCCGAATAACTGTCGCTGGTAAAAAGTGATGAAGCAATTAGATTAGAATCAAAAATTGATCGAACTGCAACCAATCCTGTTCCAGCCTGGATTAGATTTCCGATAAATTCTCTTCGCTTCATATTATCCTGAAAATAATAGGACAAAAATAAATATAATCAAATAGATATTAATATATCGGCATTTTTGTATAAATAGTTTAACAAGATTTTCTATAAATCACTTTAAGTATTATCATTATACAGCTTTAATCTTAATATTTCTACTCACGTTTATCTTAATCTAAAGAACTCGAATGAGAATATCAAATGATAACACTTGGCAAGTTTTATCTACGGCAGGATGTCATTTAATGACCGCCAAGAATAAATATAATCATAAAGAATTCATTGTTGTCTATGACACCCTGGTTTCTTCATTCATTTACCTTTTTTATCAACTTTGCCAATTCTGCATGGTATAATTGATCAGGGTTATCGGGCTTATGGATATGAAATATTTTTGATGGTTGAACGATCAGGCCGCTGCGCAAGGACAGAACATAACCAAGAGCGTCCACGTCGTCTCCTTCGGCTAATAAACTATCATTCTGTAATATCAGATCGACATGGCCGTCGATACCAATATCAAAAAAAGATAATTCATCCGGACGTTTATCGATTATCGACAGAAATTTTATGTTATGCGCATCGTCTCCTGAATCTATCTGAAATTTCGTATGTGTTCCTCGGACGAGAGCATCCCTGTAATGTTGTTGATATGAGCCGATAGAAACAAAATATTCTTCTTTACTGGTATCCTGAACAAACTTCACGATTGCCTGAATATCTTCCATATAATTATCACCGGCAAAAACCCACGAGGCGTTTAAAAAGGATCGTATAGTAATCAATCCTGCTCCAGCCTGGATTAAATCTCCGATGAATTCTCTTCGCTTCATGTTATCCTGAAAAAAAGAAACATAGTCATTCTATTATATATATCGACATTCTCAGGCGAATAGTTTAATAAGAATTCCGATTAAGCATTTTGATATTTCTGATCAAGTTTATTTTATTCGGAAGAACTCAACTCAAAATATAAAATAATTTATGATTGGCGAGATTTCGATAAATTAGAAGTCGATTTTAGAGATAACTGAACGAGAAGAATGTGTAAATACAGTTTAGAGTAGTTATCAGATTCTTTCCTGGATAATTCGTACTAATTCTTCATGAATATTTCCATTACTGGCAATTATATTCGGTTTGTAGATATTCAGAGGTTTTCCTTGGAAGTCGCTTATTGTACCGCCGGCTTCTTGAATCAGAAGAACTCCGGCTGCCATATCCCAAGGATTCAACCACACCTCCCAAAATCCATCGGCTATTCCGCGGGCTACATAAGCTAAATCGATAGCCGCCGAACCAAGGCGGCGAATAGCTTGAGCTTCTGTGACGAGATTGTTGAAGTGATCGATTGCGTTGAACGGATTTTCTTTTATGTTATACGGAAATCCTGTGATGAGGAGACTTCGAATAATTGTTGTTTCCTGCGAGACCTTCAACCGGTTACCATTGAGAAATGCACCACTGCCTTTTTCGGCGGTATATAATTCATCTCGTGTCGGGTCGTAGATGACTCCGGCGACGAGTTCGCCTTTATGTTCGACACCGATCGTAACGCTATAAATCGGCAAGCCGTGCATGTAGTTTGTTGTTCCATCGAGTGGATCAATAATCCAACGAGTGTCGGAAGAACGATTTTGGGCGCCGCTTTCTTCTGCAAGAATATCGTGATCCGGGAACCGTTTCCGGATGGTGTCGATGATGAGCTTCTCCGACCTTTTATCAAGATCCGTGACGAAATTTATTTCAGTCGATTTTTCTTCGATGGTCGTGATGTTGTTGATATTTTTCTTTAATAGAAATCCAGCCAGTTTGGCGGCTTCAATTGCTGTATTCAGTATCATTTTTCATCCTGTTGAATCTCAAAAAAAAACCGCGCGAAAATTACAGCGCGGTTTTTGGACATTTTTCTATAAAATATCACAAGCCTGTTGTTGTTATGTGGGTACGAACATCGTTGGCAGATTTCTGCAGTGCGGCCTTTTCTTCCGGCGTAAGCTTTACTTCGATGATCTCTTCCATTCCGCCGCGTCCTAATTTCACCGGAACACCTACGACGACATCTTTCATCTCATACTCACCTTTAAGGTAAACCGCACATGGGAGTATGCGCCGTTTATTTCGGACAATCGCTTCCACCATCTGAGCAACCGAAGCTGATGGAGCGTAATACGCGCTTCCTGTTTTCAGATAGTTGACAATCTCCGCACCGCCTTCTCGGGTTCGCTTCACGATGCTATCGATACGTTCCTGCGGTAATAACTCGCTGAGGGGAATTCCACCCACCGTCGCGTATCGGGTCAATGGAACCATCGAATCGCCATGGCCTCCCAAAACAAAAGCGGCGACATCCTCCACCGACACATTCAATTCCATTGCAATAAAAGATCGGAATCGCGCCGTATCCAACACGCCTGCCATGCCTATAACGCGTTGTCGCGAGAACTTGCTTGTCTTCAAAGCGACATACGTCATGACATCAAGTGGGTTCGATACGATAATTATTATTGCATTCGGTGATCGAGAAGCAGTTTGTTCTGTGCAGGTCTTAACAATCGCGGCGTTCGTTTTTTGTAAATCATCGCGGCTCATGCCCGGTTTGCGCGCAACACCGGCGGTAATTACAATGATGTTTGAACCTGCAGTTTCTTCATACGAATTTGTGCCTACGATATGCGTGTCGAAACGTGCGATTGGTCCGGATTCAAAAATATCAAGCCCCTTGCCTTGAGGTAATCCCTCGACCACGTCCACCAACACAACCTCATTTGCCAACTCTTTTTCAGCTATGCGCTGAGCAGCAGAAGCGCCGACATTACCAGCGCCAACAACAGATATTTTCATAGCGCCTCCTGCAAGAGTATTTATAGATGAGAAGGTTCGATTAAGCCTTTGAATAAACGCTTACTGCTTTTTTTGTTTTACTCTTTTGCTCGAACGTCACAACTCCATCAATCAAAGCGAACAAAGAATCGTCACTTCCTTTTCCGACATTATTGCCGACGGCAAATTTTGTTCCACGTTGGCGAACGATAATACTTCCAGCAGTTACTAATTGGCCTCCAAAAGCTTTTACGCCCAATCGCTGTGAATTACTGTCGCGTCCATTTCGTGAACTACCGCCACCTTTTTTATGAGCCATACAATACTCTCCTTACGCGATAGAAGTTACTTCAATTTCGGTAAATTGTTGGCGATGTCCTCGCTTCACACGGTAACCTTTCCGCTTCTTTTTCTTAAAGACGATCACTTTATCATCTTTAAGATGGCCGAGAACCGTGGCTTCCACTTTTCGGCCTATGATGGCCGGTGTTCCCACCGTCACTGTTTTTTCGTCGGAGACCAGTAAAACATTATCAAAACTGACCTTGGTTCCGGCTTCGGCGTTAATTCTGGGAACAATATATTTTGTCGCAGGAGTCACTTTATATTGTTGACCTGCTATTTCAACAACTGCGTACATTGAAGCATTCCTCCTAAATTAAATAGAGTTTGAAATTTAAGGAAAAAAGCTGAAAAAGTCAACGTAATTTTTATTACAAAATCCCATAATTTACACAATTGCATGGGAAACGGGCTATTTTCTAGGCAAAGAATTTTTTTCTTTATGCTTTTTTTAATACCTTGAGTTGTGATTATTCAGCTTGATTTTTGTTCCCGCTAAACATACCTGCGTGCCGAAACAGCGGCACTTCGGTGTGCAGGCACGCAAAAAAACGAAAGAAATAAAGGAATTGTATTAAATTGTAATGTATGGATTTGATTTTCATTCCAAATATTTATTCGTGTATTTTGTATGTTTCGTGGGTTTGAGTAATCGCCTCAAGTTTCAATAAAAATTACAGACTAATGAAAACTCGTGCTATTCAGATGAGTGCCAAGATAAGCTGTTCCTAATCTATTCGGGTGCGGAGAAAGGTTTTTTTTTCCAATGTCCCGAATGTGGTAAAACTCTGAAGCCACATAGCGAGGAATCGGTATATTATTGGAAACGATACTATGCTAAGCGATTCGACAATGTAGTCTGAAAGGACGCTACGCAAATGGTCAGGTTGTAACATAAGTGAACGCAGAGGTAGCCTCGTAAAGACAACGTTGAGGTGGACGAATCTCTATCTTATGGATGAAGTCATCATCATCGTGCCGAGCAACAGAGCGTAGTCCATTGCGGGCAGAAGGGCGATGACACCTTCGGGGTATGAGCGACGACATGACCAGACAGAAAGGAACGGAACTTGGGAAGCCCTCGCTGACCCCATCGTTTTGAGAGAGTCGAGACGATGAGAGAAGAGCCTTCGTATAAGGAAACGAAATCGAAGGAAGTTGGCAGGGTGGCGGATGATGCCGTAGTATCGAAGATGTTCCGTGAAAGCGGAGCGGAGAAAAGGGCATCTGCTGAATTCAAGCATTCAAAGAACGGATGGAAGGTGTATTATCCCAAATGGGATTAACAAGCACAAAACAAAACTTCAGGAAGTTTGGAGATTGCTGTCCCGCTTCTTGCGGGGGTAAGGTTCAGAAAAGCCGTATGAGGGAAAACCTCACGTACGGTTTGACGAGGGGAAAAGGAGAGACAGAATCGTTGAGATTACTGCGCTCCTTTTCCTACTCTACACTCGATCAGCTTCAAATTCCATACGAAGTGAGAGAATTTCAAGAAGAATCGCTTGATGCGCTGGAAGCGGCACAAAAGTTAGACTTGCCACCCGCTCAGGTGTTTAAGACTCTTGTCGTTCGCGGTGATCATGCCGGAATCATAGAAATCTGTATTCCAGGCGATCGTGAACTAAATTTAAAATCGTTGGCGAAGATCAGTGGTGATAAGAAGATTGAACTCGTTTCGGTGGATGATCTACTTCGGCTGACGGGTTATCTGAGGGGTGGGTGTTCTCCTCTCGGCGGTAAAAAAAAGTATCCGGTATTTTTGGATGAAAGTGCATTCAATTTTCCGACGATTAGTGTGAGCGCCGGCATGCGAGGAATGCAAATTCTTATAGCTCCGGAAGATTTGACTAAGTCGACGAACGCAGTTGTAGGAAAATTTGTTTAGAAGAGGATTGGAGTGTTCATGAGAAGATATTCGATTGTTCTTTGTTTATTGTTTTTAGTGTACTCGAATTCTGCCTTCGCGCAGGATCCGATAAAATGGCATGCGAGCATAATCGAAAACAGACTTGTTGCCGGCGGAAAGGCATCGGTGCAGTTAAGAGCCAATATCGAAAAATCATGGCATATCTATTCATTAACTCAGCCGGCAGGGGGACCGTTTCCGACTGAAATCGCAGCTGCAGAAAATGCTACATTCATAATTGATGGGAAACCGGAACAACCGGCCCCTGAAACTTTATTCGATCAAAATTTCGGAATCATTACGGAATTTTTTTCAGAGTCCGTGACATTCACAATACCGATTAAAATCAAATCCGATATACAAGCGGGAAAAAATGTTCTTCGTTTCAATGTGAAATACATGCTTTGCAACAACACAGAATGTTTGCCGCCGACTACAAAAACGATCGAAATACCTGTAACGTTGAAGAAAGCAGAAAACCAAACTAAAGTCACGCTTCCCAAAATTCCTGAATTGCGCCAGGGTACGAAGCCAATTGATTCTTTACCCCTATCTCCTGAACCAACATTACCAAAATCTTTTTCTTCAGACCCCGCCGATCAGATCGAAAGTGCAAAGAAAAATGGATTGCTGAGTTATCTCGCTCTCGCCATGTCGCTGGGTGCACTTTCTCTCTTAACTCCTTGCGTGTTCCCGATGATACCGATCACGGTTTCGTATTTCACAAAACGCCGTGAAGGGAATCGTGGAAAAGGAATGATCGATGCGCTTTTTTATGCCCTCGGCATCATCTTCACTTTCACAGCCGTTGGATTTGCATTAGCTCTCACAATTGGAGCCACAGGCGTTAATCAATTCGCTGCAAATCCATGGGTCAATTTGATTATTGCCTGTGTATTTGTTTCGTTCGCCGCAAACTTATTGGGCGCTTTTGAAATCGCCATACCTTCGACGGTACTCACAAAACTTTCGATCACTTCGAATCGCAGCGGTGTCATCGGTGTGTTGCTGATGGGGTTAACATTTACGTTGACTTCCTTCACCTGCACAGTACCATTCATCGGCACGGTGATGGTGACTGCATCACAGGGTGACTGGTTCTGGCCTTTAATCGGGATGATCGCTTTTTCGACAACATTTGCATTACCATTTTTTATCTTGGCGTTATTTCCATCGTTATTAGTCAGGCTTCCGAAAAGTGGCGGATGGTTGAATTCTGTTAAAGTTGTGATGGGATTTCTTGAGCTTGCAGCCGCGATGAAATTTCTAAGCAATATTGATCTCGTGTGGCATCTTGGGATTCTTAATCGGGAAGTATTTCTTATCATCTGGATTGTAATTGCACTGATTGCATTCCTATATCTGTTGGGAAGATTCTATCTGCCGAATGATACTCATATCAAGCATCTAGGAATATTTCGTATAATGTGGGCGATTTTCTTTCTTGCGATCGCTGTTTTTCTTTGCACGGGATTGATAGGAACGCCGCTTGGAGAATTGGATGCGTTTCTTCCTCCTCGGAGTTACAGCGCTGCAGCCGCCTGGTTCGGAAAAATGAAAAATGAAAACGAAACAGCACCTAAATGGATAGATGATTACGAAATTGGTCTGCAGAAAGCAAAAGCAGAGCATAAAAATCTTTTTATCAATTTTACAGGCTATGCATGCACAAACTGCCGCTGGATGGAAGCGAATATTTTTAACCGAGAGGATGTAAAAGCGGAGTTGAATAAATTTGTTCTCGTACGATTGTATACCGACGGTGACGGCAAAGAGTACGACATCAATCGTTCCTACGAACAATATCGTTTTGGGACGATTGCGTTGCCGTTTTACGTCATCCTATCGAGCAATGAAAACGAAATTGCCAGGTTTCCGGGATTGACCAGAAATGTGAATGACTTTCTTGAATTTATAAAGACTGCAGATAGCAATTATTGATTGATAAGCGGCAGGATAAACTGTTTTGAATAATTATTTTTAGAAGATTATGATCGACCGAATCGTTTAGAGCGTTGAAAAATCAAAAAGAGAATTCATTCACCATTCAGAATTATTAATTCTTCTTTCTCTACACTCCAGTTGCTTTGTCCCACACCATCAGTTGAAGTCTAGGTGAAAACCGGAATCCATATTTTTTGCATATCTCCACGACGGCCGGTGATTGTTTAATAAGCTCTTCCTGCGTACAGCAAGCAGGCATCAAAGAAATTTTTAATGGATCGATGGAAAATACATTGATAAAATCATTCATAATTTCCAGCACATCTTTTTCCGAAGTGACGACAAATTTAAATTGAGATTTTGATGAATTGGCAAAAAAAGAAAGAGCGCTTTTAATAAATCGTTTCTGAGACGCCATACCACTGTTGGAAGTTTTGGGTGAAACATTATATGCCGATATTCTTGAATCGAGATCCACTGATGGAATAATTGTTCCATTAGTCTCGACTTCGATAAATGTTGTCTCAGGAAGTTTCGCAAGGAAGGGTCTAAGTTCATCTTGTTGAAGAAGTGGTTCACCGCCCGTAATGACAAGGTGAGTGTTGGTTCGGAGGTCGTTTAGCCATCCTTTCGTGCGCCATTCATCATACAGTTGGTCGACAGTTAATCCCGTTCCGCGCTCCCATACAGCAATTGTGTCGCACGGCCAGACACAAAGTAAATTGCATCCTCTCAACCTGAGGAATATTGAAGGAACGCCGGCAAAAGCTCCCTCTCCTTGGATAGAAAAAAATTGTTCGCTGACATAAAGCATAATTAGTCCTCCCGTATTACAGATGGATGACTGCGACCAAGATACTGATACCAATTATGCAAAGAACTGTAACAGAAATCCAAAAGAATTTCCAATCCTTTTCTAAACTAAATCCAACAATTGTAACTGCAACTCGAATAATAGGAGTTGCAATGAGAATCAGAGTGCCCAACGTCAAAAATAAAAGTGGTGATGAAATAACCTGAGTAAATGTTAGTGTTCGAATGTACAGAAATAATCCGGATGGACGAATGACTCCCAGTTCTGTATGCGCTTGCGGGTTAAACGCGTAACAGAAGAATCCGATAACCATACATATTGAACTCAACACTACTCCAATGCGAAGCGTGAGGCTTACGATTTTTTCGAGGCTGTGTTCAGTCATTTTCAAAATCATAAAAACATTCTAACTCCAACGACAAGGATTAACAACGCGAATATTCGGGTAATTGTTTTTCCATGCACTCGATATCCGATTTTAGTTCCTAGTAATGATCCGGCTAATACCCCAATTACAAGGGCGCCGGTGAGTAATGGGTCTACATGTCCGTTCGCGTAATAAATACAAGCACTGGCGACCGCTGTAACACCAATCATAAAATTGCTTGTTGCCGTAGCCGCTTTCATCGGAACGCCGCAAAGAATGTTCATAGCCGGCACTTTAATAATTCCTCCGCCCACGCCAAGGAGGCCCGAAATATTTCCGGCAAAAAAGGAAATAATCATTCCGACCGGAATGCGGCGAACAGAATATTCAACTTTTTTGCCTGTCGCTCCATCGATATAATATCCGTTCATTCGAGCACCTGGAATGAACGCCGATTCTTTTTCATTCTTTTTTAACGAGCGTTGCCACATCAAGAATCCCATGAAAATCAGGATTATTGCAAATATCTTTTTTAAAAGCGCGCCGCTGATCATTACAGCCGTAAGCCCGCCGAAAATGGCGCCGATTGTTGTTGTGATTTCAAGGATCATGCCGAGCCGAATATTAGTTTGATGACGCTCGACATATACAGATGCGGAAGCGCTCGACGTTGCAATGATAGAAATAATGCTCGTGGCAACCGCAGTATGCATCGGCACTTTAAACAAAATGACAAGAAACGGAATAATTATCAAGCCTCCACCGATTCCCAGTAAGCTCCCGAGAATGCCTGTGACGACACCGCCGCATACTATAAGAAGAAATGCATTGAGCGACATCTCGGTCATAGCGAAGTACCTTCGAGTTCTTTCCATCGATGCGCATATTCCCGAAGTTGCACATCGATAAGAGCATTTATGGTCCCGGGTTCGAATGATCCGTTTCTTAGTCGTTTACCGGCTTTCATGTCTGTCAATATTTCGATTCCCTCGTCTATTGTTTTCACGGGGTAGATATGGAATTTTTTCTTTTTGACAGCTTCTACAATATCATGACGGAGCATAAGGTTTGCTACATTCTGATGTGGGATGAGCACGCCCTGGGTTCCGGACAACCCGAATGCTTTGCAAACATCGAAAAATCCTTCGATCTTTTCGTTAGCGCCACCTATCGGTTGAATTTGTCCATGTTGATTAACAGAGCCGGTCACTGCAAGATCCTGGCGTAAGGGAACGCCGGAAAGGCTCGATAGCAGTGTATAAATTTCCGCTGACGATGCACTGTCGCCGTCAATACCGCCGTATGATTGTTCGAAACATATACTGGCGCTTATCACTAATGGCTTATCTTTTGCGTAGCGGTCACGCAGGAATCCACCGATGATCAGCACACCTTTGTTATGGGTTGAGCCGCTCATGTTCGACTCGCGTTCGATATTGATGATACCCGCACGCCCCATTCCTGTCTTGGCTGTGATACGGGCCGGTCTTCCAAATTCGTAAGCACCTTCGTCATAAATTGTCAGTCCGTTGATTTGGCCAACTGCTTTTCCTTTGACATCTATCATTATGGTTCCGTCGGTGATCATCTCCTGGATTTTTTCTTCGATAAGATTCAAGCGCTTGATCCGTTGTGTGATGGCATACTCAACATAAACGCGCGTCACAATTTTCCTTTTTTCTTGTTTCGCCCAATAACTTGCTTCGCGAAGAACATCAGCGACGATGTTGAAACGGGTTGAAATTTTATTGACACGGCCAGCCATCCGGATGCCGTATTCAACCGTGGCGGCAATACCGCTTCGATCGAACGGAAGAAGTCCTTCCTCGTCACAGATCATTTTTGTAAACGATGCGTAGCGCTGAACACTCCGTTTGTCCGACTTCATTTCGACGTCGAAGTCGGCGCGTAACTTAAAAATTTTCTTAAAATCATCGTCTGCATCGTATAAAAGTTCGTAAATTTCCGGATCACCAATCATGATAACTTTAACGTTTAATGGTATTGGTTCCGGCTTCAGAGATGTGGTTGAAATTCCGTATGCTGAATCAGTCGAATGCAATTCGAGTTTCGATGTTCTCAAAGTACGTTTTAAATCCTGCCAAACATAAGGTTCAACGATTGTGTCCAGTGCGTACAATATGAGAAATCCACCGTCGGCTTGGAGTAGTGATCCGGCTTTGACCTGCGTGAAATCGGTTCTGATGATTCCTCCGGTTTCTACTTCACGTTCAATAGAACCGAATATATTTTTATATTTGGGATTTGTCTCGATAATAATAGGCATCGTTTTCGATTCACTGTTATCGATAATGACATTTACCTTATATTCGAGAAAGTCATCAAAGATTTCTTCCGGTTCACTTCCAGATTCTTTTTCTCCAGTAGCCGGTTGTTCTAAAACAGGGCGAAACCGCGGGAAATCTTCCACGACACTTTCAAGTACTTCATCAAGATAGGAGGGAACACCGTCGAATGGATATTTTTCCTTCATATCTCCGATAGCGTACTTGATTAACGGCATAATAATTCCTGTTTCAAATTTCCCTAATTCTTCATTCGCCTCCTGTTCGATATGCCGCATTTCACGGAAAGTAGCTTCCATGATTTTTTCAAGCCCTGCATAATTATTCCGCAGGTTCTCCAACTCTTTTTGTGGAAATTTTCCCGTAGAAACTGCGGTCTCCAACTGGTCGAAGCTTGTCGGTGTTCCGTTGATGACAGGAACAACATCCGGTTTGATGATTGAACCAATGTGTACCTGTATGAGCTCGAATTTTTTTTCGCGCACTTTTTTTTCAAAATCACGGATGATAACTTTTTGCCGCTCTTGAAATACCTCGAGCAGTTTTTTACGTTGTTCGCGGTACCGTTGGTTTTCAAACAACATTGGAATATTTTTCAGGAGATCGTTGACAAAATTTTCCATATCGGCTTTCAGCAAAGTAGCTTTGCCGGCGGGCAGAATGAGCAGCCGAGGCTGGTCTTCATGTTTGAAATTGTGGACGTAGCATTTATCTGTCAAGGCGATTTTGCGTGATTCAAATTCGTGAAGAAGGCGTTTGATCGTGGTTGTGCGCCCTGTTCCGGAAAGTCCGGTCACAAAAATATTATAACCGAAGTGTTCCATTGCAAAGCCAAGCCGGAGCGTGTTCAGTGCACGTTCCTGGCCGACGATATCTTTGCTTGCTTTGACATCATCCGTGGTTGAAAATGGAAGATAATTTTCAGGGCAACGCCAGCGTAATTTCTCGCTCGAAAGTTCTTTGTGTTTCATGCTTTAGTATTCTTTCCTATTAGCATATACATTTAAAAGCAAACCGATCATCAAGTAAGCCGCGATCATCGATGAACCTCCATAACTGAGGAAGGGTAGAGGGATTCCGATTACGGGGATTAATCCAAGTACCATACCGACATTAATAACGATATGAACGCTCATTATAGATGTAACTCCAATGGCGATCACGCTGAGGAACTTGCTCTTTGCCGAGGAAGCGATGCGAATTCCACGGATGAGCATGTAACCTAACAACAGGAGGATGATTGATGCACCTATAAAACCGAATTCTTCACTAGGCACACAATAAATAAAATCGGTCCATTGTGCGGGAATGAATCGAAGTTGTGTTTGCGTTCCATGGAGAAATCCTTTTCCTGTAAAACCACCAGAACCTATCGCAACTTTTGCCTGTAGAATGTTATAACCGGCGCCAAGCGGATCATAATCGGGAGCTAGAAATGTCATGATTCGTTTTTGCTGATGCATAGGTATTTTTTGAAAAATGTATTGAACTGAAACTCCGATTAGAATAGCTACACAGAATATCACAGAAGACACAAACTGATCCTTTTTCATAAGGAACAATCCGATTCCTATAATTGCAAGAGTAATAAGAAAATAAGTTGTCCCGATCATAGCCGCAATAGCTGCAAGGATTGGAGCGATCATTGCGAAGACTGTGAATATTCCAGCGCCGCTCCAATACAAAATTGGGAGAGCGATACATGCAAATACTAGCGCCGTACCCGTATCCGGCTGTGCAAGTACGAGGAGAGCAGGCAAAAGAAGAATACCTGCCAGCGAGGCCAATCCTCGCACACTTTCCACATCGGTGTTGGTTCTTGATAAATAATATGCGAGGGCGAGGATTGAAGCGACCTTCGCAAACTCGGAAGGTTGCCCGCCGATGCCGCCTACGCCAAACCAGCTTCTTGAACCTGCAACTATTTTTCCAAGGATTAAAATTATCAGAAGCAGAACAATTGTGAATGCATAAGCCGGCAATGACATACGCTCGAGCATCCTATTCGGCAAAAACGCGACTGTTATCATCACAATCATTCCGATGATAGTCCATACGATTTGTAGATGAAAATATCTCGATGCTCCAGCATCGTACGTAGCACTATAAAGGGAAATCAATCCGATGATGGATAAACACAATATGGTACAAAAGAGTTTATAATCGAAATAATTTTTTAAGAACGATATCATTGTGAAGCATTCCCTGTTGGTTTTTGGTCTAGCAAATTTTGTACACGAGCAGGCGATAGTGATTTAATCGCGGGTTTGTCTCGGACAATTTCTCCCAATAAGTACTTTTCCATCACACGCCCTGCTATAGGCGCTGCCGCAGTTCCACCGAAGCCGGCATTTTCGACAATTACGGCTACAGCGATTTTTGGATTATCGAACGGAGCAAATCCGACAAACCAAGCATGATCTTCTCCATGTGGATTTTCTGCAGTTCCGGTTTTTCCTGCAATCTCGATTCCTGGAATTAATGCTGACATACCTGTGCCGCCCGGAAGCACAGCAAGGCGCATTCCTTCCCGGATTACATCCCAGGTTTCATCTTTAATGTCCATCATTCGTTGAGTGTATTGTACGGTATCGATGCTGCCGGTCCGTTTTATTTTCACCGCTCTGACAGCATGGGGCTGATAGAAATGACCTTTCGTTGCAATCTCGCTGGCGTAACAAGCCATTTGCATGGGTGTCACACCGACTTCCCCCTGACCGATTCCTAAACTTACTAAGTAACCTTGTGTCCATTTTCCCTTACCGTAAACTTTGTCGTAATATTGTGTTGAAGGAACTATTCCCGAATTCTCTTCCGGAATGTCGAGACCCGTTGGTTTGCCAAAACCATACATCAATGCATACTTTGCCCAGCGATCAAGGCCTGTTTTCAACATTAGGTTGTAGAAAAAAACGTTGCACGAGACCTGGATCGCTTTGGTCACATTTACTTTTCCGTGATGGCCGTGACATTTGAATACTTTATTCCCGAAGCGAAATGAGCCGGGACAATTGACCGTCCAATCGGTCGTGATAACTCCTTCGTTTAATGCTGCGGTTGCAAGCACCATTTTAAAAGTTGATCCTGGTGGGTAGCGTGTTAATGTAGCTCGATTGTACAATGGTACATCCTGGTCTTCGTCGAGAGATCGCCAGACTTCTTCAGGAGTCAATCCCGAAAACACAGCAGGATCGTAATCCGGTTTACTGATCATGGCGAGTACTTCACCATTATTTGGATCGATTGCCACTACACTGCCTCGATGGCCTGTCATCAAAGATTCAGCGACTGCCTGCAGATCGAAATCAATCGTAAGATGTAAATCGAAACCATCTTTGGATGGGACGTCATGTTTACCATCTTCATAATTACCGATAAGCTGGCCTTTAGCATTACGAAGCATATATTCAATGCCTTTTTCACCACGCAGAAATGTTTCGTAAGCCGATTCTAATCCGGTTGCTCCGATAAGATCCCCCTGACGATAATAGCCGCCGGTTTCGTTGAGTTGTTTGTCTGAAATTTCTTTTGAGTAACCCAGTAAGTGTGAAGCATGCGCTGGCAGAACATACGCCCTTTTCGATTCAACGATATAATCTATGCCTGGAAGGTGTTCGCGATTTTCCTCAAATGCCGAAATCATTCCGAAATCAAGATCACGAAGAATTTTTACGGGTTGGAAAATCGAATATTGTTTTCCACGTCGTATGCGTTCGCGGATGTACTCTGGGCTTACGTGTAAAATCGATGCGAGAAAATCCGTATTCTTGTCGTTATACTCATGCGGGGTTATAGTCAAGGTATATGAAGGGCGGCTATCGACGGCTAATTTGCCATTGCGGTCAAAAATGAAACCGCGGATTGGTTCTTTAGTAATTAGTTGAATGCTGTTCTCTTCAGACTTGCGGTCGTAGGTGGAAGATTCCAGTAATTGCAATTGGTAAAGTCTTCCCCAAAATAAAAACACGATTATAATGACCGCGATGTAGAAAGTATTTCGCCGTGAATATGAACCAAAGGTATCTGTCATAATCGTTATTCAACACTGATTCTTCGGGAAAAAATAAACATCGGAACAAGTGCAAGGACGGCAGTATAAAGTGATGTCCCTAATCCATAAATCAATAATGTTCGAATAAAATGGAGTTCCGTACCCGCTGTAAATATAGCAAAATATAAAGCATTATGTATGAGTGAAATGAAGAATGTAATTGTTACAAACTGGAAACCTCCTAGTATTATCAGGGTTTTATTTTCGTTGTAAAGATATCCGGCTAAAAAACAAGACACAGTTTTTGTCAATGCGGTCAATCCTAGAAATCCACCAACTGCAAAATCAAAAACCAGGCCAGTAAAAAAGCCGAATACTGTCCCTGCTATTTGTCCCTCTGAGAAAGTCAGATATAAAAGATAGATTAGAATTAGATCCGGTGTAATTCCTTCGATATTGATTAACCTCACCGTAATAACCTGGATAATCCCAACTACCAACACTCCGCCAACATACGGAAGGTACTTTTGAAGTTTCATCGATTATTCCTTTGGAAGGCGGGAGATAATGGCTGCGCGAGCGCTGTCGGGGACGGACCGAATTACAAAGACTTCCTCGACTCGTGCAAAATCGACCGACGGTTTAACTTCAACACGTTTGAATAAAGTGCCGCTCTCATCCGATACGTGAACCACTGTTCCAATCTCGATATTTTTAGGAAATGTATTGCTGTATTGCGATGTAATCACAAGATCTCCTTCTGCTACATCCTGCGACTTAGAGACGTTTTTCAACAAAGTATTATTACCGCCTTGCCACGCTAATATGCCGTCGGCTCTGCTGCGCTGGGTTTTTGCGCTTGCACGAAAATCTTGATTCAACATCAACTGAACCACAGAATAATGTTGGCTGGCCATCGATATTCTTCCAACCAATCCGGCATCGGAAATAACCGGCATGGGTGGACGAACACTATCCGCTAAGCCGACATTGATAATCAAGGTATTGTGAAGAAGGTGAAGACTTTTACACACTACTTCGGCAGATTGTAATTTAAACTGACAAGTATCCTTAAATTGTAATAATTTTTGCAAGCGGATATTTTGCAGTTGTGCTTCACGCAGTTGAGCTACCTCACTGTAAAGTTCTAGCGCCCGCCGGCGCAGTCGTTGATTTTCCGAATGAAGTTCAAAAAAATTTGGGATAGATGAGATAGTATTTTCACCTATGCCTACAATTGCCACCGCCAGCGAGCGAATGTATTGTATCTGCCTATTATCTTCAAAAGTCAAAAAAATAATTGAGCAGAGCACAAGCACGGCAAAAATAATATATTCCTTAAAAAGCTGAACTATAAGAATGAGCCGTTGCATAATTCTCCGATAATCAGTATCGTCGGCTCTTGATCAATACTTTGCTGTATTTCTGGATGTCTTCCATAATTTTACCGGTTCCGCGGACAACTGCCGTGAGAGGGTCCTCTGCAACATGTACCGGTAAACTTGTTTCGAGTCGTAATCGTTCATCCAATCCTTTAAGAAGTCCGCCGCCGCCGCTGAGCATAATACCGCGATCAAGAATATCCGCTGAAAGTTCCGGCGGAGTTCGTTCTAGTGTCAGTTTCACTGCATTGACAATTGCGGCAATCGGCTCGGCGAGGGCTTCACGAATTTCAACCGAACTTGCAACTGTCGTTTTAGGTATTCCATTCACCAGATCGCGTCCCTTCACATGGATTGTGATTTCTTCTTTCAAGGGCATTGCAGAACCGACTTCGCATTTGATTGCTTCAGATGTCCGTTCGCCAATGAGAATGTTGTGATTTTTTTTGAAGTATTGAATAATGGAATTGTTCATTTCGTCGCCGGCAACGCGAATAGATTCTTCATTCACAATTCCGGAAAGGGCGATGACCGCAATTTCAGTAGTTCCTCCGCCGATATCGACAACCATACTTCCTGCAGGTGCGTCGACATCGAGCCCGATGCCGATTGCTGCCGCCATTGGTTCGGCAACGAGATGAACTTCCTTTGCGCCCGCATGTTCGGCGCTGTCGCGCACTGCACGTTTTTCAACTTCCGTTACGCCGCTTGGGACACAGATGACAATACGGCGGCTTGGCAACCAGTTTGCATGAATTTTTTTGATGAACTCGCGAAGCATTCCCTCCGCGATTTCGAAGTCGGCAATCACGCCGTCTTTCATGGGACGAATTGTGCGGATGTCGCGGTGTGTGCGTCCGAGCATTTCACGCGCTTCATTCCCAATAGCAACGATGCGCTTTGTATTACGATCGAATGCGACGATGGAAGGCTCGTTTAATACGATGCCTTTTCCTTTAACCCAAATAAGCGTGTTTGCAGTCCCAAGGTCGATCGCAAGATCGGCAGAAAATAAAGAAAAAAGTCCCATGGATTCTAACAATGTATCCTTCCTTAAAAGCTTTTATTTAGTGTTTGAAGTGTCGAATTCCTGTAAATGCCATTGCGATGTTGTGTTCATCGGCGGCCTTAATAACTTCTTCGTCCCTGACAGAACCACCCGGCTCGACTACCGCAGTGGCTCCTGCTTTTACCGCTTCTAACAATCCATCTGCAAATGGGAAAAATGCATCCGAAGCAACAGCGCATCCAGTCAGATCCAGATTAGCCTCTCGTGCTTTTTGAGCTGCGATCCGTGATGAATCGACACGCGACATCTGTCCGGCTCCGACTCCGAGCGTCTGATCCTTACTTGCATATACAATCGCATTCGATTTCACATGTGTTGCCACTTTCCAAGCGAACATCAATGCTTCTATTTCAGCTTCAGTCGGTTTTCTTTTTGTAACCACGTTAAGATCGTTTCTTGATAACCGGTGCTGGTCAGGAGTTTGAACAAGGAACCCGCCTGCGATACTTCTGATATCGAAATCATCAATAGAACGAACGTCAACATTTAATTTAATTAACCGGCGGTCTTTTTTCTTCATGAGAAATTCCAGGACTTCCGGAAGAAAATCTGGCGCGATGATTACTTCGGTGAAAACTTCGTTAATTGCTCTCGCGGTATCGATATCAAGCGGGCGGTTAACGGCGACAATTCCTCCGTATGCCGAGACCGAATCCGTTGAAAATGCTTTTCGATATGCTTCGAGCAAATGTGTATTCGAACCAACTCCACACGGGTTTGTGTGTTTGATGATGACGGTAGTCGGTGAATCGAATTCGGCTACAAGTCGTGTAGCCGAATTTATATCGACTATATTGTTGAATGACAGTTCCTTCCCGTGTAATTTTTGGAAATAGCGGTCGAAGCTGCCGTACAATGCCGCTTGTTGATGCGGGTTTTCACCGTAGCGTAAATCCTGTGTCTTTTGTAATGAAATGCAAAAACGAGATGGTAATTTCGTTTTTGTTTCTTCTGCTGTAGCGTCGAAATAATCGGCGATGACGGAGTCGTAGTGAGCAGTGTGATGGAAGACTTCACGAGCGAGTGAGAACCGGGTCTTTTCCAATATCATCCCGTTGTTTTCACGCAACTCGGAAAGAATATTCGGATAGCATTTAGGATTGACGACGACAGTTTTGTATTTATAATTCTTCGACGCAGAGCGGAGCATTGCCGGTCCACCGATATCGATTTGTTCGATCGCTTCATCGATCGTAGGGTGATTCCGATTGATTGTTTCTTCAAACGGATATAGATTTACCACAACCATATCTATCGGCACAATACCGTGTTTGTGCATTGCTTCTATGTGTTGCGGATTATCCGTCACACCTAAAAGTCCACCATGGATTTTTGGATGAAGTGTTTTCACCCGGCCGTCCATGATCTCGGGAAATCCGGTGACGTCGGAAACATTGGTCACGCTGATCCCATGTTCACGCAATACAGAAGCTGTTCCCCCGGTGGATATGATTTCCACTCCGAACTCGGAGTGCAGTGCCTTTACGAAATCAACCAATCCTTCTTTATTTGACACGCTGACGAGAGCACGATTAATTTTTATCAATTCTGTTCCTCAATGGTGAATGATGACTTTTCGATTCTGCATTTGAATTTTATTTTCTGAAAACAATTTAACTGCTTCCGGGAAAACTTCATGTTCAATGAGTAATATTTTTTCGGCGAGTGATTCCGGTGTTTCATCGTTATCAACGGCAACGCATCGCTGCAACACGATTGGGCCATGATCGTACTCTTCATCGACGAGGTGAACAGTCGCGCCGGAAACTTTTGCGCCATAAGCGAGCACTGCTTCATGGACGTGATGCCCGAACATTCCTTTCCCTCCGAATGAAGGAAGGAGCGCCGGATGAATGTTTAGAATACGATGACGATATTGTTGAACTACTTCTTTCGGAAGCATTTTCATGTACCCGGCAAGAAGTATAAAATTTACGTTATATTCCTGGAGTGTTGACAGAAGACTATCTGAATATTCTTCATCAGATTTGAAATGAGTTTTGCTGAAGTGGAGAGTTGGAATAGAATTTTCACGCGCGAGATCCAACGCACCTGCTGTTGAATTGTTACTCATTACCACTGCGATGTGAGCATTAGTGATATATCCAGTCCGAATCTTTTCGAGAACCGCTTTAAAATTCGATCCGCGCCCAGAGGCAAAAACTGCTATCTCAAGCGTATTGTCAAACCCCGTTTTTTAATTCTTCAAATTGCTAAAAGGTAACGAAAAAAAATTAGGTTGTCAATATAAAACGTTGGAAAATGAGGTGCTTTTAACGGTTTCTTGATGTAAGTTTGAGGATGATGGAGTTAAGCTACTGGGTTTTCAAGTAATTCAATTCCGTTCACGGAAGTGTTCATTCGACATTTTATTCCAAATGGGGGGGTCAATTTTTTTCTTATATGTCCGTGCGCAAAATTAGTTATAACAGGAATATTAAGATTACTCGTATAATCCGCGAAAATTCGATCGAGTGTAAGGCTTGGTACGTCATTTTTTGGATCACAGTCTAAAAATGAGCCTAAAATAAGTCCTGCTACGGAATCTAAAATCCCCGACATTTTAAGTTGAACGAACATTCTATCGATTCGATATGGCTCTTCTCCGATTTCTTCTAAATATAAAATGCAATGTCGTAAATCGGGCAAATAATCAGTTCCGACAAGTGAAAGCAGAATCGACAAATTTCCCCCAACTAATATTCCTTCACATATTCCTTCTTTCAATACTTTGATGGGTTGATCTGGTGGGTTGAACAAAATAGTTTTTTCTTCAGAAGAAGTTAAAATTTTCCAGAAACAATTTTTGGTAAATGGGTCAAGCCCGTCTGCCATTTCAACGGCGACCATCGGCCCCGCAAAACTTATAAGGCCTGATTTTTTAAATAACGCACATTGTAAAGCTGTGAGATCGCTGTATCCTGTAAAAATTTTTGGATTATTTCTGATAAGACTATAATTAATTCTATCAAGAATTCGAAGCGAACCATAACCACCGCGGAGGGAAAATATTGTTTTGATTTCTCTGTCTTCAAACATTTGATTAAAATCTAACGCTCGCTCTTCATCTGAACCCGCAAGATAGCCGTCTGATTTATCTACGAACTTCCCAAGTTTGACTCGAAAGCCGCTTCGTTCAAGAAATCGGACACCTTTTTCGATTCTATCCAATGAGACAGGTGCACTTGCCGGAGCAACTACTCCAATTAAATCGCCTTTTCTCAAGCGGGCCGGTTTTATAATCGCGTTCATGATGCATAATTTTGCAATAAAATATTCTTAACACAAGGATATCTTAAAAAATATTTTGCATCAGAAATCATATTGATGATTATTTAAGGAAGATTGCATTAGTTGATAAATTAATAATTATTAAAGAATGTTTCTCGATTTTGATTTTTCTTTTAACTTTATATCTTGAAATTATAAATCAAAGATAGTTTAATTGTGGAGAATAGAAATGGAATCGCGTGTAGAACAAGCTGTAAAGTATTTTTCGCAGGATTATAACTGCGCACAATCTATATTCATGGCTTATGGCGTTGGACCAAAACTTACTATTGACCAAGCCAAATTAATTGCAAGCACATTTGGCGGAGGCATGGCACGTGAAGGTGAAGTTTGCGGAGCTGTTACCGGAGCACTCATGGCGATTGGAATAGCGTTATCACAAAAGAGCAAACAGCTAACTCCCGGTGAATATAAAGAACAAGTTTATGATTTGTCTCGAAAATTTATGGATCGCTTTCGCGAGTTGCACGGTGCAGTTAGATGCGCTGATCTGCTCGGATTATTGCTGAAGATACCGGAGCAACGCCAGAAAGCGATAGAGCAAAATCTTATGACTACGCGCTGCCCACAATATGTAAAGAGCGCGGCGGAGATACTCGAAACAATTTTATAGGCTCTTAAGATTAGTACAATAAAAAAATGTTTTATTTCTAATTATAAGCCCAAGTTCCAAATGACAAGTTTCAAACAAATTCCAAAATTCAAAGGACAAAACGTTTGTGCAGAGTTTTCTGTTTGTGATTTAGATTTTGTCTTTTGGAACTTGTTTGTCCTAAGAATTCCTTCGAAGGAGTTTGATATTTGGAATTTGTCCCAAAGGGACTCCCCTTGGAGGAAATTAAGGAATATTTGTAGCGGCTCTGCTACGTTAGGAATTAAATATGATTAAACATATCGTTATGTGGAAAATAAAAGAAGAAGCTGAGGGTAAAACAAAAAAAGAAAATCTTCTTGAAGTGAAGAAATTATTGGAAAGCCTTCCGCAAAAAATCGCCGAGATTCAATCGCTCGAAGTCGGCATTAGTGTTGACCCTTTAGGTTCCGGATACGATTTAATATTGAGTTCAACATTCGACGATCTAGATTCTCTTGAAAAGTACCAGCAACATCCCGAACACATCAAGGTTAGTGATTTTATCGGAAAGGTCCGCTCCGAACGGGCTTTCATCGATTATTCTGTGTAGTCACAAATGTCGATAAGCGGTGGAGTGTTATTTTTGTAGAAAACTTCAATGGAAGAAGCATTATTTCGTTCTCATCACAAACACGCCGTTCCAATCTTCGGGCGGCGGATTCATTACATAAAGTCGAGAGCGGTCTCGATAAAGTTGAGACGGGAAATCGGTGGGATCGAGATTTTTTGACTGAGTAAATAAATCTTCCGATTCTTTAAATTTTCGCTGGCGATAGAGTGCCAATCCTTCGTGGTATAATTGAAGAAGCTCTTCTTTTTTCTCAGGCAGTGGATCCGAAGCCTTGCCGATTAATTCATACACGCGGATGGGTTCGGTTTTTCCTTTCACAACAAGAAGATCCAATTCTCGGACTCTAATATATTCCCGGGCTTGGAGATATGTCGATTCACTGATCATTATCGATGTCCCGTATTGTTTATTTGCACCTTCCAGGCGTGACCCAAGATTAACAGAATCGCCCATGACGGTATAATTGAATCGCTCTGCTCCGCCCATGTTTCCAACAACCATTAGACCTGTATTGATACCGACACGCATTTTTATCGGCGACTTTCCTTCCGCAATCCATTTTTCCCGCATTGAAATCAGGGCAAGCTGCATTTCCAACGCTGTGAGGCATGCGTTAATTGCGTGTTCTTTCTGTGGAATCGGAGCGCCCCAAAATGCCATAATAGCATCGCCGACCGACTTGTCGAACGTGCCGTTATTTTGCATGATGATGAACATCATTGCATTCAAATATTCATTCAATACCGTAACAAGCTCTTCCGGAGTTATTTTCTCGGAAAAAGTAGTGAACTCTTCAATATCACTGAAAAGAACGGTCAACTCGCGTTGCTCGCCGCCAAGACGAAGTTTTTTCGGATCGGCAATGATTTCGTTAACTACGACAGGGCTAAGATAATGGCCCCACATCTCTTTTATTTTCAGTTTTTGTTTTCGTTCGTCATAGTAACGGTACGCGCTGGCGCCAAGATAACACGACACTATGGTGAAACATGGACCAACAAATTGCGCAAGGATCGAGTGAGCGATGAATAGCCAGAGCGTTCCGAAAAACAATCCGGTGATAAAGGCGATTAGAAAAATAATTGCAGCGAGTTCGATGAGGAAGGGATGCTGCGTTTTCCATTTTGCGATTTTCAAGACTCCGAAAATAATGAGGAAGCCAAGAAGAAAGGTAATGCTGATTTCGATCCACGGCGGCGGATACTGAATATAAAATCCATCCAATACATTTTGGACCATCGTAGCATGAACCTCAACGCCATTTGTCAGGTTGTCGCCTGCACGCGAGCTGTTGTTCAACGGAACGGGGAGAAGATCTTTGAATTCCGGAAGCGATGAGCCGACGAGAATAATTTTATTTTTAAAAATATTAGTTTTGAGGTAACCAAAGTCCGAATCGTCGAAAGTGTTGATGTCGGTTCCTAGCGTTAATTCATCTCTTGTTTTGAATTCGTGATCGTCCATGACATCGGAAAACTGCAAATATTTGAATGTGCGCGTCGGGCCGTAATAATTTAGGATCGTTGAAGTTCCGTCGGAATTCGGTATGGAATGATTTTGAAAGTGAAATGCATGTGAATCGAACGTAAGTTCCGAGTCGGCAGGAATGCCGTAATACGCTTTTAACACTGCTATCGAGAAAGTTGGAACTTGCTTTCCGTTAATGTATGTGAATGGTTGATATCGTCTAAAAATACCGTCACGGTCGTTTCGGATATTCACAATACCAATGAGGCTGTCGGCACCATAAAAAATATTATTATAATTATCGGAATATTTTTTGACGGAATATTTACCCATTCCGATGTTAATATCTACTCTTCCACTGAGGACGATATTTCGATACCGATGGATTACATTCCAAAGAGAATCATAATCGAGCTTTTGTTCAGGCCCGGCCGGAGTATCCCAGATGATATCGAAAGCAATTATCTTCGCGCCTGCTCTCTCCAGGTTAGTAATTAAATGAGCGTAATAATTGTATGGCCATGGAAATTTTTTCGGAAGTGCTTTGATTGCGTCGTCGGAAATTTCAAGAATGATAACATCGGGATTGGATGCCAGATCACGCACGACGCCGCGGGTTTGGAACCGGTAATCGATCGACATCAATTCGAGTTCATTCAGGAAGGGTAGTTCGAATAATGCCGGATGGGAGACGAGCACAACCATCATCGCAGCTATAGCTGCAAGCGCAATTCTTTTCATACAGAGTTAGTGCGATTCCCCCATTAAATCGAAACTTTCTAGAGTTCGAGTTTGTATATCAGACTCGCAATCACGTCGTTTTTCGAACCTGTGTTGCCGGGATTATTTATCAAGTACAATTGGAATGCCAGGCTCTGTTGATTCGTTATCATGTACTGTGCCGACCCTTCGTACAATGTTCGTTTGAGATCGCCGAAAGTCGGGCTGATCGATGCGGCAACTCTTAATCTCTCTTCCAATAATCGATACGTGCCACTCACGAGAAGTGTCGTATAATCAAATTTATTGGCTTGAATTTCCGGGAGAGTAAAATCCAGAACCTGAGAAGGATTTGAATTTGTATTTATTGTCAAACTAACTGTTGTCTGCAAAGGTATTGAATAAAAACTTGTAAGCACAAATGCGAACATATTATTCTTCGAGTCCAATTCAATTCCATGAAAATTAATTGTATCTCTCGAAGCCCGGTTATCGGTCATAGTTGAAATATTAAAACTAAACGTCGCGTTATGTTTTACAACGGCGATGAAATCATATCCGATCTGCCCGAAGATTCGATGGATTTTATCATCCATCATATGTTCACGCCTGAACTCAAGAGTGTCGGTCGCTTCGATGTTGTTATTTTTGGAATACCCGCCGAAACCTAATGTGACATTCGGGAAATTGAATCTTGGATAATACGCGAGAGAAATATTGTAATTCAAGGATGTCGTCGTTGCAACCTCCCCACCTTGAAGGTTATCTTTCAATTTTTCGAAACTGCCTGTCAGGAAGAGCGAATTATCGAGCAGGCGCAGACGGTCGAGCAGATTGAACCCACGTTCATCATACGGGAGATTTGGTTGGCCGAATGATTGATATTCCCCGCCGCGTGAAAGATACGTTCCCTTTAAATAATTGCCGAAATAATTTAACGATAATGCGGTTTCGTACGCCAGAGATCCTTTCTTTGTCGGATCGAGTGGTGAAATATTTTCATTCACGGTGATGAACGGTTTCGCAAAATCGCGCAGTTTTTTTATGGTACTGGTATCTCCGCCGAATGGTTTTCCATCGCCAAACAGTGAATCGATACGTGCGTCGGTGATGTTGCCGCTTGTGATGTCAGTGTTTACCACACTCATTGCCGCTTGGGCATTCAATTGAATTCTTTGATGATCAGCTTTGATAGTGAGATCGGATCCGGCAACTACATTTTCTTCCGGCTGCGGTCCGTAATTTATAGAACCCATATCATCAATCGAATGCATGTATGTGAATCCGAGCTGGAATGTTTCGCCGCTCCCGAAGCTTGGCCGAATGGCAAAAAGATTTCGCTTGAATGTACCGGGACCGTATTGGTCGTAATAACCTGAATCGGCTCCTGAAAGCCGTTTCATATTGTTTTCAAGTTGGCTGATCGAAACCGAATCGGCCGGTACCTTTGCAATAAATGTTCCTTCCACATTACGAAGTATCTGCCCGTAGGTAACATCAACGTTAAAATAATTGAGCAGCAAGCTTCCGGTGATTCCTCTGACACGCTGTCCGTTTAAAATTATATTCGGGAAAGTGGGATAGGCGTCTCCTAATCCGAGTTTAAGCCAGCTTGTTTCACCGCCGATGTAATAACGATCTTGAGGTTGACGATAATCTTTCTCTTCGGATGTGAGATGGAGATATGATTGAAAACGAGTATCCGTCCAACCGCCATTTAACCGCACCGTTGCCCTGTTATACCATGTGCTTACATCATCGATCGTTTCGTTTCGGCTTTCCAATTCAGCCTGAGCTCCGTAAGCAAATTTATTTTGCTTTGATTCTAAGAACTCTGCCGATACTGTTACGAAGGATTGATAGACTGTGTGATAAAGTTCTCCTTTAGTGGTATAGAGTTCAATCTTTAACGAATGAGGTCCATCACGCAGCGTACCTGGAAAATTTTCAGGAAAATACGAAATCAAGTCGCCGCTGAAGACAGCTTGTTTTGAAACATCAACTTGATCGAGATAAATCTTCGTTGCACTTTTATCGACTTCCGGACTGGCGTAGATCAACGATATAGAAATAAAAAGATCTTCTTTCGACAGTCGATCGTTTTTTTCCGGACTCAATACAATCACCTCTTTATCCTTTTCCGATATTCCGCGGACAGAAATTTGTGCAGGACTTGTTCCCGGATTTTGAAGAGGGTAAGTTTCCTTTGTGTTGTTTCGCAATTGCATTTCAATGTAAAATTCTGTAAATGGAGGAGTGATGAACGAACCCGGAATAGTTCCGGATGCCGTCGTACCATTAAGCGTCATCTCAATTTGGCGAAACTCACTTTGCCCGAATTGCCGGTAGAACAAAGTCATCTGGCTGATATTCGAATTCATGGCTACCTCAACGGTCACCAAGAAATCGTTTCCTTCCACCGCTTGAGTCGATTTAACGGAAAGTATTTTCCCGATACCTTGTGCCCAACTATTTCCGCTTAAAGACCAGATGGAAAAGAATAAAATGAAGAAGAGGGAAACAACATGACGAGGGACAGCGACGTTGGTTTTCATCGATTTTCCCGAATTAGTTTACATTCATCGAGACGCATCACCGAAAAAATATAGTATTTTCAATGTTGATTGTCAACAATTTTTGTCGATTGTAGATTGAGTATGTTGAATTAATCGATCAATAAAGTCCTTCAATTCCGAATTCAAAAATCCCCGCTCCGCCTCGTGTTGATGATAACTCTCAGGCGGCTTGCCCGCTGAAGTATAGCGAAGGCGGAAGCGAGGCGAGCGATATTCGAAATGACTAATATTACTTTAATTGCCTTCCATTCAAATATTCATTAATTTATATAAATTTTGAAGTCCTTCGGGAGAGATGGTGATCTTAAGCTTCAACGATGTGTCGTTTCGGTACTCCGATCGGCCTGTTCTTCAACATATTTCTTTTGATATCCAGCCGGGTGAATTTATCGGGCTGGCCGGACCCAATGGTTCCGGGAAGACTACTTTGTTGCGTCTTCTCGTAAATTTACTTAAGCCGTCATCGGGTTCGATTGAACTCGATGGGCTCCCGTTATCGAAAATTCCATCACGGCAAATTGCAAGGCGTCTTGCCTATGTGCCTCAGGAACATCATTCGGAATTTCAATTCAGTGTCCACGAAATTGTTTTAATGGGGAGGACGCCATACTTAAATACATTTGGATTCGAACGCGAAGAAGATTTTGCTGTAGCATCCGAGATGATGAAGTTGATGCATATCGATCATTTAGCCGATCACGCGATTGGAGATCTCTCCGATGGAGAGCGCCAGCGTGCCTATCTTGCGCGTGCACTGGTTCAGGAAGCCGATATTCTTCTTCTTGACGAACCGAATGCACATCTCGACATCGCGCACCAGATAGGAATTTTCTCAATCTTGAAATCTATAAATACCAAGAAACCACTGACCGTAGTTTTTGTTGTCCACGATTTAAACCTTGCTTCGCTGTTCAGTCAGCGGATTGTGCTTTTGAAAGATGGTTTTCTCGAAGCGGTTGGGAAGCCGGATGCCGTGTTGACAGAAAAAATTATTTCACAGGTATTTTCCACAGGCGTTGCGATCGATAAGCATCCGGCTTATGATACGCCGCGTGTAACAATTTTGCCTCATCAGATAAAAAGTTATTAGCTGACGAGAAGGATAATAATTACATGATATCACACCGCCGACATACACGCGAAAAGGTTCTTCAAGCTTTATACGCTTACGAAATCGCACGCGACCCGCTCGACCATCTTATAAAAACAATACTCAGCGGACTAGAAGTTAATTCCGAAGCCTTTGATTTTGCAAAAGAACTGCTTGCGGTTACCATCGAACATCAGACATCCGTCGACGAACTGATAAGAAGCAAAGTGGACAACTGGGATTTTTCAAGAATTGCACTGATCGACCGGATTATCATGCGCATGGGAATTGTGGAATTTTTATTTTTTCCCGACATCCCGCCAAAAGTAACCATCGACGAAGCAATTGAAATTGCAAAATGGTATAGTACCGATGATAGCGGAAAATTTGTGAACGGCGTTCTTAATGCAGTCCTTGACGATCTGAAACGCGAAGGAGTTTTAAATAAAACCGGACGCGGCCTCATCGGCCTTACACTTCCCGAACCAAATGTCCCCCGCACCAAAAGAGGGCGGAAGAAATGAACCAATCATTACTTTCGCGCTTCAGGATTGGTGTTTGGATGTTGTTCGATTTTGCCAATACGTCTTTTTCCGTGATGATTATTACTGTCGGCTTTTCACTTTACTTCAAAGAAATAATTGTCGGCGGAGGTAAATTTGGTGATTTTATGTGGGGACTGACTGTCAGCATTTCAATGCTGCTGACAGCAATTATTTCACCGGGGTTAGGCGCTGCGAGCGATCTTACGAGCCAAAAGAAACAATTCCTCATGGGCTTTACTTTCGTTTCAATCATTTGTACGTCATTACTTTATTTCATGCACGCAGGGATGATACTTTTGGCAATGGTGGTTTTCATTATTGCAAATATCGGCTTCGAAGGCGGTTTGGTTTTTTACGATGCATTTTTACCGGAAATCACGAATGAGCGTACATACGGACGGGTTTCAGGATATGGTTTTGCCACCGGTTATCTTGGATCGCTCACATCGCTTCTCATCGCACTGCCTCTTTATCGTGGAGGATTCAGTGCGGCGAATTTGCCGTTAGTGCAATTGAGTTTTGTGGTTGCCGCCGGAATGTTTTTCATCTTTTCTCTCCCAATCTTCATCTTCCTGCCTGAACGGAAAAAAGCATCACCGGGAAAAATTTCTTACATTCTTGAAGGAAGCCGGAGGGTTCGGACGACGATTCACCATCTTCGAGATTATAAAAATATAGCCAGATTTTTATTTGCATTCTTTTTATATAACGATGGCATTCTTTCGGTGATAGCATTTTCTTCAATTTTTGCGCGCACTTCGTTGAACTTTTCACTGCAAGAAGTTCTCGCTTTTTTCGCCATCGTTCAAACGACGGCAATTATCGGTTCGATTATTTTCGGCATAACAACCGATCATATTGGGCCCAAAAAAGCAATTATTATTTCTCTTATTATTTGGTGTGCCATTGTTGCCGTTTCATACGTCACAACTTCAAAGGCCATGTTTTATATTGTAGGATTGGCGGCGGGGGCTTGTTTGGGCGGGACGCAATCGAGCAGCCGGAGTTTCATGGCGCGATTGACGCCGAAAGATCACGAGGCGGAATTTTTTGGATTCTACGATGGTTTATGTGGTAAAGCTTCGGCAGTTATAGGAACGTTCGTCTTCGGAGCTATTTCATATATTTCAGGGAGTCAGCGCATTGCGGTTCTTTCAGTCGGTTTATTTTTCTTTGCCGGCCTCGTCTTGCTTTCATTCGTGGATGAACCACATGTGACAAATGAAAAACAATTAACTTGATTTTATTATGGGACGAACATATTTTATTTCGGATGTTCATTTAGGCATTGATAAGCAGCATTCACCGCAGCGTGAACGCGAGCGTGAATCTCAATTGCTTTCATTTTTGCGCCACATCGCGGCCGATGCAGAGCGGCTTATTATTGCTGGTGATTTATTCGACTTCTGGTTTGAATATCACGACGTGATTCCGCGCGGGTCGCTGAGAATACTGACGCAATTGCAAGAATTGGCACTCGGCGGAGTTGAGATACGTTACCTTGCGGGCAATCATGATTTCTGGATTGGGAATTTTTTTCCAGACGAACTTGGTGTCCAGGTAGAAAAAAAATCGTTCACACTAAATTTGAACGGAAAAAAATTTTATATCGGCCACGGCGACGGACTTGCCAAAAACGATTTCGGCTATTTAATACTTCGCGCCATTCTACGGAACCGGTTCTCGACAGCGCTGTTTTCATTATTGCATCCGAGGATGGCTTTCAGCATTGCTCGAAGAGTTTCTAGAACGAGTCGTTATTACACCGATTCAAAAGATTACGGTGAGCGGGACGGGATGGTGGAATTCGCCGAGGAAAAAATTAAAGATGGTTTTGATTATGTTCTTCTCGGACACAGGCATTTCCCTGAATGTCGATCTATCGGTGATGGTGTTTATGTGAACCTTGGCGATTGGATGACACATTTCACCTATGCGGTGTTCGACGGAACAACACTCCAATTATGTGCATGGAATGGAGGAAAGTAAGCATGAAAAAATTCTGGCAAAAACATAAGCGAAAAATCATAATCGCAAGTGTCCTCGGAGTTTCTTTAATCATCGCGCTGACATATTATGTCGCAGCCGGTTTACCTTCACTCGAGGAACTGGAGAATCCACACCCTGAGCTTGCCACTCATTTGATCTCCATCGACGGCGAAGTGATCGATCAATATTTCATAAAGAACCGGACACGGGTTTCGATCGATAAAGTTCCCCAGACGATGATCGATGCCTTGATCGCGACAGAGGATAAGGACTTTTATAATCATTGGGGTTTTGATGCTGTACGTTTCCTGCAGGCGCAGATAAAGAATATTTCTTCTTTTAGAATGCGTGAAGGAGCGAGCACGATCACACAGCAACTCGCTCGTAATCTATATGAATTGAAGAGTCACCATGAAAACGTGCTTGATAAAATTGTCAGGAAAATTCGGGAAGCGGTAACGGCAGTTCAGATTGAGCGTACGTATACGAAAAAAGAAATTCTCGAACTATATCTTAACATATCATATTTCGGACGAAGTGCATTTGGAGTTGCCGCGGCATCGGAAATTTACTTCGGGAAAGAAGCGTCCGACCTAAACCTTGAAGAATGCGCGATGCTCGTTGCACTTTTAAAAGGCCCGGCTTTTTACGATCCATTCAACCATCCGCAGAAAGCATTCATTCGGCGTACGACGGTACTGCAGCAAATGTTGAAGTATAATTTTATTTCCCAGGGCCGATTTGATTCCACTCATAATGCAGATCTTAAGCTGCGTTCGACGGACGATGCCACCAACGGCATAGCGCCGCAATTCATTGAGATGATACGACAGCAGCTCTCGAAAGATCCGAAACTTTCGGGTTACGATCTCTATCGCGACGGGTTAACCATTTATACAACGCTTGATAGTCGAATGCAGAAATATGCAAATCGTGCCGTGTCGGAACACTTGAAAGATTACCAAGAGTTATTCGACAAACAATGGAAATGGGAAGAGAATGAAGATGTATTGAATAAGGAATTAGATAAAGCAATCAAAACCGACGATGAATACATGCAGGCAGAGACGGCTGATGAAAGAAAGGCAGTGATAAAAAAATTACATTCTTCCAAAGCGTTTGTTGATTCGGTGAAACGTGCTATTCAAACGATGGAAGTCGGCTTTGTTGCGCTCGATCCAAGAAACGGCAACATCCTTGCAATGGTGGGAGGGAATCCAATCAAGAGTTCAAAATACGGACTCAATCACGTCACGCAAATTCATCGTCAACCCGGTTCAACGTTCAAACCTTTTGTGTATACTGTTGCCATTGATAATAATTATTCGCCAAGCTATGAGATACTCAATCAGCCGGTGACGATAACGATGTTGGATGGAACGCTTTGGTCGCCTAAAAATTCCGACGGTTCTCTCGGCGGGAAGGTGACACTGCGCGAAGGTTTGACAAATTCCATGAATCTTATCACAACTCGTTTGATCACACAGGATATTGCTCCGGCAAAAACTGTCGTGGATTATGCGCATCGGATGGGAATTCAGTCCGACTTACCTCCATACGCTTCGCTCGCGATGGGAACAGGCGAGGTGACGCCGCTTGAAATTGTTTCGGCGTACGGTGTCTTCGCGCATGAAGGCGTGTCGGTGGAACCGAATGCGATTCTACGCATTGAAGATAAAGATGGTAATGTGATAGAAGAATTTGTTCCTGAAATGAAGGAAGTGTTGAGCAAGGAAACCGCATTCATTATGTGCACGATGATGCAAGATGTAATCAATTACGGAACCGGCCAGGGTGTCCGCAAATATTTCATATATCCGGCTGCAGGAAAAACCGGAACGACACAGGAATATGCCGATGCGTGGTTCATCGGATTCACACCCAATCTTGTTGCAGGAGGATGGGTTGGTTGGGACAACAAACAAATCCATTTTAATAATTGGGATGGACAGGGTTCCAGAGCGGTTGGTCCGATTTGGGGGCGCTTTATGAAATATGTGTACGAAGATCACGACATCAACATGGAAGTTGAATATTTTCTAATGCCTGAGACTGTTGTGATGGATACGATTTGTACGATCTCGAAGAAGAAGGCGACGCAATACTGTCCTGAAAAAACAATCGAATATTATAAAAAAGGGAATGAACCTGAAGTATGTGATCTTCATTCGACTCAGTTCATGAATCGTCGAAAGGACGGAAGCACGATTACATACTGATTGAGGTTTGGGAAAATATTAAGTTTAATACTCTCGAAGAAAAGAACAGAGAATAAATTCGAAATAAGAATATCTTCCGAAGGAACGCCTTTGGCGGAATTTCTAAATTCCGTATTTCAGAATCCCACCACTAAGCGGAATCTCAAAGAGCTGGACAAATTTATAATTCTGATTTTCAAATCTGCCTAATGTTTAATTTTTGATAGTAAAAACTTTTTCAAAAAAGGCCGGCCACTCTAGGCACTTAGATTTGATCGGATTGTCAGGTTACCTACAGGATTCTAAAATAACAACAGATGTCCGATTAGCCGCTGCATCGATGATCAATAAATCATCCATAACCCTTCGCTACGATTGTACAGTTCCTGCTTGTTGAGCAAAACCCGTTTTGCTGTGGCTCTGCCATTTTTTAAGATAGTTATGTGGCGTCATCGTTATGTTCGACTTGTTTTACCATATACGACCGATATTCCATACACCGCCGAAATAAAATACATGTACTTGAGGTCCGGCAAGTGGCACAATAACACCCGTATCTAGCACGAGCCATGGGTCGAGTGTAAATGTTGGACCGAAGAGTGTAGCGACTATAGGAGCCTTGCCTGCGGGTCCTGATGTTCCCGGCAGACCGTACAGCTCCGCTGCCCAACCGAGTGCACCGACAGCTGGCCCGCCAAAAGAAATTGTCCACAGTGTCGCATTCTGAGGTGTTGCAGTGTCATTCCCATTCCGTCTGGTGTATCCGAAATTAATATCAAGTTCTACAGGGCCAAGATCGTTACTGGAAATAAGAAGTATGGTTTCATCTACTGTCCCGGTGCCCGCGGATGAGGCAGTTGATCCAGTAGGCAACTTGATACTGGGAAGAAGTGCGAATCTACCGATCACGGGCATATCGTCAACCAAGCGCCACTTCACTCCAAAAGACAAGTCACCACATTCGATGGCTCCTGCGGTAGACGGTTGAACTGCAGTCCCGAAAATGCTGAATTGTACGTGAGAGCCGAGTCCGAGCTTAATAGTAAAAGGAAAGCCAGAACTATGAGAGTGGTCACTGTATGAATCAAGTTCACCCCCAGCTTCAACTTCGATCCAACCTGGAGCAACAGTACCCGCATGTGTAGCAACAGTAGGCCGTTCGGGCTGTGCTTCATGCGGATCCGAGCTTTGAGCGGGAACAATTTGCAGAGGGGCGCACAACAAAATGAAGAAGAATGCACCGGTCGTTGATCTCATTGTTTTTCTCTGTTGGGTCTGGAATGCAATTCGATATAAAGGTTCCTCACACCACCTAAGCAGTGGCTGATAAGTCTTTTCGTCTCAACAAAACAACCACATTTCTTCTGTGGAAATTTCTTTATCACCATACGAATACATAATTTTGAATGACTTGAATCAATCGTGTTCGTCTGGTGTTTGGAAATTACTGAAAAGCCGAGCGAAGGTCAATAGGCAGCTGATCAGTCGATAACGTGTTCAATTGCTCCAACCAGAGCTTTTCAAAAATTTGCTTTTCTATCGATTGATCCAAAGTCTGCAATTTGAAATCTCAAATTCCCATCAGAAGACGGCGGTTAATCTTACTTTAGAGAGGGGTTGAAAATCACAAATCTAACTCGTATCTTAAATAATAATTCACGGATTCAAGTTAACAATCCTGTAGACAAAACTGTAGAAAACTGTTGACAAAAAAACCTGATTTTTTCAATAGAAAAAAGTGAGAAAATTTCAAAGAGTCTTGCCCGGATGGTGAAATTGGCAAACACGCTAGATTCAGGGTCTAGTGAGAGCAATCTCTTAGGGGTTCAACTCCCCTTCCGGGCACATTCGGTACTAACAAACTCGGTATTGGTTTCAGCTATATGGAATAATTGGCTTGTCTCGGGTGTTACGGCTGGAATTCGACGAACGTAAAATCTTGCAATATCTTCATCCCTGTCTATTACAATTTTTGAGATACTCTTCTTGATCAAAACCTTTCGCTCATCGATGGGAGCCTTTTCAAATTCCTTTTCGAAATTCAATGCAAAATTCGCAACTGCTTCTGCACAATTAGTTACATCGATGCTTGTATTTTCAATTTCATCCTTGATAACCCTACTTCGATGTAAAAGTACGTTTTCTCTAACTTGGAGTTCCTCGAGCCGGTTCATGAGTGCTTCAATCGCACACCCTTTTTTCCCACATTCGATCGCTTCGATAACGTTACGGATCTTCGGCTTCAGTTCGTTGAGTTCATGCTCGATCTTCTTCAACTCATCCTTCTTTTGATCGGGATGTGTATTAAGGAGTATCAATAGGTTTTTTTCAACTTGTTTAATTAAGCTTGGATCGCCTATTGTATCCTTCACTGATTTGATTGCGAAATTTTCAAGTTGTTCTTTTGGAATACCATAATATGAACACACTCTCTTATTGTGCCAACCACCGTCGATATACTTGGAGTATATTTTCCCAGAGGCTTTGGAAGACAATCCCTGAAAAGCAAATCCACAACGAGAACATTGGATTAATCCGGTGAGAAGATATGGGGAAGAATATTTGTAACCGTTCTCCGTTTTTCCTTGATATTTCTTGGATACCGAATTTGCCTTATCCCATAGTTCCTTTGTTATGAGTGCTTCATGTGCGTTTTCAACGATTATCCACTCATCCTGATTGTTTTTCCAAACAGGATAGTTCCAAGTTTGTTTTGTCTCTCGGCCTTTAAGTTGAGCTACAATTCTGCTGGAAGACATTTTATTATAAATTCGAGTTCCATAATATGCAGGATTTTCAATGATAGCTATAATTGTCGCAATACTCCACTTTCTATCAAAATTTTTCCATCGCCCACGTTTCGGACAAGGAATCCCTTGAATGTTAAGTTTTTTAACAATCTGGCTATATGGATGACCGCTTGCTCTTTGCTCGAATATAATTTTCACTATCTCGATTTCTTCTTTTGAACCTAGCACCCATTTCACTTTCTCTTGTTTCCGCACACACCATTCGCCTTCTTGAAGAATTCTTTCAGTTCCTGTTTTTAAATTTACTGCAACTCTGTTGTAACCGAAGGGTGCCGTTCCTCCGCTTGAATATATCCCATTATTTATGGATCCTCTCATCGTCAATTCGGAGAGCTTTTTACTATATTGCGATGCTTGCACTCCTTCAAAGGCCTTGAGCATCGGTGCAAAATCGTTTTTTGGATCAACGGAAGTTTTTACAAGAACAATATCAACACCACGCTTTCTGAAATACACTCGCCAAAATGTATTTTCCTCAGCATCTATTGCGCGTCCCCACCGGGATTCATCGTAACAAATAACAGCTTCAAAGTGTGGATGTTTATCTACACGTTCCTTTAATATTTTGAATTGCGGACGTTTATCGAATGTCGTTCCTGATTTTCCAAAGTCTTCGAACCACTCGACTACTTCATAACCGGTTTTTGATGCAAACGTGATTATCTCTTTCTTCTGCTGTTCAGGACTTTCTTCTTGTAGATCTGTTGAACAGCGTAGATAACCAACAGCGGTACGTTTCCTATTTTCTTGCACAGGAACCATGTTACTTTGCCTCCTTAGTATTTCCTAAAAAAGTCGGCATAGATTTTTCATTTACTATGTTACGATAAATCATTCGGGCGATAATATCTGCAATGAAACATATGTCTTCTTGTGACAAGTCTGGTGTTTCGACTATCTGAAAACTCAATTGCGATTTAAGTGGAGCGGCTTTTTTGTTGAGTTTTTTTGAAGTTGAATAACTATTGTGTTTTTCTTTTCTCATCCTACTATAAAAAATAAATAATTAATACGCAAGTGTTTCTCACCGATATTTTTGTGGCCTGAATAAAAAGAATGTCCGGAACACACGGAATATCAGATACGCGATAAAACCGAGTGTTGAGAAATAAATATAGAATTCGCGATTGTCGGTTCCGATGGAAAATATTTTGAATAGTGTAAATGTGGCCACACCGAAAATATAAATCGGCCCCATGTTGAAGAAATGGCCTTCGTCTACCTGTCGTAATTTTCTAATTTCGCCGGTACCAATGTACTTTTCGCATGAGCCGTGCCAGAGCATATTCTTTATATAGAAAGGATTGCCGTTTGCGGATTTTAGAATCTCCCTACGATATAATTCCCGGTCGATGATTCTTATCGAATAATTATCGAGGAAGTAGTTAATCATCTCCATGCAAATAGAATCCGGGAGTGGTTCAAGCTCTAACTTGACAAACGATGCCCAAATGCGTTTGAAGAATAAATCCTCTTTCATTTCAAAAACTGCCGTACAGATGACGGCAATATTTAATAGTGTTTCTATGAATGCTTGCTGGCTCGGAGATATGCGGTCTAAATTATCAAAGAAAATCAAATACGTTGGATTAGATTTTGAGATTCCTTCGAAGATTGTGGATTGAAGTCGGATACTGCCAAGACCCGAAAGTTTTTTCTTTACCATCAACCAATCATCGCGTTCTGTATCCTTCTCGATTGGAAGATCATTATTATAGTATAACTTCTCCGCAATTTCTTTGAGACAATCGCCAAGAGGATTGGAGTGATCGATGAAGAGAATTTTGTACTGGTCGGGATTGATACGAACTCCGAGTTGACCACGGATTTGTGTCATAATGTTTGTCGAAAAGTCGATGTGCTTGCTTCTGCCGGAAAGTATCCATTTTGCTTCATGCATCAGGCGACTTTTTCCGATGCCTTTGTCACCTTTAAGAGGGGTATGCCTTCCACGCTGAAGGTTTCTTACAAGCTGGTAAAGTTCTTCAGTTCTTCCGAAGAAACTTATATCCTGCCTAAGATCGATGTGTGGTAATTGTTCCATCATTTTGCCTTATGAAATTCAAGACCGGTTTTTTCCATAGAGAGAATACATTTCGGGAGAGTCGAACCGTACCTGTTCTTTGACGCGAATAAGACACGGTCGATAGATTTTTCATCCAGCACCTCGAGATGCAAAACAACGTCGACTGCGTGTTCGAGAAGTTTCGGGCCGGCGGCAGACCGGTCTTTGGTGACTTGTCCAATGATAAGAAGAATGATATTCTTCTTTTGCGCCAGCCGTCGCAAGATATACGCGCATTTGCGAATTTGTGTGGAACTGCCAGGGAGTGTATCGGATGTATCGGTATAAACAGTCTGGATGGAATCTATGACCAATACCTGTATTTCTATGTCTTCAGCGTGAGTGGCAATTTTGTTGACGTTCGTCTCAAAAAGCAGATAAATATCTTTCGAATGAATATGTAAACGATTTGCGCGGAGCTTAAGCTGGTCGACGGATTCTTCGCCTGTAACATATAATGACGGGATATCCAATTTTGCGAGTATTTGAATAACGATCGTCGATTTACCGATGCCGGGTTGTCCGACCATCAGTATCGAGCTTCCCGGGACGAACCCTCCGCCTAAAACATCATCTAATTCTTTAACTCTTGTCTTTGTCCTGTTTACAGATGAGGAACGAATTTTTGGCAATGATACTGGTCGAGCGTCTGTGGATGATAAGACTTGTGTGTTGCTCTTGAATGAGTTCCATTGTCCACAGTCCGGACATGCAAGATGGAATGAAGCATAGAGTCGATGGCAATTTTTACATTCGTATTGCATATTTTAGTTTAATCTTTTTACGATAAATGTTATGAGTGTTTTGTTATTACGAAGAATCTGATGTATATCTATCAAAATGCCGTTTGTATTTGAGCGAATTTCAGATTGAAGATCGAATGCTTTAGATCGTGCTTGCAATTGAGTATTTGCAAGGCGTAATCGCTGAACTTCCAATTTCGATTTGGATAATAACGAAGACTTTGATGAATATAATTGTGCAAGGAGTTGTTTATCTTTTTGCCATTTAAGTTTAGCAGTTTCCAGATTATTTGATGAGATGTAACCGTTCGACAACAATCGTGAATTCTGGCTGTGGGTAGTTGAATCAATCGTAACAAGTTCTTCGGCGTTGACGATTTTGTGTTCAAGTTCATTTTTGGTGATGTCTGTTTGTTGTTGCAGAGATAGAATTTTATCTTCATTGAGATCAATCTGTTCAGTGAAGAACTGAGCGGAGTTCTTACGAGCGATGACTTCTTTGTCTTTGAGAGTATCACATTTTTGTTTCAGGAATGTGATGGTTTCCTTTGGCTCAAGTGTAATAGAGAGTTGAGTAGTGTTTTCCAATTTAGGAAACGATGCATTATTGGTAATTACTCCACCGAGTGTGTCTCGCTTTATTATGGTTTTAATGGTGAGGATGCCTTTTGTAATGAATACGGGTTCGAGGCTGAAAGTGCGGATATCCTCTGTCGTAGCATAATTGAATTTGATAGAATTGCCTCCACCGGTTACAGGTGTGAATATTCTTATATTCTCAGGCAATGATACCTTATCGATTGTTTGCAAATCGCCAAAGAAATAAGTCTCTGTTGAATTATCAATTTGTGAGAGCATTTGAGACAGCACCTGATTGCTCACATCGATGTTTTGGATGGTTGAAATAGAGGGATTACCCTTCTGGCATAGAACCTTTTCGGCGACATAATCGGCATGAAAATTCTTACCCATCGTATGGAGATGGTTATCCTGTCCTTTGAAAATTAGGGTTTGAGGATTAAGAGCACCGACGATTTCAAAAGTCCCGGTTAACGGCCGTTTTGTGAACATATCGTACGCCTGGACATTGGCATAGACAAGATGATCTTTGGAGAATTCGTTGTAATCACGAACGGCAGCTTCAATGTTTTGTTGGGCTGCTCGAATGAAGCGTTCATAACCTTGTGATGCGATGATGAATGTAGGAATGCATCCAATAAAGAACAGGACGGTGAACATTAAATCCGTTTTGCTGCCGGTTTGAATTCGATACGATTGAGGATGGTTCATCTCCATTGGAAAGACGCATTTCACTCGTGAGAATGGATAAAATAATTTCACTCCATTAATGGTCGCCGTATCGAGAAGTGGATGTGTAGCGTAACCGACAATCGAACAAATGTACACATCTTGATTCAAAATGAGTAGAGGAATTCCCGCGATGGCAAGAATAATAATCATCATAAGGGAATGAGTAAGTGTCCGATGACCGAATCGGCGTTCTATTGGTTTGGAAATAAAAGGAAATATTTTGCCGAGTGTACTTGCCGCAGTGTCAATATCCGGCAGTACAGATGCGAAAGCGATAATGATGGCATTGGTGGCACTGAGTACAACGCCGGTTGTTGTGAGCAGAAGGAGATAGATGAACTCTGCAAAAGTGATGTGAGTGGGAGCGATCATTCCCGTTCCTCCGGAATACGATAAGGAATATGCAAGTGATGGAATATTTCTTCTTCGCTTTCAATCGGAATGAGAGATCCTCCAGGAGTCAACAAACCGCTTCCATCTGCTTTGAGTTGCATGTGTAGTTCTATGGCTTTACGAGCGAGCATGATGTTGTGGTTTTTGCTTCCTGTTCTGATGAGAAGTAAAGTCCACCATGTTTGCTTGTTTGCGATGTAAACGTCGATAGGGACATCTTCGCCATCAGTTGATTTGAAAAAGCGTTTTATCTTAGAACCGTTCGATTGGAGATAAAGCAACTTATCGATACAATATTGTGATAACCGGAAATCGAGAAGGTTTTGTTGCATCGGGTTTCCCCAGAGAGAATCGTCGTCGACCTTTAGGAATTTTGGAATTGCGATGATGTCAATATCGTTCACGATTTCTTTCTTTCTGCGGAGCGAACCGACGATTTCGATTTGTTCACAGGTATCTTTGATTTCGTTGACGAACGCCTCGGCGATTTCGTGTGCGAATGTGTATGGGAACATAGAATAACCCCCTTTGGATTAATGGATTTATGAATTAATGTAGTCTGAGTTTCGACCCCACCCCGCACCTCGACTTCGCTCGGTGCGTCGCCCTCCCCTTGATAAGGGGAGGGCGTGCGTCCTAGTTATGGCGGATGGTTGGTTGATATGCGTTTTTGGAGCAATGAACTGATGTTTGATTCTTCTTCGGCGGTTAGGAGTTGAACCCATGGGGTTGTGGCTTCGCCGTTACCGTGTAAGCATGACCACATCCAACCGAGCGGATTAACGATGCGGGTTTTTCCGCTTGCTTTGAGCATGAGTTGTAAAGCGCGTAAGACAAGTTCGGGATAATGAACCTTCTCATGAAGGATTTTATAAGCATCGTAGCACATCGAAACTTTGCGCTCGTACGATCCACCAAGGAAAAGTTTTCGGAGTTCACTCTCGGAGGGAATCCACTCGAATTTCTGCCGGTGGCCGTCGTTCCATTTTACGATGTTCGAATGGAACGTGCGGCTGTATTCTTGGAAACCATTTTCGTCCAGTTCGACGAGGTATGGTTCGATTTTGAGGAGATCGTAATCACTGGAATTATTTTTTGATTTAGATATTTCCGTTGCATGCATGCTAATATCTAATTCTGTTTCTGTATCTTGTTCTTGTTCTGCTTCTGTTTCTAGGAGAACTTTCGCGGATTCACTTCGGAGGGTGTCCGGAGACTGTTCGGAGCCTCTCCGGACATTGTCAGGTGGAGGTTCGGAGTGTGTACGGTTTTTGTTCTTGTCTCGCTGAATCCTTCGGGTATAATCATCCGCACGTTGTTCGAAGGATTGGCTATATAAAACGTTGAAATTCGACCATTTATAAAGATCGAAGAGGTTGATTTCTGTGCATGTTATTATAACTGACAGCACCTTTTTGGGTGTAGAGAAAAGATTTCTGGCAAGAATTTTTATTGGAAGTTCAGGAATCTTACTCGATTGTAAATCTGGTTCAGATATTTTTTTCGAAGAATTTTGGATTTTAGAAATATTTTTATCAATTTCTTCTCGATTTAAAATAATTTTCAGATGAAATGTATCAGAATGCCGACCGATTTCTTCGAGAAGTCCCCAGTAGATACCGATTCCTTCGGCCCCATGTGTGGCGCCAAGGATTTGGAGTTTGGAGTCGTATCGAGCCAGACATTCATGATGAAACCATTTCACAATAAAAAAATCCTTTCAGCTTTTCTTACTTCTTCAATTCATAATAGAACTGCTCAAACCTTTCGAGAACCTTTGCACGTTCGAGTAGTTCGTATTGTTTGTTGTAGGCATCGGCAATCAGTTGCATTACGACTTTACGGATTCGTGATCGTTTAAATAAGGGAATGTTCCTGATTACGATTTCGAGGATATCGAGAACTATGATTGCATTGGCTTCGGTCAATTCAGAAAGTTTAAAATCAGGATGTTTTGATCGAACCTGATTTTCCGCATTAGTGATAATGGTGTCACTCTTTTCACCTAATAGTTCAAAGATAACTTTGCGGCATGAACGAAGGATGCCTTCGAAGAGAGAAATGATATTAGAATATTGTTCAGCATTATCTTCGGAAATGGTGTTATCTGGTTTTCTAAGTGATGGACGATGTGGACGTGCTGGACTTAGTGGACGTTTGGTGTTTCGTGTATCTTTCGGCTTAGTGTGGGTTTTTGTGGATGTTTGGGTTTGTATCGAATCGGCATCTTTTACCTCTTCATGGAATTCTAATTTGAGGGTTCCTTTTGGTTCTTGCTGTGGTTCCGGAGTATGCAGTATTTGATTTATGAGATCGGTAATTTGATTCGCTTCATTGAGCATTGAAGATTGACGTTGACGAGAATCGTCAGATTCATCTTTTCGGACAATGAATGTATCTGCTTGCTTGGGTGTTGATGATGACTGTAACGGTAAAACGTTGATGTTTGAGTCGAATCGTTCATGGATGAATTGATTGTTACGGTCAATATCGTACAGTAATAATCTTCCTTTGAGAGATATTGGGATATAATTCTCCAATTCACTTGAAGAATGAATTTCTTGTAAAAGAATCTTTGGGATGGCTTGAGAAAAATCGTTGTGTTCGATGATGCAATGATGGCTATTAGAACTTGATAAAAGTCTTTGGAGTTGTTTTCTGGTTAGTGATTCAAGTTTAATATTGAGGCATGGTTCGTAGTAAAATGTTGATCGGAATTGTTCTATTGATTCTCTGGAGACATCATAGAAGTGAATTCTTGTGCCATCGTCGCTGGAATGTGATTTGAATGTCGCGATTATTTTTTCGACTTGTAGGTGAAATCGAAATTCTTCATTCATACGAGCAGAATCGAATATGCGGGATCCCTGCAGGAAAAGAAGATCGTAATGCTTTTCTGTTGTGAGATGTGAAACAATATTGTATGTAATTACCATAAGATTGATTGAGTCGGTTGTTTGAGATTGTGCGAGTAAAATCGGGTCGAGGTTCTTACCCGGCACGCCTGCAATGATTTCGGTAGAGCCATTGATCATTGTTCCTTCCGGAAGAATGGGACGGATAAGACAGAAAGGACAAAAGGCGATGAATGTATTAGAATGAAAATCATTTAGGCATATCCTCAATGGAGAGAGATTCATTCTTAAGCAACAGTTGAAACCGTTGGCATTTTAAAGAATTGATGTTGATTTGCAGAGTAAGGAGTTCGATTTTTGTTCTGATGAGGACATCATATTCAATCTTACCTTGTTCAAATCGAAGTTCATTAAAATGAAGGAGATCGGTTATCATCGATGCCTCTGTTTCGAGAGATGAGATTTTATCATTGATGATTTGTAATTCTTGTTGTTGGGTTTGTTGAGTAATCATTTGTGTGCGCTTGCGATGTTGATACTGGGTTTGAAGTAATTGGAGTTGATGTAACGCATCGGAGTGCTTTGAAGAAAAGAATAGATCACTAAGCGATAATGATAATGAGAGTCGGTAAGATTCTTTTGGTGTAATGTAGGTTGTTGTTGAATTTGGATCGATGAACAACAAGTTACCAAGGCCATAACTTGCAGATAGATGAACTTCGGGTATTAATCGATGAAGGAAATTTGTTTGAGTGAACTCGGACTCAGCTTTTTCGAGATTGATTTCGAGTTGGCGGAGATCGAGGCTGTCGAGGGTTGGTCGGGAGCTAAGCTCCCTCCCAACAGCCTGAATGCTATCGATAGATGCTGTCCCCGCATTTCCCCTGTGTGCGGGGACAGATTGAGCGTAGAGAGTGTTCCAACAGAGCGAAAACAACAGGAACACGCTTGTAGTAGTAACAGATATTTTGTGTGTGCAATGATTCATTGATGATTTTTTCTAAACCCCATCATGAATGATGTGTCTATCAGCTATTTGCTGGTTGTGACTTCGCGTAAGATTGAACCATCTGATTGGCCGAGGGTACGTACCTGACGCCAGCTTGCATCGGCGTATTCTATGCGAGAAATTAGACTGCCATCGCCGAGGCCGTATGTTTTGCGAATCTGAGAAACAACGTTAGTGACACCATCTTTAACTTCCGTGACGACCATGCTATCTAATCCGTAACGGGATGAAACCTTGATAGAACCATCCTGCGGATTGATTGTGCGCGTGACGACGGGCAAGCGAAATGTGTAGGTTTCCAAGGTTCCGTTACGAAGGACGTGTGTGACGATCGTGTCTTTGCTGAGTCCGAACACTTCGGTGATATCACTTTGCTGTGCGTTATCGCTCTCAAGATCAGCATAGGAAACATATCTCTTAGTTTCGGTTACGACATGACCATCTCCTTTGCCGTACGATTTACGGACAGTAATTAAAAGCAAACCCTTCGGGTGAGTGTATCGTTCGGTAATAGTTGCACCATATCCATCAGGGGTGACAGAACCGTAGACGATAACCGTGTCGACAGCGGGTTTGGCGAGAAATTGTTTTTGACTCTGGAACGATAAGTCCGATACGCGTTTGGTGTTCGTTGAATTGTTTTTCATATCGGCGATAGCATCGAGCTCGTCGAGAGCAGAAATGAGATAATCTTCACCTGTTGATTCGGATTGATTCAAAGTTGTATCAGGTGGAGAAGAGGTATCAATCAGTTGATTATTAGATTCGCAGGCTATGAAGTAAAAGCTGCAGGCGAATACCATAAAGAATAATTTGAGAATACTTTTGATGCTAAACATGGGAACCTCCTTGGAATTGTGAATGATGATGATTTGATTTAGCGCGACGCTTGGTGATTAGGACAAATAAGACGCAAAGGACAAATAGAAAAATGGGTATTTTGCGTTTTGGAGCAGTGTAGAGTGTGATCATGTGAACCCCCTCTAAATCTCCCCCTGAAAATCAGGGGGAGACTTGCTGATTAATAGTGAAAGACAAGGACTGTTGTTTCGTAATTTTGAGAATCCATTTGGACTAATCCGATGTATGTTCCCGTCGGAGCGAAAAAACCGTTTTCAGTGTCACCAAGCCATGTGTGACCATGTGTGCCTTTGGTTTCATGGATGTTTTGGGCGATGGTTCGCACGAGGGCGTAGCTGCCGAGAGAATCCTTCGTGACGATAGAAATACTGAGAGTCGATGGCGATTTAAGAGCGTATTGAATCTGAGTGTTCTTGGTGAACGAATCGAATGCGCTTGGGGTGAAGCGGAGGCTTGTGATCGAAGAGGGATCATCGGCGGTGGTGGGGAGATGGCAGGAATTGAGAGAGAGCAAAATAGCTATGAGTACTAAGCGACCCCCTCCTTGTCTCCCCCTTGAACCCACAAAAAACGTGGGCCGCAAAAAACGCGGAAGGGGGAGATTTTTAATGCGATTAAGCATGCTGAATGGCTCCTGAATTGTTCCGGGAAAATTCGTAATTGAGAAGATCGAGGATTCGTTTCTTCTCGTCGGAGTGATCCTGGAAATGGAGATAGGTGTTGAATAACTTCTTCGGAGTACACTCCAAATTTAGAGAATATCGGAGATCGAGAAGCATTGCTCTCAAGTCAGAAACCGATGTTGGCGCTGGGTTGACCGGTTCGAGGAATATCGTCCGAGCATTTGAATTTCTTATCAGTAAATAATTCTGGAGTGAGTTTAGGACCAATCCTTCGAGTTTTATTCTGAAATCTTTAGACACTTCGAGGACGATTGAACCATTGGATTGCTGAATAGCCGACAATTTGAGTGTGGGAATCTGATATTGACGGATTCCATGGAAGATCATGAGACTAAGAATGAGTTGATCCCTGAGAAATCGAAGGACTTCGGATTCGTTCAGTGAGCTTTGGCGTTTGATGAGATAGCGGAACAAGAGTAGAATTTCGTCGGAAGTAAAAGCATCCTTCCGAATTGATCTAAGCAATATCGTTTCAGCAGGATTGGATTTTATGAGGCCTTCATCCGCCAAGAAGATAAAGAACCGCCGGATGGATGCGAGTGTTCGGCGGAGAGTTGAGAACTTCACCTTTTTAAGTATCAAATATTGGAAATATGACTCGATCTGTGGTTGATGAATCTGGTTAATTTTTGTAGAATCGATGGAATCGGCCGATATACTTTGGTGCTGAAGGAAGGCTTTGAGGTCGCTCTTATAAGACTCGATAGATCGTCGGGATATTTGCTGTTTACGCAGCGATTGCTCAAACGCCGCGAGCGTGATTGGCTTGGATTCTGAGGTTGTGCTTTGATTCAAAGGTTGTATCCTCCCGAAAAAAAATTCTCTATAAGGCAATTTTGGAGCTCGTTTTTACTGATAACAGCACCTTATAAAATCAGTGTTATAGAATAACCGTGCTTTTAAAAAAAGTGCGTTATGACAACGGTATGCAATAAATAGATTCAGGCGGCCGAGACAAGCAGGCATTTTTGCCTGCTTGAAATTGTCAAAAAAAGGATAATGAAATCTTTAATGAGACGAGATCGGAAGATAAGGCTGGATTAATTAATTTGAAATAATTAAAATGCAATACAGGGAAGTTGAATGGAGAGAACCCAACATCGATAATATTAATTAAAGGGAATAGAATAATATTTTTGGAATGGGAGAATCTTACCATTAAGTTAGTGAAACTTATCGTCTTACTTGTGAATCACTAAACTACACAATGAATCCTTTCCCGTTCCTTAGCGGTTATTTTTTGAAACTGTATTTCCTACTCATTTAGTTCTTTTACATAGTATTTATTCTTCAGCAACAATGCCACATTCACCAATGAAATAAGAACCGGAACTTCAACAAGTGGACCGATAACAGCTGCAAATGCTACTCCCGAATTAATCCCGAATACTGCGATTGAGACTGCTATCGCCAATTCAAAATTATTGCTTGCCGCGGTAAAGGAAAGCGTTGCGGACTTTGCATAATCGACTCCTGCTTTCTTAGCAAGATAAAATGATATAAAGAACATCAAGGCGAAGTACACTACGAGCGGAACAGCAACACGTAATACATCGAGAGGAATCTTGACTATGTATTCGCCTTTCAGCGAGAACATAACAATGATCGTAAATAAGAGAGCAATGAGTGTTATAGGACTGGATTTTAGGAATAAACTTTGCTTGATACCATTGCCTTGTTCTTTCCATTTCATCAATGTGAACCGTGTAATAATCCCGGCAATAAAAGGAATGCCGAGATAGATGAATACACTTTTGCTATTTGGCCAATGGTGATATCGACGGCAAATGTTCGTAAACCCAACCAGGACGGAATTATTGTCAGAAATACATACGCGTATACAGAAAAGAAAAGCACTTGAAAGATTGAATTGAAGGCAACAAGTCCAGCGGCATATTCCGTATCTCCTTTAGCCAATTCATTCCAGACAATAACCATGGCAATACAACGAGCAAGCCCAATGATTATCAAGTCCCGCCATATATTCCGGATATCCACGAAGAAAGATAATTGCCAGAATAAACATCAACACTGGTCCAACAAGCCAGTTTTGGATGAGTGAAAGAGAAAGCACTTTCGTATTTTTAAACACATCCCCAAGTTCTTCATACTTCACTTTTGCCAGAGGTGGATACATCATGAGAATCAAACCGACGGCAATAGGAATGTTGGTCGTTCCGGTTTGAAAGGAATTCCAGAAGCCAACGATCCCCGGGAAGAAATAACCCGACAATACTCCAAAAAACATCGCGAGAAATATCCAGAGTGTTAGATAGCGATCAAGAAACGAAAGCCGTTTCATTACATTTTCCATCTCATATTCTCAATTTATTCTTGATGTTTTTGGCTCCGCAAGCCATTTTTCGTATTTGTGTTTTTATTTGATTGCAGATCTCAATGGTCTTAAGGAGCTTTTCTTCAAACGTCCCCTGGAGCGTCGATGGATCTGGAAATCCCCAGTGAAGTTTCTTGGAAATACCCGGGAAGAGGGGGCATCGCTCACCGTTTGCTTCATCGCAGACGGTAATAACATAATTGAATCGTCGTCCTTGTTTGTATAGATCAAAGACATCTTGTGTTCCCTTTTGGGAAATATCAATCCCCATACCTTTCATTGCTTCGACTGCAAGAGGATTGAGCTTCCCGGGTTCCAGTCCAGCGCTTTCAGCAATAAATCGATCTCCAGCGAGATGGTTTAAAAGTGCTTCGGCCATTTGGCTTCTTGCGCTGTTATGAATGCAAACAAACAATACTTTCTCTTTTTCCACCGTTCCTCCTTGCTTATGCCATTAATCCGGATAAATATTCTTGAAAAAAGGAATATCCTTCACCACGTACTAAGATCACTTTATTTGTCAGTATAATATACAATGATAGCCAAGGAAGTAAAGTTACCTTATTGTTATCTTTTCTCATACTTTAGATTCTTCTATAGTATGAAGGTAATCGATTCTGATGATATGTGATTCACTATTTCGTTTACTTTTTCTTCAATAACGGGAGTTTTACCTTTTACTATGTCAAAATCCGTTATGTTGATATGGACAAATTTATTGATTCCATTCTGTCTCATTGTCAGCTCAGCACAATTGATCGGGCAACCATCCAGTACGACGACTTGTTTCACCTCATTTCTTGTCTTTTCAGAAAACTTCTTGTCAACAGAGAATCTTGCCAAACATAACATTTTCGCTTTCCCGCTTTGCATAAGTTTTTGGGCAACCAAATCTGAGTATGAGCCGGTATTTGAAGCGCCGGAACATGCGACTATTGAAATCTTATCTTTCTCTTCCATTATTTTCTCGATTTTATAAATTAATGTAATTTTTCGGTGTGATCTATTATCGTGCCGTTGACGACTGATTGAACGGCATCATCGATATTCTTGATATCGGTGACAATGGGTTTGATATGTAATTGAAGCATGCTTTGATATGCACCTTCACCCATGCCGCGAGCCAGTAAAACCTGACAATCCTTAATTGCTTCAGCCATACTGACGTGCTTGTTGTGGGATGATGGATCCAGACCATGCTGACCGCTGGAATGATGATGCTCTTCTTGTGCGAAATTATGATGACCTAATTTATCACGACGTTCTCTTTTGACTACTGTGCCGTTTTCGACAAATAACACTTCATAGAATTTTGCTCTTCCGAAATGCTGACTGATGGTCAATCCGTCATCTGTTACCACAGCAATATTCGTTTTCTTATTTTCCATTTTGATTTTCCTTTAGAATGATGAATAGAAAGTATATATTCCGCCAAGAATGACGAGAAATCCAGCTATGCGTTTTATCCATAAAACAATATTAGATCTGTTTGTCCAATCGAGATATGATTGCACCCGGGATGCGAGTCCACCAGCTGCAACAATAACACTGCAATGTCCAAGTCCGAATGAAAGAAGCAACGCTCCTGCTATAATCATATTGGTGGTAGATAGTTGAAACACAACTCCTAAAACCGGTGCCATGAAAGCAAATGTGCACGGACCCAGGGCAATTCCGAAGACCAGTCCGAGCATCAAGGCCGATACAGCCGGAGACCGGATCCCCAGCGGCCTCATTCCAAATCCGGTATCGGGAAAGCGGATAATATCCATCAGGTATAGTCCTACTGCAAAGAAAACAATGGCGACAGCCCATTTTCCGTACACCCCGACATCGCCCATAATTCTGCCGAGAGCCCCGGTGATAATGCCGATAATCGCAATCGTAATAAATATCCCGAGAGCGAAAATAAAAGAAAGAAGAAGACCGCGCGATGTTTTCTTTTCGCCCCGCAATGTAAGAAATCCGATGATAAGCGGAATGCTCGACAGATGGCATGGACTCAAGACGATACTCATCACTCCCCATCCGAACGAAGCAAGAAGGGCAAGTGAGAAGCTTCCATATAACCCTTCCGTGAGCGTTGTAAATAGAGTCTCCATCGCTTATCCATGTCCATCGGGTTTCGGCGTGAGTCCCTTGGATTGAAGAAATGCATCGATTTCCTGTTCCGGGAAATAACCCTCGTGGCGCATCAATTCCACTCCGTTCGCATCGAGGAAGACCTGCGTCGGAATCACCCTGATTTTGTAATCCCCCGCATAGCGTGCCTGATCCTCCTTCCAGACGTCGTAAAATATGATCTTCAACTGATTTCCGTATTTCCCCTCGATCGCTTTCATCACCTTCTGCATCGCCTTGCACGGGATGCAATTCACCGAGCCGAGCTCGACGAATGTTACAATCGGTTTATCGACCCGGATGGTCGTGTCTATGGTCGCGGGTTTCGTCCTGGCGGATTTTTTAGTTTGACCGGAAGCAATCGCACTCAAGATCATAATCAGTAGCAGCATATAGACGAAGTATTTTTTCACTTTTGCGGTCCTTTCATCCATTCAAGTAATTGATAGTCTTTGGGAACTGAACCGACGCTTTTCACCACACCGTCGATCACCAGACCCGGCGTAGTCAGAATACCATATTTCATGATCTCCTGTATCTCCGTGACCTTTTCAATTTCCAGATCCAGATGATGCGTATCGTTCAGTTGCCGCACTTTATTTTCGAGCGTTTTGCATTTGGAGCACCCCGTTCCGAGTATTTTTACTTTCACAGTACACTCCCTTCCTGAAAATAATTGGCCATATTCGTGCCGTTAGTAAATCAGATTGAACAGATAGCACTATAATAATCCCGACCGCGACAACGCCGACAAAAATGAATATCAACGGCAATTTCAGAACTTTACGCAAGATAATCGTTTCCGGCAGGGAAAGTCCAATAACGGACATCATAAACGCTAGGGTAGTGCCGAGCGATGCACCTTTTTCCAGCAGCGCATGAACAACGGGAATGATACCGGCAGCATTCGAATAAAGTGGAACACCAATAAGAACAGCGATGGGAACCGACCACCATGCGGACTTGCCCATAAGACTTGCCATGAAATTCTCCGGTACATATCCATGAATACCTGCGCCGACGGCTATACCAACGAGAAGATATGGCCATACCTTTCCAACAATATCTTTTACTGCGTCATATCCCGAGTGCATCCGGTCACGGAATGTTTGCACTGTTTCTTCCGGTGAAGCAGTATTGGAATGGATCTGATAGACCCAATCCTCAACGAAATGTTCAACCTTTAACCTGCCAATGACATACCCGGAAGTGATGGCAATGAGCAAACCGGTGCTCACATAGAGCAGTGCTGTCTGCCAGCCGAATAAGCCAAATAATAATACAACAGCCACTTCATTGATCATTGGCGCTGCAATAAGGAAAGAGAATGTGACACCAAGAGGGATTCCCGACTCCACGAAACCAATGAATAGTGGAATTGCTGAACATGAGCAAAATGGAGTGACAATACCGAGCATGCTTGCCAGGACATTGCCTGTAAAGAGAGATTTTCCACCTAACATCTTTCGAGTACGTTCCGGGGAAAAGTATGTCCGCACAATTCCGACAGCAAAAACCACAAGTGTAAGAAGCAGTAACACTTTCGGCGCTTCAAAGACAAAGAAACGAACAGCTTCTGTCAATCGTTCGCCTTGGACTAATCCTGTCAACAGAAATAAATGCATCTGCAAGAGGCTGCAATGCTGTATACAGAACAATCCAGAGCAGCAGAAGAATCGTTGCTGTGCTAAACGGATATTGTTCAATCAACTTCTTCATTATGCACTCCGATGCTCTATGAGAATCTCTTTGAGTTTTTCTACGGTGGGCACAAAACCTGCTATTGCGACCTTTTCGTCTATCACGAGACCAGGTGTTCGCATAATTCCATAGGAAGCTATCTTTTGGTAATCTTCAACCTTCTCGACAGCCGCATCCATTTTTAATTCCTGCAAGGCTTCAATGGTTCGTTTCTCGAGTGTCTTGCAGTTCATACATCCGGAGCCTAACACTTTAATAATCATATTCTTTCCTTTCGCAGATTAGATTTTGCAAATCTTTTTACGATTCACTCGATGAAGCTTTACTGCATCTTCCTGAATTGACTCATCATCATCGAATGATTTTTTAATAAGCCCAATTAATGAACGGATGAATATATATTCCGATTTATCATTCAGTCGAAAATTCACCCATTTGCCGTCCTTTGTATCGAGCAAAAGACCTGCATCTCTCAGAATTGTCAAATGTTTTGATACAGTCGAATTGGAAAGATCGAGCACCTCTCGAATCTCGCACATACACAATTCCCGTTCGGCAAGCATCTTAACGATGCGGATACGATTGGGATCGCTGAGAGCTTTGAAGATATTAACATAATCACGTTTCATAGTTACTCCTTTATTTCGTCAACTAACGAAATATAATATATCTAGCTCTTCCATGCAAGTCCAACCTAAAATATTTATTTATTCTGTTTTTTAAGATGTTGCGAATGCTCCAATGATCACTTAAGTCAGATCTGAAACTGAGGAAGAAATGTGTGCCAGCACAGGGATATATTCTTTTCGTTTTCAAAGTGAATGACAAGAGTGGGTTGCTTGAAGATAACTTTGTCGGGTTGATGTTAATTCCGGCGGGCTGCCGCCGAGAAGACAGAAACGCTGATCACGTTCACTGAGGGTTTGAAATTCATGAATAATAGGGACTGCTCCTTCATAGCGGAATTGGTGTGGATGCGGCTGGCAAGGATCGATTTGCCGACTCCGGGTTCGCCGATGATGACAAGCGGAATTGTATCCGCTGAGTATTCCGCAAGGGATCATTTCACTAGTTTGATAACGCGAGAATTCCCAGTAAGCTGATGGGGCATTACTCAGCGCGTAAACTGATTATTAACTTAAAAATGGATCATTTTTTGGGGGCATGTCACATTTTCTGTACAAGAAAGCATATATCTATTTGAATATGAAAACTTGGCTTATCTTAACGTTTCACAGAGATGCTCTTATACACGATTGTAAATACTTTGATATTAATTGAGTCCACCGATTACCGAATGAAGTAAATATTGAAATACGGCTGAAATTGTTGGAAATTTTTGGTACTATTTAATATCAAAATATACGGAGGTGGTGTTGGACACAGTCGGTAGAAATGACCCATGTCCGTGCGGCAGCGGGAAAAAATAAAGAATTCTTCGGCGTGGCGGCGAAGCAAATTCCCCTCTTCAATACGAGCGTGTGCGCCGATATAGGCGAATCACCAAACTGATCACTGCGTATGCCACAGAACGGTATGGAAAAGAATGGGTTGGTGATGCTTATGCGGAATATACCTTTTTTCAAAGTTTTATTCTGGAATTTCCGATGCCGACGATCTGCTGGAGCGCTGGTTCGTGTATGACTGGTGTCCGGATCGGGTACAGCCCCTGGCGGGCAAGTTTTTGTCCGAATCGAAAAAACGGCTCGACGCAGACCTCGCACGCTTCATCGAGAGCACTCTTCAGTCGCCATACAGCTTTTATCAGATTCTTGAAGTTGAAAGAGGCACCGGCCTCACCCTACGCGACATTATACGGAAACGGGAAATAGGGTGAGAGAGCGTGCAGCGTCTCAGACGTCAAGCCGAACCATATCCTTATGCGCGTGTCGTGGAATTCGAAGGTCTTATTTCTTCATGGGTAAGGTTCACAACCGTTAACTCCACCGTATCTTGACTCTGTCCTGCAATTGCCGATTAGGTTTGGAGAGGGAAAAATTCCTCGCCGTCAGGAGTGTCATCCAAAACGCTTCTGAAAAACGAAAAAGTGTTCGTCGCACATATTTCGAGTCCGGTGAACACTTGAGAACGGCGAAACCGAAGCCGCAACACCAACGGTGAGGAGATATTATTTCATAAAGCCATTTACGGCATCCCGTCTTTTATAGAGGCATTCCATGCCCTGAAGGATCTGGAACAGAACAGCGCCCGGATGACTGATGAAGAGATGCTTGCCGGTGCGACAAGAAATTCGGCGGGTGAACCTGAAAAACTCCTTGTGCAATGGCTCAAAAAATCGGAGGAGAGAGATAACACCATCATTGGAACCCTGACCATTAAATCCGATACACTTATTGTTGAGGTAAATTCGGAAAAAAGATATAAAAAAATTCAACGAGCGATTGAAAAGCGGCTGGGAGAAAGAGCCGTCCTGAGGAAGACCGAAATCATGTCAGCGGAAGAAATGATGAAGCAGCCCCGCCGCGGAAGTCTCCGGCTGAGGCCGAACAGGAGAGGATACTGCGTGAAAGTCCTGAGGTCAGGGCGCACATGAAGACGATGATGGACCAGCACTGGGCCGCCTGGTTCGACACGCCGATACCAGCGTTGCGGGGAATGACGCCTCAAGCTGCCGCGAAGGATTCCATAGGACGTGAATTGCTTGAGTCGTTGTTGATGGATTTCGAATCGAAGAGCCGGATGGAGAAGGATGAATTCCTGAAAGTCGACGTGGAAAAGCTGCGGAAGGAGCTCCGAATGGAGAGGCGGTTAGGATGAAATCGAGCTACCAGGAGTACAATTTTAAAAACTAAAAAATGATTCCCGAAGAATTGATTGTCTTTCGTAGAAAAGTATGTTAAATTTTAAAGTAATATTTACAAGAGACCTTTATGAAAAAACTTGTTCGCTTTGGTGTTTCGATGGAGGATGATCTCTCATCAATTCGATCATCTTATCGCCCATAAGGGATATACAAATCGTTCCGAGGCTGTCGAGATATTGTGCGTGATAAACTCGTTGAGGAGAATATCGAAACCGGACAAGGCCCGGTTCTCGGAGCATTGGTTTTTATTTACGATCATCATCAGCGAGAACTGGAAAAGGCGTTGTCGAATCTCCAGCATGAACACTTCGAGAATATTATTTCCACGTCCCATGTTCATGTCGACCACGATCACTGTCTCGAAGTGATCTTGCTCAAAGGTAACTCTGCGACATTGAAAGCACTCGCTGAAAAGATTCTCAGTTATAGAGGTGTCAAGCATGGCCGATTAACTTTAACAGCCGCTCTCCAACAAAATTCCCATATTCACAATTCATCAGCCGCCGGAAAATCCCGTAAGCACCGCCATGGACATTAATTCATAGAGCTTTTCGTAATCCTATGAACTGCCTCCCCGCCCATAGAAATATCTTGCATTTGAAGTAACACATATATATATTTCGTGGCACATATACTACACAAATAATATTCCTTTGAAGAAAGGTTACATCATGAGACGCATTTATACGGTCATTATTTTAGCTTGCATTTCACAACGCTCCTATTCGCACAAACAAAACCAGATTCTGCCGCGACGAAAACATATGTTCTCGATCCGGTTACCGTAACGGCAACTCAAACGGAAATCCCGCGAAGCCTGGTTTCTCCATCAATCAGTGTTGTTTCATTGGAGGATATCAAGGCTAATCCGGATAAGTCTATATTTAGCATCATCAGCCAGAATGTACCGGGTGTCTTCGTGACAGAGCGGGATGTACTGGGATTCGGAGTTAATTCGGCGGCTGGTCAAATCAACATACGCGGTATTGGCGGCAGTCCGAACAATGAAGTACTTACGTTAATCGATGGCCGTCCGCAATATATGGGTTGGTATGGCCATCCTATAGACGACGGTTACCTTTCGACAAATATCGAGAGAGTTGAAGTCATTCGGGGACCGGCATCGATGTTGTACGGCTCCAATGCAATGGGCGGTGTTATTAATATTATTACACATAGAACCCAGCAAGATGGGTTGTTAGGTACTGCGTCAATTTCCTACGGAAGTTATGATGCGCAACAGTACGGCGCCCATCTCGGATACCAGCAATACGGCTGGAATGTGCTTGGATCCTTCACGCATGAACATACAGACGGTTCACGCCCAGGGTCCGAATATACAGCAAATAGCGGCTATCTAAAAACATCATATCAGTTCAATAATCAATATCAATTTTCAATCGATGGAAGTTTGACACATTTTGAAACCTATGATCCGGGAATGATTTCATCTCCCGATACGAACAATTGGATGCACATCAACCGCGGGTACGTTGGCGCAATGTTGGAAAATGATTTTGTCATTTCTAAAGGCGGTATTCGAATAACTTACAATTTTGGCCGCAATGAACTATCCCCATATTACGACAATTTCAGCTGGGTTTCCGATGACCATCTTGCTTCAATAAGTTTATTCCAAAAACTCATGATCTTCAAAGATAATTCAATTGCTTTGGGAATTGACATCCAGGAAAATGGCGGTACCGGTTCCAATACGATGATGAATTTCGGCACAAGGAATATAAAAGATTACGCAGGATATGTGAGCGTGGAACAAAAGTTTTTTGATCACTTATTGGCAAATGCCGGCGTTCGCTACGCTCACAATAGTTACTTCGGTGATATTGCCGTGCCGCAAGCCGGAGTAAATTATCAATTGGATCAGGAAACCAATCTTCGCGCATCGATCGGAAAAGGATACCGTGCACCGCAGGTATTTGAATTATTCCAATTGACACCGGCTGTATCCATATTGAAGCCGGAAGAATTATGGAATTATGAAATCGGTGCTTCTCATATTTTCGGACAAACAGTTACTGTTGACCTTGCCTGGTTTATCATTGACATGAAAAACACAATTGTAGATCAATGGTATTCGATGCATTCTTTGAATTCCGGCGGATCCAATTATGGCGGCATCGAAGGTTCTCTGCAATGGTTTATTACGCACAATTTAAAAGCAAATGCAAATTATTCGTTGACGAATAATGCAGATAAAACGGTGTCGGTTCCGAAACACAAGGTGTATGCAGGTGTCGAATATCGGTGGCCTTCCTGGACTGCATCTCTGAGTGCGCAATATGTTCATTCGATATATGGATTGGATAATACATACTCGATTGCAAAACTACCGGATTATACAAATGTTGAAGCGAGAATCGGCACACAAATTACAGATAAGTTTTCTCTGTCGATCAGCGGCAGGAATTTGTTGAATCAATCATATCAAACCATCTTTGGTTATCCGATGCCGGGAAGAACCGTGAATGTCGGCTTGCAGGCATCGCTTTAGCGGGAGGATCCCTCAAGACGACCATCAGTGCAGTTGAATGAATAACTGATGTTACGCATTAGGATAATAATCATGAACTTTCGCTTTTTGGGTTATCCCGATAAAATATTTCCCGATTTCATTGGGAAAAATCACTCGGTAACCGAGCAAATTAGCCTGGTCACTGAGTAGTACTTTTCCCCCATCCCGATGGGGGAAAAGTGCGTATCGAAGTGACCACTACAGGAAATGGTTCTTTGCGTAACATCAGTGAATAATATTTATTAACCAGATTGATAATAAAATGCTTAAACCACGCGATATTGCTTATTGTTCAGTTTTTGGTGCGGCCGCGATGCTTCTGCCGGTAATCTTTCATGTTTTTCATCTCGGTTCAATCTTCATGCCGATGTACCTGCCATTGGTGACGCTCTCCTTTTTCGTTGGGCCGATACCCGCGCTACTGACTGCGCTTCTGTTACCGCTGATTTCCGGCGCTATCACCGGCATGCCGCCGTTCTATCCGCCGATAGCATTCATTATGAGCATCGAACTTGCCGCAATGTGTGGTACTATCTCATTGGCTCGGATGGCGCTGCCAAGATTTAATGAACTGGTCATTCTCATGCCGGTTCTTTTTTTAGGGCGCTGTATTGACATCGGATTGATTTATCTGATGGCTCTATTCATGAAATTACCCGTGGAGTTTGTTGTCGGAGCATCGCTTCTCAGCGGATGGCCGGGAATCATTTTAATGATTGTCGCTATTCCGGCAATCATTCGAATTTCTCGTTTAGCGGGCCATTCACCTATAAAAACAGGAACGCAATAATGAGTGATTGTCTTAAACGAATAAATATTGAGTTTTTTAATTCGATAGCTTCAAAATGGGACTCCTGGGAAAATATTGAATCACTCAAAATCCAATTCGATAAAGGGCTGAAGGGATTTTGCCTGTGTCCCGATGAACATGTACTCGATGTCGGCTGCGGGACCGGGAATCTGACTGCTTCCATTCTACGTCTACTATCGCAGGCAGGAAGAATCACTGCCATAGATATATCCGACCAGATGATTGAAATTGCGCAGACGAAAGTGCCGGATTCACGCGTTCGATGGATATGTGACTCGATCGAACATATGGATGACTTCGAAGATATATTCGACAGGGTGATATGCTATTCGGTATGGCCGCATCTGATGAATCATGGAATGGCGGCGCGATCAATTCACCGCATGCTCAAACCAGGAGGCAAAATCCACATCTGGCACCTGAAATCACGCGATGCAATAAATAAAATACACGCAGAAGCTTCTGATGCTATAAGCAATCATATGCTGATGCCGGCATCCCAAACCGCAGCTTTGCTTGAACGGTTTGGATTTATCGTTGAAGAAACACTGGATGATGATTCGGGGTATCTGGTGTCTGCCGGGAAGATTTGATCATGCAAGATATGTTTGCATTCTGGGGATGCGGAAGGGGTCCTTTGAAATATTTGCACGTGCATATTCGAATCATTTCAGGTACTCTGCTTTGTAGTACATGTTTGATGATTCCGCCGCATTCGATCAGCGGTAACAGCCTCATGTTCATCGCCGCGACGGTCTGGTGCATTCTTGCGGGAATGCCGGCGAAAATGCTTATCCGGTGCGCCATTGGGGCGTTCATTCTTTTCTTTCCGGTTTTCCTTATCACTCCCTGGATGATGATCGATCCATCGACGACGACACCAATGGCCGATCGTTTTTTGCAGACGGGAGCAATTACACTTCGCAGCACCTGCAGTCTTTTTATCGCCGCATCGACTATTGCAATTCTTCCCATCCAGGACATGCATCGCGGGCTCGCACACCTTCCGATTCCCCGACCGTTTGTTGTAATGATTATCCAGCTTATTAATCAAACGGTACTACTGACGGATGAAACGATGCGTATCATCGCTGTACTTCGATTGCGGGGAACATCGGGGGTGCGAGGCGGGAGAGTAATGTTTTCTTTTCCAGTCGTTTGGATGGTTAGAATGCTTTTTCGCGCAGAACGGACCGCAGCGGCAATGATGGTCAGGGGGTACGGAGTCGAGGCCGTAGTGGCAGATGAGAGCATCACATTGACAATTGCCGATGGACTGGCGATTCTGGGTGCATGTGCTGTCATCACAGTATCTGTTCTTATTCGGTTGAGGATATTACCATGAACCCCGTACTTGAATACAAATCCGTCACCATCCGGTATTCCGGAAACTCCATGGACACTATTACGAACGCCTCTTTTCATGTCCATCCCGATGAAAGAGTGGCTCTTTTCGGTCTCAATGGGTCGGGAAAAACAACATTGTTGCTTGCTGCAGTCGGACTGGTGCCTTTCACAGGTTCTATTTTAATAGACGGGACAATCGTTGAGAAAAAGAATTTTCAGATGTCTCGTGACCGGATTGGATTCCTCTTCAATATTCCCGAAGATCAAATTCTTTTTCCACGTGTGATCGATGACGTTGCGTACGGCCTGATTCGAAGAGGAACACCGAAAAATGAAGCGCATGCGAAGTCCATGAATGCACTTGCGGCTCTGGGAGTCCCGGATGTTGCAGAATATTCCCCGTTTCAACTTTCTCATGGCCAACGCCAGCGAATCGCATTGGCAGGTGCGTTGGTAACGGACCCTGTCGTATTACTGCTGGATGAGCCGACTTCGGGGCTTGATCCGCTTGGAAGAATTTCGCTTGCCAATGTGCTGCAGGCTCAAACATCCTCAATCCTCATTGCAACGCATGATGTTGAATTTGCATCACGGACATGCAATCGTTTTCTGGTATTATACGAAAATGAGCTTCGCGAATTTCATGAGTGCAGAGATGCCGAGCAATATCTGATTGGTAATTCTTTCGCGAGATTGCAGAGCATAGTCCCTCATTAGTGTGAAGGTTTCGGAATCGAAAATACACATCCTCCTGTTTTTGGAGAAATACTTTACATAAAAATTAATCTATCAATGCTGCCATTCTCCGGAACTTCCACTATTGATTTTGCAGAATCAGGAGTTACCAGGGGAATGGAACCCATGAAATCCTGAAAATGTTAAATATGTATAGTATAGGAGGATATTATCATGAAATATTTTCTCAATTTTGCATATGTGGTTGTATTCTTATCAATGTTTCCTCTCGCACAAAGCTTTGCCTGCGGCTGCGGATGCAGCGTGTTCTCTGTGGGTGACATGTGGACGATGATGCCGCCAGAAAATTACCGATTATCATTACGCTACTACTTCATGAATAAAAACAGGGATTGGAATGGTTCGACAAGCACTCCGGCGGAAATGAACTCCGATAAAGTAATCCGGACAAACTTTTACACTGTCGATTTTCAAACTGTATTAACGGATAATTGGGTATTCGGTGCCGAGATGCCCATGTGGTCACGTTATTTCTCAACAGTAGATGATGAAGGTAATCCCGTCGCCGTTAATCATAATGCGATCGGTGATTTTCGGGTGACTGGGACTTACTTCGGACTGAGTGAAGAAAAAAATAGTGCGATTACATTCGGCCTTAAATTGCCTGCGGGTCCATTCAACCAAACCATCCTCGACAGAGATACTCAGATTGGGACAGGCACAGTTGACGGGTTAATAGGCGGACATTATATGGTCCATTTAGAACATTGGGGCTATTTTGGACAATGCATGGGTGAAGTTTCTTTTAATCAAAGGGAGGGATATCGCCCCGGAAATACATATGATTTTAGTGCAGGTATTTACTATGATAATTTTATCGCCTCGAAGAGTATGATTCCGATGATTCAAATTGTCGCTTCGATACGTGGTTCAGACAGCGGAGTCAATGCCGATCCTGATAATACTGGATATAGGAGACTCTACTTATCTCCCGGACTTGAAGTAAACTTGATTCACTCAATAAAATTTTACGGGGATATTAGAATCCCTTTATTAACGCACGTGAACGGTTATCAACTTGTTGCACCCGCATTGTTTAATCTGACAGTCGGGTATGATTTATGACCTCTATATATATGTTTTACGTATGATACGAAAGTTTCAGAATAACATTTCGCCGCTCCTGGAAGCTTGCGCCGCTGCTTCCTGGGTTTTCAAATGATAAAATCTATATGCCATCGGAAGACTGTTCTCAACTTTTTACATTCGATTTAACTGGACGTCATCTGACAACGACGGATCCTCTTACAGGAGCTATATTGTATTCATTTGGCTACGATGATACCGGACGATTAATTACCATTACCGATGTCGATAGTCTCCAAACAAAAATATTGCGAGATAGTTTAGGAAATCCCACACAGATTATTGCACCATTTGGACAGACCATAAAATGCAGCGTTGATTCCATTGGATATCTTAACTCCGTTAGGAATGAGGCGGGTGAGGTAACAACCATGACATCAACAATTGGAGGTTTACTTAAAACATTCTGTGATCCAAAAGGAGGATTACACAAATTTACATATAATAATGTAGAAGGACGTCTTATCAAGGATGAAGATCCGGATGGGGGTTACAAAGTATTAACTAGATGGGATTTTGATAATGGTATAACCTCCGGCTACGTTGTTGGATTTGGATTATATCAAGATACCAGGGGTTCATTTTATCATGTGGAGACTATTCCCGAAACTGGCGGTACACATTATACAATCCGTGATGGAAATGGAGCTGATGCGCATATTTACATGAATCCCGGATGCCGTAGAGAAGTTAAACCCGATGGGACACAAATTGTCACAACATTCAAGCCCGATCCCCGATATGGTTTGCTTGCTCCGCTTCTCGATGTAGAAATTACTTCACCGAGCGGAATTGTGAATACGATTAAACAAAATAGAACCATTACAGAGCTAACAGGAACAACCGTTACGGGTTTGGTAGATAGTATAGTTATCAATGACAAAATATATAAAACTATTTATGATGGCCATCAACATCTTTTCACTAGCATATCACCCGAAGGACGAACAAGTTATTCATGGATTAACGATAAAGGACGCATTGTGAAAGATTCTATCGCCGGCGTCGATGCTGTGAATTATACATATAACCCACAGGGTTTTATGACACAGGTCTCACAGTCGGAACGAACATCGACGTTTGGCTACGATACAAAAGGTTGGCTCGCGAGTATAACGGACCCGATTGGCCGTTCTGTGTTATTTGATGTTGATTCTGTCGGGCGCATTGTGAATCAAATGCCTCCCGACAATAATAACATACGCTATAGTTACGATGCAAATAGTAATGTGACCTCGATAACACCGCCGGGGCGTCCAGCGCATACGTTCGATTATACACGCACTGATTTAGTGAAACAATATCTGCCTCCTATACTTGCCACAGATACTATGGCAACAAAGTACGACTATGACCTCGATCAAATGCTTTTGGATATAACCCGCCCTGATAACCACAAGATTGTTTTCAATTATGACACAACAACTTTTGATGATGTTTGCTGGGGGGGGTGTTTTTGGCATCGAAGATCACGCGTCGATTCAATATCATTCGATCAAGGCATACTATCATTTAATTATGACTGGTGGAGTGGCGCTCTTACAAGCGTGATCTCGCCATCAAACGATACACTTTTGTACTCCTACGACGGGGAACTGCCAACGCGTGTTGACATGCGAGGCGTCATCAACGGATCAGTGAGTGTACATTATGACAACAATTTCCGAGTTGTATCACAGACAATCAATGATGTCGATAGCATTCAATACACGTATGACAACGATGGCTTGCTCACCCAATTAGGAGATTTACAGATTACGAGAGATTCCTCAAATGGGCGCGTGATGTCGACACAAGTTGGAAATGTAACCACAGATTACGCTTATTCAAATACCGGTGAACTGGCATCAGTGGATAATAGTGTCAATGGCAGTTCGATCTACTCGACAAATTATTTACGTGATTCGTTAGGAAGAATTACAACGCTCACCGAAACCATCGAAGGCACAACAACCACGAAGCGATATACCTACGATGTTGCCGGTAGATTGAGCGCAGTGTATCAGAACGATTTGTTAACTGCAAAGTATTATTACGATGCGAATGGAAATAGAGATAGCGTCGTAACACCGAGTGGAACGACACGTGGAGTCTATGACGCTCAAGATCGGATGCTGCAATACGGAAACGCAAGATACATCTACACACGTAACGGCGAGTTAAATTTGAAGATTGTTGGAGCAGACACCACCAAATACGTTTATGATGATTTTGGAAATTTGATGAGTGTAACACTTCCAAATCAAACGAAGATAGAATATATTATTGACGGGCAGAACAGGAGAGTGGGAAGAAAGCTCAACGGAGTGGTAACGAATCGATGGTTGTATGCGGGTCAACTACATCCGGTTGCAGAGGTTGATAGCACGGGAAATATTATAGCAACTTATCATGGCAGTTTTATGAAGCGAGGAGATTCGTTGTATACAATCATTCGTGATCATCTTGGTAGTGTAAGAATGGTTATGAATGCGCAAACAGGAGAAGTTGTGCAACGGATGGATTACGATGAATACGGAAATGTATCGTTCGACAGCAATACTGGATTCCAGCCATTCGGTTATGCTGGTGGGTTGTATGATGCGCAAACGAGGTTGAATCGCATAGGAGTAAGAGATTATGACTCTAACACTGGTAGATGGGAAAGAAAAGATCAAATATTATTCTTCGATGAGCAAAATATTTACATGTATGTATGTGATGAACCCATCAATCGCATCGATGTTTATGGTCTATACTGGGAGTATTCTCAAGGATCAGGAAATATGACACATGTGGATGATAAAACCGGAGCGCGCACATTTCTTGGAACGGGACATGCCGGTCATGGGAAAGGTTTGAACAAGCCTTCTATGGAAAATGTTAAGAATACGGGTCCACTTCCAAAAGGCTGTTATGCAATTGGTGATCAAGGAGATTATACAACGAAGGCAGGAGACCTTCTAGAAGAAGCAATGGTATTGACTCCTGACAAAGGGAATGTGATGTATGATCGCGGAGGGTTCCTAATTCATGGTGGTAGTTATTCAAAGGGGTGTATTATTCTGGATCTAAATTTTCGGGATACAATAGCGCAAAGTGGAGATGATCTCCTCGTTGTCGTTAAATGAATATGATTTAATTTATTTAAAAAAGTATGGAGGGTTCCAATGAGACCAAATTATCTAATTTTTATATTTTTCTTTTCTTTTATGAGTTCAATACAAGCGCAGTCAGATTCTCTAATTGATCCGTATATGAATTGGACTTTGAATCAATACTATAATCCCAATAAAGTGGATTTCAGTCTTGACTACATCGGGCTTCGTTTAGCTTTTTGGAAAGGCGCAACAAATATCTCACAAATTATATCAAAATATGATTGCAGTTTGTTATGGAAAACGGAGTATTTTTATTATGGAATTTTGGGTGATAATTACAGACAAATATTAGTACGAATTTCAAGTGTAATTCAAGATAAAAAAGACCCGACGATATATATTGTTAATGGGAATTCGAAAGTAGGCCGCGTTATTCGGAATTTTAAAGGAGATATTAAAATAATCAACGCGTTTCTATCTAAGGATACTTCTATTGCTAAACCTAATTGTGGCAGCGTATTTGCGGAGTATAATTTTTATGAAGACAGCATAGAAACACATACAGGTATATTTAAGGGAATCCTCGAGAGTCTTATTAGTTTAGATACAACTAAGAAATTCGTGTATCCCGATATATCGAATGAAGAATCTGAGGGATCCTGGATTCATTCCTATATCGGAATTTGGCAAGATTACCGCAGTGGACAATCGAAAAAGTGCATTTGGGGAAATGGGGATTTACCGTTTACTTTTGATTTTGATATGGGCGATGGTGAAATGATCGTGAATCCAAAATATTTAAAGAATGGATGGGAACGCACTAATTCACACAAAGATTGGTACTTAGATAAAAAAGATCACAAACCTAAACCTGTTGAAATATGGTGGTAATCAACTAGTCATTGGATCAAATTTTCGAATTTTAATCAACACTTTTCATAAACTGTGAAAGTCAAGTGTATTTGTCCGATCGGTGATCTATTTCAATTCTCCTGACTCGGCAAGTTGCCGACGAGAGTGGAATCGAGAGGACATGTAAATGGATCGGTAGCTGTGCGGTATGACAACAATTTCCGAGTTGTATCACAGACAATCAATGATGTCGATAGCATTCAATACACGTATGACAACGATGGCTTGCTCACCCAATCAGGAGATTTACAGATTACGAGAGATTCCTCAAATGGGCGCGTGATGTCGACACAAGTTGGAAATACAACGACAGATTACGCTTATTCAAATACCGGTGAACTGGCATCAGTGGATAATAGTGTCAATGGCAGTTCGATCTACTCGACAAATTATACTCGCGACTCATTGGGGAGAATATCGACTTTAACTGAAATCATCGAAGGCACAACAACGACAAAACGATACACATACGATATTGCTGGTCGTTTAAGGGAAGTGTACAACAACAATTTATTAACTTCAAAGTATTATTACGATGCAAATGGAAATAGGGATAGCGTTGTAACTCCGAGCGGTACCACAAACGGTATTTACGATGCTCAGGATCGTATGTTGCAATATGGGAAATCTAATTATATTTATACACGCAATGGTGAATTGAACTTGAAGATCGAAGGAACTGATACAACAAAATATGTCTATGATGATTTTGGAAATCTAGTGAGTGTTACACTTCCAAATCAAACAAAGATAGAATATATTATTGATGGACAGAACCGGAGAATTGGAAGAAAAGTTAATGGTGTTGTGACTAATCGGTGGTTGTACGTTGGACAGTTGCATCCGGTGGCGGAGGTTGATAGTGCGGGAAATATCGTTGCTACTTATCACACCAGTTACATGAAACACGGTGACACGCTCTACAGTATTGTGCGTGATCATTTCGGATCGGTACGAATGGTTATGAATGTAGAGACGGGGAAGATAATGCAGAGGATTGATTATGATGAGTGGGGGAATGTATTGCTCGACAGCAATCCGGGATTTCAACCATTTGGATATGCAAGTGGGCTGTACGACACCCAAACAAAGTTTGTACGGTTTGGGGCGAGGGATTATGATTGTAATGTTGGACGGTGGGTTAGCAAAGATCCAGTAGGATTCAAAGGAAAAGCTACTAACCTATATCAATATTGCAAAAATAATCCGATTAATTATTCGGATCCAAATGGGTTATGGACTTTTTCGATTGGTGTATCAGTGGATATCGAGATTGGACCGATTACATGGAGTGGTTCAGCAGGAATCGCAATTGATGATGAAGGAAATGTAGGGTTATATTCAGGAGGGGGCGCAGGAGTTAGTGTCGGAGCGAAAGCTGCGGGTGGAGTGAACATTATGATGTCAGATGCTGAAGATATCAATGATCTTAAAGGACCATTTAATAATGTAAGTGCAGGTCTTGGAGATGGACTATCAATTAGTGGCAATGCTTTTATGGGAGAGAGTAGTTGTCACGGACTGGACACTGGAGTAGGTGTTACAATAGGGCCGGGTTTGGGTGCTGGGGGTGGAACGAGCGTAACAGGTACAAATGTCTCACCGATAGGAAAATTATGGGGCAATTAAAATGAATCTAAAAAAGGTTATCGCGAGTATTCTTATTATAATTATTTTTACTTGTCTTGGATTATGGACATATTTGGAATATTATTATATGTATCATCGATTTGCAGTGCCACAACCAGAATTGGGAAGGATACATCAATTAAATGTACATGGTACGAAAGTTTATTTAACTGGACAGGAAGATTTAAATTTAGACCTCCTATATTATGGCATGATGATAGCAGGTATTGTCGCTATATTCTACAACTATTTTTTTGATCCGTTTGATATGAAAAAGAAAGAGAAAGAATATAAACGATTGTATTGACATTATTTTAAAAAGTATCAATATAATTACAGGAAGGTGAAATTCTATCATAGATGAGATAGACGAATTGGTAGAAAGTTCAACGGTATTATGACGAATCGTTGGATTTACTCGAGCCAGTTAACACCAATAGCAGAAGTGGATAGCGCTGCCAATATCATTGCGGCTTATCATGGCAGTTACATGAAAAAAGGAGATACGTCTTACTCTATCATTCGGGATTATCTTGGAAGTGTCCGATTTATTTTAAATTCAGCAACCGGCGAAATAGCACAGCGAATTGACTACGATGAATTCGGAAATGTAACATTTGATTCGAATCCCGGATTTCAACCGTTTGGATTTGCAGGTGGGTTATACGACAATCAAACAAAGCTTACGCGCTTCGGGGTAAGGGACTACAATGCAAGTGTGGGGCGATGGACAATGAATGACCCAATTAGGTTCGCTGGCAAAGATCCAAACTTTTATTGTTATGTTGGGAATAATCCAATAATCTATGTCGATCCCCAAGGGGAGATAACATTCTCTGTCGGTGTGTCAGGAGATATTCAGGTGGGTCCGGTTGATATTAATTTCAATGCAGGTTTTGCAATTGATGATAATGGTAATGTCGGAGTTTATTACGGTGGTGGTTTAGGTATGGGAGCGGGAGCACACGCCTCAGGTGGTCTAAGTTTCATGGGTTCAACTGCGCAAAACATTTGTGATCTGGCCGGACCGTTTGGGAATTTAACTATAGGTGGCGGGGCAGGACTTGATATTGCAGGAAGTGGATTTGGTGGTAATAGTCCGGATGGACGGGTTTTTGGTGGAGGCGTCATTATTGGTGCAGGCTTGGGTGGTGGAAGTTCTACAACGTATACACAAACAGTCGTAACTCCATTGGGGAAATTATGGTAAAACTTAAAAAAATAATTGCTATAATAATTGTTACGATAATTTTCACATGTCTTGGTTTATATTCATACCTTTCAAATCACTATATCTGTACATTGCCTGAAAAACCACAACCCGAGATTGGAAGAATTTATCCATTCGATGTACACGGCACAATTGTATATTTGACACAACAAGAAGATTCTCAACTACGATGGTTATTTGGGACTATGATGGCTTTTATCTTAATAGCTTTTATTTATGTCTTTTATTTTAATCCGTTCCCAAAGAATAAAAATGATAGCGATTATAAGCGCTTGTATTAAAAAGGGAATGTAGGAGCTTATCACAGCGGTGGTGTAGGTTTGGGAGCGAGAGCACACGCCTCAATCGGTTTAAGTATAATGGCTTCGAATGCGCCAAACATTTGTGATCTGGCCGGACCATTTGCGAATACAACTATTGGTGGCGGGGCAGGCTTGGGTGGTGGTGGTTTCGTATTTGGGGAAAATCCAAATGGTGGATTTTTCTTAAGCTTCCGAATAGGTTATGGAGTTGGAGGTGGTTTAAGTTTTGATCCAAACGGCACGAGTCCGGGTTATGATCCTTGCAAAGAGCATGGCGCAATTAATATGGGGATAGGGGGATATGGAGGAGCTAACGTTGGCTTGGGTCCATTATACGGTGGAATAAACGCTGAAGCTGGAATAAATATTGAAAAGCCGGGCGGTGTTAATCCCTATGGAGACATTTCCCCAACATATGGATTACAGGCAGAGAGTGGTTTTAAATTGGAAGCTGGTGCCGCTGCTGGTGTTGAATGGACAATGTACTGATTTTAGATGGAGGTTAAAAAAATGGTAAAGAAAAAATTATTGTGGATCTTCATTGCAATCATTGTATGTATTATATGTCTCTATTCGATTGGTTACTTCATTGCAGTTTCCAATATGTCTTATAAAATAGCATGCAACTTTGTTGGCAATAATGAGGAAGTGAAGAGCCATATAGGACAAAAGATTCATATGCGAATGGCTTTTTTAGGTTATTCGATCAAATTCACAGGTAGCCATGGATGGGCTGAATTCGAAATGGTAGTCAAGGGAGATCAAAATCAAGGTGTTGTGTTTATAAACATGGAAAAAGAAGTTGGCAAATGGGAGGTAAGGAAAGTTCAATTAAGATTAGAGCAAGGAGATGTAATTCCCATACATGTGCCACAACACACAGATTGAATATATCATAGATGGGAAAAATCGTCGCATCGGTCGCAGAGTGAATGGAGTTGTAACAAATAGATGGCTGTATGCTGGACAGCAACATCCGATAGCTGATCTTGATAGTGCTGGGAAAATTATTGCTATATATCATGGCAATTATCTAAAGCGGGGAGATACTCTATTCAGCATTATCCGCGATCATTTGGGAAGCGTGAGAATGGTCGTAAATGTGGAGACGGGAGAGATAGTGCAGAGGATTGATTATGATGCATGGGGGAATGTAATATCTGATTCTAATCCAGGATTTCAGCCGTTTGGATATGCTGGTGGGATTTATGATTCAGCAACGGAACTTGTGAGATTTGGATCGAGAGATTATAGTATTCTTCTTGGAAGATGGATAAGTGATGACCATATTCGTTTCGCTGGTGGTAGCTCAAACTTATATGAATATTGTTTAGATGACCCGATTAATTTTGTTGATCTGTTAGGACTTCAACAAATTGGGATACATGTGCACCTGGGGGGTGGATCAACTGGGGTCGGAAGTCCAAGTAGTGGTGGTTGGGGTCATGCATGGGTGGATCTTTATGACGCTAATGGAAATAGATATGGACGAGGATTCTATCCAAGTGATCCAGCAGGATGGCAATCTATATTCGGTGGAACATATGGCAAAGCTTTTGTGGATGACACAGAAGATGGTGAAGAAGCGAATGAGTCATTCACTATTAATATTTCCCAAGCGGATTATGATGCAGCAATGGCATTAATACAGTATTTAGAACAAAATTCACCTGATTGGTCGATTGATAATAATTGTGCGGATTTTGTCGATGAAGTATTGACTGCCGCTGGTATTGACCATCCCGATTTCCAAACGCTCGGAAAAACCGATCCGAACAAAATTGCTGATTGGTTGAAAGAAATGAAGTCGAAGAATCAAAAATGTAGTAATAATAAAGGGAATTAACCATTGCATTTTTGGAGAGGAGGAATGAATGAGAGACATCATTATTTTTTTCTTTATCGTTATGACAATAATTTGTCAAGGATGCAATAAAAAGGAAGGAGATAGTACATCAATGATTAATAAAGATGATTTTGTTATCGAGACAACGGTTTTATCAAGGCAAGATATTAATAACATGAATCTATTTAAAAGTGATAATGACGATACTTTAAATCCAACATCTGAAATATATATTTTGGGTAAAGTTTTACATAAAAACAAAAACATGGCTTGGATTGTTCTGAATATTCAATTGCCGGAATTCAATGTGAAGAGCAGTGATATCGAAGTAAGCTTGATTCCACCAAATCAATTTCATCCTGTATACTTTATGAGTAGATTATTTGATGCCAGAATTCCCTCAAAAGATATTAAAAAAATTAAAGTGGATTGTATTATAAAGAAAGTATGGACAAAATAATAATAAATTAATATGTCCTAAACAAATCAAGCAAATTCTCGTCTGAAATTGGACAAAACAGGCAGATAGGCCGGAAAGTGAATGGCGTTATAACTAATCGTTGGCTCTACGCAGGACAGTTGCATCCTATTGCAGAAGTCGATAGTATTGGTAAGATCATTGCCTACTATCACAGCAGTTACATGAAGCGAGGCGATACACTTTATAGAATCATCAGAGATCATCTCGGAAGTGTTCGGCTTATTGTAAACATAGGGACGGGTGCGATCACACAGAGAATAGACTACGATGAGTGGGGAAATGTAACATTTGATTCTAATCCCGGGTTCCAGCTTTTTGCATTCGCAGGTGGTTTATATGATGTGCAGACAAAGCTCGTAAGGTTTAGTGCAAGAGACTATGACGCACAATCTGGACGCTGGATGATAAAAGATCCAATATTATTTAAAGGAAACACAGAGAATATTTATTCTTATGTCCGTAATAATCCTATAAATTATATGGATGCATCAGGTCTTACTGAAATTTATATATTCGGTCAAGGAGATCTTACAGGGATCTTTGGTGGACAGGTTAATTTAGGAATAGTCATCAATCTAGATAATCCCTCCCAATCAGGCTTTTTCGGGGGAATAAATTTTTCTACTGGTGCAAGTGTAGGTGTTTCGGCAGGATTAGGTTATGCCCCGCGCGAAATTGAAGGAAGAGGATATAATGTTGATGTTAATGGTTTGGATATATCTGCAACGGCTACTTTTGATGATAAAGGCTCGAACGGATTTGCAGTAGGCGGTGGACCTGGAATTGGAGCGTCAGCTTCAGCTGGTTGCACTAAATCAATATCATTTAAAGATGCATGGGATTGGATAAAAAAAGAATGTAAAAATACATGGGAAAGTATTAAAGCATTAATGCGATAAATTAAAATACAAATGAGGATTAAAATGACTATTCGTAAAAAAAGGAATGTATTAATTTTCATGGTTTTTCCAATAGGAGCTTCATTATTTGGTTATTTGTCCTCATATCACTGGATATTTACTTTCTTATTTTTTGCATTCAGTTATTCAATAGGCAAAATGACTTCTATGATGAAATGTCCTCGATGTGGAACACCAATAGGCCATAATGAAATTGTTTTTTTTGGTTTAAAAATAGAGACAAACTATTCTCCATTTACCAAAAGAAAATGTTTTAAATGTGGTTACAGATTTGATCACGAGCATGATAAATGATCTCCCAAAACTATCGTTATGCCTTTGCATAGGATTCTGTGCCGTAATGCTGTGATCATTAAATTTTCGTGTCTGTAATATAAAGAGACAGAAATACCTGAGAGCAGAAAAGCAGCAATAAGCTTTGATCGCGGTTCTGTGAAATTCGGATATGATTGGAATGGGAATCTTAAGAGCATCGTCTCGCCGACCAGTGATTCGCTATTGTACTCGTACGACAGGGAATTGCCAACGCGTGTTGACATGCGAGGCGTCATCAACGGCTCGGTGAGCGTTCGGTATGATAACGATTTCAAAGTCGTGTCGCAGACAATCAATGATGTCGATAGCATTCAATACACGTATGACAACGATGGCTTGCTCACCCAATTAGGAGATTTGCAGATTACGAGAGATTCGTCGAACGGGCGCGTTACTTCTACCCAAATCGGAAACATCGAAACAGACTATGTATATTCAAATACCGGTGAATTGGCATCAGTGGATAATAGTGTCAATGGCAGTTCGACCTACTCGACAAATTATACGCGTGATTCATTGGGAAGAATATCGATTTTGACGGAAACCATTGAAGGTGTAACAAATACGAAACGATATACCTACGATGTTGCAGGGCGATTAAGTGAAGTTTATAACAACAATTCATTGACAGCAAAATATTATTATGATTCCAATGGCAACAGAGATAGCGTCGTAACCCCGAATGGAACTACGTATGGAGTTTATGATGCTCAGGATCGGATGCTGCAATATGCCTGCCCGCCATCTTTTGGGCGGGGTAACGCTAATTATGTTTATACGCGCAACGGCGATTTGAGTTTGAAGATTGAACCCGCCGCAGGCGGGGAAGGTTCTGATACGACAAAATACGTTTACGATGATTTCGGAAATTTGATGAGCGTAACACTTCCCAATAATACAAAAATCGAATATATTATTGATGGACAAAATCGAAGAGTTGGGAGAAAAGTAAATGGTATTGTAAAGAATCGATGGATATATTCTGGTCAATTGCATCCGATAGCAGAAATTGACAGCGCCGGAAATATTATCGCAACCTACCACGCTGGATATATGCAGCGAGGTGATACAGCTTACCGTATCATTCGTGATCACCTTGGTAGTGTAAGGATGGTTATGAATGCGCAGACCGGAGAAGTTGTTCAACGCATGGATTATGATGAGTATGGGAATGTGACTTTTGATAGCAATCCGGGATTTCAGCCGTTCAGTTATGCTGGTGGGTTGTATGATTCGCAGACAAAACTTATACGGTTCGGGGCGAGGGATTACGATGCATTGGTAGGTAGATGGATTTCAACGGATCCAATAAAATTCTTAGGAGGATTAAGCAATTTATTTGAATATTGTGCTTGCGATCCAATAAATAATTCCGATGAGAATGGTTTGCAATGGATTGTTGTCACGATTAGATATAATGATGGTCCGTATGGATCTGAGACATACATAATAACGCCCGGAATGAATCCAATAGATTCATACAACACAAACACTGTAGGTGACAATGGGAAAGAATTAGATGAAGGAGTCTATATATACGAAGTTGGACAACATCCACTTTATCCAACTGAAGATCAAACGCCATATGAAGCTTTGAATCTTTATTCTCTTGATGGTGATAGAGACTTACCAGCAACACAAAACGGTTGTCCATCTGATATCAATGGTTTAAATGTGCATCGAGGAAATAAAAAAGGTAGTTCAAAGGGGACTGGTTCCAAAGGTTGTCATGTAGTGCAACCAAAAGATTGGAATCGTTTTATTAATAACTTCAATCCCGGTGGGGGTGGTTTTTATATTTATAAAAGGGCGAGGTAATTTATGATTATGATATTATTATTCATGATATTAAATAATTCATCATATTATGAAATTAAAGAAATAATTAAGCAAGATGTAATGATTTCACAAGACAGCTTAATCCAATTCAATTATACCATATCTATGAAGAACGATCCAAGAGGCATATTAAATTTGTATTATTTATCTACAAACACCCTTCTATACGATAGTTGTTACAGACGCTCTGCTCAAGAAGCATTAAATGTTCTCTTATTCTATTGCACAGAATTATGGATTAATACTTTATCAACCGTGAATAAGGATACGCTAAAAGAATATATTAATAAGAGTCAAATGCAATTAAAAGAATACCCAAGTGAATGTTCATCAGAAGATAAATATGAAAAAACTATTATTGAAAATATTAAACGATTAAAACTATCTTCTCCGGAAAATGATGTTGCATCAATACTAATAAAACTATTTCGAATAAAAGCAGAGAGAAGAAAAGCTAAAATACTTGGGAACGAATATGATGAAGCAATTCGTTTAGTGAAAAAAAATGATTCTCAAGGTTTTATCCGATTATTTAATATTGCTTGTAATGATGATATATCTGCGGAAAATAGTGAAGCTGCCGGTGAAGAATTATATTGGTTACTTTATTTAAAAACTGAACTTTGGGTGAAATCGATAGCACAAGTTGATTTAAAACTTGTCAAATGGTATTTCACTCATGGTGCGATGATCGTTCCTAATTTACCAAAGGGTATTAATTCAGAAGATGAATTCAATAAAATTATCGTGGAAAAGATAAAAAAAATAAAAGCTAATAACAAGGAGACTGAAGTAATCAAGATATTATTGAAATATTTTGAATATTGATGCCATTATATTTGATAATATCGTTCTATACATAGCATCATAAATTCTTGCGCATTGCTCAGAGGAATTGCTGGGTTTTTCCAATGATTTTTTATCGACCATGCGCCTAATTATTTGTCGCTTTGTATATAATGAAGAGTTATCTTTGTATTGTCCATTAAACGATTTGATAAACAATTCACCTCTGATCCTCGAAATGGTCGAGTAATATATACAATATTTGGCGATACGATAACGAAATATTCCTACCCCAGTCTCGGTGAATTGTCATCAATGAATAATAGTGTCAATGGCAATTCGATCTACTCAACAAATTATACTCGTGACTCACTTGGTAGAATCACGACACACACAGAAACTATCGAAGGTGTAACAACAACGAAACGGTATACCTACGACATTGCAGGGCGATTAAGTGAAGTATACGACAATAATTCTTTGATCGCAAAGTATTATTATGATGCGAACGGAAATAGAGACAGCGTAGTAACTCCGAATGGAACCACAAGTGGTATTTATGATGTTCAGGATCGGATGCTGCAATATGGAAATGCTAATTATGTATATACTCGCAACGGCGAATTGAACCTGAAGATTGAGGAAACTGATACAACAAAATATGTTTATGATGATTTCGGAAATTTGATGAGCGTAACACTTCCCAGTGGTGATAAAATCGAGTATATTATTGATGGGCTGAATAGGAGAATCGGCAGAAAATTTAATGGCGTTGTGACAAACCGATGGATTTATGCTGGACCATTGCATCCAGCTGCTGAAGTTGATAGCGTTGGGAATATCATTGCCTCGTATCACGGTAGCTATATGAAACGCGGGGATACGCTCTACAGTATTGTGCGTGATCATCTGGGAAGTGTGCGCGTGATAATAAATTCAGAAACCGGCGATGTTGTGCAGAGAATCGATTACGACGAATTTGGTAATATTATTTCCGATAGCAATCCTAGTTTCCAACCTTTTGGATATGCTGGAGGGATATATGATTCTCAGACCAAGTTAGTGCGGTTTGGGGCGAGAGATTATGATGCAGTATCGGGGCGGTGGATCAGTAAGGATCCAATAGGATTTAAAGGGGGTGTTTCAAATTTTTATGAATATTGTGTCAATGATCCTATCAATCTTGTTGATCTTAACGGGAAACAAGTTATGATAGAGATAGATATTATTGCAGGTCGTCCTTTCTATTTCCGTCTTGCACCAAATCAACAATACATACCAGAAGAATTACCGGATATGACTGAACCAGAATATCAACCACCAATACAACAATTTGAACCACCTCCTGAATTGACAAAGACACCACAGGGAGACCTTTTAGACAAGTTAGGTACTCTATGGGACCAATTGCATGATTTCTTATTTGGATCAAATCCATGTGATAGTAAGAAAAATTCAAAACCAAAATATCATTATATTGAAGCATGAAAATTGTCAGAAAAAAATATGGACTAATTTTATAGGATTCATTGTCTTGTCCAAATAACTTTATAAAATAATTTATTCAGAGTGCAGAATGAAAATTATTAACAAATATCCTTTTCGATTACCTTTTCGATTGGAAAGTCGAATTCGATCCTTTTTGAGAGAAATTCCTGAAAATTTTCTTATTGGTTTAGATTCAATAATTTTGGTAGATAAAATAGTTTATAAAGATCATGACGATATTACTGGTATGTATATACCTGAAGGGAGAATATCAAAAAGCGCATATTGAAATAGCTATCGGAACAATTTTTAAAGGTGTACCTAAAATATTATTTTTTATTCCGCTCATCACAAATGGCTTCCTTGCACAAGTATTATACCATGAGATTGGTCATCATTATCAAGCAAAATTTCGAATGCAGAAGAAAAATAGAAAAGAAATCTTCTCAGATGACTTTGGTAAGTATTATTTAAAACAAAGATATAAATTCACGAGATCAATCCTGAAAATATTTTCCCCTTTTATTGACTCGTTTTTCAGGTCAAGATCCTTGAAAAAAAAATCGACTTAATAATTGTTATAAAAATGAATTCTTAAATCCGGTGACAGAACTTGATAGTACTGGGAATATCATCGCATCATTTCACGGTAGTATCATGTCGAAGAGAGGCGACATGTACCGGATCATTCACAATCATCTTGGCAGTGTGCGGCTCGTGGTTGATGCGAATTCGGGACAGATAATTCAACAAATTGATTATGATGAATATGGGAATGTGATATTTGATTCTAATCCCGGTTTTCAGCCGTTTGGATTTGCGGGTGGATTATACGACAATCAAACAAAGCTCATGCGCTTCGGGGCGCGGGATTATAATGCGAGTTCTGGGAGATGGCAACTTAAAGATCCTATCGGTTTTAAGGGAGGGGAAAACTTTTTTGAATATGTACGCAATAATCCAATAAATTTAGAAGATCCCCAAGGAAAAGATATATGGCTTGAAGGGCCGAGTCCAGGCGAACCTCGAGGGCACTATAGCATAAATGTCGGTGATCCAAATGGTTTCTACAGCTCCTATAGTTTTGGTTTGGATAATTGGAAAACAGGTGAGGGAAAAGTATATATAGATACCGAGCACGGAGGAAATTATATTCCTGGATATTATTTGACAACTACCGACGATGAAGATTTAGTTGCGAATATATACTTGATGAATCAAGTAGGGAACACAGACCAATATTGGCCTTGGAACACCTGTCGTGATTTTTCAAAAAAGCAATTTGACATTCTTAAAAGAAATGGTATTGGAAAGTGCGGCACACCTCCTGCTCGATCTACAGATCCAAATAATCCACCAATCGATCTTCCATTTCCGCTTAATTTAATTGATTAGTGATAAGGAGAAACTGATATGAATAAAATAAAAATAATAATAATTTTTATCGGTATTACAATTATTCATTATATCTTCCAATTTGTTGCATGGTCAATTGTGGATTCCCCATTCTTTGGCGTTACAACTAAAATAATTTGGGATAGGATATTTTTAATCCTCTTTTTACCAGTTAATGGGATATTGCCAAACTCAATCATTGATAGACATTTTGACATTTTAATCATACTCAACAGCATGACTTGGGGTATTTTTGTATCCGCCATTATATATTATTTCATAGGTACTAAAAGAAAATGACAGTGAATTGAACTTGAAGATTGAACCCGCCGCAGGCGGGGAAGGCGCCGACACGACAAAATATGCTTATGATGATTTAGGAAATTTGATGAGCGTTACTCTTCCCAATAATACAAAAATAGAATATATTATTGATGGACAAAATCGAAGAATAGGACGGAAAGTAAACGGCATTGTAACTAATCGATGGTTGTATTCAGGTCAACTACATCCGGTTGCAGAAGTCGATAGCGCTGGAAATATCCTTGCAACATATTATGGTAGTTATTTGAAGAAAGGAGATACGTCTTACTCTATCATTCGGGATTATCTCGGAAGTGTCCGATTTATTATAAATTCAGCAACTGGTGAGATTGTACAACGTATGGATTATGATGAATATGGGAATGTATTACTCGACAGCAATCCGGGATTTCAGCCATTTGGATATGCAGGTGGGTTGTATGATTCGCGGACAAAGCTCGTTAGGTTTGGGGCAAGAGATTATTGTCTTGAAATTGGGCGATGGACTACAAAGGATCCTCCAGGATTTATAAGTGGATTGAATTTATATTGTTATTGCTTGAACGATCCAATAAATCTTTTCGATGAGAGTGGATACGATTGGAAAGATTGGCATGAAGTAAAGGGGACATTAGAAGGGACTACTGACCAAGGTTTAAATTCAGAAACAGCCTATGGATTTGACCCTGATGAGGATGTTTTTGTCGCATTACCCGATGGACGGTTGGACGGTGAAAATATAGAGATTGAAGCAAATGGTCAAACACTTACAGTACCAGTTGGAGATATCGGTCCATGGAATGGTGGCCGAGGGAGAAGCGCTAAATATAATGATCCTTATTGGAATAATAAGTGTAATAATTATAGACCTCAAGCTGAGAGCGGAAAAGACCTTCGTGGCCGAAACACAAATAAAGCGGGAATTGACTTATCAGAAGCTTTGAGGATAAAATTAGGTTTAAAGGGAAATACACGTGTACGTTGGCGTGGTTTATGAAATAATATTATTTCATAAAATATGATCCATAGTGAAGGAGTGAATCGATAAAAATCGATCCAATTTAGCCAAGTGTGTACATCAATTGAGGTGAATATGAAACTCTTAATTATTATTCTTATGTCATGTTTGTTTGTTCCACGGAATTATTGCCAAAACAAATTAGATTTAGAAAAAGATGCAAAAACTATGTTTGAAAAAAAGGATAAAGAATTAAACGATGTTTATCAAAAACTTCTATCAAATTATAAAAATGATACAATATTTCTCAATTCTTTAAGAACGGCACAACGAATATGGTTAAAGTTTAGAGATTCTCAATTGAGAATGAAGTATCCTGTTCGAAGCAATGAGCAAGCAACAGTTTTTGGAATTTGTGAATATAATTATTTACAGAAACTAACATCAGGGAGAATAATGGAACTAAAAGAATGGTTGGAAGGTGTTGAAGAAGGAGATATTTGTGCAGGTTCAATTAAAATTAGTAATCACGCGATTGGTCAATTGGAATCATCAGAATATTTGGAAGCTTTGAAACAAGCAAATATATTTTTGATGTGTTGGCTTAAGCGAGATGCAAAATTAGGTATTGTAACACTTTCAGAAGAACTAAAAAAGAGTGTTCACGATGACCTTAGTCTGCAACAATATTTTTCCGGCTTATCAAATCCTCATCACCAAGCTTTTACTATTATCGAAGGGTATAAAAAAAAAGAAGAATGTTATGTTTTTTCTGTCGTTTTATCTGAATTGGCCACAGGAGAAGAAAATGGATATTTATATACAGGATCGTTGGAAGTTATAAAAGAAAATAATTATTGGCGAATAAACAGACTTCCTAAGAGTTCTGATAATCCATGATCGTGTTTGTATGTAATTATAATAGAATGAACGCATATCGGGCAGCACACTTGTTCAAATTTCGACTTCGTATAAGTATTATCAGATTGAAAATCTGAAAAGCATGACAATTTTACTCAACGGCGTTGACAGCGTCAATTTTGTATACGACAACGACGGCTTGCTCACCCAATCCGGCGATTTGCAGATTACGAGAGATTCATCGAACGGTCGCATTACGTCGACACAAGTTGGAAATGCAACAACAGATTACACTTACTCAAATACCGGTGAATTGGCATCAGTAGATAATAGTGTCAATGGCAGTTCGATCTACTCGACAAATTTTATGCGAGATTCGTTAGGAAGAATCACAACATTAACCGAATCCATCGAAGGCGTAACAACAACAAAACAATACAAATACGACATTGCAGGGCGATTAAGTGAAGTGTACGACAATAATTCTTTGATCGCAAAGTATTATTATGATGCGAACGGAAATAGAGACAGCGTAGTAACTCCGAATGGAACCACAAGTGGTATTTATGATGTTCAGGATCGGATGCTGCAATATGGAAATGCTAATTATGTATATACTCGCAACGGCGAATTGAACCTGAAGATTGAGGAAACGGACACGACAAAATATATTTATGATGATTTCGGAAATCTAATAAGCGTAACATTGCCTAACAGAACGAAGGTTGAGTATATTATCGATGGGCAAAATAGACGGATAGGAAGGAGTGTAAATGGTGTTGTAACAAACCGGTGGATATATTCCGGACAACTCTACCCGACAGCTGAAGTTGATAGTTATGGAAATATCATAGCTTTATATTACGGTGATTACATGAAGCGAGGTGATACAGTTTACAGCATTTTTCACGATCATTTAGGCTCAGTGCGAATGGTGGTAAATTTGGAGACGGGAGAGGTAGTTAAAAGGATGGATTATAATGAGTACGGGGTTGTAACACTCGATAGCAATCCGGGATTTCAGCCATTTGGATATGCAGGTGGGTTGTATGATTCGCGGACAAAGCTCGTTAGGTTTGGGGCAAGGGATTACGATCCGAATGTGGGAAGATGGACAACAAAAGACCCAATTAGATTTAAGGGAAAACAAACAAATCTTTATGTATATGTTGGAGATAATCCTATTAATAAGGTGGACAGGCAAGGTCTTGGATCCAATCCATGCGATCAAACTGATGATTTACTAAAAAAACTATTAGATCTTCTCCGATTGGCGGACAAAGCGCATAATCTTGCAGAGTTATTGGGTTTAATAAAAGATGAGGCGGAGAAACATCCTGGGGCTGGTGATTACTTAGGTCTTATTGCAGCGGAATCTGACATTGTAAAAGCAGAATTAGATTATGAGAATGGAACAATATCACAAGAAGAGTTAATCCTCGATGATACAGAAACAGTTCTTGAATATCTCGCTGGGACTGTTGGTACACCTTTGGCCGGATTTATCCTCGAAGCTGATTTCGCGGGAGCAAAGTATTTGGCGTGGAAAATGGCAGGATGGCTTACTGATTTGGAGAAGCATTGGCGAGAACTGAATCCTGACGATTATTAATAGCAGTAATAATATACGAAATAATAATTGTTTAATTTTTGAGAAAGTTATCAATAATTATAATATATTATAAGAATTTTGTATATAGGTATTTCAATGCTGATGCGTATTGTAAAAAGCTGATCAGTTTCTAAAAAAAGGATTCAACAGCTATTGAAACAACCAACTGTATAGCGGGAATCATAATACCAATGATATAATCTTGTTGATTAAATAACTGTATTTACGAAGGATTCATACTATGAAACGATCACGAATTGCGTTTATTCTTTGCACTTTGGATTTGGTTCTTCATTTAATTATAAAATTGATATTTCCTGATATACATCGGGTTGAACATTATACAACAATATATATAATCCCTTTTTTCTATTTTGTAACTTTCTTCTATGTGTGGCTTTATATAAAATATACACTTTTAACACTATTCAATTTTAAGTGGTCAAATAATTTCATTATTACTTACCTTGGAATTGAAACAATTTGGTTTATGTTACATTATCTTGCTTACTATTTTCATAGTTTTTATATTCAAATATTTATACCATTTATGACACCAATTTTCATCGTACGTATGTTTACAAGTCTACTATTAGGAATTAGTATATTGCGTCTGCGTGATTCGCACATTCGGATATTGAGATACTATTGTTATTCAATGATGATTGTTGCACCACTTGCGACAATTTTTGTTTATACTGATTGGATCTTTTTTGTTAACGAGGCACATAAGCTTCTGCTTGTAGCTGCTCTATTTCAATTTGATGGTATTGATTTTGCAAACAATAAAAATCATGATCTTAGAAATCCCCAATCAATTTAAATGATAAAAGTGACTCAAAATTGATTTTTGCATTATTAAATTAATTTTGCAGTCTTTCCTAATGCGGCGTAGCCGTCCGCCTGCTCGCCTCGCGCCGCAAAAAGCCTCATCATAAAAGGCGGAGCGGACTCGCCTCGCTCACTAGAATTGCAACACGAGGCGAAGATACACTTTTTGGAACGGTGGGCAAGCAATCAAAAATTACACTATTATTATATCGTTTCATTGCTCGGTCGTCTCGCCTTTCGCGGAAATCTTCTTGAATAACGGATCAAGCTTGGTTTTGAGCTTGCCTATCGGCAAGCCTTCGTTTCGTTCATGCCGTGCGAGCGTCGACGGATCGATTCCAAGTTCCTGCGTGAACACCTTCTGACTGATTCCCCCGTATTTGACGATATGCCACTATTAGTTCGCCGATGATCTGTTTATTGAAGAACGGCGGGAGGTAACCCAAAAAATTGATTATTCGCACGAACATATCCAGATGAGGATCGGTTCTCCGTTTTTCCCAATTCGCAACGATGAAGTTGCAGAGATCAACATTCCATCTTATCAATTCCAAGTTGATATGCTTTAAAGATGAGTTGGGGGAGCGTTGATACTCCGAGTTTTGTTTTTAGTCGGCTACGGAGTGAATCGACGGTTTTTGGATTAAGTTTCCATTCACGGCCGATTTCTTTCAGCGTTTTGCCTTCGATTGTGGATTTTAGAATTGCGAGTTCTTGATGGGTTAACAATTTTAAGGCATAGCCTCGCGATTTTTCTGATGTGAGTTCCTTTTGCTTTCCCCAGATGCGAACCATATGTTTACCTTCAACAACACCGTGGAGATCATTCAAGAAATATTTTCTATTTCCTTTTCCGACTGTGGCAAATGATTCAGCGCCAATTAATTGAAAATTATCCTGAAGAAATTTCGTTAGTGTTTCGATATTGATCGATTGAGTTGGAGCGAAGAGTTGAGGGAATCGCATTCCGATTAGGCCGTTGGAGTTTTCGAACTCATGCATTTGTGTGAAGAACTGATTACAATCGGAAATGAACGCATGTTTCATCAGATGGTTGATTTGTCGATCGACCGACTGAGCAATTGATAATGGTATGTCTAATTCCGCGAGCCAGATACCACATTCTGATTGATGAAAGAAGAACTTATGGAACTCGGATAATTTTTGTCGCTGAGAGGTTTGAGTGCTGAACAATTGCTTGCTATGCTGCATTTCTTTTTTCCTTTGTGTGAATAGTGTAAGTAGGTTATAAAAAACAAATACCCCAAAATGGGCAAAATGATAATATAACTTTTCATAAAACGTTAGAGGTGTACAGATTATTAGAATCTAAGTAAAAATTTATTTATGAGAATCTTTTCTATTCCTGAGTCTCTTCAATTGCAAATTCGATTGTCGGGGGTTGGTGGTTCGTGTTGATACGGGCGACTTCGCGCAAATTGCCTTTGAGTTTTTTCGTTTGGATTGTGACCACCCCAGAATCGTTGACGGCTCGGATGCTTCCATTATTATTGACCAGCACCTGTTTTGCTTTTTTTTCGATAGGAATCGGTTTGCCGGATAGCAGGCTTATGCGTTCATAACCTTTGAGTGTATCCATTGAGTCCCTTTCGAATCATTGAAAAATAAAAAAGACCTAAACCGCCGACTTGTAAATCAGCCGGGTGTAGTTTAGGTCTCTTGGACTCGAAAGGGTCTCGTGGACTCTGTGATTTTTTTATGTAATGCTAAGATAGCGAAGAGCGGAGAGAAAGGCAAATTACGAGGAATGGGTGAGGAGAGAGGACAAAGTGCGGAGACTTTAAAGCCGAGGTGTGATAGGATGGAGAGGATGGATTGGACGAATAGATTGGATACAGAATTATTATAAACTTATTTCCAGCACCATTTGATTTTCTTTTTTACAGAAGGTATTCGAGATGACATAAGTCGGGAAGTAGAAATGAAGCTACCAGTGAAGAGTGGCGCCGGGTTCATTTGTGAAAAAAGTTAGGTTGGTAACATCAATCGTTGTTTTTACCGTGATTAATAAAGAGTTATTTGGAAATTCATTTGTGAAATTAACCACGCTGGGGCAATGTCCTGTTTGTCCCGTTTACGTCCAGTTTAATATTTGCCATTCTTTTTGCGTGACTTCTTCGGTGCTGGAGTGATCCTTTTTGTTTTTTTAATTTTATCAGGTTCATGTTGTGTTTTGAGACGTTTCAAATGCCCCACAATCGCCCCATCACATGATGAAGCCTTTGAGCCCTTTGCAAACCTTTTGGAAATCCCGCCAGTCTTTTTCGACACTTTTGGTGATGTCCCGTTTGTCCCCTTAATGTCCCCTTTAAGTTTAGCTCTCTTCTTGTTTGATTTAAACGATGTCTCCATTGTCCCCTCTATGTCCTGTTTCTTCCCTATCTCATAAATTACACCACGTCCTGTAGTCCCTGACTTTACAAGAATTTTCTTTATTACTAAGTCATCAAGATCACGCGACGCTGTTTTTTTAATGGCGCCCGTAATATTTTGATACTCAGAATTATTCATCCGTTTGAAAATTTTTATTTGCTGTAAAGCTTTTCTTTGTCGATCATTTAAATTCAACGAAGCGAGAATAGTATCTGTCAGCCAATCACGCCAAAGAGTGACGACGAACTGACTGCCATTCTGTTTGAAATCGGGTTCAGGCAATTCCGCTTTTGTACAGAGAGCTATCATGTCTTGTGTACCGGAACCGGCTTTTTCAATATAATGAGTTAGATACAACGGATCTGCCAGAAGGGGATTCTTGGGGATAGATGAATGCGCTATGCGGAGCGATTCGGGTAAAAGTCCGGCAGGGAGAGCACCTGGATTCCATACCTCAACACGATCGGCAAAGACAATCACCTGTACGGCGGCGTTGGATGTATAGTCGCGATGAGCGATGGCGTTTACAATCGCTTCACGAACAGCCTTGTATGGAATCTCATACCCAACAGAACTTGCCGGCGAATTATCTTGTGGCGTAACGGAGCGATTGAGTTTGGAAAGGACAAAATCAACCGCTTCATCGACCTGTTCAAATACGGTTCCCTTGAAAATCTGATACGAAGGAATCGGTTTCGCGACTGTTGTCCCGTGATAATGGAGACATTTAGTTTCAGCCTGAATGAAGAAATGCTGAAGCTGTTTAGCAAACAATAAGAGGGCGCTATTTTTCAAGCGATCTTGATGCATAAGATTGAGATGACGGAGTGCATCGATAACAGGAGTATTTTCTGAAAGGGGATAGTTGCGTTCTTCGCGAGCCCTTTTCAGAAACCATGATACTTTTTCGGCGTCGATATCTGCCACGGATGCTTCCGGATGAACTGCGGTATCGAATGGATCGGTGCTGATGATTCGCTGTTGTTCCATGTAATCTATCAAACTTGCATAGAGGAGTGCTATCAATTCGGATGCATCCGAAAATCTTTTTCGAATGAGTTCGCTTTGGGCGGACTGGATTAATGCATTCATTCTTTCATCCCGTGCAGTATCATCGAGACCTTTGACAAGAATAATTCTATATTTTGCTTTGTCACGGGCGAGCTGATATTCTTGCTCTGTCGGTGACAATCCGCTCGCATTTGGTTTTCCGTATTCATTCCCAAAGATACCGACATAGACATCACATTTTTCTACCATCTCGAGATATACGTCATCTGCTTTTCGGTCGGATGCCGGTAAATCTTCGAACAAAAAGACATCGAACTGTTTACGAAAAAGTGCATCGCCGCGGATATAGTCACGAAGAGCGAAGCGTTCCTGTTGAAGCTCTTTTTGGGCGCTCGAAATAAATATGAGACGTTGAGGCATATCGATTATGATCCTCTATTCATACGACAAAGAATTTCACATGGAAGTTTGAATCGATAATTCTTCATGTAATATATAGGTGAAGAAAAAGAGAATCAAGGTGGAATAAGTTATTGTTTTTTATCCTTATCAATCTCTTTGACATATTTCGAAGCTACCGCCTCAATTATCTGCACGTCAAGAAAGCCGATTTTTTTATGGAATTCGGCTTGTTCATTGGCAAAAGTAGAATTGCCACACCACTTGAGGCATTCGAAAGGTTTGCCTTCTTTATGTCCGACTACTGCGTGTGTAAAAACTTTTGGTGAATTCCGGACGAATACCCGATCTCCGATAGTTGCTGTAAATCTTCTTACGATTTTAGGTTCATCGTTGACTTCTTGTTCCTGAGGATATTTTTTCCTGATATCATAACAGTTATAATAATACGACATTTTTTTAATCTCTCTTTGGATGTACATAAATATAAAAAATATAATAGAGAATACGAAAAGATTCATAGAAAACAAAATCGGTGACGAGCGATGGTTTTTAATCATTCCTGATCTGAGAAGAGAGAGCCAGTGTTAACATTGATATTTTCCTGACTTGTCCCTCTGAAGATTAACAGATCGAAAACACGCGAAATTAGTTTAAAATTGGTATATTTACATTTTCGTGTGGTACTAATCATCAAACCAATCCATGCTTTATTTGCGGACTACAAAAACGGCATCAGGTGCGACTGCTGTGCAAGTTGTTCGCTATGAAAGTCGTAAGAAAGTAATTGTCAAACACTTCGGTAGCGCACATACAGAGAAGGAACTCCAGCTGTTAAAACATACTGCCCTGGTTTGGATTGAAAAAACGACCAAACAATCATCAATGTTTTCAGATGAACCGCTGCCGCATATTCTCCCCTTAGATCGATGGCAATATCGTGGATTCCGCTATGTAGTACTCTATGAAGTACTTTCGAAAATGTTCAGCCTATTTCAATTTCATTTTCTCCAGAACAAGCTACTAACCGATTTAGTCATCGCCCGCATTGTTGAACCGAGATCAATGTTACAATCGCTCAAATTCCTGGAAACATTCATGGGTATCAAACACCAACGGAAGAAATTCTATCAACTGCTTCCAAGCGTGATAAATTTGCAGGAACGGGTTGAAGCAAAGGTATTGGCTGTCGCCAAACGAGAATTTCATTTTACCTTTTCACTCGTTTTTTATGATGTGACCACCTTATACTTTGAAAGCTTCGAATCGGATGATTTCCGCAAGCCGGGCTTCTCAAAAGATAACAAGTCACAACAACCACAGATATTGATTGGGCTCCTAGTGAGCACAGATGGATTTCCGGTGGCGTATCATATTTTTGAAGGAAATAAATTTGAAGGACACACCTTACTTCCTGTGATTTTGGACTTTAAAAACAAACACAAGATTAAACAGTTCACCATTGTTGCTGATGCAGCTATGATGAGTTTAGAAAATATTACAGCCATCCGCTCAGCTGGACTACACTACATTGTCGGGGCTCGAACAGCAAAGCTGCCATTAAAACTACTTACAGATGTTAGTGCCCGATTGTGCCAACAAGACGGCAATACCGTGCGGATTCCTACGCCAGATTACGGTGAGCTAATTTGCGATTTTTCTGCTAAACGATTTGCGAAGGATCAACGGGAGATGAACGATCATATCCGAAAAGCCGAACAACTTTTAAAGAATCCATCAGCGATCAAGCGAGCGAAATTTATCAAGCCAGTCGATCAACACACCTACACACTCCATACCGAATTAGTGAAGAAAACGAAACTGCTTCTCGGAATTAAAGGGTATTATACCAACTTGCAACCAGAGGTCAGTGACCGTGTGATCATTCAGCAGTATCATAACCTTTGGCATGTAGAGCAAGCTTTCCGCATCGCCAAAAATGATCTCCAAATGCGACCGATTTACCACTTCAAAAAAGATATGATTAGAGCGCATGTTTTGATCTGTTTCATGGCCTTGGCTGTGTGCAAATATATGGAATTGAAAACAGGAAAATCTATTAAACAGATTATCAATTTATTAAAATCAGTTACTGATGCACGAATGACCAATCCATTTACCGATGAAGAAACTTTGATACGATCCCAGATTGACGATCAGACAAAACAGTTACTTTTCAATTTAGGTGTGCGGTACTAAAAGGTACAAGTCAGGAGTTATAATAATACGACATTTTTTTAATCTCTCTTTGGATGTACATAAATATAAAAAATATAATAGAGAATACGAAAAGATTCATAGAAAACAAAATCGGTGACGAGCGATGGTTTTTAATCATTCCTGATCTGAGAAGAGAGAGCCAGTGTTAACATTGATATTTTGATTTGCGAGCCATTGATATACTATATGACCAGATAGCGAGACACTTGACCATGATCCATGACCGAGCGGAGGTAAGAGGGAAGGAGAGAACCCAATACAAAAAACAAACACGGAGATCCCCATCCGAGTCGCCTTACGACAAGCGATCAACGAACCATTCGAAGATGGTGATGAAAGAAAACAGACGAGGGCAGCCGGTCTGTTGCCGACAAGATGCTTTACCAATGCTACTGAACGATGAGCGAGTCGGCCACGGACAGGAACATTATCATTCCCACCTGATCACCAATTAATAGATGCATCACATCGAGCTACTTGCTGAACTGAGGAGACTGCAGATAGAGAACATACACCAACACCACCAGCACCGAAAGCAGCGAAAATTGAGACACGAGAGAGTTCAGACTCCGGAATGGAAGAGAGAACCATTTCATCAGCACAGATAGAACAACCGACCGCGAGTTGTGCAGAAGAGTTTGTGAGAACTGATGAGACTACTGAAGTCACAAGCGGCCGTGCGGACACAGGGAGCGAGCGCGAACCGGAGAAACCGATAGTACCAATTTCTACGAGTGAATGTGGTTTGTGTGAAACACAAATCTCATTCACGAGACCATCGAATAAGCAAGTTAGTCCCGTTTGGTTTGAGTCCCGCCTTAAGAAAATGGCGGGCGAAAACGAAACGGGACGTGCTGGAAAAGATTATTTGGTGAATCGAAGACCAAAAAAACGGAATTGATTTATGGAGAAAATTGTGGCTCGACATAGAAAACATTTACGTTCATCCGATTCTGTCTTATTCGATCTCCGATTCTGTCTTATTCGATCTCCGATTCCGAAAATCGTATTAAGTTCACTATATATCCGATTTTAATGCGTTAACAATCTTCAAATTATGAGTTGAAATCCAACCGGGTATTAGAAATGCATCAACAATGACCCAGATTCCCATTGCAATAAGACCAACGATACCGATAACGACTATTGTCAGAAGTGCAGAGACCAGTGTGATGACCAACATGGTGACCGCGCTTCCGGTTTTTTTCAGATAGAATCTGTACGCCCCAAGTCCACCGAAGAAAAACCATAAAACATAAGCAACACCAATAGATTTTTTAGTAGCTTCATATTGCAGGGTTTGCATTGTAGGATTTGTAGTCATGATATTATCTCCTATAATTATAAATAGATTATGATGGCAACAGAATGCCGCATGAATTTTGTTGCAATTACACACGCGATTTGAGAACGATGACTGCCTTATTAACGGCAATTACTTTTTTATGAATCCGGCTTTCTCTCTAATTTCAGGAACTTGCTTTTGCAAATGTTCTAGTTCCTCTTTAGAAAGCAAGTCCCATCCTAGTTTCATAATACTTTTATAAAAATTGGATAATGAATTAGCAATTGGGTTATGAACCCCCGGATCTTCTAATGGAATACCTGTCGCGTTAAAATTGAATTGTGCTTCGGCGTTTACTGTAATATCCTCTTGCGGTATGGGAACACTTTTAACCAGCAATTTCTGTCTTGTAAATGTTTCAATTACAGAAATATTTATTTTACCGCTAAGATTTAAAGTGCCCTTATATTCGGAATAATTACCACCAGTACCATAAATACCATATGAGACAGGTGGAACATGATTCCATCCACCAGAAGTTTGAAGTATATCTACATTAAGTTCAATATCTAAACCTAATTCACATTCATTTTTATCAGAGTAAGTCATCAAATCATAAGAATCATAAGGACCTTTTAAAATATATCCATGTGCTGTTAATATTTGTTCAAAATCTTTTCCCATGTTATCTCGGAATTGTCTGAAAGGAGATTTTCTTGCATAAATAAAATTTCCCGAGTAAGCAGGTTCAATCATAGCTATATTGATTCCCGCACTGCCCGGAGAAACAGGGCTTGGCGGAGAAAAACCAAAATCGGGAACTATTAATGGTGTAGTGGCTTCTCTTAACGCACCACAACCAAGATTAAGAAGTGCGAACATGATTAGTATGAGCGCTGAATAAATGCTTTTTTTCGTTTTCATTTTTAATCCTTTTTTGATTGTTGTTTTTATTATGAATTTGATGGAATTGCTCTTTTGTTTGAGCCATCTGTCATCACTTCACCACTATCAATTTCCTGGCAGCGGTGAATGATCCTGCTTGCAAACGATAGATGTATATGCCGCTGGCAAGGTTGGAAGCATCGAAACGTACCTCATGAACACCGGAAGTCTGCTGTCCGTCAACCAATGTTTTCAATTTCCGACCAAGCATGTCATAAACTTTAAAAGTTACGTGACTGCTTGAGGGAATAGAATACTCAATCGTCGTTGTGGGATTAAACGGATTTGGATAATTCTGATGCAATGCAAAGTTCTTGGGAACGGATGGCAGGATTTCGCCAACCCCTGTTGCATTAATGGAGCGTAAAACGCCGCTGGCCGGTGAAGATGAAGCATTGCTTGATACAAATAGAACCGAATATGAACCTGTTGTATCAACATTCGGAGCGATCACGGAAAATGATATACTGCCACTTGCATCAGCTGCGATGTCCCCAACTGGGATTGAGTCTATGGTTGCGATGAAACCTGATGTGAGAAACAATTTGGCATATATACCATTTGCAATTGTACCTCCGAAATTTTTGAAATTGACCTTTACATTGAAACCAGATCCAGCGTCCACAGAAATTTGTGGCTGATTGACCGTTGGAGCAATATATCCTGGGACACCAATAGGCTGAAGCACATTCAATGTCTGATTGATGCTGGACGCCATCTGGTTATGCGAAACTATGGCAACCTGACCATAATGATTCATTGAATCAATGTAGGATGTCTTTGTTGAATCCATAAGATAAGCCAGGATGTTCAAGTATGTCGCTTGGCGAGAAGAATATGAAATAGAAATACTATCATTGGTTGAAGAATACAGACTGTCAAAATTTGAAACGGTACTATCCGCGACAGAATATCCCGCATACATAGCATACGATGAGAATCTAGTTTGAGAATTCAAAACGGAATCAAGAGCTATGATAGGCAGAAGGGCCGACCTAGCAGCAGATCGGTTTCCGGCATTAACCTGAGTAAGGAAATTCGTCAACGCGCCATTATAATCATTTGTGACAATAAGAATCGTTGATTCCAATGCAGCAAGATTCTTCATTTTGCCATAAGCTTTTTTCACACTGAGCACATTGTAGCTCGTAGTAAAAATCCGATTGTGAGCTAATTTAATCGTGTTTGGTATGTCTGTAGAAAAGACCGGATTATACGCTACGTTAATAGCGTTTGATAGGTCATTATGTATTTGAACTAATCGAGTGAAGTCATCGTACAGAGCTATCCCAGCCGTGCCTGCTGACCCTACACTTGCAACTGCTGATATTCCCGATAACGCCAGACCAAATGGTGTGCCAAATCCGGTGATTGTAAGAATTGCCCCAACATCCCCAGTTATGCTGCTACCTAAGTTAATCCAGTTGGAAGCATTAAGGTCATTGCTCGCATTAGTCATAGATTGAACTGTTTGTGTGTGGCTCATTTGATAAACCGAATTGCTCATTCCTGACTTGTACCTTTTAGTACCGCACACCTAAATTGAAAAGTAACTGTTTTGTCTGATCGTCAATCTGGGATCGTATCAAAGTTTCTTCATCGGTAAATGGATTGGTCATTCGTGCATCAGTAACTGATTTTAATAAATTGATAATCTGTTTAATAGATTTTCCTGTTTTCAATTCCATATATTTGCACACAGCCAAGGCCATGAAACAGATCAAAACATGCGCTCTAATCATATCTTTTTTGAAGTGGTAAATCGGTCGCATTTGGAGATCATTTTTGGCGATGCGGAAAGCTTGCTCTACATGCCAAAGGTTATGATACTGCTGAATGATCACACGGTCACTGACCTCTGGTTGCAAGTTGGTATAATACCCTTTAATTCCGAGAAGCAGTTTCGTTTTCTTCACTAATTCGGTATGGAGTGTGTAGGTGTGTTGATCGACTGGCTTGATAAATTTCGCTCGCTTGATCGCTGATGGATTCTTTAAAAGTTGTTCGGCTTTTCGGATATGATCGTTCATCTCCCGTTGATCCTTCGCAAATCGTTTAGCAGAAAAATCGCAAATTAGCTCACCGTAATCTGGCGTAGGAATCCGCACGGTATTGCCGTCTTGTTGGCACAATCGGGCACTAACATCTGTAAGTAGTTTTAATGGCAGCTTTGCTGTTCGAGCCCCGACAATGTAGTGTAGTCCAGCTGAGCGGATGGCTGTAATATTTTCTAAACTCATCATAGCTGCATCAGCAACAATGGTGAACTGTTTAATCTTGTGTTTGTTTTTAAAGTCCAAAATCACAGGAAGTAAGGTGTGTCCTTCAAATTTATTTCCTTCAAAAATATGATACGCCACCGGAAATCCATCTGTGCTCACTAGGAGCCCAATCAATATCTGTGGTTGTTGTGACTTGTTATCTTTTGAGAAGCCCGGCTTGCGGAAATCATCCGATTCGAAGCTTTCAAAGTATAAGGTGGTCACATCATAAAAAACGAGTGAAAAGGTAAAATGAAATTCTCGTTTGGCGACAGCCAATACCTTTGCTTCAACCCGTTCCTGCAAATTTATCACGCTTGGAAGCAGTTGATAGAATTTCTTCCGTTGGTGTTTGATACCCATGAATGTTTCCAGGAATTTGAGCGATTGTAACATTGATCTCGGTTCAACAATGCGGGCGATGACTAAATCGGTTAGTAGCTTGTTCTGGAGAAAATGAAATTGAAATAGGCTGAACATTTTCGAAAGTACTTCATAGAGTACTACATAGCGGAATCCACGATATTGCCATCGATCTAAGGGGAGAATATGCGGCAGCGGTTCATCTGAAAACATTGATGATTGTTTGGTCGTTTTTTCAATCCAAACCAGGGCAGTATGTTTTAACAGCTGGAGTTCCTTCTCTGTATGTGCGCTACCGAAGTGTTTGACAATTACTTTCTTACGACTTTCATAGCGAACAACTTGCACAGCAGTCGCACCTGATGCCGTTTTTGTAGTCCGCAAATAAAGCATGGATTGGTTTGATGATTAGTACCACACGAAAATGTAAATATACCAATTTTAAACTAATTTCGCGTGTTTTCGATCTGTTAATCTTCAGAGGGACAAGTCAGGTGTGGCTCATTTGATAAACCGAATTGCTCATTGAGAAAGCCCCAGATGCAGACCCTGAAAAGTTGTCAAATGTTGAATTGAACACCGCTTCATACAATGAAGAGGTGGCCGATGGAATGTAATAATCCTCCATGATGAATTTTATACCAAGTGGAATAGCGAAATTGTTTATCGAGTAATCCGTTGCAAACTCGCCAGGCTTTTCAGTAGCTGCGGTGAGTGTCAGGAAAAATGCATCGGTTGCCATCTGCAAGCGTGGGCCTTCTGGTGATGGAATCTTGGAAATTTCAGAGTTCACTATATTTTGTGTCTGCATGATCGCCGAACTCAGCAATGTATTCCCAAGATCACCGATAAGCTCGTCCGCGCTTTTTTGAACTAGATTACCAATTGTGCATATACCAAAAAGCCTTTGAATGAAAGGGACTAATGCCTGAAGGGTTCCAATACTTAGTGAAGATGCATCACTAAGGAATTGATTCGTGAGTCCCTCAGCCATTGTCAATCGAATCACTGAACTTGCAATGGTATCGGACATCGGCGTCTTCATATTTGACCAGCTATTCAGCAGACTAATTGCATTACTCTCATTGTATCCATTTATGCTTAAACTTCCGACACTAATATCCGTGACTGAGCTCATATTAATTTGTGGCTGTTCGAGCGAATCTATCAATCCGTATTTTGTTTCATAAAGCGATAACGGGACTATGAAAGTCAAATTATTTGTACTCGTGCACGCTGTGTCTTGATAATTTAGCCCGATAGTCTGATGAGAGATTGGATCGGTTCCATTCACATTAACAATCACTTTGTATATCTGATTAGAATCAAGTCCACTTAGAATGAATCTCCCATCACTTCCCGGTATTACAGAACTAACTAATGAGTTTCCCTCATACACTTTAACTGTCGCTCCCTGAGAAAGTGGAGTCATCGAAGAATCACCAGTCCATGGATCAAAGGCGAGATTTATCAACTTCCCTGAAACAGCATCATTCCTAAGAGAATGTCCCACTCTTAGTTGAAATTCAGCGATAGAAATTTGAGGTTGTTGTCAACATAAATATTTTTTATGCGACAAGCAAATTTTGTTTTTTATTTTTATTCAACGCGTCAATTAATATTGGTAATGCACCGTAACCTTTTATTCTTCTAAATCCTTTTTCAGCTTCCAACACTCCAGCACAAACCCAGCGTGTAACTTGTTCTTCAGTCTTCCAATATTTTACATTCCTCTCTTTCTGTCGAACAACTGAATTGAGCGACTCGATCAGATTTGTCGATTGCAATGATTTGCGCAGAGCAAGAGGAAGATTAAGTCGATGCAGCGTCAACGTTTCATCCAATCCTTCACGTAAACTTTTTGCAGCCGACGAATGCTCTTGCTCCAAGTCCTGCGCAATTGATAGCAGCCGTTCTTTTGCTTTCACTGCATCGTTCATCGAATATGCTTCCGTCATTCTTCTGCTGACAACTCCCTGAAGATTTTTTGGAAGATAACTTAACACATTACGTTTCTTGTGAACTGTGCAGCGTTGGACATGTGTGTCTGTTCCAAGTATATCAATGACAGCTCGCCGCAAGGCTTTCGATCCGTCCATCACTACCAAATATAATTGCTCTGTGTGTAATCCACGATCTATCAAATTTTCCAACAAACCTTTCGCTATCGTCGTATTTTCTGCCGATCCCTCCCATACCCCAAGAACATGCTTAATCCCTTTAGTATCAATTCCTAACGCGATCACTACTGTATAATCACCAATGTGTATTCCATCGATCATCAACACTGCCAACTCTAATTCTTCCAGCCGTCGTTCAAACATTTCTTTTATCTTTTGAGCCGTTGCTGCAATCATTCTTCTGCTTACACTGCTCGAACTCGTTCCATACCCTTCTAGAAATTTACTCACTCCTTCTTCATACCTTCGTGTGCTAATGCCTCGAATCAAATCTCGATATGTCCTCTGAATTAATTCTGCAGACTTACTAAATAATCCGTACGTCTTCAAACTCCACGCATGCTTGTTCTCAACATCCACAACTCGGGTGACAAATATTTTTTTCCTCTTTCCATTTACGATCACCGATCCTGGATTTGTTCCATGTCGTGTGCACTGCCGATCAGGTAAATGTTTATATCGTTCGCCTGCAAGTGATTTGACTTCTTCTTCCATGATCGTCTCCATCACTTGTAAGGAGATGCCTTCCATTTCTTCCGAGAGCGATTCTTTTAATCCCAACAAAACTTCTTTCACTGTGTCAACGATCTTTTCTTCCAACTTCTCAAAATGTTTTCCGCTCGTACTGTTGATTACTTCATTCGCTTTTGCTACTTTGATCTTGTGCATGGCGATAGTCCTTTCTTTGGTGTTTAATAATTTGAATCGTTATTTTCTCACCTCAGATTAACTATCGCCTGTATTTTTTTCAAGCGCTATTTTCAACTAACTTCGGGACATCACCTCATTCCTATTGACAGAATAATAGTTAGCGGTCCAGCCTTGTACATTTGTAGCGAAGTCCGTGGTGAATCGAACAAGCATCGTCCCAGCAGATGATCTTATCTGAGTTGGGACTGTGTTACCGCTGAACTGTCCGAGAACAGGCGCATTCGTCGTGGAACCGTCATACACCGTAACAAAGTCATAGTTTGCCTCAGTGTTAAATGAAGAAAATGAAAGTATAATTTGCTTGGCACTAAGTGGTGCTATTAGCCATCCGATATCCAATCCATCAGCGTAGTTATCCGTCCCGCTTCCGTCGTCGAATGACCCGCTTGCTGCGACTAGCGTGTCTATAGTGGCGGTATAGAAAACTCCTGTGGATGAGAACTGGCTAATAGAGCCGTCATTGTAGGCAATCACCCTCCAGTAGTAGGTTGTGTTCGGCTTTAGGTTCTCAGTCAAAGAAGTCTGGTTTCCGCTTGACCAGTTATATTTGAAGCCGTTGAAGTCATAACTGGTAGACCACTGCACTTGGTATTGAGTAGCACCAGAACTGGGGTACCAATAGAACGTTGTCCCAATCCATGGAACAATATCATAATTTTTGGGTAGCGACAGTGCCGGTTGAGATACCTGAGTACCAGCGGACGATGTTGTGTAACTGTACGGTTGAGACCAGTCACTTGTGTTCCCGGAACTATCAGTTACTTCCACTCTCCAGTAATAAGTCATATTGGGTGAATAATCTTCAGGATTAATCACAGCCGGATCGAACTCGAACGAAAAGAGGGAATCGGTTGGTGAAGAAAAAGTCATGTACGGCCACGAGATTAGATTTGAGAAATACTGATCTGTCGCTACCTCTAAATAATAGGTTACTCCACCTATAACCGTGCCCATAATGAATTTGGGTGCAATTGGAATATTTATGGAACCGTTGGCTGGGTATATCATGGAAGGAAACACCAGACTAACAACTCTCTTAATGTGCAAGCTATTGGTTTTGTCGACACTCAAAGATGTGGGAACTGGCCTTCTCGCGATTTGCACGGGCGCAAGTTTAGACTGAGCATTTGCTCAATATCCGTAAAGCGTTAGAAAAATCAGTACGGATAGCAGTAACCATTTATTTCGCATATTATGCTCCTTTCGCTTTCCCTAGTATTTGGAATAAAGTTATTTTGTTATGCGAGAAAGAACTGCAGACAGACTTCTCTTTTTATCTTATCCGCAACTTGATCGTATGTTTTGATAGCTGCGTCTTTAAAATTGGTGCTGATTTCCTTAGTATTGTCGTAAGACATTTTATAGATTTCATTTCCATTCGAAAGATCTATTAACTTTTATGGAATATAGCCGTTGTTAGCAATTGTTAGTCATTTAGTTTTAATTACAAACATTTCGCTAAAATTATATTCATTCCCCGGGTAATATGTATATCCATTCAAAGAACCCCAAAACCAAAAACCAACTGAAATTGATGTCGAACTTGCAGAACTTTCTAATTCACTCAAGGGAATTGTAAATGTGTAATAATTATTAGATTTTGATGCAGTTGCGCTTGAAGGGGCACCACCACAAGTTGTCCATGAATTTAAATCAATGCGATATTGCGAACATATTCCAGAACCGTCAGAACTATACGATCTATCATAATATGCATCAATAATTGAATTTTGATTAACATCCACATCTATAAAGACATTAAAGGCATTTTCTTGATTTGATTTCAGTATGAATATAATTTTATCGCCTATAATTTTATACGCTATTGAATGTTTAGCATTTGATACTAATGTTACCAATGTAGTATCTACCGTTGTAGAAAATGTAATACTATCAATTTGTGACAATTGGAAACTTTGGGTGCTATGATCGGTCTTGTAAACGGTCATCGTTTGTGAAAAAGAGAACTGAGAGAACAAGACCATGAGGATAAAAAGGGTAATGTTTTTCATTGTTGTATTTCCTATGTTAGATTATTTAAGGAATAACATTTTCTTTGCAAGCATCGAGTTCTCAAAAACGACTTGGTAGATGTACATCCCGCTCGCCACTGTCTGTCCGCCACTGTTCCTGCCATCCCAGACAACAGTGTGAACGCCCTGAATCTGATGGGTGCCTTCGAGTTTACTAACCAACTGCCCATTAAGATTGAAAATCTTAATCTCGACATTTCCAGACTTTGGCAGTTGATATTCGATAGTCGTAGTCGGATTGAAAGGGTTAGGATAATTTTGAAGTAAGGTAAACGTTTTGATGACGTTTGCTATACGTTCATTGCCAACGTTAGTCATACCTGAAAATGTGAGCTTTTGAATGTCCTGAACGGGAATTGAGGTGGTACTTCCTCCTTTCATTCGGACATTCATGTAGTACGTCTGCGAATAGACAGTGCAAGCGTACAGTATAAGTAGAATTGATAGTCGTTTCATTTTAACTCCTTTCAAAATCATGGAGCTAATTGGATTTCATTTAGTCATAAATTACCTAATCCCGTTAGCAACATGCACTCAACAATATTTGAGAGTATGGCAGCTAAGTCCAAGGGTACTATACTATGTCTGAGGTTTTGATTTTCAAATCGACACTTTCACCCCTGCATTTACAAACTGCAAAGGAGGATCACCATTTACAACGTAAGAGTTAAATTTCAATTCCAATCCAAATGTCGATTTTTCAACCGCAAACTCGTAACCAAAACCAATTCCAAATCCAGTTCTTAGTACGCCTTGCCCACCGTTGAAGAACGTCAGGCCTATTGATGGAAAATCGATATCAATGTATGGATTGTTTCTGGAAGATAGATGACACTCGACTCCGGATCCGACAGCAACAATCAGACTTGGGCTAGTATAAGTCGTCAATGTGTAAGAATATTCTCCATAACCATATGTCTCGGTTTTTGTTTTGCCATCGAAATACTGGCATTCGATCCTCCCCAAGAAAGAAAATGAATTGCTCACGTACCATTTTGATACATCTCCGACAAAAACTCCCAGACTGTTCTGATCACTGAAATCCCCCAATGGCAGTGATAAGCCACAGTTAATGGAGGTCTTTTTTTCATAATCATTCTCGCCAGCATAGGCGATTGAAATAAACATTGCACATAAGAGAAGAACCAATAACTTTTTCATTTTTTCCTCCTTTGTATCTAATTGTTTTTAGTAAAGAATTAAGAGATTTATGATTGCCAAGAATAATTATTTTTTTATTGTATAATATTTTTTAGCAATACACCCATGCCACTCGCAAAAACCCTCTTTGTACTAACGGCTAATCCCTCCAAATTTACTGTCGTTCCCGATTCTTCTTTTATCCACGCATTTCCGTCGTTGGATCGTAATATAGATTGAACCGTTAGGAACACGTTTTATATTTAAAAGTGTATTGTCTGTATTAGATTGTAACCGATTCCATGTTGCACCTCCATCAGTTGTCTTTATTATTAAACCGCTATCGCCAACACCATAGACAACATTCATTTCACTATCCGATCAAGTACTGCAGGCAAGACTTCTCTTTTTATCTTATCCGCAACTTGATCGTATGCTTTGATAGCTGCGTCTTTAAAATTGGTGCTGATTCCCTTAGTATTGTCGTAAGACATTTTATAGATTTCATTTCCACTCAACAGATCAGTTACAGAGATTTGCGCGTCAACATATGTTGTGTGAAGTCCTTGATAGTTTCCTCCCTCGTGGCTGTCCGCCTTTATGACAATCAAAACGTTCGCTTTGGATACGTTGTCGACGAATGAAAAGCCTTGAGACGACAATGACTCCTTCAACACCGGCTCGATACGCGGCAGTGTCATAGGCGTGCCGAACAGACTCTCCTGAATCTCAAAATATACGGCAAGATTTGAGACGTTAAGAATAAACCTGGTATTGGGAAGTGTGAAACCCTTCAGCAATATTTCAAAGATCGGATCAGAAATCTGTCCGACCTCGAATGAATGAATATCTAATTCAGCCTTTACTATTTGGAGTTTGTCGGTTGCAGTCAATTTTGTAATACGCGACAAGGCAATACCCTTGGAATTTGTCTTGGTGGCTGTAATCAGTTCTCCTGAACCCTTGATGAACGAATATCGGACGGGAAGGTGTGCAAGATTTTTTCCTGACAGAGTATTTGTCGCAACAACTTCCAGCGGCTGCCTGACTTGACCGCCAACCTGTGCATCCACATTAGAAGGATCGGCCTTCAATTCAATCTTATTGAGAAGTGATTGAAAAGAAGTCATAAGATCATTCCCGAGGAATAACTGTTTCCCGCCGTATCGCACTTCAAGAGGCTCAGTAACGTACTTTGCAACTGCGGAAAGCGATTGGAGATAGAATTGCATTGCCTCGGAGAAATCTCCTTTTGCTTCTGCTGTCTTGGCTTTCTAATACAAATCCAAAGCAAGTGATTCTGCATTTTGAAGTTTCTCGGCCCTTATCTTTTGATACAATTCGATGGAAAGCCTGCAATATACCCAATATTGGCCGCCACCATCCCAAGTGTCTACGGTTTCCACCCCCTCTAATTCAGCTGAGGTCGAGGTACGTACCGTCGTCTGGTATTCACTGCTGAGCTTACCGAATGTCTCAGACAGCTTGCTCATTTGCTCACCGCCAATGGTAACATTGATTTGCTGTGCAATATCGTTCAACGCCGACTCTTTTGCTCTCTGCATATATTCTTGTGGAGTTCCTGTCGTGCTTTTCTATGCAACGAGATGCAAAGGGATTTTTAAAGGAGCAATTCAGTGATGGATTACTATTCTTCCTCTTATAAAATAGATTCTCGTTAAAAAATAACTTGACTTTTCTGAAACCTTTTCTTTTATTAGACCGTAAAACGATTTGAGTCGAATGTGCCGGAACTAAATAAAGACGATATTGTTAGAGCAGAAATTTTAAAAGCTGCCGAACGTGTGTTCCAAAAATGGGGAAGCAATAAAACCACGATGGAAGATATTGCCCGCGAAGCAGGTAAAGGAAAAAGTACACTTTATTACTATTATCAGAGTAAAGAAGAAATATTTGATGCCGTAGTAATTGTTGAATTTGAAAAGATCCTTCAAAGGGCAAAAGAATTAGCGCAAGAAACTGGAACAGCAAAAGAAAGGCTGATCAAATATATCGTTGAATCAATCAATGAAATGAAAAGCAGGATCAGCACATATACAATTATCCGGGAAGAAATTAAACGAAATCAAAAATTTATTAAAAAACTGCGGGATATATTTCAGGCAAGAGAAGAAAAATATATCCATGAAATATTGAAATATGGTATGGAAAATAAGGAGTTTACATTTATTAATAAAAATGAAGTAACGATCGCTGCAAAAACAATCACGGGAATGATACACGCACTTGAGCTTTATTTATTTTTCGAAAATGACGATACCGCTCAGATTGATATTGCTGCCCGCTTTATCGTAAACGGGGTTTAAAATTTTTTTATCAATAATTCGACCATAATACAGTATTGGTCTAATAATCCAAAGGACTAAATTATGAAAAATAAAAAGAATCTACTTGTCATCTTCTTTATTGGAATCGCATTTTCAGTGTGGGGTTGTTCCAGTAATTCAGGTAATCAAAATAATACTGCAATTAATGTACAGATCGAAAAAGTAAGGCCTGTCGACGGAAATCAGGAGCTTGTATATAGCGGCACCATAGAAGAATCCGAAACGGTTCTGCTTAATTTTTCTTCGTTGGGAACTGTATCGAAAGTATATGTGTCTGAAGGAGCGTTTGTGAAGAAGGGGCAATTGCTCGCAACGCTGGATAGTACAACTTATCAAAACACATATGCGATGATGGAAGCGGCCGAACAACAGGCAGAAGATGCCTACAAACGTTTAACACCGATGCATAAAAATGGCAACCTGCCGGATGTAAAATATGTAGAAGTAGAAACCGGTTTGCAGAAAGCAAAGGCAGCGACAGCAATCGCAAAAAAGAATTTAGATGATTGCAATCTCTATGCAACAACTGATGGCTATATCGGCAAGCGATCAATCGAACCCGGAATGACAGCTATGCCTAACCTCGTCTCAATTACAATTGTGAAAATTAACAAAGTGTTTGCTCGTGTATCGGTTTCAGAAAACGAAATTGCTCTGATTCAGAAAGGACAAAAAGCAAGCATAACAGTTGGCGCCTTAGGATCTGCGCACTATGAAGGTGCGGTGGAAGAAATCGGTGTGGTTGCAGACCCAATCGCGCATACCTATAAGATAAAGATTGGAATAACAAACAATGATTTGTCAATAAAACCGGGAATGATCTGTACTGCAACTATTGAGAGCCCGAGTGCGATTCATGGCGTGGTTGTTCCGAGCAGAGCCGTTATGATAGATGAATCGGGAAAGAATTTTGTATATGTTGTTTCAACACAGAACAAAGCGCAGCGAAAATATCTTGTAACCGGTTTGTTGCTGAACAATGGTATTGAAGTGCTGGAAGGATTGCAAATAAATGATGGAGTCGTCGTTTCCGGTCAGCATAAACTCGTAGATAATGCCTCCGTGCAAATTGTGAATTAATAGCGAAGGATGGTCACATGAGTATCACAAAGAAATTTACATTACTCGAAATGCTTCTACGATACAAACAAGTGATATATATCTTTACCGTTATTTCTATTCTTGTGGGAGTAGTGGCTCTTTTCCTGATGCCACGCGATGAATATCCAACATTTACAATAAGAACAGGAATTGTTGTTGGTTTATTTCCGGGAGCTTCTTCTCAACAAGTAGAAGAACAATTGACAATAAAAGTAGAAAATTACTTGTTCCAATATAAGTCGGTTGATCGTGCCAAGACGTATTCCGTCTCCAAAGAAAATTTTATGATTATCTATGTTGAGGTTTCAGAAAAAGAAAAAGATGTGGATGGGTTTTGGGTAAAACTCCGTCACGGTTTGAATGAATTGAAAGGAGAACTGCCTTCGGGTGTAGTTTCCTTGACAGCGGATAACGATTTCGGCAGTACTTCTGCATTGTTGCTTGCCATTCAGTCCGAAACAAAAACATATAAAGAACTTGAAGAATATATTAAATCATTTGAAGATGATGTTCGAAAAGTTCCGTCAGTTTCAAAAGTTAAGCATTATGGTTTGCAGAAAGAACAGATCAGTGTTTATATGGATGATGCCAAGCTTGCGAATTATGGCATAAAACCTATACAAGTTTTTACTTCTCTTAAACCTCAAAGTACAATAAATTATACAGGGGAGATAGATGATGGTAAATATATTCATCCAATTCATATTTCCTCAAACTTGAAAACTGAGCATGATGTGGCCAATCAAATTATTTATTCCGATCCACTCGGCAATGTTGTACGCGTCAAAGATATTGCCAAAGTGGTACGCGAATACGAAGATATGGATTCCTACATCCGGGTTAACGGAAAAAAGTGTTTGCTTGTCTCGCTCGAAATGAAATCGGGAGAAAATGTTGTCCACTTTGGTACTGCAGTACAAAAGGCCATTGATAAATTTTCTGCTGCGCTTCCGCTTGATGTAAAAATAATCACTATCTCCAATATCCCCGATGCGGTGTCGAAAGCCATTGCAAACTTCCTAAAAGAATTTGCCAGTGCAATGATAGCGGTAATATTGGTTACTATCCTCCTTCTTCCGATGAGAATTGCGCGCATTGCGGCAATGGCAATTCCAACTTCTATTCTCACGGCTATTGGAATAATGTGGGCAAGCGGAATGGATTTACAAACCGTTTCGCTTGCGGGTTTGATTATTGTTCTTGGAATCACTGTTGACGACGCTATTGTTATAGTCGATAATTATATTGACAAGTTAGATCAGGGTATGTCCCCATTTGATGCAGGAACAAAAAGCGTAACCCAACTCTTTAGTTCCGTACTTTCCGCCACGCTTACTATTATAGCGTGTTTTCTGCCATTGCCGCTATTCATGAGTGGTACTGGCGGCGAATTCATCCGGTCGCTTCCGATGACCATTACCTATGCACTTCTTATATCATTGCTGCTTTCGGTTTCTGTCATACCACTATTAAGTTATTCATTCATTAAAACCGGAATCAAAAATATCTCATCAAGAAAAAGTAAGACGACATTTCTCGATAGACTTCAGAATTTTTATAATGGCCTTCTCGAGAACGCATTCAAAAGGAAGAAACTGGTCGTTCTTATAGGTGGTCTTTCGTTCATAATAGGAATCATACTGCTTTTAATTACTCCACAGCAGTCATTCCCACAAATAGAAAGAAACCAGTTCGCGGTAGAAGTATTTCTTCCCGTCGGAAGTTCTCTCCAACAGACAGATTCGGTTATGACAGATCTTGAAGAAAGACTTCAGAAAGATCCGCGCGTGAAAGTTGTCACGTCATTCATTGGAACAAGCTCGCCCCGTTTTCATGCTCTCTACGCGCCTAACTTTCCGGCAAAAAATTACGGGCAGTTGGTTGTGCTTACGGAATCGAACAAAGCCACTAATGAAATTCTCGACGAGTATAGCAAAAAATTGGAAGGCAAATATCCTCTCGCCAATATTAAATGGAAGCAATTAGCATTTGAAATATTTAAAGCTCCAATCGAAATCCGTATTTCGGGCGATAGCATCCAGACGATCAAACGGGTAGCAAACCGTGTCACTGATATTGTACGGCAGTTCAAGGATGTTGAGTTTATACGCACCGATTATGAACAGCCTCTGCAATTCGCTGATCTTGTTGTAAAGAAAAATGAAGCGGCGCGTCTTGGTTATTCGAATTCGCTTCTCGCTTATTCGTTGATGGTCGGAACCAGAGGATTCCCGATCTCAACCGTTTGGGAAGGAGATTATCCAGTTGAAGTAAAGTTGAAAATTAATAAAAAAACGAAATCCAGTCCAAGCGATATCATGAATCAATATGTAACTTCTCCATTCATATTTTCATCTGTTCCGGTTCGTCAGCTGGCAACGATACAGCCAGGTTGGACAGAAGGAGAAATTGTGAGGCGTAACGGAATACGAACAATAACTGTTCTAGTGGAAATAGAAAGAGGAATTTACCCGACGACATTATTTGGTAAAATCAAACCGCTTGTTGATAAGATGGATTTGGCTCCGGGTGTTTCTATCGAATACGGCGGCGATTATCAAATGACTAATGAGAATATTACACCGTTTTACTATTCACTTGTAGTAAGTATCATCATCATATTCCTTATCCTGATGTTCCAGTTCAAAAATATAAAAACATCGCTTCTTATCATGGTAACACTTCCATTAAGTGTTTTTGGTGCCGCGTTCGGAGTGTTTGTAACAGGATATCCATTTGGAACAACAGCTTTTATTGGATTGATCGGTTTATTTGGAATCGTTGTCCGTAATGGAGTAATATTTATTTCGTATGCAGAAGAACTTCGTCACGAGCATGGACATTCATTGGAAGAGGCGGCGATTTCCGCAGGCAAGAGAAGAATGCGTCCGATATTTCTTACATCAGCTGCGGCATCAGTAGGAGTCATACCGATGATTGCCAGCCGTTCTTCCCTGTGGGGTCCGCTTGGAACGGTTATTTGTTTTGGATTGATATTTGCGTTGGTGCTGTCCTTGTTGGTTTTACCTGTGCTCTATTATCTTTTCCATCGAACAGATTTTGAAAAAGTTGGAGGAAGTGAAATACTATGAAAAAATATAATATCATCTGTCTGATCTGGATTTGCGCGTTTCCTGTTTTTGCGCAACGAGCGTTGACATTGGACGAAAGCAAACAGCTTGCACTGCAGAACAATACCAAGATAAAAAATGGTGCGTTGGAAATGAAAGCATCACGGCAAACGCGAATAGCAGCATTCACAAAATACTTTCCATCAATCAGCGCCAGCGGTGCGATGTTTGAAGCGCAAAAAGACATGATGGAAATATCTACGCCCGGAGGCAATCTGCCTGTTTATGATGGCAACTTAGCGAATCTTAGGACTGCAACGCAATTTGCGTATATGCCTGCATCGACAATGGGAATGCTGAAATCCGGGACGTTTGGAATACTGACCGTCGTGCAGCCGATCTTCGCAGGCGGCAGAATCTGGAATGGAAACAGATTGGCAGGGCTTGGCGAAGATGTGAGTGAATATAAAAATCGCCTCTCTCAAAATGAAGTATTATTGAAAACGGAAGAACAATATTGGCTTGTGGTATCATTGAATGAGAAATTTAAGACCATCCAACGGTACGAGGAGTTGTTGAACAGTCTACTCTCGCAAGTAGAAGATGCCTACAAATCCGGCATCGTGATGAAAAACGATTTGCTTAAAGTAAAATTGAAGCGAAGTGAGGTTCTTCTCAATAAGTCGAAATTGGAAAACGGACGAAAACTCGCAACTATGGCTTTTTGTCAGCATATCGGAATACCGTACGATTCAACGTTGACGCTCATCGATTCCTTGGCGGTTGACGGTTCTCCGCAATTGATTTATGTGGAAAATGCCGAAGCGCTAAAAAACAGATCGGAGTATTATTTGTTGCAAGCATCTGTGCGAGCAGAAGAATTGCAGAGCTATATGAAGCTTGGCGAATATCTTCCACAGGCTGGTATCGGTGTAGGCGGATTGTATATGAAGCTGGATGAGAACAAAGATAGAACGTTCGGCATGGCGTTCGGAACTGTATCCATTCCAATATCCGGCTGGTGGGAAGCTTCATATACATTACAGGAACGAAGCATCAAAGAAAATATTGCGCAAAATAATTTAAAGGACAATTCCGAATTACTGATGCTCCAAATGCAAAAAGCGTGGCAGGATTTCTCCGATGCATATAAACAAGTTCTATTAAGCGAAGAATCAAAAGCACAAGCCGAAGAAAACTTAAAAATAAATGATGACAGCTATAAAAACGGATTGATCGCTATATCTGATTTGCTCGAAGCTCAAGCACTATTACAGCAAATACAGGATCAATTAACAGACGCTAAGACTAATTATGCAACAAAGAAAACATTCTATTTACAGGTTACCGGGCGATAAAAACCTCGATTCATCTGTAAATGTTAAAATTATCCTTTTGAATAATACATGAATCAACATATAGTTTCGTGATTAACTTGGCGTTTTTTGATAGATCGCTATTTGCCTATCGTGTTTTGTATTTGTTCCGGTTTTACTGTTAATATTTTTTATAATTACATCCCGAAAAGTTTATTTATTGAATAACAAGTCTTCTTCAAAAAGCATGTCACTTGTCGATCATAATCCCATTTCGTTATCAAGCTCGGTGCTGAATTCGCTGAATGGGACCCAGGCACTCTTCTCGGTAGCAATAACCGTGCTGTACGGATGGAGCATGCCGTAGTTCGAGCATTTGATCGAATACCAGTCAATATCATGATTATGAGCAAATTCATTCCTAATTTCATCTATCATAACAACACTGGATTTTTGTTCTGAGTGTAATTTCTGTATGATAAAATCTTGATCTTCCGGAGTCAAGAAGGAGTACACCGGTGCCAACGCATGTTTGTCTACTATCTCAACCAGATCTTCGGGAAATATTTCCTTTGCGGATTCCACTTCGACACTGACGATGGTTAATTGTGCGAATAATCGATTGACGGCAAGAGCCGGCGATTGCGGATAAGTCGTCATAACCGGTATCTCGATTTTAAATATTATTTTTGGTTCCAGAATCGAGGATGCTTTTGCAGAATAGGAGCAATTGTATTTTACAAGGCATTTCTCTTTTGAGACTGGTGTGATTTTTTCCACGAAAAACGGATAATCGAAATCTATTTTTATAGGAGCATCGTTGAATTCCTTTACATAATCCACAATATTCTTTTTTAATGTTTTCGTTCCGATAACATCCCGATGCCTGTGCACCATTTGGATAAATTTATCGATCCACACCGCTTCAAATTCATGCATGATGTGTGCGTTTATTGAAATATTTGCAATGGTCGGTTGTCCTTCCGGTTTTGTTTTGGAGGAAACCTTCATAGGGAATGGCAAATTCTTCATTCCTACATCAACGAGAAATCTCTTTTCGTTTTTCATTTTTGTATCTCCTATATTGTCACGCGTGTGACCATTTGATTGATAATGTTCCATTTATTGTATGGTAAACAGAGATTTTTTATCCGGGAATTATCCACCGTTGCAAGAATCTCTTTTATTAATTTTGACGACGCATCTCTATATTTTGTGACGAAAACTATCGCATCAACTCCTCCAAGAATGGAAATAAACGCGCCTATATATTTCTTTATACCATAGAGAAGGATTTCTCGTGCCTGGGAGAGATCAGGAATATTTTCGGATTCAACAACGTCTTTGTAACTGCACCGCGAACCAACAAGTCCTGTAAAACCGCTTTCCTTTGATAATAAAAGGTTGATTTCTTTCAAAGACATTCCTGCCGACTGAAGTTGAAATATAACAGTTGGATCGATATCCCCGCAGCAGGTGGAAGATAAAATCCCTTCGGCGGGAGAGAAACCGATACTTGTTTCCAACGGCTTTCCGTTTTTTATTGCCGCGATGTTGGTGTGATTGCCGAGATAGATACTTATTAATTTTCCATCGGGCATATTCAATAGAGTCTGTGCCTGTTCCCATGCCCATTGGTGGCAGATTCCATAACCGCCATATCTTCTTATTCCCTTTTTATAAAGTATGAACGGGACTGCATAGGCGCTCGCATCCATTGGAAGAGCGTTAAAGAACGCCGTATCGCAAATAAGAACATGCTTGGCGGCAGGCAAACGTTCTGTCCATTGCCGGGCCACTTTCAAAGTTATATCATTCTTATCCGGCAAGAATTTTATACTCTTTTCCATTGCGTGGAATAATTGTTGTGACAAAATATTCGTGGGAGTGTCTATCTCTTCGCCGCCATGATGATGAACGTATCCAACAGTTTTTATCCGCTCAATATCGCCTATTGTTTCACAAACTTTGGTGTACGCTTCCGGATAAGATAGACAGTTGTGTTCCTGATATTTATTATCGTCTTCTATGCACCATGTCAAGAAAGGAGGATTCGGATCAAAGAGTAACGTCATTTGAGTCTCCTAACAATTTTAATTCTTCCATACAAATTACGAGTTCTTCATCCGTCGGTATCGATAATATTTTCACCTTTGAATTATCGGTACTGATAGAGACAATCCCTTTTTTGTCTTTCTGGTTGTTCAGTTGATTATCTATTTTCATTCCACACCACTCCATATTATCACAAACTTTTTCCCTCACAAGCGGATTATGAATGCCAATGTCATCGGTGAATATCAAAGCGTCGATGCCGTCGAGAACGACCACAAACGAGCCGATATATTTCTTTAAACGATGAACATACATATTGAAGGCCAGATCGGGTTGATCCGCATCGTTATGTGATATACGCTTGATGATATCTCTGATGTCACTTGAAAATCCCGAGATTCCCAAAAGCCCGCTGCGCTTGCTGAATACATCCAGCAAATCATCCGATCAATATCCGAAAACCTCCATTAAGTAGATAGCAAGCATCGGGTCAATATCTCCGCTCCGCGTGCTCATGACGAGTCCGGGAAGAGGAGAATAGCCCATTGATGTATCGACCGAGTGGCCATCTTTGATTGCTGTAACGCTTGATCCTCCAGTGCCGAGATGGCATACGATCATTTTTAAGTTGCGAAGTGGTTTTTCCAAATAGCGTGATGCTTCGTTGATAACGAATGAATTGGAAAGTCCATGAAAGCCATACTTTCTAAAACCAAATTTTTGGATAAGTGTTTTTGGCAGTGCGTAAGTGTACGCATAGGAGGGAAGCGTAGCATGAAATGCGGAATCAAACGCAACATATTGTTTCAGTGTTGGGAAATATTTTTTTGATTCATCGATCACATTTAATGATATGGGATTGTGAAGAGGGGCGAGAGGTTCACAGAGTTTTAATGTGTGAAGTGTTTTTTCATCCAGAAAAGTAGAGCTATGAAAAAATGAGCCTCCATGTACAAATCTATGTCCAATGTAATCGAGAGAAATTTCATGATCCTTGATGTATTTCAAAGTCGAAGCTGCAGCTGCCCGATGGTTTTTGAGAGGACTGATTATTTTTTCAGTGTTTCCTTGGGAAGTAAATTCGATAAAGGACGGCTCTGTTCCTTTTACGCCGACTCTATGCGCTTTCCCTGATAAGAGAACAGCGATTTCTGTCTTTGCACTAACCATATAAACTTTAAAGGTTAAGGAAGAGCTCCCGCAATTAAAAACTAAGATATTCATTTCCATACCAGCTTATCTTTTTTTTTAACCAACTGTGCCAAAACTGAAATCATGTTTTTAACATCGCGCGATTTCTCGAAAAAGTAGTCAGCACCAAGAACAAAGCACTTATCTCGATATTCGCTCATGGAAGCTGCAGTGAACATAATTACTAATGGCGCGGGTGAGATGGATTTGCATGCATGCAGAACGTCAAGCCCGCTTCCGCCGGGCATAAGAATATCAAGAATAACAGCATCAATCTCTATTCGTTTAAGGGCATCGATTGCTTCCGGAACACTTCCAGCCTGTCCGGCCACTTCGATTCCTTTGATCATAGAGATAATAGAGGCCAGGCGTTCTCGGTATTTAATGTTGTCATCTACAATAAGCAGTTTCATTATTCAACTCTTTTCAAAGCCTATCTAACGCGACTATAACATCTACTTCTATGGTAAAAGAAAACGCGCCAATAATAAATCGTTACAACCACATTCTTTCTGTAGTCTTTTGTATATCGTCTTATCGTTGTTTGAACTACAAAATCTCGCTGTGATTGCAGGTCGAGAAAAGGGAATAGCATTTGAGCAATCAACCGATCGCCATAGTCATTCATTATCATCGCATTCTATATTCCCATATTTGCCAGAACGGTGCAGATGTTGTTGATGTTCCCCACTAGCAGAGGATGTGATGTTTCGAAGCCCTTCACTGATTCTGAAAGTCCTGCAAGCGAGAGCTTAAGCAATTCCGGATTTTTTTTCTGCCGTGTAGCTTCGTGCGTCGAACGCTCGATGAAACCGGTGATGCTTTCTGCATGTTCTGAATCGATTTTTGATATTTTGGTGATTTCAGATTCGAGCTTCGAAAGCAGATTCAACAACTCGGTTTTCGTTTCATTAGTCACAGAGCTTTCCTTTTGAATCTTGGCTCTTATCTTCTTCATTGTATTGTTAATCATGGTATCATCTCCAGTTTCTTTTTTTGAGTTCTTATGATACATACCTGTAATTTATCTCATTCATGTGCCGCCGAACGGCCGGTCTTTTGTAGTGCCGCCAGCTTCTTGAATAAATCAATTTCTTCTTTACCGAGATGGGCCGGCACCTGAACCACGACTTTTGCATACAAGTTGCCACACTCGTTCTTCTTGCCATAAATCGGCATTCCGAGTCCACGGAACCTAAGCACTTTGCCGTTTGGTGTTTCTTTAGGAATAACGGCTTCGACAGTGCCTTTCAGCGTTTTAATCTTGGTTTTTCCCCCGAGCACAGCGGTATATAATTCGACCGGTAAATCGCAATAGAGATCGTTTCCCTTACGTTGAAAATCCGGATGCGGTTCAATTTTTACTGTGAGGTAGAGGTCGCCATTTGCTCCACCGCCAACTCCTGCGGTTCCTTTTCCCGGGATTCTCAGAACATGCTGTTCTTCGATGCCAGGATGAATCGTCACTTTGATTGTCTGATTTTTGATTTTGATGAATCGCGTTGAACCGTGATATGCTTCTTCAAGCGAGAGCGTTGTCTCCGCGTCGAGGTCTTCTCCTTTTGCTGTGAAATTTTTTCCTCCTCGTCTCTGACCACGCCGTTGACCAAAAAGTAGTTCAAAGAGATCGCTGGCGCCTTCCCCATTAAACATCTCGCTGAACTCTTCTTGACTCATAGAGCGTGTTTGTCCACCGCGGTTGCTTGCATACTTCGACCAGTCGAATCCACCCGGTTGTGCTCCAGTTTCCTGGTAGTGGTTCCAGTCTTTGCCGAATTGATCGTACTTTTTTCGTTTTTGCGGGTCACTGAGGACTTCGTTTGCCTCGTTGACATCTTTGAATTTTTCCTCGGCAACTTTATCTCCCTTGGTTTTGTCAGGATGGTACTTAAGTGCAAGCTTTCGGAACGCACTTCTGATTTCCTCTTGCGTTGCTGTCTTTTCGACGCCCAGCACTTTATAGTAATCTTTATAGACCATTGGATTCCACCCTATAATTTAATCATCAGTGATATAGCAAAGAAAATAAAAGTTTACTACACAATAAGAGAAAACTCGGAGATATTAAATCGTTACAACCGCATTATTTTTGTAGTTTTTTGGTTATCAAGCTGTCGTTGTTTGGACTACAAAATTTCATCTTCTTTGTAATGAAGAAAGAATAATTCTATCGCATGAGTGCAAAAGAAGAAATGTGGATGTTGCAGTGGTTCTATTTTACCAGATCGTGTTTGATTGCATAGTGGGTGATTTCGGCATTATTCATCATTCCGAATTTCTTGAGGATGCGTGTCCTCATGGTGCTGATACTGCTGACGCTCAGTGAAAGTTCAATTGCAATCTGCTTAACTGTTTTCCCTGAAGCGATCAAGCACATGACTTGATACTCCCGGTCAGAAAGTTTCTGATGCAGCGGTCTGTCGGTATCTTTTTCAATATCAATTGCAAGTTGTTCTGCAACGTCGGTGTTGATATACCTTCTGCCTGAAGCAATTCTCCGAATAGCTTCGATCAGATCACTGGAGGCTTTGTTCTTTGTCAGATATCCGGAAGCGCCGGCCTTGATAGCCCGGTAAGCATATTGTTCTTCAGGATGCATACTGAGAACTAATATGCGGAGATGCGGGTCCATCTGTTTTAGTTGTTTCAACACATCTATTCCATCTCTGCCGGGCATGGAAATATCAAGGACAACGACGTCAAAATTCGCGTCTCGGGTTTTATCAATAACCTGTTGTGCGTTACTGGCTTCGTCCGTAACCACAAGATCTGATGTTCGGGAGAGCAGTTGTTTTAATCCTTCTCGAAACATCTCGTGATCATCGGCAAGGAGTATTCGTATTTTTGTCGATAGATTCATGATTTCCTGGGGACAACAACTGTGAGAAGAGTTCCTTTGCCTGGTGTGCCGGTGATATTCACGTTTCCTCCAAGCGGATACATCCGCTCTCGCATGCCGATCAATCCAAATGATTGCGGATCAGTCACACGTTCCGGTGTTATCCCTGTTCCGTTATCACTAACGTTCAATTCAATAGTTTGATCATTCATTACCAATCGGACATCGATTTTTGTTGCGTGTGCATGCCGGGCAACATTCGTAAGTGCTTCCTGCAATATTCGAAAAAGTGCCGTTGATATATCCTGATCCACTTTGATTTCCGATGGTTCTATTATCACCTCACACTGAATCGTCGTGCGCTTCTGGAATTCCTTAGTCTGCCACTCAACAGCAGCGCCGAGCCCGAGATTATCGAGTAATGTTGGCCGGAGGTTAGATGAAATTCTTTGAACCGATCGAATTGAGGATTCAGCGAGTTTTGAGATTACTCTGATTTTTTCTTGAAGATCTTTCCGTTGAACCGGCATGTCGCTCTCAAGTAATCCAAGCTCCAATTGGAGAAGCGCGAGTTCCTGGCCCAACTCGTCATGAATTTCACGTGCAATCCTTTTCCTCTCCTCTTCAATCGCGGATTGATGATGTATGGACAATGCACGAAGTTGTTCGTGCGAACTGCGTAATTCTTCTTCGGACCGTTTTCGTTCAGTCAAGGCGGCTACAAAATTTGCCAGACTTTCTATCCATTGAGCAGTATGAGCGCTTATCTCAATGCTCGAAGGATGCGCAAGGCCAAGTGCGCCAACAATCTTTTGACCGACAATCATCGGATATCCAATGAATGTTTGCACACCAAGCTGGTGGAGTATTTTACTCCGGTGTTCCGACTGATCATCAGCATGTGTTAAAATTAGCGGTTTTCCCGTTTGTACTACAACACCAGAGAGTGTCTCTTCAATTGATGCTTCAAGTATTGAATGATCTGCCGATTCCGGAAGGCCTTTCGCTCCTTGAAAACTGATTTTTTGTCTCGCCTTATCATGAATCGCAATGATGGCGATCGGAAATCCCGTTGCGATACAAATTTCTTCAACAATATTATGATATAATTCATTTAGAGGACTTGACGATTGAAAGATCTCGGATAATTTATAGAGCGCCTGAATTTCACGATCGCGCTTGGCAAGTTCCTCTTGAGCACATACCTGCTTTGTGGAGTTATTATCTTCAGTTTGATCGTTCAATGTTTTTCTTAATAGTCGAAGTCAGTGACATCTATCTTGTGTAATCCGCACACATAATCGTAAGATACAAAAAAAATCGATTATATTTTCAGTTAATATCAAATGATATCAAAGGTTTTGATAAATTGTAAAGTGCCGTGACGGTTGTTTTTAAATCAACACAATTAAAGTTTCTTGCTGTTCATAACGAAGTTTTCTATATTGCCTGTAGATTTTTGAAATATTATGATTGACTACGGCATAAGAAAAGTACCAGCGCCTGAAATTTACGGCGACTTCTGGATCAACTCCGAACCGCTCCTGCTCACGGCATCGCGCGGAAATGTGATCCTGATCGATTTTTGGGATTACAGTCTCATCAATTGTCTCCGGCCTATTCCATACATCATCGAGTGGAACAAGCGGTATAAAGACAATGGACTTCTTTGCATCGGAATCCATTCTCCCCAATTTCAGTTCGGCCAAAAATTCGAGAATGTTCAAAAGGCAGTCAACGAACTTGGCATCGATTATCCAGTTGTGATGGATAATCAGCAGCTTTTGTGGGGAAGATTTAAAAATCGATTTCTTCCGACAAAATATATTATTGATAAGGACGGATTTCTCCGGTACGCTTATGTAGGTGAAGGTAATTATGCAGGCATTGAACGTATTCTGCAAATGCTACTAACAGAGGCAGGTTATCAGGAACCATTCCCAATACCGGTTGAACCGCTTCGAGAAATAGACCGGCCGGAAGCGTTGACGTATCGGACAACACCGGCGCTCTTCGCAGGTTATGTACAAGGATCATTAGGAAATGTGGAAGGATATGGTCCCGAGTCGACGCTTACCTACAAAGATCCGGGAGTTTATCTGGAAGGAAAATTTTATTTGGATGGACGGTGGCGGTCCGGGCGTACCTCATTCCGGCTTTTTGAAGAAGCTCGGCATAGCGGAAAGATTATCGTTCCGTACACAGCATTGGAAGTTCATTTTGTGATAGAACCTTTTGAGGGGCCGAGCATCGCACGGATTTTTCAGGATGATAAACCACTCAAGGAGGATGATGCGGGTCCTGACATTAAAATCGATTCGCGGGGGTTCAGTATCGTTTGTGCCGACACACCCCGCGGATATTGCATTATTAAAAATAAAGAATTCGGATCGCATATTCTAAAGGTCGAGACAGACTCGAATGGATTTACTTTTCATGCAATATCATTTATTTCGGCGCTGATTCCAGAATTTATACAACATAATTAACAACATGCACTTCTCAATACTAAAAACTTAACACAATCTATTTTATCAACCACGATATTTATCCGGAAATTGATCTTTGTGATTTGAAATATTTTTATCTTTATTACATCTTTAAATTATTGGTTTTTGCATTATTTAAGAATTAGAGTTTTAACCCGGATTTGTCAATAGAGCGCAATCTCTAATGACCGCCATTAGAAAAAAATAATATAAATTGTTATAATACAATAGATTAACAAAACTAAGGTGGCCATAAAAACCACGAGTTCAAAATAAGAGAACTAGACAGGCCAATGGATCTTAAGATTGAGTATTCAGACAAAGAGCTTACCCCCTGGGGCGGCATGGTATTGATGAAAAAATTGATAGAGCAAACAGGAATCAATGACGCGTTAAAGAAGATCGGACTTCCAGTTCAAAGATCAAACCGTGGATATGATCCGATACAATTGATTAATAATTTTTGGGTAAGCATCTGGAGTGGAGCAAGTAGGTATGAACATTTAGAAGTAACTCGACACGATACGGTGATACAAAAGATGTTTGGCTGGGAAAAAATGGCAGGGCATAAATCATTCCAGAGATATTTTGAAAAGTTCACACAAAAAATAAACAATAGTGTATTCACAGAATTATTTCAATGGTTTTACAGTCAGACACATTTTGATAATTACACATTAGATATTGACTCGACAATTCTTACGCGTTATGGTGATCAAGAGGGTGCAACGAAAGGATATAATCCAAAGAAGCGAGGACGCAACAGTCATCACCCATTGATAGCATTTATTGCCGAGGCGCGAATGGCAGTAAACTTTTGGCTTCGGAGTGGAAACAGTTATACTGCGAACAATTTTATAAATTTTATCGAGAATACGTTTGAGAGACTAGCAGGAAAGACAATAGGGTTGTTCAGGGCGGACAGCGGGTTTTTTGATAAAAACATACTGGAATTCTTGGAAAATCGAGAAAAACCTATCAACTATATTATTGCGGCAAAATTCTATAAGCCAGTAAAAATTGCTATCGTACGAGAAAAGACTTACTGGCGTTTGGATGATGGGATAGAAATTGGAGAGACGATGTATGAAAGTGTTGGATGGGGAAAGCTGCGCAGGTTGATTATTGTACGACAAGAAATCGCACTTCGACCGAAAGCAACCGGAAAGCAGTTACGATTATTCGGAGCCGAAGAAGTGTATAAAAATTATCGTTACAGTTGCTTCGTAACTAATCTGACACTGCCGACAAAAGCTGTGTGGGATTTATATAGAAACAGAGCCGATGCAGAAAATAGAATAAAAGAATTGAAAGAAGATTTTGGAGTTGATAGTTTTGCTGTTCAAGATTTTTTTGCTACCGAAGCAGCATTAAACTTTGTGGTGATGGGATATAATTTGATGAGCTTGTTTCGTCAGACGATTCTCCAATCCAAAATACAGTACCAGCTAAAAACATTGCGCTACAAAGTATTCGCTATCGGATCATACATCGTAACAAATGGAAATGAACGGATACTCAAACTCGCTCTCGCAATGAATCGGCGAAAATGGTTTGACGGCCTCTGGTCTAACGCCAAACTCATGAGTTGGCCATTCGTAGTTGATTCATGAGGTTCTAATGACAAATCTGGGTTTAATATTGGTACAAACTTAGGATTCAAAATTCTAGATTTTTTTTATGGATAATATCGGATAATGAGGCCGTAGTCAATGAAAACCGCAATTCTGATAGCTCTGACCAGTATAGTTACCATTACAATGCTTTTTGCGCAGAGTGAAAGACTTCAGCCTGTTGTCGAGAAGGTTGGTCAGTTTTCTGAAATCCGGAAGCCATATCCCTTTTGTGGAACTTCAATTCTTTCCCGGAAATTCCAGAAGTTACAGCCGACCCTGCTTCAAGCTCGCAAGAATAATCCTGCACATGAAGGTTTGAAAAAAATTGCATGGAATTTTTCGGTCGGACAACAGCATACTTGGTGGGCACAAAGCCTGGACTCTGCCGATGGATATAAATTTTATTCCATTTCTACAACATGCAAAGCCGTGGGTTCTCATTGTTATATTTTTGTGGAAGATACATCGAGTTCTCGAGTGACACAAGCGGCAATCGATTCTATTGAACAAGCATTTGATACAAGAACACCGGCGGATCAATCAAAAGGAATTTTTGATCTTGACGCACACTATTTCGGCGATCCGCCTGACGTAGATAACGATCCCAAAATCGTTATTATAATCCTGAATGTTCGTGATGGTTATAAAGGAACCGGAGGATTTGTAGGAGGATATTTTAATCCTGTCAATGAATTTTCGCAAGAAGATTGGGATTACTCCAGATATTCCGATGTTAAATCGAACGATGCAGAATGCTACTACATCGATAATTATCCGTCTGACCTAACTTCTGCTTCCGGAATCAATCAAGCAATGACGACAACGGCACATGAATTCCAGCACATGATCAATTTTAATTATCATGGCGGGCCGGCTGGACAGAATCAACAGGAAGAAATAGATTTTGTCAACGAAGGATTGTCCGAGTCTGCACAAAAACTTTGCGGTTACGATCTGGATAGCCCGGGACTTTATTTTTCAAATACGGACGTAGATTTTACATCGTGGAACAGTACCGGCGATGCTTTGCCCGATTATTCTCGTGCCGCGCTGTTTACATGGTATCTCATCGAACAATTCACGAGCGACGTAGCGAAATATATCGTACAAGACACAATATCTATAGGCATTGCGGGCTATAACGCAGCTTTTCAGAAAGTCGGTTCTTCTTTAACGTTCACGGATGTACTGCAAACTTTTGCGCTGGCAAACATAGTGAACAATAAAACTATCGATCCGCGATATGGTTACAGCAATATCACGTTGAACACTAAGCCCACACCTCAAGATTATTATTTTAATCCGAACGTTGCATTGGTATCCGATACAATGAATCCTTATGCAACACGAATTATAAAGTACACGAACGGGAAATCTCTCGCGATGACGTTTCCGGCTCCGGCGAATCTCAATGTCTATGCAATTGCCGTAGGAAGCTTGCCGACGAAAGTCGCCGTTGTGCCCACCGGTACGCCATACTCAGAACCCGATTTCGGGAGCGGATATTCCGATTTATATTTTGTAGTCGTCAATACAAACGTCATCCATCAAATATTTTTCTATCAATCATCAGGTGAAAGCAAAGGAACTCTCTTCCAGGAAATCTCGAATGACGACGGACATCCGGAAGGATATTATAAAAGAGGAAGAGGGGACACGGCTGCCGTTTGGTTTGATGCAATGCCTGGAGGATCGTTGGATAGTATTCGAGTGGCGTTTCGTCGTGGTGGTTCGGTGAATTATGGAATCTATCAATATACGGGCGTAGAGCGTCCGTCTCCGTTGGGAACAAAGTACGGTGGCGGGACACTGGTCAACAATGATGACAGCGTGTCGTCTCCATATCCGGAACCTTACCCGAATTGGGTTACCGTCGATGTATCTTCATTCAATATCGATTTGTCGAAACAAATTGCCGTGGGAATTATTTTTACCAGTTCCGACAGCACACGTCCTGGTTTGATGATGAGTTCGGAACCGGATAACGGCGTGTATCATTCGTTAGCATATTATATTCCAAGCGGTCAATCGAGCGGCGACTGGTATTATAATAGATCGAATTCAAGTGCAACCAGCACGCCGGATAGTATGGTAAATTATCTTGTTCATGCTTTTGTTCACTTTGGAGCTGTTCCTCACACAAGTGTTGTTCTCTCAAGTCCGCAGAATGGAGCGATCAATCAACAATTGACATTGGCTTTGCGTTGGTCGTCATTTCCCGGAGCACAAAAATATCATCTGCAGTTTTCCACAGATCAATCATTTCAAACAAAGTTGGTCGATGATTCGATGACTACTGATACCACGCGACAAGTCGGGCCGCTTTCGTACGGCACTACATATTATTGGCGTGTAGGAGCAACTACAAGCGACTCAACCGTTCCATTTTCGAAAACCGCGAGTTTTTCGACTATGCCGGCTCCGCCAAGTACCGTGGAAATAAACAAGACGTTTACTTTTCCGCAAAGAGCTAAAACATCCGATTACAGCTCGGCAGATTATCAAATAATCGGATTGCCGGGAAACAGTACGATAAAAGTTTCTACTTTATGCCAGGGAACTCAAAGGACCGATTGGCAGGTGTGTTGGGACAATGGATTGCCAGAAAATTATTTCATGAGAGATGACGGGAGCGATCTTTTCACCTTTTCACCGGGGAAAGCATTTTGGGTGCTTTCAAAAAATAATATTTCGCTAGATGAATCAGTCGCGGCGGCCCCGATGAATAGTAATAATGAAGTAGAAATAGCGCTTCACTCCGGTTGGAACCTGATCACCAATCCATTCGACACTTCAATACCATGGCCGAATATTCAAAATGCCAATCACATCACATCAACGATAGAGACTTTTACCAACGGTTCATTTTCTCAATCACAATCATTCGATCCATATCTTGGATATTATTTCTTTAATGGTTCTCCAGATTCAACATTATCGATCTTGAAAATTCCGTATGAAGCCATTTATACAAAAGTTTCAAGTGAACCTGGAAAAACGTCCTATGGATGGTCTATCGCCGCACAATTGCGATACGATTCCATTACGATAGGAAATATCTCGTTTGGAGTGATGAAAGATGCCGCACCGGGGTTGAATAGATTAAATGTCCGAAAGCCTCGTTGTATTTCAGCGTCACGGGATATTTATTTCAACCGCCCGGATTGGGATGAGCGTTATCCAGCTTTCTCATCCGATTTCCGTTCGTCTGTCGGCGAGACACAGGTTTGGAAAATTCACATCATCGGAATGCCGGGATCATTTTCAAAACTTATTTTTAAAAATATTCATATCGTACCTTCAAGATATGGCGTGTATTTAGTCGATAGTGCAAAAGCGAAGGTGATAAATTTACGAACCGATTCATCATACGAATTTACACATAGCGCCAATCACCAGATCGTTAATGTTTTTGTCGGTCCAACAGAGAAGCTGGAAAAGCAATTTACTAATCTTTTTCCAACTGCTTATCAGCTTTGTCAAAATTTTCCTAATCCATTCAATCCATCGACAAATATTATTGTTTGTGTACCTTCGGCTTGTTTTGTCGTTGTCCGGGTGTACAATGTATTGGGGCAACTCGTGCGTACTCTAAACGATGGAAATTTAAATACCGGCCAATATTTATTTGAATGGGATGGTAAGAATGAAAACCAGCGAGTTATGTCTTCAGGTATTTATTATTGCCGGATGGAGGTTCCGGGAATTCATTCATACGCGATAAAAATGTTGTTATTAAGATAATGGCATGAGGCTATGATGAAGAGAATTTTCAAAATACAACAATCGATTTGTTTATTGCTTTCGTTTCTATTGATTGGCGAGAGTATTCCGTTTTCGAAGTGTAGGGCAGAAGAAAAAGTTGAAGTCAGGAATGTTCGGTTCGAAAATATAAAAGATGGCGTACAAATCTTTTACGATCTTCAAGGCCCGGCAAATAAAGAATACACTGTGTCTTTAATACTAAAGAAAAAAAGTAAGCCTTCTTTTGAACTTAAGCCGGAAGCTGTAAGCGGATGTGTGGGAGAAAAATGCAAGGTTGGCAATAATCTCCAAATTATATGGAAATTCAAGAAGGACTTCCCATTGGTTTTGGATCCGAACGATTATTATTTTGTGGTGCAGGCCACAACAACAGAGAGCGGATCAGGTATATTATGGTGGTTGGCGAGCGGTGCGGTGGTTGCCGGCGGAGCAGTGGTTTTATTGTTGAAAGGTTCATCGGGGCATTCGTCAAATGTGGAATTGCCCTTACCGCCTAATAGACCGGAAAATTCAAAATAACTAATCATAAATCGAGGCAATGAAAAAAGGGCTCTTCTCCCAACTAAGTGGGTAAAAAAGTAACGTATAAACGTTAAATATCAGGTAACATGCAAGTCAGGATTTTTAGACGAAGATATTCTTCATCACGAAGTCCGAAAGCACGACGCTGGATAACACGAATTTTATTATTAAGACCTTCAACAAAACCAAGTGAGACCTTATTTTCAGGTTTACAATGTGCAGCTATGCCATTCCAATGACGTTCAACAAGTTTAGCAAACTCTTCATACGGTTTTAAACGCTGCCAACGCAGAGATGATTTCCAATTATCAAAGAATTTACGTGCCCATGGTTCTGAACCATAATCCCAGAGTTGCCCGAAGGATTCTTTTAAGATGTATGCTGTGTTCAGACGAGCATTGGCAGCTAAGAGCCTATCGAGAGCCTGTTTACCCGTTAGAGTAAGATTGGAACGATGTGACAATAAGTTGTACTTCTGCCCTTTGATATAACGACGGTTCGTTCCAGAAAGCCGAGCGTATTCTGATTTACGAACCTTGTCAAGAGCTTCACCGAGGTGTCGAATAACATGGAATTTGTCGTACAGGATAGCCGCTTGCGGAATGTATGTGCACGTTGATTTCTCGAAGGCTTTCCACATATCCATAACGGCAAGCCGAATATGCTTGGTTTTATTGGCTCCAAGCCATGTATAGAACTCGTTCATGCTTTCTTCGGAGCGGTCTTTACCTCCGAACCAGATCGGACGTGATCGCTCAAGATCACTGACAACGATTCGGTACGTATGTCCTTTTCTGATCGATACTTCGTCAATACCGATTACCTTGGGACGAGCTTTTGCTGAACGACGAAGTTGTTCTTTCATGTATTGTTTCTCAAGTTCTTTAACTGTTTTCCAATCTAAATGCAATTCTTTGGCAACATCGCTTATTGTCGATGTGCGACATCGTTTACCGACATACCATGCAAAGCGTTTCGAGTAAAACGTATTGTCGGCAAGAAAAGGCAAACGTTCTTGTTTCACTTTCTTGCATTTCCGACACTCAACGCGGCGTATTTCCAATTCAAAATAAATTCGGTTATCGCCGCATGAAAGATCGCGTACCCGATGGTTCTTTTTGTCATAATAACTTGATGAAGGTTGACCGCACGTCGGGCATGTAGTTTTTTTTGAGTCCTCTTGAGTCGTATGACTCTTGCCTTCGGATCTCCGAATACACCAACCACTTTTTGCTGTGGTTTAAATCCTCGAAACCGATAGGCATCGGTAAGTCTTCGTTGTTCTGTCATTCACAAATGAATCAATTTTTTGGGTTCAGTACAAGTATTTTTAATCCCATGAATATTGGTCTTTTTCCACTTTGTATGCTAAAAATCACCCACTCGAAAAGGAGATGAGCCGAAAAAAGGTTTCAATTTTTATCTTGTTTGAAGGAATATTTTCGCAATTCCAGGATAGGAACTTTTAGGCTCTGTACGTAATTATATTTATATTATACTAATGATATAAAAAAAGATGACGAATATTGAGGGTAAAAGATTAGTGATAAATTTCCCCAAATTTTTATTAATACTTGCACCAGTAATGTCGATTTCATGCGGGCAGCAACCTCAACAACAGAACATGACCGAAAAAAATCGGACACGCGTTCCAGTAGCGGCAGATGTGAAGGATTCAATCTTTAGAGGAGATGAAATAACTAAAAGTTCTGACAAAACGCAGTCATCACCAAGGCAAGATTCAGATGCGCTCGATACACTCGCAGGACAATTAGCTGTCACCGGTGCTGAACCATTTATACATCTTACATTAACTATTCAGAATTCGCGAGACGTATTTCTAACGGGAGACACCACGCTGATAAATCCATTATGGAAACTCCAGGGCAAGAACATCAGAGTTATTGGAACCAAGAAAATAACGCCGATGGGCGACGAACTGCATATAAAAGAATATTCAATTCAGTGATTATGATAAGAGGAGAAATTCAATGAGAAGAACAACTCGGATTATTATTGGAATGTTGCTCACGGCAACAATTCTTTGGGCTTATGAAGGAAAGAATTCAACCGCGGATAGAAAAATTCCGCATATTCAACAACATCGTGATGTCTATCCGATCTGTGGTACTCCGTTATTTATGGAAGATTTTAAAAAACTTCAACCAAGTTTGAATAGGGCACGCAAAAGCCTTTCGGCACAGCCAAGTTTGGAGAAGACTTCGGCGTGGAATTTCAACGTTAACGATCAGCACACCTGGTGGGCGAGGAGTGCTGCGAATCAAACTTTATATTATCAGATTTCCACAACATGTAAAGCAGTCGGTACTCATTGCTACATTTTTGTCGAAGACACTTCGAGCTCTCGTGTCCCGCAAGCGGCCGTCGATGCTATAGAACAAGCTTTTGATTCCGCAACGCCTACAGATCCGACAAAAGGAATTTATGAACTCGACTCCCTGTACTTCGGAGCTCCGCCGGATGTTGATAACGATCCGAAAATTATTATTATCATTCTCAACATTCAAGATGGATTCACTGGAACAGGCGGTTATGTCGCCGGATTTTTCTCGCCAACAAACGAATATACTCAAGCGGATTTGAATGGCACTGGAATTAAAACCAACGATGCTGAAATTTACTACATGGATGATAATCCAACCGATCTGACGACAACTTCCGGAATTAACCAGGCAGTTTCAACTGCCGCCCATGAATTCCAGCATATGATCAATTTTCACTATCACGAAAGAGATCTTTTTGGAACAAATCCGAATCAAGAAATCACATTCGTGAACGAAGGGTTATCTGAAGCGGCGAGCCATCTATGCGGCTACGATCTTGACAGCCCTGGAGACTATTTTGCAAATACCAATGTCGATTTTACTTCGTGGAGTCCTTTATCCGGCAATCCATTGCCTGATTATTCTCGTGCGGCTCTCTTCACATGGTACCTTATCGAACAATTCGGAAGTACATTGACGAGTTATATTTGTCAGAATCCATCGTCTGTCGGTATTACCGGCTACAATGATTCATTCGTAAGAGCAGGATCATCATTGAATTTTGTAGATGTTCTCCAAACATTCGCGACTGCAAACATCGTTCAGGATACAACAATCGATAAACGATATGGTTATGGCCATGTTTCGATTTCGATAAAACCGGCGCCTCAGGATAATTACACCGATCCAAATGTAGATTCAACGCAAAGGACGTTACAACCGTATGCAACCGAGTACATCCATTATTCGTATGGCAAATCTCTCACTGTAACTTTCTCAAGTCAGCCGCAAATCGCTGTCCGTGCAATTGCTGTCGGAAGCTTGCCGACGAAAGTGACGCTTGTTCCCACAGGCACTTCATATACAGAATCTGATTATGGAAATGGATATACAGATGAATATTTTGAGGTTGTAAATATTTCGAGCACGACTCAAACATTCACATATCAATCGTCGGGGCAGAGTCAAGGAATTACTACACAAATGCTTTCCTATGATGATGGATACCCGGAGGGATATTATCAATGGAGTATTGGTGACACTGCGGCAGTCTGGTTTGCATCTTTAAACGGCGCGGCACTGGATAGTATTAGAGTGGCGTTCCAGCGTGCTGGTTCTGTAGACTATGGAATCTATAAATATACAGGAGCATATACAAACCCGCTCGGTCAAAGGTATGGCGGTGGAACAATCGTCGATACCGATAACAGCGTTGCATATCCGTATCCTGTGCCGTATCCGAATTGGGTTACGGTTAATGTCGCTTCACTCAATGTGGATATGTCGAAACAATTTGCAGTGGGAATCATTTTTACCAGTTCCGATATTTCAAAACCGGGGCTGATGATGAGTGCCGAACCGGACAATGGAGTGTATCATTCGTATACAAATTATATTCCAGAAGGAGAATCGAATAGAAATTGGAACATCATTTCATCGAATTCGAGTGCAACCACCACGCCGGATAGCATCGCAAACTATCTTATACATGCGTATATGCATATAGGAAAAAACGCTGTGGGAAAAACGATCGAAATAACTCCAGGCTCATTCGCTGTTTCGGATGCTTACCCAAATCCGTTCAATCCTGAAACTATAATTCGCTATTCAATTCCTCATAATGGTCTTGTTTCAATAAAAGTTTTTGATATTTTGGGAAAAGAGGTTACGACCCTTGTCGACGAAGTGAAGCATGCAGGTTCTTATTCAATCAAATGGAACGGCAAGAATAGTTTAGGAATTTCTGTAGGATCGGGAGTTTATTTTTATCGTGTTCAAGCCGGGAAAAATATCCAAACAAAAAAAATGGTGTTGATTAAATAAGGATAGAATAGAAATAATCCAACGCGTCGGGGCAGTCGCATCACTGCCCCGATCGTGCTAACCACCCTCACGAAATAATTTATTTTTTTTCTTGACTTACAAAGAATAATTTATTATCATTCGCATATAAAGTTTCAATGTTCAGCTTTATTTGCGTATATATTTTTCTTATTGGGCAACACTATAGGCAGGATTTGTAATGTGGTCAGGATGGCTATCAAGGATGTGGAGAGTTTTTTAGCATCCTAAAATACCTGCCGTAACTATAAAACATAGTATTACTGCATCTTCAACGAGCCTGATCTTGCTGATGAGCTTGGTAATTATACTTGTACAAAGGAGAAGTGTGCGCCTATGAGAGAAAGAAATAGTTTTACCTATCTATTTGCCGTAACAATAGTTTATGCGGTGTTACTCTCGGCAGTTGCCCTCGGTCAAATTCGGATACAAAAGAGTATTCGAATCAACCCGGGGATATCGACCGATGATGCGCCGCCAACCCGTTTACATTACAACGGTTATCTTCACGATTTATATGTTGAGTTTACGATTACACCTGCTGATCCCAACTTTCAACCATTATTGTGGTTATGGATGCGTCCCGAATGGACCGATGACTATGGGTTGATTATCCCGGGTCAGATGGATGCATGTGAAGAATATAGACCGCAGCTTAATACGTATGTTGAAGAATATTTAGGACAAGGATATTTTGCCGTAGCGCCGGAACATGGAGGAGGAAATCCAACAAACTATCCTTATACTCTCTCGGCGAGAGCGTTTGTCGATGGCATGAAAATACATGTATTGGGTATGCCTGGGGATAGCCTGATTTGTGATAGACCGGATTTCGATGTTTATTACGTCGATAGCTTAGTCTGTCATAGTTTTTGGAATGTATGTTGGGAATTCTATATTTTTAATTTAAGCACATTCGATAAACCTCTCTCAGAAACAATAACTCAGGGAAAGGTGAATGAGATTAGGTTCGATGGTGAAGTGATCGACCATAGAGTATCAACTCCGCCACCATATTGGTGTCCGATGGTCGATTCGGTAAACGTAACGATAACAAAAGGCGATAAATACGCCCATCTGTGCACGGAGACCGATACTGCATCGCAGATGACCATATTATCATGTCAAGAAACAGTATATCTTGAGGTAGACAGAGACGTACCCGACACGGTCGATCAATATTGTGTGGTTCAAACATCGACAAGAAATTTCGCACGAACCGATACGGTTTATTATCTGCCGCACGATACACTTTTTGTTACCTGTGAACCGAAACAGTTATACACAGGCGATACGGCTATAATCCATATGCATCAGCGGGTCGATGGCGTTGTTGATACGAATGAGTATTTTCAGTCAAGAGAAATCGGTATATTGGGAAATGATTGTTACGGTACATTGCTCGACGAGTGGGGCGATACTGCAACATATTTTCAAAATGTTACGGGTCAGTTACAGTTCATCGCTGCACAGGATATAGATGCCGACAGTGTATGCGCAAAAATACGAGTAGGATTTGCACCATCACTGCCGATGTGTTCTGTTGTACCTATGGGAACTGTACCTAATAGATCCGTTCCTATGGGAATTGTTTCCAAGGGACCTGTCCCTTTGGGAGCTTTACACTCTGGCCCTGTCTTGCTTGGGAAAAAAGGCAAAAACCCAACGCTTGCATTTAGCGGAAAGAAAAAATATAGACAGATAATGAATGAGCTGTTTAAACAGGAAACAAAAAATACCTTCACCGAAGGAACAAAACCGAAGGATGCGGCCATTGTAAAGAGTGTAAAACAAGTTAAGAGAGCAAGACCAGAAAGTCTGATAAAGAAATCGGGGAAGATAAAAGACATTCAATTTCTATATACGCAGGCGGGTTCGGATAGTATAATGATAAAGGGAAAAAATATATTACTCGGACAAACGAAATATTACTGGGCAATTCAGGATCCGGATGATGATAGCAAATTAATTATTCAAGAAAGTGAAACAGATCCAAGCCAATCTATTCCACCAGGTATAGTGGACGTAAATTTTTCTGTAATGAAAAATGCTAATGATGACAAACTCGGAGTATATTACGAGTATAAAAATGATAAAGGATACGATTTGGGTAGAAATTGGTTCATCCGAATCATTGGTAGATATTGGTCACCGGATAAAACATACAAGGTTCATCTTTATGCAGATGCATTGGATAGAACACGGTCGGGGGATATGGCTATTGAGGTGAAGAAATCAAATTCCTTAGGAAATACAAATTTTGCAAAAGCACGAAATCATGGAATTGATATTGCAGGAAATCCTTACAGTGTTGATTCAATATGTATTTTATTTGGAGGTCGTTATGGTTTTCCTCCTCAAAATATTAAGAGTCAGTACCAATCTGAATCTGTATTCGACACAGATTTACAAACTTATATGCCAAGTTATCGTTACGAACCTTGGACTGCAGAGTTTTGGAGTGGTGTACAGGCTTTGAAAAATAATAGTAATTTTTGGGTTACAAATCAAAGTATGGGTGATGGTGATGCAGTACCAAACCATCAAGATTTACGATATATGATATACGTTAATACACCTCATTCGGTTTGGTATTTTATCGAACAATATTCAACGATTGTTTACAATAATTCTCCTACAGGTTATTGTCTTTTTGGATGTTATCATCCAAATAGTGGACGTCTGACATTTACATATGATAGACCGACAGGGCAATACAATATTATTCACAAACGTATTTATAAACAACTGCATCTCAATAATAATATTGAGAATCTTCAAGCAAATTTAATAGTTCGTAATCAATTCATTCAATATATGTCTAATCAATATTTTAGTGGATTAAACAATCGAATAGCACAATCACGTATTGCAAGCTCATATGGTCCTATTCAGCTTATGTATACAAGAGCTTTAGAACTAATACAACGTTATCCAGTCGGGAGTCATGATAGACCAGAAAATCTCAATTTGTTAGATACTTTCTTTCCATTCGCTATGATTAATTATGTAGAATTATTGAGAGAACAAGTCGGAGATATTAATTCAAATGATTGGGATGATGGTTTTGAAGAAACTATGAGGAGAGTATATCATGGTTGGAATCGTAAGTCTGGATATGATACAGGGGTAATAAATAATACAAAAAACTATTTGCCAATACAATAAGAAATGGAGCAAATAAGAATGAACAAAAAATCAAAAATAATTATTCTAATAATTTTTTGTAGTTTTCAAATTCATATGAAAGCACAAAATAAAGACCTTTTACCGGGTGTGACGGAAGAAATTATTAATTCAATTCAAACACAAATTAATTTAATAATTGATGACAAATATCGAATAACTAGTGTTTTAAATGTTGATAGCTCGTTAGGAAGTGGATTAGGTCCTCGTTGGCCAGATGTAGGGCCAATAGAAGATTCATATGGAACATTGACACATTGTTTCGTGTTCATCTGTACAAAGAAATATGAAGCATCTATTATTGATACTGCAAGTGGAATTGTAGGAATTTTTAAGGATGGTAAAATAATTTGGAATTCAAATGGATGGTTGACAGTCGAAAGCCCAGGGATAGAAGCTAATACCATCTGGGCGATTAAAGATATTAATAAAGATGGAAAAACTGAAATACTTACGACATGGATATCATTGAGTAGTGGATCAAATCCCCCACAATATCTTTGGATTATAAGTTGGGACGGCCATCAAGGTTTAATCATTAACGCTTCTGATAATGATAAAAATTCTGTTTTGTCGATTGATTCAAATAGTCAATTTATATTAGCTGATATTGAAGGTGATGGAATATGGGAAATCCAGGGTAAATCTTCCTATTATGATGATGATTCCTTGCTTACTCAATTTAAGACTTTTAGTTGGAATGGAAATCAATATGGATACTGGGCTTCTACACCTCAACCTTCAGAAGGATCTTATTATCCCCAAGATAAGATTTTTTCAATTGTAAAAGCAAATGTAATTCCAGCAATAGATAAATTTGAATATTGTTATGAGATTAAAAATTTATCTTCAAGTTTTCAAGATATACACGAATTTGCTATTGATCGTTTAATAGATACTGTAACATTCGATAAAGTAAGGAGATTTTGGGAAGGTACAAGACCGTGGCTTCCCGTTATTGATTGGGAATGTTATGGATTAGAAGGTATAAATTACATAAAACCAGGCGAAGCAGGAGAATCACAATTTTCATTTTTGACAATAGATACAACATTACCTACAATATTAAAATTTTATACACAGGGTTGGAATGGTGGATTAGATGACGATATTACTATAAATTCTTATCAAGGATTAACAATCGGCCCTAATAAATTAATTAGTTCAATTATTCCAGTGTCTTTTCTCGATACCCTCACCTCATTCACTACTCGTTCCCGTGATCTCGGCTGGATAAAACAACAGCCTATATCGGATAAATATACTGGCTATTTTTCAACAGCAAAAACAGCATTGCAGAAGAATCAAATCTCGCTAACACGTACAACACTCACGCAGGTACTCCACGACGTCGATGTAGATAGCTCATCAACATTAACCAGTGAAGCGTACGCACTTATAAAGTATAATACAGAGTATCTGCTTGCACATCTGCCCAATACAATATCAGCCTTAGATATGCTCGATACACTGCGCGTGCGGACAGATTGCACAATACCGAATAACACTCTATGCGGCAGAGACTTCAAAGAAGACCTTATAGAAAATATCGCGAAAGCAAAGAAAGAACTCATTGAAAAAGATACAATCGCTTGTGCATTGTATATCAAAATGTATGAGAAACAACTATACGAGAAGTACAATCATAGAAAAGGAAAACCTTGCGTTACAGACGATGAGTATAATTATCTCTATCCTTATGCAGAATCGATTGTAGAACTCATTCTGCCGCTTCCGCCTAAATGCGGCGGCTCGTGCAAAGATAAACTCTTTGATCTGAAGAGTGAAATAGGAAGTTGTACGAAGAAAGGATACTGCAGTAGAGGAGAATTTGAGAATGGAATGGAAGAACAAATCGATAAGGCAGTGAAATGTATCGAGAATAAGGATTCTACAGGTACGGCAACATGTCTCGGGTTATTCGAGCAAGAAGTACAACAGACGTATGAACAGACAAAGAAACGGTACGACGAGAGAAAGTATGTGAAACCTGAAGGATACATTACGTTGTATTACAAAGCGGAATATATACTCGAAGAACTTGAGCATTAAGAAATTGTATGTCCAACTTTGTGATCTTTATAGAAAGCAAAATAACCTTAGTGTCCTTTGTGGTTTTGCTCTTATTAAAAAAACCACAAAGGTCACAAAGTAAAATGTTTAGTCGGAACTAAATAGAAATTGGAGAAATACAAAATGAAATCATATTTAATGATAGCGATGTTTCTGCCGGTGCTTCTAATTGCCGGCGAAACCGAGCAGACGAATATCATTCCATACAATTCGAAGGGAAACGTTGTAGCACTTTCGGTAGAGAACACATCTAAACTGACAGCGAAGGGAGTTAGTGTTGAAATTCAGAATGTACCTAAATGGATACGGTTTGACTCGACAAAGGTGCAGTTAAGCAGTATTGCAACAAAGAAGTCGAAACAAGCCGAATTTACTTTTTCAGTCGATCGCAGTGCACCGGTTGACAAGGAACAGAAGATAAAAGCGCTTGTAAAAACAGCCGACGGACAAAAGTGGACAACGGAGATGTCGATTATGGTATCGGCACCGAAGGAATTTCATCTCTATCAGAATTATCCCAATCCGTTCAATCCTTCAACAACAATTGCAATCGATTTACCGAAACAAACGAAGGTGAAGATTGTCATTTACAATATCTTGGGAAGAATAGTGAAGCAGTTGGCAGATGAAACCAAGGAAGCCGGGTACGCTGAGTTTTCATGGGATGGAAGGAACGATCACGGATCGGCGGTTGCTTCGGGTATGTATTTCTATCAGGTATCGGCTGGAAGTTATCATGCCGTGAAAAAAATGGTGATGATGAAGTAACGGCATTCGTTGCCTCTGAATTAATGAATATCGTCGGGGCAGGCGCATCACTGCCCCGATCGTGCTATCTAACCTCATAAAAATATTTTCATTATTTCACTATTTTTCTTGACTTGTTTATAAAAATTATTTATCATCCATATAACAGATTTTGTTTTTCTTATTTTTTTACTTGTTTTTTTCTTATTGGGCAACATTATCGGCAGGATTTACGAAGTGGCTAGGATGGCTATCAAGGATGTGGAAAGTTTTTTAACATCCTGAGAAACCTGCCCTAAATATAGAACATAGTATTACTTATACAAAGGAGAAGTGTGCGCCTATGAGAGAAAGAAATAGTTTTACCTGCTTATTCCTCCGGACAATAGTTTATGCGGTGTTACTCTCGGCAGTTGCCCTCGGTCAAATTCGGATACAAAAGAGTATTCGAATCAACCCGGGGATATCAACCGACGATGCACCGCCGACTCGTTTACATTACAACGGTTATCTTCATGATCTGTATGTTGAGTTTACGATTACACCTGCTGATATGGCCTTTCAACCATTATTGTGGTTATGGTGGGCTCCTGAATGGACTGATTATTATGGGGTACCTATTCCGGGTCAGATGGATGCAATTGAAGAATATCGACCGCAGCTTAATACGTATGTTGAAGAATATTTAGGTCAAGGATATTTTGCCGTAGCGCCGGAACATGGAGGGGGAAATCCAACAAACTATCCTTATACTCTCTCGGCGAGAGCGTTTGTCGATGGCATAAGAATATGGGGTTTGGGGATGCCCGGCGATAGTCTGATTTGTGATAGTGCGAATTTCGATGTTTATTATGATTATTATGACAATGGTATGCCATGTCATAGTTTTTGGAATGTATGTTGGGAATTCTATATTTTTAATTTAAGCACGTTCGACAAACCTCTAACAGATAGAATAACGCAGGGAAAGGTGAATGATATTAGGTTCGATGGTGAAGTGATCGACCATAGAGTATCAACCCCGCCACCGTATTGGTGTCCTGTAGTCGATCCGGTAACGGCGACAATAATAAAGGGAGATAAATACGCGCATCTGTGCACGGAGACCGATACTGCATCGCAGATAACCGGGTTGGCATATCAAGAAGCATTATATCTTGAGGTAGACAGAGACGTACCCGACACGGCCGATAAATATTGTGTGGTTCAAACATCGACAAGAAATTTTACACGAACCGATACGGTTTATTATCTGCCGCACGATACAATTTTTGTTACCTGTGAACCGAAACAGTTATACACAGGTGATACCGCAGTAATTCACATGCATCAGAGATCAGATGGAGTAGTTGACACGAATGAATATTTTGATTCAAGAGAAATTGGTATATTGGGAAATGATTATTACGGGACGTTGCTCGACGAGTGGGGAGACACTGCAACGTATTTTGGGAATGTGACCGGTCAGTTACAGTTCATCGCAGCTCAGGATTTAGATGCCGACAGTGTTTGCGCAAAAATACGAGTTGGGCTTGCACCACCATTGCCGATGTGTTCCGTTGTACCAGAAGGACCTGTCCCTAGGGGAAAAGAAGAAAAGAAACCGATGGTGGCGGTTAAAACGAAGAATGGGGAGAAGAAGTTTATACAGGTGATGAATAAACAATCTGGACAGAAAACTAAAAACACAGAGTCTAAGATAACGGCTCTTGCCGAGAGGGTAAAGCCAACAAATCCCAAAGGGACAAGGGGAGCGAAGCCCGCAGGATTAATAAAGAAATCGGGGAAGATAAAAGACATTCAATTTCTATACACGCAGGCAGGTTCGGATAGTATACCGGTAAAGAGTGCTGATATATTGCTAGGGCAGACGAAATATTATTGGGCAACAGAAGATCCAGATGATGATAGCAAATTAATTATTCAAGAAAGTGAAACTGACCCAAGCCAATCCGTTCCACCAGGTATTGCGGACGTAAATTTTTCTGTAACGAAAAATGCTAATGATGACAAACTTGGCGTATATTACGAGTATAAAAATGATAAAGGAAACGATTTGGGTAGAAATTGGTTCATCCGAATCATTGGTAGATATTGGTCACCGGCCAAAACATACAAAGCTCATCTCTATGCGACGACACTCGATGGACAACGATCGGGAGATATTAGTATAGAGGTGAAGAAACCGATAAAACTTTACAATCTAACCTCATCACCACCATGGTACAATGAAGCCTGGAATATAAGAGATGAATGGATTAATATAGATTCTATTTGTATATGGTATGGCGGCAATATCGGAATTCCGCCTCAGGTAATCAAAGGGCAAATGTATCAGGAATCTTATAGAGAAGCTGGAAACTTTTGGCCATGTTATCGATACGAACCATGGGCGGATTATAATTTCGTTCATAATAATGCAAAAGCGAATTCAAAAGCATATATGCGACAACCATTTTGGATTACAGGCGAGGCAGGGAAGATGGGAGAAGGAAAGGTTGTTCCTCTTGATCACAAAAACGTTAAACCTCTCTACTATCCAACCGATCCAATTTCAATTGCAAACTATGTGTTAAATAATAATAATTGGAATATGTATTTTTTGCCGAGTAAAGATTCCATTATCGGTTCGGGAGAATTAACATCGGAATTTAGAAATTATCTGGCGATGTTTAGTGGTGATTGGGAATTATTATCTAGTAATGAGCAATTTTCATTAGCACAAACATTGATAGAAACGAAAATCTTATTGAAATATACAGATTATGCTCAAACAAGGAAAGCCGCATCGTATGGCTTCATCCAAATGTTATACACAACGGCTCTCGTTCAAGGATATAACGCAGGGGAATCAATTACTTCAAGTTCAGCACCAGAGGAGTTGAACGATGAATTGATAGAGATGCCATTGTATCAGGAATTTACAGAAAAAAATCTAGGTTTGCGCTTTAGCGGGGATATTCCGGATTCTCAATGGCCGGATGGATGGGAAAATACATGGATGAAGTCATTTAAAAAGTATAACAACGGAAAAGGTTATGCTGCAAGCGTTTTTAAAAATGCCAAAATGTTTTATCCTCAATCGAATTAAGGTGAACTATGAAAACTTTATCGAAACATATATTTTTAATTATTATATTCGCTTCTTTGTTTCAGTCACAAGTTTATTCACAAACGAAAAGGCATAGTCCTGGAGATGATGATCCGAATGGCGTTATCGAGGCTCAGGTTATATCTGCAGTACAAGCCAAGTTCGGATCTGAATACACAGCCGGGATTTCAGTACTTGATTCCATGATAGCCTGGAATGAGAGTACTCACGATGGAGGAGAATTAACTGATCCATATGGTACTTTGAAGGGGTGTATATTATTTAGCATATGGAAGATTGAAGATGATGATGAAGAGCATGGGATCATGGGAATTTTCAAGAATGGCCAGATACTATGGTACTCTAATCCAATTTTTAAAGATGGCTGGAGAGGCATCTATGCAATTAAAGATATAAATCGAGATGGTAAAGTAGAAATTCTCGTAGATTGGACACCTGGGGATCAATTAATAATGGTGAGTCATCTCTGGATAATTAGCTGGGATGGATCGATAGGTACTATCATTAATCAAACAAGTCCAATTAATGGTAATACAATGATACATGCTGAAGAGAGCATATATGACCTTTTTGAAATTGACACATCATCGGCAATGATGATTCGTAGTCGTTGGCCAGGGCCTGATGAGGAAGATTTCTCCGAATATTTTCCCAATAATCAAATCCAGACATATCCATTCGTAACCTATAGCTGGAATGGTTCGCAATATGGAGTATGGCCGAATACAAGGCAAATTCCCGGAGATGAATTTTTATCGGCGAATCATCTTACTGTTACTGTAAATTGTGTAGTGAATAATATTCAAGATAGTTTGTCGTTCCAATATTATTGGAGCAACAGTCCAAAAAGTGAACAACGAATGTCGAATTTCAGTTTGGGAGGAGTACAAAAATCTTTTCTTCCTTTAAATCTAACAAACTGGTTTTTTATTGGTTGGATGCGTGATTATCCAGTAGCTGGCTGGATGGTATTTGCCCCATTCGAGTATAATGTATCTTTACAACCGGGGAAATCACAAGTTGGTATTCTTCTTCATACACAAGCGCTTCCTGGAATTGTAAATTATTATGCTCAAGGTTTTAGGTCTCCTCCTGATTTTGGAGTTAGTAATCCAAACTATAAATCTAGTGCCGAGAATGATCTTTTTAACAATTCGTATATTGGCAATACCATCGGCCCCGTCGATCCACCCAATCCCTTCGCGCCATTAAATTTCTTGGATTCCCTCACCTCTTTCACCACTCGCTCCCGCCAATTAGACTGGATAAAGCAGCAGCCTATATCGGATAAATATACTGGCTATTTTTCAACAGCAAAAACAGCATTGCAGAAGAATCAAATCTCGCTAACACGTACAACACTCACGCAGGTACTCCACGACGTCGATGTCGATAGCTCATCGACATTAACCAGTGAAGCTTATGCACTCATAAAATATAATACAGAATATCTGCTTGCACATCTGCCCATCACAATATCAGCCTTGGACATGCTCGATACACTGCGAGTGCGGACAGATCGCACAATACCGAATAACACTCCTTGCGGCAGAGACTTTAAAGAAGATTTACTGGAGAATATCAAAAAAGCGAAGCAAGAACTCATAGAAGGTGATACAATCCATTGCGCAATGTACATTGTAGCGTACGAGAAACAACTGGAAGCGAAGAATAACCATAGAAAAGGAAAGCCATGCGTAACAGACGATGAGTATAATTATCTTTATCCTTATGCAAAGTCGATTGTAGAACTCCTTCTGCAGCTTCCGCCTAAATGCGGCGGCTCATGCAAAGATAAACTCATCGACCTGAAAGCCGAAGTAGGGAAATGTGCAGGTAAAGGATACTGCAGTAGGGGAGAATTTGAGAATGGAATGGAAGAACAAATCGGCAAGGCAGTGAAATGTATCGAGAATAAGGATTCTACAGGTACGGCAACGTGTCTCGGTTTATTCGAGCAAGAGGTACAACAGACGTATGAACAGACGAAGAAACGGTACGACGAGAGAAAGTATGTGAAACCTGAAGGATACATTACGTTGTATTACAAAGCGGAATATATACTCGAAGACCTCGAGCATTAAGAAATTGTATGTCCAACTTTGTGATCTTTATAGAAAGCAAAATAACCTTAGTGTCCTTTGTGGTTTTGCTCTTATTAAAAAAACCACAAAGGTCACAAAGTAAAATGTTTAGTCGGAACTAAATAGAAATTGGAGAAATACAAAATGAAATCATATTTAATGATAGCGATGTTTCTGCCGGTGCTTCTAATTGCCGGCGAAACCGAGCAGACGAATATCATTCCATACAATTCGAAGGGAAACGTTGTAGCACTTTCGGTAGAGAACACGTCTAAACTGACGGCGAAGGGAGTTAGTGTTGAAATTCAGAATGTACCTAAATGGATACGGTTTGACTCGACAAAGGTGCAGTTAAGCAGTATTGCAACAAAGAAGTCGAAACAGGCCGAATTTACCTTCTCAGTCGATCGCAGTGCACCGGTTGACAAGGAACAGAAGATAAAAGCGCTTGTAAAAACAGCCGACGGACAAAAGTGGACAACGGAGATGTCGATTATGGTATCGGCACCGAAGGAATTTCATCTCTATCAGAATTATCCCAATCCGTTCAATCCTTCAACAACAATTGCAATCGATTTACCGAAACAAACGAAGGTGAAGATTGTCATTTATGATATCTTGGGAAGGATAGTGAAACAACTCGCAGATGAAACTAAGGAAGCCGGGTACGCTGAGTTTTCATGGGATGGAAGGAACGATCATGGATCGATGGTTGCTTCGGGCATGTATTTCTATCAGGTATCGGCTGGAAGTTATCATGCGGTGAAAAAAATGGTGATGATGAAGTAACGGCATTCGTTGCCTCTGAATTAATGAATATCGTCGGGGCAGGCGCATCACTGCCCCGATCGTGCTATCTAACCTCATAAAAATATTTTCATTATTTCACTATTTTTCTTGACTTGTTTATAAAAATTATTTATCATCCATATAACAGATTTTGTTTTTCTTATTTTTTTACTTGTTTTTTTCTTATTGGGCAACATTATCGGCAGGATTTACGAAGTGGCTAGGATGGCTATCAAGGATGTGGAAAGTTTTTTAACATCCTGAGAAACCTGCCCTAAATATAGAACATAGTATTACTTATACAAAGGAGAAGTGTGCGCCTATGAGAGAAAGAAATAGTTTTACCTGCTTATTCCTCCGGACAATAGTTTATGCGGTGTTACTCTCGGCAGTTGCCCTCGGTCAAATTCGGATACAAAAGAGTATTCGAATCAACCCGGGGATATCAACCGACGATGCACCGCCGACTCGTTTACATTACAACGGTTATCTTCATGATCTGTATGTTGAGTTTACGATTACACCTGCTGATATGGCCTTTCAACCATTATTGTGGTTATGGTGGGCTCCTGAATGGACTGATTATTATGGGGTACCTATTCCGGGTCAGATGGATGCAATTGAAGAATATCGACCGCAGCTTAATACGTATGTTGAAGAATATTTAGGTCAAGGATATTTTGCCGTAGCGCCGGAACATGGAGGGGGAAATCCAACAAACTATCCTTATACTCTCTCGGCGAGAGCGTTTGTCGATGGCATAAGAATATGGGGTTTGGGGATGCCCGGCGATAGTCTGATTTGTGATAGTGCGAATTTCGATGTTTATTATGATTATTATGACAATGGTATGCCATGTCATAGTTTTTGGAATGTATGTTGGGAATTCTATATTTTTAATTTAAGCACGTTCGACAAACCTCTAACAGATAGAATAACGCAGGGAAAGGTGAATGATATTAGGTTCGATGGTGAAGTGATCGACCATAGAGTATCAACCCCGCCACCGTATTGGTGTCCTGTAGTCGATCCGGTAACGGCGACAATAATAAAGGGAGATAAATACGCGCATCTGTGCACGGAGACCGATACTGCATCGCAGATAACCGGGTTGGCATATCAAGAAGCATTATATCTTGAGGTAGACAGAGACGTACCCGACACGGCCGATAAATATTGTGTGGTTCAAACATCGACAAGAAATTTTACACGAACCGATACGGTTTATTATCTGCCGCACGATACAATTTTCGTTACCTGTGAACCGAAACAGTTATACACAGGTGATACCGCAGTAATTCACATGCATCAGAGATCAGATGGAGTAGTTGACACGAATGAATATTTTGATTCAAGAGAAATTGGTATATTGGGAAATGATTATTACGGGACGTTGCTCGATGAGTGGGGCGATACTGCAACCTATTTTCAAAATGTTACAGGTCAGTTATGGTTCATCGGAGCGCAAGATTTAGATGCCGACAGTGTCTGCGCACAGATACGAGTTGGGCTTGCACCATCACTGCCGATGTGTTCTATTGTGCCTGTTGAAAAAGAAGAGAAGAAACCGATACCTGTCCCTTCGGGAATGGTTATCAAAATGAAGAACGGGGAGAAGAAGTTTATACAAGTGATGAATAAACCGTTTAAACAGAAAAATAAAAATGCAGAGTCAAAGACAACGACTCTTGCCGAGAGAGTAAAACCGGTAAATCCCAAAGGGACAAGGGGAGCCAGGCCAGCGGGATTAATAAAGAAGTCGGGAAAGATAAAGGACGTTCAATTTCTATATACTCAAGCAGGTTCGGATAGTATACCGATAAAGAGCCGCGATATACTGCTGGGGCAGACGAAATATTATTGGGCAGAATCGGATACGAATGATGATAAGAGATTGATTATTAATGAAAGTGAAACGATTCCGGATGCATCAACTCAACCGAATGCACTCAAGGTGAATTTTTCAGTAACGAAGGATACTGCCGATAATAAGCTTGGTGTATATTACGAGAATAAATATTATGATTATAAAAATAATGCAGAGAGAGATTTAGATAAAAACTTTTTTATTCGTCTTCTTGGGAGATATTGGACACCGGATACGACATTCAAGGTTCATCTCTATGCGACGACACAGGATGGACAACGGTCGGGAGATATTGCAATTAAGGTGAAAAAACCAAGCAGACTCGGGAATCGTTATTCAAAAGCAAGAGATGTATTTGGTAATAGGATCAATATTGACAGTATTTGTGTACTGTACGCAGGTATTTATGGGATACCACCGCAGTTTATAAAAGGACAAATGCAGCAGGAAGCGGATACTTGTAATTTTGGAGGGAATATTGGAATTGGTTTTGCTCCATCTTATCGTTATGAACCTTACACAGTTCAATTTTGGAAACGGATAAGAAAACGTACATCTAATCCCTTTTCGGATAAGAAAACGTACATCTAATCCCTTTTTTGTGGATTCGACTAATGTAAATAATCCATCTATCCCCAACCACAGTTATGTCCATGCCATTCCTTACATTTATCCGAATAAAAAAGTTTGGGATGTAATTTACGATCATTCTCAATTAGTCAATGACAGTGCCGATGAATCTCATAGATTATATGGAATTAGAACTTATGCCAATACGATGAATTTTTTACCTGACACAACAATTCAAAATATTTATAATAATTTTTTAAATGAATATCAAACACATTTATCTTTGCAGAAAGCAGCACCTTTGGCGAATGCAAGAATGATTTCTTTCTTGAAAGACGAATGGGATGGAGGAGTTACTGGTGGAACCAAAGGATTAAAAAATATTATGGCACAAACCCGCATTGCAAGCTCGTATGGATTATTGCAAATGTTATACTCGACGGCACTCGATCAAGGTTACAGAGAAGATATTTCTCATCTACCTGAGAATTTAAATATTACAGATACAACAATGAATCTTTCCATTCCTTATCAAAAATCTCTTTTGATACAAAATATCGGCGCATCGATTGAAAGCGGAGAAAATTGGCCGGATGGTTTTGAGAAAGATTTGTACGATTACATTTATTCCAATTGGAATACTAGACCTACATATAACGATGAAGTTTTTCAGAAATCAAGAAATTATTTACCACAACCTTAAAAGGTAATGAGGATATTATGAAAAAAAACATCTTGATGATCATAATCTTGAGCTTAAGTTTTACTTTCACAGCTAACGCTCAGTTAAATGTTGGAGTGACGAAATCTGATCAGGCATCGATTATTGAAAAAGTAAATGCTTTATTCGGCGCTGGGAAATATGATCCATATGGGATTGACATTATTAATGTCGATAGTACACTAGAACCCCAAAAAGCTTTTGGAGTTGAAGACCCTTATCATGCACTTGAGCGCTGTTATGTGTTTCTTGCTGTCGGAAAAATGCAAGCTGACGGCAGTTTTCCCAAGGGATTCGTCGGCATGTATAAAGACGGAAATATTATTTGGAATTCTCCTGCGATAATTAATAGTGAATATACTGCAGATGCAGAGATTAATACAATTTTTGATATTAACAAAGATGGAAATGTGGATGTCATTACCAACTGGAAATGGGGCGGACACGGTGAAGCTAATTATATCTGGATTTTTTCTTGGGATGGATATCAAGGAATACCTCTCAATCTTTACGATAGTAAAGGACATTCTAATATTGTTTCATATACAGAGGATGTCCAATTCATTGATTTGAAAGGTGACGGAGTCTGTGAAATACAAGGAAAGTGGAAGACCAATACAGCCCCTGCAAAAGAAATTTCGGTGCTTTATGCTTGGAATGGCCAGAACTATGTAAGTGTTGATCCCTTAGCATTTGGAGTAGGAATTAATCCTCCAAGAAATAAATTTCAAGCAACTGTTAATGCTAGCGTAACAAAAGCTAATGATAGCCTATATTTTTCATATATCATTGAAAATAAAAAAAGTAGCTTGCAAAAGATTGAAAATTTTATGCTTATGACTGACAAAGATTCAGTTATAAATTCGGTTGGCAGGCATGGATGGAACTTTATTAAAGATGACGAGAAACCTAGAATCATCTGGTTAGATATGCCTGATATATATCTCCTTTTTCAAGGTGAAAAAGATAATTTTATTATCGAAACAAAGACAGATTTACCAGGTATCAATTATTTTTATATGCAAGGATATAATGTACATACTAATGTTGATGATATCTACACAAATTCTTTTAATGGTTTAACTATTTCACCTGCAAGTCCACCTAATCCATTCATTGCTACAAACTTTTTCGACACACTTACATCATTCACAACCAGATCAAAAGACCTCGGCTGGATAAAGCAACAACCGATATCGGATAAATATACCGGCTATTTTTCAACTGCAAAAACAGCATTGCAGAAGAACCAAATCTCGCTAACACGCTCAACGCTCACACAAGTACTCCACGACGTCGATGCCGATAGTTCATCAACATTAACCAGCGAAGCTTATGCACTCATAAAATACAATACAGAATATCTGCTTGCACATCTGCCCAATACAATATCAGCTCTTGACATGCTCGATACACTGCGCGTGCGGACAAATAACATAATACCGAATAATAATCCCTGCGGTAAAGATTTTAAAGAAGATCTGCTGGAAGCTATCACAAATGCAAAGAAAGAACTTCTGGAACGCGATACAATCAGTTGCGCACAACAAATCTTATCTTACGAGAGACAACTGAGTGCGAAATACGATAAACGAAAAGGAAAACCGTGCATAACAGACGATGAGTATAATTATCTTTATCCTTATGCAAAGTCGATCGTAGAATTACTTCTGCCGCTTCCACCAAAGTGCGGCGGCTCATGCAAAGATAAACTCTTTGATCTAAAGAGTGAAATAGGAAGATGTACGAAGAAAGGATACTGCAGTAGAGGAGAATTCGAGAATGGAATGGAAGAACAAATCGATAAGGCAGTGAAATGTATCGAGAATAAGGATTCTACAGGTACGGCAACATGTCTCGGGTTATTCGAGCAAGAGGTACAACAGACGTATGAACAGACAAAGAAACGGTACGACGAGAGAAAGTATGTGAAACCTGAAGGATACATTACGTTGTATTACAAAGCGGAATATATACTCGAAGACCTCGAGCATTAAGAAATTGTATGTCCAACTTTGTGATCTTTATAGAAAGCAAAATAACCTTAGTGTCCTTTGTGGTTTTGCTCTTATTAAAAAAACCACAAAGGTCACAAAGTAAAATGTTTAGTCGGAACTAAATAGAAATTGGAGAAATACAAAATGAAATCATATTTAATGATAGCGATGTTTCTGCCGGTGCTTCTAATTGCCGGCGAAACCGAGCAGACGAATATCATTCCATACAATTCGAAGGGAAACGTTGTAGCACTTTCGGTAGAGAACACGTCTAAACTGACGGCGAAGGGAGTTAGTGTTGAAATTCAAAATGTACCGAAATGGATACGGTTTGACTCGACAAAGGTGCAGTTAAGCAGTATTGCAACAAAGAAGTCGAAACAGGCCGAATTTACCTTCTCAGTCGATCGAAGTGCACCGGTCGACAAGGAGCAGAAGATAAAAGCGCTTGTAAAAACGGCCGACGGACAAAAATGGACGACTGAGATATTGATGACGATTTCAGCGCCGAAGGAATATCATCTCTATCAAAATTTTCCGAATCCGTTCAATCCTTCAACAACGATTGCAATCGATTTACCGAAACAAACGAAAATGAAGATTATCATTTACAATATCTTGGGAAGAATAGTGAAGCAGTTGTCAGATGAAACCAAGGAAGCCGGGTACGCTGAGTTTTCATGGGATGGAAGGAACGATCATGGATCGATGGTTGCTTCGGGTATGTATTTCTATCAGGTAATGGCTGGAAGTTATCATGCGGTGAAAAAAATGGTGATGATGAAGTAACGGCATTCGTTGCCTCTGAATTAATGAATATCGTCGGGGCAGGCGCATCACTGCCCCGATCGTGCTAACCACCCCAGCTGACAAAATATTCGATCTCTATTTTTATTTTCCGTTTTGTGAACGCTCAATAGAAATGTCAGAAGTTTTTTTAGCATATATTTGCTAAATTAGGAAAACAAAATAAGTCATGATGATTACACGGTAAAAGGAACTGCAATGAATTCATTCGCCTGTATTATGCTCCCGTTTCTTGGTTTGGCATTTGCAACCGCTGAACAATCTGTCGCACAAGAGCGTGATCGAACAAAAATTCCCGACCAATCCAAATGGGATTTAACCGGTATTTATCCATCCGACGAAGCATGGAGGGAAGCGAAGACACAGTTTGCTGTTAAGATGAATGAGATCGATTCGTATCGAGGCAAACTTGCACTTTCATCGAAACAGCTTCTCGGTTGTCTTGAACTTGCAAATGATCTTGGAAAAACTTTCATGCGTCTCGGTACGTACGCAGGATTAAAATCGGATGAAGACACACGGGTTCAAAGTTTTCTGGCAATGAAAAGCGAACTGGCGCAGTTAAGCGCAAATTTTGGAGCAAAGCTTTCATTTATCGAACCTGAAATCTTGAAGATCGAAACCCCGGTTGTTGAACAATTTATCGCGCAGGAAGATGGTTTAAAAATCTACCGGCATTATTTGGAAGATCTGCTCCGGCGCAAGGCGCATACAGGAACGGAAGGTGAAGAAAAAATTATCGCCGATGCTGGACTCATGGCCGATGCACCCGGCGAAATTTACTCGATTTTTTCGAATGCCGATTTTCCTTATCCGGAAGTGGCTCTCAGTGATGGGACGAAAGTCAGGCTCGATGCATCGGCATTCAGTCTCGCCAGGACATCGCAAAACCGCGATGACAGAAAAAAAGTATTCGAGGCATTTTTCAGCGAGTTGAACAAATTCAATCGGACATTCGGGATGGAGTTAAGCGGAAATATAAACCGGAATATTTTCTATATGAAAGCACGGAAGTATAAATCATCGCTTGAGAGCGCACTCGATGCCAATAACATTCCGACAGCAGTCTATCGATCTCTTGTCGATCAGGTAAATAAAAACCTTCCAACTTTCCATCGGTACCTGAAACTCCGTCAAAGGATGATGGGGGTGGATCAACTCCATTATTACGATCTCTATGCTCCGTTGGTAAAAGGCGTCGACCTTAATTATACGGTCGATGAATCGTACAAAAATATTCTTGCCGCTCTTGCTCCTCTCGGCGATGAGTATTTGAACGTTGCGAAAAAAGCATTTTCGGAGCGGTGGATCGACGTATATCCGAACGACGGAAAACGCTCCGGCGCTTATTCGAACGGTTCGGCCTACGATGTTCATCCGTTCATCCTCCTGAACTACAACGGCAAATATAACGATATGAGCACAATCGCTCACGAACTCGGCCATACGATGCACAGTTATTTATCGAATAAATATCAACCATATTCCACTTCGCAATATTCGATTTTTGTCGCCGAGGTGGCATCGACGTTCAACGAAGCGTTGTTGATCGACTACATGCTGAAAATAATAAAGGATGATGACGTCCGGCTCTCGTTGCTCGGAAGTCTTCTCGAAAACATCAAAGGCACGGTTTTTCGCCAAACTCAATTCGCGGAGTTTGAATTACAAATTCACGAACTTGCTGAGAAGGGGGAACCTATCACGGGCGAAGAACTTAATAAAATTTATTTTGATCTCACGAAAAATTATTACGGTCACTATCGGAACATTTGCGTTGTCGACGATATAATTCAGGCCGAGTGGATATTTATTCCCCATTTCTATTATAATTTTTACGTTTACCAGTATGCAACTGCTTACACAGCGTCGGCTGCTTTATCGGAACGCGTGTTGGCGGGAGAAAAAGGCGCGGTTGAGCGTTATGTTAAATTTCTTTCATCGGGATGTTCCGAATATCCGATCGAACTGTTGAAACAAGCCGGTGTCGATATGACGACACCCGAACCGTTCGATCTGACAATGAAAAAGATGAATCGTGTAATGGATGAGATGGAACGGATACTGGACAAAGAGAAAAAATAAATCAACGACCATCCTTTATTACTGCAGAGAATTTTGTAAGGACCGCGAGAAATGTTGATTCCGCAATCCGCAATTGCTTGATGGAGGTTAAGAAATGAAAATTAGCGTAGTGCAAACGAATCCCTCGTTCGGGAAAGTGACGGATAATATTCAACAGGCTTTTTCATTGATGGAAAATGTGGATGCCGATATTTTCGTTTTGCCAGAATTGTTTTCTACAGGATATAATTTTGAAGATTTGTCGGAAGTTGAAAAATATGCCGAAAAGGTTGACGGCTTAACGTCTCGTAGATTAATTTCTTTCTGTAAAGAAAAAAACTGTTATATCGCGTATGGTTTCGCCGAAAAAGCGGACGCGTTATATAATTCAGCGGCGCTTGTAGGTTCCGGCGGCGTAGTTACCATTTATCGTAAAATCCATCTTTTTGATCGCGAGAATATTCTCTTCGCCCGTGGGAATCTTGATTTTCAGGTCATCGAGTTGCCGTTAGCAAAAATTGGTTTGATGATTTGTTTCGATTGGATTTTTCCTGAAAGCGCAAGAACCCTTGCGATTCGCGGAGCCGAGGTGATTCTCCATCCGTCAAATCTTGTCATGCCTTATTGCCCCGATGCAATGATAACCAGGTCGATCGAAAATCGGATTTTCGCTGCGACGGCAGACAGAGTCGGCCGGGAAATTAGAGGTGGGAGAGATTTGACATTCATCGGCACGAGTCAAATTACATCGCCGACAGGCGAAGTATTGTGCCGGCTTGATCGTTCAACGCCCGGTATTGGTGTTGTCGAGATAGATCCGCTCAAAGCTAAAGTAAAACAACTGAATCAGTATAACGACCTTTTCGCCGACCGGCGGGAAACATTTTATTTAAAAGGATGACGGCCGGCTTAAACATTCTTCCCAATTTCTACGTATATTTTTGCATGAATCAATTCTTATTTTAATAGTTTTATGACAAGTATTTTTGAAAAAAAACCGAATATTTTTCGCGGGCCGCTGATTTTTCTTTCCATCCTTCTGATCACAATTGCCGCGGTTAATTTCGTTAATTTTATAACTTCACCGACTGATGAAAATGTTTTTATAACATCTCCATCGAGATTGTATATCATCAAACCGATACAAGGGAAATTAGTTGATATTAAAAAATATTCTTCGAAATTAGATTCGATTCGCTCTATCACCGTCGGCGATTTCTTATTGGAAATTAACGGACACGCGATTAAAAGCATGAGCGATCAGGTGAAAAATCTGGAGAATATCCCGGAGAACGGCGAAATCATCATCGTTGTCTTCCGACCGTCACAGAATACCACTGTGTCAATGAAAGTTTTCAAGAAAAATATACCTGAGGATTATCTCGCGCAATTACAATTCACACCAGTTGTTGTGACGAGCGTCTTGCCTGGTGGTGCTTCAGATCGAGCCGGCATGCAGGTAGGAGATTTAATTTGTAAAATCAATGGAAAATCTTTTAAATCTGCAGAGGAAGCCGATTTAATTCTCCGCGAAGAAGCACCGGGAAAACAAATCAAGTACGATATTCTTCGCAATAATAATTATATGACAATGAATGTGACGCTTGCAAAACTGGGATTGCCATGGCAATTATTATCATTCCTGTTTGCAAGCACAGTTTTTTTTACAACAGGTTTATTCATTGGAATCCGGCGCCCCCAGCTTATCGCCGCAAGATTACTTGCCCTAGAATTTATTTGCGCGGCTGCATATATTATCATAATAACTACACGACGCGATGTTCAGCTGCAGGCATTTAATTCGTTTCGTGACATTCTTCTTACGATTCTTCTTTGCTCGTGTTTGGCGTTTTCGATTCATTCCGGTTATCACTTCCCAATTCCAAGGCCGGAAATTCTCAATCGTCGATGGATTGTTATTGCACTCTACATGCTGGCACTCGCAGTTATTGTACTGGGAGTTTTCTTTGGAAGCGTAGGGAGAAATATTTCCATCGGGTGTTTATTGTTCTATGCTTTAGTGATTTCTTTTTTGTTTCGAAAAAAGGTCCAACCCGAATACAGGAAGTTAAATCGCATTCGAAAATACACTTTGATTGTTGTCGTCAGTCTGTTGATAATTTTAATAACATTTTCTCTTTTCTTTCCTTTTGTGTGGCTTCCAATAGCGGTCGGTGTAATCCTGACTGCAATTCCTGTCGTGCATCTTTATACTATTGGTTACTACAGACTTCTCGGAATGGATCTCCGAATTCGTCGAAGTGTACGTTATATCATTGCAACAGCTATTTGGTCGGCATTAAATATTTCGTATGTGCTGACGCTTTATTATGCCATCGCAAAGATGGAGATGCCGGTCTTCCAGCTAACGTTCACGGGAACATCGATCGAAGTCAATGATGCTCCCGAACTCCGCGAAAATCGGATAATAACTCAACGGGTGATGCAGATCCTCTTCGCGGTCGGCGTAACGATGGGATTTTCCAAATTAAGAAAACTTGGCCAGAAATTCATCGATAGAAGATATTATCGATCACATTACGACTATCGCCGGGCAGTAGCTGAATTCAATGAGGTGATGAATACGAAGTACACGATGAGCGATCTTGCAAAGGGCATTGTAGAAAAGATTGCTCAATTGATGCAAGTGGAGCGGGTTGGTGTTTTATTTTTTCGGGGAAACTCAACATGTTGTTGTCATGAAATATACGGTTTTGTGGGGAATGAATGGGAACAACTTTGCCTAAAAAATGATAGGGATTTGATCGCGGCGATCAAGCCTTTCCAAGAGATTTTCCGGATCGAAGATCTTCCGGCCGGACTTCAACCATTATTCAATCAGTACGGATTCCATTTTATTGTCCCGATAAGATCGAAGGAGGAATTAGTCGGAGCTTTGATTGTCGGTTCGAAATTATCGGAATCAATTTTTAAACAAGAAGACTTAGAATTTTTACACACAGCTTCGACGCAAGCGGCAGTTGCGATCGAGAATTCATTTCTCTACGAGGAACTTGCAGAGAAGGCACGCATGGGACATGAATTGCAAATCGCCCGGAATATCCAATTGGCATCTCTTCCGCAGGAAACGCCATCGATTGCAGGACTCGACATTGCCGGAGTTTCGTTACCAGCCCTCGAAGTCGGTGGTGATTTTTATGATTATCTCGTTGGAGACAGCAATGGTGTCGGAGATGTGATCGTGATTGTAGGTGATGTTAGTGGCAAAGGAACTTCAGCCGCCCTCCACGTCTCGAAGGTTCAGGGGGTCATGCGTTCGTTGCATGAATTCGGTATTTTACCGGTGGAGTTGTTTATTCGCACGAACAAACTTCTTTGCCGAGATCTTGAAAAGAATTCTTTCGTGACCGCGATAGCCGGTGCCTTCAATACACATGAACACTCTGTCAGAGTTGCGCGGGCCGGTCATTTACCTCTGTATCATTATCATTCTGCTACCGACACAATTACAAAAATCATTCCGAAAGGAATAGGTTTGGGTATCGATCCGACCGAAATATTCACACAGGAATTGGAAGAATTGATAGTCAAATACGAGAATAATGATATATTCGTTTTCATAACAGACGGGATAATCGATTCGGAGAATAATCTCAAAGAGGAATATGGAGAAAATAAATTCGAACAATTAGTTCACCAAAGTATCCATCTTCCCGCAGAAAAAATTCTCGATCGTCTGCTGACTGCGGTTCACGAATTCGCCGGATCTGCTGCTCAACGCGATGATCAGACAGTCGTTGTTGTTAAGATCGTTTGATCTATTTCTTTTTTTATTTTATCTTAATCTCAACCTTGATCTCATAATCGCTCTTTTTCGAAAAGCTCTTTTCATGCTCTCACATACCTTTTGTCATATTCCCGGTATCGGTATTCTCACTGAAAAACTACTTTGGGCGAAGGGCGTTCATTCATGGGAAGATGTACCACAGAGCAGCCTGAATTTTCTCTCGCCGCAGAAACAATCTCTGTTGCTGCAATCGCTGGAAGAATCGCAGGAACGATTACAAAAACGAGATTCGACTTTCTTCTCAGAGTTATTGCCCCACGATCAGCATTGGCGGATGTTCAGAGAGTTTCGGAATCGGACGGCATTTCTCGATATCGAAACCACAGGTCTGGGTGCACCCCGCGATCAAATTACCACGATCGTGGTTTACGATGGCGAGCAGATTCATCCATTTGTCCTCGGTGATAACATGGATGATTTTATTACGCTGATAGAGCGATACAATTTATTGGTGACATTCAACGGCAAAGCTTTCGACATCCCGTTCATCGAACGATTTCTTTCGACCCAGATAACGACTCCACATATCGACTTGCGATTCGTTTTAAAATCACTCGGCTATCGCGGCGGTTTAAAAAAATGTGAGCAACAACTTGGAATCGAACGAACAGAAGTCAAAGATGTGGACGGTTATTTTGCAGTTCTTTTATGGCGTGAGTACCAACGTTCCGGTGACCCTGATGTATTGGAAACATTGCTCGCATATAACACATATGATTCAGTGAACCTCGAAACGCTTATAGTGCTTGCCTATAACATGAAGCTGCGTGAGATGCCTTTTGAAAAACAAATCCGGCTGGAAATGCCTTTATTTCCTCAAATACCTTTTCATGCCCACCGTGAAATAATCGAACGAATTTTGGACGAAAATGCTTGGCGTTTTGATAGATAAAAAGATTTTTTTGAATTTAGCTTTGATTTGGTGTATTAAAAAGGCATATTGTATAATAATATCTGTTTCATCCCTTTGTGATGCGATAGATCAGGCCTGATCGGAATTATTTTTAATTGTGAAGAGGAGAAGTGCTTGGAAGAACAAAGAGTTCACACGTTTCACATTCCCGTTCTGGGATTAGCTTTTTCCGTCGATACACCTATCAGGGTTGCCCGTTTCGGAATTTCGTCCGTCATTTCTATTATGGACGATGTTTTAATCGAGCACATGCGCAAACGATATTCGCCTGAGGCTGGCGAATTATATACGCCAATATCTCAGAAAGACGATGATCATCGGACACGAAGAATAACAGCCTATCTTAATCTTGTACAACACATCGTCCAAAAGCAAGTGGCGGAGATGAAGACGTCGGTTTTTAAAAAGGGAAGCGATATCGTCCGCTATTTTGAAATGCTTGCCGATCACTCTCCATTGGGAGACCTGTATAAACGAATGGAGCATACTGATGACGAGAATCTTCGAACGGAATTGCAAAACGAGTTGAGATCCAAAATCGTTGCAGGTGCGATTGACGTAAACATCATGACAAAGGTTGACAACAAAAACAAAGGATCCGATGGCCAGGATCTTCCATCGGAATATTCCGATGCCCTTGCGGCTATGTGCGGATTTGTGAAGAGCGATCTCACCTCGTCGGTGATTCTTTCAGCAGGAATCAATTTACGTCTTTTCAGCTACATGGGAACATGCCCGGAGTTTCTTCCCGATTCAAAAGGAAATTTTAAGAAGATGGTCGTTTTAAAAGTAAGCGATTATCGGTCGGCTTTAATTCAGGGAAGAATTCTCGCAAAGAAAGGAATCTGGATATCGGAATTCCGGATTGAATCGGGCCTCAATTGCGGCGGTCATGCATTTGCTACTCATGGCTTCTTGTTGGGACCGGTTTTGGAGGAATTTAAAAAAAATCGGCAGATTATTTTAAATGAGCTTCGTGAGTTGTATGTTCAAGCTTTGCAGGAGAGGAGCATTCCAGAACCTCAAGTACTGCAAACGAGAATAACTGTTCAAGGTGGAATTGGAACTGCAAGCGAAGATGCATTCCTGCGTGATCATTACGGGGTTGACGGAACAGGGTGGGGTTCGCCATTCCTTCTTGTTCCGGAAGCGACGAATGTTGACGACCATACGAGACAGCAACTGGCAAATGCACCGTGTGAGGATTACTATCTGAGCAATGCATCTCCATTGGGTATTCCGATAAATAATTTCCGTCAGAGCACGAGCGAAATACAACGCCGTGAACGAGTTGATCGAGGAGCGCCCGGAAGTCCGTGCACGAAAAAATTTCTCCGTACAAACAACGAATTTTCAGAAGAACCACTGTGTGTGGCCTCCAAGCAATATCAGGATTTGAAGATCAGTCAATTGAAAACTCAGAATTATACTCCAGCACAATTGGAGAAAGAGATTCAAAAAGTTGTTGAAAAGGTTTGTCTATGCGAGGATCTCGCCGCCGCCGCTTTCATCAACAGCGATCCGCATGACGGGGAAAAAAATCGTGCGGTTGCGATATGTCCCGGTCCGAATCTGGCGTATTTTACAAAGATCGTTTCGCTGGCAGAGATGGTCGGCCATATCTATGGCAAGACTCAATTAATTTCAACTAATCATCGGCCGAATATGTTCATCAATGAACTTCGTCTATATCTCAATTATTTGTGGGATGAAGTACAAAAGCGAATCGATTCTTTTTCGACGAAGGATTACAATTACTTGGAAACATTTACCATTAATTTGGAAGCCGGCATTGATTATTACAAATCTTTGATTCCGAAGTTGGTCGAAGAGACTGAGAAATACAGAGAAACAATGAAAGAAGAATTGCTCGCATTGGAACAGGAACTTCAGGAAATTATGACGCCAATGGTCGTGGTCTGAATAATGAAGAGAGATTGAATACAATCTGCCATCATGAAAATGAAAATACGCCGTGGTTGATATACCGTGCCCGTCGTCTGCCGCATCGGAAATAATGAAAAGAAAAATGAAATAAGTGATGTTAATAAATCGGGAGATATTTGGCTAATTCCCATGGCGTCACTTCAACCCGATAATCTTCCCATTCAAGTCGTTTTGCACTGATGAATCGTTCACAGATATGTGCACCGAGAGCATCGCGAATGACTGTATCTTTTTCCAATTCTTCAATTGCTTCATCTAACGATTCGGGAAGCACGCTTAACTGCGATTTACGCTGTATGTCGGAAATCAAAAAAACATTTTCTTCAGTCGCTTCCGGAACAGACAATTCACGATGAATACCGTCAAGACCTGCTGCAAGCATCACAGCGAATGCCAAGTACGGATTACAACTGGGATCGGGACATCGTAATTCGATCCGGGTAGAATCTGTCGTATGTGATCGGGGAATTCGGAGTAATGCAGATCTGTTGATCCTTCCCCAGCAAATATTTACCGGCGCTTCATAACCAGCAACAAGACGTTTATATGAATTTACAAGAGGCGCGAGTACAGCACACATGCCGCGTGCATGAACCAATTGTCCGGCAATGAAATGTTTTGCGATTCTCGAGAGACCGTGAGGATCTCCCGGATCAGAGAAAGCATTCGCACCTGTAGCTTTAAACATCAGACCTTGATGGAGGTGCAGACCACTTCCACTAATTCCCCTGATTGGTTTTGGCATGAATGTAGCATAAAGACCTTTTTGTTGTGCGAGAATTTTTAATACAGTACGGAATGTAACGACGTTGTCAGCGGTTTTAATTGCATCGGCAAAACGAAAATCTATTTCGTGTTGTCCGATTGCGACTTCGTGATGCATCGCTTCTGTTTCAATACCAAAAGCACTCAATGTATCGGTCATCTGACGCCATAAACCGGTAGCGATCATGTCCGTCGGAACATCAAAGTAGCTGGCATTGTCTTGTGGTCGTAGGGGAATCAAACTTCCGTCCAGGTTTGGTTTAAGCAGGAAGAATTCCAGCTCTGGCCCTGTATTATAAGTGAAACCCATTTTTTCTACTTCGTTCATAACCCGATAAAGTGCTGCTCGCGGATCACCTAAAAATGGTTGACTGTCCGGTGTAAAAACATCGCAGATCAAACGTGCTGTCGCTTCATTTCCCGTTAACCAAGGTAAAACAGCGAATGTTGATGCATCCGGAACCAGATACATATCGCTTTCGGCAACGCGCGCAAATCCCTCAATGGATGAACCGTCAAACCAAATTCCATGGTTGAGAGTCGTCGCTAATTCACTTGTCGGAATAGTGACATTCTTGACCGATCCGCTGACATCGGTAAATTGTAAATCGATGAATTTAATCTGGCGTTCTTCAACAAGTGCCAGAAGTTCCGCAGACGAGAAATTCGATTGTGAAATAGTCATTATCGTAATGCCTGAAGAATGAGAGCAATTATTATTATTATTATTAACATTGCCAGTGCACCGCCTACTGACATGACAATAGGTGACCGCCAAAATGATTCTTTTGTTTCCTGTCCAGTTTTATGATCGAGGATGGAAGTATCCACTCCGTCCGGATTTTCCAAATCTTTTATAAAAGCATGCAAGTCGGAATAACGATCATCAGGATTACGCTGGAGACATCGTGCAACTATCGCAGCTAATTGAGACGACACCCCCGGTTGTTCATGATCGAGTCTTGGCACCGATCCTCTTAGATGCTGCGCCATCACTGCCATTGTATTATCGCCCGTATAAGGAGTTCGACCGGTCAATAATTCGAAAAACATGACACCGATGGCATAAAGATCTGTTCGCTTGTCTCCACGCTTTCCTTCAATCTGTTCGGGGGCCATGTAATCAGGTGTACCTGCAGTACCGCTTAAATTCGCATAAGTTACGCGATACGACCCTTTGGTCAACGCTAATCCGAAATCCATAATCAAAGGCTGGCCGTCGGAAACAAATAGAATATTCTCGGGTTTCATGTCTCTATGAATGATGTCGTTGTCATGACAATGAGCTAAACCGTCAGCGATTTTATGAATCAAGTCGATAGCGACTCGGGGAGCGACCGGAGCTTCTCGTTTAATGTATTCTCGCATCGATTCACCGCTGACCAGTTCCGTTACGAGATATGGTGTGTTATTGTATCGTCCGGAACCCAACCCTTTTTGAATTGCCGGATGATTTAGTGTACGCATAACTTCGAGTTCGCGTTGGAATCTCTCGTACTGCGCCGGATCGCCGATAGTCATTCTATCCGGGACTTTAAGCACAACATCCTTTCCGCTTAATAAATCGAAAGCACGATAGATATCACTCATTCCACCATGAGCAATATGTTCTCGGATTTGAAAATGATCGAATTGATCGCCGATCTGAAGCATTACAATATCCCAATTCTTTAATCTTTTGGCTCTTTATTCTAAACCTTAAAAGATAATATTATTTTTTTTGAAAAGCGAAATCTTGATTAAATTGAATATTCATACTCAGTAATCATCATGCCTTCAAGAAATATTATTATATCATGATCGCCGGATCTATCTGCTTCCAGATCACGGCTGTTTATTTTGCCATTCAACTAAAGTTGTACATAAAGTTCTTTGGAAATACACCAATGTTCATTCTTCATTATTTTGATTTCTCCATCTCGAAAATCGTTGAAACAGATTAGAAAACTTGGCGGAATCTTCCCGGTTAATAAATGATCTTGGTTTATGAATAAGTTTACGGAGAAAAATTGTGATGACTGAAAGATTGTCGTCGCTGTCGCGTTCCATAGCCAGGTTGAATATCTTTTGGCAAAGTTGTTCAGCGCTATTGGATGTTTCGGATAGTCGAGTAAATTCCTCATCTTCAATCACGGACCAAACGCCGTCGCTGCATAAAATCAACCTGTCAGCATTTTGTATTGTATGCCTGGTGATATCTGCATTGATAAATAATTCCAATCCAATACTCTTACTCAAGACAGATCGCTGTGTATGTGTTCGAACTTTATCAGGAGTAAGCAATCGCATTCTCACAAGTTCTCCAACACGAGTATGATCGTTTGTTAAACACGTAGATTCCCGATCACGAATTAAATAGGCTCGACTATCACCGACATGTGCAACATGTAAAGTATGGCCGCTTATATGCAACGCAGTGAGTGTTGATCCCATTCGTCCGACACCTAATCGTCTGGCAGTTTGGTATACGCTAATGTTTGCATTCTGAATCCCTAATTTTAATTTTTGAGGAATCGGCAATCCATTGCTCGCATAGAATGTATCGAAGAATGTCGTGAGAGCAACTATGCTTGCAACAGCACCATGCGAATAACCGCCCATACCATCTGCGATAGCGTACAAGTGACCAAATAAAGGCGTGAATTCATCGTCTATTGAACACATCCTTATCGCATCTTGGTTATCTTCGCGGACTTTTCCTATGTGAGTTATTCCGTATGATTCAATTTCCGATGTTTGATCTTGTGTCATCACATATCTCGAAAAGAGCAGATAAGGAGGAGGCCATCATCTTCCATCCTCCTTAGCCCTGCTGTTGCTTGCCCGCTAGCATTCGGCGAACCTGCCCATTAAAATCCTTTTTATATTTTTTCAACTTCCTTTTATTGTATTCACAGATGGAATTATTGCTTTTCCATGTTTGCGGCTATTAAAAATTAGATATGCCGCGCTGAGTGCTCCCCATCCAACTGTGAAATAAATAGCGAACTTTGTCGCATCAGCACTCACTCCGGGTGTCATCAAGCCTATGATTACTATCCCAAGCAACATACCGATGTTGCCTATTAATCCGATGATCGGAATAATCGCATGTTTAACGCTATGGAATTCCCTTCTTCCGACAAAAGTCACAAACGTCAAAGCACAAATAAGGCCATACAGAACAAAGGTTCCGATGTTTGACGCAAGTGTAATCCCTGTTAAGGCAGTCACGTTCAACACACCTATTGAACCGATGATTGACGAGACGACTACGAGTATCCACACTCCCATGTGCGGAGTTGCGTATTTGCCATGAAGTGCACCAAGAACCTGCGGCATTTCATTATCCTGTGCCATTGCAAAACTAATGCGCACCGCCGTGTTTATGGAAGCGAGCGTTGTACCTAAGACAGCAAGACCAACGGTGAAAGCAATGACAAGCATTAATGCGAATCCATTTCCACCAAGGAGAGAATTTCCGATCATTATTGCCATATCACCGATCGGTGCGCCTGAAGCAGCTGCAGCATCCATCCCTGTCAAGACCGAACCGTCGGCCGCTGTATATGTTAACTTTTCACACACTGCATAATTCGCAGCAAAATATTCCAATAAATAAGCAAACAATCCCTGGATAACCAGTGAAAGAATAACACCGCGAGGTATATCACGTTTCGGATTAATTGCTTCTCCGGCTAGAGAAGTTGAAGATTCAAAACCCACCAAAATTAAAATAGCAACCGTAGACTGAAACAACATCGCTCCAAGACTGTGCGGAAAAATGATTGATGTTGAAGCAGGATGTGTCCATTGTGTTGCATGCATCGGATTCGTGAAGCGAAATGCAATAGCCAATGCACTGAATCCGATTAATGAAATTAACTGTATGACATTGATTGCAATTGCGACATTAGTCGAACCGCTGATACCACGCACTGCAATAAATCCGACAATGAGAGAGAAAATGCACGCTGTTACGATCTGATACGGAATTGAAAGATTGATTCCGAACTGGCCAAGTAAGTATGTGATCAATGTTGCCATGAAAGCAACCATCACACCAGGATAAACCCAGTAAAACAAATGAGCTGCCCAGCCGGTCAAGAATTTCGCTATGCGTGCAAACCTCTGATGGTGAACTTTATCTCGATCCAGAAATGCTTTTTCAGCGAAGTAATAAGAACCGCCTGCGCCTGCTTCCGGATAGCGCCGCGCCATTTCGGAAAAAGCTATTGCCGTCAGGAATGCAATGATCAACGCCGCCACAATACCTGTCCACATATCCGAGGCACCACCTGTGTTGGCGGCTTGAATTTGAAATGTGATCCATAAAAAAGCTCCCGGCGCAATTAGCGCCATTGCATTTACGGTTACCCCGGTTAGTCCGAGGGTCTTTTTCATACCTGTGTCGGTTATTGCCATTGTTCCACCCTATCACTATATGATTGTTGAATTTACTTTTACCTTTAAAATGCTACTACTACACCAACAAGAAATGTGAGCTGGCTTTTTTCGGTGCCGACATTCGCTTTCTTGTCGAAGCAATGTGTTGTAGAGAAATCGTCTCTCAATTCTCCACGAACAAGCATTTGGTTGAAAAACTTATGCTCGAGAGTTAGAGTTGCTTCTTTAATAGTGCCGATTACGCCTGTGGAATAACCAGTCGGGTCGTTATAGACTTCGCCGCGAAGCGTAATTGCCGACAGCGTATCGATTGTGTATCTACTATAAAGAGCCAAGCCTTTCCACATTTGTAGACCTGCGGAAGTTCCTGCTTCACCATAATCTGCATTAGCGGCCACAGAAAACTTGTCCCCTATCGATTGTGAAATAATGAGATCATAAACATTTCTTGCTCCATATTCGATCGACGTGAGATTTTCATGTCCCCAAATTCCATTGAATATTATGCCCGTTGTCGTCGTTGGTGAATAATTGAGTGTCGCTCCAAACGATTTTGATTTATTGTTATCGATATCCGAATTCCATCCATTGACTACATGCAATGACGCTGTGAAATTGCTGACAACCGGATAACATATTCTCATACCAGTGTGGTAATAGGGGATCGCAAACGAGAATAAAAATGAGCGACTGTAATTCCAGTTGTCTTTTGATTCTATCACTTCATTTCCCATGTGAGTGACAAATTTACCGAGATCGACTGTGAGCCCGTTTCCAAACGGCAAAAGCGCCGTCACATAAGCCTGTTGCACGATTGTGAGAGTCGAAGTGCATGCCGGTTGAACTAAATCGTTCGTCGTTCCATAATTAAAATCCATTCGAAATCCGATGGGCGATGTAGTTGAAACCGCTTTTTGAATAACAATCTCGGCAAGGCTCAATGTGAATTGATTTTCCTGGATGTCGAAATTTCGGAATTTATTGACATGCGAATCTGGATTTTCAAAATTGTGACTGAAGTATACATCTATTAAACCACTGGTATTGATCATTGATGAGGAGAATTGGGATTCTGCAATTTCCATCCACATCAGTGTAAATCCGATTATAAAGGACATCCTCTTCACAAATGTTGATATGTTTTTCATCTTTTTCTTCTCTTTTTAATAGTATGAGTGTTGTTATATTAATTTATACCACACTTTCTTCTATTTCTTCAGTTCGAATTTGGATAGCTTCGTCAATTTTGGAAATAAAAATCTCTCCATCGCCAATTTGACTGCTTTTTATCACTTTCAAGATTGTTTTAATTGCTATTTCTGCATCTTTGTCGGTAATAATAACTTCGATTTTAAGTTTTTGTACGAAATCAAAATTATATTCCGACGTACGGTACAATTCTGTATGTCCCTTTTGTCTTCCGATATCCCTAATCTCATAAACTTTCATCTCTTTAATTCCTGCCTCGATTAGAGCTTCCCGTACATCATCAATATTTTGTGGTCTTATAATCGCTTCAATCCTTTTCATACAATTCCTTTCATTTCGTTTTGAAGAATTAATTATGAATTCAGAAATAAAAACCTTAATTTTTTAGGCTTATCATTATCATTGCCTTACTAATTTAAGTATAATATAATATATACTTTCTATTTGTCAAGTTTAATCTATATATTACTTTCATATATTAAATAATTAATCTAAAAAGATGATACCTAGATGGAGGAGAAAAGCGATATTGCTAAAGAGGATGGTTTCATTCTGTATGACGATCATCAGAACCGCATTTATTCCGAGAAAGCTCTGTATTCCTAAATGCGTTTATGTTCTGTGTCCTTTTTCTTTCACGCTTTCCCAGCATGTGAAATAATCGATTCCTTTGTGAGTAAGAATATCCATTGAGACGTTTCTCATACACTTCATTTACGACGAAGACGATTATCATGCTATCTCCTTTTTCTTTTGAATGATATGAGTTGTGTGGTTGATCTGATTATTTTTTACAATAATCACATTAAAGTTTTATGGAATAATGAAAACAGAGGATATAATAATATCTCCTCAATGGCCCGATCCGGAAAACACAGTTACATAGTGTTAGGATTAGACGCAAGCCGTGATTATTATCAGACAATAGTTCTTGTTATATCTTAATAAATTGGCAAGGGGGCAGCCTTTTAAATGACTACTTCAGCAAGACTCAATATAAATTGATTTTCCTGGATGACGAAATCTCGGGATTTATTTACACATGAATCAGGATCTGCAAAATTATAACTGAAGTATATATCCACAAAACCATTGACACTGACTACTGATGAAGTAGATTGTGATTGCGCACTTGCTCTTAAAATAGAAGCAATCAATATTATCTAGAAGTTTTTCTTTTTACACATCAATCTGTTCTTATTTTTTTTTAGAAAGTATGATAATCGTGTAATTGATTTATAATGCACTATCGTCCGTTTCTTCAGTTCGAATTCGAATAGCCTCCTCGATTGTTGAGATAAAAATCTTTCCATCGCCTATTTTGCCGGTCTTCGTTACTTTTAAGATCGTCTTAATCGCTGTTTCCAAATCCTTGTCAGCCACTACAATTTCGATTTTGAGCTTTGGTAAAAAATCGATTTTGTACTCTGATCCGCGGTACAATTCCGTATGTCCCTTTTGTCTTCCAATCCCACGTACCTCAAAAACTGTCATACCTTTGATTCCCGCTTCCAGTAGGGCTTCACGTACATCGTCAATAGATTGCGGTCTGATAATCGCTTCAATTTTTTTCATAAGACTCCTTTCATTTTGTGAGGCAATTTCGGAAATAAGTTTATTTATAAAGACCTTAATATATTATGTATTAAATAGCAGTCACCTTACTAATTTAAGTATAAGATAATATATGCTTTTTAAAAGTCAAGTAGTAGTTAAATATACTTTCATATAAATAATGGGTCTTTTTCTAACTATTTCGAAAAATCAATAAGAATGTATTAAGTGTAAGATTAAAGCGGCATTTTAAATATAAAAAGGGAATTCATTTGAAAAAGATAGAAGGATGCCATGCGTAGCAACCGTCAGGTAGAATTCTTGAGGTAAACATCCGGGATTATATTCACACAATCTTCTCCAACGGAACCTGAAATAATCTTATGCGATCATCCGGTTTGGAAATTTCTTTGTTAGCTTCTGTAATTTCTATTATTAATTTTTTGAGAACGGCTTCATCTTGTATGGCGATCAATAGAACTGCATTCATACCGGGAAAGCTCCGCGTTCCTAAGTGTGGGTCTGTTCCGTGTCCTTTTCCTTTCACACCTTCCCAGCATGTAAAATAATCGATCCCAGTGCGAGTCAGAATATCCATGATGCGAGATTCGTACACCTCAGTACAAATGACATAGACGATTTTCATGCGGCCTCCTCCTTTAATTTCTTATTTCCTTTTTCTAAACGATAAAAATCGACTGATGAATTTGATTCCTTTTTTTATCGAAAAATCATCAATGAGAGAATACACAACCGGTACAACAAAGAGTGTAAGGAGTGTCGATGTTATCAATCCGCCGATCACAGCCTGTCCCATCGGCGAGCGGAATTCGCTTCCTTCGCTTATCGCGAACGCGACAGGAACCATGCCGAAAATCATCGCAAAGGTTGTCATGAGGATTGGGCGCAGACGTGTGGCACCCGCCATTATCAATGCCTCGGTTCTCTCGTGTCCTCTATCGCGCAAGACATTCGCGTAATCAACCAATAAAATTCCGTTCTTGGTTACAAGTCCCATCAGCATGATGATGCCGATCATCGACATCATCGAAAGCGCGCTGTGAAATATTAGCAAACCGATGACTGCGCCAATCAGCGACATCGGAAGCGCCAGCATGATAGCGAACGGATAAGTGAAGCTTTCAAATTGCGCTGCGAGAACGATGTATACAAAAACTATTGCAAGAGCAAGCGACAGAATAATGTTTCCAAAAGATTCGGCCTGCATTTGTCCCTGGCCGACAACACCAACCGAATATCCCGGAGGAGTATCCAACTTGTCGGTTCTTTTCTGAATATCGCCAAGAACTTCTCCTAATACACGGCCTGCCATATTTGCATCGATGCGGATTTCACGCTGTCTGTCGAATCGATTAATTTTTGACGGACCGGAACCTTGCCGGATATCTGCAACGTAGCTAACCGGAACTAGAATTTTTTGTCCTGGCATTCCATCTTTACTGCTTTTAATCGAAAGGTTGTCTACGTCTATGAAGGAAGTTCGATCCGCTTTACTCAAACGGACACGCACATCGTACTGTTCGTCCCCTTCCTGATATTTTGAGGCAACATATCCATCGACCATGGCACGTGCCGTTGTCGCAATTAGCCCGACATTGATGCCAAGATCAGAGGCTTTCTCGCGATCTATGCGAATCCGTACTTCCGGTTTTGATATCTCGAGACTATTTTCAATATCCACTGCACCGGGAGTTGTACGGAAAATATTTTCGACTCGATCGGCGATTACTTTTAATGTCGACATATCGTTACCACGAACACTCATGATAACCGGTTTCTGAGGGCCTCCGACACCGCCTGGTGGGAGTAAGGATAAATTTGCACCGGGAATATTTTTTAATTCAGCTCTCAGGTCGATTATTATTTGTTCGACACCTCTGCGGCGTTGGTTTTTCTTCACGAGTTTTACCAGAATATTTCCCTTTGTAACCGGATCATTCCCCGCTCCGATAGTAGTTAATGTTGTGATGACTTCCGGTTGTTTATCGATGACTTGTTCGATAGCAGAGCAGATATTGCTTGTTTGTTCCAACGAACTTCCGGGAGCTGCATTTATGCCAATGTTAATCTCACTCTGATCCGAACTGGGGAAAAATGATGTTCCGATAAAATGGATCAAAACAAAACTGAACAAGAAAATAGCAATCGATCCTAACACCACCGTCGGTCTATGAGATAGAGACCATCTAATAGCTCCTCGATATTTATTGCTTAGAATTTCGAAGAAGTGGTTGAAGAAATAGAGCCCTCTTCGAATTATCGATCCTGTATTTGATAGCTCTTCATCCGATTTCAACAGCCATCGGGATGACAGCATCGGCGTTAATGTGAATGCAACGAAGAGCGACACAAGCACTGCGACCGAAACCGTGATACCGAACTGATAGAAAAACCGTCCCACAAGTCCGGGTGTAAATGCGATTGGGATGAACACGGCGACAATCGTGAATGTGGTCGCCATGACAGCCAAACCGATCTCGCTCGTCGCAACCTTTGCGGCTTCCATCGGAGTTGCTCCCTGTTGCATGTGCCTGTAAATATTTTCTATCACCACGATGGCATCGTCGATAAGAAGTCCGACTGCAAGCGAAAGAGCAAGAAGTGTTATCATGTTTAATGTGAAGTTCAGCGCGAACATGATTATGAAGCTGGCAATGATAGAGGTCGGAAGCGCTATCGCGCTGATAATTGTCGATCGCAGGTTTGCGAGAAAAAGATACACCACGATAATGGCAAGCAGGCCGCCGTAGATAATATCAAACAGCACGTCGTGTACGGAATCGCGGATGAATGTGCTGTTGTCGCGTGCGACTGTGATCTGGATGTCAGGCGGCAGGTCTTTTAATATTGCCGTAATTTCTTTTTGGATATTCTCTGCCACACGGACCGTGTTGCTCTCCGATTGTTTTAAAATACTCAAACCTACTGCACTTTTTCCATTCACGCGGGTCAAACTTGTCCGTTCCTTGACGCCGTCGTAGGCGGTCGCTACATCGGAGAGGTGGACGATCTTCCCGCCCGGAGTTGCGACGATTACTTTGTTGAAATCGTCGACGTTAGTATATTTTCCCATCGTTCGAAGAAGTAATTCGCGTTTTCCCTGGATCAGATTTCCTGCAGGGACTTCTATGTTGGAAGCAGCAACGCTTTGGATTACATCCTGGATGGAGAGATTGTATGCCTGAAGACGCGCGGCATCGACTTCGATTTGGATTTCGCGTTCCGCTCCTCCTACAAGATCAACCCGTCCGACACCGGGAACATTTTCGAGCCGTTTTTTTATTACATCTTTTGTGTACGTGGTGATATCTTTTTCAGATCGAAGGCCTGAGACCGAGAGAGTGAATATCGGTTGACTGGCAGGATCGAGTCGCTGGATCACCGGATCTTTTATATCTTCCGGAAGATCGGCTCTGACCGCAGCAATTTTTTCTCTGACTTCCTGAGCGGCCTGTTTCCCTTCAACCTCGAGTTTGAATTGAATGATAATGATCGAAACACCTTCCTGCGAGATCGAAGTAATATGATCGATACCGCCGATCGTGTTGACTGCATCTTCGATTTTTTTTGTCACGTCGGTTTCTATCTGTTCGGGACCTGCTCCGGGAAGAACGGTTGTTGCAGTGACGTAGGGAAAATCGATATCCGGGAATTGATCGATATTAAGTCTGATGAAAGAAAAAAGCCCGAGCACGACAAGCGCAAGGATCATCATCGTTGCAAACACCGGACGTTCTATGGATACATCGGCTAGTTTCATGAGATCGGTCTCACTTTCTATTCTTCAGTCGATTAATTCAAGTGGTTGGTAATATTCACGAAGCCGCTATCACGTGCATTCGTCGCTCCGGTCGTTACTACTGTATCTCTTTCACCGAGTCCCTTAAGTATTTCCGTGAACTTCCCGTCCGATACGCCAGTCAGAACCGTACTCTGATACGACCGGCCGTTTCGTGTGACGAATACCCGATTGACAGTCCCGTCGCTTTGTATTGCAGTATTCGGTACGACAAGTGTTTCTTTCCGTGGTGAAATCAGTACATCGACTTTGCAGAACATACCGGATTTAAACCATCGATCCCGTGTGTTGGGGAAGATAGCCTTGATTTCGAACGTTCGTGATTTTGGGTCGGCCGATTTCGACAGTTGGATTATTTCACCTTCTGCTACTACATCGGGCCGCGATTCGGAATACACATGGAGCTTCTGTCCGATTGCTAAGTTCGTCATATCGACTTCATTGATATTAAATAAAACTTTTAACCGATTGATTTTTGCAATCGTTGATAGAATAGTTCCCGGAGTTGTAAGATCGCCTATATTGGCATTAAGTGAGGTAACGACTCCCGCGATCGGCGTTGTGAGTTCAACAGCACTTCGGGCGGCATCGAAGTTAGCTTTAGCAACATCGTATTGGGTTTGTGTTCCATCGAGCGCTTGCCGGGATATTGCTCCTTCTTGAAAAAGCGATTTCATCCGTTCGAGTGTTTGCTGGGCATTTTTAAAATTTGCCTCTGCTTGATAATATTGGGATGATGCCCCGCTTTTATCGAGCCCGACGATAACCTGTCCCGGATTGACATCGTCACCGACATGGACTTTAAGATAAGTAATTCGTTCTGAAATTTTTGAGACAATATTCGCCTGCTCTTCACCTTATAGTGATCCGGAATATGTTTTTGTCACCGAGAGGCTCTGACGCGTAGCAAGTGCTACTTCAACAGGAATAATATTTACACCTGATGAAGTACCGGCTTGTTGTTCCTTTGTTCCCGATTCACACCCAAATAATATGAGGACGAGAATTAAACATAAAACCTGCAAATAATTATTCATAAAAATCTTTCTGTTCTATTTTTCATCTATGATTGATTATTACTTCGTCATTCGTAATTCATCATTTTCTTACTCCTACGGCGTATTGCCATTCTGCTTGTGCAACGAGATAGTCATATATTGCCTGAGCATAATTTGTTTGAGCGCGTGTCATCGCGACTTGTGCATCCAGAAGTTCGAGTTGTGTGCCAACTCCACTTGAAAATCGAGTTTGCGCAATGTGAACTGCTTTTTTTGCTTGTTCAATATTTTTTTCCTGACCGGCGATTCGTTTTTTTGCTTCGGCCATTCTCAATTCGGCAGATTGAATTTGGATTTTTAGACCTTCTTCAACTTTCAATCGCGTGGTATGGATTTTTTCATGATCTATTATAGCCTGTTGGACGCGTGCACTAGTTTTAAATCCATCGAACAGGGGAATTGAGAGATTCAGACCGAAATTCAACATTTTCGCCCAATTATATTTGTCAAAGTTCCATGTATTGTCCTGTGCCTGCCAGATATAACCGCCGATGAGATTAAGTGTCGGATAGTAGCCGGCGCGTTCAATGCTGATGTTTTTTTCAAAAAGATCTTCCTGTAGTGCAAGCTGAATGATTGTCGTATTAGTAGTCAACGCATCAGCGCGTGCTTGTTCGAGTGTGGTTTGAGGAATTTCCTCGAAAGTAAATTCACCCTGAAGAACGATCTCCTGTTCAAGAGGGATAGTCAAAAGTGTTTTTAAAGCATTCACTGCCAGGGCATAATTATTTTCCGCCGAGATAACCATCGGCTCAGTGTTTGCAAGCTGGACGTTTGCCCGGAGGAGATCGAATTCCGCCGCCATACCGTGGTTGTATTGTGATTGGATATTTTCATAATTCGCTTTTACTACTTCCAGGCCTTGCCGATTTGCCTCCACCAGTTTTTGGGCCAGCAGTACGAGATAAAAAGATTTCTTCACTTCTCTGATGATGACCTGTTGTGTGTTCTGATACGATTGAGCGGTAAAATCGCGATACGTATGTGCAATCGATAATGCTGTCCCAACTCTGAGACTGAACAGCGGCTGTGAAAGAGTAAACCCAGCCTGATAAGCATTTGAAGATCCTATTTCAAACGCTACAGTCTGGTCTGTTGGATTTAGTAACGGTGTATTGGCCGGAATGAAGAGAACCGGTTTTTTAATATTTCTGGTGTACTGTCCGGATGCCGAGAATTGCGGGAGAGCACCTGACCATGCTTCATTCACCTGGGCATCTGCTCTTTCTTGATCCTCGCCTGCGATGATAACATCGCGATTGTTTGCCAGCGCCAGTGCTACTGCTTTCTCTAGTGTAATAAGAAGAGGCGATTGCTGAGTGTGCTCATCCGCCGCTGCAGCAGTGTGGGGGATAAGCAATGCACCGAGAATCGATGAAAGAACGAAAATGAGTAGCGAACGTGACGGTGTGGAATATCTCATAATAGTTATCCTTTTGCATTTAATTCCAGGATTCCGTCAAAAAAAACGGAAACAATAAGAGCGACGGCATGATCGATGTCGTAATCTTTTTTTAATCGAAACGGCCCGAAATGATTGAGACAATAAAAACGCAGCATGCCGTCGAACAGCATGGCGAGCATCAAGGGATCGGCCTCTTTGCTAGTTTTCGTTTTCATTTCTTTCTTAAGAGGTTGCGCGACCAACTTAATAATTTTTTTAAAGCTCGCCGAGAAACTGAGCAACCTTTTATTAAATTCTGCTGAACTGGAGTTATTCATTTCACGAATAATGAGCTGGAATAAATCAAAATTGTCCCGTGCATAGGAAAGATATTTTTTTGCATACAACGTAAGTTTTGTGCGAGCGTCGCCCGGTGATGCCATAGATGATTCTACTATCCGGGTTGTTTCAGCTATGAGTTCATCGACGATTCCATAAAAGAGTTCTTCTTTACTATTGAAGTAATTATAGATCGTCCCTTTTCCGAATTGTGCGTGCTGAGCAATTTCTTCAAGCGTTGTGTGATGATATCCTTTTTGGAGAAATAATTCACGGGCCGCAACTAATATTTCCTTTTGGTGGGTATTTTTTTCACGCTCTCGGCGTGAAAGCCCCGCCGTATCTTTATCCATATGATCAGCGAATTCCTGATTCAAAGAAACTCCTTGAATATTTTATGCACTAACGAGTCACATTGTGACTGGTGGGTCACAATATATGGAAGAAATTTCTCGATGTCAAGTAATATGTTTCATGATGTAATCTGCCGTATAACTTATTTATCGTAATATATTATCGGAATATAAAAATAAATCTAAATAAGAATATGTTCGGGAAGCTCTGATAATTTTGATTTGTCAGTAATTGTGATCTACTTTTCGTTTTTCTTGTTTGTAAGAAATGCGAGGATGATCTTGCAGCTATCGTAATCAAAACGGTGGTGGATGGGTGTCAATTGCTCGGCTTCGTCGCTTGCGCGCTTAGCGCTTCCGAGCAGGCACCAATTGAAGATATAAAATGATTCTTCGATGTCGTCCCGGTCGGATGATTCGGAAATCATTACCGCTCCCGGATACGGCCATGCTTTCACACGCCGGTCATCAAAAGCTGAAAAGAAGCGGCTGTTATAAGCCGCCGGTTCTTCTTCTCCAACGCAGGCTCCGTGACACTGGCCCAAATGGTAAAGGGAATAAAAAGAACGCACATTCCAATAACGGATTTCGAATAGATATTATTTTTTAATTTCAAATTTATCTAAATAATTCCAAAGCATTTCCGATAATGAATATTACTACTAATTAATTAATTCATAATCACTTAGAAAAAGGAGATATTATGAGAAAAGTAATTTTCTTTGCTTTTTCTTTAATCTTCGTACTGTCTACAAGTGTATTTGCTCAGGAGATTAGTGTCGATCAATTAATGGATATGAATTTGAAGGATATTTTAACAGTCAAGATTGTTTCAGGTTCAATCATGAAGCAATCAATTGAAAATTCTCCGATAATTATCGATGTGATTACAAAAGAACAGATACGGGATTTTAATGCTGATGACTTATATGAATTAATAAGTTATTTGCCGGGAGTTCAAATGTCGGAAACATTTTTCGGCAGAACCGTTCTGAATTTTCGAGGAGTGAAAAATTATCATTACGAAAATAAAGTTTTACTAACACTCAACGGGAAGCCGATGTTTGAAGCAGTCAATGGGTCCTTTTTCCTGGAGATGATACCGATCAATTCCATCGAGCGGATTGAGGTGATTCGTGGGCAGGGCGGTACCTTGATGGGAACGAATGCGTATTCGGGCGTCATCAATATCGTTACCACGAAAGGAAATGATAATTCGGCAAGGACAACCTTGAAAGGCGGGTACGGCAGCTATAACACATTATCCGGGAATTTCAATACGAATTACAAACTTGATCAGAATAATGGTTTGTATTTTGCTGCATCTGCAGTCAATGGCAAAGGCTATCCTTTCAATGTCGTAAAAGACGAAGCCGGTAAAAGCAAAACATTCGACTATCAGAATAATTATCAAAATGCGTTTCTGAATTTCAGTAATAACAATATCAGCGTTGATGTCGGTTATATGAATGAGTTAAAATCGAAATTCGGCATCACACCGAATATTAATTACACGGGGCTTACTCATTATAAAATGTTTTTTGCAAGCGCTGATTATAAAACGGAGCTTGCCGAAAAACTTGGTTTGACCTATTCGATCAAATTTAACAGGTACAATGTCCCTGAAGCAGATATTGGATATTTTCCCACAAAAGCTTTTATAGCTAATATCGCAGGTAATGTTAATCATGATACTAGTGAAATTTATCAGAAGTTTGGCGGATATACATTACAAACCGAATTACAAACCGATTATAAGTTGACCGATAACCTTTCAAACATTAGCGGCCTTGTTTATGAGACTGCGAAAAGCGATGAGTATGAATTTTTGTTGTATAATGAGAATGTTGTACACCCGTACAGTGCATATCTTACCGAGCCGCATTCTTATTCATTATCGGCTTATACTCAATTCGAGTATAAACCTATCAAGGAAATTCAAACGGTTGCAGGTATTCGCGTTGTAAAGGACCAGCAATTGACAGATCTTTTCTTGTCACCCCGGTTAGGAATAATTTATTCGCTTGAAGATAAATATTTCTTCAAGGCTCTTTATGGCGAAGGTTTCCGAATCCCGAGCTTGTTTGAAAAATATGTGACGACATACAACGTTCTTTACGGTTCTCCAAGTTTAAATCCGGAAAAGGCTGATAATTATGATCTCGTCTTTGAAGGATTGTTAAACAAGACGAAAGCCCGCCTTGATGGTTTTATGTCGTTTATTAGAAACGACATAACTCGAGTTCCGACGCAAGATCCGGCAACACAGGGAAAAAGCGCCGCCATTTATATCAACGATCCGGCAAAATATTTGATCTATGGCATTGAAGGCTCCATTTCCGGTGTAGTAACAGATAAAGGATCTTATGGAGTGAATGTTAGTTGGGAAAAAGGTAAGAATCGGGATACGAAGGCTGAGATGCTTTATTCTGCAAATATTACCGCAAGCGGATGGTTGAATTATAAAATAACAGACAATCTTTCTGTTACTCCATATGCACAGTATATCGGGAAACGCAAAGGACAATACCAAGCGACTGCAGCATCATCAATAATTGCCTATACGTTGCCTGACTACATTCTTGCGAACCTGAATATAAAATATAGATTTGATTGGTTCGTGATAGACTTTACACTCAATAATATTCTGAACAAGGATTATACATATCCGGAATATATCAGGTATAAAATCCCCGACATCCCCGGCGGCAGGGACAGAAGTTTCCGAATCCAATTAAGTTATGATTTATTATAGAGGAGTTTAAATAATATGAGAAAGATTACTTTATTTGCTTTATTACTCGTTATCATGTCGAATGAAATAATTTTGGCAAAAGAAAGTTGTCCCGAAAATGTTCAAGCCGTAATACTACTTAAAGTCCTTGGTTATACAAGAAAAATTGGCGGTATTGAAAAAAGTAATATCGTCATAGGAATTTTGAACGGCGGGGCAATGATAAATTTTGTAAAAGCTGCTGCGGAAAAAGCAGAAAATACAAAAATTACGGTGAAAGAAGTCAAAGCTTCCAACCTGGAAGGAATAGACATCGTTTATATTCCGAAAGGGACCGCTGCCGCAGAAATAAAAAAGGTAACGGAAGACGCGAAGAAAAAGAAAATATTTACAATTGCCGGTGACCCGGATATGATGAACAGTTACAGCGTTACCTTCAGCGTCTATTTGGAAGATCAGAGACCTAGGTTGGTAGTCGACCTGGAATCTTCAGAACAGGAAGGAGTAAATTTCAGCGCAGAGTTGCTGAACATTACCCAGATTAAAAAATAGGACAGTGATAGCATACGGGGTTCAAATATAGTTGAACCCCGGTTTATTTTTAAAGGACGAAAATAATTTAAAGCTTCTGAATAACGGAACTGAGGTTCCTGTAAGGGAATCGATTTGCAAAGAATCGCGTAAGTTCGGAATCCTGACCAACGGTAATGACGGAATATTTTTTCCCATCGGTAAGAAAAGCGAGCAGAATTTTATAACTGTCATAGTCGAAACGATGTTGGATTGGCGTCCATTGTTCTGATGCTTCGTTTGACCGCCGCATGCTTCCCACTAAGCACCAGTTGAATATATAAAAAGATTCATGCACATCATTCCGTGTTGATGATTCTGTAATCACTACCACACCCGGATACGGCCATGCTTTCACACGCCGCTCTTCAAAAGCCAAATAGAAGCGGCTGTTATAAGCCGCCGGTTCTTCTTCTTCAACGCAGGCTCCACGGCACTGACCCAGATGGTAAGAAAAACAATACGACGAACCATTTTCCAATTTCAATAATCGTGCACAAAGTTCATGAGTCTTAAGAATCGAAGCAAGATATTCCTTCATCTGTTTTTTATGCTTGAAGACTGCAAGGATTGGCGAACCGCTGGTAACATCCAGATATTCTACTTCCTCAATTTTTATGCTTGCATATCCTTTTGTCGTTATTGATTCGCGGAGGATAATCAACGGTCGTATTCGCCGAGCCATCTGATTATATAGCGGACGCAATTCTTTTATCAATCTCGATTCCAACAGTAGTGCGCCGAGTTCGCCGGCTGTTTCTTTACATTCAATACGATCGATTTGTTTGCAGAGGCGTTTTTCTCTTCTGGAATTAAAATGAGCGCGAATTCGCGAGCGGAGCTTCTTGCTTTTCCCGACATACAATAATTCACCTGCTTTACCATAAAAGAGATAAACTCCGGGACTTTCCGGGATGGATAAAATAAGTTCTCGTCTATTTTTTGAAGAAGCTGTTTTGATCTACTCACCCTTTGAGACTAAAGCCAAGTTGCTGAAAAATCTCGTTCAGCTCTGGATTGGAGGATTTTGTTACAATCCAATTTTTGAATTCGTACCGTTTCGGATAATTCCTCCGGAGATTTCTAAAATAGTCTGCGCGCTGGTGTATTTCCAGATTCAGTATTTTCCGTAGATCGGCATCGTCACGTTCGATATCATAGCATTGTTTGGCTACGTCGAGAAGAATATTTTGAATAGAACGGTGTGAGTCATCAATCTTTATGATATTATTTTCCAACTTCTCAAACCATCGATCACGCTGACATCGGTAATCAATATCGAAAGCCGCACAGAATGAGTTGAAGATCATTTCTGCGCCGTTCATTTTGCCGTCATACGAATGACCGGCTATATGAGGTGTCCCGAGATCGACATCATGTAAAATATCAACATCAATATTTGGTTCGTCCGCCCAGACATCGAATATACAAGCGCCGAGTCGGCGAGTTGCAAGATTATTTTTCAATGCGGCTGATTCTATCACTGCACCTCGTGATGTATTTATTAGAATTGTTTCGGGTTTTAGTTTGGACAGAAATTGATCGTTAACCAGATGATAAGTCGGATCCGATCCCTTGGAAGTCAGCGGAACATGTAGTGTCACAATATCTGCGTCAAAAATTTTGTTTAAGGGACAATATCTTTCATGATCTCCGGAGGCTCGTTCCAATGGCGGATCGTTAAGCAGAGTTTTTAGACCGATAGCTCTGATAACTTGTTCGACTTTTTTACCTACGTTGCCGACGCCGATGATTCCGGCCGAAAGATTGTTCAATTGAATTTTCTTTTTTTCTGCGATTGTCAGCAAAGCAGTCAACACGTATTCCGCAACCGATTGCGCATTACTTCCCGGAGCACTGGCGAAAGCAATGTTGTGTTCGCGTAAATAATCGATATCAACATGGTCAGTGCCTATCGTCGTGGTTCCGACGAACCGGACATTGCTCTTCTCCAGAAGAGCTCGATCGACTTTTGTAACCGATCTTACAATAAGTGCATCGGCATGTTCTACAGTATCTGGCCGAATGCTGTGTCCGTCCGATAATATTATTTTACCGAAAGGCGAGTACATCGCCTCCACGTGCGGGATATTCTTATCGGCGACAATATTCAATTTGTTTTTACTCATTAAAATAAAGTAGATGATGAATATGAGAAATGCAAGAATTGGGGGAAGTCGGGAAAAATTATATCAAACAATATCGATCAAACTATTCGTCGTGTTACGCGGTTGACTTCTTCAGTTGTGGTAATGCCTGCAATTGCTTTTTGCAATCCATCAAAATACATATCCTTGAAATTGTTGGCGATTGCAAGATTTTTTAATTTTCTTGTGGTTATTTCCCCATGAATCACTTCACGCATATCTTCATTGACCATGAAAACTTCATGAAGCGCGATTCGTCCTTTATAACCGGTGCCGCTGCAGAACGAACACCCGTGTCCGCGAAAGAGCTTGGTCCCGGCGGGAAGTCCGGATAATCCGTTCATCAGCAATTCCTGCTCCGATGGTTCATATTCTTCCTTGCACCGTGAACAAATTCGGCGGACAAGGCGCTGAGCCATCACGCCGATTACCGATGCACTAACCCAGAATGAAGCGATCCCGAGATTGATCATTCGTGAAATCGCACCAAACGCGTCGTTTGTATGTAATGTACTCAGCACAAGATGGCCGGTTAAGGCGGCTTCAGTGGCTATCATTCCGGTTTCGGCATCACGTATTTCACCAATGAGAATGATGTTCGGATCCTGACGGAGAATAGCGCGTAATGCTGAACCGAATGTCAAACCTCGCTCAGTTGCAACCTGCACCTGATTCACCAAAGGCAATTTATATTCTACCGGATTTTCAACAGTAGTGATGTTGCGGGTCATACTTTTTATTTCATTGAGAGCAGAGTAAAGTGTGGTCGTCTTTCCGCTTCCTGTTGGGCCTGTAACAAGAATAATTCCATTTGGCAGACGAAGTAATGACCGAAAAACTTCGACGTTATGTTTTGAAAAGCCGAGATTATCAATGTCGATCATTGCCGACGATTTTGATAGTAATCGTAGAACAGCTTTCTCACCTTCGATGAGAGGAAGTGTGTTGACGCGGACATCGAATACACGATCGCCATAGGTAAGCGTGAGGCGTCCGTCTTGAGGAATGTTCCTCTCGAACATATCCATACTGCATTTCGATTTTATGACAGACATGAGTCCGAGATGAACTGCTTTTGGGAGCGACAAAATGCGCTGGAGCACGCCATCGATGCGAAAGCGAACCAGGATTTCTTCCTCCATCGGTTCGATGTGGATGTCGCTCGCGCCAGTTTTTGCTGCGCGGAGAAAAATCTCATCGACAAGCTGCGCCAGGTTAGTTTCCGAAAATCCATCCACCAATTTCATCGCTTCATGGGAACCGCTTACGCGAATGTCGAATTTTTCGAGCTTCAGCGTCGAAGCGATTTGCTGGACGCGGTCGACAGCTCCAGTATATTTTCGAAAAGCGGCTTCGTAATCCAATATCGTGCTGATCACCGGTAGAATTCTACAACCGGATAATTTCTGTAATTGTGTTATAATTTCTTTGGTTGGAATATCAATGAAAGCGATATTCAATTCGAGTCCGATGCGGAAAACGGGGATCACTCGAAACTTGTTCATCTCTTCTTCGGAGAGTATTTGTCCGGGAGCAGAATCAATTTCCGATGCAATCGACATACGAGGATAATGGAATGCCGCACAAATAGCATCCACGATTGCGTCTTCAGGAATATTATAGACCGTGACAAGCGCCCGTGCAAGACCAATATCTCGGATCAACGTTTGGAATTGGCCTTTTCGAATTTCGAGAGTTTCCGCCGAGATGACATCTCGCGCAACCAGTGTGTCTAATAATTTTTGAACGTCAGGGGTCATGTCAATTGAAGATACTGTCTAAATCATTCTGCGAAAATGTTTCGTTCGACTTTTGCTCTTCTTCTAATTCCTGCCGCAGAAGCAAAAGCTCATCGATCTCCTGAGCGCTGTATTGTCTCGGAATTAATGAGCCTTTCATGCTGAAAGGATTTTCTTTCAACGCTGATAGCGATAATGGAAGGCCGCAATTACCGCAAAATTTATCGTCATGGGAATTATAACCATTGCAGCGGTCGCACAAAAAACCGATTGGCGTTCCACATTCATGGCAATATTTTCTGTGCGGATCGTTTTCACTTTTACAGCGTCGACATTCCATGTCATGCTTTCACTGATTGATTCTTGATATGTTCGACCGCTTTCATTATTATATCTTGAAATTTTGCTTCTTCAAACGGTTTGAGCAAATACGAAAATGCTCCCGCCTCTTTTAGTTCGAGCACCTTTTCTTTTGTCGAGATTGAAGTGATCATCAATACCGTTGCGTTTGGATCGAGTTTTCTAATTTCCTGCAGAGTTGCTATGCCGTTCATTTCCGGCATTACATAATCGAGCAAAACAAGATCCGGATGCGAGGCAGTGTATTGCTCTATGCCTTCTTTTCCATTCGTTGCCATCAATATTTTTGTGAAGCCCATTTTATGCAGATAAGCTGAAATCAATCCACGCAAGTGAACCGAATCGTCTGTAATTAAAATTTTTATTTCTGCGAGTGAACTTTGTTCCATTGGAAGGACCTCCATAACAAAATATCGGGAACATTTTCGAAGTATTCCCGGATCACATACTTTCTATTATTTTCGGCAGAAAGAAGGTTGATCTTTAATAAACTTTCCTGAGGTTTTCTCCGATAATATATCCGAAGGAGTATCGAAACGAACTTCAGAAAGAGTCGGTCCAAATGGAATAAATACACCATCTTCTCCGACAACATGTTGAGGAATATTTTGGGAATATTGATGCAGTACCGGAAAATCTGAAAAACTTTTTAGAGAAAATTAATTCTGCCTTCAAAGAACTGGATAGAAACATAGAACGACGAAAACAAGAAGATGACGAAATGCGCTTGCTCGTACAATCTGTGACAAATTCTACCGATTGCATTTCAATAATCGATTTGCAGGAAATAATTCTTTTTGTCAATAAAACATTCCTCAAATGTGTATGATTATACCGAAGGATGGAAAGGTGCTCTCAATGGAAGCATTGCTTTCATTAATGGTTGGAGACGAAGAAAGTCAGGTGATGGTTGCAATGCGGGATATAACCGGACGAGAACATTAGAATGTCGAATGACGAATGACAAATGTCGAATGAAGATTGAAGAATGGCGGAAATATTATACTCCATAATTCTTTTTGCAATATGATTTGATGAGATCTACACTTTCAAGCAAACAAGGTGAAAATTCTAAAGTTTTTATAACGATTTCATCGTAAACACGAGGCACATATTCATGTGCGATCGTATTTCGTAATTTTCTGATTTCTATGAATAAATCCGCATTCTTTATCAATCCTTTTTTTTCAGCGTAATTAATTCCGTCTCGTATTGAACCTGTGTCTTCCAAATCAAATATCTGAATCGATTTAAATATTTTTTGAATAATTATATCGCTTAATCGAGCAAATCTTGATGTGAATGAATCAAGAACCTCGAGTTCCTCGTTGGTATATTTTTCTTTAATACCGATGTTCTTACACTTTTGATAAGAGTAATTAAAAATGTCCGTCGCTTCTTTCAAAAGGATTAGCTCCTCCGACAAAAGATTAGTAATATCTTTCATAATTGGATACTCTGTTTATAAATATTTTTTAAAAATGCGCTGTTTAATTCAGGAGTTGTTATTAAATCTATTTTTTGTTCATCGATCAGCAAATCCAACGAAGTCTCGATTTTTAATTTTTCATCTAATTTAATTTTGTCGGATATTATCAGAAGATCAATATCACCCCCTTTTTTGGAATCATCGACTCGCGAACCAAACAAAAACACCTTCGCATTATTATCATATTTATTGATAGCGGATTTAATCGCATCTATTTCAGATTTCTTTAGTCTCATGATATTAAAGATCGCACACAATTTTAAAAGAAGCAAGAAATCTAGGAGAATCCGAATAAATTTGAAAAAGGGTAAATCTGAAAAGTGAGGCAATCGACTACATTAGGAGAAGCAACACTGATGACGGCATACTATTCATTTCGTTTCAATTCCGGATAAAATTCCTGAACTTTCTCAATAAAATGCCATGCTGATGCGTCCCAAGTAAATCGTTCTGACCAAGCTCGTGCTTTTGCCGACATTATTGCCAGCCGTTCCGGTTGCTGTAAAAGTTGTGAAATTGATTCTGCCAACAGTTGTACATTGTTATCCGGAACAAGAATGCCAGTCTCATTATGCACGATTGAATCTCTCAAACCGGGAACATCGTAAGCCACAACGGGAGTGCCAGCGGCGTTTGCTTCGATGACCGTGATTCCCCATCCTTCCTTTTGGGAAGTTGTAACAAACAGCGAGGCATTTCCGAGCAACTCGGCTTTTTCATTTTCTTTGATTGGGCCGACGAAATCAATATATGGCGTAAGGTTTTTTTGTTTTGAATATTGTTGAAGTGCAGGAAGATGATCTCCGATCCCGGCAATTTTCAACCGGACATCTGGAATACGGCGCAGGATAAGAGCGAGCGCATCTATAATGTGTTCAATCCGTTTATACTTTTTTATCCTGCCGAAATAGACAAGAGTCGGTGAATTATTTTTGTGAGCGACAGTTTTGCGAAATAATGAATGATCGATGGCGTTGTGAAGGATGTCGATCTTTCCCGGATTGTACCCCAACTCTATCAATTCTTTCCGTGTGCTTTCGGATACTGTAAACATCGGAACATCGGAATAGTTTCGAGGTATCGCTTTTTCTTTCCGATAAATGTAGCATGCCATCGGCCAGAAGAGTTCGCGGAATAATGTCCGGCCGTGCAAGTGATGGATTATTCCAACCAATGGTTGGCGGACATATCGATGTGTATTTAACGGTATCTTCGAAATATCATCGACGACAAGATCGAAATGGTCGTGCGCAAAATGTCGAAGATAATAATTCCGAAATTGATAATGAAAGAAAAATTTATTTCCGATATGGATTGTGTTGATGCCATCGATTGTTTCTTCAGGTGCGGCACCGGGGAAAGAGTGCGCCACAAGTGTGACCCGATGACCGTTCGCGACTATACGTTTAAAAATTTCATGAAGATGAACTTCGGCTCCACCTGCCTCCGGATTCCGGATACACCGCCAATTGATTACAAGGATATTCATATAACAATAATAAGAACAAATCAATCTGATTACAATCAGTTTTTTAATAGCTATTCAGATCAAAATTATTTCTTGAATATCACACTCATTTTTCTTATATTTATTTGCTTTAACTTGTTTTGCTCTGGAATCATGGCGTGAGATGCGGATAAAAAGGCACATTGCATCGAACGTTCATTGGTGAGTGAATACTTCCGTGTTCTTATACAGATCCACGAGATCAAATGGGGAGTGTAGAACATACATTCTTTATTTTAAGAGAAAAGCAAAATCTTTTCCGAATGAGATCACAGAGTATATCGCACCTCTCGATTATGCCATGAAATTATTATTAAAATTTATACACTATCAATAACATATTCAGGGAAACTATGACTAAATCTCGATTCTCGTGGTTGCGTTCACCGCGTGTGCGTCGCAACTACTTCATCGCTCTGATGCTTCTCTTCGGTACTCTGTATGTCTGGAATCCAAGTTTCGGACAGGTTCATCAACAGACCGGAGAAGTTGTTTCTTCAGAACAACATTTTGTTCCGTTTTCACTTTTTTCAGATCCTAATTTCAATCCAATGGAACGAGCAAGCTTAATTACAGTTTTTTGCATTGCAATAGCTGGTCTCTTGTATGCGGGTTTACTCGTGAAACAGGTATTGAGCGCCGATAAAGGAACTGCGAAAATGCAGGAAATTGCCGGAGCAGTCCGTGAGGGTGCGAATGCTTATCTTGGCGCACAATTCCGAAAAATCGGACCGCTGATGGCAATTCTTACCGTACTTCTATTTTTAACGTACACAGGAACACTGGATGCGTTTCGCTGGGGACGCGCGATTGCGTTTTTGTTCGGTGCAACATTCAGTTGGACAGTCGGATACGTTGGGATGCGGCTCGCCACAAACGGTAATCTTCGTGTTGCTGCCGCTGCAACTCGCAGTTATGGAGAAGCAATGCAATTAGGTTATCGCACTGGTACGATTACCGGTATGTTAACCGATGGCCTCGGGCTTCTCGGTGGGACAATCATATTTTTAATTTTCGGAGCCACGGCCTATGAAGCTCTTCTCGGGTTCGGATTTGGCGGCACTCTGCTCGCATTGTTCATGCGCGTTGGCGGCGGAATTTACACAAAAGCAGCCGACGTCGGTGCAGACCTCGTCGGTAAAATTGAAAAAGATATTCCAGAAGACGATCCGCGCAATGCAGCCACGATAGCCGATAACGTCGGTGATAATGTAGGTGATTGTGCCGGTATGGCAGCCGATATTTTCGAAAGCTATGAAGTTACAATTGTCGCGGCCATGATTCTCGGTATGGCAACCTTCGGTCACAAAGGAGTGATTTTCCCCTTACTCGTTCGTGGTGTCGGTGTACTGGGTTCAATTATCAGTACCTATACAGTACGTGCCGGAGCGGAAGATACATCCGATACTGCATTAAAAAGTGTCCACCGTGGATTCTGGATCGGTTCCGTTATCAGCGTCATCGGTTTCTTCGCTCTCGGATTCGCATACTTGCGATTTGACGATCTTTATCTTGCCGTCAACCAGATGGCGAAAGCAGGTTTCCCGGGCGGCGATCCAACGATGCTTCCATGGTTTGCCAATTTTGGAATTCCGGGTCTTGATTTGCGTCCGGCTCTTACATGCCTCATTGGAGTTTTTCTCGCTGTAGCGTTAAATAAAGTAACATCATACTACACACATACAAGCCATGCACCGGTGAAAAGTCTGGCAAAAGCTTGCACAACCGGCCATGCAACCAACATCATTCAGGGATTTGCAGTTGGTTACGAAAGCACTGTCGCAGCAATCGTAGTTATTGCTGTTGCAATTTTACTTTCTGTTCTCTGTTATGCCGGCACACCGCCATTGTTCATAGCATACGGCGTAGCAATGACCGGTATCGGAATGTTGACACTCACCGGCAACACAATTTCGATGGACGTGTTCGGACCTGTGGCCGACAACGCGAACGGTATTGGTGAGATGGGTTACGATAGGGAGGAAATGGAAAGAACGCAGCCAGGCAGTTACAAACGTGCACGTCAGATTCTTGCCGATCTTGACGCAGTTGGAAACACAACAAAAGCCGAGACAAAAGGTATCGCAATAGGTTCAGCAGTCATCGCTGCCGTTTCGTTATTTGCGAGTTTCATTGCTGTGATTGCAGTTGGCAGTGAAGAAAAAATTAACCTGATGTCGGTAGAACAATACGTGATTGAAGCAGGCAAAATGACGGTTGCCAACCCGATGGTGTTCATCGGATTCCTTATCGGTGGTGCGGTTCCATTTCTGTTCTCGAGTATGTTAATTCGTGCGGTCGGACGTGCTGCGGCCGGAATTGTTAATGAATGCCGTATTCAATTCCACGATGCAGAAATCTGGGCCGGCAGAAAGAAACCGAATTACGGACGTGTCGTCGACATCTGCACACGAACCGCTCAGAAAGAACTCATCGGACCGGGCTTGCTTGCGATCTTGACCCCGATCATGATTGGCTTCCTGCTTGGACCGTACGCACTTGGTGGATTCTTAGCTGGAATGATTTTGGTTGGTCAATTGCTCGCGGTGTTTATGGCAAATGCCGGCGGTGCATGGGATAATGCTAAAAAGATGATCGAAGATGGCATATATGGCGGTAAAGGTTCTGAAGCTCACAAAGCATCAGTAACAGGCGATACTGTCGGCGATCCATTGAAGGATACAGCCGGCCCGGCAATCAATCCTCTTATTAAGGTTATGAATATGGTAAGCTTGCTGGCGCTTGGGTTGGTGCTGAATTATAACATAATCAATCCACGCAACAACGGTATTGCGATAGGCCTTGTGGTTGCACTAGTATGTGCAGCGACGATTGCATGGGCTATTTATCAAAGCAAGCGTGAATCGGAAGATATGACTGAAACAAAAGTGTAAAATAAAATCTGATATAAAAAAAAGCCGCGGTAGCTGAATAGTTGCTGTGGCTTTTTTTCTTTTTCAACTATATTTGTATTTCTTGAAGTTCCTGCCAAAGAAAGCAAGATCAAATCGAAATAAAAGAATAAAGAGAGAAAATCAGGATTGTAAGATATATTATTCATTCCGTGAATTGAAGAGAGAAAAAAGATAATCTTGATTTTTCTTTGTGCTAGAAGCTGCTCAGTATGAATTTTAAAAAGTCGAATAATTCATTATATTGCAAATGTAAATGATATTGAATCGAAAGATATTATAGAGAGTCTGTTCATGAAGACAACCAAGAAAACGAACGGCAAAGGTAACAGGATTGATTATAAACAATTGGCTCGAATTCTGAAAACTCAAAAACAGAACTTGAAAGAGAGATACAAAATTAGCGAAATAGGGATATTCGGTTCTTATGTGCGTGGAGAACACAAACGGGGTAGCGATCTTGATATATTGGTGGAGTATGAGCAAATGCCCGATCTTCTAGAGTTTATCAACCTAGAGCGTTATTTAGAAAAGATATTGAAAAGAAAAGTTGACCTTGTTCAGAAATGTGCAGTGCGGCGCGAACTGCAAAACAATATTTTCACTGAAGTTATTTATCTATGACTGCGAAAAGAAACTACCTGCTTCATATATTAGATATCCTTGATGCGATCAGAAGTATTGAAGAATTTACATCAGGAATTGAATTTGAAGTTTTCCTCCGTGATGAAAAATCAAAAGCTGCAGTTGTTTGGAAGCTAACTATTATAGGAGAAGCAGCCAAGCGCTTGCCTCGTGAATTACGACAGAAATACAAAGGGATTCCATGGTCTGACATGGCAAGAATGCGAGATAAAATTAGTCATGATTACTTTGGTATTCGTTATGAAATTGTCTGGAATGTGATAAAAACTAGATTGCCGGAAATCAGAAATATACTCCAGAAAATGCTTGATGATTTGAAGGATATATCTTTGTTTGAGTAAAACAAAATCAGATAAAAAAAAGCCGCATTAACTGAAGAGTTGCTGCGGCTTTTTTATTATTCCGTTATGGTTAAGATTTTATTTTTTCTCATGGATCGGCTGCCAGAGATACGAATCATCTTTCATCGACGTTAGTATCCATGTTGCACCGTTGACAATATTTATTAGAATAACATTGCGTACCACTGTCGTCGATGTGAAGATGCGATACTGATCATCTCCCTTTTTTTCGTTCATAAAATCCGGGTAATCGAGCCGGGGAATCTTGTCCCAAAAATATTCATCATTATTCCCCTTCGTGAGAAGAAATGTCTCGCCGGTACGCCTATCCAATTTAATTGTTATCCGTGCTGTAATGCTCGATTGAACGATCTCATATCGATCATCCGATTTTTGGAGATCCGATCCATTCTGTGCATTGACAGAAGAGAATGCGATAAAAAATAGAAATATTCCAAATTGTCTCATAACAATATCCATTCAAACAAAATCAGGCATACAGAGTTTTTATTTCATCAATGCGCCGAGAAATATTTACATCACGCGAACACCGTGCTGTACATGTTGTGCATGATTTGCAAGCGCTCAATGAACGATCTTTTTGAATTGAATCCAATGTATATCGTGCCTGATGGAAATTTCCGTAAGATGCCATGTACATGTGCGCGCGAAGTATATTCGGCACGTCGGCATTTCGGGGACATGTCGACACACACTTTTTGCATTGGGTGCAGACAGAATTCATTCCCAATATTACATTCCGATCTTCCAAAAATTTCTTTTCGTTTGCTGTGTATTGAAGATCTTTCGCAACTGGGAAATCCTCGTCAAGCTGTGTGAATGCAGTATATCCCGGCACTGCACATGCTATGAAGTCGTGCCGAAGCACCCATTTTAACAATGCCGAATTCAGAATTTCTCCTTCATAATAGCTCTGCAATCCTTTCGAATTTCCTTCCTTATACCATGGTTGCTGACATTGTGTTTTCATGGCGATGAGGCCGATTCCTTTTGCCGCTGCTCTCTTCAATGTTGCGAGATATTCACTGTTATTGGAAAGCGAATAATTGAACGTTGTCAGTATAACATCGTACGCATCGATTTCAATTGCGCTATTGATTACTTCGTTCATATTCATGTGCGTCGTGAATCCAATAAACCGTGCCTTCTTTTTCAACTTAATTTCTCTTAAGGTATCGATTACGGCTTCATTCTTCAGCCACTGGAGATCGGAGACGTTGTGAGAATATAAGATATCCACAGAATCCATCTTGAGACGTTCAAGACTCTCGTCGATTGTTTTGAGATAATAGCTCTTGGTATCTGAAGACGGCTGGTTGCGTTGAAATTCAGGAAGAAATATTTTTGTCGCGATTATAACGTTCTCGCGTACATTTAATTGGTTAATTACCTTTCCGACCATTTCTTCGTTTCGCCCGCCTTGATAAACAGCAGCCGTATCAAAATGCCTCACGCCGATTTCGTACGCACGCCGGACTAACGCCGGGTTATCGGCATTCATAACACCCATGCCGACAATCGGAATTTTTATTCCGGTTCTTCCGAGCACTCGTTCTATAATCGGTTTAGATTGATTCGCGGTTGTATCTTTTTTCTCATCAGCCGCTATAGCCTTCCGCCCGATTCCTAAAAATCCGGCTGTCGCGGCAAGAGTCGTGGTTGCGATGAATGTTCTACGGTTTGTCATGATGCCTTTTTCACCCATATATTTCCCTCATTTATTCTTATGGAATTCATCAAACACCGATGATAATATTTTTTGTGGAATATCTCCGACAATGCCAATGATTGTATTTTGTGTAACCTGCAGTGATATTTTTCCTTGATATGGATCGGTGAAAGTTATGATTCCCGTTTCTGAAGAATCGAATAATCGTTTGTTGAAATCTAAATATTGCAGCCACATGTTTCGGCAATCATCATGGTTGTCGGCTTCGATGATAAATACCTGGAATTGTGCCGAATCAACTTTGTAATCTGCAAGAAATGCGGAATGCAGGAATGTGTAGCCTAAAAAGTTTTTTCCGATGAATCTCTCCGAATTTTGTTGTAATCCTGCAGACGGAAATCGGTCGAGCATCCGTGGTCTTGTAGTCGAACCGCCTAAATGTTTTGCGATCTTATTCGCAATCATGTTTAAAAATTCTTTATCTCGTTTCCCGAGTTTGTAACTCGTCAATTTTATGTAAGTTTGTCCGATCACAAAATTCAATACATTTTCGGCGTAGTAACCTTGAACACCAATCGGCAGATATTCGACTGAGGATGATCGTTCCTGACTATAGATTCCGTAAGCGTCGCGTTCAGTTTTGTGTTTGTAAATTTCAACCGTAATCGACGTATCTCCTTTGTTGTAGTATGCTACAGTCAGCCGTTCAAAATCGAGCGCAAGATATCCATCGGCAGCGCCGTCGATAAAGTTGTAGAGGTTAGCAGGAGAAAAAACCTTAACCGTATCCGATCGTTTCCATGTGCCGATTGTAGGATAGAGTTGATCGAATGTCTGAGAAAATAGATTCCGATTAAGTGTGATGACAGAACAAAGTATTAGGAAAAGAATGTATTTATTTTGCCGCATAATCGAATCTATTTTTTGAAAACATCATAATTTAAGATCAAACAAAAGCAGTCGGATTAAACTGGTCGATTTCAAAAAGATCTCGTGTTGCAACCATCGCAACACCGAGTGCTCCTGCATTCGGTCCCAACTGCGTAGCTGTGATGGAAACATCTTTACTCAGATCAAACATAGAATGCTCACTCACTGCTAAGCGAACTGGATTGAGTATCAATTCGCCGGCTCCAGCAACTCTCCCTCCGAGTATGACTATTTCAGGATTAAAAATGTTAATGAGTTTTGCAATTCCTTCGCCTAGATAATGTCCTGCTTCAGTAAGAATATCGATCGCAAATTGATCGCCGGAGATAGCGGCCTGCACGACGTCGGCAGCGTTGATTGATGATGAATTCTTCAGCATGGATATTGGCTGTTGCGACAAACGATCCTCTGCTATTCGTGCGATGGCCCTGCCGGAAACCGCTGTTTCAAGGCATCCTCGCTTTCCACACCAGCAGAGAGTTCCATTTTTCACGGCCTCTATATGTCCGAATTCTCCGGAATATCCATCACGGCCATAAAAAACTTTTTTATCTATTATAATACCAAGTCCCAATCCCCAACCAATATTAATACACAAAGCCATTTTCTTGTCCCGAGCAGAGCCAAACCAGCGTTCGCCAAGCGCCATTGCTTTTGCATCATTTTCGATATGAACCGGCAATCGCCATCGTTCGTGAAGAATTTCGCCGAATGATTTCTTTCCAAAATCAAAAAACGATTTACCTCGTTTCTTTATTACGTTAACAAAACCCGGCATTGCAATTCCGACACTCATCAAGAGATTTCGTTTTACCTGGGCGTTTTTTAAAATCAAGTGCATCTGTTCATTCAACATCTCCAGATGTGCAGTAGGATTTTGGAATGGCGGATTTTGGTAATGCAGTTCTGCCACGGTTTCCTGTTGCAGATTCTGGAGCACCATGTCGGTATTAACCCGGCCGATGTCGATTCCTAGGATATAACCGGAAGTACCATTGAGTCGAGCAATGTAAGGCGGGCGCCCGACTTTTTCGGATTCACGACGGCGTTTCGTGACGACGAGGTGTTCGTGTCTGAGATGGTGGATCAATTTTGTCACCATAGGCAGACTTAATCGTGTGGTTCGTGCTAATTCTGCCAAAGAGATCTCGCCTTGCTCAAGGAGAGTTCGCAAGATGCGATTTCTGCGTATGCGATTTTTAGTTCTGACTTTATGCATCTAATCAGCTTTCAATCTTTGAGATATATCTTTGAGTGACGTCCAACTCTCCATCAGCTCCGGCAAATATTCGGACGAGGTTACGAATGTCCAGATATAAGCAACGATGGAATAAATATTACCGGTTGTGAAGTTATCAATGTCGATTGATATATACAAAACCACAATGAAAATTCCCAGCAAGAAAATTCGCATGATTCCAAATGTAAAAGCACCCCAATTGGCAATCCTTCGTTGCGGCCGGACAAGGCCGGCGAAATAATTTCGGACTTTTTCAGGATCTCGGGTTGAAAATATTTCATACATATCCTCATAGCTGTCATGGACGTCGGTTTGGAGAACGACAACTTTTTTATTATACAGATGATTAATAAAAATTAACGGTGGAACAATGAAAAAGCAAGAGAGGGCGATGCGATAATCATAAAAAGAAAGTCCGATGAGAGCGCCGCCAATGGCGATTATTTGTTCTACTATTTCTGGAATGCGATATTGGAAAAAAGTAATGAATTCTTTCGATAATTGTGCTCTTCCGGCTGTCTGTGAGACCGAGAGATTTTGTCCCGAAGACGAACGGGACACCTCAGTAGCGACATAGACAAAAATCCCAAGGTAAATTCGAGGATCGAATGACCGCCGGAGTGAACCCACGCCTGAATTGAGCGAAAAGACACTAATCCATAGAATTAGCGGACCAAGGAGGAGGTTCTTTGACCCTTCTGAAGCGGTATCAATCATTGCATCGATCACTTTTCCGAATACACTGGGCTCAACAATCCAAGCGATGTTCTCTATAAGAACCAGTATTATTGCCAGAATTATCCCACGTTTATATCGCTTGATGATATCGATAAGATGCATATTGTAATTCCGTTCTAGGGATAATTACTCTAAGATGAAGCTATTATTCGCGTACAATAAATATTGATTTTTCTTCAGAAGCAATTCCATTGATTACATCATCTCTGTTTGCTACATTATACGAAGCATTTTAATTAATCATAAACGAATCGATACAAGTATGACACATTCTTCGCTATCAAAAACACAAATAAAGCAACTCATCGATCAGCAATGCACTGCTGAGGATTGGGCCAAAGTTGAAGTGAAATCCGATACAGATTTATGCCGTATTCACGCCGTTCATTTTTATGGTGCGGTTACAATCGGTTCGAATATCGGCAATATTAATTTCGATGGAGTGGAACTTCCCTGCGGTCTATTCAATGCTGCGCTGTCGAATTGTTCCATTGGAGACAATGTTCGTATTGCAAATATTGGTTCGACAATAGTGAACTATTTTATTGAGGACAATGTCCTTATTCAAAATATCGATTCGTTGGTGGTGAATGGTGATAGTAATTTTGGAAATGGGATCGAGATCAAAGTTCTGAATGAAGGCGGCGGGCGAATTGTGAAACTCGTTAATGAATTGACTGCACAAACAGCATTTCTCCAAACTGTATACAGGCATGATAAAGAATTTTGTGAAAAGATCGACACACTCAGTGCTGCGAAAATTATCAGCGCAAATTCAACGAGAGGCCGTGTTGCGAAAGGGGCGAGGATCGTTCATTCGGGGACGATCTCCAACGTCAACATCGGTCCGTCAACGTATATTCATGGAGCAGCGAAGCTCGATCGTGGAACGATATTAAGTTGTCAGGAAAATCCAACAGAGATTGGAGACGGAGTACAATGCGTCGATTTCATAATCGCTGAAGGAGCTAAAGTTTTAAGCGGTGCAATACTGGATAAAGTTTACGTCGGACAGGGAGCGAAGATAGCGAAACAATTCTCGGCAGAGAACTCACTATTCTTTGCAAACTGTGAAGGATATCACGGTGAAGCGGTATCGTTGTTCGCTGGTCCGTATACCGTCACACATCACAAATCGACTTTATTGATCGCGGACCTTTGTTCCTTCTTCAATGCAGGATCAGGGACGAATCAAAGTAATCACATGTATAAACTAGGCCCGTTGCATCAGGGAATATTTGAAAGAGGATGTAAAACCGGTTCGTTCGCTTATTGTCTTCATGATACACACGTCGGTGCTTTCAGTGTTATCGTTGGAAAACACAACTTGAACATCAACACGCCGAATCTTCCGTTTTCACTAATCCGTGAGAAGGATGGAGTATCTAAAATTAATCCGGGTGTCATGTTGCAGTTTGTGGGATTAGTTCGTGATGGAGATAAATGGCCGGAGCGTGATAATCGAAAAACAGAAAACAAACGAGATATAATTGTTTTCGATATTTTTTCACCTTACACGGTAGAAAAAATGCGCAGAGGCCGGACTGAACTTCTTGCACTAAATAAAATAATCCGGGATGAAAAGGTTCCGATTCTTTACAACGGTATTCAAGTAGCCGGAACTGCGATCACGCAAGGAATAAAAAATTATTCAAACGCGATTACTAGGTATGTATTAGGAAAAGTTATTGAACGTATTCAGACAGCGTTGTCCGGAAAGAAGAAATGGGAGGAAGTAATTGCAACGCTGAAACCGGAATATATTCTGAAAGTGCCAACGGAATGGACAGACATTGCCGGGCTTATCGCTCCTTGTGAATTGATGAGAAAACTGCAGGACGATGTTAAAAACGGTAAGGTATCATCATACGAAGATTTGATTGAATGTTTCCAATCGATCTATCATAATTATCGTAACTATGAATGGGAATATATTTGTGACTTGTTTACGAAAGAATTCGGTTTTGTTATTGACAAACTTCAAAAATCCGATTTTCTCGGTTTGATAGACGTATGGAAAAATGCGTCTACAGTTTTGGCAAAACAAATTCTCGAAGACTCGAAAAAAGAATTCAATGCTACAGCCAAAATAGGTTATGGATTAGACGGAACAAAAGATGATATGGAAAATGATTTTACGAGAGTTCGCGGTTCAGCTCATATGAATGAAATTTTCCGGCGGCTTGAAGGTGAAGTAAGCCAAATTAACGACCGATATTTTTTGTTAAAAGAAATGGTAAAAACTACACCTGAGTGACGAATTAAAATTTTCTTCGAAAGTTTTGAAAACCACTCAATGTGACCATTCGTCATAAACAACATTGCCCATAATTTTATTCTCAGAACAGCAGATTTATTGTTCCAAACAATTCCAGAGATCATTTGTAATAAAGAAATAGCATTAGATTTTACGATTGACCGGAAACGCTGGTAAAAAATACCGACTAACACCCGTTCGAAAGCATGCTCTCGAACGTTTTCCGACAATTTAAAAAACGGCTAAAATAAGTTGATTTCTCGTCATCCTCCTGAAAAAGGTACGACTTCATAATTCCGGTCGAATTTACTAACCATAATTTTTATAATTATGCAGATTAAAATAGGAAAGCAAATGCTCCTAAAGGCTGTTATTATTTTCTCTGTCGGTTTATCTGTTTGTTCAGCACAAACAGATTCGATGTTTGTGCAGTTCGTCGATGGAACAGTCCGGGGATATGCAATTTCGGATATAAAAGAATTAGCATTCCCTGACGGTATGACGTCTGTGAAGGAGCAATTTCTTATGGCGCATGTTATCGAGAATTTCACGCTCCGGCAAAATTATCCAAACCCGTTCAATCCAACAACAACCATTCAGTATGAAATTCCAAAAACAGGATCGGTCGATGTCGCAATCTTCGACATCCAAGGGCGTTTGGTCCGAAGTCTCGAGCATACCTGTAAGCAGGCAGGAACGCACTCCGTTGTGTGGGATGGAAAGAATAATTCAGAAGGTTCGATTTCGAGCGGGACATATTTTTGCCGGGTAAGTTTCGAAAATAAAATTCTAGTTACAAAACTTGTGTTAATCAAATAAATTTTTTATTTCGAGGATAATTAAGATGAAATACATCTGTACCTTCGTGATGGTTTTTATTATTTTAAACCTGTTTTCGTTTTCGCAATCCAAAATGATTATCAATAAATACAACGGTTTGTCGGATACGCTGTCACTTTCCGACATAAATAATATCACCTTTGTTTCAAACTTAATTAAAAATGGCGACTTCAATAGCTCATTGGACGGTTGGTCGGTGATTGGACAGGGAACGAATCCCTATCATCCTGAAGATCCCGGCAGAGCTGATTTTGCAGTGTCGAACGGAGTTCTTTCAATCGATATTAAAAATCAGGGCACATGGGAATATTCAATCATGCTTTATCAAAGCGTTCTTTTCGAAAAAGGTGCGACGTATACCGTTTCATTCGATGCTATGGCCGACTCCTCAATGCAAATCATATCCAACATTACCCAGGATGTGACTTATAAAAATTATTCGGGAGATAAAACATTTCAGTTGACGACAGTGATGTCGAGTAATACATATCAATTTACCATGACGGATAGCGGTGCGACTTTATTTCAATTTTGTCTCGGCAATATGGGAATCAGAAAAATATACATAGACAATATTGTGATCAAAAAATCTTAATACATGACAGAAATATGAGAGGAGATGAATCGATGCCAGAGGTGCTTCCATTTATTGATGAAAAGGTTAAGACAGTAAACCGAAATTATCGGCTTTTTCAAAATATTCCAAATCCGGTGAATGTTAAAGTTCCTTGTCCTTATGGACTAATTTCATCAACATTGATCGTGTTCGAACTGCCCCAATCCGAATTTGTTACGTTGAAGATTTACAATGTAGACGGAACAGAAGTCGCAACTATTTTAGCGGCTGAGTGCCAAGCCGGGACGCATGCTTATCGATGGAATGCTGCAGGGCAACCTGATGGCTTATATTATTACAGGTTGCAGGCAGGCGCTTTTGTGGAAACGAAATCGTTTATATTGTTGAGTTAAATTAATTCTCTCCGTCCATGAAGCTGTCGATACTGGCTTGGTGTCATGCCGACAACTTTTTTGAATGCTATATTGAATGAAGATTTTGAGTTAAAGCCGACTTCATACAAAATCTGTAAGACAGTCTTGTTTGCGTGTACCGGATCGTTAAATAATTGTTTAGCCGCTTCGATCCGATGCTGGTTCATAAAGTCGAAGAAGTTTTTATGATAATATTCATTGATAACTTGAGAAAGAAATCGCGGCGGGATTGATAATTCATCCGATAATTCTTTTAATGTTATCGTAGGATTCAAGTACGGCTTTTTGGTCTCCATGTAAGAAGCCAGCAGCATTGAATAAGTATCTGCATCGGTTCGATTTAACTTTGAAGTAGAATATTTTGGTTTCTCTTCAACGCCGGAAAAAAGTTCGGGTTGAAGGAGGCCTTTGTAAAAAATTAAGTTAAGGAAAATAAAAAAAGCTAAATTGTTAATGAACTGCAGTGTTACAGAAGGATTAGAGAAAAGAATAACTTGCAGGAAGAACAAAATACTTGTGCACCACGATAGTAGATATCCGTAGAGAAAAAAAGTAAGCCATGACAGGTTTATACTGGCGATAGATGAACATTCTTGTTTTATTATTTTGCGGTATCTTCTGATGAGAATGAGAGACCAAATGCAGTATGCAGCGATCTGGACGAAAAAAAGAAGCGTAAAAATAAGATAAAAATAATAGTTCTTGAAAAAGCCATGTTCGATGAGTATTCGTTTCGTCTCGTTTGAATGGATATGAAAAGTTAGGATGAAGAATATAGCAACGATGAATAAAGGGAGAAGATGAACAAGCTGGCTTTTTGTAAACCTATAATTTGAAAAAGCTAAAGATTTTGTGTACAGGAATAGTGAAGGCGAAATGAGAAAATAAAATGGAGTCCCGATAAAATATAAATATGGAACGGAGGATGCGAAATATTCCTGATGGTATCGGCAGAGAAGATGGAAAGATACGAGTGCCTGTGAGAGAAGAAAAACCGCAAGGAAAATGTTTGCCGGTTTCCGATTTCTCCGTTGCACCAGGAAAATGCTAAAAATTGAGCACTGAAATATTACCAGGATATTTATAATATCTAAGAAATTGGTGTCCATACTTCCAATTATAATAATAGAAATGGTATACTAATGCCAAATATTTACGTTCTTTTCAAGAAGTATTTAAATTTTAGTAAAAAAAGCTTGCTATTTGTATTGATAAGAGGTAAATTAACACTGCAAAGAACAGTACACCGTTTTTGCGCTTTTGAGATCGTGCTGATGGACCGAGTTCAACCCCCTAAGGTGAATGTCGCCACCAAGATAATCAAGGCAAAAGGCAATTAATGTTTTTTTTGCTACGATTTTGCGTTTCAGAGCATGCCCAAAGAAAATTGGGACGGGGTACACCATTTCCCAGGTAGCGGGAAGAACAAATTGAAAGGATGCGTTCCATGGAAAAAGGAACCGTCAAATGGTTTAATTCGGCTAAAGGTTTTGGCTTCATTTCACGTAAAGATGGCGAAGATGTATTCGTCCATTTTAAAGCAATCGTTGGCGATGGCTATCGCAATCTCAACGAAGGCGATACGGTAGAATTCGAAGTCGAACGTGGTCCGAAAGGCCTCCAGGCAGCTAAGGTTTCAAAAGTCTAACTGATTTTGAATCTTTGCGACAAACGCCCCATCATTGATGGGGCGTTTTCGTTTCTACTCGTATATCTTACAATCAAATCCAGTTTTTTCGCAATAATATTGATTTGACGGTTTGTGTGAGAATTACATAGCAAACCAATGTCATAAATAGAATTGGCCAGTATAAAATCGGAAGGCCCGTGAATCCCAACGACGATGCTAAAGCAGAATGTGGAAGCCACATCCCGACAGCCATGATGATCCCGGAAGTAAGCATAAGTGGAACGCTCGGAATACTTTGAAGAAATGGAATCTTGTTGGTCCGAATGATATGGATAATCAACGTCTGCGTCATAAGCGACTCGACGAACCAACCTGTTTGAAAAAGTGAAGCACGCGAAGGATCCCAACAGCCGAACACATACAGCATCACAAAATAAGTTGTGTAATCGAAAACAGAACTGATGGGACCGATGAAGAGAATGAAGCGTCTGATCTCATCCATTGACCAAGGCCGCGGATTAGCAATTTGTTCCGGGTCGACATTATCTGTTGGAATCGGAACCTGAGAAAAATCATAAAGTAAATTATTTGTCAAAACTTGAATCGGCAGCATGGGGACAAACGGAAGAAATGCACTTGCCCCAAGGACGCTGAACATGTTTCCGAAATTTGAACTTGCACCCATGCGCACGTACTTGACGATATTGGCAAATACTTTCCGGCCTTCAAGAACTCCTTCTTCCAGAACCATGAGACTTTTTTCAAGAAGAATAACGTCAGCCGATTCTTTAGCAATATCGACGGCTGTATCTACGGAAATCCCGACATCCGCCACACGCAATGCCGGCGCATCGTTGATGCCGTCTCCCATAAATCCTACGACATGTCCTTTCAATCGCAAAGCTTGTACAATCCGTTGCTTATGCGCGGGAGATAACCGCGCAAAAATGTTCGTGGTGACAACCGCTTCGGCAAGTTGTTCATCCGACATTTCTTCAATGTCAGATCCGACAAGAATCCGATCAGTCGATAATTCAACATCATGGCAAACTTTCCTTGTAACGAGGTCGTTGTCTCCTGTAAGAATTTTTACTGTCACACCATGTTTTTGAAGAACTGCAATTGCGGGTTTGGCGCTTTCCTTTGGCGGATCAAGGAATGCAACATATCCTCGCAGTACCAAATTCTGTTCATCGTCTTTTGAGTAAGCAGGCCGTTGTTCAAGATCTTTGTAAGCGACCGCGAGAACACGGAAGCCGTCGGAGCTTAAACGCTCGTATTCATCTCTCAAATCCTGGATGAGAATCGGATCCATCGGAAGAACGTCGCCTTCCAATTCAAATCTGATGCATCGACGGAAAATTTCTTCCGGAGCGCCTTTAGTCAGCAAGCGAGGTGATCCGTTCGGCATTTCAACGACTACCGACATCATCCGGCGAGAAAAATCGAATGGGATTTCATCAACTTTTTTATACTCATCAAGACTTCTTCGTTCATTCACTTCATGGTGATCTAGAATCGCCCGATCAAGAACATTTTTTAATCCGGTTTGAAAATAACTGATAAGGTATGCATCAAGCAAAACGAGGTCGTCTTCTTTTCTAACGACATCGCAATGGTGTTCGAGGATAACATGGTCTAAAGTCAAGGTTCCGGTTTTATCGGTACAAAGTACATCCATTGCGCCGAAGTTTTGGATGGAATTCAATCTTTTGACTATAACTTTTTTTTTCGACATTGAAATGGCACCGCGTGAAAGACTTACCGATACGATCATCGGGAGCATTTCCGGAGTGAGTCCGACGGCTACTGCGAGTGCAAAAAAGAAGGCTTCACCCCAATTGCCTTTTGTCAATCCGTTAATCAGGAAAACAAGAGGAACCATGATCATCATGAATTGAATCATCAACCATGTAAATCGTTTTATTCCTTTGTCGAAACTTGTTTCTATTTGCTGTCCGACAATTGTGCCGGCCATACTGCCGAAGTACGTTTGTTGTCCGGTTGCGACTACGACTGCCGTTGCAGTTCCACTCTCTACACTTGTACCCAGGAAGCAAACGTTGGAAAATTCGAGAGGTGAAATGTTGCTTCGTGTTTCAGGAAAGTCATATTTTTCTATCGGCAGCGATTCGCCGGTGAGGCTCGCCTGAATTATAAATAAATCTTTGGAGGAAATAATTCGCAAATCCGCAGGGATCATATCTCCGGCAGAAAGTTTTACCATATCGCCCGGCACAAGATCTTTTAAAGGAACTTCTAGAGCCTGACCTTCTCGAATGACGGTTGCAGTCACTTTAATCATGGCTTTAAGTTGTGCTGCTGCAGTGTCGGCTCGTGTTTCCTGGATAAATTTTAGAAGAACGCCGAGTACAACCATCAGGCACATTACTGTTCCCGCACGAACGTCGCCGGTTGCGAAAGAAATGGTTGCTAACACACCTAGCAGAATAACCAGAGGGTTGCGAAGTGAATGTAATAAACGCCAAATCCAACCCTGATGAACTTCTTGGGCGACTTCGTTGTCTCCGTACGTTTGCCTGCGAAATTCCGATTCTGTCTCTGACAAACCTTGTTCAGAAGTTCCGAATTTATTGAGAACATCGCCGGTCGTCATTTTGGCCGCTTCGACCAATTCTTTCGAGACTTGAATTATGTGATTCAACTTTTTTGTGTTTGTCGAAACACGAGAAATTATATTTATTAATGGTGAAGGCATAAAGACTCTCTTGGATTTAACTAAACTTTTGTTTGTAAAAGAATTCCAATAACATGAATTGTATTCTTGGATTGTGCCATAGCAATGTACGTCAGGATGAGAGTAACGATTGTAAAAAATAGGAAGGGAATAAATGAAAAACGATTACGAATTGACAGGTTAATCGATTTCACGTGGTCTGCCTCCCTTGGTTGATCGGTCACGTCGATTAAAACGAGGAGGTAAACCCGCGAGTCTGATCAAATATACAGCGGATCAACTCCGAAATACGGCTCTTCGTTCGGACGCGTAACGTACTCTCTTATTTGATTAGATGTTGTATGAAACAACATCATTGTAATGACTCGATTATTACTATCGGAGTCGTCCATCGAATTCCAGTGACTGTTAAACATGTATAACATTAGAAATATAATATTTGTCGGCTGGTCATGCAATAAAAAAAATAATTTTATCAATTTTTTTTAAAAAGATTTGTCTTAACATGAATGTGTCAAAAATAAAAAAGGAGGATATGTTATCCTCCTTTTTGAAATAATGATTTTTCAATTATAATTTATTTTTTTGCGAGTAAATCGATTTCAAAAATCAAAACAAGATTTCCCTCGATACCCGATCCGTTGGGTCCGCCCTGTTCTCCGAATGCAAGTTTCGGCGGAACAAAAAGTTCCCATTTCGAACCGACCGGCATTAATTGTAAAGCTTCTGCAATTCCCGGGAACATTCCGGCGACAGGCCATTTCTGGGGACCGCCATGGGCATACGAACTAGTCATTTCATGCCGATCAATCGTCATGACTCGGTAATGCACCATAACACTGTCTTTTGCCTTAGGCTTTGCGCCGGTTCCCATTGTAAGGACACGATATTGCAAACCGTCGGGAAGTGTGATTACACCCTCTTTCTTTTTATTTGCATCAAGAAATGCGTCTCCGTCTTTTTTATTTTTCTCGGACCGCTTTGCGGCGAGTTGCTTTTCATAGTCGACGAATATTTTCTGAGCAGATTCTTCCTTGATTAAAAATTTTGCTGAATCGAGCAGTGCATCTCGAATTCCTTCAGCTATTACATCTGGTTTTAATTCTAATTTTTGAGACTTCAATTTACCGCCAAAATCCATCCCAATTATGTAACTCACGCTATCTACTTGGGTTTTCAAGTCTCGAGGATTTTGCTTGTTACTCTGACATCCCGTCAGAATTACAAGAAGAATTAAAAATGCGACAACGTTTTTAAAGAACATGAACGATAATCCTTCCAATCAATTATGGTTGTAATAGTAGTTTTCCAATTGTTTTTCTTGCTTCAAGCAACTCATGGGCTTTGCGGACTTCGGCAAGTTTTATGACCGAATCAATTTTCACTTTAACAGTTCCATCAGATATCAATGAGAAAAGTTCATTTGCACGCCAGAGCAATTCTGTACGTTCATTAATGTGGTGTGAAAGAGTCGGACGAGTGAGAAAGAGCGATCCTTTTGCCGAAAGCTGTCCGAGATCGAAGGGGGGCACCGGTCCGCTTGATTGACCGAATAATGCCAGCATACCCCGCGGTTTCAGGACATTCAAACTTTTTTCAAATGTGTCCTTTCCGACTGAGTCGTACACAACATCAACACCCCGGCCGGCAGTATAATCTTTTACTTCCTTTTCAAAATCTTCTCGGGTATAGACGATCACTTTATCAGCGCCTGCATTTCGCGCTGCATCTGCTTTCACATCAGTTGATACAGTTCCGATTATTCGAGCTCCAATCTGCTTTGCAATTTGTATCAGCAGTAATCCCACACCTCCGGCAGCCGCATGAACGAGAATCGTATTTTCTTTTTTCACCGGATAAGTGGAACGGAGGAGATAGTGCGCCGTCATTCCTTGCAGCATAATTGCGGCCGCCACTGAATATGATATTGCTTCGGGGAGTTGAACAAGTCGTAAAGATGGAACAGCCGCGTACTCGGCATACGCTCCAAGAGTCATGGCATAAGCGACACGGTCTCCAACACTAACTTCTTTTACTTCTTTGCCGATTGCTTCGACGACACCAGCGGCTTCCATTCCTGGAATAAAAGGAAGAGGGACTTTATACAAACCTGTTCGATGATAAATATCAATATAATTAACGCCGATGGCTTCAAGCCGAACCAACGCTTCATTCGGTTTTGGAATTGGCTTTGGCGCCTCTTCGTATAATAAGACATCGGTATTTCCTGTAGTTCGTATAACAACCGCTTTCATGCAACGTTCCTCACTGTAAATCTCAAACAATATACGAGGATATTTTTGTGTAATCAATGAAGCAATAAAAAAAAGGATGGCCGAAGCCATCCTTTTTAAGAAAGTAAAAGTTTTACTGTTGTATCAAATCTTCAGGTTTGATCGGAAGCCGTCGTATGCGTTTTTTTATCGCGTTGTAAATCGCGTTGCAGATTGCCGGAGCAACAGTCGGCACACCAGTTTCGCTGACTCCGCCTGGCGGTTCTGTGCTCGGAACAATCGAGGTTTCAATCACCGGCATCTCGTTTTGCGATAGGATCCGATAACTATCAAAGTTTTTCTGAACAACACTGCCTTTATCGACTACGATCTCATCGAATATTGTGGCGCTTATAGCAAATGCCACAGCACTTTCAATTTGTTCTTCAACGAATAATGGATTGATTACCTGCCCGCAATCGATAGCCGTGACTATGCGCTGCACTTTTAATTTATTGTCGGCGCTGATTGAAACATCTGCGATAGTCGCGACATAACTTCCATAACATGCATGGCAGGCAAATCCATGGCCTTCGTTCTTTTGTAGTTGCCGCCACCAAGCTGCTTTAGTGACAGCATATTCCAGAACTTTTCGCATTCTGTGTTCATCAGGCAATAACCGGCGCCGGAATTCAACAGGATCCAACCGAATCGCGATCGCAATTTCGTCCAGGAAACATTCGTTGGCAAAGGCATTGTTCGAATTGTACACTGAACGCCACCAACCGACCGGGATCGCAGTCGGAACGCGGAAGTATTCCACACTGATGTTTGGGAATGAATCGTACATGAAATTAGCGGCTCCGTCAACCACATCAGGAACATTCGGATTCTGATCATTCCCGACCTGTTCTTGGATAGATGGAGCGACGATCTTATGAACCCATGTATTTACGGTATTTCCTTTTTCAATTCCTGCGGCCATTTGATGCAGGCTTGCAGGACGGAAATAATCATGCTGGAAATTATCTTCGCGTGTCCAGATAAGTTTAATCGGAGCATTAATGTTTTGTGAAACTTGAACCGCCTCTAATACAAAATCGGTCAATAATCCTCTTCCAAAACTTCCGCCCATTAGCGTTGTGTGGACTTTAATATTTTTAATTGGGACTTTCGTAAAATCGGCAACCGCTTTTTGCACAGCCTGAGGCGATTGAGTCGGCGCCCAGATCTCGATGTCATTTTCCTTGAAGTTTGCGATACAATTCAACGGTTCCATTTGTGCATGAGCCGCGAACGGAACCTCATAACGAGCTTCAACTCTTTTTGAAGCTAATAATAATGAGGTGGATGGATTTCCCTGAAAACGGCTTACGGTAGTCGGAGCTCCAAGTTTGTCTCCGAATTGTTTTCTGAAAGCCTCGCTCGACAATTCCTGATTCGTAGAATTATCCCACTCCACCTTAACGGATTCGCGACTCTTCATAACTGTCCATGTATCGGAACCGATAAGTGCAATACCCGACGGAATGAGAATCGGCGGTTTCATTCCCGGAAATGTTAATACACTGGTTGCGTCGAAATTTACCACGGTTGCTCCAAAAACTGGAGGCCGAATGATTGTTGCAATGAGTAATTCAGGTATTGTCATGTCAATACCGTATTGAATTGATCCGGAAGCTATTTCCAACGCTTCAATTCGCTTCATCGCTTTGCCGATGTATCTGAAATCTTTGGTGTCCTTAATCGGGGGATGGTCGGGAACTGGCATTGTCGAAGCCTTGTCCGCCAATTCTCCATACGCTATTTTTTGAGCGGTCGAAGGATGAAGTACGTATCCTTTCTCAGCCCGGCATTGCGATGCCGAAACTTTCCAGATATCGGCTGCTGCAGCGATAAGCATCTCGCGTGCTGTTGCGGCTGCCTGTCGAAGAGGAATAAAGAAATCTTTTATGCTGGTACCTCCTCGAGTTGTCATATCGCCATATTTTTTTGGATCTGCAATCGGAAATTCCAATCTAATAGATTCGATCGGCGCTTCCAGTTCATCCGCGATGATCATAGCAAATGAAGTTCGGATGCCTTGTCCCATTTCCGATCGAACAACAGTGATCGTTACAATTCCTTGCCTATCAATTTTGATCCAGATGTTTGGTGAAAAACCTCCGGCCTGAAGTTGTTGAGCCATAAGAGATTTTTTCCCAAAATGTAATTGAGATGCGAGAAGAAGTCCGCCACCGGCCGTTGAAACAACTTTAATAAAACTTCTGCGGGAAAGTCTGTCACTCATCGCAATCCTCCCTTCGATGCTGCTCGTTGCACAGCCTTTGTGATTCGGTTGTAGGTACCGCACCGACAAAGATTAGTGGAGAAAGCTTTTACAATATCGCTATTGGTTGGATGAGGATTTTTTGACAGCAATGCTGCCGCCGTCATAATTTGTCCTGGTTGGCAATAACCACATTGTGAAACATCTTCTTCAATCCATGCACGTAAGATTGGATGATCCGGATTTACCGCGAGTCCTTCGATTGTTGTCACCGATTTTCCTACAACATCTTTAATTGTAATGTTGCAAGAACGGATGGCTTCCTGGTCTATCATAACTGTGCACGATCCACAAATACCGGTTCCGCAACTGTATTTTGTGCCTGTCAAACCTAGTGTATCACGGATAACCCACAATAACGGCGTGTCAGGATCGACATCGACATTTGCCGGCTTTCCGTTCACAGTTAATGTGAAGCTAGCCATGTGACCTCCTTTCAAGGGAAAAGAATTGAACTGACCATAAAAATGTGGTCGGGATAAGCATTGTTTCTTCCCGGCGCTGTGCGCACCAACAAGTTTTATTGGATGTAATCAACATGTAAATGAAGTTTAGTAAATGCAACGTCAAAAAGCAAGTCCGAATAAAAAAATCGTTTAACCGAAGTATCTCAACGAGTATATTAACAAAAGGATTTGAAAACCGTTGTTAAATTATCTTAACCTTAATAAGAGCTTCCAAAATTAAGGAATTCCTTTATTTTTAAGGTTTTTTTGCAGAAGGATAAATTTTATCGGGATTGTCCCTTCACTTGAACTTTTAATTATATTCATAAAGCCGGGAGAATATTCTGAGAGATCAAGTATCTTACAAAATTTTCCGATAATATCGAGAATAACATAAGAATACTAAGATGAAAGCCGTTCTTCTCATCAGTGTTGTCGCAACCGCGTGTGTTGTGTTGGGATATTTTCTGATTGAGACAGATGGCGAAAAAAATACACGGCTTGAAGTATTAACGCAGAACCAACAAATTTCCTCGTTAATCGCGCTCAATATTGCGCCTTCCATCGCTCAGAAGGATGTCGAGAAAGTAAATACTGCACTTCTCAACTTCGATCAGATTTATCATCCCGAGTATGTTATTGTTGTCACAAATGATGACAGCGTCTTCTATGCTATCCATAAATCTGTCGCCGAACGAATGCGATACCGACAAATCTCATCGTCTGCTTTAAACGAAAATGATTCGATAAATAAATTATCAATTCCATTGATCCATCAATCCAAGACGATTGGAAATTTATACTGTGGATTCAATCAAAAATCTATTGTTGAACAATTTCGATCAGACCACAACAGAAGCTTCATCTATGCCTGTTATATTGCATTCGTTGTCATTTGCCTCACGCTGGCATTTTTCTTTCTCCAATGGAAACAGACTAAACAATTGATCAAAAGCATTAAAAGCGACTTGCAGGATTCCGGGATAGATCGGGAAATAAATGATCTGTCGGAAGGTTTGAACGTTTTAAAAAAGAGAAGACAAGAAGAGGCTGTACGGTTGGTTACGTTGGAATCGCTTTTGCGTGAGTCACAGGAACGTTTTCTTGCTCTGACCGAGAACATGTCGGATGTGATTGCATTTTTCGATCGATCCGGAATAGTAAAATATATTGGAGGTTCTATACGAAGGCTGACAGGTTATTCGCCGGATCAATTTATGGAGAAATCGTTTTTCGAGTATGTCCATCCCGACGACGTGAGTTTTTTAATTCAGCATTTTCGAGAAATAGTAAATGGCCCATCGGGTGAAGTACAATCGCATATCGAAGCGCGGCTCCATCATCTTTCCGGTGAATGGAAGGACGTCGAATTCACTTTCACGAATTTACTCAACGAAGCTCCGATGCAGACGATCTTGGTTCATTGCCGTGATATCACAGAACAAAAAAAACAGGAGACTACAATTCGAGAACAGGCAGCTCTCCTGAATATCACGCCGGACGCCGTGTATGTGTGCGATCTGGAAGATCGAATTCTTTTCTGGAATAAAGGCGCGGAAAAATTATACGGAAGTTCGGAACAGCAGGTACGCTCAAAGAAAATATTCGAAGTTGTTCATCATGAATTGCCGATGCAGCGGGAAGAAATCTACGGCATATTGATTCGCAACGGTTGGTGGTCGGGCGAAGTTCGATATTTTCGAGGCGGGAAGGCGGAGACAATAATTGAAAGCCGGTGGACACTCATGCGCGATGCGCATGATGCACCTCAGGCGGTTCTTATTGTTGATACGGATATTACGGGGCGAAAACAACTGGAAGCTCAAGCATCGAGAGCTCAGCGAATGGAAAGTCTTGCAACTCTTGCGGGAGGAATTGCGCACGACTTAAATAATGTACTCGCGCCGTTAATGATGTCGATTGAAATTCTCCAAACAAAATTACTCGATGAACAAAGCGCGCGTGTTCTTGCAACACTTGAAACAAACACAATGCGCGGCGCTGAAATCGTAAAACAGGTTCTTACATTTGCAAAAGGCATTCAGGGTCAGCGGATTCCCGTGCAGATCGGCCACCTGATTAAAGATATGGAAAAAACGATCCAGCATTTCTATCCAAAGAATATCAAAGCGCAGACCGAGGTTGAACCCGATCTTGGTTTGATCATGGGTGATCCGGCGCAGATACAACAGGTGATCATGAATATTTGCTCGAATGCCAAGGACGTTATGCCGGACGGCGGCCGAATAATTATGCGGGCCGATAATGTTTATCTCTCTCCGGATGCGGTCGAATTATCGCTCGGCCTCAAGTCTGGTTTATATGTTCGACTGCGGATATCCGATAGCGGCGCTGGGATACCTGAAGAAATACAAGATCGAATCTTCGAGCCATTTTTCACAACGAAGGAAATTGGAAAGGGAGTAGGTTTAGGACTTTCAACGGCGATTTCAATTATTCGAAATCATGGCGGCACTATCACATTCACGAGCGAAGAGAAAAAAGGAACGGAATTTGAAATTTTCCTGCCGATCGAACAGTTGACTATACGAAAAGAAATCGCGACAGCAAGTCCTTCGACGCAACAAGGCCATGGCCGGCTCGTAATGGTTGTTGATGATGAATCGGCAATTCGAAATATCACAAAAGAGATTTTGGAGGCGCGTGGTTATCGTGTTCTGATTGCGCAGGATGGAGTAGAAGCAATAAACTTATTAAGAACCTCGGGTGAAAAAATCGAGGCGACAATTGTCGACATGTCGATGCCGGTAATGGACGGCATTGCCACGATAAAGGCAATACGATCCATCTTACCTTCTGCAGTTATTATTGCTTCAGCCGGCTTCCACGAAGATATGGAGTCTTCCGCTTTCAAGGAACTCGGCATTGACCACACAATTACCAAACCTTATACCGCAGGAAAATTACTTGCCGTGCTTGAAGATGTATTGAATCGACTTGAACAATCCGAGTGATAAGGTGGAACGAGTTGTTAAGGGCGATCAATAGTTATTGACTACTCATATTTTTACTGACGGCCTTCCGGATGAGAAAAATGTAATGTGATATAAAGAAATTCCGGAACATTTCCGATTCGTACAGGCGGGCCCCATGTGCCGACTCCGCTCGAGACATAATAATTTGTATTTCCTCGTCTGAGTGCACCCCAGCTTTTTTCGTACACCTGTTCGGTGATATAATTCAACGGCCATAGCTGGCCGTGATGGGTATGTCCGGATAACTGCAAATCAATTCCATTTTGTTCAGCTTGTTCAAGATGAAAAGGTTCATGGTCCATTAAAATGAGAGGATAACTTTTGTCGACATCGCGCATTATTTCTTCTAGCGGTTTTCTTTTCTTTCCTGCAAAACGACCGATCATCTGATCTTCGCGGCCGATTAGGTAAAATGAATTATTAATTTTTACTGCCGTATCTCTCAACATTATCACCTTGTGAGCAGTGAGATACCGGCATGCCTCTTCAACCCCTCCGATGTACTCATGATTGCCTGTGATCGCATACATGCCGTAGTGTGCTTTGATATTTAATAATGCCTGACCGATATCATCCCTAATGACTGGAGCGAGGTCTTCATCGACGAAATCTCCCGCAAATAAAACAATATCGGGCTTCAACGCGTTGATTTTTTCGACGAGAGCGTCGAAACGTTTTCGTCCGATAATTGTACCGAGGTGAATATCGGATGCAACTACAAGCGTCACCGAATCTTCTGTCGCCGCCGGTTTTGCGATCGTGTATTCAAGTTTTTGAAGCCGCGGAGACCGTGCATTTAGAAAACCGATGAAGATAACAATAGCCGTGCAGCCCACGGCCGATAATCCAACAATAAATTTTATTTTTGAATAATGAAGAATAACCCAACCCGGAAAAATTCCGAAAGCAAAATTTAAAAGGCGGAGAAAATCACAGAGTACGATAGCCAGGAAGAAATACAGCATCGCGGCAAGCCAGAAACTGCCAATCCAGACAAATACCTCACTGAGAATCGAAGGATAATAATTTTCAAGCGTACGGCCGATGAAGAATGAACACGAAAGGAGAATAAACGCGAATGTATAAATTTTCCGATAAGGATAATCCGGAGGAAGAGATTGCGATCCTCTAGCGTAGAGATAATAATTGACCAATGCATAGAGTAAGATAAAAACTGAAATGAATATGATGAAATTCAATGTGCGCATAATGCAGATTCCCCAATTTTAAAAATTGAATCATTGTACCGAAAAAGAGCCGAAACTTCAAGTATAATTCGTAAAAAGCGGATGAATGGATTATTGGATTGGTGGACTGTTGGAATAATTTTATAAAAGCCCCGACGGCAATCGCGGCGTCGATAATAATTTTTCGAATTCCTTCCAACGTTTTTCAGGATTGTCGGGTGTGCCGCCTTTCTTTTCAAGATAACTCTTCACCAAATCCTGACCGAGATTATAATTGATAACGTAGCTTCTATATTTTTCGAAAAACCGGATGCGTTGCTCGGCTCGCTCTTTCGAAAACAATCCATACATTATCAACCACTCGATTGCTTCGGATGCGGGCATCTTTCCATCGAGATATCCTCGTGCGGCTTCATTGCCGGCGTACGTCAGTTGCTGTAACAAATCATACAACAAATAATACTGTTCAACAGTTGAAGGATCCAATCCGGCTTCAGGAAAAAGAACATCACGCTCGAACGTGATGCGTTCATTTCTGGTGAAAACAATTTCGACGCCAAAATTCGCCGTGCCTTCCGCGATCAAAGCTTGCGGACTGAAGAGTGGAAAAACGGAAAACTCAACCCAACCGAGGTTTTTAAAAAGATGTTGCTCCAGCAATGTATTATAGACATGATGCCCCGGATATCCTTCATGCGCGGCGAGATCGACGGCGCGATCGATGAAAATCGGCAAGTCGGTATTTACCTGAATTAAGCTGTAGCTATTTCCTTTAAACCAGTTGTATCCACTCCATGGTTTGCGGTTCACATATTCGACTTTGAAACTTTCATTCTCCGGTAATGCGATGTGCGCTTTCGTTCGTTTTCTGCATTCATCAATTGCCGCTTGAAAAACCGAATTGAGTTTTTGTTGAGAAATGACAAATTGATTCCGGAATGTATCATATCGTTTAGAAATATTTCCGGATCCCGGAAGAAACTTGTCCATCTCATCCAATATATTTTGAAAATGTTCTGCCGGATAATGCGGCGCAACGGCATCATAATAAGCTTGTGATTCTTCATCAAAACTAAATTTCTTTCCCTGCAGGGCTTCGACTCTCGACTGCAAAGAACTCAATTGTTTTTCTAAGTTGTTGAAACGCAGTTGTTCGATTTCTGTCGATTGTGTATTTGTGAGATGTTCTAATTTTTCCTGCAACCGGACGAGAGCCGGATAGATTTCCGCCAATGAGGATTTATTCTTTTTCGCTTCATCCAACCATTCCGACGGGCCATGGTATGCATCGACATAATCTTCGTCATGCTCTCCGACTGCGAGGACGAGTTTTACATATTCTTCAGCTATTGTATTCACGATTCCTCGTTAGAACAAATTTTTGTTTTAATTATAATGAAAATAATAATTCGCGGCAAATAATCCATTTGCACTCGATGAATTAAGTTGATATTTTTTGACTATGAGAATCAATAACTGATGTGATTCCGAAAATAAATTGCCACGACATTCCCACTCCGGCGAGCGGTGTAAGTGTTGGCGGGAATCGTCACACGAAGATGATAAGTAATGCTATAGTTTATTTTTAAGTAAATGATTTTTCCATAATTCATTTCATACCGACTCAGCGGATAATATTTTCTCTTGACTTATTACTTTCTAAAGCGGTTGAACTCAATGAAGTTTTTTCCAACTAAAGAATGATAATCTCCAATCTTCCATCAATAACTTTTGTTCTCAGATTCACTATCTTAGCAAGTTTTAATAACCATTCTTTCTGAAATTGTATGATGACATATTTAGTAAATATAACTGGAAGTATCTGATTGACAATTTGAGTCGTTGCATCAAGATATTCTTTTGGGAAAACATTCAAATCAATGTTCTCAACTTTAATTTGAGTTACTCCTAAACCTCCTGTAGAGGGTGTATAGAAAGGAATGCATGAAATATTTACAACAATAGGGACATAAACTTTTGTGGAAAATAGTGAAGCCTGAAAAATAACATTTGCATAAATTCTATCAGATCCCTCTATCAATTTAATCTGCGGTACCTGATTAATTGATATTTCAAAAACAGTTGAAAAGTTCCTTTTTATGGGTAATTCTATTCTTCTATGTAGCTGATCCTGCAAAAAGGATTGAGAAAGGCTTAGTGCAAGGCCACCATCGTTAGGAAAGTTAATTCTCCAGGGAGATAATTCAATATTCGGCATTAGTTGTTTAATAGTATCATATCCACTCCCTCCGATAAGAAAGAAATTATTGGCATCAAAATGATAACCTTGTGCCCAGCCAAACTCAACCATCTTATCAGCAGGAAGAATAAATGGAGAAATCTTGCCTTTGGCTTGAAGCCATAAATTTAATTTTTCATTAGAGGAATTTTGAATTTGTAGAACATAGGATCCTTTAAGAAGAGATTCCCTACAAGTAATAATTATCGGAAGAGGCCTTGTTTGTGATTGTAAAGAATCATTAGCAAAGAATGTAAGGCTAATAAGTAGAGATAAAAAAGAAACTGTGTCGATAAAATGCCGCATATCAATCATTCTATTTCAATTTTTCTTTATTGGATATAACCTATTATGAGGTTCTCTCAGTCGATCTTTTGCGCCTTAAAACATGAAAGGTGGACAGTAAAAAGAAAAATTTGTAAATCTTAATCCACGCCTTAAAATTTCGATTTTATTCCGTTAATCTCTTTCAATGAATGAATAGACAAGTCGTTTATAAATTCTAGCCAATCTTTTTTTACTCTGTTACCGTACCATCGTATGTTCTAACCAAAATGTTAAACAATAGGGATGAGAAAATCAAGTCCCAAAACGACATGACTTAGCGATCCGCCATAGGCGGAGAAGCTAAGTCATAAGTCGTTTTGAGGATCCCGCGTCACGAAGAATTTTCAACCGCAACGCGGGACCTCCAAAAAGAAAAAAGTTGATCATAATCAATAGTTGGCTTTTAAGCGGAGAGTGTAGGATTCTCCGCTTCATTGCGATTTACATCGCATGCGGGATCTGATAAACGGCAGAACTATTAGAATGTTAGTAGGGAGTTTTACTCCCGAAGGATCAAGAGCTGTTCCCGAAGAATACATCAAAAATTGTCTGAAGAATTGAAATTGCAATCTCGATCTCACCCAGCCCTCTCCTTATGAAGGAGAGGGTGTTCAACTTGTGAGTTACTCATCGATCTATATCAATATCTTTTATCGCTTCAATCACCAATCCATATCTCAAGCCGCGATCGCTGACGGTGACTTCATCATAACCGGAAAATTTCATAAAGGTTTTCAGGATCATAACTCCGGCGATGAGAATATCGGATCGGCCGGCAGAAATTTGAGGAATGTTTTTTATTTGATCGAGAGTGAGTGGACGGAGTTGTTGGAAAATATTTTCTATCGTCGATAACCGGAGTTTGTAACCACTCACTTTTTTGCGGTCATAACGTTCCAATTGTAAATCTATTGCGGCGAGCGTTGTGACGGTTCCGGCAACACCGATGAGCTTTGCGTTTGAATCGCAGGTGAAATGAGAATTTCGAAAAACAGAATTAATGTACTCGTCCGCATCGCGAAGATTTTCAGGAAGGGGTGGTGATGTTTTTAAAATCCGTTCGGAGATGCGGACAGAACCAATATCGAAACTTTGGCGCTGATGAACTGCGTGTGCATCTCCGGTAACAACTTCAGTGCTTCCTCCGCCAATATCGAGCACGGTAAAATTATTTCGGAGTTCGAGAAATTCCGAGACAGCTCCGTGGTAGGTAGCATCGGCTTCTTCAATTCCTGATAAAACTTTTATATCGATACCGGTTTCGTTTTTTACATGATGGATGAATTCATCCCGGTTCGTCGCATCGCGCAACGCGCTCGTGCCGCACGCGAGAATGCGCTCGGCATGATGTTCGTCGGCTATTTGTTTGTACTCTTTCAGGAAGTTTGTCGCGCGTTGGATTGTTTCGGGAAGAATTCGCCGGTGCTCGTCGACGCCTTTGCCGAGTCGTGCAATGACCTGAAAATCATCGACGACATCGATTTGGAATTTATTTTCTTCTTTTTTAACATCGACAATCAGCATGAGGATCGTATTCGTTCCGATGTCGATTGAAGCAATTCTCACGCCGTCGTCCTCACACCGATAATTCCGATCCACTCACCTTCCTGGAGAATTTCTTCCACTTCAATTCCACTCTTTTGCATCAGATCGCGCATGTCGGTTTCATCTGATTCTAACATTCCCGAGATCAGCATGAACCCTTTTGGACTGAGAAATTCTACTAACTCTTCCATCATTTCAACAATCACTCGATAATGGATGTTGACCAACACTATATCGAATCCCAACTCAGTCACGTTTCCCAGCGAACCCAATCGAATTGTGACTTTTCCGTCCACTGAGTTCTTGGTAATATTTTCGTTTGCGTTTTCAAATGACCATTCATCGTTATCGATACCGATCGCCTGCGATGCTCCGAGCTTCACGGCCGTGATAGCGAGAACGCCGGTTCCCGTTCCGACATCGAGCACCTTCATGCCGGGTGTGAGCGATTTGTCCAGCATGCGTATCATCAATCTTGTAGTCTCATGATATCCTGTTCCGAAAGACATTTTCGGATCGATAATGATAGCGATTTGATTCGGCTTGAGAGTCGGCGTTGCCCAACTTGGAGTTATCACGATACGCTCGGATGCTTCAACCGGTTGGATGCTTTTTTCCCATTCTTCATTCCAATCTTTATCGTCGAGGATCTTGGTTTTGATAGAGAGGATGGAGTGCCCTTCTGCCTTCAATCGATCGGAATATTCCTGGAATAATTTCGAACCTTCCGACTCCCATTCAGCTAAAGGGAAGTAGGAAGTCAATTCTTCATCAGATTCTATGCAGCCTGTTGTCCCGAGTTTCCACAAGTAAGGGATCAGCAATTCCCTTGTCTCTAACGGACATTCTATTGTAAGGCTCAGCCATTTTTTTTGTACCATCTTTCACTCCTTGGTGTTTAGAAAAGACGGCGCTTCATTGTGTGTGAGAAGATATATAACAAGTCGTTGATGCATTTTTAACCAGTGAATCTGGTCTTGATAGTTCTCCTGCATTTTCCTGTCGGCTTTGTTGTACCTGATGATGAGCAAATATAACACAATCAATATTAATGTAAAGAAAACAAATGAAAGATCGTACTGTAGTGTGAACACGGCAAATTGATGAATCAACAAAACTCCGATTCCCATAACTGCAAACCACAGTGTCACACGACGGATGGTTGTCAGCACATGGAAAACCATTCCGAAGAAAAAAATCCGTTGGTGGAATGTTGAAGGCATATATGAATTAAGTATGAAGAAGTACATTCGTTGCGCATCTGTTTCTTCCAACGGCGGCTGCACATTTATTGTGCGCGAGAGATCGAGGAGATACATGCTCGGCCGGTTTTCGCGGAATGCACGCCGCCGTTTCGATCCTTCAGTCGCATAAAGCAAAAGCCCGCTGACGATTCCTGCGATGATTAATACGGACGCAGGCAGATCGAATGAATAAATACAGCCTGACATACGAAATATAAATTGAATGAAGAACCACAATAGAAGAGTAAGGTAATAACCCGGAATAATAATTCTTAGACCTTCATAAACTCCAAAGCTCGTCGAACCATTCGATGGTTGTGTCATAGCAACTGTTCCTCAGAATGCCGATGCTTTTTGGTAGATGAGATGTGCTAGGAGCGTGCCGATAGATTCAAGACTTTGAGGACTGCACCGATCCGGTGTATCTCGGTGCGTGTGCCAGTAATTACGCTCGGGATTAATAGTATCTCCTCCGATCAATTCGCTGTCGATAATATCTATCATTCGAATCCCTGCTTCATTCATGGGAAGATGATCGTCTTCGACCATTGGTCCGTTCGCATCCAGGAAGCAGGAGAGATGAAGTTCTTTCGCGGTATCCCACACTAACTGGACAACGTCCGGGGCGTATTGCATTGAAAATGCTTCCCTCGGAATTTGAAGAAACCGATCGCCAATCATGTCGAGTAATATTCCAAACCGTGGAGCAAATGTAGTTTGTTTTGTAGAAGCAAAATATCTTGCCCCAAGAAAATAATTATCCAGATCGCCTGATGCACCGTAATCCTCGCCGTCGAAGAAAATTATATCCACTCCAACCGGCGGCGGAGATGCTTTAAGCAATCGGGCAAACTCGAGCAGGACTGCCACACCGCTGGCTCCGTCGTTTGCTCCCGGAATCGGTTTATCACGTAGTGCAGGATTGTCGTCTCGATCCGCTCTCGGTCTTGAATCCCAATGAGCGGCGAGAAGAATCCGCTTGGTTGCTTTGACATTGAATGATGCGATGATGTTCGTCATCGTGAGGCGCTCATTCTTATAACCAATGTGTTGAAAATTCTGGAGATTGACTACGTCGGCATAAAGTTGTATTTGTTGATAGAGAAAATTCAAACACTGTTCGTGCGCTTTCGATCCCGGATCTCGCGGGCCGAATTCACATTGCTTTTTTAATTGTTGAAATGCATTCTCAGCATTGAAGGTTGGAACCGGAATTGGAATTTGTTGTTGTGACAAAGTCGCGTCAGTTTTTTTATTGGTTTCAGTTTTATTACATCCGCTAATTATACATAATAAAAGAACGAGAGTTTTTTTCATGATTCACAGTAAAGTTTCACAAATAAAATTTATCCCAAATTTGTCATTAGGAAAAAAATATTTTAAAATTCTGAAGCTTTCTCATATGGTCGGTTCGATACGTCCCTTTTTTATGGCGATTTGAAGGACTACTCACCGACCATGCTGATAAGCCGGTGGTTGAGTAATCCAAATCTGAAAATCAGATTTGGATATATCGAAACCACCATCGTGATGGTTAATGCTTTATGCATTAATAAGTTATTCTAATGACGGCCATTATAAAATTCTCTAATGACAAATCTGGGTTTATATTTATATATTGTAGTGAATTACGCTTCAAATTTCAAGAAAACAATTGAAAATGCTCATTTTTTATTAAGCGGAGCTATCTTCGTTAGATTGCGCAACTTGCTACTCCTTTTCGGATTCCGTATTTTTCTTGGAAAGAAGAACTTTGATGCGGAAAGATAAAGCACAAAATGTCGAATAATTCAACATAATAATAGATTAGGTTGTGTTTTAAAATTACACCAATTCTAAACAGGAAAAATATTTATGTGGCAGATAGAGGTTCGACATTCCGGATTAAACAAATATCTATTGATTCGAGGAACAGACCAATACGTTGTTGAACAAAAAGCTGAAGCACAGAAAGCTGCTTGGAATGAAATGTGGCGCAAGAAAGTCGAAAGAGAACAGCGTATCTCAAACAAGCAATCTATGCTTGAAGATGCACATGAACAAACAAAGGAAGCCGTTGAATCTATTGAACAATTAGAAAACATCTTATCTAACGGTCTTAAAGTCGATTCGGCTTTCAAATGGGAAGCGCTGATAGATAATTCAACATTTAGTCAACGTGCTCCTTCCAAACCTAAACCCGAGAGCATTCCAGATCCTCCAAAGGAATCTTCAATGTTGTACCAACCTGATTTTGGACTTCTTGATAAGATATTTTCTTCACGCAAAGAACAAAAAATAATAGCTGCGAAAGAGTTATTCAAAAAAGATTATAAACGGTGGGCACAGAAGAAAGAGGAAACCCTAAAGAAAAATGCGGATTCCGAGAAGGAATATCAGAGTCAATCTGAACTTTGGCAAGTCGAAAAACAAAAATTCATTGACAAGCAGATAAAGAAAAACGAATCGCTCGAAAAGAAAAAGGAGAAATATTTTAAAAAAGATTCAAAAGCGATAATTAGCTATTGCGAGTCTGTCCTTTCCAATTCTGTGTATCCCGATTTCTTTCCTCAAAAATATGACCTTGATTACAATCCCGACACAAAAATTCTTATTCTTGAATTCTCTCTTCCTTCCATCGATGAAATGCCGAATGTTAAGGAAGTTAAGTATGTCCAGTCAAGAGAAGAACTTGTCGAAACCTATCTTCCTGAATCAACAATTAACAAACTTTATGATAGCTTAATTTATCAAACCTCGCTTCGCACTATTCACGAACTTTATCAAGCTGATGTTATCGAAGCTTTGGAATCGATTGTTTTCAATGGCTGGGTTGAGTCAATTGATAAGGCAACAGGAAAAAAGGTTAACGCCTGCATTGTTTCTGTGCAAGCAAATCGAGCCGAGTTTCTCGCCATCAATTTGTCAAGTGTTGATCCAAAGTTATGCTTTAAGAACCTAAAAGGCATTGGTAGTTCAAAATTGCATAGCTTAACGCCGATCGCACCAGTGCTAACCATAAGTCGTGAAGACAAGCGCTTCATTTCATCCTACGAGGTTGCAGATGAACTTGACGAGTCCATGAATCTTGCAGCAATGGATTGGGAAGATTTTGAGCATTTAATTAGAGAAGTCTTTGAGAAAGAATTTGCACAGTCAGGCGGTGAGGTCAAAGTTACGCAGGCAAGTCGAGATGGCGGCGTCGATGCTGTTGCCTTTGACCCAGACCCAATCAGAGGCGGAAAAATAGTAATTCAAGCAAAACGTTATACTAATACAGTTGGTGTATCAGCAGTTCGTGATTTATTTGGAACCGTCATGAATGAGGGAGCCACGAAAGGTATTCTTGTTACAACTGCAGATTACGGACCAGATGCATACGAGTTTGCAAAAGGTAAACCTTTGACCCTAATGAATGGAGGCAATCTTTTATATTTACTTGAGAAACATGGACACAAAGCTAAAATAGATTTGAAAGCAGCAAAGATAATCTTGGCGGAAAAAGAAAAGAATAGTTGAAAAATATCTTTTAAAAAAATGTAATTTTACCCACCGCTCAAGCTGTTATAAAAAAATCAATCGATGACTATTTTTTTATCTACTAATGATCAAGTGTCAAACCCTGAATTCCCTTCATTGATTCTCGCAAAATTTTCCTTACATTAATATGCATGACCGAAAAACTTTATTACAACGACAGCTACACCTGCGAGTTCACCGGGTTAATCTCCAAACGATTAACGTACGATGAAAAGCCTGCCGTTAGTCTCGATAAAACTTATTTTTATCCGACATCAGGCGGACAGATGCACGATACCGGCACATTAAATTCGAGCAATGTCCTCGATGTGATCGATGCGGATGAAGGCATAATTCATATTCTGGATTTGCAGGTTCCGGAAGATGTTGTTCACGGAAAAATAAATTGGAATCGCCGGTTTGAAAATATGCAGCAGCACACTGGCCAGCATATTCTCTCGGCTGTGTGCGACACAATCGCAGGCGCCGCAACGGTGTCCGCTCATTTGGGAGAGACATCGAATTCTATCGATGTTCAAATATCATCTCTCAATCATGATATTGTTGAAAAAATAGAAATCGAAGCCAATTCGATTGTCACACGAAACTTGCAGGTGCGGATTCATTACGCGGACGATCGAACAATATCGAAATTTCCACTTCGCAAACCGCCGAAAGTCGGCGGCGAAATCCGGATAATTGAAATTGAAGGAATAGATTTTTCTGCCTGCGGCGGAACGCACGTCAGGCAAACTGGTGAAGTCGGAATAATCAAAATCCGGAAATGGGAAAAAGTAAAAGGTGGATTAACAAGAATCGAGTTCCATTGCGGAATACGCGCCCTACGCGATTATCAATGGAAGAATAGAATGATCAATTCGATTTCCGAGTCATTGTCGGTTAAAGATACTTCGCTATCGGAGCAATTCGAGAAATTGAACTCCACATTAAAAGTGAAACAAAAAACTATAGACGATTTATCCGCACAGCTTGCTGAATTCGAAACCGACCGGATTTGTGAAGAGTTGAAATTGGAATCCGATAAAGTAAAAATAATCGCACGTGTGTTCGATGGTCGTTCCGTCGATTCAGTCCGTCTTCTGATGCAAAATATTTTGAAAAAAGGGAAGGCGATTATGGTGTTTGGCATCAAAGGAGAAACCGGAAATATTCTCCTTTCCTGTTCCGAAGATATTGCGGTCGATCTGACAAAAATATTTCAAGAGTGTGTAAAACCTTTTGGCGGACGCGGCGGCGGCAGAAAAAATCTGGTTCAAGGTGGAGTCGATAATCCGGCCATCATCGATGACATCGTGAAGAAAACCGAGACATACCTTCACACAATTTTATAAAATGAAAGAGATTCGAGCTCAAATAATTGTCAAAGGTTTAGTCCAGGGTGTCGGTTTCCGATATTTTGTGTATAATGAAGCGGTGAAATTGCAATTGAAAGGATATGTAAAAAATTTAGTAACCGGCGAAGTGGAGATTGAAGTCGAAGGTGATAGATCGCTCGTTGAGGAATTTATTGCGATAGTTCGGGTCGGGCCAAGAATGGCTCATGTCACGGATCTGGCAATCGAGTGGAGAGAAACGAGGCGCGGATTTTCAGGATTTCAAATAAGATAATACGAGGAGGATGATATGCGCGTTGGTATTGGTTACGACGTCCATAAGTTGGTGGAAGGAAGAAAATTAATACTCGGCGGTGTCGAAATTCCAAACCCGAAAGGTTTGGCCGGACATTCAGATGCCGATATTATATCGCATGCGATCGCCGATGCTTTGCTCGGAGCGGCTGCGCTTGGTGATTTAGGAAAACACTTTCCGGAGACCGATAAGCGTTGGAAGGATGCGTCGAGCCTCAACATCTTAAAAAAAGTGGGTGAAATGGTAAGGGAACACAAATTTAAAATTCTCAATCTCGACGTAAGCCTTGCGCTCGAATCTCCGAAAATAGCTCCCTACGTGATGCAAATGCGGCTTAACATTTCCAACACAATGGGGTTACAGCTCGATCAGATATCCGTAAAAGCCACGACGTCTGAAGGAATGGGGTTTGTCGGCAGCGGCGAAGGTGCGGCGGCTTATGCGGTCGCTCTTATTCAATCATTATCACAGTGAGCCTATGGAACACATAATTTATTTTCTCCAAAGTCAAAATCCAATTTTAATTTATTGCGTACTCTTTGGCTTTGCTTACGTTGAAAATATATTTCCGCCATCACCCAGCGACCTTGTAATTGTTTTTGGCGGAGCGCTCGCGGGACTCGGTGCGATCAATGTGCCTATAGCACTTTTACTCTCGACGATCGGAAGCTCGACAGGTTTTATCACTGTTTATTATATCGGGAAATGGTTTGGAATACACATACTCGATTCCGGCTGGTTAAAATTTATACCGCGCGAAAGTATTAAAACCGTTGAATCGTGGTTCCGGAGGTGGGGTTCGTGGGTGATAGTTGTAAACCGTTTTTTATCCGGGACGAGAGCGGTTATTTCTTTTTTCGCGGGGATGTCTGGGATTCCGGTTATGGCGGCAACTATTTTATGCACAATCAGCGCGTTAGTGTGGAACGCCATTTTGCTCTATGCCGGCTATATGCTGGGCAACAATTGGCAATTAATCGCATTCTATCTAAATCTTTATAGTTCGATTGTCACTATTATTGTAGCGACAGCTCTCGTGGTTTGGCTTTTAATTGTATATCTCCGCAGAAGAAGATTACGGGTGGCGCAGAATGATTGATTGGCTTTACTCACTCGACTGCAACGTTTTTTTTCTGATCAACCGGACACTTCACAATCCGGTGTTTGATGTTGTCCTGCCGTTTCTCACCGATCTTAACCGGATGCTCGGCGGTAAAATATTTTTCATCGCTTTACTCCTTTTCCTTCTTGTCAAAGGAAAAAGAACCGGGCGCTTGGTGGTGCTGTTGTTGATAATAACGATAACGTTGAGTGATCAGTTCAGCAGTTTTGTGGTGAAGCCGTTTATTCACCGTGAACGGCCATGCCGCACACTGGAAGGAGTTCGTCTGCTCATCGATTGCGGAAGCGGAAAATCTTTTCCATCTTCGCACGCCGTGAATATGACCGCGGCGGCAGTTGTGTTCGCTTATGGATATCGCAGGTGGAAATGGTGGTTCTATTCGCTGGCAGGATTAATCGCCTACTCGCGTGTTTATGTCGGAGTCCATTATCCTTCCGATATAATTGGCGGCGCTATCATCGGATTTTTTATCGGGACTATCGTGATTGCAGTTACTCGTTGGATTGAAGGCATGATTCAAAAAAGAAAAACATCGACAAGTCAAAGACGGGAAGGATCAACCGCAGAATAATCATGAAGCTAATCAATCGGCCATTACTTGCTTCTTTTTCCGATCGATCCCGAAAAACCAATTTGCTTTTCGCGCTGTCGGCGGGAATAATGCTCGGCGCTTCATTTCCGCCGTCTCCATTTTCAGTTCTCGCTTACATCGCGTTTGTTCCATTTTTCTTTTTGATCGAAGATGTAAAAAAACTTGGCAGGTTATTACGGTTCTCATATCTTTTTCTCCTGGTATTTCACCTTATAACGATTTATTGGGTCGGCGGATTTACACACATGCGCGATCCGTATCTCATGATTTCCGGAGCCGGTTTAATATTCATTCATCCGTTTTTTTTCTTTGTTCCGATTGTAATTCTTTTTTTCATCCGGAGAGTTTTAAATGAAAGATGGATGTTTTTTCTATTTCCATTTGTGTGGGTTGCTTTTGAGTTCGCCCACTCTTTCGGTGACACCGCATTCCCATGGATTACAATCGGGAATTCGCAAGCCTCCGATATTGCGCGTTCGCAGTTTGCATCGTTCACCGGAGTGTACGGGCTGTCGTTCCATATTCTGGTTGTAAATTTACTTACATTTTATTTTGTCAAACATTATTCTACCGGCAAGTGGAAATTCTTCGAACAGAAAAGCATGATGACATTAACTGCAATCATCATTCTTGTATTTCTGCCAAAAGTTTACGGAGAAATTGTTCTTTCATCTCATCCGGTTAGGTTTGAAAAAGGGAAGAAGGAACTTCGCGTAGGAGTCGTGCAGCCAAATATCGACCCGTGGGGTAAGTGGGACGGCGGTGAAAAATTGCAGCAACTTAAGATGTACCAGAATTTGACCGACTCACTTGTAGTTCGAGGAGCCGATTTCGTCGTTTGGCCCGAAACGGCTTTGCCGTATTTCATTTTTTTACCGCAAAATATTTTCTATCGCGACCTTGTGCAGGAACAGGTGAACCATCTTCGAATTAATTTATTGACAGGATTTCCCGATGCTGTGTTCTACTCCGATTCGACACAAGCTAAACCAAGCAGTCATAAATCCGCAATCAGAGGCGAGTGGTACGATACCTATAACTCGGCTGTTCTTTTTTCTCCGCGTACAATTCCAAGTCAGCGTTATCATAAAATGCTATTAGTTCCCTTTGGCGAACGGATGCCGTTTGCAGACGCGCTGGCGTTCCTGAATTTTTTGGAATGGGGAGTCGGCATCAGCGGTTGGGGAGTAGGGAAAGATTTCACGGTCTTTTCATCGGCGGATGACAATGGAAAATTCAAATTTTCTACAGTAATATGTTACGAATCGATCTACCCGAGTTTTGTCAGAAAATTTGTCGCAGACGGAGCGGAATTTTTAGTCGTCATCACAAATGATAGTTGGTGGGGAAATACTTCCGGATACATTCAGCACGCCGAATATTTGCGTTTGCGCGCGATTGAGAATCGGCGCTGGATCGTTCGCTGCGCGAACGGCGGCATCAGCGGTTTCATCGATCCGTACGGACGCTGGCTGAAAAAATCGGATTACGATACAAAAGAAATTCTCACACATTCAATTTACATGAATGATGAAATCACAACGTATGTAAAGTTCGGAGATGTGATAGCGTGGATTTGTGTGGGAACATCGCTTGCGTCTACATTGCTTATTCTACCTGTTCTTGCATTGAATATAAGAAGAAAACCTTCTGCAAGATGATGTGAATTTTTCTTGACAAATTAAAAGGTATTTCATATCTTTTTAATTATGAAATTGAACTTTGAACATTCAACCTTAAACATAATATGGTGGTGGCGGCCGTTTAAACCGGTGTCCACCCGATAACTATTTTTTAGATAAGTTTTTAGATAGAAGTGGGAGCACCAGAAAAATGTTCCCACTTTTTTTATATATACGGTGACGCACGGATGATTCGATGGAAGAAGTTCGTGAAGCAATCGAAATATATTTATCCCATATTTGTCATTAGGGAAAAAATATTTTAAAATTCTGAAGCTTTCTCATATGGTCGGTTCGATACGTCCCTTTTTTATGACGATTTGAAGGACTACTCACCGACCATGCTGATAAGCCGGTGGTTGAGTAATCCAAATCTGAAAATCAGATTTGGATGTATCGAAACCACCATGGTGATGGTTAATACTTTATGAATTAATGAGTTATTCTAATGATGGCCATTAGAAAATTCTCTAATGACAAATCTGGGTTTTTAAAGTTTTTTGTTTGACGTGTTGTTGATAATCGAGATGAGCAATCTCATACATTAATGAATTAATGGAGATTTATGGTAACATCTTTTGAAGAATTTAAAAAACTGGCAAGACAAGGGAATGTAGTTCCGATTGTTCAGGATTTGATTGCCGACACCGAAACGCCTGTGTCGGTTTACATGAAGATCAAACATGAAAGTCCGTATTCATTCTTACTGGAAAGTGTGGACGGCGGTGAAAAACTCGCGCGTTTTTCTTTCCTTGGATTTAATCCATTCATGATCATGCGGATCAACGGTGAAAAATTCACACTGGAGCCGCTGCGCAGAGACGTTACTGTACTTCCTTCTTTAGTGAAAAATATAACCAATCCGTTAGCGGCGCTTCGTACAATATTGCTGCATTTAAAATCAGTACCAGTTGCAGGATTGCCGCGATTCAGCGGTGGAGCGGTTGGTTATTTAGGTTATGAAACAATACAGCTTATCGAAAAAATCCCTCTCGGCACTTTCAATGATATTGATATTGATGATGGCGTACTTATGTTTTATGACACGATTCTGGTATTCGATAATATTCAGAGGAAAATATTTATCGTATCGAATGGATATATTGAATCTCCGGATCTTCCAGAAAATAAAATTCGCGAAGAATATAAGAGAGTCGCAACCGAAATTGATCGCATAGCATCGATAATGAAAAAACATATCAATCCGAATTTTACTTCTATCAGAATAGAAAGCCCGCCGTCGTGGGATGTGACGAAAGAAGAATACATGCAAAAAGTCGAACGTTGTAAAGAATATATTCGCGCCGGTGATATTTTTCAGGTTGTACCATCGCATCGAGTAAAGCAGAAAGTGAAAGCCGAACCTTTCGATCTATACCGGATGCTGCGTATTGTGAATCCATCGCCGTATTCTTATTTCCTGCATATCGGTACGACGGATATTATTGGCGGATCACCTGAATTGTTGGTTCAGGTTGAGAACGGAATTGTAGAAACTCGGCCGATTGCAGGTACACGAAGGCGTGGTACGACTGAAGAGGAAGATCAGAAACTAGAAAAAGAATTGCTTGCAGATATAAAAGAACGCGCTGAACATTTGATGCTGGTCGATCTTGGGCGCAATGATATTGGCCGGATCAGCGAATACGGTTCGGTTCATCTTGCCGAGTATATGACAATTGAGCGATACTCTCATGTCATGCACATTGTTTCAAGTGTGAAAGGAAAACTTCAAAAAGGCATGACATCGCTCGATGCTCTGTATGCATGTTTTCCTGCCGGAACATTATCAGGCGCACCGAAGATTCGCGCGATGGAGATAATAACAGAAATGGAAGGCATAAAACGCGGAGTGTACGGCGGCGCTGTGGCGTATTTTGATTTCGCTGGAAATCTTGATTCCTGCATTGCTATACGGACAATGGTGATGAAAGACAACACAATATATCTTCAGGCAGGAGGAGGCATCGTCTACGATTCCGATCCGGCTCGCGAATATCAGGAAACAATGGATAAAATGGGAGCGCTTCTTAAAGCTCTGCAAATGCTGCCGCGAGATAGCCATAGTATTAAGGAGGACTTCCGATGATTCTAATAATAGATAATTTTGATTCATTCACATACAACCTAGTCCAATTTTTTGGAATTTTGGGGACAGACATTAAGGTTTTCCGGAATAATGCAATTACACTCCTGGAAATTGAACAGCTTGCCCCTTCGGCCATCGTCATTTCTCCGGGGCCATGCACTCCAAAGGAAGCGGGCATTTCGGTGTCTGTTATCCAGCAGTTTTATAAAAAAATTCCGATATTAGGAGTGTGCCTCGGACACCAGTCTATCGGCGAAGCTTTTGGCGGGAAGGTCGTTCGTGCAAAAGAAATCGTGCACGGAAAAATGGGAACTATCCATCATAATGAAACAGGAATTTATGAAGGATTGCAAAATCCATTTCTTGCCACCCGTTATCACTCACTCGTAATCGAACGGGAATCACTGCCGAAAGATTTGGCAGTAACATCATGGATTGAAGATGGGACGATCATGGGAGTTAAGCATGTCAGCTATCCTGTGTTCGGCGTTCAGTTCCATCCGGAATCGATTGCGACCGAAAATGGAATCCAACTTTTAAAAAACTTTTTAGACAAAAAATATTGATACCCTTATGATGGCAAACGGAAGTCAACGAAAAACACTCTGGGATCGCACCGCCTGGTTGGAAACTGTTCAGCAAGATTTATGGCGCGTGTTTCAGATCATGGCAGAGTTTGTGAATGGATTCCAGTTCATGTCGAATATCGGGCCAGCGGTTTCGATTTTCGGTTCGGCACGTACGAAGCCCGGCGAAAAATATTATGAGTTGGCCATGCAGGTGGCGCGTGAATTGGTCGCCGTCGGCTATGGAGTGATTACCGGCGGAGGTCCGGGGATCATGGAGGCCGCAAACAGAGGAGCGAATGCAGCAAAAGGAATTTCTATCGGCTGCAACATCGAGTTGCCGTTCGAACAGAATGCAAATGTTTATATCGATAAAGATAAGCTCATTACCTTCCGGCACTTCTTCGTGCGAAAAGTAATGTTCGTGAAATATGCCCAGGGGTTTATAGTTCTTCCCGGAGGATTCGGAACGCTGGATGAATTTTTTGAAGCGTTAACACTCATTCAAACACATAAGACAATCGATTTTCCGGTAATCCTGATGGGAACCGAATACTGGTCGGGTTTGATCGACTGGATACGCGAGGTAGTTGCCGACGCCGGCAATATTTCACCCGATGACTTAAATATGTTTCATCTTACAGACAGTCCGGAAAAAGCAGTCAGCATAATTGCAACATTTTATGAAGAAGGATTACACAAACCGAATTTTTAAAAAAGGTGTACAAAAGATGGCTGTAATTTCTTTGCGCTTAAATGAAAATGAAGAGAAAATAATAAAATATTTAGTTAATTATTTTGAAGAAGATAAATCGACGTTGATTAAACATTCACTCCGCGATTTGTATGAAGATTTGAAAGATCGTGAAGTCATCGAAGAGTATGAAGAAAAAAGGAAAAGAGGGAAGAAGATCACTTTTGTTACTTCGGAAAAAGCGATGAAGCTTTTAAAATTGTGAAAAATTAAATACTCATTAGGTCAGGCAAATTCAATATCTCATGCTGCTATTGACAAAAAGGTTTCTTAAATAATCTAAATATGTTTCATCTTACAGACAATCCGGGAAAAGCAGTCAGCATCATTGCAACATTTTATGAAGAAGGATTCCACAAACCGAATATTTAGAATTTAAATTCAATTGCTCATCGTCCTTATTTTTGCCACGAATTGCACGAAGTAATAATTTGATTGATTCGGCAGATAAAATAAAAAGAATATTGAAATTTAGAAGTAGAGACGGCTTTGTCGTATTTCTCTTAACTCTCATCTCATTCTCGGTATATCTGACGACGATGTGCCGAACAGTCGGTATCACCGATAGCGGAGAACTTGCCACCGTGATTACAACTTTGGGAATTGCTCATCCTACTGGATATCCGTTTTTCATAATTTTAGGACGAGTGGCACTCCTTATCCCCATATCGCTGCCGATTATTCTTCGTGTAAATATTTTTGTCGTGGTGCTGGATTTTTTGGCGGTAGGAGTGTTCTATTTTATTGTTCGACTCGTGCTCAATACGATTTCACAACAAAAAACTAATGCTCGCGACAACACCGAAAAAATCATAGCTGCAGCGTCAAGTCTGGTGTTGGCGTTTTCTTCAACATTCTGGTCGCAATCCACGGCGATTGAAGTCTATGCGCTTCACGTGGTCTGTCTTTCGATGGTGTTATATACAGCGCTGCGTGCGGCTTCCGAAATGGAAAGTGAAACGACGATGCGATGGTTCGCGCTTGCGGCATTTGCATTGGGCTTGAGTTTCGGCAACCACATGACTACGGTTCTACTCCTTCCCGGTCTTTTCTATTATTTCTTTGCGTCGATGGGAATCAAGAAAAATTCTTTCATCGTTCTGGCTAAAATGCTTTTATTTTTTTTCTTAGGGCTATCTATCTATTTTTATTTTCCGATTCGTTCGTCAAATACTCCGTTGATGGATTGGGGACATCCCGCCACTTTCGAACGATTTTTATGGCACACAAGCGGCAAACAATTCCGTGTCTGGATGTTTCAAGGATGGGATGTTGCGAAAAAGCAATTTTCATTTTATATAAATGATCTTCCGAATGAATTCTATTGGCCGTCTCTTGCCGTTGTTTTTGTCGGCATGGTTAGATTGTTCGAAAAAAACAGGAAACTCTTTATTTTCTTCTTACTGCTCATCATCGGTACGCTTGCGTATTCAGTCAACTATGATATTTTCGATATCGATTCCTATTTTCTTCTTTCATACGTTGCCATCGGATTATTCTTCGCAATCGGATTGGCTGGAGTTGTCGAATGGTTTAAAACGAAGTGGAAAATCAAGCTCGCCGTCATCGGTTGTTTTGTTTTTTTGTTCCCGATCATACAATTGATCCAGAACTATAAAGAGGTTGATCAAAGTAAAAATTATATACCGGAAGATTTTACGCAGTCGGTGATGAATGCAATGCCGCAAAATGCCGTCGTGTTCTCCGGCATCTGGGATTATTTTATTTCCCCTTCGATTTATTATCAATACGTAAATTATCAGAGAACCGATATTACTATTATCAATATCAGTTTGTTGAAAGACCGCAGTTGGTATTATATCCAGATGAGAAACAGATGCCCGTGGCTTCTCGGTCGATGCAAGAATAGTATCGATGCGTTCCTCGAAGAACTTGATTTGTTCGAACACGACAAACCGTTTAATCCGGCGACCATTCAAATGCGCTGGCAGGAGATGCTTGATGATTTCCTGGTGAAGACGTTGCCGGACCATCCGGTATTTGTAGACGCACGAGTTGAAAATGAATTTTCCCGAACGTTCAAACGGACGCCATACAATATGCTGATCCGTTTATCCGCACCGAATGATACTACGTGTTCCTACCAACCCTTGAATCTCTCGATGCGAGATTATGACATGGACAATATTATCGTCCAGAATTTGGATCAATACAAATCATTGATGCATCTTTGGGATATGCGATGGCTGGAAATTAGAAATCGAGCAGGAAAGAAATAATAGATAACTAGATGCAAGAAAAAGAATATTCTGGAATTTGATAAGATTGTTTTGGTTTTATTAATATCAGGCTCTTCTCAGTAAATAACGGTTCATTTATTTTTTATTAACCGCCTCAACCATAATAAACCCGATAGTAGCACCTATTAGACCAATGATAATATTTTTCGGTGTGACAATATTTATTATTGCCGTTAAAATCGATTGGCTATCAACTGACGAAGAGGTTCGAATGAATTGACCCATTAATAGATTTGTATAGAACAAAACCATAATTGATAATATCTCAACAATTGATCGTATTATATTTCTTTTCATTGAATTTCTTTCCTTACATTTTAACTCAATAATAACCATGATTGTTTAGTTGATACACTTCACCAGTTTTATAATTCGGTTTCATTGGTGAACAAGACATTAGATATTCGAATAAGATCATTTGTACTGTAAAAGACGTAATGCCAAGCACCATTAATATTATTGGAATATATTTTTTTAAGAAATACGACATTTTATAATACTCAACATTCTTCTAAACATAATAAATTATTGCAACCACCAAATTATAATTAGATTGATCCGTGGAAAATGTGAAGTTTTTTTTTGTCCGTATAATATGCAGAATGAACCGCCAAATCGATCATGAAATCTTCTGCACTATCAAAACATTAAACAATAGCTATGAGAAAATCAAATCCATGCACTTCACTTCTTTATCTACTTCACTTTTATTTCCCACCTTATGCCTGACGAATATTTGGATCGGGATTGTAACCTCGTTCGCCAAAGGGTTGAAGTTTCTCAAGCCAGATTTGTTCAAGGAGAGTAAGTTCGTCGTTCAGGTTGAAGTTTGGGTCGTCTTTAACCTTTACAACCTCCAGAATTTCGAATATGAACTTATCGACTCCATATTCATTCCATTCCTTTTGAAGCGCTTCGTTGCGATGTCGTCCAATGATAAGCATGAACTTATGGCCGTTCAACGGACCTTCGAGGTTCAAACTGCTTCCAAGCAATACCTTGCCGTTTGCAATATTCTTCACCTGAAAGATACCGGCCGGCTTCTTCCGTTCTTTATATTCCCTCTTCATATCCTGTATTGATTTCATTCTCGCTTTTCTTTATTGCTTCTTAAGTTATTCTGCTCGCGGAATAAAAAACAAGGCAATATAAATTGCTGACATCAAAATACAAATTCCGAAAATGAATGACGAGAATTGTATGGCGACAATGATCTCTTCAATTCCACGCGATGCATAGAGAAGAGCAGCAAACAGCATTACAAGTTTGCCAAGCCGCGTGGTGAGCATGTCGTGTACATACACAAGAGACGCAACTGCAAAAAGAACGATGAGCAACGTTACGCCGGAGTTGAGCATAATCATCAGCGCGCGATAATTTGCCGCCGTATCTTGTATCAGATATATTTTATATCCAAGAAATACATGAAATGCTGCCAATAATACATTCAGCACACCGCCAGTTATTAGAAGAATCTTTGACATTCAAACCTCCGTTAGGAAAAATATTTTTCATTGTTGAGCTTATGAAATCCGTCTCAGCGAAGACTTCTTCATTCTTAAAATGGTTCGGTAACTTTAGTTAGAAATAAAAATTTAAACTTACCCAATTATACCCAAATTCAACCGATCTTTCAATTTCTTTAGATTGTGGATGAGAATATTTTAAATTTGAATATGAAAATATACATGTTTCGTATCCAGAAACTGAAAATTGTTTTGAAATAAAATATTCTGCCGCAAACCCAAGTGTGAAAGAATAAACTGACATTTTTTCACCCGATGGAAAAAAGTTTCCACTTTCTGACGAATATCGATACATATAACCTATCGAAGCAAGTGTAAGAAATGAAATATCGCTAAGACGAAACATTTTATATTCTGCGCCAGCGGTCACTCTGAGTCCTTTAGATGATTCTGTAGGATTTACACTATCGTTTGAAGAAGAATTTGAGTTTATATACCACATAATTTTAAAAAATGGAGTCCAATCAGGTGTTATTCGATATTTAAAACCCACATTTGAAATTAAGCATCCGTCATAATCTAAAACCAGTCCGTTTCGATAACGAAGTGTATCAGAATATTGTGCGAATGCTGGGGAGACAATTAAGAGTGTGAATAAAATTAATATTGTTTTCATTTTATATCCTTTGTTGTTTGATAAAGTCAGCTAACGTTAGACATTTTATCCGAGCTTGAGCCAGGTTCGCTGAGGTGAAAAGCCGAATCCTCTATGGATATTCAATCTTTATTGTAATCATTTTTATTGCTCAGCATTTCCTTATCGGTTAGAGGATGTTGTTATTTTAAAGGTTCAATTTTTCCAATAGGCTTTTGTGTCTGGGCATCTTGCCATGCTTTATGCAGTTCTTTTTGGTGTAACGATGCCCACTCCATAACCAATCCTAACGCCCTTGGCGGCAGTGATCCGGCGAATACGGCAAGGGTGTCAATTTCGATAAGAGCTTCAAAATCGGCATATTCGGCATGAAAATGTGGAGGATTATCTTCATCAAAAAATATTTTTATAACGATTCCATAAAATCGGCATATCTCAGGCATGAACTTCTCCGTGTTTAATGCCGGGAAAAAGATCTTGGATTTTTTTACCTGATACTTTCATGTACAATGTGTCGGGGCAGACATCAACGGTGTTGCCCCAAAGTAATTCTCCGGAAGAACCAATGGAAACTTTTTTAAATTCCTCATAGTTGTTCCACAAAGAAAAAACACCCTTTCCAGCGAGATAAGAAAGACTTACCGTTCCCTGTGTCCCATCGCGGAATTTAATCCAGACGTTATAATCAGATAAGGCTTTAACTTCAACAATCTTATACATTCTTAAACTCCTGAGTAAAATTTAGCGTATTAGATTTCGCACACCTGATCTAAGAGATTCGATTTTATTTCAATGCTCTCTTTCAAGGAATTAACGGACACGTCGATCATTAAATTTTCTACCAACAAATCTTATGTTCTATCAAGATGCACATTGTATCTTCTAAGCAAAACGTTAAACAATTTATATTTGAAAGTCAAGAACTCGCGTCTGGAAATTGTGAGGTGAAATCTGTACGATTGCAGACTGATTTATCAACTTTGTTATGGTTGAGAGGTTTTGTCCTCCTTGAACTTCGCAATCGATTAGAATATATTGTTGCAAATAAATGAAGGGCAAAGTTATGCAAAAAATGATTTTGTTTTTGGTTATGATTGTCATGCTGATTATTCCGATTTCAATGCTGGTTTATTCCGATGGTGAATCGCGCAAGGCGACTGATAAGGAAAAAATCTTTTATAAGAATGTCATGGACGCCATCTACAGTTCGATTCCTCCCGCACCGGAGGGCTGGAATGAAATTAAGGCGAAACCGTCCGATCTTGAATTGGTGGGGAAGGATAGTGAGAAGTATCCGTTCCGTATAGATTATAACGTGACATGGAACGATTACAAACGAAACCGAGCGGCGGAAGATGAACTGCAAAAAGCCCTCATCCCGATTATCAGCAACCCGGACCGAATGAATGCACTGCAACAGTTGTCGAGAGAGAACGATTCGCTGATAAAAGCATTCGGCGAAGCTGTCGGCAAGAATGATAAGAGAACGACTGAACGACTGGGGAAAGAACTTGAGTCTCAACAAATAAAAGGAAAAGAGCTTTATGATCAGCAGGATAGGGAAGTTGACAGAGCGATGGAAAAAATGAGCCCGCATGATGTGAGCGTGATGTTTCGGATATCGATAAATAATTTTTCGATGGGGATAGATGAATCGACTGTTCAGGATCAAAATGTTGCAGGATGTCCCGCATATCGCACAAAAGGAGTGTGGGAGAAAAAGATCGGCTGGCGTGAAGGGACAACCTATGTTCTAATCGGAAAAGGCTGGCAGATGAAAACCGACGCTGGAAAATATTTTGAGACAAAACCACAACCGAATGTTTCTTCCACAACGGTGCAGACGATTGTAGTGAGTGTTCAAGCCGATTCATCGCGAGCAAAAGAGATATTACAGAAGATCGATTGGAACACATTGAAAAAATTGATGAATTGAAGGAGACTGGGCAAAGGTTTTGATATGAAGAACTGGATTCAACGTGCGAAGTATGAATCCAGTTCGTGGACATCTCATTTTATGTCTTTCACTATCGTGTTGTTCGTTGGTAAGCCTGTGATAATTTGACTCATTCAGATATTTTCATTAATTCACTTCCATCAAAATACTATTGAAGCACATTCATTTTACATTTGTCTATCATTATTTCTTAGATAATGTGCAACCAATGTTTTGTTTCAACTGAAACGACCTGACATGGAGTAGTCCAGCATTCACTTAATTCTTATGAGATTTGCAAAAGGATTCCCCTTCTTCAAATTGATTGAAAGAGATTTTCCGTCCTTTGATATTTTGTATTCAGCGGTAACTTTTGCGTAAGTCATACTCGCTTGCCAATAGTGCCATACGCCATTGGCAGCATCATAACGATATGTGGTGCTCCCCTCTAAAATTAATGTGCCGTCCTTTCGAAAATCGTAACCGCCGCGCGCATCGGCACCCCAAACACCAACCAGTGCAGAATCAATTGCTGAGGTTGAAGCTGATTTCGTGGTTTTGGCACCTCTGTGTTTGGACTTTGTCTGTCCGACGACTATCGAACAGCAAAGAACGAAGAGAAGAGCCATAAAGAATAATCCGCATTTGGGAATTGTGATGAGTTGATTTTGACTGTTCATAAAAGTTCTCCTAAGCTATTTTCGTTTGCTGCTTCAGTACAAAATAATACTTCTAATTGTAAGACTCAATCGAATGTACCAAAAATTGGAACGAAGTGAAGCGCTTATCTGCTCACATTTTTTCTATTTATAATTTCACCTTCTTGTAAAAAATTGTCTTAGCTAATTCCGCTGTGACAATGTACATCAACACAATAATCACGATTAGCAATAGGAACGAAAATGGCAGCGGACTGAATCCAAAAATCTCTGAAAGCGGAATGAATGGCAAAACCATCGTTACGGCGACAATCGACAGAGTAGCCATGAATAAATATTTTCCCGGCCGGCTTTTGTAGAAAGGTTTCCTGCTCCGGATGACGAGAACAATTAATGACGCTGAGACAACAGATTCTAAGAACCATCCGGTTCTAAATTGAATTTCAGTTGCGTGAAGGATGAGCAGGAGTCCGGCAAACGTGAGATAATCGAAAACCGAACTCAAAATCCCGAATGTAATCATAAACTTGCGGATTGCCTTAATGTCCCATCGGCGCGGATTGTCGATCATTTCTTTATCAACGCTGTCGGTTGCGATAGTCATCTCGGGACAATCAGTCATGAGATTCGTCAACAGAATTTGTTTAGGCAATAATGGGAGAAACGGCAGAATGAGAGAGACTCCGGCCATGCTGAACATGTTTCCGAAATTGGCGCTCGTTGCCATGAATACATACTTGAGTGTGTTTGCAAATGTTGCTCTTCCGTCGCGCACTCCCTCGACCAGAACTTCAAGATCGTGTTCAAGCAAAACAATATCAGCCGCATCCTTGGCAACATCGACGGCGCTCTCAACAGAAATTCCAACATCGGCGGCATGAAGCGCCGAAGCATCATTCATTCCGTCACCCATGTAGCCGACGACGTTTCCAGCTTTTCGTAGAGCGATGATGATGCGTTCTTTTTGATTTGGTTCGATTTCGGCGAAGACATCCACATTCGGCACACGATTGAGCAAGGCGGCATCACTCAATTGATGTATCTCCGGGCCGGTGAGAATTTTTGAATCCGACAATCCCATTTGGTGACTGACATTGACCGCGACGAGGTGATTGTCGCCTGTGATGATCTTAAGCGCAATGCCGAGGTTCTTGAGGTCGTTGATCGTCTCGACGATATTTGGTTTTGACGGATCGAAAAGAACCAGAAATCCTGAGAACGTCATGCCCGCTTCATCGTCTTTACTGATGCGGGATACTGATCCAATATTTTTATACGCGACGCCTAACGTGCGAAATCCTTTACTGCTGAATTCTTTGAAGTGTTGTTGGATCTTTTCTCGCGCTGCGCTCATGTCGACAATGGTTCCATCTTCTGTCTCCACCGATGTGCAAACACCGAGGGCATCCATCATCGCGCCTTTGGTTACCATCAGATGAGAATTATTGTGTGAAACCAAAATGCTCAATCGTTTGCGAAGAAAATCGTACGGAATTTCATCCTGCTTCTGGTAACCGGAAAGATCAAATTTGTGATAGGTGCGGATTGCTTCATCGATCGGATTCATAAAACCGGTTTCATAAAAAGCATTGAGATAAGCGTGAAGAAGAACTTTATCGCTTGGAGCGCCATCTATATTGCAAGCGGACTGAACGTGAACGGTTCCTTCGGTCAGCGTTCCGGTTTTATCGGAGCAGAGCACATTCATACTTCCAAAATTTTCAATTGATGCAAGCCGCTTGACGATGACTTTCTTTTCAGCCATCCGTTTGGCGCCATGCGAAAGGTTGATGCTGATAATCGCCGGCAGGAGTTGCGGCGTTAATCCGACAGCGAGTGCAAGTGAAAAAAGAAATGAATCAAGCACCGGACGCGCTAGATAAACGTTGATGGCAAAAATTGCGACAACCAGCACAAGTGTTACTTCCATCAGAAAATATCCGAACCGCCGGATGCCATGTTCGAATTCTGTTTCCTCCGGCCTGAGTTTTAACCGTTCGGATACTTTGCCGAATTCTGTTTCCTTTCCTGTGCGAACAATTATTGCCGTCGCACTGCCGCTCACGATGTGTGTTCCCATCCAGACAGAATTTGTGCGCTGAGCCAGCGGCGTTTCTGCCGGCAAGACTGCCGCAGTTTTTTCTACAGGAAACGTTTCACCTGTGAGCATGGCTTCATCGACGAAAAGATCTTTTGATTCTTGAATCAGCCCGTCGCCGGGAACAACATCTCCGGCATTCAATATGACGATATCGCCCGGCACAATATCTTCAACTGGAATTTCTTTGGAGTTTCCATCACGCAGAACTGCTGCTTTGATTTGCACGATGGAAAGCAATTTCGCTACGGCATTCGATGCGCCGCGTTCCTGCCAAAATCCGAGCAAGCCGCTGACAAGGACGATAGCAAGAATGATCAAAGCATCAACCGAATCGTGGAGAAAAAATGACAAACCGATTGCGAAGAAAAGAATGAGGATGATCGGGCTTTTAAATTGATTGAGCAGGATCGTGAGGACATCGGTTCGCTTCGGCGGTTTAAGAAGATTAGCGCCGTAGCTTGTGAGCCGCTGTTCGGCTTCATCGCTCGTTAATCCATTTTTTTCGGTGTCAAGTTTTTGAAGCATCTCGGTTTCGGAGATGCTCCAGAAAGAAGGAGGGAGTTGGATCATGCTGATATTACTTTCTTGAGGAATATAACTTCTAAAAGATTATTGATTTCGTATTCGTGGTGCAGAGTTCTTTTTTAAATCGAACATCGCGCCCTACTCTTTAACAATCAGTGCTATTCCTTCTCATCCTTAAATAATGTGTTTCCTTTTATCAGCCATGAAATACCGAACGCCATTAATGCAATTGATTCAAGTATTAACACAGGATTTATTTTTGCTATATATGTATTCCGGAAATAAATCATATATACAATTATACATACTATTACGAGGATCATTACGATACCGCAGCAGCGGTAGACTATATTCCTTCGCTTTTTTGATTTGCCCATGACGCCCGGGTGGCGCCTGGTAAAAAGAAAAATCGAATTGAACGACAACGAAAGAAAAAACAATGCGCCGAAAATCAAATGGATATATTCCGAAATATTATCATCGATAAGAAACATTCCTACTTTAACAACTTCTCCGGAGAACATCGCCGTAGGGAAGATTATCATTCCGAGGGCGAACACTCCGCTCAAGTTTCCGATAATATCATCAATTCTCTCATAACCGCGATACGACATTAGAAAAATCGCGACCACGCAGAGCGATCCAATAAAAAAATCGCGCATGTTTGTATAATAATAACCGCTTATCGATCCCTGTACACAAGGATCTTCTTGTAGAAATCCTCCGATTACCAGTATAAAAGGTAACGATATTCCTAGCACACCAATTAATCTTCTCATCTCTAAGAATGAGATTATTAGATTTCTGTTTTGAATCATTGACATATTAGCATCCTCGGTTAATTACTTGTCATGTGGTTTGCACTCTATACCGGATATTATCCTGCGCAGCAAATCCTCCTCACGGGGGACGAACTAAGCTAACCTTCTGAAATCCACGTAGCGGATGAACTGTAGTTGCCGGCCGCTTGTCATTTTTAAATTTTGGTTTGATAATAATTTCCTCGCTCTCCCGACGTCGAACTTTGAACCCTGAACTTTTATCTCACTATTGAAGCACTATCATTTTTTTCGTGGCTGTGAAAGCACCGGCTTTTAATTGATAAAAATAAACACCGCTCGAAATAGAGCCCTTAGTATTGAATGACACGTTGTAAACTCCAGGTTTTTTTACTTCGGAAACCAGCGTTGAGACTTCCCGCCCCAGCACATCATAAACTTTTAATGATACAAATACGCTTTTTGGTATTTCGAAACGAATTTGTGTCGATGGATTAAATGGGTTTGGATAATTTTGTTGCAGAGAGAATGAATGTACTACCGGCTGCAATTTTGATATCGCATTCGATGGATTGGTATTTTTAAGTGTGACTGTCGCCTTCTCTACTACATCACTATTTAAGTGGGTGATTGAACCAAACTTTGTATTGTCCAATTCATTGTTTGTTGTATAATGGTTGTACCAGGTTGTTGTATATCCCGAGGAATCGTATACAAAAGTCTTTTTTAATGTTTTTGTATCTCTATCAGTTCCTCCTAAAATGTCGGCTGTAGTTGTGATTTTTGTATAAGATGTATCGCGTTTCGCACCACCCATTGTTGTTATACCGGTGGTTGTGCTGCCGTTCCAACTTCCAGAAGATACCCGGCTGCCGCTTAGGTTTAAAGGATCCGGATGAAAAGTGGAATCAACTGAAATCGTTTCGCCAGTAGAGAGGTTGAGAGGAATATCCGAAATATTCCAACTATAACCTGCATCATCAACAGTAAGAAGGAGATAATATCCTTCTTCTGAATATATTCCGTCCTGCATTTCCCAGGTTTTTGTGTCCACCATACCTAAACCGAAATTTATATACTCACGTTCACTATTTATTATGTGTTGATTTGCTTTGCACTGTTCAATGATTGGATCAGAGGAACGAAATATTTCAAAAGGGCCGGCGGCATTTTTTACCCATTCATCGATATAGATGGTCGTCCAATTGTAATTAGCACTCCGAGTAAATGAACCGGAGATTAAAAGATCATAATCAGGATGATCAATAGAACTTTTCGTATATGTAGCATGAACAACCCAGGTATCATTCGGCCGATCGATGTTGATTGCGGCTGGTTGACAATCTGCCTTTCCCGTGTATTCTGTACCTGTCGTATATTCAAGTGTTCCGGAAATTGTGGCGAGAGAGGGGCCGGCGCCTCCTCCTGCAGTAAATTGAGTTGCCGCACCGCCATCCGCATCGGTAGTAACGGATGTTGCACTCAAAGTACCGTTAACAGCTTCGAGTGTAACGGTTCTTCCTTTCAGCGGATGTACGTCGCAATCGGTAACGACGATGATAACATTGATTGTTTCGCCCGCTTTCATTTCTGTTTTTGCAGGACTGATTGTGATTACTGGATTTATTGCATGAGGTAATGTGTATTTGATTTTTGGATCTACTGTATGCGGTAAAATGTTTTCAATTTTAGGGTTTGCTGCATGTTGCGGAGTTTTTCCAATTTTCGGATTTACTATTTGCGAGGTTCCTTCGTCCTGGTCTCTCTTTTTTTTCTCAAAATCGAGAATCGTGTTATAAATAACAGGACCGATTTGACTTGCAGCCTGAGAACCGATTGCGAGAGGATCGAACCCATCGGAGAATTGGACTTGGGTGGATTTCACCACCTCTCTTGTTTTTCTGACTTCAAGATTTAAAATATATGTATATTGTCCGTTACTTCCATCCACCTGTCCAAAAATTATGTAATCTATATTTCCAGGTATGGAATCTGCCGGCGGAGTATGGATGGTCACTGAGTCTACTGAAATACTTGCAGTCGCCGAATCCGATTGAAAGTATGTATTGTCAAAAACTATTAAGCAATTTCGGCTCGAATCGACTGAATTTATGTAATTTGTAACCCCGGCGCTTATTATAAAGAAATTCCACCATGCTCCGGTAGTATCATTTGCCGGTTGTGGGACATTGACAATATTGTCGTAATGAATGATTGTGCGCGGGTGGTATTGATCGTATTGTGCAAAAACATTGCCGGTTGATAAAAGTGAAGAAAATATTATCACGCAATAAAAAAAGTTTTTCATTGGAGATACGCCTCCTCTTCCCCCGGATTGGATTGTGGTTGTTAAAATTGAAAATGTTTTTAAAACTTAAGACAAGTTGTTTTGAAAGTCAACTTTTGGAATCTATGATGGAAATTTGAATATGATTGAAATATAAGAGAAGATGCCGGAGCACGATTTTGGATTGCGGATCTCGGATTTCGGATTACGAATTTTGGATTTCCGAATTAAAACAAAATGATTTCTGTGTGTTTCAAGGACAGATTTAACGGATACTCTCGGTCTCAATCTTGATCTCGCTCTTAATCTTTTCCTTAACCTTTCGCCTTCGTCATGGAAAAACATGACAAAAAACATGACTTCGGCGAACAAGTACCTTTCTCTTTACCGCTCTTTTCTCTACATTACCTCCATGGGATTTAACTGCGGCATCATAGGACTGCCGAATGTCGGCAAGTCGACGCTTTTCAATGCAATCACTTCTGCGCATGCGGAAGCTGCGAATTATCCGTTCTGTACAATCGAACCGAATGTCGGAATGGTGATTGTTCCTGATGAACGGATGGACTTGTTTGTCAAACTTCACAATCCGGCAAAGGTTGTTCCATCGACAATTGAATTTGTCGACATTGCTGGACTCGTTAAAGGCGCCAGCAAAGGTGAAGGACTCGGAAATCAATTTCTTTCTCACATCCGTGAAGTAGATGCGATTGCCCATGTTGTCCGTTGTTTCGATGACGACAATGTTGTTCACGTGGATGGAACGGTTGATCCGGTTCGTGATATTGAAATCGTTGAAACCGAATTGATTATTAAAGACACCGACACTGTTGAAAAGAAAATTTCGGATACGAAAAAACAGGTTAAAAGCGGTGATAAGAAAATAAAACAAGAAGCTGAATTTTTTGAACGCGTGCGCGAACATTTGTTCTCCGGACGATTGGCGCGTTATTTCCAGACGACAAATGACGATGAACGTTCGATGATGCGAGATTTACATCTGCTGACCGACAAGCCCGTGATGTATATCTGCAATGTCCATGAGAAAGATATTAATAGAGAAATTGAATACATCCAGCGGGTGAGAGAGGTTGCATCAAAAGAGTGCGCGAAGGTTGTGGTGATCAGCGCGGAAGTTGAAGCAGAAGTTGCGGAACTTCCTGCGGAAGAACGAAAGCCATTTCTTCAAGAACTGGGTTTGCAGGAATCTGGTCTTCAGAAAGTTATCCGGGAAGGATACGATCTTCTTAATTTGATTACGTTCTTCACGCGCAACGAAAAAGAAGTTCACGCATGGACTGTGAAAAAAGGCACAACCGCTCCGCGCGCGGCCGGAGTGATTCACACTGATTTTGAGAAAGGTTTTATTCGTGCAGAGATCATCAAGTATCACGATCTTGCACGGCTTGGTTCAGAAACAGGAATAAAAGATGCCGGCTTGCTGCACATCGAAGGAAAAGATTACGTAATGCAGGATGGCGATGTTGTGCATTTTAGGTTTAATGTGTGATGGGAAAGCGAACGAGTGAGTGGGGTTGTCCAAAATGTAGGTCGATCAAACTGATCGACCTACAAGTACATTCAATCCGAAAGTTATCGTGATTCAACGAACTTAAATGAAATACAAACTCTCTATTTTTTAACAAAGAAGATTCTGTTACTTCTCGAAATCGTGGTAGATATTTCGCAAATTTATTTTAAAATTTAAACATTTTCACTTGCATTATTATTTATTCTTTTTTAATATCCAATAAAGGTTGTTTCTGATAAATAACGGATATGCCTCGTTTTTAAAAAGTTTTACGTTCTTCTAAGTAGTAATGCAACAACAAAATATTTTGTTTTAAAGAATTAAGTCTGTTCAGCATTTATTTTTTTTGTTGTTGAGTAAGTGGTTTTAGGAAAATATTTCATTCTAAAGTTTGGTATTACTTTTTTATTATTTTAAAAATCAAATCTGAATTTTGAAAGGATATATTATGCAAAAATGGGAAAGGAATTCATTTATAAGCATCATTTCTACTATTATTTCTTTTATTATATTTTTCATTTTGATGATAAATTTTAATGGATGTAATCAGGATAAACCCGTTGACGGGCCGACGTTCAACGTTATTGTAACGAAAAATCCTTCCGGCCCATTTTATATTGACTATAGTATTACATTCTCTAATGTACCAACTGATTATACAGATGAACACCTTATGTTTGTATTTGCTCCTCGGATGGATCTAATAAAAGAATAGCCTTTAGCGCGGGACCGATGAAGGATGGAGTTACAAGTGGAACATTGACAGGCTGCCTTGATCTATCAGTATTTGGGATTTGTGCCGGTATATATAAATATTGGGTAATGTTGCCTAGTCCAAATCCAAAAGATACAAAACCGGAGCCAGATATAACTTCATACCAATACGACATTACATTTACAGGAGGCAGTGCGAGCTTGGCTGCAGCCATGGTTGCCGAAGCGGAGCGATATTGTAATTATTCTCTTACATGGTACAACCGTAGCGGGAATGTTGTGTCGGATATTAACGATCCAAATCCAACAAAATGGACAAGCAGTGTGCCCTATAGTTTTTTAAATTCCGACAATTTAGAAACAATAATTAGTAAATGCAGCAAATGGACGCAACCTGGACAAACAAGATGGTATCAATACTCGCCAGGGAAATTAGCTGTTAACCGATATGACGGCGATAATTCATTATTGGGTGGTTATCCCTGGCCATCGGATTTTGAAAATCTATGGACAGGTACTTGTTGTCAGGCATTCCTATACAATTGTGCTAAGAAAGTTGGTTATAATTTTACTTCAGATGATCAATATAGTACACAGGTAACTTCATGGGAAACTTTAGGGACAGAGATAAATTTTTCTGATGCCCAACCCGGTGACATTGTATATTTTAGTGGTGGGGACCACGTCGCAATAGTACTAACACCAAACTCTATTTCCGCTGATAATATCGAAATTATCCAGGCATTCGGTGAATATCAATATCCGTTTAATTACCAGGTAAGCATAGCAAACGTCGGCCAAACTAGACAAGTTTATGTAGATGAATACAAGATGCAAAAACCAGATCCAGTTTTCCGTCGACTTCCTCAACCATAAGGAGAGTGAATCCCTCTTTGCATCCATGCTAAAAAGAGCTTATTTTTAAAACGGAACGGCTTTTTTTTCTTGTATGGTTGATTGAGCAAGCTGCAAAACAGAATAGAATGTATCTTCAAATATTTTATATGGACGGTGCTCATTTGCATACGATAATGTCGAACGCGCAGGACTCTTCTTTAATCCAAGGTGCGATAATTTCCCCATGCACGTTGCTAATCCTCCGCTTATCTCGCGCAATGATTGTGCTTTCCCCAAATGACAGAATTGCATGCTTACGAGTTGTTCCCAACATGAAAATCCTTTTGCATGTCTTTCACCTTTATGCTTTCGCACGATTCTTTCAAATCCTTTTTTATCTACATGCTCTATTATTTGTGAGAATATATTTGTACCCTTATGTGACATATGTCGCTCCGATTTGTGGCTTTTCTTTTTTTGGTTTCCACCTTAAAGATACCACTTTCCGGAGATTTTATTTTGGACAAGTCTGATATTCAATAAACTTTTAATTTTTTATAATCCAAAAAATAAATAGGAGAAAAAAATGCATTTTAAAAAAACAATTAATTGGATACTAATTAGTTCTTTTCTTTTATTAATGTTATTTCTTTTCTATGGTTGCCAAGATAATTTAAAATATCAAATTCCTCAAGATAATACGAAAAATATTGAGCTTGTAAGAAGTGCACGGCTTTATCTCCAAAAATGTACCTACAGTTGGTTTATTCCGCCTTCTGATTTAGTTTTTGGAGGTGGAGATGGAACGCAATTAAATACTTCTGGTGCTTTTCCGTGGGCGGATTGTTTTTTACTCAATGATGGTGGCACAACACAGGAGACAATGGAAACTTGTAATAATAAATTATACTGGTCGTACAATAATGATCAGGAAAGTTGGTATGATTATTCGAAAAAGTCATCAATTGACGGTGCTGGATGGCCAGGAGGAATTGTCAATGGTTCAAAAGATCATAAAGCGGGCTTTGAATGTTTTGTATTTGTTGCACAAGCACTAAAAGATGCTGGTTATGATATTATTCCAGAGAGTGTTCAAAGTTGTGATTGGTTTGCCCAAAATTATCCTCGTATAACTGATGCAGTACAAATAGGTGATATTGTTCTTTATGATTTTGATCGAGATAATTCTTATGAACATGTTGGAATTATTTCAGATGTTACAAGTACAGATAAAAACTATTTTATGGTTATTAGTTCAGAAGGTATAGTTGAACAATTTTCTTATGGTGTTGCAGAAAGACGTTTAGGAGTTTTTGGAGATGCAGCACATGGTGGTGATTTCAGTACTTGGAAACCACAATTAGAACCATATAATACGTTAATAGTTAGACCACAATAATATGAAAGGATATTTTTATGAAGAAACAATTTTTAATTATTATAGTATTTCTCTTCTGTTATATTTGTATCGCGCAAAATCGAAATAATTCAAATCAATATTATCGTTATAAATTTCAAAAATACTTTGATGATTCTACACATATATTTTGGACTGAATATCCCAATCCGCTTGCTCACAGAGGTATGAGAGGAGATACAAGTAAAATACGAATTTGTGGTGATTTAGATTTCTATTGTGATTTATCTGATAGTGTTGAGGTTGCATTTGTTACAGAAAATGATTCGATTGTTTATCGAACAATAGTATTTTCAAAATACCGACCGGATTTTGGAGTATGTTATTGGATAGCCGGGAATAAAGCACGAAAAGAAATTTTACCTTCAAATTATTTCAAACCAAATAAAGATGGTATAATTAATATATTGCTTATTGTTAATAACCAAAAAAAGAGTATGAGAACAATCGGAATTCCAGTAAAAGCTGGCCAATATTATTGGATTCAACCTCTCATAAGTGGAGAAAAATAAAACGGAGAAAAAAATGAATAAGATATCTCTTATTTTTGTATGTGTATTTTTAACATGTACATCGTACGCTCAATTCGATAATTATAAAATTCCATCGCCGCTATATTTCGGGGGCGCTTCGTCTGATACTGAAAATATCAAATCTGTTATTTACGAATTTGAATTTACCGCTCGAGATGGATTTGGGAATAGATTTTCTAGATTATTATCGAATAAAATAGATACGAATAATATTGAAACAGGTGATACATCTTCTTTATCTGCAAATTTTTTAGAGATCAATATCGGCAATATTACTTTCAATAGTAATAATGCAACAGTACAATGCACAGTCTCGGATAGGATGAATGTTAATAATCTAAAAGCAACAATTAATCTTATAAGAATTGCAGGCAGATGGAAAATTGATGGGTCTTCACCGTTTATAAAACATATCATAAAACAAACTTTTAATGGAAATATGAAGGAAGGCACTCATCATCAAACCATTAATACAAATTTATTGAAAGAAGATTTAAAGAAATCTGGGAATACATCTAAATCAATAGATCCAAAATCAAACAAAATAAAAGATATTTCAATAACAAATTTTATTATGTCAAATTCAGCTCTTATTCCTTTCCCGTGTTATTATGATGATTCCCAAAATGGTTATTATCAGGTTGATCGTTCCACAACTCAATCGGGTTTGGGCGTGAAATTATTCGGTGACTTAACCGACGGGAAAATAGTTTATTTGAATAATCAACAAAATGAATTTGGTGTTACAAGTGATAAAAATTGGGGAAGAATTATATTTGGGAAATTAGATTATTCAAATCAAAGTAATAGTTATTTTAAGAGTTATGGAGATAATAATGGAGATCAAAAAGTAAAATGGCCTTCCAGTATAGGCCTTGATCAATATGGAAATATTTTTGTATTAGCGAATTATCCGCCAAATATTGTTCAATTGAAATATGATGACGGCTTACAAACAGTATCATTTGTCCGGAATATATCACTTCCGGGAGTAATAGATCCTGTTGATATATATCTTGATTGGAATCCTTCGACTCCTTCAACTGACCCTTCTGCATCGAATGATTATTTATGGGTAGTCGATCGGCTTGGTAATGCAATTTTTAAATTTAGTCTTGGTACAACTCCCGCAAAGGTAGGGGAATATACTTCTATATCAGGGATTCAATTAGTTCATCCTACCAAAATATTAGCAAATTATGATGGTGGAGATTACGCGGTAATAGATGAAGATCAAAAAAGATTAATTCTTTTTTATAATCCGACACAAAATCAATCCAATCCAAATGCTCTTGATGTGACTGAATACGCGGCTTATGATTTCAGCAGTATTCCAAATACAACATTAACTTCTATCGGCACCGTACTAGGAACTTTTACATTATGGGTTGCAGATGCTTCGAATGGAATGTATCACATTTTTGGTGATGCTTTCCAGCAATATTTGGGTAGTATACAAACTCTTGCGGATAATCAGCCACAATGGGCTAGCCCGAAAGTGATTATTAATAATACGATGTCGAATTCTTATGGAATGAATTATTCTTTGAAAACTATTGATCAATGGGATGATACACATGGAGTTAAACAATATTTTCCTGGTGTAGATTTAATAAATCCAATAATAACTGTAAATAATAAGGGTATTAATATAGCAGGTACAATAATTGGCTATTGTAAGATTATTAGGAATATTTATAATTCACAAGGGAATCCTGTTTATCAAATAGATCCACCAAGTGTACCTTATATTTCCATACCCGGTATATTTTCTTCAATAGCTCAAATTTCATATTCAAATATTTCTAATATAGGGAAATATGACGCGAGATTTAGCCTCACACCGTATTTTCAAAATTATTATAATGGTTATACACAAACCGTTGTAAAAGATGTCTGGTTTGCTTTTCCATTGGCTGGCTCGTTGAACGGTCCATCATCCGGTATTTTAAATCAAACTTTAAATTATACAATCAACATGACAAGCGGCTCAGGTGATTTTAGTTATAATTGGTATCGTCAGGAATCAGGAAGCAATTCATGGACGTTGATATCATCAGGTTCATCAACAATTCAAACACAAGTCTTAATATCTGATTTTACTTTACGATGCGATATAAAAGATAATTTTAATGGTAGTGTAATTTCATATTTACAAGTAATTAAGGCATTACCATCCGCGCCAATAAATCCAACGCCTTCCATAGGAGCAATAAATATACCGATAACACAAGTCCTAAGTTGGAGTGCTGTAAGTGGAGCTACTTCATATACTGTTCATGGAATTTGGGGAGATAAGGTAGTGAATGGAACATCGTATTCTCCTTCTCTTTCATACAGTTATAACTATGGATGGTCGGTGACAGCTAACAATGCTGGTGGGAGTACAACATCGGCACCGTGGTCATTTACAACAGTACCAGCACCACCAACCGCACCAATAAATCCAACGCCTTCCATTGGAGCAATAAATATACCAATAACACAAGTCCTAAGTTGGAGCGCTGTGAGCGGAGCTACTTCGTATACTGTTCACGGAATTTGGGGAGATAAGGTAGTGACCGGAACATCGTATTCTCCTTCTCTTTCATACAGTTATAACTATGGATGGTCGGTGACAGCTAACAATGCCGGAGGGAGTGCAACGTCAGCTTCATGGTCATTTACAACAGTACCAGCACCACCAACCGCACCAACAAATCCGACACCTGCCAATGGAACGACGAATGTTCCAATAACACAAGTCCTAAGTTGGAGTGCTGTAAGTGGAGCTACTTCATATACTGTTCATGGAATTTGGGGAGATAAGGTGGTGACCGGAACCTCGTATTCTCCTTCTCTTTCATACAGTTATAACTATGGATGGTCAGTGACTGCAACTAATGTCAGCGGAAGTGCAACATCGGCATCGTGGTCGTTTTCAACAGTACCGGCACCACCACCAGCACCGACACTTTCATCACCTGCCAACGGAGCAACAAATGTATCGAGAGCACCGACACTGAGTTGGAGCGCTTGTGCGAGAGCAACATCCTATACAATTAATGGCTCATGGGGAAGTGCGACAGTGTCAGGAACATCGTACAAAACGCCCACACTTGCAGCTAGCACAAAGTTTAACTGGTCGGTAACCGCAACGAATGTGGGTGGAAGCGCAACATCAGGGACATGGTCATTCACAACAGGAAAACTTTCTAAAAGGTCCATCTGCATTGATGGTACCGAGTCTGATTACGTACCTGAAATTTATAGCTTGTACCAAAATTATCCTAATCCATTCAATCCTTCAACAACAATACAATTCGATCTGCACAATACAACAAGGGTAGTATTGAAAATATATGATATATTGGGTAGAGATATTCGAACATTGCTTGATGAAGAAGTTGAAGCCGGTTCATACACGCTTCAATGGAATGGTCAGGATGCGAATGGTAGAAACGTACATAGTGGAATTTATTTTTATCGTCTATCGACGGAAATGTTTACAGGAACAAAGAAGATGATGCTGTTGCGGTAAGCAGATAGCGTTATATAGCAATACGAAAACAGGCCGCTTCGTTATTTAATGGAGCGGCTTGTATTTTTTGTGTAGGTCGATTTTTAAAATCGACCTTAAACGGCTTTGAAAGTCGAAACGCGGTTCGACAAGACCTCGGCGAGCTCAGTCGAGCCGCTCGGCGAAGCCGTACTTTAGTACACCGCAAGAAATTTCGACCAACATTTAAAGCCATTTCATCAAATAATAAAAAACCCCGGTTAACGTCATCCGGGGTTTTTGTTTTCGTTCCGACAGTAGTCGTGGTTCAAGAAAACTTATTTCTTCACAGGTTTCGTTCCTTTTTTGGGTGCGGACTTTGAATCTGGAGCAGCAGGTTTTGCTACGGCTTTATGTACGTCCAGCAACTCCACGTCGAATAAAAGAGTTTTTCCAGGTTCGATTGGTCCCGAGCCGCGATCGCCGTAAGCAAGATCAGACGGAATAAATAATTGCCACTTCGATCCAACTTTCATCAGTTGCAATGCTTCAGTCCAGCCTTTAATCACGCCGGTCGGTGTGAATGTGATCGGTTCTCCGCGTTTGTACGAATTGTCGAATTCGGTTCCATCGAGAAGCGTACCCCGATAATGGACGACAACTGTGTCGTTGATGCCGGGTTTGATTCCTGTGCCTTCCCGGATAATTTTATATTGCAATCCGCTGGCAGTGACTTTCACACTATCCTTCTTTGAATTTTCAGTAAGAAATTTTTCTCCTTCCGTCTTGTTTGTCTGTAACGCTTGCTGCTGTTTCGTCGCTTCGGCTGACTGGACTTCAGTCACGAATTCATTGTAAACAGACCGCATCACGCTGTCAGGCATAGCTGATGGCCGTTTTGCGAGAGCATCGATTAAACCTGCAAGGATACTTGCGGAGTCGAGTCCGATTGGTTGACGAGCGATCTGGCTTCCGAAAGAGAATCCGATAGTATAGCCGGTTTTCTGCTGTTTGGTTTTGAGTTCGATATTGTTCTGCGAAAAAACAAGTCCTGTCGTTACCAAAATAACGCAAAGGATGATAAAACTACTTTTCATGAGGAAATACCTTTCCATTGGGTAAAGTCGATTAATTTAATTACTATCATTAAATATACAGAAAAAAATTAAAAATAGCTGTTTTTTATATGAGCGACTGATGTTACGCAAAGAGCCATTTCCTGTAGTGGTCACTCAGTGACCATGCTAATTTGCTGTGACACCGAGCAAAGCCGAGGCGTCGGTTACCGAGTGATCCGCCAGTCTCTTTGGCGGATTTTATCGAGGTAACCCATAAACGCGAAAATTCATGATTATTATCATTTTGCGTAACATCAGTGAGTAATTGTATTTGATAAATCGGTATTGTGAACATCGAACCTTTACTCTGCCAAAACATATTCCGGACGTATGTCAACCGGAATTGAATGAAGTTTGCCGAGAACCTTTTTCATCTCCTGACGAATGGTGCCATACTTATCTAATAATTTTTTTGCCATCTTTTTATCACCTTCGGCCTGGAGCGTCAGGATTATGTTTGTCAGTTTTTTAACCGCGTCCTGCATCCGGGTTCCGTCGACGCGAAATGTTTCGGTGGTTGGATTGTACACGAACGCTTTTTCATCCATCAGGAAATTAAATTGCAATGTGATCCCTTTTCCGTGCGCTTCATTCGTGCCGAACCGAACCGACCGGAATGCGCTGGCCAGATACGTGCAATAAAATTGCTGTTCAAGAGTTGAGTCGACTATTCCTTTTTTCATCAAATACTGGAGCGCCCATAAACCAGTGATATCTGCTTTTGCTTCTTCGATTGCAGAATGAAGTTCCTGAAGTTGTGCGCGAACAGTTGTTTGATTTCCGTTCACGATGATATTGTGAGGGCCGAGTCCGTGCATCAGTTCATGAGCAAGTATATGGGTGAAGAAAGAATTGAACGACACAAGAGCCTGTTGATCTTGATCCATTACAACCTTGCTTATCGGAATTAAAGTCTGTTCGAATTTTGCTTCCTGAACATTTTTCAACATCACCCGTTTGCTTCCTTTTTCTTTCACAACTTTTTCATCGTTCGGAAGATTGAACGCCGCAGTCTGGACTCCTTTCGTGTCGCCGCCGGCAAAAACCAGATCGACAACGCGGATCGGTGAAGATGCACCGAGTGAAGGATTACGATAATGAGGATCGAGCGGTAAATTGTTTTCAAGTTCCTGCAGATGCGATCCGAACAAAGTAAGTTTTGATGTCTCCTCTTCATCACGAAGCGTTATGAATGCTTCAAAGGTTGCTTTATAATTGAACAAACGATCCTGATATGTTTCATAAGGTCCGATTGTGATATTGAGAGGAGCATCAATGTCCATCCATGCGACATCGCTTGCGTAGTATGAATTGCTCATGAAAGCATCCGCGCGCTTTTGTAGAAAAGTTTTCAGCGTGATGTTTTCGACGGAATCAGCCGCTTGCCGTAATAATCTTGCAGCACGTTGGAGATAGGGAGTATATTCCGCGCTGTACGGCACGATGGTTAGTTCCTTGCGGTCGCCGCGACGGATGGTAGTGAAGAATCCTTTGGCCTGTTCTTGATCCGCCTGCGATAAATTCTTTATCCATTTGTTGAATTCATATTTTGTCATGTTCTCTGGATAGAAGTTTGCTCCTTCAGGAGGGAACGGCGGTACGTCGGGCAGGAATGCCGAATCATTATCGAGACCCGACCATGGGACATAATTTAATAAAAAATATTGAAGCCTCAGTTTTCCTTCTTCCGAAGAATCTTTTTTCAGTTTCTCCAACAATGCCGGATTTCCACTCCATGCTTGTTGCAGAAATATTTCATCCATCACTTTTCCAGCTTCGATCAGTATTTTTAATGCTGACCGGTCGGATGCGGAAAGTTTTTCCGTATCCGCCGTGATGACTGTCGGAGCGAAGCGATTCAATTTTTCTTTCAAGGTATTATCGTTTGTCATAGGTTCGATTTTTTTTGAACATCCATTGAGCATGATCGATGTTCCAAGAACAAGAAGCGTAAAGCACTTGTTCCACATGCTGAGTTCTCCTTTCTATTGAGGCAAAGCCGCAACCAAACCTTCTCAAATTTCTCCGAAGGAGTCCTTTGGACAAATAAGGTCCAAACTTAAAAATCCAAATTCCAAACAGGAAATTCAGCACAAGCGTTTTGACTTTGTAATTTTGTATTTGGAATTTGTTTGTCCCACAAGGATCACTTCGTGAAAACTTGATGTTTGAAAATTGTCCCGAAGGGACTCCTTCGGAGGAACTTATCTACATTGGAAAATTCTTTGCCTTTATTGCACAGATTTAACTCAAAAAAGCCTAATAATAATCAGGAACGATTATAGGTTCGATTTCCAAATGTATTCCAAATAAAGAAAAAACTTTTTCCTGTATGTCATGTGCAAGATCTAGCAAAGCGGATGTCGAGCCATCATAATTTACCAATGCGAGCGAATGATGATCCGAAACCCCGACACCATTCTGTTTATAACCGCGATGGAAACCGGATTTTTCGACCAACCACGCTGCGGAAATTTTTACTCCATTTTTTAATTTGAAGATGGGAATCTCCGATCCATTTCCTTTCTGTGTCCAGTCTTTCAACAACTCGTCGAATTGAACCGCTGATATAACCGGATTCAAAAAAAATGATCCAACCGAACGTGTGAAAGGATCCGCAGGATCGAGAATCATCGATTTCTTCTTTCGTAACTCAAGCACCGCATTGCGAACTTCCAAAAGCGAAGGTTTTGCATTTGAATGTGCTTCAAAATATTTTTGGAGTTCAGCGTAGCGTAGAGTAGGGGAGCCATGCTTTCGAAGCCGAAATCGAACGGAGAGAATGACGAATCGATCCTTATCGTTTTTTTTGAACCTGCTTTGGCGATATTCAAAAGCGCACTCACTGCCGCTGATGATTTGTTCTTCGAAAGTCAAGCGATTCATTATGTGAACGCTTTCAATGCTCTCGCCGACATCCTGGCCGTATGCTCCGACATTTTGAATCGGAGTTGCGCCAACCATTCCGGGAATTCCCGACAAACATTCTACTCCTGCCAGATCATTTTTGATGCAATAGGAAACGAATTCGTCCCACTGTTCGCCTGCTCCGGCTTCGACAAGTGTAAACTCGCCGTCATTGGAAACTTGCATTCCTTTTAGCTCTATGCGAAGCACCAATCCATTAAATCCGGTATCAGCGAATATCGTGTTACTGCCAGCTCCGAGAATTTGCACGGGAATTTGTTCTTTTCCGGCATAGAGGAAGGCTCCTTTAATTTCTTCTTTCGACGCGCACCGGCAAAAGAAGCGGGTACGTCCGCCTAATTGAATGCTGGTAAAAGATTTTAATATTACGTTTTCTTCGAAATTCATAGGTTTGATCTTTCAAGAATATAATAAAGTATCATGAGAAACGAAACGTGAGGAGCGAAATGGAAAAAGAAATCTCGTTCATCAGAATTATACTCGGTGGATATTTGGTGAAGTGGGCCGAAGCGAGAATAATTCGTGGTAAGACTTACTTAATGAACACTGCCGGTGCTTTAACAAGGTTTTTTAAAAATTCGACAATTACTGTGTGAATATCTATATTTCCATTAATGAAGGATCTGCACTAAGGCCAAGGACTGTATCGATTCAAAAAAACTCCAGCGATTGTAAAGGATTAAATACGAATAGATGAATGACCTGCACGAGAATTTGGAGTTGGAAGAGGGACTTCAGTGCATTAATGGCCAATCCAACATTGAAAAAGTTTTTTTGTGATGTTATTAAAAGATTGGAGTGAAGGAAATAAACATTCACTCAACGTATTATTAATGGTATATTCATATCATTAACATAAAACAATTAGGAGGACCATGCGATGAAAAGAATAATTGCAACACTTTTGATTTTTACTTTGATTACCGGGATTTCACAAGCGCAAAGTGCTGGGAAAATTTCCGGATACATGTTTGCCGATTATTTTTATAATGTTGCGCGAGATACAACGTCTAGTGTGCCGAACCGGATTCTCAACGGCGCGCCCGATTACAATGCATTCCAATTCCGGCGTATTTATTTTACTTATGATAATGACATCTCAAAAACATTTACATCACGATTCCGGCTGGAGGCCGATCAAACAGAAAATACATCCAATGGTAAGATCGGTGTCGCAGTGAAGGATGCTTATCTTGCATGGAAAAATGTTTTTCACGGTAGTGATCTCTATTTCGGCATCATGCCGACACCGGCATTGGATCTTCCTGAAGCGATTTATGGATTTCGTTCACTCGAAAAAACCATTCTCGATCTCCGCGGAATTGTTTCATCCCGCGATATGGGAATTGCGCTGAAAGGAAAACTTGAAGAATCAGGAACGTACACGTACTGGCTGATGATTGGCGATAATTCGAACAATGCGCCTGCATCATCGAAGTTCAAACGCTTCTATGGCCAAATTAATGCCAACCCGATCACAAATCTCTCCATTGGCGTTTACGCAGATTATTCAACCCGGCCAGAAATCAATGACCCGACAAGCACCACAACACCAGCTAGAACCTTGGATAATAATATCATGGTGATCCAAGGTGTTGTTGGTTATTCAGAGAAAGAATCTTACAGCGTAGGAGTAGAAAGTTTTCTACAAAAGGAAGCAAACAGTTTTTATCTTGATTCCCACTATTCACTCCATATTCAAACCCGTAACGCAATGGGGCTTTCAGTTTATGGTATGGTCAATATACAGCCAGATCTGATTTTAACTGCCCGCTATGACTATTTTGACCCGAATACAAACTCCGACGTGAAATTTGATTCCAGAAATTATTACATCTTCGGATTGGCATTTAAACCGGATCCAAACATCTCGATTATACCGAATATTCAATATGAAACTTTCGAAAAGGGATCTCCGACAGGCAATCTCGATCCGTCATATACAGTACGAGTCACTTTTTATTGGATATTCCTTTAATGATTAACAATTATTTGACATTTGGATAATATATAGGTAAAGAACTGTTCATATTATTCTTTCACAAAAATAGGGGTTGTTAAAGGAAGCAAACGAGCTTTTTATAACAACCCCATTTAAAAAAAGAATACTCAGCCGCAATTAAGCCTGGATAATTAAGCTGGCGGGTTTAATGTCAATAAGCTCGATCTCAAATTTTAAATCTTCCCCAGCCAACGGATGATTTGCATCCAGTGTAATTGTCGTGTCGGTGAGTGCGGAGATGCAAACAGGAATTGTTGTCCCTTCCGGATTTTGCATCTCAAGTTGAAGGCCTACTTCCGGTGTAATTTCTTGTGGAAATGTACTGCGCTCGATGGTCACCATCATCTCAGCCATGTGAGGTCCATAAGCGTCGCCGGCAGGAATTACAACAGTCTTTTTTTCACCCATCGACATTCCGGTCACACTTTTTTCAAATCCCGGAATCACCGGTTCCTTCCCAAGTATGAATGAAAAAGGTTTATCGCCAACGGAAGAATCGAAAACCGATCCATTCGTCAAAGAGCCGGTATAGTGTATCGTTACTGTATCACCATGTTGTGCTGGCCGCATGTCGTAACCTCATCAATCAAAATTAAAATCAAGTTTTTTAAATGAATGAAGAACATAATTTAGAATTATTTTTCGGAAAACCTAATTTATTTTTTGGGAAGAGATTGTTAAAAAATTTACTTCACTAAATATCTATTCTCAGCTAACATTATTTTTTCCACGGAAGAAATCCATTGGATATTTTTGTCGACTTCTTTCGTCATCATTGTCGGGTTCCATGCCGGTTCCCAGACGAAATGAATTGCAGTGTCGAGCACATCAGGAATTTCCAATAGTCGTGTTCTAATGTTTTGCTCGATCCACGACGAAGTCGGGCACCATCGGTCTGTTAGGGTCATCGTCACACTGATCCAGTTCTCATGAATTACTAATCCATAAATCAAACCAAGGCTGACTACATCAACTTGTATTTCAGGATCGAAGCATTGGCACAGTGCCGCCAAGACTTGCTGCTTTGTAACCATATAAGCCGAACACTTCTTTGGGGTAATAAGTTTTCCCCCATCGAAACCGACTCAACTTTAAGAGAAAATTACAACATGCCGACTTCTAATCCTCACAAACTCATATTTGAATAAAATGTTATCGTGAGTGTGAATCCGATGTAAGTAGAACTAAATTCTTCGAACCCGGCAGGGATTGGTACGGAGCTCCATGTATCGTAGAACCGAAGATGGTTTATTGTGATCCCGGCATCCAGCGAGAAATTGTTAGCGAATAAGAATCGTCCGCCTACGGTGCCGCGTGGACCATTTGCTTGATAACCTGAACTGCCTTTCATGATGGTATATGCATCGAATCCTGCAGTTACAAAAGGCGCGATTTTTAAAATCGGATCAAATGTGTACGATAGGTCAAGTCCGGCGCCACCGAGTAATCCTCGTCCAGACACGGGGTGAAATTCAGCAACCGGTATTGTTTCACTGCCGGTGTGAATTTTCATTGACGCGAGAATGTGATTGTTAACCATGTAACCGAATCCGACAGAGACGCAAGTTCCCGGAGGTGCAGATGAACCGGCGAGTGAAGAATGCTGTGGCCAATATCCGATTGAATAGACGATGCCTTTATAACCGGGAAGGCTCGACAATGCAGAATCAGTCTGGGCATGTCCTGTAAAATTTATCAAGGCAGAGAGTACGGCAATCAGCAAGAATTGGAATATATTTTTCATCAGAAGAATAACCCCACTTTCACTTTTTTATTGTCGATCGAAATTCCAGGAGCCGGCAAATGAAAATTGTCCAATACCCAGAACACGCCTTTTAAAAAATCACTTGATGTTTCTATTTTAGAAAAATTGTAATCGAGTGAGATGTAATAAATTTCCTGGCGGTTATTCAATTGATCCAGATCGCGCGCGGCAAAACCAACAGCCAATCCGAGCCACGAAGGAATTGTCTTTCGCAATTCTTCTCCCATCATGAAATGCGGATCAATTGCAACCCAGTTGATCATTCCCTCATAGTCGTCAACGAATGTTCTCGCTTGGCCGGTTTTTACACTATCAAGATATTGCTTGCTCGGGATGTAACTCCATTTAAAGTTAAAATTCTTAAGCACCGGAAATGTTGATTGGAGAATTGGATATGTCGCGCCGGTAATATCTGAGATTGCATCCCCCGGGCTGAAACCCCAATTGGAATGATAACCGTCTTCGAGTTCTACATAGAGCTCGTATGCTAATCCAAAAAAAGATCCATAGATTTTTGCCGGACGCTCTTCGAGTCCACTCCATTCCAGGCAACCTGTAAAACATTTGCAGTAAAGACCCGTTGCATACAAGTGTCCCCATTTATCGAAGTTGACGGCATAATCCCAGTCATTCTCAAAATGGAAAGGCGCTCTGTTTCCCTGCCACCAAGCTTCACGCTGATAAATATGATTGCCGATCACGAAACACGATGTTATACCGCCAACAAGCGCAAGACGGCCGTAATTGATTTTTGATGTGTCCTGATGTTGCTCTGATTGTGCCCATCCGTTCATTAAACATGCGAGAAAAATAATCGTCATTAATAGAATTCGTCTCAAAATACAATGGAACATCCTCTATGCCTTTCGGTTTTAATGTAGCTCGAATGTTAATTACAATTCTAAAATATCTATTATTATAATGACTTAATCTGACAAAATCATGTTATTTTTTTGCGACCAGACCTCTTCATCGGCAACGTCACCCGGGAAATGGAATTCGAAAGGTTTCGTTTTTATTAAATTAAAATTGATGGTTTGAACAAGGAAAAATAATTTAGATCATAAATGGAAGTTTGATTAGACCACAAAGTTCAAATTGGTTATTTTGCTATCTGTACGGAACACAATGGACTTTTTTTTAATGAGAACTCTTTAGCTCAGTTTTTTTAATTGAAGAGCGATTGGGCATCCAAAATGATGAATGCATTTTGAGCATTGAACTTCCAAACGAGGGACATGCGTGTTACAGCGTGGACATTGTTCGCTGAACGGATCTGTCAGGATATAAAAACACTGCGGGCACATCCGGTTTTCAGACTGAAGTTGTTGTTCGAGTGTTTTCATGATCGAATTATTCTAATTTTAAATGATGAAAAAGGAAACGGCGCCGCCGATTCCAAATGCCAAAATCCATGTGCCAATCCAAACTGTCATAGCTTGACGGATTCCACGTTCCTTTATCATCACCATTAATGAAGCAATGCAGGGGACAAAAAGTGTTATCGTTACAAGTGCAACTACAATTTGCGGCGGTGAAAGGTGCATAGAGTACATTCCGGCTGCGCCAAAATCACGCCGGACTAATCCCATCACAAATACTGTGGCGGTTTCTTTGGGCAGTCGAAGCCAATGGACTGTGAATGGCGTTAAAGCAGTTGACCACACATCTAGAAGGCCTGTGACTTTCATGAGCCCGACGGCAAGAGCGCCAAGAAAGAACCAAGGTGTTGCCTCTTTCATAAAATAATAACTACGAATTCCTGTTTTACGGAGCACATTGTCGAGACGAGGCAACCTCATTGGCGGAAGATCGATCAAGAGCGGAGTTGTTTCTCCAGGTATAAATTTGCTCAATAGCGTTCCGGCGATTGCAAGACATGCAAAAATAATTGCCGTGTATAAAATTGTAGCGTACAATCCCGCGCCTGTTAATAACGCTGCGATCACCGCAAGTTGTGCCGAGCACGGAATGGCAAGTTGAAGAATTGTGGTAGCGATTGTTTTTTCTCGTTCGCTGCCGAGAAGACGGGTCGTAATTGTCGCCATCGTCACGCAGCCAAAACCGAGAATGATCGGAATGATTGCGCGTCCGTTCAAACCTATCGCATTGAGAGACCGGTCCATCAGTGCCGCGAGACGGGGAAGATATCCGCTATCTTCCAATAATGAAAGTGAAAAATAAAATGCCATCACCAATGGCAGCAACAAAAAAATGAGGTACGTGATGGTCATTGTGATAATACCGAATTCTCCAAACAACATCACCGGAAACCAATTGTTAAAAATAAATGTGATGTTGGCATCATGGCCGGAGGTAAATTCCTGAAACTGTTTATAAGTAAACGGGTCGTTCGTTGTACCGGATGGAAAAGTGAAAGTTCTTACTGAGTGATCATTTTTATCTGGATCATTGATTTCTGCACTGATAGCTGTGTTTGAATAGCGAGCGACAAAAGTTTTCACTTGATGTTCGAAAAGTTTGTGTCCCAATTGATTTTCCGAAAAGCTGACAAACTTCTGCGCAACAAAATCGCCGATGAAAAGATAAAGCAGAGAGAGAATAATAAGCAGTAGGGGAATGCCGGTCCATGTACCGACAGCCAATCGTCCGAGCGTGTGAGCGATTCGATGTCTCGATTCTTTCTCAGAGACAATATCACTGAATATTTCATTCACACGATTTCGCCGATGGATATATATCGTATCACGTAATGTTCCCGGTTTAATACCATGACGGTGCGCGATGATTTCATCCCCCTCAAGAATCATCAATGCTTCAGCTTGCGAACCGACCAGCGGGAGCATCGTATGCAGTTCATGATGTAATTTATCATCCGGGACACCGGCGCGTGCTTGAGGCAAAAGGTGAAGAAGTTGTTCGAAGCCCTCTTTTGATACAGCCGTTGTTCCGATAACCGGAACACCGAGAAATGACGATAAACGATTTATATCGATTGTAAGATTATTTTTTCGAACTTCATCCATGAAATTGATGGCCACAACAATCGGTTTTCCCATATCGATCAATTGCTGGGTGAGAAACAGGTCGCGTTCGAGGTGGACGCCATCGACGATATTCAAAATAATATCTGCATCGAGAATCACATCGCGCGCCGCCGTTTCTTCATCATTGAAAGACGATACGCCGTAGACACCCGGCGTGTCTATTACTAGATATTTTTTATCAGAGATTGAGACGTGTCCGGTCGTTAATTCGATCGTGGTTCCGGGATAATTCGACACGTCGACGTACATCCCGCTCAGAAAATTAAAGAAGACTGATTTTCCGACATTCGGATTTCCGGCTAAGACGATAGTCGGCAATTTTGTTTTTACATCGAGTGCGTCAAAATGTTTGTGAGAATCGAAATGAATATCCATCAATTTATTTTTACTTTTCTATCAATTGTCAGTTTCAACTACATGAACTTGCTGGGCTAACTTTCTTCCGATTGCAATCTCTTGCCGGTTTCGTTCAATCACCATCGTACCGCCGGGAAGCCGATGGATACATTTAATGTGCTGACCCTCAAAAACACCGAGCCGTATTAATTGTGATTTCATCGATCCATGAGGAAGTGCGATGATCGTTGCAGTGTTGCCTTTGCGGATCTGCGTGAGTGGAACGCTTTTTGGTTTCCGGTCTGTCATCGATGTTTCCTCTGGCATTTCTCGCACAAACCGTAGATTTGAAACGAGGATGAATGTGCATGAAAATTATTTTCGCGGCAAATATCCTGCTCGGCTCTTATGATTTTGGAGTGAACGAATTCAATAATCGTTCCGCATTCCATGCAGATGAGATGCGCGTGATGAGGACGTCCATGCGTTTTTTCATATCGAGCTATGTTTTCACCGAACGTATGCTTTGCAACAAGCCCGCAGCTTGCGAGCAGATCCAGTGTATTATAAACAGTTGCACGGGAAATTTTATGGCCGTGAGTTCGGAGGCGGAGGAAGAGCTCGTCAGCATCGAAATGGCCGGTGCTTTCCATGACGCTGTCGAAGACGACAAAACGTTCCGATGTAAAACGAAAATTTCCATTTCGGAGATATTGTGTAAAATTATCGCGTGCCGTTAACGTTTCCATGATCGAGAATCCTTATTTAGATTTAATCTAAATAAATATAGATAAACGTGCGTCGGGAGTCAAGGTTTTTTTTGTCTTTTTTTATCAGCCATTTTTTTATAAATTACAATCACAACACAAAACGAATTCTATTTTGAAAGAAAAAAATGATAAGTCTCATGGGAAAAGCTGCACTCATTACCGGTGGTTCACGGGGCATCGGGGCGGAGACGGCTCGTTTCTTCGCGGCTGCAGGTGCAGATGTGGCAATCATGTATCAACGGGACTCGAGAAGCGCAGAAAAAGTTGTTGATGAAATAATTCGTTCGGGCAGAAATGCCATTGCAATACGAGGCGATGTGGGAAAGTTCGAGGATGCGAAAAAAACTGTCGATATTGTAATGCGCGATTTCGAAAGGATCGATATTCTGGTGAACAGCGCGGGAATTTGGACATACGGGAAAATCGGCTCAATGAGTGAAAAGACCTGGCGAGAAACAATCGATATCAATCTCACGGGAACGTTCGCAATGTGCAACTCCGTTGTGCCAATCATGATGAAACAAAAAAATGGAAAGATAATAAATATATCGAGCACGGCCGGGCAGCGAGGTGAAGCCGAACATTCGCATTATGCCGCATCAAAAGGAGGCGTTATTGCTTTCACAAAATCGCTTGCCGCGGAACTTGGGAAATATCACATCAATGTAAATTGTGTGGCTCCGGGATGGGTGATTACCGATATGAGTCGTAAGTCGTTGCACGACAAAAAATACATGCGTGAACTTTTAAAATCATTTCCGCTTGGTTACGTGCCTGGGCCGGAAGAAATTGCCGGCCCGATTCTTTTTCTCGCTTCCGATTTGGCGGCGAACATAACAGGTGAAATCCTGAATGTAAATGGCGGCAACGTTTTATGTGGTTGATTTTTAGGTGGTAGAGTAGAATGGTGAAAAGAAAATTCTTTTGGATCGGAATAATTATACTTCTTTCATGGGGATTGGAATATCTCTGGGCTGTTCACCATCAATCTTTCCATTTTCGTTTTCTCGGTTTGCATTTGATTCCTCTCTTTCTTCTTCCGCTCATTGTTCTTTTCGCAAAAGAAACAATTTCCTTAAAACAATTATTTATAACTACCGGTTTGTTTCGTTGGTGGTTGACGGCTTTCGTTTTACCCATTATTATTCTCGGCGGCTGTTATTTAATTCTTTATTTTTTAAAATACATCACGTTCTCTGATCTCTTAAATCCCGAAACAAAGTTATTGGCCTTGGCTGTCGATGCACCGCTCAATTTTATTCTATGGTTTTTTTCTATTGTCGGTATTGAAGCATGCTGGCGTGCTTTTTTTATCGGCAAAAAGAATATCCGTATCCGGCGCGCTGGGTTCTTCAGTCCTGTGGTTCATTTCTAGTATTGGTTTTTGTTTGATCGGGTTTGGTTCCAAAGATTTTTCAGTAGTTCGGAACTTCACGCAATTCTTGGTATTGGTACCTCTCGGATTGTATCAATGTATGGTATTTGCCAGATCAGGTTCTCTTTACGTGTCAATGTTCTCGTTAGTGTGGATTGCGTATCTCCAGAATTTTCTTTGCGGGATTCCGCTTGTCGATTCTCAACCGTTGCTCATTCTAGTAAATACCAAAAATGTATTTACAAATTTAAATCTCATAACAACATCTGTTCTTGGAGCGCTGGGATTGCTTTTTATGATTAAGAATAAATAATTTGATAATTCTCCTTGAAGAATTCTTCATTTCTATTATATTGATACAACAGAAAACAAGATAATCGTAAAAATAAATTTTCATTAATAACACAAAAAAGGAGAAGTGCATGAATCGCTATCAGGAATTACTTGCGTTGGTGCAGAGCTTTGAAAAGGACTTTGAAAAATTCTTCGTTAAGGGAAATAAATCCGCAGGTACAAGAGTCCGCAAAGCAATGAACGAATTAAAACGCAAAGCGCAGGAAATTCGCGTTGAGGTTCAGCAAGTTAAAGCAAAAGAAGATGGCAGTGAAGCTGCAGAGCCGAATAACACTACTGAATCAAAATAAAATAGAATGATGACGAATGCCGGTTGTGATGATTTCAGCCGGCATCTCTTCAAGGCCACGATTGAAAAAGGAGGAACTTGCTCGCATGGTGAGGAGTCTGATACGATGGTTCTGCTTGATTATAGCCATTACGGAAGTACAAGCTGGTACGACTACAAAAGTTGAGGATTTATCGATACCGATTTCTGTTTATAAAGAGCGTCGTGAACGATTAATGCAGGAACTCGGAGCCGGATCCGTCGCAATATTCTATAGCAATCCGGAACACAACCGCAACAATGATATAAATTATAAATATCGACAGGACGATAATCTCTATTATCTTACTGGTATCGATGAACCAAATGTCATTCTTGTCCTCATTCCTTCCGGATATCGTGTTCAAAGCGAGAGAGATTCTGTTACTCAGGTGACGCGAGAAATTCTTTTTCACGAAGCAAGCGACACAGATCAAAACACATCAAGTGTTCAGGTCTTGATGTCATCTAAGAATTTTTATAAAACAATTTCGCTTATTTTGAAGCAAGTACAAGCGTTGTACTTACCTGCATTCCCTGAGGATTTTTCAGGTGAGATTGCAAAAACATTGGAACCTATTAGAGAGAATCTTCGATCAATTTGTCGCTCGGTTCAGCTCAAAGAACCGACACCGCTCGTATCAGCGATGAGAGTTGTCAAGTCCTCAGAAGAGATAACGCTGATACGACATTCAACTGAAATTTCTTCCCGTGCGCACATGCAGGCTATGATGAGTGCGGAACCCGGAATGTATGGATATGAAATCCAGGCGGTTCTGGAATATGTTTTTGCAAAACAAGGATCATCATCGCCTGCATTTCCTACACGCATTAACGTTGGTAAGAATTCTCTTATCTCAACTCCGGTTGACAACAAACACATTCTCGAAGATGGCGACCTTTTGATCGTTGAAGCAGGTGCTGAATATTGTAATTATGCATCCGATATTACTAGAACGTATCCTTCAAATGGACGATTCACGGATGCACAGCGAGAAATTTACGAGTTGGCGCTGCAAGCACAGGAAGAGGCAATTAAAGCCGTCAGGCCTGGTTTAAGATATTGTGGTTACGAACCAGACATGATGAAAACAATTAATCGCGGACTTGTTCAGCTCGGTATTCTACACGGCGATGTTGATTCATTGTATATTGCGGGTGCGTATAAACGTTTTACATCGAATGGAACGTGTCAGACTGTAGGTTTATGGGTTCATGATATTGAACCATCATCCAAAAAATACGAAACGGGAATGGTAGTGGCCATTGAAGCGGGAATTTCGATTCCAAAAGGTGCAGACGGAGTCGATCCAAAATATTTTGACATTGATGTCTGTATTAAAGATATGATTTTAATTACTAAGGATGGCGTTGAGATATTAAGTTCAAGCGTGCCAAAATCAGTACAAGAAATTGAAAGGTTGATGAGGAAGCGTGGGATCGGGAACGAACCGCTTGATTAGATAATAGCGACAAAGGATTTTTTCGGGGAAATTGAGATAAGATTTTTATGGGTTACAAAAATATAAGGGCTGTGAGTTATCACAGCCCTTATTTATTTTATAATTGACGCAAAATCTCCCACTGTTTGGGAGGTGATTCGATTTACTGTTGTTCAGTAATCAATCGTTGTGACCGACGGATGGCTTTCACTTTTTTCATCCGTTTTTTGACGGAAGGTTTTGTGAAATATGTCCGTTTCTTGAATTCTTTTAAAATTCCCGACCGTTCATACTTCTTTTTAAAACGCTTGATGGCGCGATCAATCGGTTCATTTTCCTGGACAACAATGCCGACCAACAATATCACCTCCTCTTGTGGTTCTTAAAAAGGGAAAATTTATGATTACAACTCTGTACTTGTCTTGATCTCATCCTGTTCAGGAATTAAATTTTCGATAAGCCGACGTTCTCCAATTTTTTCAAACGCCACAATAATTGCCTGACTACCGCTGGACGTGCGTACTTTCTTTGTCACTTTACCGACATCATTTAATTCGGCATGAAAAATTGCATCACCGACAGTGTATAACCGCATCGGTGTATAGGCGATACAAACATTTGGATCGATTGGAAGAGCTTTTTGTTCAGCTTCTTTTTGGAGTTCCTCCAGATTGAGCAACATTGCATGGCGGCATTTAGGACAACGGTACCAAGCTTTCGTAGTGGATCCTTCTACCGTTCCGATAAATTCCATTTTTACGTGTCTATCACAATATCCGCAATGGTGTGGCAACGACTTTGTGCGTGCCATATCTAACCTCTCACATGTATTTATAACTGACACAATTAAATTAAATGTATCGATTTCTTCCGACTAAGTCAAGGAATATCTTGACTTTAAATACCTCATTCATTATCTTAAAATTTCAATCAAGTTTCATGGTTTTTTCAATAGAAGGATCGGGCCCTTAGCTCAGTTGGTTAGAGCAGCAGACTCATAATCTGCGGGTCGTAGGTTCGAGCCCTACAGGGCCCACGATTTTTTTACAAAAGTACAAGTCAAGATGACCGCACCTTCAGGTAATTATTACCGATTTAAATTGAATCTTTTCGTTTTTCTAAAGATAGCGAGCAATTTTGGTTATTTTTCAATTATGGCACATTAGTTGATAATTTAAGAGATGGTTTTAAAATATTGGAAGAAAGATGTTAATAAAGAATTCATTCAATTCACTATCACATATTTAATATTTAGTTAGGAGGTTAGCAATATGGGACAACAACAATTATTACTCCTTATCCTTGGAGTCGTTATCGTCGGTATCGCGGTCGCGGTGGGAATTCAACTTTTCAGAACAAATGCAGAATCTTCAAACCGTGATGCCATCATTAACGATATGGGCGTGTATGCAGCTCAGGCACAAGCATATTGGAGAAAACCACTTTCGATGGGTGGTGGTGGACGTACTTTCACAGGTTTCCCATTCCCCAATGCGGGCCAGGTGAATGAAAATGGTACAGTCACTGCAGTTGTAGCGGCACAGCAAATAGTATTTACAGGCATTGGCGTGGAAACCGACGCCAACAATAATAGGGTACAAGCTACATACACAGTTACGATGGATGTTAATGGTAATAATACGACTAATCCACCAGTAGTCGTGGTTCATTAATTCGTAATCATATTTTTTAGAAGCTCATATGGGACAGCAACAGCTGTTATTAATAGTATTGGGGATATTGATTGTCGGCATCGCCATTGCAGTAGGGTTGACGCTAGTCCAATCAAATTCAGCTGATCAGAATAGGGAATCTCTGACGAATTATCTGGTTCATATTGGCGCCCTTGCTCAACATTACTACCATACTCCAATTTCCATGGGTGGCGGTGGGAGATCATTCGTAGGCTTTAAGATTGCCGACGAAGATGCAGAGAATGAGAGCGGTAAATACGTAATAAGTGTGGGACCGAGTGCTACTGGCGTCACCATAACGGCTACAGGAAACGAAATAGGGATTGATGAGACGAATTTTACGACAGTCTCAATGGCAGTAGCGGCTGATAGTATGGGAGTAGATAAGACTCCAGGTTATAATTGAAGTAAGTAGTTAGTAAAAAGGGTGTATAATGAAAAAGAGGTTGGCCGAGCACGCCCAACCTCTTTTTCATTTATTATTGTTATTATCGGTGTAAGCAAATCAAATTAATGAACTTGACATTGATGTTTATTTATGATAATTTTTAAAAAACATTGGGATGACGGAGTTCTAAATTATGCCGGAATTCAGAATAGAAGGATTAACTACCAGTGGAAAAATAATAACTGGCATTATTACAGCGGATAATTATAAGAGTGCGAAAAAGAAAGCTCTTGATCTTTCACGCGAGCGAAAGTTCAAACTTTCGCGGGTTAATACAAGAGCAACCTTCTTATATAAAGTTCGTCGTGGGGATGAAAAATTAATAGCTGGAGAACAAAAGGCATTTTCAAAAGATGAAGTCCGTGATGCTCTTCAAAATATGGGCTACACGGTTGTCAATGTTTCCAAAAAACTTCTCGAATTTAATCCTAAACCGCCTCAAACAGATGTAATATCCTTTGTTCGAATTAGTGCCGACCTAATGAGGCAAAGGCTCCCTTTCAACGAAATCATGTCGTTATTGATCAATGACATTAATAATAAAACCTTACGTGATACTATCCGCGATATTAATCAGGAACTGAAACAAGGTCGCGATAGCGAGATGGTATTTCGGCGATATGAAGGAATACTAGGGAAATTTACGGCGAACATGCTCGGTTTAGCTTCGAAGAGCGGTAATATGGCCGAAATCTACGACAGTGCCGCAAAGTTTCTTGAACGTCAAATGGAGTTTAAAAAAAATCTTCGAAGTGCTCTTATTATGCCCGTCATCACATTGATTGTTATGTTTTTTGCTATACTGTTCTATGTCGGTTATGTCTTTCCAGCTACGGCAGAGTTATTTGAGAAATTCAAGGTTGAACTTCCGCCCATGACGCGGGCGACTCTGAAGATGAGCCATTTTATTACACAGAACATTATTCTTATATTGGTGGTTTTTATCGCTCCCATCATTATTTTTTTCCGTGTAATTAGTACCGATAAGGGAAGGTTAATGCTCGATCATTATCTTATGGTTATCCCGGTAGTCGGTTCTCTTATCCATAAACAAAGTATCGAAATTTTTTGCCGGGTTTTTTATGCGTTATATAGCGGTTCAGGAGAGAACATCGATGTAATTAAAATGGCGGCAGAGGCCTGCGGCAACAAATTCATGGAGACTCAAATTAAAAATATTGCAATTCCTATGATGGTAGAGAAAGGATCGTCTATCACAGAAGCATTTGAAGCCAGCGGCGTTTTTACGAAAACAGCGATTTCTCGGTTTCACTCCGGAGCTGAAACCGGTACTGTAAAACAGACCGCCCTACAGTTGGCAGATTATTATGAAAAGGATACATCCTATAGACTGAAAACTGTAATCGATGTCATTCAATTAATGATTTCACTATTTATTATGTTTGCGTTGATTGCACTTACAATTGTTTCCTCGGAGACTGCTACAGTGAGACCGAAACCACGAGGGATGTCTTCAGCATTTTTCCATCAATACATCCCTTTCTTGGGATGAAATGTTATGGCTGATATAGATATTACCGATAAAATAGGATACACTTTGTTAAAGAAGGGTGTGATCGATTATGAAACCCTTGAAAAATCTTTACGGGTAAAAGATTCTGAAGATAAAAAAAATCGGAGGAATCTAGGACAAATACTCGTTAATGATTTTGGGGCAGATCACGATGCTGTATTTCGTGAAGTTGCGAGTCTATATGCCTTCCGTGAAATCTACCTCTCAGACGAAAATATCGATAAAGACCGGATTGCTCAAATTAAACGATTGATCGATGCTCTTCCGGAAAATATCCGGGATCTTCTTGTTCAAACGAAAATGGTTCCCTTAAAATTCGATGAAAAACATACAGATAAATTACTTATAATTGCAGCCGATCCAACTGATCGGAATATTCCAGTCATCGTTCGCAACTTCGGCGTGAAGAAGTATGAAGTTACTTATTGCCGGCTTAAAGATATACAGAATCTCCTAGAACAAGTCGTCCCTCAACAAAATGAATTCTTAAAATTACTCGAAGACAACCAAATCGGAATTGAGGCTTCGAATAAGGATGAGGAGGGTGTAGATGAGGATATTCTTCAGGCAGAAATTACAAAGAGTGCGCTTGTTAACCTTATCGAAGGGTGTTTAGTTGAAGGCGTTCGACAGGGAGTAAGCGATGTCCATATTGTTGCCAAGGAAGGCAACAGAACAGAATTCATGTTCCGGGTCGACGGAAATTTAAAATTATGGCATGTGCAGGAAAACACAATTCCAGAAGCTGTGATGGCCGTCATTAAAGATCGAACAAGAAATGTCGATAGATTCGAAAGGGAGATGTCTCAGGACGGATTTATCCAGCGGGTGATCGATGGACATCCAATACGTTTTCGTGTTTCCATAGTGCCTATTGTCTCGACTGAGTTCAGACATAAATACGAAAGCGTTGTCATCCGTGTTCTCGATGATAGAAAAGTTATAACCGATCTTGAAAAACTTGGTTTGCAGGGACCGGCGAGAGCGGGTTTTTATAAAGCCATCAATCAACCGCAAGGTATGATAATTCTCACCGGGCCGACTGGTAGCGGAAAGTCGACCACCTTGATAGCGGCGTTGTACCAGGTCATTGACCCAACTGTAAACGTATTGACCGTGGAAGATCCCGTAGAGTATATCATAAAGGGAGCGCGTCAGTTGAAAATAGGTCCAAAAATGGATTTTGAATTGGCAATACGGGGAATTCTGCGTCACGATCCTGATATCGTTCTTGTCGGTGAAATGCGCGATAGAATTACAGCTGAAACAGCAATCAAACTTGCAAATACAGGCCACTTGACATTCTCCACACTGCATACAAATGATGCTCCAAGTGCAGTTGCACGTCTTTATAAGATGGGAGTGGAACCATTCCTAATTGCTTATGCAATAAACATTATTGTCGCTCAACGTTTAGTTAGGACTCTCTGTCCCATTTGCAAACGGCCTATCGAGCGTGATACAATCGATTGGGAGCCGTTTCGGAAGGTTGGCTTCGATGATGAAATGATACAAAGAGCCAATCTTCACGAACCTGTTGGATGCGAAAAATGCAATAGCGGCTGGAAAGGCCGTTGTGCAATTCATGAAGCACTTTATTTCACAAAAGAAATTCGTAATATTATTCTCCGGTCCGGTGATGAAGTCGACGAGGAATCAATTCGCCAGCAGGCAACAGTGCAAGGATTATGGACACTTCGCCGCGCCGGTATGGAACGAGTAATTGAAGGTGTAACAACAATAGAAGAAGTATTAGCAACAACTACTGAAGAGTAGAGAGAGGGGAAAAAATGGGAACAGGTCAAATGTTATTAACAACATGCGCGATGTTTCTTCTTTCCATGGTCGTATTAACTTCGAATAGAAATTATATATCGAGTATGATGACGATCGTTCAGACGAAACAAGGCTTGGTGGCGAGTTCTGTTGCACAAGGACGGATTGAACGCGTCGCGAGAAAATATTTTGATCAGGCAACAGCTAAAGGCGTAGCTTGTACGACAGCCGCACAATTTTCAAAAATAGGAGTTGATGCAGGTGAAGACAGAACTAAAATACTCACGTTTAACGACATGGATGACTTCAATGGTTATGAAGACATGGAAACTGTGATGACGGGCAATGGTCATCAAGATATTTATAGAACAAGAACAAGAGTATGCTATGTTGATTCGGGTGCTCCTTTTACACACGCACCCATTGATACAAACAGCCCATATCGCTCTTGGGTCAAAAGAGTGGATGTGTGGGTATGGCCAGCACAATTAATTGATCAAGGATCAAAAGCGGACACAGCGTATATGTCGCAATTAGTTGGTTTTTACAAATGGAGGTGATTAATTATGGCTGCCATTATAGATATTGTGGGTTCGACATTTATTGCAGGTATGATTATGCTGATGGTATTAAGAACTAACGATACAGGTATGTACCAGCAATATTTTTTCGCAGAAGAATTAAGTGTACAGGAACAATTAGCGGCTGTTGTTGCAGTTATCGAATCGGATTTTCGAAAGATTGGTTATAGGATGCATGTTGACACAACTTATGGTGTGATTCCGATGACTAGTAAAATTACAACGGCTGATAATACTGATCTTATCTATAGGAATTGTGAAAATGGGGTTGATACAATAACGCATGAATATCTTTTAGGGCCCCCTGATGTGTCCAGTCCGAATCCGTTTGACTATGTCTTGATAAGAAGAGTACAAGGACAACCTGATGATATTATGAGCGTAGGTATAACACGTTTCTATTTAAATTATTTGGACAGCAATGGAGTAGCTCTTCATACACCATTGTCGAAAACTGATATTACTAATCTTGTTACTATAGAAATTTCATTGGAACTTCAAAGTCGTTATGTATATCAACCTAAAGGTGTTTCACTGGATTCACTTTATAGAGAAACGACAACATATTGGCATCAGAATAAAGTTGTTGCGAGAAATTTTTTAAGAAGATAATTTGCGAGGTTTAAAATGGGACAATATGCAATTTACTTGGTAATAGGCCTCTCGATTACAATCGGGCTTGTAGGCCTGGATATAACCCGGCGTAGTGAAACTGCCGTAACGAATTATGCTCAATATTATAATTCAGTAGAAAGTTTTTCGTTGAAATCCAGCGGAATAAATGTTGCACTGGCATGGGCCGAAAAACTGCAATGTCAACATCAATTAATCAAGTTGAGTAGCGGTAAAACAACATTGTATGACGGACCTCCAGCATTTAAAGATACTACTTCAACTGCTCGCCTAACTGTTACAGCAAACAGAACAAGTCAGGATACCATTGTCTTTACGTCAAGAGTGTCAATTTCAACGCCTATCTTTAACGCAGGCAAGGGCCGTGATACTACTACCGTTGTCGATTCTTCAGTGGTAGTGATGACACAACTTTCTTTTACCGACTTTCAATGGTTTACAAAATCTGAGCAATATGATGGACAAGACGTTTGGTATATTACCGGAGACACTCTCGGTTTCAATCCTAATAGTCATACGTATGGTATGATTCACACAAATGGAGACCTGTACGTTGATGGGAATCCTTATTTCTGGGGTAATGTGACTATAGGCGGTATTTTAAATAAACAATCTGGTTCAAATCCTACATTCTTTAGTGGATACCAAACCGGAGTATTATTAAATATGCCAAATCAGTATGATGTTACTTTTGATCAGGCAAATTCTTTCTATCGTGCAGCGACAACTACAACGACACAAACACCGATATATGATTACCATGGTCATATAACAGGGTACACTACAACAACGACTACAACGCCGGTTAATGTTTACCTAACTTTCAATTCCAACGGGACAGTTACCTATAAGTGCTCCTCCTCAAGCAACGATACAGGTACTGCATCTATTTCATCGCTAGCTCCGAATGGTATATTTATAGTGGATGGAGGCGATGCCCATGTTCAAGGATCGGTAAATGGTAAAGTTTCGGTTGTTGCCAATGAAGTAAGCGGCAATCCTACATCTACAACTACTAAAAATAATGGCCAATATGTACCTTCATCAGGGAATATTTGGATTGACAATGATATTACTTATCACGTTAATCCAGAAACAAACTATAGTTCGTGCACAGACGCTCTCTCATTAATGGCCGATAATAATGTATATATTACAGATAACTCGAAAAATAATGGTGCCGACGTTTACATCGATGGGATGATTTTTGCAAGACAAGGAAGCTTTACGGTACAAGATTACGGATCGGTACCAGCTTCCGGATATATTCATCTCATTGGAGGCATTTGCCAAGCTAATCGTGGGCCTGTCGGAACATTCTCAGGTGGCCATATTTCTACTGGATTTCTCAAAGATTATGACTATGACCCCAGATTCCAAACTATGAGGCCGCCGGTTTCTCCGGGGTTAGAAATATTTCACATACTATCGTGGTATGAATGATTTTATCATTAATAACGGAAACTATTTGGAATTAATGAAAATTTATAGTTTATTTTATTAATGGAGCAATTCCGAGAAATACTTCAACAAGTTCTTGCACAGATTCCCGAAACTGCCATTGGCGTAGAACGCCAAATGGTAATTGGTGATGTAGTAGCTCAATTATCTCAAGAAGACCGAACACTTCTAAAACGATTACTCGATGGTTTTTTATTAAGAATGTTTCAAACCAATGCATCCGACATTGATATGGGGGGATTCGGAGCGCAGGGTTATGTCTGGTACAGAACATTCGGCTTGAAGAAACCAGAGCCTTCGCTTGGAAAATTTGTTCCGGAAGAAGTGAGTTCATTGATTCAAAACGTTTTGATGGAGCGCCAGCGCCAGTTTTTGTACGAGAACCGCAATCTTGATTTTTCGTATTTCCTTATGGATGGCAATATCATGCGGCGCTTCCGTGCTGACGCTTATTTTGATCTGGATCATTTATCTTTCAACATGCGCGCTATCAATGCAGCAGTCAGGCCGTATAAAAGTTTGGAACTGCATGCAAACGTAATGAAAATTCTCAGCCTGGCTTATTCGAAAGAAGGCCTGACGCTTATCACCGGTATTACAGGTTCTGGAAAAAGCTCGACACTCGACAGCATCATCGATGCAAATAACCACTCGGTTGACGGGCATGTTATCATTATCGGTGCGCCGGTTGAGTATGTGCATAAATCGGATCGATGTATCATCCGTCATCGGGAAGTCGGCCGCGATGTCATGTCGTTCCGCGAAGGAGTTGTTCAAGCGCTTCGCCAGGATCCTGATATCATTGTCATCGGTGAAATGCGTGACCCCGAAACAATCATGACGGCTCTTGAAATCACGGATAGTGGGCATAAAGTATTTTCAACACTTCACACGTCTTCTGCAGTCGAAAGCATAGATAGAATCATAGGTGAGGTACCGCCTGTTGAACAAGAACGAGTGCGAAATCGCCTTGCCGATGTTCTTAGGTGTGTAATTTCACAGAAATTAATTCCAAGCCTTGATGCTAAGCGTATACTTGCAAAAGAAGTATTAATTGCAACTCCATCAGTACGAACGGCAATAAAAAATAACAACACAGGTGAAGTCTATCAGATGATTTCCGAATCGAGCGAGATGGGAATGATGACGATGGAACAGGATCTTCGCCGGTTGTACACGATGAGAAAAATATCCCTTGAGAATGCAATGAACTTTGCAAATAACAAGAGGCGAATGCAGCAGCTTCTCGCTGTCTCTGACAAAACGGAATGATAATACGTAATAAGGAAGGCGTCATATGGTTTCTCTAAAAGGAAAAGGCGAGGTGATGCTCGGGCTGTTTGTCGATGGGTTGGACATTAAGCTTGCGTGCCTTTCCCGCCAGAACAACATTATTTATCTTCACGAATTAAAAGAAGCAACACTTGTTCGAAGATTGGAAGAGCAAAGTGTTCTCGAAGCTACGGGCGGAAGTCTGACTGAAACTGATGATGCTTTTCATGTTACAGGTGCAGTATCCGCTGCAAGCAATGAACTTGAGGACCGTGGAGTAGACTCGAATAATTCGGTTGTTCTTAGTCTTCTCACCGATTATCCGCCTTCAAAGTATTATCTCACCTATAGTGTGTCCGAACCATCAATTTTTTATCACACTATGGAATCAACGGGCGGTTTAAAAGGCGATAGGCTCAAAGCGCGAATTCTGGATGATCTCCAATCAACAAGAAGCTTTCAACCGGATAAAGAGGCGGTTAATTATATAGAAACTGAAGAAGGGACTCTTCTTTCTATCGTTAGGGAAGACGGACTTCAACTTGTAAATATTTTTGAAGATATAAAATCGTTTATTGGAAATAGAATTCCAAAGATTCATTCTATAATGAGTTCCGATATTGTTCTGATCAATCTCGTGAAGATGAATTACGATTTTCTAGAGGATGAAATCAGTATCATAGCATATGTCGGCGTAGAATTTAGTCGAATTATATTCATGCGTGGCAATCATTTCCTGCACTTTGGGCCGATCATCGGAGAAGGATATGAATCTCCGATGCTTCAAAATACACTTTATAGCCGAATCCTTCTTGAACAAGATAATCTCGCTCTCCCAAAAATTGATAGAATCATTCTTACAGGGAAGTGCCATGATCTGGATTTACGTACAATTCTCGGCCCTCAATTCGCGGATGTTGAAGTTGAGTTATTAAAAATTCCGACTTTAGATACACGTAATTACTTTTTTGAAGGCGATCTCGATTCTCATCTTTCAGAATTTGTCGTTCCTATTGCCACTGCGTGGAGCGCCCTCGAATCAAAAAATAAATTTTTATATAAGCTTGATTTACTCCCAGCGTCGATTCGCGAAAAACTTAAATTATGGCGTATTGGATGGCATGGTTATTTAATGTTTCTTCTTCTAATTATTATAGGTGTATATTTCGGCCAACGAATAACCGGTCAACTCAATGCCGAGGTTTCACAGAAAGAAATGTTGCAGTTAAAACAGAGACAACTGGAAGAAAATATTCGCCTGCAGTTTTCGACGGACAGCCTTCGGACACAAATAGGCAAGTACTCCGCATCAATGACTGTCTTCGATTCAATTGTTCCGGGGGCTGATCGCTGGTCGAAAATGTTGACGAGTGTCGCAAATGGACTCGAAGATCTGTCTTCGATTTGGTTTACAAATATTAAGTCCACTCCGACTTCCGGGATGATAATCGATGGCATATCGGTATATCGAGCCAGAGTACCACGTGTTGCTAATTTATTTCCGGATGCCATACTGAGGAAAGTAACAACATCAAAAATTCGCGACAAAGATGTTTACCAGTTTGAAATAGAAATTCCTCCACCTAAACCCGTTAATCAACCGGCACACAATTAAGGAGAATTCCTTTGTCCAACGTAATTAAAACTACGATTGTATTAGGAGCGTTTTGTTTAATCGTATTCACTCTATTCGCATTTTTTAGTTTCTACTATCTACCGCGAAATGAGAAAGCGATTGAAAAAAAGATGGCGCAGTTGGATACAAAGTTGCAGAATACGCCGAATCTTCTAAATGAGTTTACATTAGTTACAGCACAACTCTCTGATGTTGAAAAAAAATGGAGCATGCGCAGTAAAGATATCCCGCTGGATGAAAGCACACCTCAAACGTATAATTATATTAATCATTTAATCGATCTCAGCGGGTATGTAAAGATTGATTTAGTGTTCATTGGAACTCAGAAGAGCACAAATTACGGTTATTCGACGTATAGTATTAAAGGGGAAGGACCTTTTCAAAATGTCTATAAACTTATCTGGTATGTAGAAAATGGAAGACGTCTTTATAAAATTAGAAATCTATCGATAAAAGGAGAAGTAATTAAACCAAAATCTGACGAAGAACCACAATATCCGGTTCTCTATGAATTTCTTCTTGATGCGTATTTTTCATCAATACCTGAACTTTCGGCCTCCACTGGTATACGGGATACATTCGCGCCTGCTGCTTCCGCAAATCCCTTCCTGCCTGCGATCGTTGAAGATTTACCACCAAACGTAAAAAACCTTGTCGAGGTAGAACGGTCTGATCTTAAAGCTGTAATCCAGGGGAAGGCGTTTGTGGTCGACCAGAGTGGCACTCTACGAATTTTAATGGAAGGTGATGAAGTTTATTTGGGCTATGTAACTAAAATTCTACCCGAACAAGGGCGTGTTGAATGTACCTTGAACAAGGGTGGTTTTTCGGAGAAAGTCGAACTCAATGTTCGTCATGAATTACCAACAACGAAATGAGGTTCCAATGAAAAGAATTCTAACTATTGGTGTTATTTTTATATTGATCTCCGGTATGTCAAGTGGTCAGACACCTTCTGAATTACAACGCATGAAAAAAGGTGCCATTTCTCCCGAGGAGATAGTAACCATATCACGCTCTATGACATTCGATAAGGCGATCTCAGTGCTGTCGGAGGTGAGCAAGAAGTACGAAGGAAAAATCATTATCGATCCTGAGAAAAGGACGACACCGATAAACGTCGATGTTACGGGTATTTACTGGCGAGAGGCATTGGAATTGATTCTGCGCGCAAATAATTTGGGGATTGATGAAGGGGGGGATTATATACGCATTGTTTCCGCTGGGGCTGCTATTGGATCAGCAGCCGATACAGCGGCTTCAATTCATTCACGCGAGGTGGTTATCTCATGTGTGTTTTATAACGTCGATGTGCAAAAATTGAATGAAAATGGAATTGATTGGGAAATTCTTCGAGGCAATAATGTAAACTTTGGCGCTGCAGTTTCGAGTGAAAAGGTGATGAGTAATCAATTCGGTGGGTTAGCGTTTTCACCAGTGTCATCGAAAATACCGGTGGAGATTCACTCGCTACTGCAATATTTTGAACAGAATAAATATGCAGATATCGTTGCCCGCCCTGAAGTTACAGTACGTTCCGGAAAGAGTGGGCGTATTCAGATCGGACAAGATTTTGGCGTCTACCAAAGGGATTTTGCCGGAAACCTCTCAACTCAGTTTTTCAGTGTCGGCACAATTGTCGAAGTCACACCAGTTGTCCTAAATCAAGTGGGAGTAGACTTTATTAACTTACTTATCGATGTTCAACGGAGTTCTCTTACTGCAATCAGCCCACCAGTAGTCGATAAAACACATGCTCAATCAAATATTATTTTATTAAATGGTGAAGAGACAGTTATAGGAGGTTTATATATTGATGAACAATCCACTACTCATGATGGTATACCAATATTGAAAGATCTGCCATGGTGGGTATTAGGTCTTCGTTATCTCTTCGGTTATGAAAATACATCAACTCACCGGCAAGAACTTGTTATACTGCTAAAAGCCGAACTAGTTCCTTCCATTCAAGACAGAGTTAATAGTGAATTGAAAGAAAAATCGGTTCAAGAAAAAGTAAAAGAATATAGAGACGACTTCAAGAAACGCAGACCAGATCGGCCTTGAGACGCTTTATGAAAATAAAAATCGAATTTCATTTTTTGTATCTACATGTAATAACAAGAGGATACAACCATGTATAAAAAAGGTTTCCTTCAAATATTGTTGTTGTCGTTGTTATTCATCATGTTTGCCTGTGAGCAAAAACCGACAACTCAGAGCGGGAATAGTTTAAAGTCTGATGAGGTTGTGGTTTTTGGAAAGGTGACCAGTTCGGATTATAAATTACCAATACCTGGAGCAACTGTAGCTCTCTTTAGCCAGTCGGCGCCAGGAGTTGTAACTACAACAGACGACTCAGGACGATATTCTATCAAGACAGGCGGCTTTAATGATAAAGTTGAAGAAGGTCTTATCTTTGCTTATAAGGAGGGAGTTGGTGAGAGTGATACAATAAAAGTTATTCTCTATCCGGGAGTAATGCCAACCGATCCAGTGAATCTGGTTTTACATACAGGCAATGTAACACGGAAACAATCAGGGCCGCCGGGCTAGCATCGTACTTGTTTCTGGGCCGAATCCTGTTATCAGCGTAAAAGGAGTGGGTGGAAATGAGTCGGCACTATTAATATTCGAAGTACGCGATTCAAGTGGAGTACCCTTAAGTCCGAATCAAACAGCAATTGTGGCCTTTACAACACAGGCCGGACCGAATGGTGGAGAATTTATTAATCCAAGTACTGCATCTCCAGATAGCTTAGGACAAATTCATGTGGCAGTTGGTTCAGGATCAAAACCTGGTGTTCTTCAAGTCGTAGCACAAATAGTTATCGGAACACGAATAATTCAGGCAACCCCGGTATACGTAACGATTGCAGGAGGATTACCGGATCAGGCTCATTTTTCTGTCTCATCCAATGTAACAAATAACTTTGTATGGGATTCAACAAATAGTAATCAAATTGGTACTATTACTATTCAGGCTGGTGATAAATTCGGAAATCCAGCGATAGTAGGGACGCCTATTTATTTCAGTACCAATGCAGGTATTATCGATGCTGTTGCGCAATTAGATGCAAGTGGAAAAGCAACAGCTAATTGGTATGGAGGTAAACCAGCTCCCAAAGGAGGAGACACGACGCGTGTTTCAGCAAGCACGGTTGGAGTAAATGGTCAACCTGTTACGGATACATTGAAATTCGAATTCGGAAAGATTACAACTCAGCGGAGCCCCGGTGCGGCTAGTATCAATCTTATATCGATTAGTTCTCAAAAACTGGGTGTGCGTGGTGCAGGTTCAAACGAATCTGCGAAACTCGTCTTCCAGGTTATCGATTCATCAGGCAATCCTGTGACAATTTCAAATAGAGCGACGGTTTCTTTCTCTTTTCAAGATACACTCAAAGGAGGGGAATATCTGAGTGTGTCTTCGGCACAAACAGATACTGCCGGATATGTTTCAGTGTCGGTAAATTCAGGGACAAAAGCGGGAGTGGTAAAAATTATTGCCTCGATTGGGTCCACAATCCGGACGCAAGCCACGCTTACGATTGTTGGTGGTGCACCAGTTATTTCACATTTTTCGATTACCTCAGATGTCTCATCGAATATCGATTGGCCGAAAACAGGGACAAAACTTGGAACAGTAACGGTACAGGTGGGCGACACGTCCGGGAACCCTGTGCAACCGAACACTGCCGTATATTTCCAGGCAACTGCAGGAATGATTACAGGAACTGGATTTACAGATGCTAACGGTTCGGTAAAAGTAGAGTGGATTGCAGGAGATCCAGCACCTCATGCGGATGGATCTGCAATTGTATATGCATCTACTTTGGATGAAAATGGAATTCAAATTACAAAATCACTTGGGTTTACATTTACTGGAGCGGCGGTGACAGGCGGTGAAGCTCGATCTATTGCATTTATTTCCACATCAAGTCAACTTCTGAACGTGGATCAAGCGGCCGGACCACAGAGCACTCAAATGATTTTTGAAGTCCGAGATTCTTCCGGTAACCCGGTGAATCAAAAACACCAAGTTACTGTTCATTTTATTCTTGCATCAGCTCCGACAGGCTCATATCTAAGTCCGGAATATGCACAGACAGATCCTCAGACCGGTCAAGTCCATACAATTCTTGCTGCAGGAACTGTTGCCGGAGTAGCGCAAATTTTGGTGCAGTTGACAACTAGTTCTGGTAAAACTGTGATTTCTAAACCCACACTTATAACAATTTCTGGTGGTTTGCCTGATAATGATCATTTTTCAATAGGAATGGCTCAACATAACATACCGGCTTTGTATTTTATTAATCTCAAAACAGGAGTTACGGTGTTGGTTGGAGATAAATATTCTAACCCGGTTCGAAAAGGGACGGCAGTTTATTTCTCCACAATGTCAGGAGTTATTGACAACAATACAGCACTTACTGATGAATCCGGATTGGCTTCCGTTGGCTTAATTAGCGGTGCACCATGGCCAGATGCGGGAACTCCATGGGTACATCCTATCTGGGGTAGGGGATATTCGACTGTCAAAGCTGTTACTGTTGATGATAAAGGCATTCAGATTTCTAAAGAAGAAATATTTCTTTTTAGCAGCATGGCTTATATCCAGGTAACAGATCCAACACAACTCGTAAATGGTGAATTTCAAGTTCCTAAAGGCGGATCAATCTCAATTGATTTTGATGTTACGGATGATAATATTAATGTTAATAGTCCGCATCCAATGGGGAATCCATTATCCGTAGGGACTACATTTGCCGCTATCAATGGTTTTAAAGCACCAGCCAACTCGACGTCGGTACAAGCTCCGCAAATTGACGTATCAAGTACAGGGCCCCTCGGAGATAATATAGGAGATCCTTTATCTCCAGTATTCAATATAATCCCCGGTGTTACTCGGATAACCTTGACTATCACGGACGGGACACCTGGTGGTTCACCAATGTGGGCTGGTTACGCCGGCATTTCAGTATCGTACAGATATGGAAGTAATAATGTAACCGCTACTTATGTAATACCCGGGGTTATAAATCCACTGGGGTTATAAAATCCGTAAGATACGATGTTGATTTGTATGAATAACAAATTAAGACAGCTGACATCATGGAACAAACCGACACAGTGAAACAGCCTATCAGCATACTGCTGGTAGATGACGAGGAGGTTTTGCGTACAACGCTGGCAACGGAGTTGACCAACGAGGGATTCCGTGTGAGTGAAGCGCCGGATGGTGATATCGCAATTGATTTGGTGAAAAAAGAAAAATTTGATGTAGTCCTCCTCGATATTAAAATGCCTCGAGTCGATGGATTTGAGGTTCTGAAATTCGTGAAATCACAATCGCCTGAAACAAAGGTGATTATGCTGACGGCGTTCGGCGATATGCAAAACGCGATTAGATCGCTGAAACTGGGTGCAAGTGATTTTGCAAGTAAACCGTATGACTTTCTCGATCTTGTTGCAACCATCACGAGATCACTCGGCAAATAGAATTGCATTTAAAATGAAAAACGCCTTTGGAATCTCAAAGGCGTTTTTCAAATTTTTCATCCCGAAAATTTAGAGTAAAGCTTTCTTAACTGCCTGAATCGTTTTTTCGATGTCATCTTCCGAATGAGCCAACGATACAAACGCCGCTTCAAATTGTGAAGGTGGGAGATAAATGCCTTCTTCCAGCATCGCCCGGAAATATTTTGAAAATTCATCGGTGTTCGATTTCTTCGCAGAATTATAATCGACAACGTCATGTTCCGTAAAAAAAAGTGTGAACATAGAACCGGCGCGATTTAATTTTATCGGCAGTTCATGTGCATCGATTATATGTTGTATGCCATTTCCTAATAGCGCAGATTTATTTTCGAGTTCATGATAGATTGAGGGATCGTTCTCGATTAACGACAGCATTGCATTTCCTGCCGCCATCGCGAGCGGGTTGCCCGAAAGCGTGCCTGCCTGATACATCGGTCCGGACGGAGCGACAAGCTCCATGATCTCCGATTTGCCGCCATAAGCGCCGACAGGTAATCCGCCACCGATAATTTTTCCGAGTGTAACCAGATCTCCATACACGCCATATAGTTCTTCTGCACCGCCGAGAGCTAGACGAAATCCCGTCATTACTTCATCGATGATGAATACGATGCCATGATCTGTACATAATTTTCTCAAACCTTGTAAAAATCCTGTCCTTGGCAGGACACAACCCATGTTTCCGACAACCGGTTCGACTATGATCGCTGCGATTTGTTTCGGGTACTGAGAAAGTAATTCTTCTACGGAACCGAGATCGTTAAACTTAGCCGTAAGTGTTCCTGATGCAATCGAAGCCGGGACGCCTGGACTGTCGGGGACACCCAGCGTCATGGCACCTGAACCTGCACGAATGAGGAATGAATCACCATGTCCATGATAACATCCTTCAAACTTGATGATCTTCTCTCGTTTGGAAAATGCACGTGCTAGTCGAATCGCACTCATGGTTGCTTCTGTTCCGGAGTTTACCATGCGAACCATTTCAATCCAGGGCATGCACGAAGTGATTCGTTCTGCTAATTGTATCTCGAGTTCTGTTGGAGCGCCGTAACTTGTGCCGTTGTCTGCGGCTTGTTTGATAGCATCGAGAATGGTAGGATGCGCATGGCCGAGGATCATCGGTCCCCAAGAGCCAACGTAATCTATAAACTCGTTCCCATCTGCATCCCATAACTTTGAGCCGCAGGCTTTTTTTATAAAAAGTGGATTGCGACCAACAGATTTGAAGGCTCGCACCGGGGAATTTACACCTCCCGGAATTATCTCTTTCGCGCGTTCAAATAATGCATCGGATATTGTTGTATTCATGCAAGTTTTTCTAATCGACAATCATCTTAATGAAGATCGTATAAATTTCTCGGATGCCGAGATTAGTTTTACAATTAAGACGGACAATCGCACCATGAGGATACAATTTATTGTAATAATTTTGCCGCTTCTTTTGCGAAATAAGTAAGAATGATGTCTGCTCCTGCTCTTTTAATGCTCGTCAGGACTTCCATCATCACACGCGGCTCGTCAATCCATCCCATTTTCCCTGCGGCCTTGATCATGGAATATTCGCCGCTGACGTTATATGCGGCAGTGGGAATCTTGAATGTTTCTTTCACGCGATGAATCACATCAAGATATGATAATGCCGGTTTCACCATTACAAGATCAGCGCCTTCTGCAATATCAAGTTCGACTTCACGCAATGCTTCATCACTGTTTGCCGGATCCATTTGATGCGAACGCCGATCTCCGAATTTCGGCGTGCTCTCTGCCGCTTCGCGAAATGGCCCGTAAAAACCGGATGCATACTTTGCTGCATACGACATGATCGGTATGTTGATGAAATTATTCTCATCCAGAATTTTTCGGATTGCTCCAACTCTTCCATCCATCATGTCGGAAGGAGCAATCATATCGGCGCCCGCTTGAGCATGGCTTAACGCTTCCTTTTGAAGAAGGACGAGGGTTTCATCATTCATAATTTCATCACCACGAACAATGCCACAATGGCCGTGAGAAGTGTATTCGCATAAACAAACATCCGTGATAATATATAGTTGAGGTACTTCCTGCTTCAGAGATTTAATTGCACGCTGAACGATCCCGTCGCTTGAATACGCTTCTGATCCGACTTCATCTTTATGTTCTGGAATACCGAAGAGAATAACGGCTGGAATGCCAAGGGAAAATACTTCTTTACACTCCTTCACCAGTTCATCAACCGACAGTTGGAAAACACCCGGCATTGCTCCCACTTCCTTCCGGATTCCTGTTCCATGTCGAACGAATAAAGGATAGATAAAATCGTTCGGCGATAGTTCAGTTTCCCGAACCATAGACCGCAAGATTGCCGACATACGCAGCCGGCGTAATCGTACAGTGGGAAATTCTGCGCTTTTCATCATCTCTTATCCATCGGAACAAAATCACGCTGGCTGTATCCGAGAAAGACTTGCCGCGGCCGCGCGATCTTTTGATCGGAATCCTGAATCATCTCAAGCCATTGTGCGAGCCATCCGGATGTTCGTGCGATGGCGAACAGAAGTGTAAACATCGATGTCGGAAAACCCATTGCTTGATAAATCAACCCTGAATAGAAATCGACATTCGGATATAATTTTCGTTTCACAAAATATTCATCTTCGAGTGCGATTTTTTCAAGCTCAATTGCCATATCGAGCAGCGGATTCTTCCCTGTCACTTCAAAAACTTGATCCGCCATCTTCTTGATTATTTTTGCCCGCGGGTCATAATTTTTGTAAACGCGGTGGCCGAATCCCATCAACCGGCCTTTTCCTTCTTTCACGTCTTTGATGAATGCGGGAATTTTATTCTTCGAACCAATCTGATTCAACATGTGCAGTACTTCTTCGTTAGCCCCGCCGTGCAATGGACCATATAGCGCTCCCATTGCCGCTGTGAGAGAGCAATATGGATCGGCGTGTGAACTGCCTACACCGCGCATAGTACTTGTGCTGCAATTTTGTTCGTGATCGGCATGGAGGATGAAGAGAACATCGAGTGCGCGTGTCAGTATCGGGTTCGGTTTATACTTCAATTCTGTCATCTTAAAAAGTATGCCCAGAAAATTTTCCACATAATTCAGATCGTGGTCCGGATACACATAAGGAAATCCCAACGAATGACGAAAAGCGAATCCTGCCAATGTCGGCATTTTTGCAATGAGGCGTTTCACCTGCAGCATTCTGTTTGCGGAATCGCCGATATTCTTAGCTTCAGGATAGAAGGTCGACATGGCTGCAACGGCTGCCATCACCATTCCCATCGGATGAGCGTCATAATGAAATCCATCCAGAAATTTCTTCATGTTCTCATTTGTAAAAGAATGAATTTGAATTTCTTTCGTCCAATCGGTGAGTTGAGTTTTGTTAGGGAGTTCACCGAAAATGAGTAAATACGCGACTTCAAGAAATGAACTTTGTTCCGCAAGTTGTTCAATCGGGTAACCGCGATATTGCAGAATACCTTTGTCTCCATCTATGTAAGTGATTCTACTCTTGCATGATGCAGTGTTCATAAATGCAGGATCGTACGTCATCATTCCAAAATCGTCAGGGTTAACCTTGATTTGCCGAAGATCCATGGCGCGGATTGTATCGTTCTCGATTTGAAGTTCGTACTGTTTTCCGGTTCTGTTGTCGGTGATGGTTATTGTATTTTTATTCATTGGCGTGTCCCTTTGTTATTTTACAAATACAGCTTCCTTGGCTTTATATAATTCGCCAGCAGATGCATGTTCAACATCTGCGTGGAGACTATTTCCATGAGCATCCATTGTAACGATAACTGGAAAATTTTTAACTCGAATGTGCCACATAGCTTCCGGTATTCCCAGTTCTAACAGATCGACTCCTTCAACATTAGTCATGCATTCGGCATAGTATTGTGCTGCTCCGCCGATTGCGTTCAAATATACTGCGCCGTATTCTTTAAGTGCCGCTAAAGTTTTATCGCCCATACCGCCTTTGCCGATCACTGCGCGAATTCCGAACTTGCGGATGATTTCGGCTTGATACGGTTCCTCCCGGTAGCTTGTAGTCGGGCCTGCGGCTTTCATAATCCATTTTCCATTTACATCTTTTAACGCAACCGGACCGCAATGATAGAGCGCTTGTCCGTGAAGATCGATCGGCGAATCATGATTCATCAAATAAGTATGCAACGCATCTCGGCCTGTATGAATGATGCCGTTCAATAAAACACTGTCGCCGACTTTCAGAGATAGAATCTGTTCTTCTGAAATCGGAGTCGTTAAAATAATTTCGCGACCAGTCAACGGAATTTTTTCTTGCGCCGCCAATTTTTTAATCGGGGCTTCTTCACGATAAAGCCAGCGTTTAATTGCGCCTGTCCGCGCATCGAGGATCACGCCAAGCCGCCGGAATGCCCAGCAGTCGTATGCGACCGAAATAAAATAACTCGCCGGCAGTCTGTTAATCGATGCGATTTTACATCCGATCAAAGTGACTGATCCTCCAAATCCCATAGTGCCGATACCGAGTTTGTTGGATTCACGCACGATATATTCTTCCAATTCGGCGAGCTGCGGATTCGAATTTATGTCGTCGAGCGAGCGGAGAAGTTGTTGTTTTGCGATCTCATATCCTGTGGTTCGATCGCCTCCGACACAAACGCCGATTGCTCCGATGCTACAGCCATGTCCCTGCGCTTGCCACACGGCGTGAAGAATGCACTTTCGGACACCGTCGAGTGTTCGCTCAGCATTCCCCAGTTGAGGCAACTCCATCGGCAATGAATATTGGATATTTTTATTTTCGCATCCGCCGCCTTTGAGAATCAACTTCACTTCAATTTCTTCCGTATTTTCCCATTGGTCGAAATGGAACGAAGGAGTTCCAGGTCCGAGATTGTCGCCTGTATTTTTTCCGGTCAGTGAATCGACCGAATTCTGTCGAAGCTTACCACTTTTTGTAGTATCTGCAATTGCTTCCCGAATTCTTTCTTTCATTACCAATTGGTTCGAACCAATCGGTGTGTGTATGTAAAATGTCGGCCAGCCTGTATCCTGACAAATCGGGCCGACATTGTCGCACGCCATGTCGATATTCTTTGCTATCATTCCAAGCGCCATCGAAGAGCGTGTATCGGGAACTTCAACCTCAGCGGCACGAAGAATCGCCCGACGGACATCGGCAGGCATATTTGTCGATGTCTCGGTGATGAGTTGAATCATGCTGTCTTTGAAGTAATCCATAAAATCCCTATGGTCTACGACTCGCATAGGTCGTAGACCCTTCACCTCAATACAAAATACTAAATATAGAAAAAAAATATCTCAATACAATATTTATCCCAAATTTGTCATTAGGAAAAAAATATTTTAAGATTCTGAAGCTTTCTCATATGGTCGGTTCGATACGTCCCTTTTTTATGGCGATTTGAAGGACTACTCACCGACCGTGCTGATAAGCCGGTGGTTGAGTAATCCAAATCTGAAAATCAGATTTGGATGTATCGAAACCAACATGGTGATGGTTAATGCTTTATGAATTAATGAGTTATTCTAATGACGGCCATTAGAAAATTCTCTAATGACAAATCTGGGTTTATTATGGCTTATAACGTGTCAAATGGCTAATAACATGTCCGAAGGTTTTCTCAGCATTTGCCACACAATCACTAACAGAAATTCCGCCTCGAAAATTGCTGCAAATAAATAATCCTGGAATATCACGCTCCATTACGGTTATTGCATCGAGAATATTCTGATAGCCGATGTTGTACTGCGGAATGGCATGCTTCCACTGATGAATACGGATGAAGACGGGAGGAACGGTGATTCCCATTATCGATTTGAGTTCTTCGCGGACCAATTCGATCAATGCTTCATCACTCACATCCAACACCTCTGGTTGACGGGATCCGCCGACAAAAGTAGTGAGCGCAGAATGCTCTTTGGGTGCCCGATCCGGGAAGATTGCAGAAGACCAAATTGTACCCAGAATTTTCCGCTTTTCCTTTGCAGGAATGAGGAACCCGAATCCATCGAGCGGACGCGGAATGTTTTTCGTTTTATATCCAAAAAATATTTCGGCTACAGGAGGGTAATAAATTGTCCGTAGGAGTTGTGCCAAATCTGGATGCACAGTACGCAGCAATTCGGCTGAAGCAGAAGCCGGCGCCGAAAGCACGACAGATGTTGCGGTAACAGCGCCAATTTCGTTTTCTCCGCGGGAATAATGAACAAGAAAATATGGAGGATCGACATCACGATGTAATTCAATATTTGTGACTTGAGCGCCAAGAAGGACGCGATCTCCGAGTTTATGTGAGATTGTCGCGGGCAATGTCTCCATTCCGTGTTTGAAAGAAAACATTCGAGCACGGTCTTTCGCTATTTCATCGCGTTGTTTTCGTTCTTTCCTTCCCTTAACCATTCCCTTGATCAATCCGCCGTATTTTTCTTCCAATGCATATAATTTTGGGAACGCAGTGCGAACACTCAACTGTTCCGGGTTTCCGGCGAAAACTCCGGCAACAAATGGATTTATTGCATAATCAAGAAATTCTCTGCCAAGCCGGCGTTCTACAAATTCCGCTATTGTCTCTTCTTTAGTCCCGCGGTCGATGAAAGGTTCTTTCATCAATCGAAGTTTTGCTTGAGGGGAAAAAAGTTTTGTGCGAAGAAAAGAAACCGGCCCCATCGGAAGCGAGTGGAGAACGCCATCGCGGAGGATATATCGATTATCAGCTTCTGCATTTGCGTATACCACTTCCTGTGAAAGTTCGAGTTCATCAAAAAGTTTGTGAAATAACGATGATGTCAAGAGTGCACTGTTCGGGCCTGTTTCAACGAGCCAACCGTCTTCTTGAACGGTTTGCATGGTTCCGCCGGGGCGGTCTTTTTTTTCAAGAACAATTACATCGGTGCCGCTTTTGGAAAGCCACCATGCGGTAGTCAATCCGGAAATTCCGCCGCCGACGATCACGACATCATGATATGAATGGACAATACTCATGGTTTAATAAATTGCGCTTGAGTGATTTGATTGAGAACTAATTCTTTCAAAGCCGAGATAAAAGTTTGTGAAGTATTCAAACCTTTGATGACTTCGAATTGTCGGATGCCGTTTTGTTCAGCGTGCGTACGCGCTTCAATATTCAATTCATATAATGTTTCGATATGATCGGACACGAATGAAATCGGTACGACAAGTAAATTCCGTATTCCTTTTCGAGCGAGATGCCGAATTGTGTCTGTCGTAAACGGTTCAACCCATCGCTGTGGGCCCATCCGGCTTTGAAAACTGAGCGTAGATTGTAAACCGAAATTTCCGGTTTCAAGAATTGCCTGCTTTGTTTTTTCGATCTGGAATTTGTACGGATCTCCCGCTTTGACTAATTTGAGCGGCGTGCCGTGTGCACTGAACAAGACATGAACAGAATTCCTTTCATTTTCTGGAAAGCGGATAAGTGATTCCTGAATCCGTTCAACAATTGCTTTTATGTATGTTGGATGTGTCGGATACTCATTGATGAGAGAAGTGCGAAAAGTCACCGTCGACGATTCAATTTGTCTTTTCCATTCGTTTACGCTCGAACCTGTGGTGGAAATTGAAAATTGAGGATAGAGTGGAAGAAGAATGATTTTTGAAATATTTTCTTTCTGCAGTTGCCGAATTACATCTTGTGTCGAAGGGTTACAATATCGCATCGCCACGAAGACGTGAAATGAACCGTGGGCTTGAAGTTCTCGCTCCAATGCGTCGGCTTGCCGCATTGTTATTTCACCGATGGGAGATTTTCCGCCGATGAGTGAGTAATGTTGGGCAACAGGTGCAGTTCGTTTTTTTGAAATGAACCGTGCAAGTTGTTTTCGCACCAGAAAGCTCAGAGGGAAATTTATGATGTCGGGGTCGTTGAAGAGATTAAAAAGAAAAGGTTCGATTGCGGACAAGGAATCCGGTCCGCCAAGCTGAAACAACACGACTCCGATTTTTTCGTTCGAGTTTTTTATCATACAGTGCGCGAAAAAATTGGCCGGTCTTTCATCATCTGTTCGAGATACGCGTCGAAGCACATCGCGATGTTACGGATTATTAATCTTCCTATTACATTTATTGTAATCGACGCTCGCGTGATAGTCACGAGTCCTTCATGCATAAATTCCTGCAATTTATCCTGCGCGTCAAAAAAGTAATCATCGAAATTGATAGCGAAGCGGCGTTCAATCTCTTTCTTATCGAGAGTGAGGTCGCACATCAATTTCATAATAACGTATTTTCTGATTTGGTCGTCTTTAGTCATCCTGTAGCCGAGGTTGGTTGCCAACGAGCCTTCCGAAATCTTCCTGTAATATTCCGGAAGTGTTTTCAAATTCTGTGCATAGATATTCTCGAATTGAGAAATTGCCGACATACCGAAGGCGTATACATCTGTCCCGGCCTTCGTCGAATATCCCTGAAAATTCCGGTATAATGTTTTTTGTTTTTGTGAAATCGCAAGTTCATCCGTAGGTTTGGCAAAATGGTCCAATCCAATATACCAATAACCGGACGCGGTTAATGTTTCGATTGTCATTTTGAGGATTTGCAGTTTGGTTTCGGGTGATGGTAATTCTTCGGCATGGAGTAATTTCATGTGTGGTTTCAGCCATGGAACATAAGCGTAGTTGAATACTGCAATCCGTTCCGGCGAGATGTCTATTATTTTCGAGAGCGTGTCTCTGAACGACTCAAGCGTTTGAAATGGCAATCCATAAATGAGATCAAGATTAACGCTTGAGAAACCTAATTCGCGGCTCCAATCGACGGCCTGGCGTGTAATATTTTCGGGTTGAACACGATTGACAGCACGCTGCACTTGTTCGTTAAAATCCTGAACTCCCATACTGATCCGATTGAAACCGCTTTCGCGCAGAGCTTTTAAGTGTGCATACGTTAATCCCCGCGGATCGATCTCGACTCCCGCTTCTATATCATCTGCAAATTGAAACCGGCCGCGTATGAATGAGCCGACATCTGCAATCTCGTCCGGATCGAGATAGGAGGGAGTTCCTCCTCCCCAATGCAATTGAACCACCGGCCGATGCGGATTAATTAGTTTTACAACCCGGTCAACTTCAGTTTTTAAATGCCGGTTGTACTCTCGAATACGATCACGATTGTGCGTGACGAGCATTGTGCAGCCGCAGAAGTAACAAAGCCTATCGCAAAATGGGAAATGCATATATAACGAGAGTGGTTTCTCAGTTTCGGATTTATTTGTTTGAAGAATTTCTTCCTCGAATTGTTTTGCTCCGAAAGAAGGAGAGAAGAGCGGGGCGGTTGGGTAACTCGTGTACCGAGGTCCGGGTCGGTCATATTTTCTAAGAAGGTTTATATCGATATTTCGAAATTGTTCCACCGCCAATGATTATTTTTTCTTTCTAGAAATTACTTTTTCGATTAAGGAAATGAATTCATCCATGCGATAAGGCTTTTGAGCAATCCCCTCGACTCCTTGAGATATTAAATTTTGCGCATCATCGGAGTCGCTGTTTCCGGTTGAGAGGACAATGGGGACAGACGAATCAATCTCGCGCAGTTTTAAAAATGTTTCATATCCACTTAACATTGGCATTGACATGTCGAGAACGACGGCATCAACATTTGCATGTTGCTGCTCGAATGTTTCGATTCCTTCAAAACCGTTCGTTGCAGTAATAATATTGTATCCCTGCATTTCGAGAATATCTTTTGTTAATTCCCGGATCATCTCTTCATCATCGATAATCAACACCGTTTTTGGACCGCCGCTAGGTTCTTGCATTCTTCACCCCATCGCAGAATGGTATCAATGTTGTGCCAAGGTTTTTATATATGATACTGAATGCTTTCTTCTTTTACAAACCGGACGCATGCTTTTACGTGTTCTACCGGAACATCCGGGAAAATTCCATGGCCGAGGTTAAATATATGTCCCGCACCAGTTCCGTATTTTTCTAAAATATTCCCGACTTCTGCTCTTATATTTTCCTGTGGCGCGTAAAGAATGCAAGGATCGAGATTCCCCTGGAGAGCTACTTTTCCACCGATACAATGACGCGCGTCTGCAATATCTGTTGTCCAATCTAGGCCGACGACATGCGCGCCAGAATTTGCAATCTGACCGAGCGAATGCGACGCTCCTTTGCAAAAGAGAATTATAGAAACATTCGTTGATTGCAAAGCCTGAATAATTTTAATTATATAATCGAGCGAAAATCTTAAAAAATAATCCGGCGGAAGAATTCCTCCCCATGTGTCAAAAATTTGAATTGCCTGAGCGCCGGCCAAAATCTGTCCTTTCAGATATTCGATTACCGAGAGGGTGGTTTTTTGAAGAAGAGAATGCATCAGATCGGGGCAGGAATAAACTAATTCTTTTGCATGCCGAAAGTCTTTTGTGCCTCTTCCTTCAACCATGTATGCGGCAAGCGTCCAGGGAGAACCCGAAAAACCGATGAGTGGTACACGGCCATTGAGTTCGTTCCGTGTTAATCTGATCGCATTCATGACGAAACCGAGTTCGCCTTCGGCAATCGGAATTCGCAGTCTGTTGATTGCTGACTCTGAGCGAAGCGGTTCCTCAAATCGCGGGCCACCATTTTCTTCATCAAAATTTAATTTCATGCCCATTGCCTCGGACAAAACTAAAATATCGGAAAAAATAATTGCCGCGTCCACATCAAGTATATCGACCGGTTGCAGCGTTACTTGAGTAGCAAGCTCCGGGGTCTTGCATAAAGTCAAAAAATCTATTTTCGATCGGATTGTCCGGTATTCCGGTAAATATCTTCCTGCCTGGCGCATCAACCATACAGGAGTTCGTTCGACCGGCTCTCGCCTACATGCTTTGAGGAAAAGATCGTTTTTCATAATGGCATCATTGAATAATATTTATCGATACTGTTAACCAGCGATTCAGCGGTCGATTCATCCGCAAAGATGGATGGTGTGAATCCGGCTTTCCGGACAGCTTCTGCAGTTACCGGTCCAATCACGGCGATCGCGACATTTTTCAATGCAGCATCAATATAATGTCCTTTATCCGATTGCTTCATTAAAATATCGACAAATCCCTCAACACTGGAAGGACTGAAAAACGCAACGACATCTATCTTTTTCTGTAGAATTTCAGATTTTACCTGACTAACATTTTCCGGCGATGCTGTCAATGTTCTATAAACTATGATTTCATGAACATGAGCGCCCAGTTTTTCAAGTCCGATTTTTATCACACTGCTTCCAAGGTCACCTCGTGGGTGAAGGAATCTTTTTCCTTTCAAATCTTTGTTCCGTAGAAGAGTAAGAAGTTCTTTGGATGTAAATCGTTCCGGTACAACTAACGCATTACAGCCGTAGAAACGAAGAGTTGCTTGAGTCTTTGATCCGACAACACAAATCAGTTTTCCAGAAAGCACGTTCATCTGTGAAATATCAAGTGATGTGGCACGATCGAAAAAGAAACGAACGGCATTCGCACTGGTGAAAATTAATCCCTCATATTCTGCTATCTGCAGGATGGCTTCGTCTGTCAATTCCCATGAAATTGGATCACAAATTTCTACGGTGGGGAAGATAATCGCCTCGGCGCCTGCAGCATGGAGCTGATCCACAAAATCTCGTGTTTGATTTATCGGACGCGTAACAAGAATTCGTTTGCCGCGGAGAAACGTAGCGGAACTTTTTGTGTGACTACTTTCAGTCATGCTATTCCCCGGATGGAATCGAGAATATCACCGGCTCCACGTGATAATAATTTCCGAGCTAATTCTACGCCAAGCTGTTCCGCATGTTGGAGTGAACCGGATGAATTATCTCTTAAAATTCTATTGCCATCCAAAGATCCCACCATGCCATCTAGATGCAATTGACCATCGATTATCTTTCCATAAGCTCCGATTGGTATCTGACATCCGCCTTCGAGTGTCCGTAGGAACGCTCGCTCAGCCAACGTCGCCGATGCCGTCGGTTGATGATTCAACTTATTTACGATTGATTGAATGCGTTCGTCATTATTTCGGATTTCAATTCCGAGCGTGCCTTGTCCAACGGCAGGCAGAATTTCATCCGGTTGGAAGAAGAACGAGATGCAGTCATCCATTTTCAATCGTCGGACGCCTGCAAATGCGAGCACCATTCCATCCCAGTTCGATGAGTTTAATTTTTGTAATCGTGTTTGAAGGTTGCCTCGAATTTCAATGCAATCAATATCCGGGCGAAGATGACGGAATTGGCATCGCCTGCGTAGACTTCCGGTCGCAACTTTTGCCCCCGGTGGAAGTTGGGTTATAGATTGATATTTTTTTTCTTTGTGTGAAATAAAAACATCCCGCACATCTTCGCGTTCGGTGATTGCGCCGATCATCAATCCATCAGGTGTTTGTGTCGGAATGTCTTTCAAACTATGGACGGCAATATCAATTTTATGATCAAGCAATGCATGCTCGATTTCACGTGTGAATAATCCTTTATCGCCAATCTTCGAAAGAGGTGAGTCGAGAATTTTATCACCGGCCGTTTTGATTATTGAAATTTCGAGTTGAAGTTGAGGATCAAATAATGACAATTGTTCCATCACCCAACGGGTTTGCGATAATGCTAACTCGCTGCCGCGAGTTCCGATGATGATTCGATTAGCGATCATAGGAGGATTTTTCTAATCCGAAAAGGTATCTCAGTGTGTTGACACGTTGAAGAATTTCTTCATCAGATGAACCATTGCCGTTCTTTAATTTTTGCAGAGGAACATGCAAAATTTTGTTGATAATTCTTTTTGTAACGACTTCTACAAGTTCGCGGTCTGCTTCCGAAAATCTGTTGATATTTTTTCCCACTTCTTCAACTCGAATCGATTCGATCATCTCGCGCAGCTGTTGTATCGTCGGGTTAACTTCGAGGGCGTTGAACCATGAATAAAATTCAATCATTTCCTCAAGCGCGATCGCGTCGACTTTCGATAATTCCTGTTTGCGTTTGTCGAGATTCCGATCGACGATGACATTCAACGCATCGATATCGTAGAGGAATACATTTTCGATTTTCCGCGCATTTGGGTCGATGTTTCGTGGGACACCGATGTCGATTATAAAAAGTGGATTGTTTGATCGTTCCTTCATGATCTTGCGGAGAACCTGTTCGGTCAGAATATGTTCTGATGATGCTATGCTGCTGATAATGATATCGATATTTGAAAGATTCGCGTTGAAAGTTTCGAAATCCAATATCGTGCCGCCGAGTTGAGTTGTAAGTTCCTCTGCTTTACTTCGTGTACGGTTGGTCACATATAAATTTGATATTTTTCGGCCCGCAAGATGTTTTGCCGTTAGTTCACCTGTTTCTCCAGTTCCGATGAGCAATACGCTCTTCTTGCTGAGATCGGCAAAAATTTTATTAGCAAGCTCCACGGCGGCAAAACTTACGGAGATCGCTCCCTCGCATAATTCTGTTTCTGTCCGGACTCGTTTGCCTACACGGAATGCGGTATCAAAAAGCCGTTGAAAAATCGTACCGGTTGCACCGGCAGAGCGCGCCAATTGGAAAGCAGTTTTTACCTGGCCGAGAATCTGAATATCGCCGATTACTTGAGAATCGGCGCCGGTTGTCATCCTGAACAAATGTAATGCGGTGCCGCAGGAAAAAAATCTATAAAAGTGCGAATGCTTTACGAAGGAACCGGCGTTTTTAAATTTTGCAAGAAAATCTATTAAATCATTTCCATTCAAAATATTATCGGAATTGAGGCCGTATAATTCTGTTCTATTGCAGGTTGAAAAGAGGACAGCTTCTTTAAGAAACTTTTTCTTGAGTTCAGATAAGGCAGTGCGGATTTCGTCGTCCGAGAAAAATATTTTTTCGCGTACATCCAATGGTGCGGTAGTATGATTAATTCCGACTGTTATTAAGTTCATGGTAATGATTAATAAAATTTGTGAAATTCACTGAAGAAAATATTGATAACCGACATAGAAAACAGGGCAAGGACAAACCCGAATATCTCGAGTATCACCAATCGTCGCCCCTGAAATCCGCCGATGCGTTTCGCAATCAGGCCGAGTCCATACAACCCCCAGGTGAACAAAGTGCCGACAAGTTTTGGGTCCGTATAAGAGAATTGTTGAAAGGCTCGTGGAAGCCAGATGAAGCCTATTAAAATTGCTATCGTGAGCAGGGAAAATCCGAAGATCGTCGAACGAAAACTGAGTGATTCTAGGATTTCCAGATTTGGCAATCGTTTATAAATTACTCCGAAGCGATTCACTTTGATGTCGTGATATAACATCAAATAGAGAAGGCCGTACATTGCAGAAAGAGCAAATGCCGTGAAACCGAGCAACGCGCTTGTCACATGGAAGCCTAATAAATTGCTTCTGAGTACAGTTTTTACTTCCAGCATGTTTTTTATGAACAAGGAAGAAATTAACTGAAATATAAAAGCGAGGGTGAGAATAAAAGTGCCCGTTCCGTGAATTTTAGTTCGCATTTCAAGATAGACGTACGCTGTGGTAATACAGAAAGCGATTACTGTCATTATTTCGAAGATTGTGGTGATCGGCGGGTGATTGAATTCAACCGTTCTTAGCAGGAGATAAGAAAAATGCAACCCGATTGTGAAATAAAGAAAAAACCGTTTGCGAGTTTCGTATCCCGGCCTACCTGTAAAAAAAGCCTGGTAGTAATACCAAACTGTAAATGCATAGAGCAACGGGAGAATAAATCTAATGCTATCAATGACGGTATTCATGATATTCCATCAATATTTATTATAATTCAACATAAATGTAGGGAAAACCGTTTCCACAATCAATTCTTACTGAATACAACATGATGTCTGGTTGCGCTTGACAATTTCTATTGTTTTTGTGACATTTGTGTAGACGCTTTATTCTACAAGTCGCCTCATGCTTTCATTGTTTGAGGTACAAAAGATCTAATGTCGTATTATCATGATGAAAAACCAAAACAGCGCATTTTAGGTAGATCAGTCTAATTTATAAGTAGAACACAAAATTATTCAGATGATGACCTAATCGTGAAAGTCATATAGAATTACTGACAATAGAGACTTAGAATCTATTTTGGAGATTAAATGAAAATTTCCTTATGGACCGTTTCATTGTTTTTTATATGGATGATTTTCCCTACCAAAGCAATTTCCACAAATATTAATTATCAAGCAAAAACGAAACTTCACGCCTGTCAAATGCTTACTCCCGATTCTATTCGAGCTTCGATTGATTCTCTAAGGGTAGACATTTCTCAGCAACATACGAGTGACTCTTTACTTCTAGTGCAATCTCAGAAGCAAGAGTTACAACAAATGCGCAAAATTTTGAATGCACCAGTGAGTTTCATTAGTTTATTTCAGATTGTCTTAGGAACACTATTATCAATTTGTTTTATCATTTGGATGGAATTTGTTCGTCAACCGAATTTGCGACTAAGCATTCCTCCGCAGGTAGATTTACATTATAACCAAAATTATCCAGCTCAAAGGATTAGATCACTTCGATTGAGTATTTCAAACAAGAATCTTCCATTATTGCTCAGATGGTTAATGAGAATGCCTGCTCAGAAATGTCATGGAACAATATCATTTTATGATTCAGTTGGTAAAAACATTTTTAATCGCTCAATGGAAATTCGTTGGATTCGTTCACCAGAACCTGTTCCTATTCAGGGATTTGTCGGTGTGCAAAAATTAACTATTATTGATCCGATTAGGCTCACACCAGAACTAAACTGGGATATATATCCCGGAATGGAAGAATTGTTTGACGTAGTTGCGCGTTTCGATACTGATGAAGAATGCTTTGGATGGTCAAATCAAAGCTATTTCTCGAATCCAATATGGAGAAACCCAAACTGGAGAATTCCGTCAGGTAAATATTTTATAAAAGTAGAAATATTTTCATCGGGGAGACTATGTGCTGGTACATTCAGATTGATAAATGATTTATCGATTGATGATTGCAGACTTGAAAAGATAAAGGCGGATGACCCAGTAATCTAAATATTATGTAGTTAGCCCGCAACACTGAATAGGATCATATATGGCAAATATCATGCAAGTCTTCCAAGGAGAAAGAATTCGCACATTAGGCATTCCAATGATTGTTGTCACTGGCTATTCGAGTATCAAGGGAGAATTACGCTCGGAATTCTTTGCTTTTATAAGAGATATTACAGATTCTTTTATTTATCGACGGCTTTCATATAAGTATGAATCTCTGCCTCTGCACCCACTATGTGAAGATACCTATGGAATGATGAACGATGCGTATAGTGCATTTCGTGTGTTTCGCGGGGTAAAAATCTTTGCTTTTGTTGCACAGATTTAACTTGTTAGATAATAAGAAGGAAACCGGTCATGGAACAAATTTTATCGTATGTCGAATCGAATAAAGAGCGCTACATCAATGAGCTGAAAGAGTTGCTCGCAATTCCAAGCGTCAGCAATAATCCGGAAAACAAATCGGATATGCAGCGTTGCGCCGACTGGCTGATCGCGCATTTGAAAAATATCGGGATTGAACATTTGCAGATATTTCAAACCAACGGCCACCCGATTGTGTACGGTGATTGGTTGAACGCACCCGGGAAACCAACAGTGCTCATCTATGGTCATTATGATGTTCAGCCGGTTGATCCGCTGGAATTGTGGGAATCGCCGCCGTTCGAAGGAACGATCCGGGGTGAGAATTTCTACGCACGCGGTACTGCGGACGACAAAGGCCAGGTATTTATTCATTTTAAAGCGATAGAAGCTTTTCTAAAAAATGGAGAAGGACTTCCGGTGAATATCAAATTTCTTCTAGAAGGTGAGGAAGAAATTGGAAGCACTAATCTTGAACCATTCGTAAAAGAGCATCGCGATCTGTTGAAAGCTGATCTTGTTGTAATCTCGGATTCAGCGATGTATGCTAAAAACATTCCATCCATTTGTTACGGACTCCGCGGTTTGTGTTACATGGAAATCGAATTAACCGGACCAAATCGGGATCTTCATTCCGGATCGTTTGGCGGAGCGGTTCATAATCCTATTCAAGCTCTTTCTGAAATTATTGCATCGTTGCACGATAAAAATGGGCGAGTCACAATTCCCGGATTTTATGACGATGTACTTAAACTGACAAAGAAGGAACGGGATGCGTACAAAAAACTTCCATTCAGCGATACTAAATTTGCGAAAGATTTGGGTTTAAAAAAATTGTACGGTGAAAAAGGATTTACTACACTCGAACGACTTTGGGCGCGGCCGACATTGGAATGCAACGGGATATGGGGAGGTTTTACAGGTGATGGAGCAAAAACTGTTTTACCGGCAAAGGCATCTGCTAAAATAAGCATGCGACTGGTTCCTCAGCAGAATCCGTTTGTGATCGCGAAATTGTTTGAGAAACATATAAAGACGCTTGCTCCAAAGACTATCCAAGTAGTTGTAAAAAATTTACATGGCGGTAAACCGGCGTTGACACCGATTGATAGTCCAGGAGTGCGGGCTGCGGTGGTTGCATTAAAGAAAGCGTTCAACAAGAATCCTTTGTATCAGAGAGAGGGAGGATCGATTCCCATTGTTGTTCAATTCGAAGAGATTCTCGGCATCTCGACAGTGCTGCTCGGATTCGGATTGCCGGAAGAGAATTCACATTCACCAAATGAATTTATTTATCTGCCAAATTTCTTTGGAGGCATCAAAACAGTCATCTACTACTTGGATGAATTATCGAGGATGGAAATAAATTGAGAATCTACACAAAAACAGGCGACAAAGGCGATACATCTTTTTTCGGCGGGGAGCGAGTTTCCAAAGATGATGTACGCATCGAAGCTTACGGCGCGATCGATGAATTGAATACAATTCTCGGGATTGTCCGCGCGGCTTCAATACCTGAAGGAATAGATCGAATTCTCGGTGTTCTTCAAAATCATTTGTTCGTTGTAGGCGCAGATCTCGCGACTCCATTGGATAAGAATAAAAATTCAAAAATTCCACGGATTGGCGCCGAGCACACAAAATTGGTTGAACAGTTTATCGATATGAGCGATGCACAGCTTCCGGAGTTAAAAAACTTTATTCTTCCTGTCGGTACGGAAGTTTCGGCAAGGCTCCACTTTGCTCGCGCAGTTTGTAGGAGGGCAGAACGGCTGGTGGTTGGCGCAACGCGTCGTGCAATTCTAAATCCGGAAGTGATCGTTTATCTCAATCGATTATCCGATCTTCTCTTCGTTTTAGCCCGTCGCGCAAATCACGAAGCAGGAGTAATGGATATACCGTGGAGTTCAGAATAATTGTAAAACTATTTATTAAATGATGTTACGCAAATAGCCATTTCCTGTAGTGGTCACTTCTGCCGAAGGCATGGCTTCGCCAGATACGATCCCGACTTCCGTCGGGATCACTCAGTGACCATGCTAATTTGTTGTGACACCGAGCATAGCCGAGGTGTCGGTTACCGAGTGATCCGCCAGTCTCTTTGGCGGATTCTATCGAGGTAACCCATAAACACGATACTTCATAATTATTATCATTTTGCGTAACATCAGTTATCAATTCATTTCATCAAGATCAAAAATATTGTTCTTTGGTATCTATCTTATTCTTCATGTCAAAAATGGTTTGTAAATTATCATGACTTACGACGCCGTTATCGTCGGTGCCGGTGCGGCCGGACTTTTCTGTGCAATTCGTGCTGGAAAACGTGGTAGATCCGTACTTGTGATTGAACATCAGCGCGAAGTCGGGAAGAAAATTCGAATCTCCGGCGGCAGGCGATGTAATTTTACAAACATCAATGCACGTTACGATAATTATCTTTCCGACAATCCCGACTTCTGCCGCTCGGCATTGTCGCGCTACACGCCGAACGATTTTATTAAATTTGTGAAGGAACATAGGATTTCATTCCATGAGAAAAAGGATGGCCAACTATTTTGCGATGGAAGTTCTCAGGATATTGCCGACCTTCTTCTTCAGGAGTGCAAACATGCGGGTGTAATAATATGGACTGGCAGGAAGATTAATAAGGTTTCGAAATCCGATCAATTTGTCCTCGAACTTGCCGGCGAATCGATAAGAACGAATGCATTGGTAATTGCAACCGGCGGGTTATCGATACCGTCACTTGGAGCTTCCGGTTTTGGTTATTTAATTGCACGACAATTTGGGTTGAATATTATTCCATGCCGGCCGGGGCTCGTTCCGTTAATCCTGAAAGAAAGCGAGAGAAAATATTCTGCAGCGCTGAGCGGAGTATCCATGCCTGTTGAAGTTTGTTGTGGAAAAATAAAATTTCAGGACGATCTTCTCTTTACTCATCGAGGTCTGAGCGGCCCCGCAATTCTTCAGATCTCGTCTTACTGGAACGACGAGAATTCAATCGATATAGATTTATTCCCTGCTTCAAATCTTGAGAAATTATTATGGGAGAGAAAAATGAGCGGACAGAATATTTGTTCCGTCTTCGCAGAATTCTTTCCGAAAGGGTTTGCGAAACTCTGGTGTGAAAAAAAACAATTAAAAAAACGAATGAACGACTTAACAAAAAAAGAGATTGCAGAGATAGCCGCGTCACTTCATTGTTGGAGGATCGTCCCGGCGAGGAGTGAAGGATATTCGAAAGCGGAGGTAACTGTGGGAGGAATCGACACGAATGAACTTTCGCCGAGATCGATGGAATCTAAAAAAATAAAAGGACTATTCTTTATCGGTGAAGTTTTAGATGTGACCGGTTGGTTAGGGGGATATAATTTTCAGTGGGCATGGTCATCGGGATATGCAGCGGGGAATTTTTTATAAACGTGAAAAATATCGAAGATCGAAGGTGAGAAGAAAAATGCTTAAAATCACTTGCTTTTTAAAGCGGAATTAATTTATATTATACATAGAATTCGCGTTAAACATCTATATCCGGTCATTAAATTGAAGTGATGTGAACATTTTTAAAAATGTTTCGTCACAATTGTATGAAGGTTAATAAAGTGTTTAGATGCAGTTCTACTCTCGCACAAAAAAAACTCTGTCAAGAAAAATAATGCTTGCCTCGAGAACCGAGGATAAGCAGGCTTTCATTTTACGTGATGTTTGTTGGTAGGGGGGAAGGCGAACAAAACGGCTGATGTTCGGTGATAGCCCGAATTTTAAAATTAACTTTTTCCCTTTATCAAAAATTAATCTCATCACGTAAGAAGCTTTGGCTGTATTTTACGATAATAATAATATAACACTGGAAAATTTTCTAAGACTTAATAGTAAATAGAAAACTTTTTAATAGTTCTCTTTGTTTTACTAGTAGGTTTCCCGAATTGTTAAATCAAATTAGTTACATAAAACCCGATACTCATTTTTAAAGGATAGAATATGGATTATAATCGAAGACCGCCGTCCCCCTATAACAATCGCTACCCGAACAAGTTTAATCGGAATTACAATAACTATAACAATCGTCCAACTGACGAGTTCGAACAGCCCAAACAGGTGAGACGGTATGAAGTGAATGCCGGAGAAAGAATTTTTGTCAGAAATTCTCCGAACGTATTCACCCATGCAGTTGTGGGGCGCAGGGAAGGAAAGCCGATTGAAGTACTAAAATGGTGTATGAATACTCAGCAGGCTGAAATTGAGATAAGTTTACGCGGTAATGCAGGATATGTCGAGCTACGTGTTCTCGAAGCTCAAGTCCTACCATACAGAAAAGAAATTACAGATTCTAAAGGCCAACCACCGAAGACAGATAAATAGGCCGAAGAGAAAAAAAATCGATTCACCATTTATCGTATCATCGATGCAAACAAGGGGAAGAACCGCATTTTATTGATTTTTCAATTAATCGATATTCACGAGTTGTAGAAGTGTGAAATTGACATTTTTTTCGGCAAGAAAGAAAGCGGGTCTTGAAATTGTTCCAATGGCTATCCTTGCATCCGTTTGTTATAAGGCTTATAGACATCCTTATCTTTCATTCAGAAGAATAATCCATTCTTTGAGAAAATACCTCAGTGTGGTGTAGCCGCGACAAAAAGTATAAAATGTCTTTATAATAAAATTCCCTCGAAAAGAAATAGATGATAAAATTGTGGGTGAGGCGGTTACTTGTAAGACAAAAAAAACACCGGTCATGCTAGCCGGTGTTTTTTAAAACAAAAATTCAATCTTATTGGAATGTAAATTTTAAAGTCATCTCGCCCGGATATGGTTTATCATTCACAATTCTGGGCGTGAATTTGTATTTCATCGCAGCCTCAATACAGGGATCCTTCAAGGTTTCCGGAGGATTGCCGACGATCTCGGCCTTTATCGGATTTCCGTTCTCATCAATTGTTACTTTCACCATAACCGTTCCCGTTTGTCCCATACGGCGTGCGATGTCCGGATAGTTGGGTACGACTCTCTTAATTATGGCGTTACTTCTGTTTGGAATTTTCGGTGCAACCGTCGTTGGTGCGCTTGTTTTTTGTTCTGCAGCAGGCGGATTATTTGCCGGCGCCGGTTGTTGCACAGGTTGTTGTGTTGGTTGTTGTTGTACCGGTTGTTGTATTGGTTGTTGTTCTGGTTGTTGTTGAACTGGCCGCTGTTGTGTCGGTTGAGTTTGTGATGGTGTTTGTTGTCTTGAAGTATTTTTTTCAGGTTGTGGTTGTGCATTCGCAGGTGCAGTTTGATTAGACGAAGCAGCGGGTTGTGAAGCGTTGCCCTGTTGAGCTTGTGGTTGCTGTTGAGCCGTTTCATTTGCAGCTACTTGAGACTGTTGATTGTACGTCACGGCAGCTGGTACGGCCGGACGTTTTCCTTTAAACATTTGTAATATACCAAAAGTAACTGCTATAAGAATGACAGCGGCAACTGCATATGTAATTCCTTTTTTACTCTTAGATCCGCCTTTCTCACCGCGATCATGAGATAACGATTCTGAATGGCTAGCAGCTTCAGCAGTGGCGTATTCTTCTTCCGCGGGTTCGTGTAATTTTTCTTCAGGGTGTACAACCTTTTCATGATCGGTTCGCTCAATCTCTTCTCGTCTTCGCTGTTCGATCGCAATACGTGTGGCTTCTTCTTTTTTTCTCCGTTCATCGTCTGCTCTACGCCTAGCTTCTTCTTCAGCTTTCCTGCGCGCTTCTTCTGCTTTTCGCTTGGCTTCTTCTTCAGCTCTTTTACGTGCTTCTTCTGCTTTTCGCTTGGCTTCTTCTTCAGCTCTTTTACGTGCTTCTTCTGCTTTTCGTTTGGCTTCTTCTTCAGCTCTTCTACGTGCCTCTTCTGCTTTTCGCTTGGCTTCTTCTTCAGCTCTTCTACGCGCTTCTTCTGCTTTTCGCTTGGCTTCTTCTTCGGCTTTGCGTTTAGCTTCTTCCTCGGCTCTTCTGCGTGCTTCTTCTGCTTTTCGCTTGGCTTCTTCTTCGGCCTTGCGTTTAGCTTCTTCCTCGGCTCTTCTGCGTGCTTCTTCTGCTTTTTCTTCTTCGGCTTTGCGTTTAGCTTCTTCCTCGGCTCTTCTGCGCGCTTCTTCTGCTTTTCGCTTGGCTTCTTCTTCGGCTCTATGTTTAGCTTCTTCTGCTCTACGTTTAGCTTCTTCTTCGGCTCTACGCTTAGCTTCTTCTTCAGCTTTCCGTTTAGCTTCTTCTGCAGCTACACGCCTATCTTCTTCTTGTTGTGCAGCTTCGTTTTCTTTTTCCTGCGCTGTTAAAGCTTCCTGTAACATTTTTAATCTATCTTCGCATTCCTGAACACGAACATCGGAGGGATCAATCATGAATGCCTGCATCAAGTAATCTGTTGCTGTGGCAGCATCGCCTGAAATAATTGCATCATCTGCCTTAGCTAATAATTGTTCCAGTTCACTATTAGAAGAAGGCGGAGCTGAAGGAGCGGATTCTTTTTCCGGCTCGGTTTCGGGTAAAGAATATTGCCCGGAACTCGATTCTCGGATCGTAGTTATTCTTTGTGCTAGTACATCAATCGCGAGGTTCGTCGGGTCGATCATATAAGCTTGAGTGACGACATCCATTGCTTCATCAAATTCAGACTTCGCTAATAATTCTTCTGCTTTTTTGAGGTATGCTTCAACGGTTGGATCCATACCTGCAATGGATTGTTCGATAGCCTCTGAAGAGCGATGAGCTGATGCCTCCTCACTTTCGGATTGGAGTTCGTGGATGCGCTCGCGATATGCCTGAATATACATGTTTCGCGGGTCAAGCTGTTTTGCCAAGTTTAATTGCTCAAGCGCTTTTTCATAATTCTTTTCTTTGATGTATCTCTCAGCTTCTTTAAGATACTGGCTGACATTGTCGCGGTCAGCCGCCGATAAAGTTGTTTTTTGAGCGACTGGCATAACGTTCTTAGATTGACTTTTAAATGGTTTCACATTGCCCCCATCTTGCCAATGTCTTCATAACTTTACACTCCTGCCCGGCAAACGTTTATAGCATCATAACAGCTAATGCCTTGCGGCATTAGCTGTTGTTTATAATTTTTTATACTTTTTCAGATGTGCTTATCTACACATTACTTCTTTTATGAAATATAAAGAGTGGTTTAAGCAAAGTCAATAATAATTCGTTTTTTGGGTTGTAAATGTCACAAAACGTGATTTTTATTGCGGTATATATTAAATGAGCCCTAAATGAGTTTTATGAAAAATTTCGCCGTTATTTTTGTCAGTCTATTTCTCGCAAGAAACGCATTGCTTTTTGCTTCTTCATCGATAGTCTGGAAAGAAAATTTCGACACAACAACTGTTGATTCACTTCCGACCGGTTGGACGTCAAGTCGTAACGAGAAAAACGATGCATCGGTTTCAGCTGGTGTCGCATTCTCATCTCCCAATGCTCTTTTATTCAATGGATCTTTGAAGGATCAGTGGGTACTAAGTTATCTGACTAAACTATTGAAATCAAGTAAGTATGCGCTTCATTTTTCAGATCGCCGCTCTTCGACATTTCTTTCAAAAATTATTATCGAAATATCCGGCGACAATGGCAACACTTTCCGATGTATTGGAGATACACTGAATCCAATTGTCTTCAATAAATATGTTCAGCAGGAAATTTTATTTTCCAGCGATTCAATCGCTTCAGATCTCGTACGCATCAAGTGGCATCTTCTCGGCACGGCAGGAAGTAAATCGGGGACTTATAGACTTGATGATATTTCAATCAGCTCGATGAACGAAAATAGATGTTTTATCCGTTCGCTGTCCATCACGCCGGAGCATCCAGCGGAATCTGAGCCGGTGACTATGCAGGGTGTTATGGTAAATCAAATGCCGGATACTTTATACGACGTCCATTTTTATATTACTGATAGTGCTGGATGTGGCAAAGTCAAGCAATCGCAAATAATATACTTGAATGTTAACGCGACAATTCCTTCCAGAGATTCGATACGCTTCGAAAAGACATTCGTTCCTAGTGCTGGAGGTCGACACATCATTAAATGTGCAATAAATCTGGATGGTCAAGATGACGACAATGATATGGAATCGTCGCTCGAATATTTCGTCCAGATGAATTTCAATTCAATAGTTGTGAACGAAATCATGTTTGATCCATTGCCGGCTAAATCGGAATACATCGAATTCTTCAACGCTTCAACAATTCCTGTATCTTTAGATTCGTACGAATTGCTCATTGGTTCACGAGACACTTTCTTGCTTCCCAGTGGATATGCTATCTCGCAAAACGGCTATTTCGTTATCGCGGCTGATTCCGAGCTTATCAAGGATTATCATTCTCAAATTACAAATTACATTATTCTCAATCGAGCTTCTTTGAGTCTTAATAACACCGGCGATGTTATAGTTCTTCACGATGAAAGTTCAAGAACCATTGATTCGGTGTGTTATTCTCCTTCATGGCATCATCCCGACAATAAAATAACCAAAGGAATATCGCTTGAACGAAAGAATATTCATCAACAATCAAATGATCCTTCAAATTGGAGTTCGTCGAACGATATATCGGGAGGTACTCCGGGAGTAAGGAATTCAATTGATGTGAAGTATTTTCCGGCCAAATCATCTCTCAGAGTTGAGCCAAATCCTTTTTCGCCCGACGGAGATGGGAAAGATGATATAATTTCAATTTACTTCGAAATTCCCGCACAAACTGCCACTGTTTCAATTAAAATTTTCGATTCGTTGGGGAGACTTGTCCGTTCGCTTTTATCATCCGGATGCATTCCCAGTAATTATAATGGTATCTGGGATGGCAAAAATGACTCAGGAAAAATCTGCAATACTGGATTATATATACTCTTCGTTGAAGCATCTGATACTATCACTGGAAAAACGTACCGTGAGAAGACGGCCATTGTTCTCGCCAAAAGACAATAATTTCCAAAAAAAGCTTGCAGAACTCATCGAATTTTGTTAAATTTACATGCTAAAATTGGCTCCGCCGAGTGAGGCGAGTACGCCCGTTTGGGCGTTTTTTTTCTCAATGCGGATCGTATGTTCGAAGATTTAACACAGAAGTTAAATTCTGTTTTTCAAAAAATACGTAGTAAAGGAAAGCTGACAGAAGCAAATGTCGCCGACTCGTTGCGTGAAATCCGCCGTGTACTCCTTGATGCGGATGTTAATTACAACGTAACGAAACAGTTCATTGAAAACGTTCAGAAGAAAGCGCTCGGCCAAGAAATCATTAGCAGCGTAACGCCGGGACAAATGATCGTAAAGATTATTTACGATGAACTTGTCTCATTGATGGGCGGCACCCGGGCTGACATCATTCAGTCGCCGATGCCACCAACGGTTGTTTTAATCTGCGGCTTGCAAGGTTCAGGCAAAACAACTTTTTCGGGGAAATTAGCGTTACTACTGAAAGGAAAAGGACAGCAGCCTTTGCTTGTAGCGGCCGATATTTACAGGCCGGCTGCGGTCGAACAACTGAGGCAACTTGGAGAACAGATTAAAGTGCCGGTATATTCGGAAGACAGTCGTGATGTCGTAGCCATCGCTCAGCATGCAATCGATCATGCAAGGAAAAATATGCGTGACACCGTGATCATCGATACTGCCGGACATCTTCATATCGACGAAGAGATGATGAACGAAGTGGCATCGATAAAAGATCGTGTGAAGCCGCATGAAATTCTTTTCGTCGTTGATTCGATGACCGGTCAGGATGCCGTGAACACTGCAAAAGCATTTCACGATAAGTTGAAATTCGGCGGCGTGGTACTCACAAAACTTGATGGCGATACACGCGGAGGAGCTGCACTTTCGATACGGACCGTAACAGAGACTCCGATAAAGTTCGTGAGTGTTGGAGAAAAGTTAGATGCACTCGAACCATTCTATCCCGATCGGATGGCATCGCGGATTCTTGGAATGGGTGATGTTGTCACCCTCGTCGAGAAAGCGCAAAAACAATTCGACGAACAGAAGGTTCAAAAATTTGAAGAGAAGCTCCGTAAATCACAATTTACACTTGAAGATTTATTGGAACAATTGCGGGAAGTAAAAAAAATGGGGTCGTTAAGCCAGCTTATGGGCATGTTGCCGGGGATGAATAAGCTTCCTGCAGATGCGGAGATTGATGACAACGCGATGAAACGGACAGAGGCTATAATACTTTCAATGACCCCGGAAGAACGAAATCGTCCGAATATTTTAAATGGCAGTCGGCGAAAGCGAATTGCCTCGGGAAGCGGCACGACGATTCAGGATGTCAACAGACTTCTGAAGCAATATGAAGAGATGCAAAAAATGATGAAGGCATTTAGCCGTAAAGGTGCGATGCGGCAAATGGCACGTTCCATGGGACAGAGAATGAATTGAATATTTTTAAGAAAGAAGAAGAGAAAGATCAATATTGAGATCAAGATCAAGATCAAGATTGAGAAAATAATTAGAGATATAAAAAATAAATAATCATTGTAAGGAGAGACAGCGTTGGGAGTAAAATTACGTTTACGCAGGGGCGGGAAGAAAAAGAAACCGATCTACATGCTTGTAGCGGCAGACACCCGTTCACCGCGTGATGGAAAATTTATCGAGAACCTCGGCCAATATGAACCGTTGCGAAATCCAGCAGGAATCACATTTAATGAAGATCGTGTTATCTACTGGCTAAAAAATGGTGCACAGCCGACCGATACCGTACGCAGTCTTTTCCGCCGTAAAGGTCTGTGGTTGAAATGGTCGTTGATGAAAAAGGGAACCGATACAGCAAAGATCCAGGAAGAGTATGGGAAATGGGAAGCTTTGCAGGCGGAAAAAGTTCGGCGTGAAGCCGAACGAAAAGCTCGCCGCGCTGAACGGAAGAAGAGTGCAGCAGCTCAACCAGCGCAGGAAGCAAGCGCTTAAAGGTTCTTTTTTTTGGTCTGTGACAATGCAAGATTGGAATAAATTTTCTGGATTGCATTCTGTGATGAATTTTAGTTTTCGGAAGCGATGGTCCTGCCTGATGCAGGCGGTTCCGTTTTACTATCATACAGTCCCGGTCTGTGGGAATAACCAATAACTAGACACAGAAGGAGGTCCTGCCATGAGGGAATTTATCGAATACATCGCAAAGCGACTTGTCGATAACCCGGACAGCGTGACGCTTGAACAAGAAGAGAAAGAAAGCAATAAGATCGTGTTCAAGCTCAAAGTAGGCGAAAGCGATATCGGAAAAATTATCGGAAAGAAAGGCCGTACAGCCCAGGCTATGCGAGTATTGCTGAGTGCCGTCGCAGCAAAAGAAGGCAAGCGGGCAATCCTCGAAATCAAGGACTAACGACCGACTATTGCATGGGCATTCACCAGGATCTCTATGCCATCGGATTTATTTCAGGCGCATTCGGAATCCGTGGTGAGGTGAAAGTAGAACCGACAACATACTCCGTGGAGAGATTCACGGAAGGAATGAAAGTTTGGATCGGGAAGAATGAATCTGCCGATTTACTTTACACGATCGATTCTGTCCGAACTCATGCACAGCATGTCGTGGTGAAGTTTGCCGAAGTGCCGACGCGCGATGCATGTGAAGAATTAATTGGTAAGTACTTGTTCGTTGAAAAAGCCGATCGTGTTGTACTTCCAGCGCGCACGTGGTTTATCAGTGATATCATCGGACTTACTGTCTTTGACGAAGAAGGAAAGCAGGTAGGCAAGATCGTCGATGTTTTACATTTGCCTGCGAATGATGTCTATGTCCTTGTACATGGGAATCACGAAATTCTCATTCCGGCAACTTCTGAAGTGGTGAAAGATGTTAACACCGGGAATCGGACAATGACGATTCATGTGATGAATGGATTGCTTGATTTATGAGATTTCATATCGTCACCGGATTTCCGAAACTGCTTGAAAGTCCGTTGAACGAAAGTATTGTCAAGCAGGCAAAAAAGAAAAAGCTGGTTGAAATTTTTGTGCACGATCTGCGGAAGTATACGCATGACAAGCACAAGACAATCGATGATACGCCTTATGGCGGCGGGCCGGGGATGATTCTAAAGCCGGAACCGTTTTTTGAATGTGTGGATGCGATACGAGCTTCGGAGACTATTGACTCCATTGTAATGATGACTCCCGAGGGAGAACAGTTGACACAGTCAATGGCGAACACACTTTCGATGGAAGAATCAATTATAATTTTATGTGGCCATTATAAAGGAATCGATGAGCGTGTTCGGGAAGCCTTGGCCACGCGAGAAATTTCGATTGGTGATTATGTTTTAAGCGGGGGCGAATTGCCGGCCCTCGTACTTCTTGATACAATTGTACGGTTGATACCCGGTGTGCTGAATGATGGCGAATCCGCGTTGTGCGATTCATTTCAAAATGGAGAACTTGATCACCCTCATTACACACGGCCGGCTGAGTATAGAGGGATGAAAGTCCCGGATGTTCTGTTGAACGGAAATCATTCTGCCATCGAGCAATGGCGTTCTGAACAGACGAGAAAACGTACCGATGAACGGCGTAAGGATTTACTAGAACGATAACGTGATGTATTTTTTTGGAGAAAAGAATGAACAAACTCGCACTTGTAGAAGCAGCGCAGATGAAGTCGGATATCCCGGAATTTCGACCCGGTGATACGATAAATGTTCACGTCCGCGTTGTGGAGGGAGACAAAGAACGAATACAACAATTTCAAGGTGTTGTGATCGGTCGCCACGGAAGCGGATTACGAGAGACGATCACAGTTCGAAAAATTTCTGATGGCGTCGGGGTAGAACGCATATTCCCGATTCATTCGCCTCGTATCGCAAAGATTGAACGAATGAAAGAAGGCCATGTCCGCCGCGCAAAATTGTATTATCTCCGTACTCTCGCCGCAAAAGCAGTCCGTCAAAAAACGACATAAATCTCATGCGCAAGAAAATTGCTGTTTCGCACCACCTGTATGTTGCTCCGGTGACATACGGGTGGCTGCCGGAAACGTCGCCGTTCGAAGTGATGAACGATCTTTCGGCAGTGAACGCACTCAAACTGCGAAGCGATGAGATTTCCTGTGCGCTGATCACACCTATCGATTATGGAAGAGAAAGCTCCGATTATGTAATAGTTCCAGACGTCGCTGTCTCCAGTAGAGGCGATTCCGGCGCCATCAGGCTTTTTTTTAAGTCTGGTCTCCAGCAGATCAATACCGTTGCCGTCAATATCGGATCTACATCTGAAATTGTTCTGACACGAATAATCCTTGCAGAACGATACGACACCGAACCAAAATTTCTCCCGATGATGCCCGACATGGATGCTATGTTTAAAAAAGCAGATGCCGCACTCCTCGTCGGCAATGATGTGCTCGCGGTTCAGGATCATCCGGAATTCATCGACTTGGTTGATGAGTGGGAAGACCTCACCGAACTTCCTTACACACATGGTTTCTGGGGATTTAAACCGGGTGCTCTTACGATGGAAGAAATGCAGCATATCCGTTTTGCACGAGATGAAGGTATCAAGAATATTTCAACGATTGCAAATAAGGCGGCTCTCGGTAAAAAACAGGCGCAAGCAGAACTCGAAGAATATCTCAAACAATTTTCCTACATTCTCGATGAAGAAGTCAGCGATTCGATTTCTGAATTTTTCCGATATGCTTTTTTTTATCGAGTCATTGAAGATATCCCGGATATTCGTATCTTTAATGAAGGTACTGGTTCTGACAGCGAGGTTTTATAATTTCATTCTCTAAAAAGAATTTATAGAGCAAGCATTAAAATTTCATGACAACTTCAATCAACATTCGTATAGCTCGATTATCAAATTCAACAGCCGATGTGCCGTTACCTGCATACGCAACCGATGGATCGGCTGGCATGGACATCTATGCTGCAACCGAAAGTGAAGTGATTATCTCGGCGGGAGATTCCGCGTTGATACCTACAGGTTTTTGTGTCGAAATCCCGGAGGGATATGAAGGACAGGTACGCCCGCGGAGCGGCCTCGCGATTAAACACAATGTTGGAATTTTAAATTCACCGGGTACAATTGATTCCGATTATCGCGGCGAGGTAAAAATAATTTTAACAAACTTTGGAAAGCAGCCTTTTCCTGTCCGCCGGGGAGATCGTATTGCTCAGTTGGTGATTTCACCAATCGTCCGGGCCACGTGGGTTCCAACCGAATCCCTCGATGAAACACGACGCGGACCTGGTGGATTTGGCCATACGGGAATTTAGCGTAGAATTTATTAAGCTAATCAGTCCCCATTTGGGGTGACGATATATTTATAGGAGAAATCATGAGCGGAAAATTATTTCTGGTTCCTACTCCGATCGGAAATTGGGAAGATTTCACTGTTCGTGCATTGCGCACGCTGAAAGATGCCGATGTTATTGTGTGTGAAGAATTAAAGGAAGCAAGACGAGCTCTTCGTGAATTTGATATTACAAAACCACTGGAGGAGTTGAACGAGCACAATACCGCGGAAGCAACAAAACGCACACTCGAAATATTGGAAGACGGGAAGAATGTTGCCTTGATTTCCGACTGCGGAACTCCTGTATTTGCCGATCCCGGATTCGAATTGGTCAGAGAAGCGATCAATCGTAACATCCAGATTTCTTCTTTACCGGGACCGACTTCGATCATGCCGGCACTTGTCGCTTCCGGTTTTCCGGTTCAAAGTTTTCTTTGTGTCGGATTTTTCTCGCCTAAAAAAAATATTCGTCAAAAAGAACTGGCAAAGCTCAAACGCGAGCCGCGAACAACAGTGATCATGGAAACACCGTACCGCCTCGCCGCGCTAGTCCACGACATGAAAGCCGTTCTCGGGAAATCGCGCGAAATAGTTATCGCTTTCAATCTTACTATGGATGGTGAAAAATTCATCCGGGGCACATTGGAAGAAGTAGATAAAATCGTTTCGCAGACAAAGTTAAAAGGTGAGTTTGTCATTGTGCTGCGAGGTGTGAATATCGATTAAGTGGCATCTCAAATTGTATAAATAGCAGGGTAAAGTACCACACCTTTTAGATTGCATCTTGAATGTGGAGCGACCGAATGGAGTCGAGATTTAAATTAGAATTAAATGGAAAAGGGTGAATTTGAAAATCGGTAGCGCCCCTTTTCCTTAAAAATTACATCAATAAAACCAACCTCTTGACAACTATTCATAAACTTTATATGTTTGTGTTGTCATGACACACCGATTAACCTATATTGTTTCCTTCTTCGAACACCAGGAATTTTTCTGATCACATCACAACTTTAACCAATAAATCAGGTTTTAAAATTCATTTTTTATCCGATTATAAAGATAAAGGGTGATCCTGACCATTGTCGATTAAAGCATAATTGAGCAAGGTCGATAGGTATCTCTTTAATAGCTATCGATGGAATTTTCGAAAGGAGGTTCCTATGTTGAGCACAATCTTCATCAAAAAAGAAACGATAGTAAAAGAAAATAAAAGGGTAGTATCTCCGACACATGTTTCACCGAGCGATGTCCATGCAATCTTGAGCCGCTTTATGCTGGCCGACGGATTCGAGCTTGTGGTCGATTTGAAACGAAGTCATGGCTGCATAATCTACGACTCACGAAACAACAAGGAGTTTCTCGATTTCTTTTCCTTCTTCGCTTCATCAGCTCTCGGCATGAATCATCCCAAATTGAACACACCGGAATTCAGAGAGAAACTTGGTTACGTCGCCGTGAATAAACCGACGTTGTCCGATGTCTATACTGTCGAGATGGCTGAATTCGTTTCTGTCTTCAGCCGTATTGCGATGCCTTCGTATCTGCCCCATTTATTTTTTATCGATAGCGGCACACTTGCAAACGAAAATGCATTGAAGACGGCATTCGACTGGAAAGTCCGGAAGAATTTTAAAAAAGGATACACCACCGAACGGGGCCAGCAGGTAATTCATTTCAAGAATGCGTTTCATGGAAGGTCGGGCTACACACTTTCGCTTACGAATACCGATCCGATAAAGACGAATTATTTTCCGAAATTCAAATGGCCGCGCATAAACAATCCGGCCATTCGCTTTCCATTGAATCAACGGAACTTGAACGATGTGATAAATGCTGAACAGATTGCGCTCAGCGAGATCAAAGAAGCCATCATCAACAATCCTGACGACATAGCCGCTTTGATCGTCGAACCGATTCAGGCCGAGGGAGGCGATCATCATTTTAGAAAAGAATTTTTCATCGAACTGCGCCGCATCTGCGACGAGAACGATATCATATTCATCATCGATGAAGTGCAAACCGGCATCGGACTCACCGGCAAGATGTGGTCGCATGAACATTTTGTAAAACCTGATATGATGAGCTTCGGGAAGAAAACGCAGGTATGCGGTTTTATGTGCGGCACACGTGTCGATGAAGTGAAGGAAAATGTTTTCAAAAAATCGAACCGGCTTAATTCCACTTTCGGCGGCAACCTGGTGGACATGGTTCGATTCACAAGAATATTGGAAATTATTGAAGAAGAAAATCTTGTAGAGAATGCAAGAGTTGTAGGAGAATACCTGCTTTCGAATTTACTCGAACTTGAGAACGAATTCGAGAGAATTATAAATAATGTCCGCGGCCTCGGATTGATGTGTGCGATGGATTTTGATTCTCCCGAAAGCCGCGATATTTTCCGGCGGTTGACATACGATCGTGGTTTGATCATTATGGGATGCGGAGAGCGAACGATTCGTTTTCGTCCGCCGCTTATTCTTTCTCAGGAAGAAGTCGATCAAGGCATAAAAATTATTCGCGATGTTTTGATGAAGATGAAATAAAGAAATCGCTTCTTTGAATCCGATTGGATATAGAAAATGAAAACTATTGAAAAGATTGATTTAAGATATTTTAGTAATTATCTTAAGACAAGGAAATTATGAAGGGACATAATGGAACGCATTATAAAGGTTCATATAGAAAAATTACCAGAAGGACTATTCTTGGCCACATCGGATGATGTCGAAGGTCTTGTAGCACAAGGCCGCACCATTAACGAGACGTTGGAAATTGCTCGTGATGTGGCAAAGAAGATTCTCGAACTCCGTAATAATTTTTCGAATGGTAACGAAGTAACAATACCGTTTGATTATCCTATAGTTGTTGATATGTAATGGGGCGCTTGTCAGGTTTTACGTACCGGGATGTTGTCCGTAAATTAAATTTATTCGGGTTTTCATTCTATCGTTATGCTTCTGGCAGTCATGAGATTTGGTACAATGAAACAACTAAAAAAATAACAACTATACCACATCATACCGGAGATATACCCGAGGGAACCTTACGTGCTATTTTAAAGCAGGCTGGAATAGCAGCTGATGATTTTTTAAGAGAATAATTGATAACTCTCTTTTCTTGCCTTCCATCGTATCTTTAGCTAAATTTGTCTTTAGAAAAATATGAACGACATAATTCTTCGAACACATAATCTCAGTAAACGATATAAAACCCGATGGGCTGTCTCCGATTTGGATCTTGAAATCCATCGCGGTGATATTTTCGGATTTCTCGGGCCGAACGGTGCAGGGAAAAGTACAACCATCCGAATGCTGCTCTCGCTTTTGCAGCCAACCAACGGTGATGTAGAACTCTTCGGGTATTCTCTGAAGGACAACAGAAAAAAAGCTCTCGCAAGCGTGGGCGGTTTGGTCGAACGCGCCGATTTTTATTTATATCTCTCGGCATATAGAAATTTGGAAATTATCGGTTCGCTGGTCGGCGGAATTCCTAAAAAGAAAATTCTCGACACGCTAGAACTTGTCGGCCTCGGCGAACGTGCGTACGATCGCGTGAAAACATTTTCGCATGGAATGAAACAGCGGCTCGGTATAGCACAAGCATTGCTTTCGGATCCTGAACTCGTCATACTCGACGAACCGACAACCGGACTCGATCCGCAAGGTATGAAAGAGGTTCGTGATTTGATTCTGCATCTCAAGCACGACCGTCAGATCACCGTGTTCCTTTCTTCACATCTGCTTCATGAAGTCGAGATGGTTGCGACACGCATGGCGATCATCAACAAAGGGAAGTTGGTCGCGCAGGGTAATGTTAGTGATTTGATTACTAATGACGGCTTCAAAGTCCGGCTTTCGTTGTCACGGCCTAAAGGTGCAATCAATTATTTGAAGCGACAGTCATGGATACAAAAAGTGATGGCTATTGATTCAGGCATTGAAGTCTTGATGAAGCCGGATGATGTTCCGTTGATGATTAAATCTCTTGTTCGACAGAAGTACGAAATTTATTCCGTCGTTCCGCGCCGGTCGCTGGAAGAATTCTTTTTATCGATCACAGAAAATTCCGGTGGGTTATAACGATTATGATTCGCATTCTTAAAAACGAGCTTATTAAAACTTTTTGCAAGTGGCGAACCTACATCGGATTCATCGCCATCGCAATCCTCATTCCTTTGATCTTAATCGCATTAAAGCTGGAAGGAGGCGGTTTAATTCACCGGAGCATGGAATCGATCACGCGCGATTTTTATATGTCGGGAAATCTTTTTAACACATGGTTTCTTACACATTTGATTTTAAATAGTCTCTGGATTCATATTCCGTTTCTGATAAGCCTTGTCGCCGGCGATATTCTTGCAGGTGAAGCAACCTCCGGCACATTTAGAATCATGCTGATTCGTCCGACATCGCGAACGATTATATTCAACGTCAAATTAATCACGTCGTTATTCTACACATCAACACTCGTTTCGTTTTTATTGCTGTTGAGTTTAGGACTTGGATATTGGCTGTTCGGTTCCGGAGATCTCCTCATCCTTCAATCGGGAATATTGGTCCTGCCGGAACATGAAATGATCTGGCGATTCGGCAGTGTGGTGATTCTGGCGATGATTTCAATGTGGACAGTCTCAGCGCTGTCGCTCCTTTTTTCCTCACTCGTTGAAAACGCAATCGGCCCGATTGTCGGCACGATGGCTGTTATCATCACATTTCTGGTGATGTCGAATCTTCAGATCGATTTTTTCCAATCGCTGAAACCGTATCTCTTCACGACATACATAAATGTGTGGACGAAAATTTTTGAAGATCCCGTGCCGTGGAGTTCAATTGTTGAATCATCCGCCGCCTTGTTAGGTTTTTCAGGATTGTTCGTCTTCATCGCGTGGTGGATTTTTATTCGGAAGGATATTACCTCATGATCGAGTTGAAAAACATAAGAAGAATTATCTGCTTGTCTATTATAATATTTCCGGTATTACATGCCCAACAGAGTGCCGATGATATTCTCGCGAAACTCGATGATTGTTATAAAAATCTGAATGACTACACAGTTTCCATGAAAGCAAAAGTTGATCTGGAAAATATGCGCGTTCCGGAAATGCAGGGGAAAGTTTATTTTAAACGTCCCGACAAAATACATTTTGAATCGACCGGGTTTGCTATGCTTCCAAAAGAAGGTGTATTCAACCCGCTTCAATTCACAAAGGATAAGACCGGAAAAATTCTCGGACAGGATACTATTGAAAACATCGTTGTGTTAAAAATGTTGCTGGAACCGAAGGAAAAAAAGAAAGGCTCGCGCGTAGCTACAATTTATGTCGATACTGCGCGATGGATTGTTCTCAGGGCTGAATTACAGCCATATCAATCTAGAAATATTCGCGTCGATTTTTCGTATGCGAAAGTTGCCGATTGGTGGATGCCGGTGCATATCGAGGTCGTACTCGATGTTAAATCATCTGATGATACTTCTCAACCCGACTTGCCCATAAGCCACCCCGGCATGCCGCGAATGAGTGCACCCCGCAAAGGCAAAGTGACAATAGATTATTCGGATTATAAAGTGAACCAGGGTATTCCTGACGAAATATTTGTGAAGGATAAGCAGACGACGAAATAGATATTGACTCTTGCTATAAAATCTCTTAATATTTTCATATATGTAATACTTGCCGATGTGTTTTTTATAGAGCTTTCTATTATTGTAATGTTTGTAGTATCAGATGGAACGACATTATTAATAGTTATCTGGTATTTTCTGATAATGCATAATCACATTAGGAAGAATCAATAGGGAGAAATAAATGCACAACTCAAAACTCTTCATTGCAATTGCAGTTTGTCTCGCACTGTCTTTACTACTCTCTTGCTCTAAGAAGAACACGATAGTAGGCAAGTGGCAGTGGAAAAACGGTGAAACTTCATATTACCTGGAAAATGGAACCGTAATTTCATCGGCAGGCTGGAATGGAAGTTGGGAGATCAAAGATAGCATTCTGACCATAAAGACAGAGTCAAGGCAAATTATGATTTATCAGGTTCAGGAATTGTCCAGTGACAAAATCGTATTGAAGGATCTTACTCATTGCAATATATTTATCGGCAACCATATCGAGTAGTATCTCAAATATCCGTCGTGGATAGAAATTGTGTTTATTGGTAACTTACAGCAAATACCAGCAAATCAGATATTGTGTTGAGAGTCAAAGATCTTGAAGAATTATTGGAAGACTTGAATGATATGGCAATTGTTGCAGAACGGAGAGATAAAGCGACAATTTCCCCAAAGAATTTGGTAAAAAACTTGAAACAAAATGGCATCTTATAAAATCTTCTGGAAGAAATCTGCAATTAAAGAATCAACTGCTTTAGATTTTACTAATCGAATTAGAACTGGAGATTATAGAGCCAATTATAATATTTTCTTGATTTAAGTAATCCAATGGATTATATTCATATATGTTAATTACAATTATTGAATTGCCTGAATATATAAAGAGAGCAGAAAAAATATTACTGGATTGGGAAAGAGATGAATTACTTTATTATTTGTCGTCTAATCCTAAAGCTGGAACTTTGATGCAAGGAACCGGAGGAATAAGAAAGTTAAGGTGGGCTTCAAAAGGTAAAGGTAAAAGTGGTGGTTCAAGAGTAATATATTTTTTCTATAACGAGACTATCCCTTTATTCATCTTAACAATATTCGGAAAAAATGAAAAGAGTAATTTAAGTAAAGCTGATTGAAACGAATTAACAAAATTAGTAAAAGGACTAAAAAGAAGTTATAAGAGGTAAAAAATGAGTAAAGCATTTAAAAGTATAAGTAAAGGATTGAAGGAAGCGATAGAATATTCAAAAGGAAATACAAAAGCAGTCAGAGAATTCAAGCCAAAACATATTGATGTGAAAAAGTTGAGAGAAAAAATTGGAATGAGTCAGCCAAAATTTGCAACATCTTTTGGAATTAGTCTTGGAACGTTACGTCATTGGGAGCGAGGAGATAGGTATCCACAGGGGCCAGCTTTGGTGTTGTTAAATTTATTATCAAAAGATCCAAATACTGTATTAGAAGTTTTATATAAATAAGGAGCAGAGCCTAACAAAGAACAAACAAGAACGTATGTGTTAGGGATTGTTTGTCTATCAGCTTTTGGCGTAGAGGGCAAATAATAGGTAGCCACAAATAGAAATTATATAATGATAACTGGTCAAGAATCTTTTCCCGTATGTCTGGATTATAAGTTGTCACGAAAGTATGCAATGTTTTTTATCGATATGACAAATGATATTCTTCAATCCAGACCAGGCGATGACGCCGGGGTCGATTTTTTTATTCAAAACAACGAAACTCTTCAGTCAAGATTCAATACACTGCAATCTGAATTTACGAGATTTATAGCCCTCGTGAAAGAATCGCCACATATCAATCTGGGAATGAAAGAAAAAATATATTCTATCAATTTAAGAGCAAGAGGAAATCCGCGCGTCAATTTATTGCAAAGAATTTCTCTTCTATTTTTTGGTTCCAGATTTAATAGACGAAGTGAAGCAGAATTTGTTGATGTTAAAAGTGCGATTCGTTCAGATGTTCTAACTGAATTTAAAGATAGAATGATGGAGATAGCTGTAGAAATAAATCTGAAATATTCATAAAGCATTCAAGGTTGAACAGGCATCCATTAGACAGGATCTTTCGAATTTCAATTTAGACATTTGATTTGGTAATGAATAACTCCAAACATGAGATACATTGGATAATATTCGATTTAGGCGGAATCATCATACCGGAAAGCGGTGAGCTGATAAACAATGAAATGTCTGCATCTCTGAATATTTCTTCCCGCCATTTGTCAGGCTTTACCAGCTCATACAAACGAGAAATGACCATCGGGAGGATTAGTCTGCTTGAAATGTATACTGAATTAATCCGCAAATTGTCATTGCCGGTTTCACCTGAAGATGCTTTGAAGCATCATCTTGCTTTCTATCGGCAAGTTTGTACAAAGCATAATCCAGACATAATCCGGATTATCGAAATGCTGAGAAAATATTTTAGCGTAGCTTGCCTGACGAACACCGAAATAGAAATTGCAGATATCAGTAGAGAGACTGGATTGTTCGATTATTTTGATAAAGCGTTTCTATCTACTGAATTGGGAATGCAAAAACCGGATCGTGAAATTTATGAGAAGGTGGCACGGGAAATTGGTTGTTCGCCCGGCGAAATCATTTTAATCGATGACAAAGAAGAAAATGTTCAGGCGGCAAAAGATTTTGGAATGGAAGGAATTCTGTTCCAAGGCGCAGAGCGGTTGAGGATAGAGTTGTCGGGTTCATTTTTAGGGCTAATAATGAGATATTAGGGAATATTCTTACTTTCATACGTATTTAATATACAACGTTCGATGGTGATTCAAATGTTTCTCGTTGATTTTTAAAAGAATCACGATTCTAGGTTATCGAATCCCGATTCCGGTGTGATGGTAATCCTAGTAGTACAAATCAGTATAAAAAAAGGTACTCAAAATCAGCGAATAACACGAAAATATTTTTAAGGTTCTCGAAAAAATATCTGTCGAAATGCTAGGATATTTTTGAAAGGTCAGACAAGTAGATTTAAAATATTCTAATTCCTGTTCCCATCGATTGAGTTCGCTCAGTATTCTTTGGGGAATTAGGGTGTGGTTTTTCAGGAAGAACCAAATTACTTGTTCTGCCAGATTAATGTGAAGGATATTTATGTTGAAATCAATCACACAAAATTTTGTATCATGCTTAATTTTTTTATTAGTTATCACAGGCTGCAGTTCGATCAAATCCGTCGTTGATCCACAATTTAATGGAAAAATTACCCGCGTTTTTATTCAAACAGTTTCTTCTGATTCTGTGTCATATTTTTCGAAGGAATTCATGGATGGACTTGTGAAGGGATTTGACCAATACGGTATCGACTGCAAAGTCGGAGAATGGAATTCACTTTCACTCGACGATCCATTCGATATCAAAACTAAAATGCAGAATTTCAATGCCGATGCAGGCATGATTATTTTACAGACTAAAGAAAATTTTACACGCGGAACCATAACCGGCGGCGAATACGAATTGAGCATGTTGTGTCCTTCATCTGATAAACCTATTTGGAGAGGCATCCTCTCTTTGGGTTCTGGAAGCGGTAATAATACTTATGCGCAGAGAATTATATACAAACTTGAAGAAGATAAAATCATTACTAAGCTTACAAAGTCACCATCGAATAACGCCGAACGTTCAATAATAACTGATCGGTAAGGCCACAGTGATTGAATCAGAAATAGTAATTCTGTATTTCAAGATTCAATTTGAGCCGAATTCTAATGTTTCATCCTAGTATCGAGTACCCAAAATAACTTAAAAAATAAATTGGATAAAATCAGTTGATTTCGCCGGAAAAAATCCTTTAGTGCGCTCCGATTTATTCAAGTTCTTTTTGAATCGAGATACTAGTATTTATCCGCTTTAATTCCGCTTCTTTATCCGCGGTTAAAATGCATGACGTACATATTTCACGAAGATCGTGATTTCGGCGTACAGGTCGAAAAACAAACTGGAATAATCAACCCTTAGATGTCAATCACGGTAGAATTTTTATTTCGCTTTCACTTCTCCTCAATTTCTCGTACCTTAAGAAAAATAAAGTTGTTTTTAATTTATCATTTTTTCTTTTTCAATTGGATATCAAAACAAACATACTGACTATCACGGAACTTACGCGCGCTATCAAGTTTAATCTTGAATCATCGTTTCAGAAAGTTGTCGTTCAGGGCGAAATTTCGAATTTCAAACGGCACACGTCGGGCCATGTTTATTTTACATTGAAGGATGAAGGCGCGCAATTGAGCGCCGTGCTCTGGAGAAGCCGCGTAGGATTTCTCAAGTTTGAACCTGCCGATGGAATGAAAGTGGTTGCGACCGGTAATATCACCGTGTATGAACCGCGCGGTAATTATCAACTCGATGTGCAATCGCTTCAGCCGCTCGGAATCGGGGAACTCCAGCTCGCGTTCGAACGTCTGAAACAGAAATTGATGAAGGAAGGTTTGTTCGATGAAGAACGGAAGAAACCGATTCCACAATTTCCCGGGAGCATCGGCATTGTAACGTCTCCGACCGGAGTTGCGTTGCGCGATATCATGACGATTATTTCCCGGCGTTATCCACTGGTTGAGCTGATTCTCGTTCCGGTACGCGTGCAGGGAGAAGGTGCGGCTGAGGAAATTGCCGAAGGAATTAAATTGTTAAATGAATTTGGGAATGTCGATGTCATGATTGTCGGGCGCGGCGGCGGTTCGCTGGAGGATTTGTGGCCGTTCAACGAAGAAGTCGTGGCTCGCGCGATCGCTAATTCGAACATTCCTGTTATCAGCGCTGTCGGGCATGAGATCGATTTTAGCATCAGCGATTTTGTCGCCGATCTCCGTGCGCCAACGCCATCCGCGGCGGCGGAACTTGCGGTGCCGGACAAAGAAGATATTCTTGAAACACTGAGAAATTATCGACACACACTTCAATCTGAAATTGAAAATATAATTTCAAATCTTCTGCAGCGTGTCGAACAATGCCGTTCAAGTTATTTTTTAAATCGTCCGATCGATCTTCTTCATCAATATTCACAACGATGCGATGAACTTGAACGCACGCTCCGTTCTTCCGTCGGATATATTTTCTCGCTTATGCGCCAGAGGATAGAAGCTTTGAGTAGCAGGATGGAATCGCTTAGTCCGGATCTTACATTGAAGCGCGGTTATGCGATGGTTTTCAAAGATGAGAAGATCGTTCGAAGTGTCGCTCAAGTCCATTCTGAAGATAGTTTGAAAATTAAAGTTTATGACGGAACAATCCAAACACGTGTGGAGTAGATAATGGCCGCGAAGAAAAGTCGAACCGAAGAATCCGAAGGATCAAAGCACAATCTGGAACATGATATCCAGAGATTAGAAAAAATTGTGGAAACCCTCGAACAGGGAGAAGCGCCGCTTGAAAAAGCATTGGCGCTCTACGAAGAGGGAATCCAGCTTTCGAAAACCTGTACAGAAAAATTGCAGAAAGCCGAGTTACGAATCAAATCGCTGACAAAAAACAACGATGGGAAATTAAAGTTAGAGAATTTTGAGTAGTCGCATCTGATCCCGCTGACGGGGCGGTTAGAAGGAGTTTGAATGCCGTATCAGTTATTATCAAAAATCGATTCACCTGCAGATATTAGAAAATTATCACAATCGGAATTGCGAATTCTTGCAGATGAAGTTCGTGAATTTATCATAGACACAATTTCAAAAGTCGGCGGACATCTTGGAGCCGGACTTGGAACCGTCGAGCTTACCATTGCACTGCATTACGTCTTCGACACGCCTCACGATAAACTTGTGTGGGATGTCGGACATCAGGCATATCCCCACAAAATTTTAACGGGGCGGCGTGATCAATTTCATACAATCCGTCAATTGCATGGCCTCAGCGGTTTTCTCAGACGAAGTGAAAGTGAATACGATACATTCGGAGCCGGGCACGCATCGACATCTATTTCTGCAGCGCTTGGAATGGCGGCTGCGCGAGATTTTGCCGGAGAGAAATACAAAGTTGTAGCGATTATCGGCGACGGCTCGATGACGGGCGGGATGGCGTACGAAGCGATGAATAATGCCGGAACCGGGAAAAAAGATTTGATTGTGGTTCTTAACGACAACGACATGTCGATTGCTCCGAATGTGTGGGCGTTCTCAAGTTATTTCACCGGACTCGCCGCTTCTGAAACTTATAACAGATTAAAAGCAAATGTGTGGGAACTCACGGGGAAATTGGATGAGTTCGGCGATCGGCTGCGGAAAGTTGCCGCTCGAATTGAAGGCGGTTTGAAAGCCGCGATCACTCCCGGACTTCTTTTTGAAGCGCTCGGCTTTCGATATTTCGGCCCGGTCGATGGACATAATTTGACTCACCTTATTCAAATTTTTAAAGAAGTAAAAGATTTTCATGGCCCGATCTTAATTCATTGCACGACTCAAAAAGGAAAAGGATACAAACCTGCTGAAGAAGATTCGCAGCGTTTACACGGTGTGCCGCCATTCGATCGAACCACCGGTATAGCGACGAAAAAAAGTTCCGGGCCTCCGACGTACACAAAAGTTTTCGGAGAAGCGATGGTGGAACTAGTAAAACAAAATCCGAAAGTGGTCGGAATTACGGCCGCAATGCCGGACGGTACCGGTCTTGACCTACTCCAGTGTCAGATGCCTGATCATTTTTTCGATGTTGGGATTGCAGAACAGCATGCCGTCACTTTTGCGGCAGGATTGGCGACACAAGGATACATTCCGGTGGTCGCAATTTATTCTTCATTTCTCCAGCGTGCTTTCGATCAGATTATTCATGATGTCGCGATCCAAAATCTTCACGTAGTGTTTGCTCTCGACCGCGGCGGATTAGTCGGCGCCGACGGCGCCACGCATCATGGTTCATTCGATCTCGCTTATTTACGTGTTGTGCCGGGTATGGTAATTATGTCTCCAAAAGATGAAAGCGAACTGCGAGACATGCTCTACACCGCCATCGAATATTCCGGCGGTCCTATTGCCGTTCGTTATTCGCGTGGATGTGGATTGGGTGTGGCGTTGAAAGAAAAATTTGAGAAAATCGAAATCGGAAAAGCAGAAACATTGCGGACCGGCAAAAATATCGCCTTGCTTGCGATTGGGAATATGGTGAACAACGCATTGAAAGCCGCCGATGAATTTTCAAAAGAAGGTGTCGAAGCGGAAGTTGTGAATATGCGGTTCGTGAAACCTCTGGACACGATTCTGTTAGATTCGATTGCAGAACGATTTACCTCTGTGATGACGATAGAGGAAAATACAATCCGCGGAGGATTCGGAGCCGGAGTGTTGGAGTATTTTGCAGAAAAAGGTTATACAAAAGTGAAGACGCATGTACACGGAATTCCGGATTCATTCATCGAGCATGGAACGCCGGACGAACTGCACGCGATAGTGAAACTTGATGTGCCGGGAATTGTTGAAACTGTGAAGAAATTTTTAAAAAACTGACTACTCAACATTATTAAATAGGAACCACTAATTACATGAATTTTTATTGTCGTTTCATCTTTTCAATTCGTGAAATTCTCCCAAAGGGATTCCTTCGGAAGTGGCAAATAATTATAGCGATTAGTAGTTACAACAGAGTAATTAAGACATAAGGTGGTTTTATGGACAAAGCTAATATTGCAATCGTCGGTGTGGGAACTATAGCTCAAACCGCACATCTACCCATTTTAACTAAATTACATGATGCCGATGTCGTTGCTGTTTGCGACGTGGAACTAAGCAAAGCTAAGTTTGTCGCCGAGCGATACGGGATACGAAGGTATTATGACTCCGTCGAAGAGATGATCAAGCATGAGGAATTAAATGGAGCGATCGTGTCGACGCCGACGAACATGCATAAAGCCGCCGCAATTCCATTACTCGAAAGCGGTGTCGACGTGTTGATTGAAAAACCTCTTGCGCATAAATTAAAAGATGCCGAAACAATTACGGCGGTAGCGGCATCTACAAAACGAAAACTAATGGTGGGTATGAATAACCGATTCCGGCCCGATGTCATGGTATTAAAGAGTTTTGTCGAAGCGGGAGAATTGGGAAAGATTTTTTATACGAAAGCCGGATGGCTTAGACGAACAAATCTGGATACTCCATGGATGAAAAAGCGTGAACATGCCGGCGGCGGTGTGTTCCTCGATCTCGGCATCGTAATGCTCGATCTTGCACTCTGGATGATGAGTTATCCCGATCCACTCGAAGTTTCGGCAACGATGTTTAAACACTCGACGAAGGAAGTGGAAGATACTGCAATTGCGTTTTTAAAAATGAAAAATGGATCGGTACTTTCGATTGAAGTGAGCTGGTCTTTCCAATCGGGGGAAGACTTCTTTTATTGCGATTCGTTCGGTTCGCTGGGCAGTGCGAAAATAAATCCATTTCGCATTTTGAAAACGATGCATGAAAATGTTGTAAATGTAACTCCGCATAAAATGGAGACACCGCAAAACCAGATGCGAAAATCGTACGAAAACGAGTTGAAGCATTTTGTCGCTGCAGTGCGAGGATTGCATCCGAATGTCTCCACCGGCGTCGAAGCTGTGCATCGCATGCGGATTGTGGATGCTATTTACCGCTCGGCTTCAAAAGGGAAAGAAGTGAGGTTTGTATGAAAAGTTCAAGGTTCAGAGTTTAGAGTTCAAAGTTGAAGCTGTGTCGTCCTGAAAAAAGAGAAGAGAAATATTTGACATGAGCGAAATGCTCCATCGCGGATTATTTCGAATGTCGAAGGATAAGAGTTTATTCAACAGCGTTCGAGTTTCTTTTGATACAATTGAATGACCTAATGGTCTGGATATTGATCCCGGAATGCTTTACCATGAAAGCGTTACATTAAAACCTACCACAGTTTAACATCTATTTCAGTGGAGTCAGGGATTAATTTATTGTTATCGATTTTTCTCATTGAAACTACTCGGATCCAGGTCGATCACCTCTATTGAAGCGGCGCTATCCATTTTTCTATAGGTATAATTCGATCCATTGCAATGGATTACCTTGTATTTTATATCATTCGAATCGTTGTTCTTCTCCAGAAAATTTAGAAATTCTGATTTGTATTCTCTACTCCAATAATGCATAGGAATAATAATTTTTAGATGGATCAATTCTATAAACTGCTTCGTCTGCGGAATGAACTTGCGTATACTTTCAATCGGCATTAAAACGACATCGCAATCTGTGGGGATCGTATTTTTTACATAAGCTTTATCTTTTGCAGAATCGATATTGAAAATATTCGCCTGACAATCGCCTAAGTGCAATATTTTTATTCCCTTGTATAAAAACAAATAACTCGTGTTGTCTTTTGCCGAATCATTATATTCCGAAGTTGGAATGGGAATAATTGTAAGATTTCCTGTACCGAGGGAATCACCATTTTTCAAAATAAACTTGGCGTGTGATGGAGTTCTGGTAGAGTCGTAATGATCGGGATGTGGATGCGAATAGGTAACGATTGTCGGTTGAAAATCTCCAATATCAAAAATCGGACTGTTCCAGCCATAATTGAGGAAGGCGTTCGGTTTGCCGTAATCAGTTAAAACACTGATGCTATCATCGAAAATAATCAGGAAGGATGCATGCCCAAGATAATGAAATTTAATTGAGACTTCCTGAGCATTCGCTTGAATGATTGATAAAAAGAAAAAAATTACAAAATATATTCGTTTTGATATACGCATATCAAATAAAATCGGCAGTCTATTTATTTTAACATTTCGTTTTTTTTGAACAACGATCTGTATTACATTATTCAGAATTTCTTTTTGTTCCTTTTCGGGCGATACTGAGTTTCATTTCCATTTAAAAAGAAACCGAATTATTATGATATTATCAAATTTGTAGAATTTTTGAATTGCATTTTATCCACTTTTTGTTGAAGATTGATTATGACAAACGAGCATAAAAGGAAATTACCCGGAACCATTCTTGCTTTGGGTTTTGTGAGTTTATTAAATGACAGCGCGAGCGAGATGATTTATCCGCTGTTGCCTGTTTTCCTCACAAGTATCCTTGGCGCCTCGCCTGCCTTCCTCGGTGTGATTGAAGGAATAGCCGAAGCGACCGCAAGTTTATTGAAATTATTCAGCGGACAGATTTCAGATCGGTTAAAGCGACGAAAAGTTTTTGCGGTTATAGGTTACGCTTTGGCCACACTAACTCGTCCGCTTATCGGCGCTGCAAGTTCTGCCTATCATGTTCTTATTGCCCGTTTCCTAGATCGAACCGGAAAAGGAATTCGTACAGCGCCGCGCGATGCGCTCATCGCTGAGGCCGTGGAACCAACGGACTTTGGACGCGCTTTCGGTTTTCACAGATCAATGGATCATCTAGGCGCAGTCATTGGTCCGTTGATCGCTTTTATTCTGCTCAGTTCCATGAAAATGGATCTGCGGTCGATCTTCTGGTTATCTACAGTACCCGGTGTCATAGGTGTAATCATTCTGATCATTTTTGTGAAAGAACGAACCGAGGCTTCTCCCAAGATAAAGCGATCCTTTGATTTCAATCTGAAAAACACACCGGCTAATTTCAAACGCTTTATAGCCGCATTCCTAATCTTTACTCTCGGGAATTCCAGCGACGCTTTCTTATTGTTGCGTGCATCTGCCGTCGGTATTCCGAAGGAACAACTGCCGCTGCTATGGATTGTTCTTCACATCGTAAAATTTTCGACTTCGTTGCCCGGCGGAGTGCTCTCCGATAAAATTGGACGGCGGCCATTAATAATCGGCGGATGGTTTGTGTACGCACTGATTTATGCCGGATTTGCTTTTGCGACTTCGGCATTGCCTGTCTGGATTTTGTTCGGAGCTTATGGAATATATTTCGGACTCACCGAAGGTGTTGAGAAAGCGTTCGTCGCAGATATGTTCCCGCCGGAACGCCGCGGAACAGCATTCGGCTTTTATCATTTCGTTCTCGGAGCTGCAGCTTTGCCTGCGAGCATCATATTCGGTTTTCTATGGACAACCATTAATGTGCAGACGGCATTTCTTTCCGGTTCGGCTCTTGCAATTGCAGCAAGTTTTCTGTTGATTCTGACTGTGAAAGAAGAGAAGAGGCTATGAAAAAATTGCGACCCATCTGTCTGCTTACCGATTATGGTCTGCACGATCATTATGTCGGCGCCATGAAAGGCGTCATTGAAACGATTTCACCGGGGGCGAAAGTGATCGACATTTCTCACGAGGTGAAGCCGCAAATGATCGATCAGGGAGCTTATTTACTTTGGGCTGCTTTTCCTTTTTTACCGGAAGGATCTGTTGTCGTGGCAGTCGTTGATCCAGGTGTCGGAAGTGGGAGAAGAATTCTTTGCATCGAAATGGAGAATAGAATCCTGCTTGCACCGGAAAATGGTTTGGCCGAGTTTGTTCAATACGATTTTAAAGTGAAGCATGCATTTAATGTGGCAAATTCACAACTCTTTCTCGAACATACAAGTTCCACATTTCACGGACGTGATATATTTGCTCCGGTTGCCGCTCATTTGGCAAAAGGAATTCGTCTCAAAAAAGTCGGCCCGGAAATAATTCTGCCGGATGTAAAATCACCGTTCATCGAAACGCTTGGAAATCATACGGCGAAAGTGTTGCACATCGACCGATTCGGAAATATCATCACGAATGTTCGGATCGATAAGAAATATTTTTTAAATGCGATTATGAAACGCGGCCGAACAACAATTAGACAGCATGTACGCTCGTACAAAGAAATTGCACCCGGAACTGTTGCAATGTTGCAGGGAAGTTCAAATTTAATTGAGATATCTACTCTTTTGGGCAACGCAGCGAAACAATTAGGAGTTCATGTCGGAGATACATTCGAGATTCGGATATGACTGAAATAGATAATAAATTTATGAGGCGGTGTCTCGAACTTGCACGGGAGGGAAGCGGGTTCGTCAGTCCGAATCCGATGGTCGGGTGTGTAATTGTGAAAAATGGAAGAGTAGTTTCCGAAGGCTATCACGAAAGATGCGGCGAGTTACACGCGGAACGCATCGCATTGCAGAAGGCTGAGTCTTCCGTTCATGGTGGGACAATGTACGTGAACCTGGAACCGTGTGCCCACTTTGGAAAAACTCCTCCATGTGTTGATGCTGTCATTAAATCCGGTGTCACGCGTGTTGTTGTTGGTATCGAGGATCCAAACCCAATAGTTGTGGGAAATGGAATTGCAAAATTACGCGACGCGGGAATAGATGTCACGGTCGGAGTGTTGGAAGATGAATGCAGGGAATTGAATAAATTTTTCCTGAAATACATTACAACACGAATGCCGTATGTACTTATAAAAATCGCGCAGAGTGTAGATGGTTTCATTGCCGGAGGTTCGCGAAATGAGTGGATTACATCCAAACAATCTCGAACTATGGTTCATGAATGGCGGACGCATTACGATGCAGTACTCGTTGGAGCGGGGACTGTGAAAGTTGATAACCCATCATTGACAGTGCGCCATGTCAAAGGCCGGAATCCACTCCGCGTTGTCGTTGATGGCAATCTGAATTCTAATCCCAGAGCTCATATTTTTTGTGATAAGTTTGCGGGCGACACTTTATTGGTTGTCGAAGAAAGTATGTTCTATACTAAAAATTCCGCGCGAAAAGAATTCGAGAAGAAAAAATGTACGATCGTCACCGTTCGAGGTGATGTAAAAGGTTCATTAAAGTTCTCACACGTGTTCCGTGCCCTTGGCTTGATGGGAATTACATCGGTCATGGTTGAAGGAGGTGCACATGTTTTCCGAAAGGTGCTTGAAGAAAAACTGGCCGATGAACTTGCGGTGTTCATCTCGCCAAAATTATTGCACGGCACTCTTTTGACCTTCGGGAATATCACGAAGGGTTTGATTCCGTTGAACTACGACCTTACGAGCGTTGCGATCGAAAAAGTGGGTAAAGATAGTCTCATCCATGGAAAAATTCACTATTAAAGAATTGATATGTTTACAGGATTAATTGAAGAAGTCGGTGTTGTACAAAATATGCGATCGACCGGACAGGGGGAAACGATTACAATAAAAACCCCAAAAGTTTTTTTAGCAGGTGCAAAAATTGACGACAGCATCGCGGTAAGCGGGACGTGCCTCACGATCGTCCGGAAAACTACAACATCGTTCACGGCTGAAGCAGTCGAAGAAACACTTAAAAAAACGACTCTCGGATTTCTTCGGGTTGGAAGCAAAGTAAATCTTGAACGAGCTTTAAAATTTTCAGACCGGCTTGGCGGGCACTTTGTTCTTGGACATGTTGACACAACCGGAACGATAACATCCATATCGAAGAAAACACTAAGCTGGTTATTCGAGGTGGAATTTGATCCTCAATTTAAGAAATATATTATCCCTGTCGGATCGATCGCGGTTGATGGAATCAGTTTGACAGTTGCAGAAAAGAAAAAAGGAACGATCCTACTCTCCATTATTCCACACACTATGAAGAAGACAACTTTTGGAATGAAGAAAGTTGGCGATAAAGTCAATCTAGAGTTCGATTACTTAGGCAAATACATAGAGCAATTTCTGGAAGTGAAGAAATAGATACTTAATGAAGATTTCCTGTTCTTTTTGCTTTGTTTGCAATATTCGCTAAAAATTCTTACATAGTATCATGTCAACAGTACTGAGAATAGGATCATTTCGATTTCACTTTTACTCTGATGAAATGAACGAACCGCCGCATATCCACGTAGCAGTAGCGGATGGAGAATGCAAGTTTTGGCTTGATCCGATTGTGCTAGTAAAAAACCGAGGAGTTACACCCGATAAACTGCGAGAAATTGAGCGCCTTGTATTTGAATATCAAAACTTTCTTCAGGAGAAATATCATGAGTACCACCATCGTTGAACCGAGAATCGAAGTTGAACCTGCCGCTCTCCGCGTGTGGGTGGAACACCGGATGATTTTTTTGGAATTAACGGATAGCCGTATTGTGGGATTTCCCGCAGATCGTTTTCATATCTTGAAACAGGCAACGGAAGAGCAATTGAAAGAAGTCACACTTCGATTGAATGGCTATGCGCTCCGCTGGGAATCTCTCGATGAAGACATTACCGTTCCCGGCATCCTTGCCGGAAGGTTTCAATTACCATAAATCAGCATTCTTCACTCAGGTCGTAAGACCAGAGTTAATAAAAGAGAAATCAAAAAAAATATTGTTAAGAGTTTTGAGTTCTAAGTTCAGAGCTAGAAAAACAGATGAACTAAAAAATAATATTCTGTCTCATTATTTTTATCCCACTGAAGGTTGACTATTAATCATAAAGTCTAGACCCGAGCTCTTGCCTCCACTCCATTTTTTCAGTACCTTTAATTTTACTTATTTCAAGAAAAGCTGATGAATTTTCTCAACGATTTAAATAAAGTTCAACAAGATGCTGTTCAGGCAATTGATGGCCCGGTAATGATTGTCGCAGGTGCGGGAAGCGGAAAGACAAGAGTACTTACTTATCGTGTTGCGTTTCTTGTCCATAAAGGAATTCCTCCGGCTGAAGTTCTTGCGCTGACATTCACCAACAAAGCGGCGAAAGAAATGAAATCGCGCATCGTTCAATTAGTCGGGCCTGCGAGCCACGGACTCTGGATGGGGACATTTCATTCCATTTTTGCGCGCATGCTCCGTGCAGAAGCGGGAACCATCGGCTTCGACCGCAACTTCACGATCTATGATTCAGAAGATTCACTCGGCCTGATAAAGGCTGTGATGAATGCGCGCGACATCCCGGCGAAACAATTCAATCCGAATGCGATCCGGGCAAAAATTAGCAGTGCGAAAAATTCGCTGATTCAACCGGCTGAACTTGCGGCGAAAGCCACCGATATCTTCGAGGAGAAAACGGCGGTCGTGTTCAACGATTACGAAAAGAAACTCCGCGAATTCAATGCGATGGATTTCGACGACTTGATTATCCGCCCAATTGAAATATTCGAAAAATATTCGAACATTCTCGAAAAATATCAGTACAGGTTCAGGTACATTTTAATCGACGAGTATCAAGATACGAACAGGGCACAATATCGGCTGGTGAATTTACTCGCCGGCAAGCATAAAAATATTTGCATAGTCGGCGATGATGCGCAAAGCATTTATGCATTTCGCGGAGCCGACATAAGGAATATTCTTGATTTCGAAAAGGATTACACCAATTGCCGGATTTTCAGGCTGGAACAAAACTATCGTTCCACAAAAACAATTCTTGCCGCTGCAGACGCCGTCATTAAAAATAATAAACATCAAATAAAGAAAACTCTCTGGACTGAAAATCAAGACGGCGAGTTGATCACGCTTCTCGATTGTGCGGATGAAAAAGATGAGGGAACAAAAGTAGTTCATTATCTTGAAGAGGATGGACAGAAATACAAAATAAGTTTTAACGAAATCGCAATACTATATCGGACGAACGCGCAATCGCGTACAATCGAAGATTCTCTCCGACACGCGGGGATTCCGTACGTAATAGTCGGCGGAATAGAATTCTACAAACGTAAAGAGATCAAGGATGTTCTCGCATACCTGAAAGCTATAGTCAACTCGCGGGATGAAGAAAGTATTCTCCGGATTATCAATTATCCTTCGAGGGGAATCAGTGAAGCAACGATAAAAAAAATACGAGAGAGTGTGGGGAAGAGCAAGCTCGATTTATTTACAGTTCTTCAGCGCGTTCAGGATATCGGAGAATTATCCGACAAAGCAAAATCATCCGTAATGCGGTTTGCAGCGATGATGAAAAAATATATCGACATGTGCAAAGATATGACGGCGAGCGAATTAGCTCGGTCGGTCGTCGATGAATTAGGAATTCTTCACGAGTTTAAACAAGAAGGAACGCCGGAATCTCTTGCTCGGTGGGAAAATGTGCAGGAATTACTTTCTGCAATCACAGAATTTTGCGCAGACAAACCCACTGCAGGTCTTGCTGAATTTTTGGAGGAAGTTTCACTCATTGCCGATATCGATCGATGGGATGAAAACCGGAATGCGGTTACACTAATGACACTTCACGCTGCAAAAGGATTAGAATTCCCGGTTGTTTTTATCGTCGGGCTGGAAGAAGGCCTTCTTCCGATGTCATCGATCATATCAGACCAAAAGGAAGTTGAAGAGGAGCGGCGGCTCTTTTATGTCGGCATTACACGAGCAATGAAAAAATTGTATCTCGCGTTTTCTCATAAACGTTATCGGTATGGTGCGATCAGCTATCAAGCTCGTTCACGCTTTGTGGATGAAGTAAATGAAACTTTGTTGGAATGCGATTCTAAGCCCAGTCGCGGTCATCATGAGGATGAATCGTTTGAAAACAACACACCCAGAAAATCATCACGCAAATCTCATAAAGAAGAAGAATTCACAAGCGTTCACCCGGATTATGAAACTGAAAGTCAAGAAGTCCGGCAATTATATGTCGGGACAAAAGTTTTTCACGAGTCGTTTGGTTTTGGAAAAGTTGTTGCGGTGTCGGGACGCGGCGAGAACGCACGCGCAAGTGTTTCTTTCCAGGGAGTTGGAGTTAAACAATTACTCTTGAAATATGCTAACCTCAAAATTCAGTAGACTAGAATGATACGTCAGCTTTTCCGAACAAAATCCATCGAACAAATTTTGCACTCTGGTGAAGAACCAGAGCATCAACTTCGTCGTTCGCTTGGTGTGACCAGTTTGACAATGCTCGGCATCGGCGCGATAATCGGGGCAGGAATTTTCGCCACAGCAGGAAGCGCCGCGGCAGGAAGCCCGGGCTTGCCAGGTGCGGGTCCGGCTATCGTCCTTTCTTTCATCATTACCGCGATTGCATGCGCCTTCGCGGCTCTTTGTTATTCTGAATTTGCATCTATGATTCCGATTGCAGGGAGCGCGTACATATATTCGTATGCATCGTTCGGAGAATTTGTAGCATGGGTGATCGGGTGGGATTTGATTCTGGAATACACCGTGGGCAATATTGCGGTCGCGGTGAGTTGGTCGAGCTACTTGGTAAGTTTACTCGCAGGATTGGGAATTCATATTCCCGTTTGGGTTTCATCGAATTATAATACTTTATTAACAGCCGCGATCGACGGACCGGGACGGACACCTGAGATGATTTCAACTGCTCATGCGATTCTTGATTCCGCGCCGCACGTGTTTGGTTTTCCGATCATTATCAATATGCCGGCGATATTTGTCGTTGCCGCGATCACGGTAATCCTCGTTATTGGAATTCGCGAAAGCGCGGCGTTCAATACTTTTATCGTTGTTATAAAATTGTTGATTGTCGTTTTCTTCATCATCGTTGGCGCATTCTATGTTCAACCTGAGAATTGGACTCCATTCGCACCGAATGGATGGAACGGAATCATGACAGGCGCCGCACTTGTGTTTTTCGCATACATCGGTTTTGACGCGATTTCAACGACCGCTGAAGAAGCGCGCAACCCGCAGCGTGATTTGCCGTTGAGCATGATTTTATCGCTCGCCATTTGCACAGTTCTATATATCGCAATTGCTTTGGTGACGACCGGATTGGTACCATACCAAATGTTGAATGTGCCGAGTCCGCTCGCATTGGCATTCGAGCATCACAACATGGCATGGGCATCCGGAATAATTTCTTTCGGTGCGGTAATCGCTTTGACGGCGGTAATTCTTGTGTTCCAGCTCGGCCAGCCGCGCATTTATTTTTCTATGTCGCGCGATGGATTGTTGCCGGCTTCGTTTGCCAAAGTCCATCCTCGATTCCGCACGCCGTATTGGCCGACAATTTGGACGGGAATTTGTGTCGCTGTTCCTGCAGCTTTTATCGACATCAACGCGGCAGTTGAATTTACCAACATCGGAACATTGTTTGCATTTGTTCTCGTATGTGCCGGTATCATCGTCTTGCGAAAAACCCAACCCGATAAACCGCGGAAGTTCCATACGCCGCTCGTTCCATGGATTCCTATTTTGGGAATTCTGTCCTGTGTCTATCTGATGATAAGTTTGCCGCAGATTACATGGCTGAGGTTTTTCTTCTGGTTGTTCATAGGCGTCAACATTTATTTTTTGTACGGGATGGAACACAGCCGCCTGGCGGAAGGGAATGTGGATCGATCATCATTGAGAATAGTTCGCATCGGACTTCTTGTGCTCGATGTTTGTTCGATTGTTTTTCTTTTCTTTTTGCTGAAAAACGGAGATGGAAGCATCGTAACGGTTTTTGAGTATGCATTCTTCATACTCTTGATAATCTTTGTGGTTGCATTAATAAGAAAAATATTTACAGCTAACCACTGAGCGTGAATTATTCTATAAATCCAATTTATTATTCTCGTTTGCGATCAGGCCAGCATGCAACGTCATGTAATTATTAATCTTATTCCTCTCTCTATCGTATTTTCACCACCCCATCTGCGATCTTCTGGAATCTTTTCATTACTAATGCATCATGTCCCGGGATAATCAATGTAGTGTCGGAGACGAGCGTTTTCATTCTTCGCAGTTGCGCGATGTATGCGTTCTGATCGAAGGTCAGCGGGATCGAAAGAAGGTGGTTGAGATTATAATAGAACCATGAATCGTCGGATGCGAGAAGCACTTTGTCGGTTTTCGAATTGACAAGGAGATGCTGGCTTTCAAATGTGTGTTTTGAACCGATGAATACGCGGATGCCGGGCATGATCTCTATACTGTCGCCATTAACAAAACGCACTCTTCCATCGAGATTGGCTTTCACAATTTTAAGTACATTATCTTTGTCCAAACCACGATTGTCTGCATCTTTTTGCCATGCATCACCGACGAAATATGCATAATCATTTTTTTGTATCCAGACAGCTGCTTTTGGAAATAAATCCAATCCGCCGATATGATCGTAGTGCGGATGGGTTATGATGATATCGGTGATGTCATCAGGCTTTACATTGAGTTTCCGGAGGGCAATATCCGGCCGCAAGTAATTTTTAAGAGATGAATTAGGCTTTGTCGTATCGATCACCATTCCGACGTCGACAAGGATTTTTTTCCCATTGTCACCGTTTAAATACCAGATGTAATAAGAGAATTGCACGCTATCTGCAGTTTTCGCTCCGATTGCGATGTCCGATACTGGGGTGAAGGATTTTTCGGTGCCATACTCGATGGCATAAATTTTATAGACATTCTGTGTTTGACAGAAAGTGAAAGCAAACGGCATCAGGAGAATTGCTGCGATGATCAATAAAGATTTCATGTTGGTTCCGACAATTAATAATTCGAATAAGTGAATTATTTAAACAAGTATTCCATGAAATTTTATCGATAAAATGTGTTAAATGCAACGAGGTTGAGAGAATAAAAAAGAACAAGCACCCATGTGTGATTGAATGCTTGCTCTTATTGCAACTTCAAAAATGGATATTACTTTTATTCCTTATCTTCCGTTTCTTTAATTTTTTTTGCCGCAATAATGTAATACACGATAAGTCCGACACCTGAATAAAGAAAAATCAAAGCAGGATATAATCCTCCAATATTATTTTGCATGCTGTAAAAGTTTTCGAGAATAATGGCAGTGGTGATTGCGAGACCGATCGCGACGGCAATAATACCTAACTTCAAAGAACTTAATTGTGAGTTGGTTGTAAAAGGCTTGATGCTCTTAGAACGCATCTGTTCGGGTAAAAAACCTTTTTCGATCATACTCATTCGTTCTTTATGACGGTTAGTAAAGAAAATAATTAATACAGCGCCGCACACGAAGAAAAAAAGAACTCCTACTATCATTCCACCAATAGCGTCATTCATACTTACCCCCTTAAAAGAGTTTGATTTTTTTGTGACTATAGTTAATGAGTATGACCACAGGTTTTGTAATAAGGTTTCAACAAAATGCGGAATTAGGAATTACGAATGCGGAATAATAAAATGGAGAATGAAGACGCTAATTCGTTTATGATGAGAGGTTGTTTACAGGGAAGAAAAAACATACATTCTTTTACATCGAAACATTTTCGGGCGAGTTGAGGTCTAATGAATTAAGTGAAATGGCTAAAAACGATCAGGAAATAATAAAACTGATAAAAGCCGGCGATGTTTCGGCTTTCAAGGAGCTTGTTGTCCGCTACAAAGACCGCGGGTTCAGCCTAGCTTTGCGGTTATTAAAGAACCGTGAAGATGCGGAAGAGGCACTGCAGGATTCATTCTTGCGCGCTTTTCGCGGGCTGGAAGATTTCCGCCAGGATGCAAAATTCGGGACGTGGTTTTATAGAATTGTCTATAATGTTTGTCTGACAAGAATCGAGCGGGCCTCAACGCTACCGATATTTGATCCGAATGTCGATGATGAGGTTAATGAATTACTTGAAATCCCGGCAATGGATGCTTCGCCCGTGGAAGAGTTGGAACAGAAAGAACTCGCCTCGCTTCTTCAGCAGAAGATTAAAACATTACCGGAGCAGTACAGTGTAGTTCTCTCTCTTTTTTATTTTCAGCAATTGGGATACGAGGAAATCTGTGACGTTCTCGGCCTTCCACTTGGGACTGTGAAGACGCATTTATTTCGAGCTCGGACTATGCTCTACCATTCGCTGATGCATTTATATAGCAGTAAGGAGCAGTTGTTATGAACCATCTCAATAATATTATAATTCAGGAATTACTGGACGACAATTTGACCGGACTAGAGCGTGAAGCCGCGATGAGTCATCTTGCGGAATGTGAAAAGTGCGCATGCGCTTTCGCAAAATTAAAAATACTCGATGGGGCTCTTCGTTCAGAATCTCTTGAAACAACATCGATGCGATTTGTTGACGAAGTAATGAAAAGGATTGACGCCATTGTATATCCTGCGCCGGCGAAGACGACAAATAAATATTGGAGCTATTTTGCGAATATAATTGCATTACTGATATTGGCCGGCATCATTTACAGTTCCAATATTATCATGAGAGAATACACACCGTCGCGAAGCACGCAAGTAAGTCCGACGAACATTATTCCTGAGAATCGACAGGTTCATCAATACGCAAAAACAATCTGGGATTCAATAACGAGCGGGACGCAAATTGTTGTATCTATTTTTTCTTCGAAAAATCCATTTTCATTTTGGCTCATTGCCATATTTGCACTCTGCGGGATATTTATTGTGGACTGGCTGGTGGGGCGAAGGATATTACATTTGAGGATGTGAAGAAGAGATGCTAGGGTTAGCACACTTCTCCATGAGAAGGTTGGTTAACCACAAACTTTTTTATTTTCTCATTATCATTATGAGTTCGAATAGTGCGAGGAATATTTATCAAGTAAAATTCTAATCACTTTTTGATATTGACTTCCATGTTTGTTTGCTATTTTCTTAAAGAATTCAATACTCGATTTGCTCAAATTCAGCGTGACTTTCACATTATTTTCTTTAAATACGAGTTCATCCGGGCTTGGTAGAAAGTCCTTTATGACTTCAACTTTTCCAATCTTCTCATTCGTGTATTTTATTTTCTTTTTCATAAATTTGTTTTCCTTTCCTCCAATATCCGGCCCCTATAATTCTTATCTTATTATTTCTAAATGTAAATCGTATTGTTACTATATTATTATTTTCAATTTTCCCGAAACAATAAAACCTTTCTTCATTTCTGCTATGTTCTAAATCCTTTGCTATTATTCTTTTCGGATCAGCAAAAACGTATTGAACTTCTTCAAAAGATAGGTGATGTTTCTTTTGATTTATCTTATTCTTGGTTTCGTCCCATTCGAAAGTAATGTTTATGGCCATTCTGTTCTCTCATATCCGTGTTGTAATATACATACTTTAATATGGTTTTCCAACCATATTAATTTTATCATTTAACGGATGGTAATTTCGATGTCGTAGAATCAAAAACTCCGTCCGGCAGAACGACTTTATGTAATGCGCCGAAGACATATCGAAGGGGACTGCGGAAGTTTGCTTTGTAACATAGGTGAATGTAGCTAAACGTCTCGGCGTTCTTCATGGTCACTTGAGTTTGTGTTCTTCTCACCCTTACGTTTTTCAGTGGGGGTGCGGAGGAGCGGCAGGTTAAATGGTGCATCAGTTATTTGCCGTATTGGTGATTTGAGAGAAACTTTAACTGAGATTTCAGTTCAAGTACTTCAATCGGACAATTTGGCCAATCGTGAATCCAACATACAATAAGGTCACAATCATCAGGTTGGTGTCCATGTTCCTTAAAATTGCTGCTTAGATATTCAAATTCGATACGAACGTGTTCCCATCTTTGCCTTTGTTGATCGACGCAACGCTTGCCTTCACAATCTGGATAATCAGTTCTAAGAGACTCGATGAGAAAACCCAATTCACGGCTAATCATTCCAAACAAATAAACAACACCCTGTTCATTGATTGGAGCAAAGCGCAGTCCTCGAAAATCGATTGGCTCGCCGAATTGAATCTTCTTGCGTCGTTGCGTATCTACGGATTTGGTAGTTTGCGGGAAAACTAAATGGTTACCCAGTCGTTGTGGTGCTTCTTGAGGAGACATATCGGCTGGATTGCTTGAAGCCTTAGGGAAACCATATTGGGCAAACGCTATTTTGCAGGCATTTCCAAACGAATTCCAACGAGATATATATGGTTTTGCGCTAAATCGACCCTTGGAAAGCATCTGAGATATACTTGGTGTTTTTCCGATTTCTTTAGTCAAACGAATGATTTCCCTAAGAAGTTCATCGTCAGGAATTTTGACTCGTTTTGGTAGTGGTGCAGATTTCAGATTTGCTGCTCTCAGTGCTTCTTTCCACGATCCAAATGTATTCCATACTGTGCCTATCGATACTCGGCTATGTATTTTGAATTGACGTTGGCTTAGCTCTGAGGTCTTCAGGAATTCAGCTACGCGTTGAATCTCCGCTATGAGTTTTTCTTTCTTATCCATAATAGTATCTTGAATCGAGCCCAACTAGATGCGCTGTCCAATAATTTTTATGTCGTCCTTGAAAATCCACAAACATAACCTGTCTATTTTGGTATAAAATTATTTATTTCAAATAAAGAAACGAGTTGGCAAAAATGCCAACTCGCCACTAGATCACAGCCACTTTCTTATTCTTCAAGCTACATTATACAAACTCTAGAGCGGGAGACGGGGCTCGAACCCGCGACGTCCAGCTTGGGAAGCTGGCATTCTACCACTGAATTACTCCCGCAAATGAAAAAATGCAATGCTAATATAACATACCTATTTTCTAATTTCAAGCATTTCTAATTCATAATTTCAAAGTCATCCTCCACTTTCCAGCTTTTTTTATCCAAATCTAAAGCCACCATCTGTAATCGAAGTCCGTTTTCTCCAATTATCAATCTGCAAAAATGAAATGGCCTGATAGCCGGACCGTTAAATAAATCGTTATGTTTTCGAGTTTTAATATTCGTATTCAATTCCTGCCGCGGGCCGCCGCCGCCGCCGGTTACGATGAATGTTTTACCGTGGTCGAGAAAATGTTCGTAGGAATGACAATGTCCGGTGAAAAATATTTTTGTTTTTGAATTTTTAATAAATGGTTCGGCAAAATAATATTGGACGTCTTTACTATCCGACACTATCGTGCTGTTGGTAAATGGCGGATGATGACAGCAAACTATAATTGCCGAAATCGTAGAATCATTTTGAAAAGCGTCGAGAGTTTGCCTGTACCATGAATTTTGTGCGTCGACTTCAGCTGTTGTTAATCTAGAAATATTCGAGTTTAGAAGAATAAACGCAAGATTCCTGAAACGGAATGAATCCCACGTGCGGCGGTTTTGGTGGGGAAAATGATTGTAGAAATTTGTAAGTCCTGGTTTCTTGTTGATCCGGTCATGATTTCCAGGAACTGCGAAGACAGGAATATTCCGGGCGTGTATCTCTTTTGTCACGTCGTCAAAATATTTCCAATCTTCCTTATCTTTCCCATTGGAAACCAAATCGCCGAGAATGATCAGAAACGCGGGATCTTCTTTCGCAATTTCATCAATTGCCATTTGCCGGGCGTTATCATTCTGCTCTCTCAAGAAAAGTCGTTCCCAAAAACCGGTTCTTTGAGTATCGCCGATAAGAATTATCGTATCTTTTTGTTCGCGGCCGGTTAGATTTCCGGAGAATGAATTTAAACTTTGTCCATTCAGAGACGCCGAATAGAGAAGAAGTACGGCAAAGAAAAGAAAGATGTGTTTGATCTTCTTTTTCATATTGATTTAATATACAAACCTTCTGATCGGAACGCAACGGAATGTCGTGATACACCTTGTTTGCAATGCAAATTATTCTTAAGATATTATTGTTGGTACATTTTGTTCCAGAAAACCGATTTGTTTGTTGAACACTCGTGCCGTGATTTCGATATGGATAAGAAGAAAATTTTGTGACTGAAGGATCTCAAGTAGGAAAAGGTGAATTGCTCATCGAATTCGAATAGTAGGATTCGCGTGCATTCATCTCAATCTGATGAGTGAAAGAAACTAGGAAAGTGAATCGAGAAAAACGGAGTTAGAGAGCAATGATCGTCATGAAATTCGGCGGCACATCGGTGGAAGATGCCGCAGCGATTCGTCAGGTTTCGGACATTATCCGAACGCAAGTTCATAGGAAGCCTGTTGTTGTCGTGTCTGCAATCGCTGAAGCGACAAATCAATTATTGCATTGTGCATCCCTAGCAACAGAAGGAAAAATAGGCCAAGTGCAAACACTGACCGATGAATTACGTCGTCGGCATGATCGTATAGTTAAAGAATTATTAGGTTCGAATCCTGAGACTGTCGGATTATCGGGATTGATTGATTCTGTAATGGATGATTTGCTGACGTTAAGCAAAGGGCTTGCAATCCTCGGCGAGTTGACACCACGATCGATTGACGCATTCACATCTGTCGGCGAACGGCTTTCTTCAGCAATTCTTGCAGTGTACCTTAACGCAAAAGGAATACAGGCAGAACTGTTGAGTGCGCGATCATTCATGATTACCGACAATAGTTTCACAAAGGCAGTCCCGCTCTTTAATGAAATTCAAAAACGGATTCCGGAAAAAATTATTCCTCATATCAATAATGGAAAAGTAGTAGTCACTCAGGGATTTATCGGATCGACTATCGATGGAATCACAACGACTCTTGGGCGCGGCGGATCGGATTATTCAGCGGCGATTATCGGCGCTGCGATCGGAGTTGAAGAAATTCAAATTTGGACAGATGTCGATGGTGTGATGACGGCCGATCCGTCGTTGATAAAGGAAGCAAAACAAATTCCGGAAATGACATTCGACGAGGCCGCGGAACTGGCATACTTCGGAGCAAAAGTGCTTCATCCGGCTACAGTACAGCCGGCAATTGAAAAAAATATTCCTGTGCTCGTGCTCAATTCAAAACGCCCTGGAGCAGGAGGGACAAAAATACAAAAGGAAGGGAATGGGAAAACTTTAGTAAAGTCAATCGCCTACAAAGAAGGAATCACCGTTATCAACGTAAGAAGTACACGCATGCTTATGCAAAGCGGTTTTCTGACAAAATTATTCGACGTGTTCAGCAAACATAATGTAAGTATAGATGTCGTGGCAACATCCGAAGTAACAGTTTCATTGACTGTGGACAATCCTGCCGGACTGGATGCACTAATTCCCGATCTGGAAAATTTTGCTACAGTTCAGACTCACAAAGGGAAAGCGATTGTCTGCATCGTCGGCGAAAGAATAAAATACACACCAGGAATTGCGGCGCAGGTATTCTCAGCTCTGCAGAAAGCAGGGATCAACGTCGAAGTTATTTCGCTTGGGGGATCCGATATCAGCCTTACTCTTGTAATTAACGAATCCGAAATCGAGCATGCGGTAAGAGCATTGCATAATGCATTTTTCTCGTAAGGAACGACCTAATTTTTCTCAACTTCACAAGAGACGTATGATTACAAATTCGTACAAATTAAGTTAATAATGTCACTTTCTTTCTCGAAAGAAAGTGACTGAAAGAAAGGTTGACAAAATCACAACCCACACGAAATGGCTTCCAACGCACGCAAACTAATTGCTGTACAAACCCGTCGATCTCGGCCTCATCAGGTCGATAACGAATCTATCGAAATCGAATATAAGCCTCGATCGAAACGCGCGAGATTACACCCACGCACTCCTGCCCTTCTTCCCGCCACTCGCCAGCGATTTTGTCGCGGAAAATTATTTATCATATATCCTAACATCATGATCGATAGAAAAATAAAATAAAAAAGCCGGCTCAATGAGGCCGGCTTCTAAGCCAATAATCATCGCGTTCTGTTACGCAACACTCGCACTATTTTTTTCCTCTTCAGGTGCCGGGCCCTCGACAGGCGGGGCCTGATTATTCTTCACCGAAAAACGTAATTCTTCCTTTTTCTTGTTGAGGTTTACTCGAACGCTGGCGCCATCTACAATTTTACCGCGTAAAATTTCTTCGGCAAGTGGATCTTCCAGAAAACGCTGGAGTGAACGCCGTAACGGCCGTGCTCCGAACGCCGGATCGAATCCCTTGTCGATCAAAAATTCCTTTGCACCTTTTCCAAGTTCGACATTGACATTCAAAGAAGTCATCCGCTTAAGAAGTTCTTTCAAGTGGATATCGATGATCTTCGCAATGTGTTGTCGTTCGAGAGAATGGAAGATGATTGTTTCATCGATTCGGTTTAGAAATTCCGGATTGAATACACGCTTCATCGCTTCTTCGATTACCGATTTCATCGCTTCGTATGAATCTTTTGCTTTTCCTTCATTGAAGCCGAACGATGTCATCTTGATATCCCGCGAACCGATATTCGAAGTCATGATGATGATCGTGTTCTTGAAGTCCACACGCCGGCCAAGACTGTCCGTCAAAATTCCGTCATCGAACACTTGCAAGAGAATGTTGAATACATCCGGATGCGCTTTTTCGATTTCATCCAACAGTACGACTGAGTACGGTTTTCGCCGGACTTTCTCAGTCAGTTGGCCGCCTTCTTCATAACCAACGTAACCTGGAGGCGCGCCGACAAGCCGCGACACGCTGAATTTTTCCATATATTCGCTCATGTCGATCCGGATCAAAGCTTCGTCAGAATCGAAAAGATAGCGTGCCAGACACTTTGCCAGTTCCGTCTTACCAACACCCGTCGGCCCGAGGAAAATAAATGAACCAATCGGCCGTTTCGGGTCCTTCAAGCCGGCCCGCGTTCGTCGGATAGCTTTTGTCAGCTTTCCGATTGGTTCATCTTGTCCAATCACTACAGCTCTTAAGGCCGCTTCCATTTTCAATAACTTATGCGATTCCGATTCGGCAATCTTGTTTACCGGAATGCCGGTCATCATCGCAACAACGTCGGCCACCTGTTCTTCATTCACCTCATGAATCATGGTCTGCGATTTTAATTCCCATTCGCGTTTTGCGATTTCGAGATCGCTTATTAATTTCTTCTCTAAATCTCGCAGACGGGCCGCCTCTTCAAAATTCTGACTCTTAACAACATTGTTCTTCGATTGTTTTATTTTTTCGATTTCACTTTCGAGATCCAAAATATCTTTCGGCACCACGATGTTCGAAAGATGAACCCGCGCACCGATTTCATCGAGTACATCGATTGCTTTGTCCGGCAGGTAGCGATCTGTGATATATCTATCGCTCAATTTAACGCACGCATCGATCGCTTTTTCCGAATAACTGACGCCGTGATGTTCTTCGTATTTGTATTTTATATTCTGTAAAATTTTAATCGTTTCGTCAACCGTAGTCGGATCGACCATAATTTTCTGGAACCTCCGGTCGAGCGCGCCGTCTTTTTCGATGTACTGGCGGTATTCATCGAGCGTCGTCGCGCCGATACATTGCAGTTCTCCGCGCGATAATGCGGGCTTGAACATATTCGAAGCATCGAGCGATCCTGAAGCGCCTCCGGCGCCGACGATCGTGTGCAATTCGTCGATGAACAAAATCACATCTTTCGCTTTTTCCAATTCGTTCATCACCGCTTTCATTCGTTCTTCAAATTGTCCGCGGTATTTTGTTCCTGCGACAAGCGCGGCAAGATCGAGTGTGACGACTCGCTTATCATGCAAAACTCTTGAAACTTTCTTCTGCACAATGCGGAGGGCTAAACCTTCTGCGATGGCAGTTTTTCCGACGCCGGGTTCGCCAATGAGAACCGGATTATTTTTTTTGCGGCGGCTGAGCACTTGCGCCACGCGCTCGATTTCTTTCTCACGTCCGACTATCGGATCGAGTTTATCCTCTGCCGCCAGTTTTGTGAGGTCGCGTCCAAAATTATCGAGAACCGGTGTTTTCGATTTTTCCGTCTTTTTTTCATGTCCGGTAGCTTGAGGCTGTGACGGAGCCGATGGTTTTCCGCTGATGATATTGTCGAGTTCATTGCGTACAATATCATAATGAATGTTGAACTGATGTAAAATTTGTGCGGCAATATTATCGTCGTCACGCAGAAGCGATAGAAGCAGATGTTCCGTTCCAATTACATCCGATTTATAAAGCTTGGCTTCGAGGTATGTGATCTTGAGAACTTTTTCGGCCTGTTTGGTCAGCGGAATATTTCCGATGGTCAATGTCCCGCCCGAAGTGCGGACTGTATCCTCGATCGCTTTTTTTAATTTGTAAAGATCGCAGCTTAGATTCCGGAGAATTTTTACGGCAATGCCTTCGCCTTCACGGATAATACCCAAAAGCAAATGTTCGGTTCCGATATAATCGTGCCCAAGTCTTAAAGCTTCTTCGCGGCTGAGACGGATCACATCTTGAACTCGATTTGAAAAATTACCTTCCATCTATATTCCTATTTGTATTTTAAATTCAATCATACCTAAATAGTTCACACTGAAAAACCTTTGTGTCCTTCATAGATTGCCAAATCAACTTTGCGGTCTTTGTGGTTAACCACAAAGTACACAAAGAATAAATAGCTTTCTATGAAGAACACGAAGGAATATTTTATATCAATTATCATTTAACTGACTTTTTCAGTGAGAACTAAATAACTAACATTTATAATTATCGGATAGTTTCACGATTCACTTAATGAATACCATCCACTTCTTGTTCAATATAATACAATCGCAAAGATGAATCAAGTGGCTAGATCATTTCGACATAGCGATTTTGGATTGTTTTCGAGGTGTTTTATGGTGATAAATCATTGTTTAAATATGTTATAGATTATGAACAACAAAAAGGATTGGAAAATGATATTTCTTTCAGTTATAAACTGGATTTCACTTTTGACAATTTTTTGGGGACAGATGGAAAAAGCTACATTTGGTGAAGGATGTTTTTGGTGTTCCGAAGCTATTTTTCGTGAGGTTGATGGAGTGATTGATGTGGAAGTAGGATACTCCGGCGGAACCCGTGCAAATCCGACGTACGAGCAAGTTTGCTCCGGAGCAACCGGACATGCGGAAGTCTCGCAAATTACATTCGATCCTGCGAAAATAAGTTATGCAAAACTGCTGGAGATATTCTGGACGACGCATGATCCCACGACGCTCAACCGCCAGGGAGCGGATGAAGGAACGCAGTACCGGTCTGTGATTTTTTACGAGACTGAAGAACAAAAAGCAATTGCCGAAAAATCGAAAATAGATGCACAGAAGAATTTTTCGAAACCGATAGTCACGAGCATCGAACCTTTGAAAAATTTTCATAAGGCGGAAGATTATCACCAAGACTATTTCAAAAAAAATCCAAATGCGCCGTATTGTAGATTTGTGATTCAACCTAAAGTAGATAAGATGAAGAAATAGTATGAGATTGAGATCGAGATTGAGAAGAAAAGAGATTAAATCAAAAGGCCATTCTCCTCAAGGGTTGCCACATATCCTTGAATCGCCTCGCGAATATTTGTAATCGCTTCTTCTTTCGTGTGTCCTTGACTGATGCATCCTGGTAAACTGGGGCATTCGGCAACCCAGTACTTGTTTTCACCGGGATAGATTACTACCTGTCTCATCTGATAGTCTCCTCAATCATACTCTATTAAGTTACTCATATTGTTGTTTATTTTCCAGTCGACACTTTTGTGTAATCAAGAGCATTTTGGTAAATAAAAAAATGGGGAGAACATTTCCCCGGTTGAGTATTGTTCGGGAGTGCTCACCTCGCACAGCTTGAAAGAAATTCCTTAGTTCGGCGAAGCGGGTAACTCCCTCCCAGCATATGTAAGGAGGATGTTTAAAGGCTTAACAACTTATCGATTGAAATTGCCTCAAGATTCGGAACAACGATCGACGCATTCGGAAGCCGTTCTTTCGTTCCGATTCCCAGCGATTTCATTCCCGCGCGGCGCGCCGCCTCGATGCCGGTCACTGCATCTTCGACGACGAGACATTCTGCCGGCGCCGCTCCAACACTTTCCGCGGCAAGGAGAAATACCTCCGGGTGCGGTTTCGAATTTTCAATTTCATGGCCATCGATGATTGCGTCGATAAATTGTTCAATGTGAACCTGCTTGATAATCATTTTCGCGTTTCTGCTGTTCGATGCAATCGCGATTTTGATATTGCGTTTTTTCAATTCCTTTAACGCATCGAATGAGCCGGGAAGGAGCGCATCGTCGGCAACGGTTGCCAGCGACTCGACGAAATAGCGATTCTTCCGGTCGGCAATTTCCTGTTTTTCATCCGCCGAACATTTTTTACCGGCAGCCGACAGCAGAATTTCAACACATTCCATCCGCGCCACACCACGGAATTGATCGTTGAATTTATGGTCAAAAAAAGTGAATCCTTCCTCGTCGCACAGTCTTTTCCAGGAGAGATAATGGTACTCATCCGTTGAAACTAAAACTCCATCTAAGTCAAAGAGTACAGCGCTAATCATAAATCTGCATTTCCCATTTTTATAATAGAAGAATTATTTTATTCAATTTATGAAAAAATCAAGAGAGATTCAAAAAAAGGATATTCTAGGCGGAAAACAATTCTGCAGGCATTCTTTTTTCATTCCTTGCTTTTTTCACAACTCCTTCGTACAATTTTATATAAGAGTTTGTGTTCTTCGTTATTCATTTCGAATTCAGAAATCCAAAATTATGGAAATATATATAATATATATCTGGAGTTTGCTTTGCCGGAGATAAGCAGGTTTTTCGGAATCATTATCCTTATGTATTTTGATGAGCATAACCCTCCTCATTTTCATGTGCGGTATAATGATTGTCGTGCGATTATTTCAATAAATGATTTAATGATCACCGATGGTTATTTACCAAAACGTGCCATGGCTATGGTGCTCGAATGGGCAAATGAACATCGCACAGAGTTATTGAGTAATTGGGAAAAACTGAGACTCACCGGCGAATATGATAAGATTTCTCCACTTGAATAAGGAGGTGCCTTTATGATCTGGATAATTGAGGTACAATATATGAGCGAATATAAAATTCGACTAAAGTTTAATGACAATACTGAAAAAGAAGTTGATCTGAAAGATAAAATACTATCTGACCAGAGGAATATATTCAAGCAGCTCAGAAATATAGAATATTTTCGGCAGGTAAAACTTAATTCAGAATATGATACAATTACCTGGCCCAATGGAGCTGATATTGCGCCGGATACCCTTTACGAAATGCCTTCTGCGTAAGCCTTCAGATTATTTAAAAGGTCGTCCATTTGCATTTCATATAACTCCTTCGTACAATTTTGTGTAGAAATATCTAAGCAACTATATTGCGTCATAATTATATTGCCACGAATTTTCCCGCAGGGATCCCTTCGGAAGTGGCTGATCATTTAGGAGGAGTTTCTACTTCTTGTTTTCGAATCCAAATTCAAATTTACTTTCATAAAGGGAATTTCATGAAGCCCAGTCTTGATCGCCGTGATTTTTTAAAACAAAGTCTTCTTCTAAGCGCTACAGCACTCACAGGATTTATTTCGTTCCCGAAAAAACTTTTCAGTGCAACAACATCATCGGCAGTCGATCTTTCGGTAATCACCGGAACCGATCCATTCAACGACACGATAAAAGCGGTCGAAGCCTTAGGCGGCATGAGCAAATTTGTCCACAAGGGAAGCAAAGTCGGACTTCTCCTCAACTCCCCCTGGGAAAAACCGGGAACTTATACAAATCCGGATGTCGCATTGGCTCTCCTGAAGATGTGTGTCGATGCCGGAGTAGGGGATATCCATTCGATCGAGTGTGCCAATCTGAACTACTGGAAACGGAGTAAATTGTACGGTAAATATGAAAAAAAGATTGCCCTTATCAAGTCCAATAGCGATAAGACCATGGTGAAAATCGAAAAAGGAAAATCGTTAAAAGAAGCTGAAATCATGAAATCGTATATGGATTGTGATGTAGTAATCAATGTCCCGATTATAAAGCACCACGACGGGACGCATTATACATGCACTTTGAAAAACATTATGGGTGCCACCTCCGGGCCGACAAATCAATTCTTTCATTTTAATAAAGCAAAGCCGGAGGGAAGCTGGGTCGGCGATGTAGAAAATCTGTCGCAATGTATCGCCGACGCAAACCTCATTCGTAAACCGGATTTATGTGTAGTTGACGCGACTGAGTTTATCACAACGAATGGTCCTTACGGCCCTGGTAAATTGAAGAAAGCGAATAAGATTGTTGCCGGTGTGAACCGTGTTTCAGTCGATGCCTATTGCGTAACGCTTCTTGATTTAAATCCGATGGATCTGACGTTAATACGGCATGCAAGCGAACATGGTTTAGGCGAAATGGATTTGAAGAAGCTGAATATTAAAGAAGCATAATTGGTGTAGTTGCTTTGACGAATTCGGGATGCGTTGTCATCCCGAGAAAAAATATTCATTTGCATTTCATATAACTCCTTCGTACAATTTTACGTAGAAATTTCTAAGCGACTATATTGCGTCATAATTATATTTGCCACGAATTTCACGAATTGATTATTCCGAATTATTGCATCAACATTAGTGCAATTCTTCCGAAGGCATTCCTTCGGAAGTGGCTGATCATTTAACAGAAATTTCTATTCCTTGTTTTCTAATCCAAATTAAATTTTACTTGCATAAGAGGATTTCATGAAGCCCAGTCTTGACCGCCGTGATTTTCTAAAACAGAGTCTTCTTCTAAGCGCTACAGCGCTTACGGGATTCATTTCATTTCCGGAAAAACTTTTCAGCGCAGCAATATCGCCGGCAATCGACATTTCCGTAGTCACCGGAACCGATCCATTCAACGACACGATAAAAGCGGTTGAAGCTTTAGGCGGCATGAGCAAATTCGTCAATAAGGGAAACAAGGTTATGCTGCTTATCAATTCCCAATTTGAAAACCCCGGGACATATACACATCCTGAAGTTGCCCTTGCAGTCATGAAAATGTGCATCGACGCGGGAGCGTCGGAATTCTATTCGAATAATAATTCAGTAAAAAAATATTGGAAACGAAGCAAACTTTCCGACAGCTATGAAAAGGAATTAAGTCAACTCAAGATTATTGGCGACAATGTTAAGGTGAAAATCGAAAAAGGAAAATCGCTGAAAGAGGCTGAGATTTTAAAATCTTATATGGAATGCGATGTGATAATCAACATTCCGATTGTGAAACATCACGATGGAACGCATTTTACATGCACTCTGAAGAATATCATGGGCGCCACTTCATGGCAAACGAATCAATATTTTCATTTTAAGGGCGCGAAACAAAATGAAAACCCGTATGCAAATTTCGATAATCTCTCCCAATGTATCGCTGATGCAAATCTTATCCGGAAACCCGATTTGTGCGTCGTCGATGCGACGGAGTTCATTACAACCAACGGCCCGTTTGGCCCGGGGAAAATAAAGAAAGCGAACAAGATCGTTGCCGGCGTGAACCGTGTTTCGGTCGATTCGTATTGCTCATCGTATCAAGATTTGAACCCAAACGACGTGCTATCCATTCGGTACGCAAGCGAACACGGTTTAGGCGAAATAGATTTAAAGAAGTTGAACATTAAAGAAGCGTAAAAGGTCTACGGCCGGTAAGGATAAATCGATGAAGAAATTTTTTTCAAAATTAGTTTTGATGATGTGTGTTGTATTAGTGTTTTATAATTCAGGTGCTGGTGGAGAACTCAATATCAAATCCTGCATACCCGATTCGACGGCCATCCCGAATTGGCACATAGTAGATTCCGCACGGGTTGTGGTGGGGGAAGATCTCTATAAACTTATAGATGGCGGCGCAGATTTATATCTAGAATATGGTTTTAGCCAAGTTGTTGCAGCAGAGTATCAGAACAAAGATGAGATTTCCATAAAGCTTGAAATTTATGAAATGAAAGATCCGGGCGCAGCGTTCGGCATTTATTCCATCAATGTCGATTCGACCGGCAAGAAGGTTGCCGTCGGGAACGAAGGAATATTCTTTGAATATTATCTCATGTTCTGGAAAAATAATTGCGTCGTTTTTGTGACAAGCAATGATACTTCAACAGCGGTTCATTCCGCGATCGGGCAAATTGCTGTGTACGTCGAGAAGCAGATTCCGATAAACAGGACAAAACCTCCGATAATCAGTTTACTGCCTGCGGAGAATCTGGAGGATGTGAAGTATGTGAGAGGATTCCTCGGACTTTCGGCTGTGTACGATTTCGACTCGAATAATATTTTTGATGTGAAAGAAGGATTATGCGGATTATATCCGGATCATTCCATCTTCCTTTTCAAATATGATTCAGCCAGTGTTGCTGTGAGTTGTTTCGAAAAAGCGAAAGCAATAATCCGAAAAAGTGATCGATATAAAATTATGGCCGATACAATCGGTGCATTCAATGTGGAGGATCAAAAGGAAGAAAAGCTCTCGATGTCGATATATAATAACTATCTAATTGTGGTAAAAAGAAGAGAGCAAGAAATGCCGTCCACTCGTATTGATGATTTGATCGCTTCTATAAAGAATCGAATCGATAAAAGAAAATAGATATCTCTTCTCGATAAAACTTGCAGCGTGCAGTGCGGAAAAAATGTGAGTTATATACTAGTGGTTTTGCTCGATGAGATAAATACCGATCCACGAACTGATGTCGTATGAAAAGAATGCGGAATTGAACTCTTCATAATTATTCGTTGCAGAATTCAGCAACTTTTCTTTTACGTGGACTGAAACGACATAATTCTGGACGTCTGTTCCCAATGCCTGGTAAGCATACTGGTAATAAAACCCCTGTGCTGTATAACTAAAATACGGAATATTGTGTGCAGTAAGTGTCATCTCAGATGATTCCGGTGTTGCCGAATGTACGCTTTTCTCTGTTCCGGAAATTGTGAGAATAGTCTTCCCGTCGTCCGAAAGTGTGCCGGTAATCGTTCCGGAGACTTTTGTGGTGTCATATGTATCCCAACCCGAATCCCAGAGAGAATGATACGAATAAGTGTAATTGAATGATAAGCCGCTCCAATGTATACTGCTGTTGTCAAACGTCTGGCCGCTCCATCCATTATTCATACCCACTCCTTGCCAGGGTGAAAAATTTGAATTGTCGGTTGTGTATGTTGCATTCAGGTACATACTCACAAGAGATGTGGCGCCGGCTATTCCTTCAGCCAGCGATTTTGTTATTACCGCGTAGGAGTACGTACCGCCTAAAAATCGGTCTGTTGAATTATCGTACAGCCTCAAAGTGATTTTGTAATTTCCTCCCTTAGTAAATTGATGTGTTGTCGAGTCTACATCGACCACAGTTGATAGGGCAGTGCTATCGCCAAAATCCCATTCATATTTTATCGAAGCAGGTTTTGATCCTTGGATAACGGCAGTTAGAGTGCAATCAGTATTTGCATTGGCATGTAGAGTATCTGGCGAAACCGAAACTGTAAGGCGCCCGATATTGAGCCAGCGGAAATCCACATAATTCTTTTTTTTGGAATTTTTTCCGCCGCACACATAAAAACCAAGTTTGTTGTTCCCGATTTTCAATAGAAGCTTTGCCGATCCAAGCGCGTTGTCTCCGCGGCCAAGAAGATTTCCAGTCGTATCATAGATGTAAAAATATTGCAGATGATCTGTGCCGGTTATCCATTGAGCAGCTGCCGTGGATCGACATGACACCATCAATGTATCATATGTGTTGATATAACCGTCGCTGAGTGTGGATCCGGGATTATTCAAATCGTTCAACTGGTACGTCGGGAATCTGTCGTTGCCAATCGTCCCTGCTTCAAACTCTGTCCAGCGCCTTCTTATTTGCTGCCAATCGACATAGGCAGATTTTCCTGCGAATCCGATTTGGTCGAAATCCTCGCCAAGAGTATCGGCGTTCAGACTTGAATGATAAGGCCCCAGTACATTGTTCTTATAATCGATGTAGCGGATTGATGGAGTTCCATTTGCCGCAACATTGCCTGGGAAATTCGGATCGGCCACATATAATCGTTTGTTGGGATAGTCGACTTTATAGACGAGCATCGCATGGCCTTCAGCCGGAGGCGTACTTTTTCTGATTAATATCATTTGTGGATGACGGTCGTTGAGGATTGCCAGCGCAAAAGATTTAAACGTATATTCAGGCCTAAATGCTTGATCGCGCAAGTTGTCGATCCAACCATTGAAATTTGCATCCACCTGAATCGTTGAAGCTAACCGGTATCCTTTCGGATTATCTTGCCATAATACAGCCGGTTGGTCAGGATTGTTGAAGAAATCATATCTATGAAAAAGTTGTGGAGATCCAGTTTTTCTTTTTTCTATAAAATACCAGAGCGCAATAATTGATTGTCCGGCGCAATGTCCATTTGGTGCAAGATATGATCCGTAATTTATAAACTCCCAGTCGTCGACGCCGGGAGTGAAAGGGGATTCTATCATACCTTGTCTAGACAATAAAGAATCATCTGCAGCTGTGATTACGATATCGCAAACCGGAGTTGGATATTCGATTGCACTTCTTTTTGTTAGAGTCGACGGCGATGTGAAATGCATCGTAGAAAGAGTGACATAATTACTCCCAATATCTTCAACAGGAATGGCTTCAAGTTCGCCGGTGGTTTTATCGCAATAAAAACCCATCGCAAAACTTCCATGCGGCAACGATACGGGAATTTTTAATTCCATCGGATATGTTGAATAACCTCCGCCAGAACTAATTTCTATCAAAGGAGAAATGGGATTAAAATAATCTCCCAATCGATGACTTTTTATCGGGGCGGAAGTAACGTTAAACGTCACTGCACTGCTGAATGAATTCGGTTGAACTGTCAAACTCAAGCCATTCAATGGATCGCCGGGTTTATTGAGTGTGATGGTCCCACCACCCGGGTTGATAGTCTGAGTTATTAATTGTGTCGACGATCCTAGAACCAGCGGCCCACCCGAATTATTGCCGGATGAAGAGCTGACCGGATTGTGATCTTTATGGCAACTTGCAAACAACAGGAATAACAATATTGATATTAATATACGTCGCATGAAAATATTATCGGCATTTTAAATTAAAAAATGAGTTATAGGTTGTCAAATACGCAATAAAAAGAGCTGCATTCATTCCGATGTTTAAATTGTTAGCCTGTCGGCATTTGTAATACAAAATTTCTGGAAATTCATTGGAAATGTCAGTATAATATGAATACATAACCGTGTCGGATAATTTCAGAGGGTTTACATTTTTATTGAGGAATTATCATGACTATCAATATGCGTATTCATCTATCTGGAATAATGGTTGTCATCGTTTTTTTGATTTTCTTCATTTTTTTAACATCAAGTCAAACGATCATGTGGAATTTTACTGCCAGCGGTCAAATTTGTTTATATCCAATTTCAGGCCGGTGTGTGGTTAATTACGGCAGCCTTGATGGAAAATTATACGCAACCATTGATGAAATGAAATTAATTCAGGGAAGATAAATCTGTGAAAGTGTTCGTCGGCATTGATGTTGGTTCTGTCTCGATAAAACTTGCAGCGTGCGGAACGGTAGCAAGCCCGTTGAATCCGATAGATTTTCCCGAGATCGTTCACTCTGAGAAAAAATCCGACAAACCGGCATCGTTTTATTTCAATCAAGACATTTCATTTCTTCTTTCTCACGATGTGCCCACTCGCGGAGAACCGGCAGTTGTGGTTCGCGATCTTTTGGATGATTTTCGGCGTTCGTTCGACGGCCTCGATATCATCGGCATTTGCATGACGGGGAATGGAAGCAACGCTTTTGGCTCTCTCTTTAATGCATCAGTAGAAAATAGTTTCAAAGCGATTGCTAGAGGATGCGGAATGTTTTTTACCGAGGCGCGAACGATTCTCGAACTTGGCGGCGAAACAGCTCGATACATAAGAATCGACAGGCAGGATAACGGGACAATCCGGATCGTCGACTATGAGCGAAACGGTGATTGTGCCGCGGGCACCGGTGCCTTCATCGAACAGCAAGCTGCACGGTTGAAATATTCACTAGAAGAAATCGGCGACGCAGTTCTTCAAGTAGAAAAAGGCGCGTTGATCGCAGGCAGGTGTTCGGTGTTTGCAAAAACGGATATGATTCACGCTCAGCAAAAGGGATACACACCTCCGGCAATTCTTCACGGACTTTGTGATGCTGTGGTTCGTAATTTTAAAAGTGCAGTATGCAAAGGAAAGGAAATCAAACCGAAGATAGTATTCGCCGGCGGCCTCGCTCGAAATAAAGGCATAGTGGCATCGATGAAGAGAATTTTTGAATTGGATGATAATGATCTAATGATTTCTCCATTCCCGACATCTCTCGGCGCCATCGGCTGTGCGCTCATTGAACGCCAACGGCAATCAGATGTAACGGGAAAAAAAGATAGAGGAATACACAAATCGGCTAGAACTTTTTTCCCTTCTACTCCGGTATCGGAAAAAATAAATCTTCCACCTTTATCGACTGAGAATGTTTTATTTCTTCACGACCGAGTTGTTCCATATTCATTAGAGGGAAAGAATTTTCCAATCGACGTTCATCTCGGCATCGATGTTGGTTCTGTCAGTACTAATCTGGTATTGCTCGACGATCACGATAATCTGATCAAAGAAATTTATGTACGGACTGAAGGCAGGCCAATCGAAGTGGTGAATAAAGGTTTACGTGACATTGAAACTGAATTCGGTTCGCGTATCAGAATTCAGTCGGTCGGAACAACGGGATCGGGAAGAGAATTAATCGGAACGCTTGTCGGAGCGCATACAATCAACGACGAAATTACTGCGCATAAGACCGGTGCGCTATTCGTCAGCGAACAATTGCAGGAGGAGGAAGTCGACACGATTTTTGAAATTGGCGGGCAGGATTCTAAATATATAAGCATCGATGACGGCGTCGTTGTCGATTTTACTATGAACGAAGCATGTGCCGCAGGAACGGGTTCATTCCTTGAAGAACAGGCCGAACGTCTTGGCATTAGTATAGTGAAAGAATTTTCCGCACTCGCATTTCAGTCGAAATCACCGATTCAATTCGGCGAGCGATGCACCGTCTTTATAGAGAGCGACATCAACACGCGAATTCACGACAGGGCTGCGAAAGAAGATATTGTTGCCGGGTTGGCATATTCGATAGCTCTTAATTATCTCAATCGTGTTGTTCGCGGCCGAAAAATCGGGAATGTGATTTATTTTCAGGGTGGAACGGCATACAACCATGCCGTTGCTGCTGCGTTTGCCATGATACTGAAAAAGAGAATAATCGTTCCGCCGCATAATGGCGTCATTGGCGCGATCGGGATGGCAATTCTCGCGCGGGAAAAAATTAAATCGCGTGAATGCGAAACCGTCGCCTGTGAAGTTGAATCGACACGGCAGGAATTCCGGCTCGATCTCACCGGCTATTCCACCCGGCAATTTACCTGCAAAGCGTGTTCGAATTATTGTGAAATCCAGCAAGTCAAAATTGGAAAAGAAAAAGCACATTGGGGTGATAAGTGTTCCGACAAATTCCGGCAGAATACGAAAGTCGGACGGAAAGCGGTCATACCGGATTTGTTTTCGTTCAGAGAAAAACTTCTGCTCGAAAATTATTCAATTGAAAATCGCGCGCTTACTCCAAAAATCGGAATTCCGCGTGCGCTGACATTTTACAATCGGTTCCCATTTTTTCACACTTACTTTTCAAAATTAGGTTTTCAAGTAATTCTCTCCGATCCTTCGCATCGCGCGGTTGTGGATTCAGGTGTGGAGGCTACAACCGGCGAGCCGTGTTTTCCGGTTACGTTGGCGAACGGACATCTGCAAAATTTATTGGGGAAGAAGGTCGATTATATTCTCACTCCCAACATTGTAGATTATGAAGGAGAAGATTCGGACCATATTCTTTACGCGTGTCCATGGACGACAACTCATCCGTTCGTTGCGCGTTCCCAACCGGTCTTTGAATCGGCACGCGAAAAATTTCTTATTCCCACGATTCATTTCAGCCGGAATGTCGAAGACGTCAAAGAAGAACTCGCAATTGTTGCGCACTCACTGAGAATCACAGTCGCAGAAAGCAACTGTGCGGCCGATGAAGCCTTCGAAGCTCAACGAAGATTCGACACTGCGCTTCATGAAAAAGGGGCCGAAGTGCTCGATGCTGTTTTAAACGGAAATCATGATTGCATTGTTTTGGTCGGGCGACCGTACAATGTTTACGATCCTACGGTGAATTTAAACCTTGCTGGAAAGCTGCGTGATTTTTACGGCATCAATGTTATTCCGTACGACTTTTTGAATCTTGGTGATCATAAGATTGGAGATGTGAATGAGAATATGTACTGGTATTGCGGCAAGCACATTTTGCAGGCGGCGCTTGCGGTTCGATATATGGAAAACGCGCACATCATTTATGTCACGAATTTTAAATGCGGGCCGGATTCTTACGTGAAACATTTCGTTGCAGAAGCATCGGGAAAACCATTTCTCACGCTTCAGTTCGATGGACACAACAACGACGCGGGCATGATTACACGATGCGAAGCGTATTTACATTCGAAGGGTTTGATCGCATGAACGAAGCAGGCGTTCGACCTCTCATTGAAAGAAAGATTTACATTCCCCGTATGAACTACGGATCGGCGAGCTTGTTCGCCGCGGCATTTCGTGCGTTGGGAATTGAAGCAGAAGTTCTCCAATCGACTACTCCCGAGACAATGAGATTATCCAACGCGTATACATCGGGTGATGAATGCTTGCCGCAACGTATAACACTTGGAAATATGCTGGACATAATCAACAAACCCGGGTTCGATCCATCGCGATCTGCTTTTTATATGCCGACAACGCATGGACCCTGCCGTTTTGGTCAGTATTCGCTGCTTTTCCAACGCGTGTTTAAAAAGGTCGGTTGTGAAGAGATTTTGATTTTATCTCCGTCGACGAAAGACGGATACAGTGTTTTTGGAAATGAAGAAATTGAATTTACCCGCACAGCATGGCGCGCGTTAGTCATCGGAGATATACTGCGTAATCTTCTTTTGAAAACTCGTCCGTACGAACGCAACCAAGGAGAAACCGATGAAGTTCATTCCAAAGCGTTAGAACGAATGATGAATGTGATCGGTAAAGTTGGCCTCTCACATAAATCTCGTATGAATAAACTCGTTGCTGAATTAAAAAATGTGCGCGAAGATTTCCGGAAAATTCCTGTGTCTGACATGGGCACAAAGCCTCTTGTCGGTGTTATTGGTGAAATCTATTGTCGCCTCGATGAAGATGCGAACGACAACATCATTCGTGTGATCGAATCTTACGGAGGTGAAGTGTGGCTTTCCGGAGTTTGTGAATGGCTTGAGTACACGAATGATGAAGTCCTGCAAAACCTTCGCGCGAACAAACGTTCGGTTTCGTTGGAGAGAGTTGGATATGAAATACGAAAATTCATACAACGGCGTGATGAACATGCGCTCAAGAAATTATTTGTACGCGATTTTAAAGGATATGAAGAACCGAAAAGTATAGAGGAAATTTTCGAACATTCGCATCCGTATCTTCCGTCGTCCGGCGCGGTAGGTGAGATGGTGATCAGCATCGGCAGGTCGGTTTATTTGTACAAGAAAGGAGTAGATGGGATTGTCGATATCAGTCCGTTCACCTGCATGAACGCGATTGTGTCCGAAGCAATCTACCCGAAAGTCAGCCGCGACCACGACAACCTACCGATCAAAACATTTTACTTTGACGGAAAAGTGAAAGATTGGAGTCAGGATGTTGAAATGTTTATGGAACTAGTGTGTGATTATAGAACAAGGAGAAAGGAGACAGAAGACAGGAGACAAGAAGTCGATAAATGAAAAGAGGAGAAAGGAAGGTGGAGTCTGGAGTTTTGAAGGTGGAGCCACAAGATTAGATAGATCAAGATTACTTGTCCGCCGGAACGAAGTGAAGGCAAAAAATTAAGATAAGTGAAAATTCCTGCAAAATCGATGGTAATACTACATGCCACTGCAATATAAGAACGGAAAAAAACAAATTTATTTTTTGCATCAAGATATTATTAATACAGGGAAGCCTAAGTATTTCTTTTCGATGAAAAACAACGGCAATGTACTAGATGAGATTCCTGATGGTTTTGAAATTTATGAAAATCCCAACGCGCAAGTTTTTTTACGCCGGGTACAACGGAAAATTATTTTGGATAATGAGAAGAATCTGGTCGAACAGGGGATTAAAGATTTTTCAACATTGAAATATTGGCAAGTCGATATCAAAAAGAACATAATCATCGTCTTTGAGCCGAATCAGGATGTAGAAGAATTGGCAGGATTATATAGATCTGTGCCTAAGTCAACAAGTTCAAAAATTGAAGAGAGAATGAGACAGGTAATGTCCTATTCTCCGATTCTGCGTTTTGTTTTAATCGATACCGACAAACGGCTATTCCAGACCGAAAGGTTTTGTTTTTTAGGTTCGATAGATGATTGGATTATTGTTGGAAATCACGGCCAGCTTAAAACTCTGGTTAAAAAGTATGTAAAACATTTGGGGCAAGAATCATTCTTTGAACTGTTATAAAGGCACGCTTAATCATGGGGATTGGTTTTACTCAGAGCATAACTCCCTCAGAGCAAAGCCTGAAAGAATACGAAGCTCCGAAGGAGTTTGACTCCTGAGGCATGCTGATAAGATGGAGTTTTACTCCAATAATTTTCATAAGTTTATTGATGAGCGATCTACTAATACCAAATAAAAATCGGGAGTATAACTCCCACCATTAAAGATATTCGGGAGTGTAACTCCCTCAGCGCAAAGCCTGATAGATTGCGATGCTCCGAAGGAGTTATACTCCTGAGGCATGTTATATGGGTGGAGTTGTAACTCTATATCTTTTTAAATGAATTTTTTTTATCATGTCCATCATCAAATGAATTATGAGCCAATGGAAAGTTAATCCTGATACAAACCTGTATTTCGTGACGACGACGATCGTTCGATGGCTAAATATATTTACATCAGAACCGTTTTTCAGAATCATCATCGAAGATTTGAATTATTGTATGAGTAATAAAGGTTTGAAATTGTATGGTTATGTAATCATGCCGAATCATGTGCATTATATTTTGTCCACGAGCGAAGGAATCTCTCTTTCTGAAGTTATGCGTGATTTTAACAGACATACATCTAGAAAAATATCGGAAGCGCTAAAAACGAATAATAATCGAGATAATTTAAGGTTATTCGCACAGACAGCTGATTTTGATGGAAGAGGCAATATCTATAAGATATGGCAGGAAGGATTCCATCCGATGGCTGTGGAGTCGGATAAATTCTTCATGGAGAAGCTGCAATACATTCATGATAATCCTGTCCGGAAGGGATTTGTGGAGAAGGTTGAACACTGGAAGTATTCTAGTGCAAGGAATTATTTAAATGATGATCACTCGGTAATAGAAGTTGAATTTCTATGAAGGAGATTGGGAGTCCGACTCCCTCTGTTAAGAATGTTTCGGGAGTACAACTCCCTCACAGCACAATGCTCCGAAGGAATTGCCCGCGAAGCGGGGCGAGAACTCCTGAGGCATATTAAAACGGTGGAGTTTAACTCCACATTTTTCAAAATAATCTATCGACGCCGTGTCAACCGTAGAAGGAACATTTCATGCACCTTCAACTTCTCGACTGGATAATTATTTTTGCTTCACTGACTATCTGTTTTGCTCCGGCTTTATTTTTCGGAAGACGGTCTGGAAAAAATACTTCGGAATATTTTGCTTCAGGCCGATCGGTTCCGTGGTGGCTCGCAGGCCTCTCGATGGTTGCTACGACATTCAGCAGTGATACTCCGAATCTTGTAACCGATATCGTTCGCCGCAACGGTGTGGCGGGCAACTGGGTTTGGTGGGCGTTTGTACTCACGGGAGTCGCAACTGTATTTTTCTATGCAAGACTCTGGCGTCGATCGGGAGTGATGACTGATCTGGAATTTTATGAACTTCGTTATTCCGGAAAGGCCGCGAGCTTTGTTCGCGGATTCCGTTCTATATATTTAGGCTTCTTTTTTAATTGCATGATCATGGCTACTGTTAATCTTGCCGCGTGCAAAATTGCCGGAATTTTATTCGGACTCGATCGGTGGCAAACTCTCCTTGCCGTCGGAACTCTCAATGTGGTGTTCGCGACATTCTCAGGTTTGTGGGGTGTGTTGGTGATCGATATGATTCAATTTTTTATCAAGATGACGGCCGTGATTGCCGCGGCATACTTCGCGTTGAGCCTGCCGCAAATTGGAGGACTCAGCGGACTTGTCGAAAAATTATCGTCGATCAAAGGTCCGCATGGAATCAACTATCTCAACATGCTTCCCGATTTCAGCAGTAACTGGGATATCGCGGTTGCGATATTCATAATGCCGATCGCGGTTCAATGGTGGTCGGTTTGGTATCCAGGAGCAGAGCCGGGAGGCGGAAGCTACATTGCGCAACGGATGCTTGCTTCTAAGTCTGAGAAAGATTCACTCGGCGCGGTTTTATTTTTCAACATCGCTCATTATGTGTTGCGGCCATGGCCGTGGATATTGGTTGGACTCTGTTCAATCATTATCTATCCACAACTCTCCGATATTCAAGCCGCATTTCCGAATCTTGACCTAAAACTTTTAGGGCATGACATTGCATACCCGGCAATGTTAAAATTTTTACCTGCTGGATTTATCGGTTTAATGGTTGGCGGTTTGATTGCGGCAAACTCTTCCACAATTCTCACACATTTAAATTGGGGCGCGTCATATCTTGTCCACGATTTATACCGGCGGTTTCTCAAAAAAGATGAATCGGAGAAGCATTATGTTTTTATCGGACGCCTAGTGACGATAGTTCTTTTCCTCTCTGCGTCCGGCATGGTGTTTCTTCTAGATTCGGCAAAGGATGCATTCGATATTATATTGCAAGTCGGCGCTGGAACCGGATTGTTATATCTTGTTCGCTGGTTCTGGTGGCGCGTCAACGCGTGGAGCGAAGTCGTCGCAATGGGGAGTTCATTTTTAATTTCAATTATATTTTTGATTCTCAACAAAAACGGGATTCAGTTCAGCACGCATGTCGCCTTAATGCTGACGATCGCCTTCACTACAATTTGTTGGGTGTTGACGGCTTTCTTCGGACCGGAGACAAATCGAGAGACACTTATCGCATTTTATAAAAAAGTGCATCCGTTTGGTCCGGGTTGGAAAAAGATACGCAATGAATCCGGAATTTCTTCTGAAGAAGAGGATATAAAACACGATAATATACCGCTCGCACTGCTTGGTTGGGTTACCGGCTGTAGTGCGATATGGTCGGCATTGTTTACCGTGGGAAATTTTTTGTACGGAAGGATGGAGTTGGCGTTTACACTGCTTAGTGTGTTTGTTGTGAGTAGTGTGATATTGATTTTTGTTGTTAAGAGACTTTGGGTGGGCGGCGAGAGACAGATGGATACTAATGGCTCAAGTGTGATGTAAATAAATACCATTCTTTTCATATAATTTTCCATCTTGTTGCAATTATTGTCAGATTCGCGTACTATCATTCAAGAGATTTAACATTTTGACATTTACAACTTGATCGTACTTTCTTTATCTCATGAAGGATATCAGTGAGGAGATCAATTTGTCGGAAGGAGGTTCGTTGTGAAAAAAATATCTGCATTATCTAATCTTGTCCCGGCTGCAACTATCGAAAAGAAAATATTTTTGTTGCACGGACACAAAATTCTTCTCGGTCCTCACCTGGCTGAATTATACAATATCGAGACAAGAGTTCTTATGCAGTCGGTTCGAAGAAATATTGAAAGATTTCCGAAGGATTTTATGTTTGAGTTGACACGTGCGGAAATTTCAGGGATATCACAATTTGTGACATCCTTGAAGTACTCAAAGATGGTTTATGCTTTTACGGAGCAGGGTGTAGCGATGCTCTCAAGCGTCCTCAATAGTCCCCGTGCCATTCAAATGAATATTGCTATAATGCGGGCATTTGTTCAGCTACGACAGATACTCTCGGATCACACCGAGTTGCTTGCAAGGTTGAATGAATTGGAACATAAGATCGAGAGTCATGATAGTAATATCCGAACTCTATTCCAGGCTATCCGCCAACTCATGGAACCGCCGCCTGCACCGCCAAAACGTGGGATCGGATTCCACGTCGAAGAACCTAAAGCGAAATATTTTATAAAAAAAAGAAAATGATATCTACCTCCCAATGAATTGCCGTAAAATAAATCAAATATATTATTATATTATCGTTAGCATGGTTTAAAAATAGCATTCAGTTTTTCGACATTTATTAATCTTGAAATATCGTCTTCATATGGAAAAAGCTCTAGAATTTGTCAAACAACCGGAGCAGAGCCAAGCCGGCTTGAGATGCAATGCGAACGTCTTGACCGCCAAATCGATGAAGCGGTGTACGAGTTGTACGGGTTGACGGAGGAAGAGATAAAGATTGTGGAGTCCACCTGCGTCCCGAAAAACAGGACTCCGGTGGATAAAGGAGAATTCTCATAGGAGCAGAATTAAAAAATGTGCCGATGTCAACGACGTCGGCCACAAATGAATGAAGAAAGATTTTGCAATTGATAAATCCGTATCATCGAAAATCGATCCGTTTAAGAGGATATGACTATTCATCGCCGGGTGAATATTTTGTGACCATATGTACCCATCAAAGGGAATGTTTGTTCGGTGAGATTAGAAAAGAAAAAATTGTATTAAATCCCCTCGGCTTGATCGCACAGGAGGAATGGTTGAAAACCCGAATCATTCGCCCCGAATTGGAATTGGACGAATTTATAATAATGCCAAATCATTTTCATGGTATTGTTATTATTAAAGACATACCGAAAACGCATAAGGAAAACATGATAGGGACACACGGCCATGGGACGCACTGCCGTGCGTCCCTACAGAGACAACCGCGTTCATTAGGCTCCATTATTGCGGGATTTAAATCTGCTGCAACAAAACGGATAAATGAAAAACGGAATATGCCGTGCATGCCGGTTTGGCAATCACGGTTTTATGAACATATCATCCGGACAGATAAAGATTTGAATAATATTCGTGCGTACATTATTAACAATCCTATACAATGGCATGAGGACGAAGATAATCCTATTAAAGATCACGGGGAGTGAATCGACATTAATGACATCTATCATCAACATCAATAAATTAATTTCACATACGAAAGGAACATTCTATGTCTAAAATTATTTTTACTTTTCTTTTTATCGCGCTCGCCGCGTTGCTCGTCACATTCGCTTCGGCGCAGGAGAAAAAAACGGTTGAGCCTCCGAAACCTGCCTCAAGTCCCTCTCAGGAATTGCTGTGGATGTGGAACGACGTCGGACGAAAATTAGCCACGATGGCAGAAGATTTTCCTGAAGAAAAATACGGCTTCAAAGCGCAGAAGGATCAGCGGACATTTTTAGAAAATCTTCTTCATGTCGCCGGGGATGAATATTATACGATGAACGCCATCAAAGGAACGCAGATGGGATCGTTTATGAGCGAAGATTCATTGAAGAAAAAATATCCTACCAAGGCCGACGTCGTAAAATTAATGAAGCAAGTTGTAGCCGACGGTGCGGAATTGATCAAAGCACAAGGGGACAGCGGATTAACAGTTGAGTTTAAATTTCCGTGGGCCAATATCATGATTCATCGATACGCCGGATGGATGGGCTTAATCGAGCATGCAGGAGAACATTACGGACAGTTGGTGGTGTATTACCGAATCAACGGAATGATACCGCCCGAATCGCGTCCAAAAAAATAGCTCTATCGACCCCACCCTGTCCTCCCCTTGTGAAGGGGAGGAGTTTTTTGCAGTTTGGCGAAAGCCAAAAGAGGGATAAAACGAAATGAAACCTAAAAAAATATTTCATTCTCTTGAAGACTTAGATCAAATTTCAGGACATCGAGAAATTCCGGCCCCTGCTTCAATACACCAACACGATGGGAAAGCCCACCTGCGTTTGACTTCGTCGAACTTCGGCGGGCAGGGGAAAAGTGTCCATGTTAAGTTAGATACTCATGGAAGAAAAGGAAAGAGAGTTACACTAGTAATCGGGTTGCAGCATAATCCGGATACCATGGAAGAGATTGCAAGAATTCTGAAACAACATTGCGGCTCAGGAGGAACTGTAAAAGAAGGAGTGATCGAGATTCAAGGAGATCAACGAGCGCGAGTTACGGATAAGCTGAAGGAATTGAACTATGTAGTAAAAGTATCCTAAAATAGAATTGGAGAGAATTATTATGGAAGAACCAAAGCAAGAGGCTAAACCAGTCATCGGTGAATACAAAGGCAAACCAATTATTCGCATCCCGACAGTGGATGACCCGAATCCGGAAACTACCTGGCACTGGATGTCGTTTGGAAAAATGAAAGCGAAAGCGATTGTGAAGTTCTACGATCAGATAAAGAAGTTTGCAGAGGAATGAGTGATATGTTTTTTATTTACAACTCGAATTACTGATTGTAAATAATTATTTTAATTCTTTTTTCATCTCACTTCGGAATCATCTTTGATGATTCCTTTTTTAATATAAATTGGCCGAACGATTTCCTGAATCTTCGGAACATCGCGCATGAAGAGTCCGGCGCCGATTAAACATATTACACCGCCCAATGCCATTGTCCACGATATCCCTATCGATGTTGTCAAAGTTCCGGCGAGGAAGCTTCCAAATGGCGCCATCCCAAGAAATGCCATAGCGTAGAAACTCATCACGCGTCCACGCTTATCATCATCCGCAAGCGTTTGAATGATAGTGTTGCTCGATGCCATCTGCATCATCATTCCCAATCCACCGCTGTATATTATAATGACGGCGAGCAGGAAGACTTTCGTTACGGAGAGAATTAGAAGGCTTACTCCGAAAAGACTTGCCGCGTAACCGATTCGTTTGATTAAACCGCGGACATTTTTTCTTCCGGCAAGATAAACGGCTCCTGTGAGCGAACCGCAACCCATCGCGGCCATCAGGAAACCGAATTCATGCGGGCCGCCGTGCAGGATTTCTTTTACATAAACCGGCATGATAACCGCCTGCACACCCATGAGGCTCATCAAACCCAACAACAATAAAATTGAACGGATCGGCCGGAAACCGACGACATAGAGAAATCCTTCCTTCAATTTCTCAAATACATGTTGTTCCTCATAAGGCCTGTGTACTTCTTTAATCCTCATTGCGAGCAACGCGAGAATGACGGCGATATAACTGATGCCGTTGAACAAAAAACACAATCCTTCACCAACAGTGGCGACAATGATGCCGGCAATCGAAGGCCCGATTAATCGCGCTGCGTTTACAAGCGACGAGTTGAGCGCGATCGCATTTGCGAGATCATCTCGATTATCCACCATCTCAATAATAAAAGATTGGCGAACCGGCATGTCGAACGAGTTGACGATGCCGAGAATAATTCCCAGTGGAATAATTATCCATACTTGAATAAGATGCGTGAGCGTCAGGAATGCCAGGATAAATGCCTGCAGCATTGCAACACTCTGGTTGAATACCATGAGCCGATGCCGGTTCCATCTGTCTGCGATCACACCGCCCATTGGAGCGAGAAAGAATGTCGGAATCTGTCCGCAGAATGCGACCAACCCCAGCATGAATGCTGAACCGGTGATGCGGTAGACGAGCCATATCATCGCAATTTGCTGCATCCATGTGCCGATGAGTGAAATTCCCTGGCCGAAATAAAATAGTCGATAGTTTCTATGACTTAGTGCGCGAAAGAGCAATTTTCGTCGCGATTGATTATCGCTCATTAAATTCTATTTTCCCTTGGTTTCTTGTTTCATTCATTTTGATTCATTTATTAACTGATGTTACGCAGAATGTTAAAAACATGTATTAAAAATATCTTTATTGCCACGAGCTTTAGCTCGTGGATTAGAAAATCAAAAGGAATATCGGGTTTTAACCCTATTTTCAACATTTTTCATCGGACTAAAACCCGCTTCGTTTTATTTATTCAGTTCCACGACCTACTCGCCTCGCTCCGCTCGTCGGAGCGGGAAGGTCATGGCAATTTGTCTTCTTTGCGTAACATCAGTTATTAATATAAAGAGCGGTTAAGTATTTGGCAAGAAGATTGATTCTAATCAAGAAATTTTATATTCATAGAAAGTAATAAAAGTTGCATGCAGATGTTAAACAATCGAAAAGAGTAAAATGAAAACATCGGATAATTCAACGCCTCATTTTTCATCGATTTATGACGAGCAAGTCAAAAACACAATTCCGTATTATGATTGCTTTCATCTGGAGACAATCAATTTCATTAAATCGACGCGAATGAATCCAAAGGTTTGGCTCGATACCGGCTGCGGAACGGGCTCTCTGGTAAAGCAAGCCTCTGTCATTTTTAAAGAGACGGATTTTATTTTAGCCGATCCCTCATCCGGGATGCTGGAGGTGGCTAAGGGCAGATTGAAAAATATTCATCGGGTGAAAATTCTTGATTCTGTACCAACCCAAAAAATTAGTTTGCAGTCGAAAGTGAATATTGTCACTGCTATACAATCACATCATTATTCATCACAACCTGTCCGGGAAGAAGCAACACAAGTTTGCTGGAATCTCTTGGAAGTGGATGGAATTTACATCACATTCAAAAATATTCGACAGGTTTCAACCGAAGGAATAAAATTAGGGAAAGATTATTGGAGTGATTTCCAGATCTCGAAAGGGAAGGATGCCGAGTCAGTCAGAAAACACATCGAGCGTTTTGATGTAGAATATTTTCCGATAACGGTCGATGAGCATTTGGCTCTGCTAAGAAAGATCGGCTTTCGAGTGGTGGAGTTGTTTTGGTATTCTTACATGCAAGCGGGATTTTATGGAATTAAATGAATTTCGAATTCCGTAACGATATTTCATTTTTTCTTTGTTGACAGAAAGGAAGCTCTTCATGATTCAATGGAATTCGGGGCTTTTTTAGTATATTATTACATGGTTGGTATGATTATAATACTTGCCACCTGGTTGGTGTGAAATATTATTCATAATATTTTTTATTCTGTGACGGAAAAAATCGAAATGAAAATTGGTCCGATAAATATTATAGATGGAATTTTGTTAGCTCCGATGGAAGATGTTACAGATCGTCCGTTTCGAATAATCTGCAAACGATTGGGCGCCGACATCGTCTATACTGAATTTGTAAATGCCGACGGACTTGTTCGCAGCAAATCGAAAAAAACGAGAGAAAAACTCACCATCGAGGAAGAAGAACGGCCGATTGCAATCCAGATTTACGGCTCGGAAATTGAGCCGATGATGGGAGCGGCAGCAATCGCCGAGAGCGCAAATCCCGATTTCCTCGATATCAATGCCGGTTGCTGGATAAAAGACATCGTAAAGCGCGGCGCCGGTGCCGGGTTGTTGCGCGATCTTCCTAAACTGCAGCTTATGGCGAAGTCGATTGTGGAGAATGTTAAATTGCCAGTGACTGTAAAAACCAGGCTCGGCTGGGACGCGGATTCAATTCAAATCGTCGAAGCAGCAAAGATGCTTGAAGATGTCGGCATTCAAGCGCTGACGATTCACTGCCGGACGCGTTCGCAGGGACACAAAGGCGAAGCCGACTGGAGTTGGATCACAGAGGTGAAGAAACATGTCTCGATTCCTGTGATTGCAAATGGTGATATAGATACGCCGCAAAAAGTCGAATATGTTCTTCGGACCATCGGTGCGGATGCCGTGATGATTGGCCGTGGTGCGATCGATCATCCGTGGATATTCCGGGATGCAAAACATTATTTGAAAACAGGCGAACTATTACCCGAACCGACCGTCAAAGAAAGAATTGCGCTTGCAATCGAGCATCTAAAAATAAGTGTAAAGTATAAGGGTGATCGATACGGAACAATCGAACTTCGGAAACACTACAGCGGTTATCTCCGAGGTTTGTACGGTGCTTCTAAATTGAGAATTCATTTGATGCAATTCACCGAACCGGCTCCGATTGAAGATGCGTTGATGCAGTTTGCGGAGCAGTACAATCCACCGTTGCGCCAGGGAAATGAATTGCTCGAACATAGAACAGATGGAAAACTTGAATTCCCATCATGTCAAATATGAAAATGCCCACTGAATACACTAAATACACGGATGGAGTGTAAGATGACAAGGCTCATTTATCCGGAAGAAAGTTATGCCATAATCGGAGCATGCTTCGACGTATATAAAAACATGGGATGTGGTTTCTTGGAAGCCGTATATCAAGAGTGTCTTGAGATTGAGCTTAAGATTCAGCGGATTCCATTCACGTCTCAACTTAAATTGAATTTGAAATATTACGATCATGAATTGAAACAATGTTTTATTCCTGATTTGTTATGTTATGAGAAGATCATTGTTGAACTGAAAGCCGTATCAACACTCGTTGATGAACATCGCGCCCAAATACTAAATTATCTTCATGCAACAAAATTAAATCTCGGTCTATTAATAAACTTTGGGCATTATCCCAAGCTACAATATGAGAGGTACATATTGACGGAAAAAGGTGCAAAGATTCAGCATGTTAAATGAACCACTGTGTTGCGTCAAAATTTTTCAAAACAATATTTTACCATGTAGTAGAACTTTAGTGTTTTCAGTGTATTTCGTGGGCTGATTATTCAATCGCTATGAATAAAAAAGAAATCGCCGACATATTGCAAGAAATCGGAACGCTTCTCGAATTAAAAGGCGAGAATCCGTTTAAGACGCGAGCATACCAGAATGCATCGAGAACGATTGCTGCGCTAACCGACGACATCGAGACTCTGGTTCGAAATGGAACACTCGGTGATGTAAAAGGAATCGGTGAAGCGCTGAAAGATAAAATCACCGAACTCGTTACTACAGGCAAACTCGGTTATTACGAAGAATTGCGCGCATCGATTCCATCAGGACTTCTCGAAATGCTAAAAATCCAGGGACTCGGTCCAAAACGGATTCGTACGATTTATGAAACTTTGCATATCGATACAATCGAAAAACTTGCCGGGGCATGTGCTGAGGATATAATTGCATCTCTTCCTGGATTGGGTAAGAAGACGCAAGAGATGATTGTAAAAGGGATCGAGCAGTTGAAAAAACATGCAGACTCTTTTTTGTATCCCGTTGCCAAAAAGGAAGCAGACGCGGTTGTTGCTCATCTGTGTGTTTTAAAGTTTATAAAGAAAATTGAAATTGCCGGAAGTGTCCGTCGTAAAAAAGAAATTGCGCATGACGTAGATATTCTTGTCGCCGCCGATAAAAAACAAATTCTGGAAATTATGGATTGGTTTGTCGCATATCCGGATGTTGCGGAAGTTCTGGCAAAAGGAGAGACAAAATCGAGTGTCCGGTTGCATTCCGGATTGCAGGCCGATGTTCGTGTCGTAAGTGAAAAAGAATATCCATTCGCACTTCATTATTTCACCGGAAGCAAAGAACACAACATTGCAATGCGAAGTCTGGCAAACTCGAAGAAACTCACCATGAAAGAATATGGGTTTTTCAAGGGCGATTCGAAGCGGTCGCTTGAATGTAAGGATGAAAAAGAAATTTTTGAGAAACTTGGTCTTTCGTACATCCCTCCGGAATTGCGCGAGAATATGGGTGAGATCGAAGCTGCACAGAAAAATAAAATTCCGCGGCTTGTGGAAGAAAAAGATATTCGAGGTGCATTCCATTGCCACACGAATTACAGTGATGGAGTGAATACGCTCGAAGAGATGGCGGACTCAGCTCAACAACTCGGCTGGGAATACATTGGAATCTCGGATCATAGTGTTTCAGCAGCGTATGCTGGCGGATTGAAACCGGAAACGGTTCGGAATCAGTGGAAAGAAATCGACGCGCTGAATGTGAAAGAAAAAAAGTTTTATATCTTTAAGGGAATAGAAGCGGATATTTTAGCTGATGGAACGCTGGATTATTCAGAAGAACTTTTATCCGGTTTCGATTACGTTGTTGGATCTGTCCATTCAAAATTTTCAATGTATGAAAAGGAGATGACCGCGAGAATTATCAAGGCTTTAAAGAACAAGTATCTGACGATTCTCGGACACCCGACCGGCCGGTTGCTCTTGTCGCGTGAACCGTATCCCGTCAATATGATCGATGTCATCAACGCTGCATCCGACTACGGAAAAGCAATCGAAATCAATGCGCATCCCATGCGGCTCGATCTCGATTGGCGGTTGTGTTCGTATGCCAAAGAAAAAAAGGTTCCCATCTTCATTAATCCCGATGCGCATTCGAAGGAGGATTTATCGTTCGTCGCTATCGGTGTTGGTATCGCACGGAAAGGCTGGCTGACAAAAAGTTCAATCGTCAACACGAAGAATCGGCGGGATCTTGAAACATTCTTGCGGAAATTTCGTTCATAAAAATAGATAAATTCCCGTAAGAAAAAAAAGTGGAGGATACAATGGCTCATGGGCATCGTTCGTATATTGGCGGTTTGTTTCTTGTAATAATCGGCGTTATACTGCTTCTCGACAATCTTGAGATTGCCGATTTTTCTCATGTTATTCACACGTATTGGCCGGTCTTTCTGGTTTTGATCGGAGTGAATCTTCTCCTCCGGCGTTCCGAATCGCATTGGCATGAATGGAGACACGATTCCGGCGATCACACATCACCTCCGCAGGATACGCATTCATTCGATTCATCATACAAATCAAGTCCTAATGATAAAATTTTTGATTCTGCTGTGTTCGGCGATTTGCATGTGAATGTAATTTCGAAGAATTTTCAGGGTGGTGATGTCAGAGCGGTGTTTGGTGAAATTGAAGTGGATATGGGGACGGCTGAACTTGCGCCCGGTGAACATACGTTAAGAGTACATACGGTATTCGGCAGCACACGACTATATGTTCCAAGAAATATTGGTGTGATGGTGACGGCCGACAGCACTTTCGGAGATGTTCGTATTTTCGATCAGGTGCGTGACGGAGTATTCCATAAGGCAGAATTCAAATCCGATGGATACGATAGCGCCGAGCGAAAATTAAAGATTTTCATTTCGCAAGTATTCGGAGATGTTAAGGTTCGGTAACATTCCGGAAGCGATATTGATTCTGTTTATTGAAAATCGAAACAGAGTTTTCGTCGGTTGTTAAGATGGAGTTGATTGAGAATGAAGATGTCGCTTGCATGGTCAAAGATGTTGGTGATGTTACGATACTTTCCTATTTCTGTTGATAATAATTTTCAAGGAATAATTCCATGAGAGTGAATATCTGCAAGTCAAAATCCGGCGAAATCATGAGCGCTTCCGTCCCAGATGATTTGAGTATTCCGAATGTATTTGGATATCTCTGATTCAACATATCATTTCGACATTTTGAATAATCAAACGGAATTTGTATTGTATAATATCACTCAAGAGTTTGAGTACGCGGAGATGGATACATTATTCGGCACATCGACGCGGGATGGAGATTTGTTGATGATCGCGCAGCGCAATCCATGTGACCGTTGTTCATGATAAGCCGTTATCAGCGACATATATTTATTTGCACCAACAAACGTGAACCCGGGCATCCGAAAGGATGCTGTTTTGAAAAAGGAAGTGAAGAACTTCGGCGTCTGTTCAAAATAAAACTCAAAGAGCGCGGCTTATCGGGCGTTGTTCGCGCAAATACTTCCGGTTGTCTGGATGCTTGCGAGTTTGGACCAACGGTGGTAATTTATCCCGACGGTGTCTGGTATGGTGGTGTGACAGCCAACGATGTGAATGAAATAATCGACCAACATATTCGTGAAGGAAAAGTAGTCGATAGATTGCTCATTCCGGATAGCCGGTACTCACCGCCAGCGCTTCAATTTCCTCCTCTTGAAATGAAGAAATAAATGAGTCGTTCATCATGTCAAAAATGAAAACACGAAAGAAAAAAGAATCACCAGATGAATTGAAATCACGCGCGAAAAATATTATTTCTCGATTGAAAAAAATGTATCCGATTGCGAAAACGGAACTGGAATTTCAAGATCCTCTTCAACTCTTGATATCTACAATTCTTTCGGCTCAATGCACAGATGTTCGTGTGAATATAGTGACGGAGGATTTATTCAAGAAATATAAGAGCGCGCAAGATTATACGACTGTTGTTCCGGAAGAACTGGAGCAGGATATTAAATCGACAGGATTCTATAAGAATAAGGCAAAGAACATCATTGCCTGCTGTAAAACTCTGGTTGAAAAGTATGATGGAAAAGTTCCGGATTCAATGGATGAACTCGTAGGATTGGCTGGTGTCGGAAGAAAGACGGCCAACTGCGTGTTGGGTGGAGCGTTCGGCCGAGCCGAAGGAATAGTAGTGGATACGCATGTTCAACGATTAACAGAGCGTTTTGCTTTTTCGAATGAAAAGTCGCCGGAAAAAATTGAAAGAGAGCTAATGAATCTCGTTCCGCAATCGTACTGGTACGAGTTCAGTAATGCGATGATCCTGCATGGCCGCCACGTTTGTAATGCTCGAAAACCAAAATGTACAGAATGTGCATTAGTCGATTTATGTCCATCTGCCGAAAAATTTCTTACCTTAAGTAAATGAAAATTTATCAATCCAGTGACGAGTTTAACTTTCACGACGACTCCGTGAATCAACACACAAAAATGTGGATCATGGTTGCGTTGATGCTTGGTAATTTTTTGGGCGGATTGGAAAGCACCGTCGTCGGCACAGCAATGCCTACGGTGATTTCGGAACTCGGCGGTTTGAATTATTACAGCTGGGTATTTTCCGCGTATATGCTGGCGGTCAGCGTGTGCATGCCGTTGTTCGGAAAGTTGTCCGACATGTACGGACACAAGCGGATGTTTTTCTGGGCAGCTTCTCTTTTTCTTCTTGGTTCGGTGTTGAGCGGCTTGGCGCATTCGATGCTGCAGTTAGTTTTGTTTCGGGCAATTCAGGGAATCGGAGCCGGAGGCATGGGAACAATTCCGTTAGCGATTATCGGCACTCTTTTCAAACCGGGCAAGCGAGCGCGAGCTATTAGTTTGCTTTCTGCAATTTGGGGAATCTCAGCCGTCGTCGGGCCGATTCTCGGAAGCGTCATCGTCGTTCATCTCGGCTGGCGCTGGGTCTTTTATGTAAATCTTCCTTTTGGACTTCTCGCAATGTTATTGCTTGCTTTCGTCTATCACGAAAAAGTTCGGCCCGAAAAACCGGGAATGGATACAAGAGGAGCAATAAGTTTTTCTTTTGCGATTGTAGTTTTGTTGATTTTATTCACCGACATCGGGAAAGGAGAACCGTTGCTCGCATGGCACTCGGTGATCATGATAATCATTTTTTTGTTGGCTCTCTTTTATTTTTTTTGGAACGAAAGTTCTTCGAACAATTCATTTCTTCCGCTCTCCTTGTTTCGCAACAGGATTTTCACCATTGCCAATCTATGCGGTTTCTTAGGAAGCTTCGCGACATTTGGTGTGATTGCTTTTCTGCCGTTGTTCGTACAGTCCGTGCGAGGCGGAAGTTCAATGGATGTTGGAATGGCGGTCATGGGTTCGTCGGTCGGATGGTCTTTCGCTAGCATTGCAAGCGGAAATCTTGTTCATCGGTTTGGTTCCAGACGAATTATTGGAATCGGGATTTTGATTATGGGTGTCGGCTTCATTCAAGCAATATCTCTTCAACCCGGAAGTTCAATTGCAACGATTATCTTCGCGGCTTTCACTATCGGGATGGGAATGGGAATTCAAACACCACCGTTGTTGACCGAAGTTCAGAACTCCGTCGACCACTCTATGCTTGGCGTTGGTTCATCGACACATATGCTTGCACGAACCATTGGCGGAGCCATTGGAGTCAGCATGATGGGTGCGGCGCTGATGAATACGCTGCACGATCAGCTTCTGCAACTCGATTCAGGAGGTGTGTTTAAAAATTTATCTCCCGCAGTCCGTGCTCGTCTCGAGAGTCCGCAAGAATTACTCGGCATGCGATTAAATCAGATTTTTAATGGCGCTGAATTGTCGGCAGTTATGGATAGTTGTTCCGTCGCGCTGCATAATACATTTTACACGGGCTGTATTGCCGTTTTTCTTTCATTAATTTTGTGGCTTGCATTTCCGCATGAGAGAGATAAGAGATAAGTAATATAAAATATTCCTTTGTGTCCTTTATAGAAAGCAATTTATTCTTTGAGTACTTCGTGGTTAACCACAAAGGTCGCAAAGGTACGGTGGCAATCTATGAAGGACACAAAGATTTTTTCAGCGAAGGCTATTTAGCTTTCGAATTCCCTTTCACTGAATAGAACTTTTAACTCTGAACCTTGAACTTTGAACCCCGAACCTTGAACTACCCAATTGATTGTCGAACGCTTTTTTTGTAGATTTCATCATCATGAAAAAATATTCTGCTCGTGATATTCTTGAATTCGGCGGATTTGTAATCGCCGGTTTTTTTGTCCGTCTCCTGCCATTCAGAGTTGCGCAGCGGTTTGGACAGCGGTTGGGACAATTTCTCTACACAAATCTGAAGATCAGGCGTGAAATAACTTATCAGAATCTGCGCGCCGCTTTTCCTGAGAAGAGTATCGAGGAACTCGATGAAATTGCGCTCGAAGCGTATTGCAATATGTTGATCACATTTGTCGAATTATTCTGGTTCCCGAATTTCCGCCGCGGTGCCATCATGCACATCGTTCGTCCGAAAAATCCTGAGGTTCTCGAAAATGCCAGGCGGCAGGGAAAAGGTTTGATTCTGCTTTCGGGTCATTTTGGAAATTGGGAGCTAATGGCATTCTCAACATCGGTTCTTTTCAATTTGCCGTTTACAATTATCGTAAAAGATCAGCGGAACCCGCTGGTCGATAAACTCATCAATAAATACAGGTCGCTCTGCGGAAGCAGGATGGTGTCGATGGATAAATCGGTCCGTGAAGTTTTAACGACATTGCGGAATAATGGCGCCATCGCAATGCTTGCCGATCAGAGCGCTCCGAAAGAACGGCTCTTCATAGATTTTTTCGGACGGCCTGCCGCGACGTATGAAGGGCCCGCGGTGTTCGCACTTCGGTCAGGCGCGCCGATCATAATGTTCTTCCTGATCCGGCAAAAAAATGGGAAATACGAATTAGTATTCGAAGAACTTCCGATGTCGGATTTACACGGAGCAACGGATGAGAATATCGTCGAGCTTACGCGCCGTCATGTCGCAGTTCTCGAACGATATATCCGGGAATATCCGGGCCAGTGGCTGTGGCTTCACAAAAGATGGAAACACACAGAACACGCTTTACAGCAATCGAGTTCTCTTCAGGAATCTGAAGTAACCAACGGATCAGATTCATGAAAATTCTTGTCGTCCAAACGGCATTTATCGGCGACGCGGTTTTGACATTGCCGATGGTTCAGGTTCTTCATAAAAATTATCCCGACTCGACAATTGATCTGCTTGCGATTCCAAGGACTGCCGAACTTTTCCTCAATCATCCCGACGTTCACAAAATTATTTCTTATGACAAACGAAAGTCCGATCGCGGAGTTTTCGGTTTGATTCGCATGTCGCAGAAGATTTGTGAAAACCGATATGATATTGCCATCATTCCGCATCGTTCGTTCCGAAGCGCGTTTCTTATTCGTTTGGCCGGCATTCCCCGCCGGATCGGTTTTGACATAAGCGGCGGATCATTTTCCATGACAGAAACAGTTCGATATGATAAACAGATTCATGAGATCGAGCGAAATCTTTCTTTATTGAAAAATCTTGGTATTGAAATTTCTTCTCGTGTGCTTCCTGAACTTTATCCATCAACGGAAGATAAAAAAAATGTTGATGAATTATTGTCGGGAAAGAATATTAAATCCTCGGACAGACTTATCGCAATCGCACCCGGCTCTGTCTGGGCAACGAAGCGCTGGCTTCCGGAACGATACGCGGAACTCATCCGGTTGTTGTCGAATGACGGATTTGTTCCTGTGTTGATCGGCGGAAAAGAAGACAGAATATTATGCGAATCGATCGCGAAAGAAAGCGATGCACGGACTCTTGTGCTTGCTGGAGATTTATCGTTGCTTCAGTCGGCTGAAGTTTTACGCCGAGCATTGGTTCTCGTGACAAACGATACCGCGCCAATGCATCTCGCAGTTGCGATGCGAATTCCTGTCGTTACAATTTTTGGCCCGACGGCTCCATCATTTGGTTTCGCACCTTATGGTGAAAATGATGTTGTTGTGGAGACGTTAGGCTTGTCATGTAGGCCATGCAGAATTCATGGAAGCAAGCGATGTCCGGTTAAGACATTCGATTGCATGAAACGCATTGAAGTCAAGCGTGTATTTGAAGAAGTGGTGAAGCGAATAAAATAGAACGAAGAATTTCGATTGTCGAGTGTAGAATGAGAAGAGCGGCTGTAGATGAATACCCGCTCCACGCCTCCATGATTTTGGCGGGTAGGCACCTCAAAGCAAAAAGTATTTCCTGCAGACGTTTTATACGAGATTGATTTATTAACCGATGTTACGCAGAATGCAAAAAACATGTATTAAAAATATCTTTATTGCCACGAGCTTTTTCCGAAGGAATGCCTTCGGCAAGCTCGTGGATTAGAAAATCAAAAGTAATATCGGGTTTTAACCCTATTTTCAACATTTTTCATCGGGCTAAAGCCCGCTTCGTTTTATTTATTCTGTGCCAAAGGCACATGCGCCTCTGGTGCAAGTTCCACGACCTAAAGGTCGTGGCAATTTGTCTTCTTTGCGTAACGTGATTTATTGATTGGAAAATTAGATGGAGCAATATGATAATTGTCAGGAGGCAGGTTTTTTTCTTCAAAATGTTATATCTTTACATCAATGATATATGAAACAATTCAATTTTAATATCGATCAAATATCAGATCTCTGCAGCAGATACCACGTTAAAACGCTGCGCATTTTTGGCTCGCTTGCACGTGGCGATTTTGACGATGAAAGTGATATTGATTTGCTTGCCACTTTTTCAAAACCTATCTCACTACTACAAATGGTTGGATTGGAACGGGAATTATCTTCCGTTCTAGGTCGTAAGGTCGATCTTCTGACCACAAAGTCGATTAGTCCTTACTTAAAATCTCGGATTATTAAGGAGTCCCGTCCAATTTATGCGGCGTGATGATTCTGTTTATCTCAAGCATATTCGTGATGCAATTTAAAAAGTCCGAAGCTATACCCGGGAAATATCTTTTGCTTCGTTCAAAAAAGACACACTCATTCAGGACGCAGTGATTCGCCAAATCGAAATCATCGGGGAGGCTGCAAAGCGGCTATCCGAAAGAACTCGATTGGATAACAATGATGTACCCTGGGATGACATCACCGGAATGCGCGACAAATTGATTCATGATTATTTCGGCGTTGATATTGATAAAGTATGGCTCACTGTTCAGAACGATCTCCCATCCTTCAAGAAGCAAGTCAACCGCATTCTCAAATCTCTTTAACCTTTCGCATGGATCATTTGCTCTCCGGAGTAATCGAGTTCTGGTCAAGACGTTTGATTGTATGAAGCGAATGAAATAGATAGAATGAAGAATTTTGATTGACGACTTGTCCGCCGGAGCGAAGCGCAGGCGGAATGTGGAATGAGAAGAACGGCTACTGAAAAATACAGATGAAAATGAAAAAAGGATTTTCATTTCCTACTTTTACGTATGAGTTCCGTGACTTTCGCGATGAGCTGTAAATCATCATCATTTTTCGCTCTTAGGAGTTTACGGATTGCTTTCTCCCGTTTATCACGTTGAAGAATAATACTATTCTCGCTTGTTTTGTCGAACGCGAAAAGTTCCGCCATCGAAACATGCAGCGCACGGGCAAGTTTTTCTAAGGTAAAGATGGAGGGTGAATTCTTCCCGCGTTCAAGAAGTCCTATAAAATTATCACTCAGTTCGCATTCTTCCGCTAGTTCGGATTGAGTAAGTCCTTTCACCATCCGGAGATGCTGAATTCGTTTGCCAAGTAATTTGCTGATGTCCGAGGCCATATTGGTTTTTGTTTATAAAATAATCAATGGCAACACATCAACGTAGTAAATAATAGTTATAGCATATTCATACTTGACAATAGCTTATAGTTATAATATCTTATCCGAACATAGAATTCATCGAACGCTACAAAGAACAGTGGATCATGGAGCGCCTTGGATATCGCTCACCTATCGAATATCGAATGGAAAAAGAAAACAAAAATTATTTCTTAAAAAGTGTTTCACTAATTGGGGCCAAGACAATTTTTTATAACGGCAAAACGAACGGCGTAATGCTAGCATACTGCTTGCTCATTATGCGGAATTGCCCATCACTATTGCATGAAAGGAAAAACAAATGAAAAACATTTTCCAGTTCCCATTTTTAGTGGTTTGCCTATTAACCATTACGAATCCATTGCATGCTCAATGGGTCAAAACCTATACCGGCGAATCGTATGAAACTGTCGGGGCTTTTGCCGCCTCTGGCACAAATCTCTTTGCCGGGATTTCTAATAGCGGCAACGGAATCTTACTTTCTAACGACAACGGCGAATACTGGGCTGTGGCAAATACTGGTTTGACGAATACTGATGTCAGTGCTCTTGCGGTTTCCGGTACGAATCTCTTTGCCGGAACTTATGGCGGCGGTGTCTTTCTTTCCACCAACAACGGCACAAGCTGGACACTAGTCAACACAGGCTTGAAGGAACATTATGTCTTGTCTCTTGCCGTTTCGGGTACGAATCTCTTTGCGGGGACTGGCAACGGGGTTTTTCTTTCCACCAACAACGGCACGAGCTGGAGTGCAGCCGGCTTGAATAACGAATGGGTCAGTAGTCTTACGGTCTCTGGCACGAATCTCTTTGCGAACGGGAACCTTCTTTCCACCAACAACGGCACAAGTTGGAGTGCAACGAGTATGGTCGGTACTTTTGTGGTTTCCGGCACGAATCTCTTTTGCTTGACTGATAGCAGTGTCTTTCTTTCCACCAACAATGGCACAAGCTGGAGTTCAACGAGTACAGGCTTGCCCCCTGTCGGTGTTATTGCAGTCTCTGGCGCTAATATTTTTGTTGCGACCTCTAACGGCGACGTATTTCTTTCGACCAACAACGGTGCAAGCTGGACTGCGGTCGATACCGGCTTGCCAACCAATCTTTATTTCAATGCTCTTGCAGTCTTAGACACGAATCTCTTTGCCGGTACGGGACTAAACAGTGGTGCCAGTATTTGGAAACGACCGTTGTCGGAGATGACCAATCCTGAGTGGTTAAATTATACTACTTCAAATTCGGGCTTGCCTTCTAACATTGTCTCTTCAATAGCGATAGACGGTTCAGAAAATAAGTGGATTGGGACTTATGGTGGACTTGCTAAATTTGACGGCTCAAACTGGACTGTTTATACTACTTCAAATTCCGGCTTGCCTAATAACTATGTCAATTCAATAGCGATAGACGGTTCGAGGAATAAGTGGATCGGGACTGGTGGTGGCGGACTTGCTAAATATGACGGTACAACCTGGACGGTTTATACTTCTTTAAATTCAGGCTTGCCTGATAGCATTGTCACTTCAATAGCGATAGACGGTTCAGAAAATAAGTGGATTGGGACTTATGGTGGACTTGCTAAATTTGACGGAACAACCTGGACGGTTTATAATACTTCAAATTCGGGTTTGCCTAATGACACTGTCTCTTCAATAGCGATAGACGGTTCAGGGAATAAGTGGATTGGGACTGACGGTGGAGGTTTTGCCAAATATAACAGCACACTTTGGACGGTTTATAATACTTCAAATTCGGGTTTGCCTAATGACATTGTCTCTTCAATAGCGATAGACGGTTCAGGGAATAAGTGGATTGGGACTTATGGTGGACTTGCTAAATTTGACGGAACAACCTGGACGGTTTATAATACTTCAAATTCGGGCTTGCCTGATAACTATGTCTATTCAATAGCGATAGACAGTTCAGGGAATAAGTGGATCGGGACTTGGGGTGGATTTGCTAAATTTGACGGTATAATCTGGACGGTTTATAATACTTCAAATTCAGGTTTGTGTCTTGTCTCTTCAATAGCGATAGACGGTTCGGGGAAAAAGTGGATTGGTAGTTATATAAATGGTTTGATAGTTTATAAAAAAGGCGGAGTAGTTTCTGTAAAAGAAAAAACAAGTAAAATAATCCCGGAAGCATTTACTTTATTTCAGAATTATCCGAATCCATTTAATCCATCGACGACTATCTCATTTAATCTTCCATCAAAATCTTTTGTCTCGTTAAAGGTTTTTGATATTTTAGGAAGAGAAATAGCAACCATTGTCTCTGAAGAAATGTCCGCAGGAAGTCATTCGAAACAATGGAATGCGGCAAAAATGTCGAGCGGCATTTACTTTTATCGTTTGCAGGCTGGTTTTTTTACAGAGACCAAAAAACTTATTCTGCTAAGATGACGGGCAAGGTTATTAATAAAGTCTATGCAATGAATCAACGCCTGATCAATCGGTCAGGCGTTTGTATTTTTCTCGCATCTCAATTCTTCGCATTCCTCTTCGCCTCATCCCACAATGCGTCCATTTCTTTTAATCCAGTCGATTGAATATCTTTCCCTTGCTCCGACAATCGGCGTTCGATATACTGAAATTGTTTAGTGCTCCGAAGGAGTTATACTCCTGAGGCATACTAAACGGGTGGAGTTACACTCCATATTTTCTTATTGCATCTTTTAAAAAGATGGGGAGCACATCTCCCCCGGTTGAGTGTGATTCGGGAGTAAAACTCCCTCATAGCACATTGTCTTTTTTATCGCATCTCAACTCTTCGCATTCTTCTTCGCCTCGTCCCACAGCGCATCCATTTCCTTCAACCCGACCGCATGAATATCTTTTCCTTGCTCAGACAAACGGCGTTCGATATACTGAAATCGTTCCGTGAATTTAGTAATGGTTTTTCTTAAAGCATAGTTCAGGATTAACTTTCACAAAATGTAAGTAATTGACGAGAAAAAATATTTTCTATCCGCCTCAACGGCAACTTAACGATATGATAATTTTGAAGAGTGTTCTTTTAGCCAAATAGCGAGTTGAGCCTTAGTGAGCTTGCCGGAGGCGAGAGCCATAATAATAGAAAATGCCTCTTCCTCGTCGGCAGCAATCGCATAATTGTTCTTTTGCAGAAAGATGTCCATAATAACAAAGGCGACTCGTTTGTTTCCATCAACGAATGGATGATTCATACAGATATGATAACCGTATGCGGCTGCTTTGTCAAAAAGTGTTTTATGCACAAATTTGCCGGTAAACGTCATCTTGGGCTGAGCAAGCGCGGAGTCAAGTAGATTACGGTCTCGAAGCCCTGCTTGTCCTCCATAACGTTGTAATAAATCTGTATGGATAGGAACGACAATTTCATCCGGAATAAATTGAGTATGCATTATTTGGCAAGAGCTTTCAACGTATTCCGAAATTTTTTATTCGTATGTTCATATACTTTCGCCCATTCCGCAAACTTCGGGCTAAAGGGTGTGAGAACAACACCTTCATCTGTTTCAACGAGATGCAGTTCATCACCCTCATGAAGATGATAGTTGTCAACAATCGTTTTAGGCAATGTGATTCCGAGGCTGTTGCCCACTCGACGCACGGATGTTCTAAGCATAAAATGGTTCCTTCTATTATGCTATAATTATAACAATTGTATTACTTATTGTCAACTTTCTTTGTACACTGTGCATCCCAACTTGGAACAATAAAAATAGGCAATTACTCAATCAGGTCAGAAGTTTTTGTTTTTTCTCGCATCTCAACTCTTCGAATTCTTTTTCGCCTCATCCCACAGTGCGTCCATCTCTTTCAAACCAACAGAATGAATATCTTTTCCTTGTTCCAACAATCGGCGTTCGATATATTGAAATCGCTCCGTGAATTTGGTGATGGTTTTTCTCAAAGCGAGTTCCGGATTAACCTTCACGAATCGGGCATAATTTACCAACGCAAATAACAAATCTCCAAACTCGTTGTCGATTAATTCCTGGTTGCCGGATGCTATTTCTTTATGCAATTCATCCGTTTCTTCAACCACTTTTTTCCAAACGTCTTCCCGCTTATCCCAATCAAATCCAACTTTCGATGCACGCTCCTGCACACGATACGCCCGAAGGAGAGCCGGCAATTCTTTTGGTATTCCTTTAAGAATCGAGTCGCGGCCTTCGGTCATTTTTATTTTTTCCCAATTCTGTTTCACCTCTTCTGCATTTTCTACGGTGCTGTCACCAAATACATGAGGATGCCGGCGTTTCAGTTTTTCACTCGATCGCTCAAAGACTTCAGGAAGAGAAAATTCTCCGCGCTCTTCGGCAATGACACTCTGCAACACTATATGAAGAGCCAGATCGCCTAACTCTTCGCGTAATCCATCCCAATCTTGTTCATCTATTGCTTCGACGGCTTCGTAGGTTTCTTCGATCATGTGATGTTTGATCGATTCGTGTGTTTGCTGGCGATCCCAGGGACAATCAAGGCGTAAACGCCGGACAATGGCTTCGAATTCTTCAAAGGAATTTTTCATTCTTATAAATCCTCCTTCATCTTAAAGAAACATACTACCACGCGGTTTGATAAGCAACGGTTAATTTCTAAAAAAATTTCTGGACAATCAACTATATGTTATCTATATTCAATTCAGGATATCACAGATCAAACTCCAGGTGTTAGGATGACACAACGGCGGTTGATAATATTATTAGTCTCGATTTTCATCATCTCAATTATCATCATTCTTTTAAATACTCGTTCAAGAGTGGATCTCATTTTGACGAATGGAATAGTCTACACTGTAGATCAGAAAAGCAACATATCTGAAGCGATAGCAATTAAAGGAAATTTGATTGAAGTTGTTGGTTCCTCAAAAGAAATTAATGATAAATTCATATCGGAGAACGTCATCGATCTTGCCGGCCGGGCAGTGTATCCGGGCTTCATCGATTCGCATGCTCACATGGTAGGTACTGGAACTATAATGATGACACTAAACCTCACCCATGTTAAATCTCCAGATGAAATATTGGAAATGGTGAAAGCAAAAATACAGGAAACAGGGAATGACAGATGGGTTCGAGGCCGGGGATGGAATCAAAATTTATGGCCGTCAAAAAAATTACCGACTGCTTTAATGCTGGATAAAGTTGCTCCGGAAACTCCGGTGATTCTGGAACGAATTGATGGAAATGCGGTTTGGGTAAATTCGGTTGTTATGAAATTGGCAAGAATCACGAAGGAAACCAGAGATCCTGTTGGAGGTAAAATTGTCCGCGATGAAAAAGGCAACCCGGCCGGTATGTTCATCGACAATGCCATATCATTAGTGGAAGAAGTAGTGCCGCTAATGAACGATGCCGAGGTTGAAGATGCAATTAGAAAAGCCATCCAACAATATGTCTCAGTCGGTGTTACTGAAGTGCATGATATGGGAGTGACTTCTCAGATAATAAAAGCGTATAAAAAATTAATTGATTCAGGAAATTTTCCATTTCGAGTGTATGCGGCAATTGATTATCAGGATGATGCATGGGGTGAATATAAAAGAAAAGGCCCGGAAATAAATTATGGAAATTCGCAGTTGACAGTTCGCGGTGTTGAACTTTACATCGATGGAACGCTAGAATCACGAAGCGCCGCATTGATTGAACCATATACCGACGATCCGACATCACGCGGATTTACCGCAGCTCCTTCAGATACATTGCGCGCAATTATGAATGACGCTGTCCGTGCAGGTTTTCAGGTGATGACGCACGCCGTCGGCGACCGCGCAAATAATATGTTATTAAATTTGTACGAAGAAGTATTGAAAGAAAATCCTGAGCGCGCGAAAGATGCAAGATTGAGAGATGAACATGCTCAAATTCTCGATTGTCAGGATATATCACGATTTTCAAATCTTGGAATAATTCCAAGCATGCAGCCGATTCATTGTACGTCGGATATGTATTGGGCTGAAGCGCGCTTGGGTCCGAAACGGCTGGAGTATGCTTACGCATGGCAATCGCTATTGCAATCCGGTTGCATTATTCCTGCGGGTTCCGATTCACCGGCCGAAAGTTCAGATCCAATTCTCGGTTTCTATGCCGCTGTTACGCGACAGGATATAAATGGGAAACCTGTAAATTGGCGCGATGTGCAAAAAGGTTTTCAATATTCCTCCGAAGGAATTGGTGACACCGCTCGCTTTAGTAATGGTTGGTTCCCCGATCAAAAAATGACACGCGATCAAGCGCTCCGTGCCTATACAATTTGGGGAGCGTATGCAGCATTTCAGGAGAATATAAAAGGCAGTATTGAAAAAGGAAAGTTGGCAGATATTGTTGTGTTAAATCAGGACATTATGAAAATCCCAACCAAAGAAATTCCCTCAACAGAGGTTTTCTTGACAATCGTTGGTGGTGATCTTGTGTTCGGAAAACTACAGTCAAAAAACCACTAAAAAGCTATTATTTTTTTTGAAAAAATACTGAAAAAGACTAAAAAACAGCTTAAGACCATGGAGAAAACTGTCGATAATCAAGATAAGGACAGTGAGGAATCTCCCTCAGGAAGGGGGATCTACTCACATCTCAGGGATAAAATTATTTAACCCAAATTTGTCATTAGGAAAAAAATATTTTAAGATTCTGAAGCTTTCTCATATGGTCGGTTCGATACGTCCCTTTTTTATGGCGATTTGAAGGACTACTCACCGACCGTGCTGACAAGCCGGTGGTTGAGTAATCCAAATCTGAAAATCAGATTTGGATGTATCTGCCGGCAGGCATCCCTTGGGAGAAACCACCATGGTGATGGTTAATGCTTTATGAATTAATGAGTTATTCTAATGACGGCCATTAGAAAATTCTCTAATGACAAATCTGGGTTTAATGCCGGGGTTTCTGCATTTCAATGCGAAGGAACGGCATTGATAACTTGACCTTTGCATCTTGAGGCGTTAACCCCAATTCTTGGGAAAAAAGGCCTACTGTTCTAACCAAGATGATTGATGGTTTAGTGGGCTAAAAGATTGGATTCGTTCAGTTGGTTGGAAATCCGGAATGGCGCTTCCTTTCTGAACAACGGTAAGGAAAGAAGGGAGCTTTATTCTTGTAGGAAAACAAGATAAGAATATTTTACAGTCGGAGTTAGAAGAGTTGAAAAGGATAAGTCGAACACCGAAATCAGACAACAAAGATCGTAGTACATTGAATCATGTTTCGAATGAGGAAGGAATTCCCGCACTTATCCATGATGCACCTTTTGGATTTTATATTATTCAGGATGATCGTATAGTTTATGCTAATCGACATGCAGCGAAACTTTTCGGTTATACATCGTTTGAAGAAATAAATTCTCCTTCGCCGTTTGAAGTTATTGCACCTGAAGATCATAAGACAATCCAAAAGAATATTGAGAAGCATCTGCGTGGAGAAGATGTTCCGTTTCAATATATGATATCTGCGCTTCATAAGTCCGGTAGACGGATAGAAATTGAACTTCGCGGCGATCTCACAACACACAATGGCAAGCCTGCGATTCAGGGATTAATCCTCGATGTCTCTGAACGTAAATCTGTTGAACAGGAACTCATCCGCAGGAATCATGAATTAACGGTTCTAAATTTTCTTTCTAATGTTATTTCTTCGGCACGAACATTCGACAATCTTTTCTCTATCGTCGATCGTGTTCTCCGGGAAACAATAAATGCCGATCGAATCGCAATGCATCTCGCAGAACGTTATGGCCCGGCTTATTATTCCGATGGTTTTTCATTCGCTTCTTTAGACCCATCGTTCTTTAGCGATGCCACTGTGAAGGAAAATGTGTTTTTGTACGACAAAGTAAGTGTTTCCCATGAACCTTCCATCTATTCATCGGATACCGTGACAGATGGAATCGAATCTATTCTTCCCGATGTGAGGTCTGCGATTGCCTTGCCGATCATTCTTCATAATAAATTTTTGGGCATGCTGCGTATCGATAACCTTCACGTTGCACGAAAATATCGGGAAGACGATATTCAATTCTTCGTCATGGTATGCCGTCATATTTCGAACGCTGTCGAAAACATTATTCGTTACCAAAAGGAAAAAGAACGCGCCAAGCGATTGGAATCGGTTCGTATAATAATCCGCGAGTTGACTTCGATTCTTAATCCGCATGAGCTTATGCAAAGAGCTGTAAGACTTATCAGCGAGTTGTACGGTTACTCATATGCAGCCATTTTTTTGCTCCGGCCTTCAGATACCTATCTTCATTTTCACACAGGTTATGGAAAAAATGCATACCGTGATCCCGAAGGCTTGCGGATAAAGTTGGGCGAAGGTCCGATCGGAACGTGTGCGAAAGAAAACACGATAGTTGTATCGAACCGGATTTCTCAATTCAGTGATTGGATGAAAGAAATACTGGATGGCAACAGTTCGGAAATGTGCATTCCACTTCGTACAGGCAGCGGAATGATCGGTGTGCTGGATATCCACGAAAAAAATCCGGATGTATTTAGCGTAGAAGACAGTATCATCCTGCAAATCCTGGTTGATGAGCTTACTGCCGTTTTTGAAAATGCACTGCTCTTCGAAGAAATACGATACCAGGCTAATGTTCTGACAAATATCAATGACGCCGTAATTTCTACGGATGCCAACTGGAATATAAAGGGATGGAACAACGGTGCATTCCACCTCTATGGATGGAAACAGGAAGAAGTGATCGGGAAAAATCTTTTCCAGTTGATCCACAACGAATACATAAATGCTACGCCGGAAGAAATATTAAACGCCATGGTTTTCCATGGAGGATGGCGCGGTGAAATTCGGCAGGAGACTAAAGCGCACCGTATCGTTTTTGTAAGTACGGTTTCTTCCACAATTCGCGGGAATGATGGAGCAATATCAGGTTATATCATGATGAATCGAGATATGACACAGGAACTCGAACTCCAACACACCTTGCAGGAAACAGAAGGATTGCTCTCGAGCGTGATCGACCAAACGCCGTTCGGCATTCAAGTGTTCACGGTCGACGGTACTTTGATACGTGTCAATCAGGCGTTCATGCGTATGTTCAAAATCCCTCATCGCGATTTATTGGAATATCATTACAACATCCTGAGCGATAGTTTATTTACTAAAGCATTGGGGATTTCACAAAAAGTGGAAAAAGCTTTCGGCGGCGATAGCACTTCTGCAGGCCCGATGGAACTACAGCCGGATATTCTGCCTCCTCCGTTCAATATGATGCAAGGATCACTTGCCATCGATATGAAATTTTTCCCGGTGTTCGATCGAGAAAATATGGTTCGTCATGTTGTATTTTTGTATGATGATGTGTCTGAACAAATTAACCTTCAACATCAACTAATTCAATCACAAAAGATGGAAGCTGTTGGAACGTTGGCCGGCGGTATTGCACACGACTTCAACAATCTCCTGGGCGGCATTCTCGGTTATGCTTCGTTTGCGAAGACAAAGATTGCTCAGAATTCGCCGGTGTTTGGTTACCTCGATACAATCGAAAAATCCGCAACACGTGCATCCGAATTAACCCGACAACTATTGGGATTTGCGCGCCGGGGAAAATTTGCTGTAGAAAAAATTGATTGTAATGACGTTATTAGAGAAACAGTCAAGTTGCTTGAACGAAGTTTTGACAAGAGAATTCAAATCCGCACAGATTTATCAAGCAACCCTGCAATCATTGACGCTGATTCGGGTCAGGTCGAACAAACGCTTCTTAACTTATGCGTTAATGCCCGTGACGCTATGCCGGACGGAGGGAGTATCACAATTCGAACTCAGATTGTCGATGTCAACGACGATTATGTTCGCACGCATCTCGGTTCGCAGGAGAGAAAGTACGTCCAGATATCCGTTGAAGATTCTGGAGTCGGTATGGACGAAGAAACCCAAAAGCATATCTTCGAGCCGTTTTTCACCACAAAAGAAAAAGGCAAAGGCACCGGCCTCGGCCTTTCTATGGTTTACGGGATCGTCCGTAACCACGAAGGATTTATCAATATATATAGTGAAATCGGACACGGGAGCGTCTTTCATCTGTACTTCCCATACAACACGGGAGATGTTCAACAAAAAAGTGTTGAAAACCAAACGACCGATTTCAAAGAAGGCAACGAAGTGATATTGCTTGTCGATGATGAAGAAGTAATACGCGATTTGACGCGTGAAGTCCTCGAATCACAGGGGTATCAAGTGTTGGTCGCCAAGGATGGTGACGATGCTATAAAAATTTTTAACGATTGCCATGATCGGATTGACGCAGTGGTTCTGGACATGGTCATGCCGCAGAAAGGCGGATTAGAAACGTACCGTGTGCTGAAGAAAATAAAACCGAATGTTAAAGTTCTTCTCTCCAGTGGTTACAGCCAGGAAGGTAACGCACAGGATATATTAGATGAAGGTGTGTTGGATTTCGTACAGAAGCCGTACAATATCAACCAATTTTCAAAAACTGTCCGGAGGATATTGGACTTAAAAGAAGGTGAATCATGAAAAAAAAGCCGCAAGTTGAACGTATCGATTGGGATGATGGTGAAATTATTGAAGAACGCGGAGAACAAGGCAAAGCGGTATTGCGCGTTATTAATACGGATCATTTACGGATACGGCTCGTCGAATTTGAGCCGGGGTATGAAGCCAAGCAGGAGTTGGAAAAAAGTCACGTCGCGTTAGTTCTGGATGGTGAAGTGATTGTCGAAATGGCAGACGGCCGTCGGTTATTATTTACACCTTCAATGAGTTATCTCATCGAAGGCAAGTTAGGACCGCACCGAACCTTCACGGAGATGGGCGCAAAACTATTCATCGTGGATTAATTGTTTAAAGTAAATTAATATATTCCAGTTTGAACGAACAAACTTTCAGATTCTATAGCAATTATCCATAATAAATATAACGAAATACCGCTATTACATTGCCATCCGCCTCTTGATTCTCTTTCCAGTTTATCGTACTTTTATTAAAATGTTTTACTGCCGCCGGTATCTACTTTCAGTATCGAGATATCGATATTCTGTTTATTCATTGGCACGTATGTGAGAGAACATTAAGATCATTTATCACTGGGAGAGTAATATTATGACATTTCATTTAGGAATCGCGGACTGGTCGATTATAGCAGTTTATTTCGGTTTTATTCTCGCTATCGGTTTTTATTTGAAGAAATTTACAAAAAGTGAAGAAGATTATTTTCTTGCCGGAAGAAAAAACAGCTCTTGGGTTGCTGGATTAGCTTTTCTCTCAGCGAACCTCGGCGCTCTTGAACTCTTGGGAATGACCGGGAATACTTTTAAATATGGAATGTATGTCGCGCATTTCTACTGGATCGGAGCTGTTCCTGCGATGTTATTCCTCGGTATATACATGATGCCGTTTTATTACAGCAGCAAAATCAAATCAATTCCTGGTTATCTACGGCTCCGTTTCGATGAAAAAACCCGAGTGCTTAATGGATTTGCTTTTGCGATTATGACGCTTCTTGTGTCGGGAATTAATTTGTACGCAATGGCGCTTGTTCTCCATACTTTTCTCGGTTGGAATTGGGATATCAGTATGTGGATGTCGGCAATTACTGTTGGAATATACGTTGGTTTAAGCGGATTGATGTCTGCAATCTTTACAGAGATCATTCAATTCTTCCTGATTTGGTTTGGATTATTTTTGGTGGCGATGCTTGGCATCGTCGAGATCGGAAGTATTCGGGAAGTATTTGCTCGTATTCCTGAAGCTTACAACACGTTGTGGTCAACATCAGCCGATCCTTCCAAAAATGGGATGATGGTTTCATGGGGCGGCATTGTGCTGGGTCTTGGGTTCGTACTTTCATTCGGTTATTGGACAACAGATTTTCTTGTGGTTCAGAGAGCTTTTACCGCGAAAGATCTTCGCTCGGCACGAATGACGCCGATCCTTGCATCGTTTTTCAAAATGTGTGTTCCTTTCCTTGTAATTATTCCCGGTTTAATTGCAATCATTCTGAGCAATGATCCAAAGAGCGGTTTTTCTTTATTGAGTGATGGAGGGAAAATTAATTATGATTCGGCCTTGCCGCTGTTGATCGCGCGCTATTATCCATCCGGATTATTGGGGCTGGGTATCACTGCTTTGCTGGCAGGATTCATGGCAGGCCAGGCAGGCAACATAAGTGCATTCAACACTGTTTGGACGTACGACATTTACCACTCAATTATTAATAAGAAAGCTTCACAAGCACATTTGTTGTGGGTTGGACGCGTCGCAACCATCGGTGGAATTATGATTAGTGTCGGTACAGCTTATTGGGCTCGAACTTTCCCGAGTATCATGGATTATATGCAGGCAATTTTCTCATGGGTGAATGCACCTTTATTTGCGACAATGCTTCTGGGAATGTTTGTTCGATGGGTCACGCCAAAAGGAGCTTTCTGGGGATTGATCAGCGGAATGGGATCTTCGATATTGCTGTTCCTCGGTGTAAAATTCGAATGGATCCCGGTCAGCGTAATGACTCTTTCGAAGGCGTCGACGAGTGATATGGCCGCAAACTTCTGGCGTGCCTGGTGGGCATGGTTGATTTGTTTCTCAGTAACAATAATCGTCAGCCTCTTCACAGAAAAGAAACCGGAAAGCGAGCTTGTCGGCTTGGTCAAAGGGCTTACGCCTGAGAACATCGATAAAAATTTACCGTTCTATCGCAAGCCTGAATTTTTTGCCATTGTGTCGGTCATCGTTTTTGTCATATTAAATATTTTATTCTGGTAGTCATTGATGAATTGAAAAACAGGAGCAATAAAAATGAAATCAATCTGGTATTTTGTGGGAATCGTTTTGATGATCATCGGAACGATTATCCTAATAAAAGGAATTTTTGATGTAGCTGGTGTGACTGAAAATCAAACGATACTCGCATCGTTGTGTCCAAACCTGTGGTGGGGTGCTTTGATGATCATTTTTGGCGGAATCATGTTCTTTGCTCAAAGAAAGTCGGTCATATCATGATTTCGAGAAGTACCATAAAGAATATGGTCGAGAAACTGGATGCAGAATTTCGCAATCTATTTGGCAGCAATCGAAAGAGAATTATTATATCGTCTCCAGGGCGCGTAAATCTAATCGGCGAGCATACAGATTACAATGAAGGATTTGTATTGCCGGCTGCTATAGATAAAAATGTTTTCTTCATCATAGCGCCGCGTACCGATTCAACGATCCGGCTCTACGCTTCTGATTTCGAGAAAGGATTCGAAACGGAATTAAAATCTTTAAAACCATCTGAAGAAAAGTGGCCGAATTATATTCTTGGTATGGTAGATCAAATAAGCAAAGCAGGTTATTCTGTCGGAGGGTTTGATTGTGTGTTTGGAGGCAATATTCCGATCGGCGCAGGTATGTCTTCTTCAGCAGCCATAGAAGAAGGCGTTGGGTTCGCGCTGAATGAAATGTTCAAGTTGAAGATCGAAAAGATGACGCTCGTTAAACTCGGTCAAAAAGCAGAGAATGAATTCGTCGGTGTAAAGTGCGGCATCATGGATCAATTCATCAACATTTATGGACGTGAAAAGACCGTGCTAAAAATCGATTGCCGGACTCTTGATTTCGAATATATTCCTTTTGTCCGCGACGATATACTTATCGTTCTCTGCGATACTAAAGTGCGGCATGAACTTTCCGGTTCTGAATATAATGTTCGTCGAAAACAATGTGAAACAGGAGTTTCAATTCTACAAAAGCACAACCCAAGTATCCGCTCTTTGCGCGATGTAACGATTGAACTACTTCAGGAATATCGTGAAGAATTCGATCCTGTAATTTATAAACGTTGCGTGTACGTCGTAAACGAAAATATTCGGGTCGAAAAAGGAATTCAAGATTTGGAGCGCGACGATTTTATCGCCTTCGGCCGAAAGATGATCGAATCCCATAATGGTTTACGAGATGATTACGAGGTGAGTTGCCGCGAATTAGATATCATGGTTGACATCGCATTGGATAGCGATGGTGTGTACGGTTCACGCATGATGGGCGGCGGTTTTGGCGGTTGCACAATCAATCTTGTAGACGAAGACAAAATGGAAGCATTCAACGATCGCATTCTCGATTTATATCATGAAAAAACAGGGATCGATGCACGGATATATTCCGCCAGCATTCAGGGAGGTACGCGATTGATAGAACGTGTTGAATTGAAAGAGCGATAGATTTTTTATTGCGACATATTCGAAAACCGTTTAGTACGGAGTTGAACAATATTATTTAATTTCGAACCATCATTCCATGTCTTAATAAAGATTTTGTACTTGCTCGTATGACATCCCATGGAAGCAGGTCGGGATTGACCGCCCGTTCTCGAATAAGATTTCTGAATCCTCCTAGAATGAAATAACGAATAACATTCAGGTTGATATCCGGATTCACCATACCCGATGCTATTCCTTGATTAAGGACAATTTGTCCAAGATCAACGAACCGATTATAATGTTCTAACAGATCTTTGGTTCTTGTTTGGAGCAGCAAATGATGCTCGTTGGCAAAAACTATAGCTAGTGAATTATCGGAGATAAGCTTCTCCAGGAAGAGATCGATCATCTTTTCAAATTTTTCGATAGGTGTGAGTGATTGATCGGCGATAGTTTTTTCAAATTTCATCGTTAGTTCACTCCAGAGTTTTTCAAAAATTTTATGAAGCAATATCTCTTTGCTTGGATAATATAAATAGACAGTCCCGGTGGCAACACCAGCAATTTCTGCAATACGTGAAACCTTTGCCGAATGAAATCCTGATTCAGCGATAGCTTGAATAGCCGCTTTCAGTATAGCGTCTTCCTTTTTTTCGTCTTTTCGTCTCATAATCTTTTAAAAAAGAATTCTGAATGAATATTCAGATACAAAATAACATTTTTTTTGTAAAAAGAATCAGTTTTGCTGTATGGGAAAAAATTTTGCCTTATTTTTGATGGTGATAATTGTATTGACTTCCCACACTATTATTTGTATATTTATAAGCTAATAAAAGATCGCGGGGTGGAGCAATTGGTAGCTCGTCGGGCTCATAACCCGAAGGTTGCAGGTTCAAGTCCTGTCCCCGCTACGCTAATGAGCTGATTCTCGAATGAATCGGCTCATTTTTTTATGACTCCGACTTGAACCTGCAAAATAAAGTTTAAGACTGTAACGGGTTATAAGATGGCATGATGAGAAATTCTAATTGATGATGCATTATGTGACGAGGACTTTGAACCCTTCGGGACTTATGAGGTAGAATGATCTGTCATTCTTCTTTATTACATTCGTGAAATCAACCACGATCGGGCGATGTCCCGTTTTCCTGTTTATGCCCGGTTTAATTATTTGCCATACTTTTTGCGTGACTTCTTTGGCGCTGGAGTAGCCTTTTTTGTTTTGGGACGTTTTGTATGTTTTGTAATCACCCCATCACGTGATGAAGCTTTTGAGCCCTTTACGAACCTTTTGGTTTTGGGGCTTTTCGGATGTCCTATAAGTGTCCCATTTCCCAGCGCCTTCTTTGGTGGCCCCTTTGGCATCTTTATGACCCCTTTGTTCAAACTGTAATACGTTCCCTTTTCGGCAACTCCAATTTCATATTTCATTCCATTTGTGAAATCAAGCACCAATAATAAAACGGTTAGGTTTATGTTTCTTTCATTCTATGCATCTTAAATCCTGCCACAATGGACATGTCCATGTTATGGACACGTAATAATAACGTGTTCAAATATATAAATAAATTGGACATAGAGAAACCGACAGGTACCCAGTACGGGCACGTTATCTTGTGAGTAAAGCATAGAGTTTCTTGTTTAAATAGAGATTTTCTTTACCGACTTTTTGTTTTTTGAGTATTCCTGCATCTTCTAATGCTTTCAGATACTCTGCTGCTGTTTTTCGCTCAGCAATATCGGCATCGACCAGAAATTGCCCTTTGGTATAGGGTTGCCGGAAGATTAACTCTATAAGCTCTTTTGAATATACCTTTGGTGGAAGTTTCTTTTTTGCTGATTCCAGAGTCTCCTGCAGAAGAAAACGGATATTTTGAATTCGCTGCGAGGTCAAGGCCGCCGTCGACTCGATGGCAGTGAGGATAAACAATATCCATGTTTCCCATTTTCCATTTTCTGTTACATCACGCAGCAAACGGTAATAATCGCTTTTCTGTTCAATGATATACTTACTTAAATAGAGCACTGGCAAGTCGAGAAGGCCTTCCTTTACGAGATAAAGAATATTGATAATTCTGCCGGTTCTTCCATTGCCATCGAAAAAAGGATGGATTGCTTCGAACTGGTAATGAATCAACGCAAGCTTGATTAAAGGATCCAAATGATTTTCGGCGTGAATAAAATCCTCAAGTTCTTTCAGTTTTTGTCGAAACAACGATTCACCTTCGGGAGGTGTGTAGAGAACTCTTCCGCTTCGTTGATCTGCTACTGCTGTTCCCGTAATATTGCGGATTCCAGCATCGTTTTGTTTTATTGTTTGAACCACATCGATAAAAAGATTCGTCGTTAGAAGAGAATGCTTCTTCAGATTGTTATATCCTGCCCGGAGTGCTTCTCTATAACGTAGAACCTCTTTTGTGATAGGATCAACACTCGACGTGTTGGACGTAGCTGCTTTAAAGAGTGCATCATTTGTTGTGACGATGTTTTCAATTTCTGAACTCGCTTGTGCTTCCTGTAGAATGACAATATTGACAAGCATGGATTGATTGGGAATTGACTTCCCCAGTCCTTTAAGCTCTGCAAGCACTCGACCAGCCGTAATTGCTTTTTTCAAAACAAGTTTTGTTTCAATGTCGAATTTCGGGGGCAATGGCGGCAGATCATTGTATGGTAGAAGCGGATTGAATGTCATCGTGTTCATTGTTCCTCTACTAAAGTTCTTCGAAGATAATCATTATAAATTGTCTTTGCTGTTTCGATATTCCGCGGGTCTCCCGTGGCCATCAAATCTGCATACACGAGAAGGGGCGGTACCATAGTTTTATCGAGTTCGGGATTATCAAATTTCCAGAAACGTTCTCTCAATTCTATATCTCCGTTTTTATCCTGACGAAGCTTCAAGTCAAATGTGAGATTGTGGACAGGTTTTCGAGTGTAGATAGTAACAATCTCAGGTTTAAGATAACGAGTTAGAAGATATGCTGCAACTTCACCACCCCACTGTGCATCAAGGCGAATGATTTCTGCTTGCTGCCAAAAGTCGGGTTCTATTGCTTTATATCGACCTATAAGTTTTTTAGGGCGGAGTTTTTCTGCATATGCTGTCAACCATTTATCGAAGAGTTCTTTCTTTCTGATGAGTCGACGTGTATCATCCGTTTCAACAAGAAAACCTCTCGCAATGAGATCTTTCATAACTCCCGCAACAGTTCCAAGAGCAACCTGAGCTTGCTCGGCTATACTGCGATATGGAGCATTACACAATTCTCGTTTGCACAGAAGAGCAAAGATTACGTGAGTTCCTGCACGGCCAAGAATTCCTTCTTCAGGCATGATTGGTAAGAATGGCTGAGGTTTGTTGCCACGGATAAAAATCAATGTTGGGGGATCATTGAAAAAAATATTACCAACTGCGTCGATGAATTGAATATGAAGATCGCGCAATATTTTCGCTAATTGAGGTTGGACATAGCGGGTGACAAGAAGCCATTTTGTTTGATTACCTTCAAACTGATGCGCAATCTGTCCAATAGTAATATTAGTCACGGTGGTTTTTACTTCAGCCCAATACTCGGTGGTTTTACCCTGGAGATCGATTCGAAGGATGGCATCGATTTGTTTGTCACCTTGTGCAAGTTCCTGCGGACCAAGCTCAATATTCAGATTAGTTTCTTTTCGGACTGCTTCTACTGCTTGATTTAGTATGTCGTTTTCGCGGGTTACCATGTTCAATTCTTCACCTTGTTCATTTATTATGAACATAACGAATTATTGAACGAATGTCAAGAGAAATGTTCAATAATATTAATTGTTCAGAGTTTATGAACAAACTTATAAAATGAACATTATTTGCAGGAAAAGGTTCTGATGGAATCTATTGACAACAAAAGGTATCAATATCAGATACTTCATACAACTGATAGAATCGGAAATTGATTACTTTTTTGATTATGGCTTGTGATTATTCATTTTCATTTCAATCTGTGAAATCAACCACCGATAATAGAAAGTTTCAAGTTGTTGAAGTTTCTTCAATCTATTCAATATCTCATCTTTTGCTAACATGTATTTGGTCTATCACCGTATAATTCGATTATTTTTGACTCAACTGCTTAGTAATATGACTCAATTTCCATTCGATCATAGGATATTGGTCGACAGCTTTTGAAAATGATTTTGAACCGAATAACAAATCGGGTTCATACTTACCTTGGAAAAATGAATTCACGAATTGTGTTTCTTTCTTTGTGAAGCGAAACAAGGGCTTGAGAAATTGTTTTACCTGTTTCTGGGTTTTTGCAAGATCAAACTTCAATTCTCGCTGTAATAAAGGATATAAGGTTCTCTTGATATCAGTTTGTGTCACTTTATCAACTGTCTCAGAGGACATTTTTCTAAAATCTTCCCGGTTAATGATACCGTAAAAAATAGTGCAGGTCTTCAAGAGGGGTTTTTTCAGCATAAAATCTTTCTTCACAGAAAGATTAAAGATATCATATAGATCCCTCGCGGCGTGACGAGCCAGAAGAGCAATCAACTTAGATGCAAATAGTTCTTCTGGTGCTAAGATGAGAACCTTCGGCAGGGGAAGAGAAGAAAATAATATTCGCTTTTTTGACACAATAGGTTTCAACAATGGTATTCTCAACAGATAATTGATTTCAACTTTGACTCGATCTCTATTTCCACCCATATTCTGATACCATAGATCAAAGCGATCGCTTCCATAATTCTCGGAAAAATCAGATTCATAACGTTGAAGCTGGAATATTCGGCGAAGATGTTCACGAATGATTGTTCTTTCGTTGAGCATGATCTTTTTTTCCGGCGAGCCAATATAATTGAGATCAATATCGACCGACAAACGGGGCATATCGAAAATGAACACATTGATTGCTGTACCGCCTTTTAGGATAAATCGCCTTTTAAGAAACGGATGCGCATACATTTCACTCAAGAGATCTATTAAACGAAGCACCTTCTCAATATTGGCAGTATTGAATCGATGCTCCATCGCAATTTGTTTTTTTTCCGCAGATGAAATCAAGAGGTCTCTTCCAATTTACTCTCAAGTGTTGATGGAATCATCAAATTCCATTCATCGTTAAAACGGTATTCCGTACTACCATTGCCCTCTTGCAAATAAAATGTCCGAGCGCTTAATTTACTTCGAATCTTTTTAAGAAGTTGTTCCTCGATAGACCATTGTTTTGCCATACGAGATAAAAGCCATCCAGCCTTTGCATATAGGATCTTCTTGTCGAGACGTTGAAGATACTTCAACAGCCTTGATGTATTTATTGATGGAAACGAGGAAACACTCTTCAGATATTCTTCAACACCTCCAACATATTTCAATCTATCGATACCATCAAGAATTGTTTTTTCTCTATCGGTTATTGAAAGAGATATTCCATCAATCTTCACCTTTGTAAGTCCAAATGAATCGTTATTGATGACAAACGAATACATCGTTTCCTGGAATTGAAAAGGGCGCGCTTGTCGAGGTACACTAATATATACGGTGTTGAAAACCGACTCTGCTACACCATGAAGCTCAAGCGCAGTGTGGTAACTCAGGTATGCATGCTTTTGCATCTTAGCAGCGACGAGATATTTATTCGGTGTAAACGATTGTTCAGCCATTCCCACAGGAATGGTCGCATACAATCCTTTCTTTATCCTCATTATGTACCTACTCCGCTGGAGTTCGTAAAGCATCGTGCTGAGAGAGTTTGCATTAGTTTTAAGTTTCTGGCGTGCTTCATCGAACGTGAATACTTGCTGGTGATAAAAAACAGTAAGAAGTTTCGGGAGCCCCATATATTTTACCTAAATAATGTTTATATGATGGTGAAACAATAAAGGATGACCATATAATAGGTAATGAGGATATGAATGTCAAGTCTGTAAGAATAAATTATTTACCATATATATGTCAATACGTTACCTCTAAATTCAAGTATAAGCATAAAAGAGGTAAGTAGATTGGTGCTATCAATAATCCTCATCGAACTATTCGATGCTTTTATTTGAAAGAAGGCTTTTAATCATTCATGATCTGTGAAAAGTGGACCATAATCTTTGTTAATATTCTGATCTGCAAGCCACCGATATGCTTCCTGACCAAAGTACGAGACTTTTGACCAGAAACCACATCCAAGCAATGGCAAAAGTGAGGGGGAGAACCCAAAACAGAAAACGAACACAGGGATTCCGAGTCGCACCCCTCGACCGTGCTCGGGGCAAGCCGTACGACGACAAGCTTTTAATGAGCCGCTGGATGATGGTGATGAAAGAAAACAGACGAGAGCCGCCGGTCTGTTACCGGGTAGATGCTTTACCAATGCCACTGAACGACGAGCGAGTCGGCCACGGATAGGAACATTATCATTTCCACCTGACCACCAATTTACGGATGCACCACACCGAACTGCATTGAGAACTGAGGAGACTGCAGATAGAGAACATGCACCAACACCACCAGCACCGAATGCGGCGAAAATTGAAACACGAGAGAGTGCAGACTCCGGAATGGAAGAGAGAACCATTTCATCAGCGCCAATGGAACAACCAACAGTGATTTGTGCAGAGGACGCTTTAAGAACTGATGAGACAACTGAACTGACGAGCGGTCGGGCGGATGCAGGCAACGACCGCGAACCGCAAAAGCCTATAGTATTAAAAACTGAAAACATGACGAGACCTATCTGTTTGTAAAAAAACATACATGCCCGCTGATAAAAAATTTCATACTCAGCAGTTGCCGAAGTCAAGGGCCGTGCCCTTCCATTAGGTTAAGAGAAGAGGGCACGGTTTATATACCCTTGACGAGGCAACATAAAAACATCTTTCATTTTCAGCAGGCATGTGATTCCAAATCAAGGAGAGTCAGGAGAGGAGGGTCATTATGGACTAATCAAACTCCATGACGGAGCCAAGCGATCCTTCGGCTCACTCCGTTCGCTCAGGGCACGCGGCGTGGGGTTTGTATTATTTCGAGTGAATGTGGTTTGTGGAACACAAACCTCATTCACGAGGCCATCGAATAAGCAAGTTAGTCCCATTTGGTTTGAGTCCCTCGCCACGTTTTCGTGGCGGGGCTCCCTCGACTTCCCCGACTGAAGTCGTGAAAATCGAGGGACAGGGAAAACGAAACGGGAAGTGCTGGAAATGACTTTGGGATGAAATGACGTCCATCAGCACCAGAAATATTTCCACTTTTTAAATTGCCCGTGCTTGATAATAGAAAAATACTGAGTTAATATTGGTGCATCGTTTGGGGCAGGTTAAAACAACATCTATAGTATTTCGCAAGGAGATTCATTTATGAGAGCCTCTCTAAGATAGAACATCACACTTATCTGTATACTCATAAGCATTGGTGCACTGAATAGTGTTGCCAGAGACAAAAAGATTCCAAAGAAAGATGTTCCCAAAGCCGTACTAACTGCGTTTGAAAGCAAATATCCTAACGCAAAAATCAAGACTTTTATTGAAGCAAGGGAGAAGGGAAGTATTTTTTATGAAATTGAAAGTCTAGACGATAAATCTTCTCGCAATATTCTTTACAATTCGGATGGAAAAATCATTGAATCAACAATCAAAAAAGATAACACTGCCTCCCATGCGAACAAACTGACATGGGAGACAGAGAACTCGTGGCAATTTCAGAAGAATAGGATTATTGTAATTGTTGTGCCTGCTCTTTGGCTTTTGCTGCGGGTGATTCACTTAATTCTTCTTGAACTTGTTTTCCTGCCATCAATGCTGCGAGATCCTTGGCTTTTTCTGAAATGATGGCGTTATCTTTTGCTTTAGTTTGTGCAGCTGATTGAGTCTGAGTTTCTTTCGTGGGAGCTGCGACTTGCGTTGGACCAGTCCCTTTTGTAACGGCGTTGATTGCCATGTTATTACCTCCATGTACTGATGATGTGTCCTAAACTTTGACCACTTTATCAGCATCCTTGCTGAATGTTCGGTGGTTTTTTATCTTATATAATATTATCGGACGATGTCCTGATAACATTAATTTTGAGAAAATGACGCTAAAATCAATAATATGTGATTTGATAAGTTTGAAGTGGGAGCATGTGGATACTAAAAAAAGACATTGGTTCACTTCCCTCAGATCAGAAATGATAAAAAACCTTCATTCATCAACGATTTTGTTTTCGATAATTCTTTTCTTATTTCTGATGAAGATTTATATCGATGATAATTCTACGCACCGATAAATGAAGGTATGAAAACAGAATACTATTCTCATTGCTATTATCATTGAAAACTCATAAATTTTTCTAATAGCTTATCGTTTTTTTTAATACTGAACATGATCGTGACTGCAACGGGATTGTCTCTTCTATTCTTAAAATGAGGTATTGTCTCAATATCTCATTAAAAGAGGTTCTTCTGAATCTAGAGAGAATTCCTGGCAATTGAGTAACACCATGACACTCAAAACAGTTTTTCAGGCTGGATAGATAATTTCCTGAGAAATTAAATTATTATGGAGACTGAATTACGTGAAAATATTCAACACTCTATTGGCATTTATGTTCCTTTGTTCACTCAACGCAATTGCACAAAATCAACATATAGGAAGAATAACCGGAACGGTCTTAATGGAATCGACAAAGAAGCCATTGGAATTCGTCAATGTGGTCGTGTTCAGCCAATCGGACAGTTCACTCGTAACGGGGGCTGTCACCGATAATAAAGGGAAATACGAAATTGTAAATATTCCGATTGGAGTGTATTTCATCAAATACAGTTTGCTGGGATATGAAGAAAAGCAATCGGAAATATTTATTATTGATACACAGCATCGCGAATTTGATTTCGGAAAGACGTATTTGAAAGAATCCGCAGTACGCATGGGTGAAGTGACGGTGACCACTCAAAAAATGATTCTCAGCAGTTCAATAGACCGGAAAGTGTATAATGTCCAGCAGGATATTCTGAGTAAGACCGGTTCGGCAAGTGATTTGCTACAGAACATTCCCTCTGTTCAAGTTGATATCGACGGTACAGTAAGCCTGCGTGGATCAGAGAATGTTCTCATTCTCCTCAATGGTAAGCCTTCACCTTTGATGGGAAAAAACAGAGCGGAGGTATTGCAACAGATGCCAGCGAACTCAATAGAAAAAATCGAAGTCATCACCAATCCTTCCGCAAAATATAAACCGGACGGCACATCCGGTATCATCAACATTGTGCTGAAAAAAGATGTAGACACCGGATTGAATGGGTCGGTGAGCGCAAACGGAGGCAACCACGAACGCTATAATGCAAACATCAGCCTCAATTACAATCCCGGTACATACAATATCTATGGAAGCTATAGCATCCGTAAGGATGAACGCAACACCTTCACCACAGACAGGCAGACGCAATTTGATTCGACCACCTTAAATTTATCCGGTTATCACAACGAAGACGGGAATACTTATGCTCGTCCACTCTCTCATATTGTTTCGCTTGGGTTGGATTATCATCTTGACGCATTAAATAACTTCGGCCTCTCCGGTAATTATCGCTATCGAGGTTTCACACGAACCGGGACGTTGACCGAGACGACGATGGATGCAAATAGCCTGACAACGGAAATCTATGACCGTCTCCGATACGATCCTGAATATGAAAAGGAAGGGGGAGGGAATGTGTACTTCCAACACGATTTCGATGGCGATGATCATAAACTACGGGCTGAATTTAATGTTTCGCAGCAACCCGAACAGGAAGACAACCACTACAGTGATGTATACCGATTTCCTACGACGGCGTCGACATACGATAACATGCGCATCTACCAAAATGATGACCAAAAACAACTGACCATCGATTACAGCGATAAGTTCAGCGAGCAATCGACATTTGAGATCGGTTATGCCGGCGATTTTAACTATAGGGATATGAACTATTTGGGAACGTACATAGACCCGATTCAACAGCAGCTTGTTACCGATCTTACAAAAACGACGCATTTCACTTACGATGAAACGATTCATGCACTCTATGCAACGTATGAAAATAAAATTGGTGATCTTTCCTTCTTAGGTGGATTCAGAGTGGAACAGTCGTTCGTCAATGCAAATTTGGTATCGAGTGATTCTATCATCACCAATAATTACTTCGAACTTTATCCCACGCTGCACTTGTCGTACAAAATCAGTCCGTTCCTTGAATTGCAATTAAATTACAGTCGGCGTGCTAATAGACCGGAAGGAGACGATCTGAATCCATTTCCTGAATATCAAGATCCCAGAAACGTAAGAGCCGGAAATCCACGCCTAATGCCGGAATTTATTCATTCGGTGGAATTCGGTCTACAATGGCAAAACGATTATCTTACTATTGTTCCGAGTGTTTTTTATCGCAATAAATATAATGGGTTTACTCGCGTCACAACCATTCTGAACGACACAACGTTATTGACAACTCAGGAAAATCTTGCTTCGGATAAGTCTGCCGGATTTGAACTGGTCTTTTCTGGAAATGCAGGGAACACGTTCTCGGCGAACCTTGGCGCGAATGTGTTCTACGAACAGATCGATGCTACCAATCTCGGTTTCAGCGGAACCAAATCGGCGGTATCGTGGAGCGGCAATCTGAATTGCAACCTGAATCTTGCGTCAGCAACGATGATTCAAATGAATACAAACTATCGTTCTTTACGACTGACGCCGCAAGGAGAATTTAAACCAAGCTTTGTGATGAATCTTGGAGTAAGGCAGGATATCTTTGATGACAAGTTTTCGTTGGTCGTGACAGTTTCAGACATTTTAAAAACACTCAACAGAAAACTTAATCTCGACACTCCGTTGCTTTTAGAGAACACAATCACTAACCGTGATACTCAAATCATTTATATTGGCATTACATATCACTTCGGTGAGCCGGCAAAGAAATCGAAAGAAAAATCATTGCAGTACGATAATGGTCTTTGATTGTAGGCATCCTCGTGAGCATTTGTAGCGGATGTATTCATTTTGTGGTATATGGAGATTATATTTCGTCTATCACAGAAGAATGGAAATAGGCTGAATGAGTCGAATAGTCTTCGTCATATTGATTTTCACTTCCTGTTCCGTTGTTGCAAAACAACAGGACACGGTTTTGATAAAACCTCTTTACAGCGTTCTTTGTTCTGACGGTAGAGAGTTCATTGATTGCATCGCGCTTCGTTTTCATGAAGCGACACACCTCAATGGATCATCACTCATGACTCTAGGGATTATCGCGGGGGACGACTGCTTCACTATTCTTTGCCGACAAGTCTGTCCGGTTATTTGCAGAACGCAACCAATTGTCTCTGAATGAAAAAATATTGAACGTGGCGTAACAATAGTATTTTGCAATGTTATCGCAGTTACAATTTATCGGACTTCTCTACAAGGATTTGACAAATAAAATCCCTACAAAGATTTTCCTTTCTTTACAAACGTATTATTCTGGTATTCTCGAAAAGCAATTTCCAATTCTTGTTGTGTATTCATCACCACCGGACCATACCACGCAATGGGTTCACCTATCGGTTTCCCGGATATCAGGAGAAACCTGATGGGCTGATCTTCTGTTTGAACAACGACTCGATCTCCATCGTCAAACAATACAAGCGTTCCGTTGGAAGCGTATGGCTCGCGTTTAATATCAAAATAATTGACCCCATCTTCTTCATAGGAAAACGGCTTCTTCTCCTTACACAGGAATCCCTGCCCTTCAATTACGTACACGAATACTGTATATCCTTTCTTCGTTACGTGGATAAATTCCGAATCTGACGGTACGGTAATATCGAGATACTCCGGATCGACAATTATATCCTTTACAGGCCCGGCTGTATTCTTGTAGGAACCGCATATGAGCTTAATTTTCGTTCCGTTGTCTAGAATCACTTCCGGAATATCTGTCTGTTTAACTTCCTGATACCGCGGATCCATAATTTTATGAGAAGCTGGAAGATTTGCCCAGAGTTGAAACCCATACATCGCGCCTCCTGTACCAGCCTTTGGCATTTCCTGATGAATGATTCCACTGCCTGCCGTCATCCATTGAACATCACCCGAAGAAATGATTCCGCTATTTCCCATACTGTCTTTGTGTTCTACGGTTCCTTTGAGCACATACGTGATCGTTTCAATTCCCCGATGAGGATGCCATGGAAATCCTTTAATGTAATCATCCGGATAATCGGACCGAAAATCATCCAGAAGAAGGAAGGGATCGAATTGAGGTACTTCTTTATTTCCCATTGCCCGTTTGAGGCGGACTCCCGCTCCTTCAAGAACAGGCTGACTTTTGAAAACCTTCTTTATTCTTCTTGTTTCCATCTTACACCTCCGTCCGGTTATACTGTCAATTTGGGCCATATATCTCTACAACTTTTTTTAGATTCTCTGTCTGCCAAAGAGTCTTTCTCTATTCGTTAATCAGCCATTTATAAAGCTCTCTTATCTTTTCACTCAAGAGCCTCAAATTTATATGAATATTCCCAAAACATTATTTTCCACATCAAGATCGGATCATCGTGAGGATCATTTTGAATCGCGTGAGAGCTTTAAGCGCATGGAGTTTCTGCGCGGGCATAAGAATTATCTCGCCGCCCTCGACATGGTGGGGCTTACCCTCGATGGAGACTTCTACTTCTCCTTCCAATACTTGAACAAGAGCATCGAATGGCGTTTTATGTTCGCTTAAACCTTGACCATCATCAAATGAAAATATCGTTATGTTCCCCGTGTGTCCTTTTACTATCTCACGACTTACAATTGCACCTGTCTGGTAACTGATCAATTCTGCTAATTTCGTCACCTGGCCGCCTGCAATTCCTTTTGATGTAGATGTTAGATCGTTATTCATTATTAAACTCCTGTGGGCTGTATGTCTTTCCTTTTCTTGTGTTCAGCTATCATACGAGTGTCTTCAAATATTCGTTGAACGTTTATCATCAGTTTTTTCTATTTCAGGTATCCCTTCAGGTTTGATGGCTTCAATGGACCTGGATCCGCTATCAATTCACGCGCGGCATTCACATGTTCCCAGACATTCCAAAGCAATACACCCCGCACTCGGTCATTCTTCAGATAATAGACTACACCTTCTTCGAAAGGTTTTTTCCAGTCGGAAAATGTCTCTAATCGTGAATCCAGTTCACCGACCGCCTCATATCCGAGCTCAAACATATCGGAGTAGAAGAATGGCAAATGATGGTACGGATCATTCTTTCCCGCCATATTCCGGCCTGCCAAACGGCCCATGGTATTGGCGTTGTCCTCATGTTCCACACGGATTTGTTTTTCCAATGAAGGATTAAAGAAAGTTGCCACGTCACCCGCCGCATAGATATCCTTATCGCTGGTTCTCATAAATTCGTTCACCAGAATTCCATCCATCGTTTCTACTTTTGCCGCTTGAGCAAGTTCGATGTTCGGCAAAGAACCAATCCCTGCGACGACCCCATCTGCAATAATATCTTTTTGATTAGCAGTCTTCACCATGTATTGATTGCTCATTTTCTCTATGCCGATAATCTTTTCACTCGAAAACACCTCAACCCTCTTTTGTTTATAGAATTGGTTGATGAATTGAGAAAGATCGCGAGGGAAAATACGATCTCCGATGCCTTCTTCCGGGAAAATCATTGTCACATCCTTACCGTTCATCATAAGTGCAGCTGCAATTTCAGATCCGATAAATCCACCGCCGATTACGACTATTCGTTTTGCATTTTCCGTGAGAGTGCGAAGATTCCGATAATCCGACAATGTGCGGAAGTATATAATCGAATCATCACCGAATGGAAATTGTTTTGGCCTGACGCCTGTTGCCAGCATGAGTTTATCATAGCCATAGGTTTCTCCGTTTTCACAAACCACACGTTTTCTTTTAGGATCGATTTCTTTCGCAATAGTGCTGAGGTAGATTTCCACTTTCTTACTTTTCAAATCTAGCCAGATAGAATCCAGAGCTGCTCCTTTCCAGAGAGCTTTGGAGAGCGGAGGGCGATTGTATGGAGCGTCCGCTTCTGCATTTATCAATCCGATGCTGCCGATGGAATCAATTTCACGTATACCATCGACTGCGGAAGCTGCGGTCATGCCGCCGCCAATAATAAGATACTTGCACTCTTTCATGTGCTTCTTCCTTCATGCGCATCTTCAGTATCGACTTATAGTACCTCTCCCAAATGCTTATAATTGGACGAAATAATTTTAAATACCTCATCCATACGCCCGCTTAACATCATTCTCCCCATATATAAAGCGAAGCCCTTCATCTGGTCAAACTCTAATTTGGGAGGCATGGCGAGGGCATTCGGATCAGTTTGAATCGTAATCAATACGGGACCTTCCTGGAGAAAGGCCTTTTCTAATTCTAATTTCACTTTCCCGGGATCATGAATGGTAATACCGGGCATTCCCATTGCGTCCGCTAATTTTTCGAAGTCCGGATTCAGCATATCTGTTTCCCGGTCAGGAATCCCTGCTACTTGCATTTCTAATTTCACCATTCCTAGTGAACGGTTGTTGAAAACGACAACCTTCACAGGTAATTTATATTGGACGATGGTCATAAGGTCGCCTAACATCATAGACAGGCCTCCGTCGCCGCAGAATGCAATCACTTGTTTGCCAGGACATGCCAGCGCTGCACCAATGGCTTGAGGCATTGCATTTGCCATTGAACCATGGTTGAATGAACCCAGCATTTTTCGTTTGCCAGTTCCTTCAATGTACCGTGCAGCCCATACACAACACATTCCTGTATCAACCGTGAATATGGCATCTTTGGCAGCCAGTTCATTAATCATAGAGGCGACAAATTCAGGGTGAATAGCATTTGGTTTTCCAGGATCATTCACATAGATCAGTAATTTCTTTTTGACTTCTTTATAAAACTCCAATTGCTGACCAAGAAAGGTCTCATCTTCCTTCATTTCTATCAGAGGCATGAGCGCCTGCAAAGTATCTTTCACGTCTCCACAAAGTCCAAGATCGAGTTTAGCTCTTCGACCGAGATTTTCAGGTTTAAGGTCAATTTGTACAATTTTATTTTTTTTGGGCATAAAAGGTGTATAAGGAAAATCAGTCCCTAACAATACAAGCAATTCACATTCATGCATGCTGTGATACGCCGAGGGTATCCCCAGCAATCCTGTGAGTCCCACTTCATAAGGATTCTCATACTGGATTGCCATCTTTGCTTTATAAGAATATGCCACCGGTGCCTTTAGTTTTCCGGCCAGTTGAATAATTTCTTCATGCGCATCAGCAGCGCCTAGTCCGCAGAAAATGGTGATCTTTGTGTGAGCATTTAACAGTTCAGCCAGCTGCAACAGCTCGTCTTCCGATGGTTTGACGACAGGACGATTCCGGAAAAGCGTTGTAGTAGTTTCAGCCGCTATCGCGGGAAGATTGGTAATATCGCCCGGCAATCCAATGACAGCGACGCCTTTCTTATGCACGGCATGCTGAAGGGCGGCCTGTAGCATACGCGGCACTTGTTCAGGCGTGGAAGCTATCTGGTTGTAGCAACTGCAATCGTCGAAAAGTTTGAAGATGTTTGTTTCTTGAAAAGAACTTGTTCCGAATTCTTTGGTATGGATCGTAGAAGCGATAGCCAAGACGGAAGCCGATGAACGATGTGCATCATACAACCCGTTGATCAGGTGAACATGTCCGGGGCCGCTACTGCCTGCACAACATGCCAGGCCATTCAACCGGGCCTCAGCCCCGGCTGCGTATGCAGCAGTCTCTTCGTGCCGAACATGAATCCATTTGATTTTGCCGTTGCGGTGCACAGCGGCATTTACATGATTGAGACTATCCCCTGTGACTGCATAGATCCTTTGGATGCCTGCCTCAGCCAATGCTTCAACAAATTGGTCGGATACATTTTTGCTCATATTAAATCGCGAAGTCTCATGAGAAAAGTTGCCACTAATCCAATAATTGAAAGAATAATACTGATGTTTATTCTTTTCAGGAATAACCCAAAAGGATGAAAAAGGGATTAATCCCTTTTGAAGGCTACTGTTTAATAATAGATTGAACAAAAGTTGCAAAATTTGAATTATGGCATAAATGGGAATGAAAGGTCACAGATAGCTCTATAAATTTCCCTATTCCAAAGCCGTTTCAAATACTTTGATTAAACCCGGATTTGTCAATAGAGCGCAATCTCTAATGACCGCCATTAGAAAAAAATAATATAAATTGTTATAATACAATAGATTAACAAAACTAAGGTGGCCATAAAAACCACGAGTTCAAAATAAGAGAACTAGACAGGCCAATGGATCTTAAGATTGAGTATTCAGACAAAGAGCTTACCCCCTGGGGCGGCATGGTATTGATGAAAAAATTGATAGAGCAAACAGGAATCAATGACGCGTTAAAGAAGATCGGACTTCCAGTTCAAAGATCAAACCGTGGATATGATCCGATACAATTGATTAATAATTTTTGGGTAAGCATCTGGAGTGGAGCAAGTAGGTATGAACATTTAGAAGTAACTCGACACGATACGGTGATACAAAAGATGTTTGGCTGGGAAAAAATGGCAGGGCATAAATCATTCCAGAGATATTTTGAAAAGTTCACACAAAAAATAAACAATAGTGTATTCACAGAATTATTTCAATGGTTTTACAGTCAGACACATTTTGATAATTACACATTAGATATTGACTCGACAATTCTTACGCGTTATGGTGATCAAGAGGGTGCAACGAAAGGATATAATCCAAAGAAGCGAGGACGCAACAGTCATCACCCATTGATAGCATTTATTGCCGAGGCGCGAATGGCAGTAAACTTTTGGCTTCGGAGTGGAAACAGTTATACTGCGAACAATTTTATAAATTTTATCGAGAATACGTTTGAGAGACTAGCAGGAAAGACAATAGGGTTGTTCAGGGCGGACAGCGGGTTTTTTGATAAAAACATACTGGAATTCTTGGAAAATCGAGAAAAACCTATCAACTATATTATTGCGGCAAAATTCTATAAGCCAGTAAAAATTGCTATCGTACGAGAAAAGACTTACTGGCGTTTGGATGATGGGATAGAAATTGGAGAGACGATGTATGAAAGTGTTGGATGGGGAAAGCTGCGCAGGTTGATTATTGTACGACAAGAAATCGCACTTCGACCGAAAGCAACCGGAAAGCAGTTACGATTATTCGGAGCCGAAGAAGTGTATAAAAATTATCGTTACAGTTGCTTCGTAACTAATCTGACACTGCCGACAAAAGCTGTGTGGGATTTATATAGAAACAGAGCCGATGCAGAAAATAGAATAAAAGAATTGAAAGAAGATTTTGGAGTTGATAGTTTTGCTGTTCAAGATTTTTTTGCTACCGAAGCAGCATTAAACTTTGTGGTGATGGGATATAATTTGATGAGCTTGTTTCGTCAGACGATTCTCCAATCCAAAATACAGTACCAGCTAAAAACATTGCGCTACAAAGTATTCGCTATCGGATCATACATCGTAACAAATGGAAATGAACGGATACTCAAACTCGCTCTCGCAATGAATCGGCGAAAATGGTTTGACGGCCTCTGGTCTAACGCCAAACTCATGAGTTGGCCATTCGTAGTTGATTCATGAGGTTCTAATGACAAATCTGGGTTAAAGGAATTGTGAGTATACTGAATGGTAAACACTTGCGGTTTGAGGCCGATCTTTTCAATATCGGCCTCTTTTTTTCATGACATAGTAGATATCCGCTGTTTAACATACTGATAAGAAAATGTCGGGATCCGATCTGTTTATACAGATGGACACCAAACCAATCGATAGATGAAAAACCGCATTTCATGATGCAAAAGCTTTCGATTTATTCCTGAGGTACTTGTATGTCTTTCCCGCGGCGATCACTAAGGGAACAACACCAAGTCCAATGAAGATAACATCGCCAGGGAGACGAAACCATTCAATAGTGTGCATAAAACCTTTATGCAAATAGTCCATACTTCTTGCATGCCAATACCCATTGTTCAATACGTCGATAAGTTGCATTACCCCACCAGGGAATAGATTCGTCACGACCATCAATGCCAGGCCGGTGTTCAATCCCCAGAAAGATCCCCGAATGTATTTTTCAATATGCTCCCATTCTTCATCTGATGAGACTTGACGAAAAACAAATACCATAAGTGCAATGCCAAGCATCCCGAACACGCCCATCATTGCTGCATGGCCATGGTTTGGTGTTAACAGTGTTCCAACCTCGAAGTAGCTGACGATCGGCAGATTGATAAGAAATCCGAAAATACCGGCGCCGATAAAATTCCATACTCCCACAGAGATCAAAAAATAGAACGTCCATTTATGCGGAATAGCAATCTTCTTTCCACAAATATCGCACGTTCCTTTCGTTAACTTGATGAAATCCCAAGCATCGAGCGTCAGTAGCGTAAGAGGCACGACCTCCATCGCGGAGAACATTGCCGCAAACGCCATGGTGATGCTTGATTGCCCGGTCCAGTACCAATGATGTCCCGTACCAACGATACCGCTGCCAAGGTAGAGAATAGCATCAAGATACACGACGCGAGCTGCTGTTGTCTGGGAAACCATGCCGAGCTTATAGAAAATGATAGCCACCATCACGGTTATGAATAGTTCGAAGAACCCTTCCACCCAAAGATGGATGATCCAAAATCTCCAGGTATCAACAATGGAAAAGTGGGTCGTGCTGCTGAAGAACATCGCGGGAAGATAAAAAAGCGGAATTGCTATCGCTGCATACAAGAATAATGAAGCCATCTCGCGTTCCTCAGGTTTTTTTCTTGCTGGCGCAATTCCCCTGAACAATAAAAATACCCAGAAAACGAGGCCGACGGCTAATAGTATTTGCCATAAGCGGCCAAGATCTAAATACTCCCAACCCTGATGCCCAATCCAGAACCAGAGACTGCCGAGAAGCTGATTAATACCAAGCCATTCTCCGAACAAGCTTCCAATAGTCACAATCACCAAGGCACCAAACAGAAGATTGACTCCTTTGGTTTGGCCATCGGGCTCACTTCCACCCAAAGAAGGTGCGAAGAATAATCCGCCTGCAACATATGCAGTCGCCACCCACAAGATTGCCAACTGCAAATGCCATGTACGTAGAATGTTGCTCGGGAAATAGCGCGATACGTCGATGCCAAAGAAAGTGCCGGGATCTGCACGATAGTGTGCGGTTCCTCCGCCAACAAGCACCTGCGCCAGAAAGAGCAATGCCACAATCACGAAGTACTTAACGGTTGCCTTTTGACTTGATGTTGTGATACCCGGAATCAATTGCGGATGGATGTGCTCGCTCTTGCCTTTCCAACCGAGAAAATCGAACCTGCCGATGGCAAATAGACCAAGCGCAGTCGCTGAGAGAAGGGTGATGAGGCTCAGTGCACTCCAAAGGATTGCATCGCTCGTTGGCGTATTGCCGATCGAAGAATCGTAAGGGAAATTATTTGTATAAGTGAATGACTTACCGGGACGGTTTACGACAGAAGCCCAGGCAGTCCAAGCGAAGAATGCAGTGAGCTGTTGTAATTCTTCCGGATTATTGATGTACTTGACGGGTAATCCTGCATTGTTTATTGGATGAGAGAAGTATTCTGTCCATTTTTTCAATTGCCTCTCATACGAAAGCGCCTCTGGTTTAGTGAAACCAAGAATCTGTGATTGCGGATCATAACGATTCTCTTTCAAGAGTTGCTGCACTTGTGCATTCACAGTGTTTTGCTCTGTCGTCGTGAGTGCTTGTTCATCTTTACCGTAATTTTGTTCTGAGATGGTTTCTCTTGCATCCATGGAAAGAACATGCAGATACTCGGCTGAGAAATCAGGTCCAAGATAAGCACCGTGTCCCCAGATGCTGCCGTTTTCCATCAGTCCATACTTGAGAAACACTTGTTGTCCGGAAAGGATGTCTGCTCCTGTGAAAATTATATTGCCGGAAGAAGTGGAGATTTTTTCTGGAATCGGTGGGGCGTCAGAGTATGTTCTAATCGACAACCATATCAAAATTGTGAACCCGATGACCATAACAATAATGACTGAATGTCGCCACCAAGGGGAAAGTGATTTGAGTGAATTATTCTCGTCAACCATACAAGCCTCTATTATTGGTTTAAGGTTTATTGAGTTCCTATTTTAACCTTGTATCCTGCTCTCGCACCAGTTCGGCGAGTGACTTGCAGAATTTCAGGCCGTTCATTGTGTGTCAATACAGGCACATCAGGAGCAGTTCTTAGCTGTGTCAACCGCAGCGCGCAAGAGTCCCATCACAATACTATCATGTTCATTCGAACCACTTATGACATCACCGGTTGCTTTGCCTGGAGCATCCAGAGACACAACGCCGTCTAGAGTGCTAACGAAGTTACTCATGACGTGTGGGCGTCCCGAGTGCGATGGAAAGCTGAGGTTGGCATAAAATTTTTCCAAATCGGATGGCAGGGGAAAACTGGATGTCAGTTCTAAATCGTAAAGTTTTTCTAAAGTTGTGATCATGTATTGAAGACCATTATTCTTCGAGTAAAATTGGTTCCATAAATATTTACATCATGCTGAAATTAATCTCCACTCCCTTTGTCATTATCATCTTTTAAGATCAATCGTAGCGATGTGTCTTTTGTAAAATAATTCCATGTCCAATTGATGAAGATAATTAATTTATTACGAACACTCAATATCAGCATCAGATGCAAAGACATCCATATAAACCATGCAAAATATCCTTTGAACTTTATGAAGGGAAGATCTACAACTGCTTTATGTTTACCAATAGTTGCCATCGAACCTAGATCCATATATTCATATTGATGCAGTTGTTTGTTTTGCAATAATGCTTTTAAATTTTTCGCTAGATTTCTCGCTTGATGAATTGCCACATTCGCAACCTGTGGATGTCCTCGAGGATAGGCTGGTGTTTCCATGTATGCAATGTCGCCTACTGCATAAACATTTGAACAATCCTGCACGAGATTATATCTGTCTACCCTTATTCTGTTATTGTTGACTATAGTTTTTTCGTCGAACCCCTTGATGAGATTTCCCGTAACTCCTGCAGTCCAAATGACATGCTTGCTCTTTATGGTTTCTCCGGTATTTAGAGTAACAACCTTACCGTTGTAATTCTTTACTATGACCTTTGTTCTTACGTCTACGCCTAATTTTTCCAAATATTTTTCGGATGACCTTCTTGCCAAACCACTCATAGTACCAAGCGTAAACGGGCTTCCTTCTAATAAAATAATTTTTAGATCGTTGAAATCAATTAATGGGAAATCCTTGGGAAGGATGTTTTTTTTAATTTCTGCAAAGGCACCCGCTAATTCAACTCCAGTAGGACCTGCACCGACGATGACGATATTGAGCAGGTATTCTTTTTCATCCTCACCAACGGTCAACAACTCTTCAAAACTCTGAAGTATTGTATTTCTTAATTTGATAGCATCGTATGTTGTTTTCAGTCCGTACGAATTTTTCCTGATTTCTTCATTCCCAAAATAATTCGTTTTGCAGCCTGTTGCCAGCGCCAGGTAATCGTAATGAAATTTTCCGATAGTAGTATCGATCATATTGGAAGCGAGGTCAACGCTGAAAACTTCAGCCATTCTGATCTGAGTATATGGTCTGTTTTGTAAGATCTTTCGAAGCGGGAATGAAATACTGCTCGGTTCTAACTGCGAGGTGGCGACCTGATAGAACAACGGCTGGAACTGGTGGTAGTTAAGTTTATCGATCACCAGAACATCAAAGAGATCCTTCTCAAGATGTTCGATAAGCTGGAGTCCAGCAAAACCGCCACCCACTATTATTATTTTTTTTCTGATCATTGTCTGGGTCTGGTTATTGTTTTCACTAATAAAAAAATCTCAAGAAAATCCATCACCATCAAGAGGTATTTATGCTCTTCCTCATTCGACCGGATCTAAAGCCCCAGATACAGAGGGATCCACTGGAAGGCACAGCTTAATTAAAATAGGAATAGATGGATCATTAAGCCTTTTGATCTACTCCGTGACTTCCGTACTAACCGAACCGCACATGTACATCACTCCATTTCGAAGAATTTAGGAGAACCACGGCATGGCATGATCTGTATCGAATGCCGATGGAGCAGCAGGATGATCCGGATGGAAATGATAAAAACCGAGCAATTCTATTTTCCACTTCATGGCAAGCTGTTTTGCCAGTCTGTATTGCTCGGGTTCGATGAAAAATCGTCTGCAACGGTTTCCATCCTGAATGTTTTCGACCCTGATACTTCTTCCATGAAATGAATACCATTCTCGCTGTGTCCCAGCAGCATCCTGCAGCATTTTTCCTGATAGGTTTGCTCCGCATAGTATTCAATCTCATCGATAATTTAAGGGTGATAAGAATAATTCTGTTTTTCATACATCCCAATTTATGAAATGGTGAATTTGTTTCCTGTAATCGAGTTTAGATAATTCATTTCTTTTATAACTATTTTTTAAACTAATAAGTTGCATTGAGGAACGTTGAGATTGAGTAAACGCAAGTCGACCTTTAACTGAAACGTTTTCATTTCCATCAGACCACCAATTTACGGATGCACCACCTCGAACCGCATTGATAACTGAAGGAACTGGAGACAGCGAGCATGCACCAACACCACCAGCACCAAATGCGGCAAATATTGAGACACGAGAGAGTGCAGACTCCGGAATGGAAGAGAGAACCAATTCATCAGCGCCAATGGAACAACCAACAGTGATTTGTGCAGAGGACTCTTTGAGAACTGATGAGACAACTGAAGTCACCAGCGGCCGCGCAGACGCAGAGAGTGAGCGCGAACCGCAAAATCCGATAGTACGGAATTCTGAAAACATTTTGACTCCTATTTGTTTTACACACACACACATGCCCGCTGATAAAAAATTTTTATCGTCAGCAGTTGCCGAAATCAAAGGCCGTGCCCTTCAATTAGCAAAATAAGAGGGGCACGGTTTATATACCCTTGACGAGGCAACATCAAAACATATTTCAATATCAGCGGGCATGTGATACCAATTCAAATGGAATCCGGAGTGGATGAGCTGTGAAGTATTAATCAAAACCCATGACGGAGTGCAACGACGGCGTGAGGTTTGTATTCCTACGAGTGAATGTGGTTTGTGGAACACAAATCTCATTCACGAGGCTATCGATTACGCAAGATAGTCACGTTTGGTTTGAGACCCACGCCACGTTTTTTGTGGCGGGGCTCCCTCGACTTCCCCGACTGAAGTCGTGAAAATCGAGGGACAGGAAAAACGAAACGGGACGTGCTGGTAAAGATTATTTGGTGAATCGGAGACCAGACAAATTCTGAACAGAGTCGAGAGAAACCTTATATGTATTAAGCATATCAGAGTAAGTATTATCATTCTTGAATGAATACGCTTCAACAGCATCTAATCTTTTGATGTAGATAATTTTCCAGCAGTAATCCGGAACAATCACATTGCCGATATAATTTTCCGATGTTGATACAGCACCGTACCAAACGAGAACGCTATCGTAACTATAAACAAGTTTTCGTACATATTGTTCAAGCGATTTCCATCGGCCTCTATTTATTGATGGGGTTTGTGGGCAGATATTCGAATAGTAAAAGCTCTCAACCATGCCGGTATCATCGCATCCGCAATCGAAGGCATCCATATTATGTCCGCGGTCATAGCCGGACTTGTGGTAATCTTTGTCGAGGTTTGTGTAATCAAGCATGAGAGGGTCGGGCCTGAACTTGTTGGTGCGGTTGAGCCTGTTCTGACACGATATCGTAGCATTAGTTAGCCAATATTTCACTACAATGGGTATATGCTTAGATTTGCTGAAAGTGGTTGTGTAATACTTATGTTTGATCGTGATGGTATCGGTGGATAGATATTTTACTTGCGAAATTGCTTCCGAAAATCTGCCAATGCTTACAAACAACAGTAATACTATAAGGTAAATATGGTGTTTTGGAGTATTCATCGTTCTACTCCAAAACCATTTCAAAGATTTTCAAAAGTGGAGTTGTGACTATTGAAAATAGCGGGTCCCCGCTACTCCCAAAAGGCCGATTCATTCGAGAATCGGCTTTCTTTTTTATAACCCCGACTTGAACCTGCAAGGTGAACACTAGAATGCCATAGTGCATACAGCGCACGAATGCCCCAACGAACACACCACCTGCAAATAAAAAAAATGCTGCACAAGTAAAAAATGTCCTGTTTGATTTGGGACTATCTCCAAGTTTTTTGTGCCGAGGGTTCCATCGAGTTTCCCGACTGGGTTTGACAGATTCACCCCGAGAAAGTTGGGGTCGCTCGGCGAAGTAGTACCCCTCGACAAGCTCGGTGTAAACTTTGGTGCAGGGACAAGGAAGACGGGACGGGCTGAAAGGAATATTTTAAGAAAATTTGTATTGATCAATTTTAGTAATTGAACAGGTGATTCTGCTTTACAACCAAATAAATATCTTAACTTGCGAAGCGAGTTGGTGTTTAATAGTGTCTTCTTCAGAATTGGAATTAATTTTCCATAGGTCATCTCAATTTTGATTAATACAATACTATCTGATTCTGGAAAGATGCAATATATGAGTCTCAAGAATATATACATTTTTATATTAATTGTATGTCACAAAATCATCAATTGACTGCGGTATTATAATAAAGAAGCATGCAACGTATGATGAGTGGAGGTTTAGCCCCGTTACTAAATAAAGATTATTAGAAGATGATTCTCAAGATGGAGGAATCCGTAAAAAAGAATATTTTCTTGAAAATATTTCTTGACATCTTTTAAAAATATTCTTAATATCAAATAGAAATATTTTTTACTTAGTTATAATTATTCTACTCAGATTTTTTTGACATAGAAGTTACACCAAGCTCTTTAATGATTTACAAAAAGAAGCTCAATTAAATAATAGAAGTACCAGACTCGGTGAACAGGCACAGATGCGGATGCAAACTTCCAAGGAAGCCTTCACTCGATATGTACTCTTTAGCTCAATACAAGGAACTTATTTTTTAGCTTGACTTTTTCCGCCACGTACTGAAGCATCGGAGATGCACGTCGTGTTTTATTCCGCGAGGGCAGAAGTGTAATTTTTTATATTCCAGAGATTTTTATTTTGGTCAAGTGTGACGGAGAGCATATTTATTAAAAAGAAAAATTATTAAGATTGATTCAAGTTTGAACTTTCGATTAATAAAAACTCTCAGGTTAAAACGAATGGTCAGAAATGAATTCAGTCGAAATTAGTATCTACCAAATCTTGCTTCGTAATAAGCGAGTAATGTTAATGATTGAGGCGTAAAGTAAAAAAGACTTGTTGCTTTCTAATCGTATTTATTATTGTTCGGTTATTATTATTCTACATATAAATATTTTTTGAAATGGAAGTTACACCAAGCTCCACATAATTTACAAAAAGGAACTCGATTAAATAATAGAAGTACCAGACTCGGTGAACAGGCGCAGATACGGATGCAACCTTCCACAGAAGCCTTCACTTGATATGTACTCTTAGCCACAATACCAATTTATTCGCTTTCAACAGGAGATATGTTATGCGCCGCTTCATCGTTTGCCTTGCCCTTATGTTGTCATTCGCTTCAACTCTACTTGCTCAACCCGCCGGCGGCGGGCAATATTCACCCAAGCTTCCGCTCGATGGTTTTCTCGCTTACGGCCCGCGGAAATTTGAACGGTTGACCGGCCAGTCCACAACATACACGGAAACCTTCACTATCCCAAAGAATTTGGTGGGGCCGTTTACACTGTATGTCGCAAACGGTTGGCCATCTGGAATCCGTGAGAATGACTGTAAAAACCCGGTCACAAGCGCAACTATAAAAATTAACGGCACCACTGTTATTGACCAGGATGATTTTAAGGAAAAAAAGCACGTGATTATTAGAAGTGTAACTCTTTCTGAAAAGAATACAATCCAGGTAACCTTGAAAGGTAAACCGGGATCATTCATCTCGCTCGTTATCGTTGGCACGGATAAGACACCACCGAAACTTGTCATTACGTCACCGACACAAAACTTGATAACCAAAGAATCCCGGATCACCTGCTCTGGCACGGTATCGGATGAGACGAGAGTAACGCTCACCATAGATGGTGAAGTAGTATTTAGAGGACGTAGCGGTGCGTTTAGTGAAAAGATACAATTGAAGGAAGGAATCAATACTATCACATTTGTAGCAAAAGATTTATTTGGAAACGAAACAAAGGAAATGCGACAGGTTCAGCTAGATACCAAACCGCCGCAATTGACCGTGACGAGTCCAGCCGATGGCTACAAAACATCATCATCGACAGTTACGGTATCTGGCAAGATGGTCGATGCAACACCGGTGACAGTAACGGTGAATGATCAGAACGTACCGGTTTCATCAGCCGGAACATTCACAGATCAGGTACCTATTAATGTCGGGCAAAACACAATTACGATAGTAGTAACAGATGCGGCAGGCAACACAACAACACAAACGCGGACTGTAACACGCACTGGGAGTAATGCGCCAACACTTGTAGTAACACAACCGATCGACGGATTTGCGACAAAAGAAAACACGGTTACAGTTCAAGGAACTGCAGTCGATTCAAGCGGCACGACACTTACGGTTACTGTAAATGGATCATCGGTTGCGATAGGAACCGGCGGAGCATTTTCAACACAGGCAACGCTCACCGAAGGAACGAACACGATAACAATCGTTGCAACGAACGGAAGCGGACAAAGCACGGCCGTAACCCGTACAGTGAAAAAAGATTCAACTCCTCCGTTGCTTAGCGTAACAAACCCGACGGATGGACAACTTACAAGAGACAGCTCTGTAGTTGTTTTAGGAACAGTGACGGATGCAAGCGTCGTCACACTTACGGTAAACGGACAGCAAACGATAATAGATCCAAGTGGAACATTTTCAGCAATTGTATCACTTAATGAAGGCACAAATCAAGTCAACGTAACTGCGATTGATGCGCTCGGGAATACATCCACGATTACAAGAACAATCATCAAAGACACAACGCCGCCTACGATACTCATTACATCCAACATTACACTCACACGAGATAGTCTGACGACGATTACGGGGAAGGTATCGGATGTGACAAGTGTTCAGGTGATTGTTGACGGACAACCGGTGACAGTGCAATCAGATGGCTCGACTTCGCTCGCCACAAGTGGTTCATTCAGCAGAACAATTGCACTTGTTGAAGGGACGAACCAAATTTATGTTGAAGCGACAGATGCGCTCGGTAACCAATCGACGCAGACGGTAACAATTATTCGCGATAGTCAACCGCCGGTCATAACACTTTCATCATCCAATGACAATAAAATTACGAAAGATAGTGTAGTATCGGTAAAAGGTACGGTAAGCGATTCATCGAGTATGACTATAACAGTAAATGGTAAAGACGTTACAATAAATGGCGGAACATTCGAAACAACGGTAACGCTTATCGAAGGTGTGAACACGATAACAATTGTTGCAACGGATGCAGTTGGAAACTCAAGTACGATTACACGCAAAGTGATACGCGATACACAAGCGCCAGCGCTTGCGATAACGAATCCGGCTGATGGTTTTATTACGAAAGATACTAGCGTCACGGTCAAAGGTATTACTTCGGATCTCAATGGAGTATCGTTGACGATAAACGGACAGCTTTTGAATGTAGGAATCGACAGCACATTCACAACGCAGGTATCGTTGAAAGAAGGCATCAACACGATTACAGTTACAGCAGCAGATTCGGCAGGTAATACGACGACATTGAACAGAATGGTTCGGCGCAAAACAACGATACCGGTGTTAACGATAACTTCACCGAAGGATAGTTTGATCACGCGAGATAGTATCGTAATATTTACCGGAACCGTGAACGATTCTACAGTTCAGAAAATCTACCTCAACGCCGATTCGACGATGGTTGCGAGCGACGTATCGTGGAGTAAACAGGTTTTACTCAATGAAGGAAGAAATGGATTTACAATAACTGCAACCGATATTGCCGGAAACCAGACTACTAAGTCTCGCTTAATCATAAAAGATACACAGCCGCCGTTGTTGATAGTGAATTCACCGATAGAAGGCTTCACGACGAATCGAAAGACTGCGAGTGTTAATGGAACTGTAAATGATTCCACAAATGTGGCTCTTACAATAAATAAGAGCAATATTTCAATCGGAGCAGGAGGTGCGTTTAGCACTACCGTTAATCTTCCCGATGCTGTCGATACACTGATAGTATATGCATCGGATGCCGCCGGGAATATTTCACAATTGACAAGAATAATCAAAGTCGATACGAGTCCACCGGTACTCGTAATCACGTCGCCGAAAGATAGCTTGTTTACAAATGATTCCACTGTAATTGTGAAAGGTTCGGTGGCTGATTCGTCAGGAATAAAAATGACGATTAATTCAACTGCAGCAACGGTTGATTCCGCAGGTAATTTTAGTCAACCGATTAAATTAACAGTCGGACAAAATACATTGACTATAACAGCAACCGATGATGCCGGAAATGTTACGACACTTTCAAGAGAAGTTACATGCGATCCTCATGCTGTGATTATCTCGTTCGAGCAGCTTGTCGATTCACTTAAATCAGTTACAGGCGGTACCGCTAATCCATTCAATGTAATTGACACTATTGCGTCGATGCAACGCGGCTCGATGGATGCTGTCAAACAGCTTTTATCAATGGATTTTCAAAATGCACAGGGTGATACATCGTCGACTATTGATTCCAGTAATGTCCAGGATACACAACGGCAGGCATTATTAGGAGTAAGCATTCTTGAAGTAATGTCGACACCGCCGGCTTTTTCGTTATTGATGCAAACCGCGGAATTACATAACGACTCAATAGTTCGTGGGAATGCACTCAATGCACTTGCGAGCACATATTATGAAGTTGTAACAAGAGATAGTCTTGCACCCGATTCGAACGTTGTACGCATATTTTTAAAATATGTTGACAATGGAAGTGAAGTAAAAGGTTTATGGAAGAGCTATGCACAAATTGCCCGTGAAGGCTTGATTTCCTGGACCGGCATTGATCCCGGTGATTCCATCATTGATGAGACCGATCTTACAGATCCGGATACAGGATTACCGGCTACTGCTGCACAACTCCGTGAAAAGTGGTGGTCCGATGTTGGGTCGAAGATGAAATGGGATATAACGTCGATGCAATTTAAAATTCAATAATTATGCTGACAATATTAAATAAAAATATTTTATAGAAGGAGCTTTGTTATGCGGTCGAGTACAATAATTCTTATCCTTTTAATGGCATTTATTTGTAATATAGTTTTGGTATCATCTCAAACCTCCGAACCGTCGTCGAGCTATGCGAACCGTTCATTAATGGAGGTTGCTAGAAATGGTTTAACACCACAAACAAAACTTATATCCTCTCCACAAAAGGTGGAAGTAAATGCAACAGGAAATTTCCAATTCAGTTTGCCATTAATGACTATCCCAGGGCCAGGAGGATTAAATTATGACCTTAAACTTTCATATACACCGGGTGTAAAAGTAACTGATGAAGCATCATGGGTTGGTCTCGGATGGAATTTAGATGTTGGTTGTATAAGAAGAGACGTGCAAGGAAGTATGGATGCAACAATTAATAAGAAAAATTATCTCGACGATAACTTGTATTCTCAACCTGATGACTATATAAGAGATATCTATTCTATATCTTCTCCCGCGGGAAATGGAAAAGCTCTACAATATTTGAATGATGATGGAATCACTTATAACTTTGCGCTCGAAGATTGGAAGGCATGGCAGATTATTTATGACCAATCGTATCATAGATTCATAGTTGTAATAGAAGACGGCACGAAATACATATTCGGATTGGCTGCACCAGGATTGGCTTGCAGAGCGCTGGGAGACCCGATTAATGGAGATCTTCATAATGGATTACCCCAAGAAGAACCATTTACACAATGGTTTCTCACTGCCATTCTTGGACCCGATTATGTGGATGGAGGAGGTGACGAATACAATCCTCTCGACGGAACAATGCCAAATAAAGGCAATTGGATAGCGATCAAATGGAAATATGATGATCACAATGGTGCTGAACGGACATTTAAGAAATTCTACTATAAGGCTTGGACCGATTTAGGTCAATATGGAACTGATATTAGCCTTACTTCGGTGACCTATCCATCATTTATAATTACACCTACTTTTGTTGCGAAATTCGAGACAGAAGATGAAATGCGAAATCCTATTAGTGAGTTGCTGGATACGAAATGGACTGAAGCAGATAAAGATTCCTGGATGGATTCGAATAATAAATACTTGGGTCAAGACGATGATGATACAGATTTTGGGCAAGTAAAAAAACGACTTAAAAGCATCAAATTATACAGGAATTACGATGGCAAATGTTTTACGACCATTCCTGCTACCCAACAAATTTTACAAGAAGTTGATTTTAAGTATCAAGAACCCGATCCAAATCTGAATTGGGATGGTCGCATTCAGCCTAAGCCGATGGAAACCATTAATCCTGATGGGACTAAAATAGACGGGTACAGAGAATTCAGAACTTTATTAAGAGGTATTACGACCATTGCTGGTGATGTAACTTTTCCTGATTACAGATTTGATTATTACGATATTATTGGTAATACAAATCCATTTTGGTATAATGGATGGTTATCAGTGGGTGGGGTTTATGGTCTCCGATATTACGCAGGACCATTTTTAGATCCAGACAAATGTAGAGTCGGTTTTTTAGGTTGGTATAACAGTAAATCAGGGTCATTGACCAACGACTACACTTATCTGAACCAGTGTTACTATGCAAATGGAAATCTATCCGATGGAGTAATGTGGAATCTTAAAAAAGTTACTTATCCGAGCGGAGGTTCCATTACTTTTGATTATGAAAGCAACGTGTATTTAATGGATTTTACTTATATGGGAAGTACTTCTGCCATTCAGGTATGTGGGGCAGGATCAAGATTAAAGTCGCAAACACTTTATGGAGGTGATAATACTTCTGTTTCTGGGACGTATGTTTATAATTATGGCACCGTTACTAGTGACAGCGATCCAACAATTGTGTCAGGTGTTGGACGAATGTACGCAGATCCGATCGAATATTATGCTACATTTCAAAAGTTTGTACTTCCGAATGGGAGCTTGTTGACTCGAACTTTTTATCCACCAGAAAATAGCTGGTTTTTTCACCAAACAAACCATCAAGTTTTATATCAACAAGTGACGGAACAGCAACCGGATGGTTCAATTATTAAATCTTACTATGGAACCGCTTATCTTAAAGAAAACATTTCACCGAATCTGGGAGATCTTGATACACAAGGTAATCTTACAGCGCAAGGGATATTTAATGAAACGAAGAGTCGAAAAGGCTTATTAATAAAACGTGAATATTACGGGAGTGATGAACAACTTAAACCGGAAATAACCCCAAGAAAAACCGAGGAATTTAACCTGGCGGAAAATTTGAGTCATTATGCTGTCTCAGTATGGCCCATATTCTCAACACAAAAAGAATCTTATACTATTTCTTCAACAGTGGATGGAGTAGAATCTTTAATTGCTACATATTATTCATCTCAAGATGGTATGCCAAGTCTGATTGAAGAAACTAATAGCGATAATACAACGACTCGGAGAACTCGTTTGTTTTATCCGAGTGATTTCGCAATATTCAATAACACAATTATCAATAGTTTAATTGACCGTAATATTCTTAATCCAGTTCTTGAGAAATTCATTAGCGATGGTACTCAGATTCAATCGGCGACTCTATCGATATATAATCAAGATACGCCGAATCTTATGCCTCGTCTATTTAAAGTCTTTAACTTGTGTAGTACTGAACCAATCTTAGAGCCTATTAGCGATAATGATATTCTGAATGCCGAACAATATTATATACAAAATTCGTTTGATGATAATTATTTAATGACCCAATCATTTGATATCTACGACGATTACGGACATCCTCTTCAATCGACCGATGCAAACGGAATTATTACAAAATCTATTTTTAATAGTTCCAATGGCACTCGTCTCGCCGATTTCAAAAATACAGGAATAGAAAACGTTAATGCTGATAATTTCGACGACGGTAGTATAACAGACAACGATCCTTTCTCGGGGACAATTTCAGGTGATGGTAAATGGTCAATCGTAAATGGTGTTCTCACATCGAGTAATAATTCTACAAGCAGTGCTTATGCCGGTAATCACACAGCAGATTATCAAAATTTCACTGCCGATGTTACACTGCACATTATCAATGATCATGGCGAAAGCGGGAATTGGGCAGGCATTCACTTCGGAAGCGAAGCTATCGATGTTTCCGGAACTGGTTATCTGGTGTATTACCAGAATAATGGCTCTATAAATCTCTATAAAGAAAAAGTGAATCTCATTTCAGTTCAAACATGCTTGTTACCCAATGTGGGACGCCGATTGTCGGTTACGGTGAACGGAACTAATGTACAGGTTTTCATCGACGGTCAAAGGTTTATCAACTATAATCTCGAAACTCCAGCTACAGCAGGTTATATCAGTCTTGTTGCTTATGGAATCGATGCGGAATTCGATGACTTTCGCAGTTATCCAGTTGGCGCTCTGGCAAAATCCTATGGATATGATCCTATATTCTTGCATGTAACTCGTATGACAGACGAGAATGGCATCTCCATAAATTATGAATACGACGCCTGCAGGAGGTTACATCGTATACTCGATCAACAAAAAAATCCGCTTCAGGAAATTGATTATTCTCCAGATCTGCGATCCGTTAGTAAAACATATTTTCAACATGCAAACATTGTAAAGAATCCGAGCTTCGAAGATCAAGTCCAGGTTCTTCGTGCCGACCCTGCAAATAATCAATTATTCCCCAAAAATTGGATTCTTGAAACGGGACCGGATAAGGGGCAGCTCAACTTCAATGATAGCTTATGCGTCCAGTTTTCTAATGACGGACCTATCGGTTCAAATGCCGTTCTGTTGACATCTAACAGCGTGCATCCCAATTACCGTATCGTACAGAATTTAGGAAAGTTGAAAACGGGTAAATCATATATTCTCTCATGGTCACAGCACGGATATGGCAGCATCGTATTATACTATTCCACCGTTTCGTCAGAAACACAATTAATTCTGGGTAGTGGTTTAGATTATGAATATATCAATCATGCACAATTTACAGTCGACAGAGACGCCGATGTGTATATAGCCATACAATCGGGAGGAACCAACTATGAAGTTGATTTTGTCGAAGTACGCGAAGCCATCGGTGATAATGAATCTTGTACATTAAGCAGCGGTATATTGAATAATGAGAGACTCCCCGGATTTACACAAACAAAAATGGATGGCTTCGGTCGCGAAATTCAGGCGCTTACACAATTATCTTTAAGCAATCCAGGCAACGCTCCTCACGGATGGATTGGTATTGATAAAGAGTACGATGCATCAGGCCGACTTACTTTAGTCGGTATTCCTGATGTCAGCGAATCATTTCCTTCGGGTGCCATTTGCAATAATTCTAATGAAACCGACTATTACCCCGATCCGTTAGACCGGGTTTTATATCAGAGTGGATCATGGGATATTAACAGAAATCATAGTGTGCAGTATTCATATTATTGCAATGATGATCAAACATTATTTGAAACACAACGGATGGATGAGAACGGCAATACTGTAGATACATACAAGGATAGTTTTGGAAATATAATCAAGACAGTTGTCGATGCAGCGGGATTAAATCTAACAACAAGTTTTGGGTACGATATCATGGGCCATCTGCTTTATTCAATAGATCCGGAAGATCCGTATAGTAAATCAAGTTGTTATGATTATAATACATTGGGGCAATTGACTGATAAATTGACTACGGATGCCGGATGGGTTTACTACTTGTATGATAAAAACGGCAACCTCAGGTTTACGAAAGATGCTGTGCATAACTTTGAACTCTTTCTATGCGACGTTCATCCCGGGAAAGGAAATCGCCAGGACGGTAAAAATATTTCATTGAATATGAAAACGTCCGGGAATTCCAAAACACCGATGGCCAAAAGCATAATTCCATCCGGTTCTAATAAGGCCGCACAGACACATGGCGCAAAGAAATTGAGAGGGAAAAATAAAACGTTAGACTATAGTAATATGACGATAATTAATTGGCCGGACGGACCGCTCTCCATTTCCGGTTCGAGTAATAATTCATACCTTGATGACGGCTACTTTACAATGTTCAGACCAGGAATGGTAACGATTATTTTTACGGCTGCAACGGCGAAATCCAACAATGCATTCGTTCGAATTATGGCTTCGAATGGAACAATCATCTTTACATGTCCCAATTCACCCTATTCCGGTCTGCCTTACATTACGCATTTCTATCTTCCGAGAGGAGATTATATGATCGAATGCGAATCGCAAGTTGAAGTGCAAACATCTTATGCGATTTCCTGCAATAAATATTTCGATTTAGTTTACAATAAATATGATTCATTCAACCGCGTGATTGAAACTGGTGAGGTTGCATCGGAAAAGAATGATGATTATTTTACGGACGATTATGCTAAAGTAGCGGATTTTCCGTCAACCGGTTATGATTATATGATAGCAAAAAAATTCATTTACGACATCCCCGCAGACGATCCGCTTGCAGCAAACCAGCGCAATATTCGGGGTAAATTATCTACGGCGATCTCGTACAGATTCGGGAATGTTGCGCTTATCACTTATTATTCTTATGATGAGCGGGACCGCGTCGAGTGGATTATCGAAAAAGGGCTTGGTTCTTCTCCGAAGAAAATCGAATATGCTTATGACATGCAGGGCAATGTGCTAAAAAAAGGGATTGTGGAACTCTTGAATAAGAATTATAATCATTACACATCCTACAGTTATTATCAGAACGGACGATTAAAGGAAGTTGACGTGTCTCAACTAGGCAGCTCTTCCACAAACATCCTTGCCGGCAATTACTCGTACACCCCTACCGGAAAAGCATTGCAGCAACATCTCTGTCCGTCGAACAATGTAGTTATCGATTACTCGTACAATGAGCGTGATTGGCTAACGGGTATTCGGGCTAACCAGGGAAGTATATTTGAAATGAACCTCGGATATGACAAGATAAACGGAATCGGCGTAGCTCAAAGTGCTGAACCACAATTTAACGGCAATATTAGCTGGTGCGATTTTAAGAATAATATAATCGATAATAACCAAGTTGGATATACATATTTTTATGATGGAGCCAACAGACTGATCCAGGCAGATTTCGGAATAAACCAAAATGGGTGGACGGACACTAAGTCGTACGATATAGATGAAATTACTTATAGCGGGAATGGCAATATTAATACTGTGAAGGCTTATGGCCAGGATCCGTCAAAGTTGATGGATGATTTGACGTACTATTATCCCAAATACTTTCTTCCTGGTACCAATAGATTACGTTTTATAAAAGATGCTGCTCCTCCAAACGATTATCCGGATGATGTTGAAAATCAATCGGGTGATCCCTCTAATTGGGATTATGATAATTATCTTTACGATGACAATGGAAATATGATACAAGATCTTATGAGTGATATCGGCTTCGAGATTTACGACATCAACAATCAACCTGTAGCAATTTATAAAAAGTCGGACGGTACGTGCTATCAATATGCTTACGATACGCAGGGGCATCGGATTATGAAGCGTGTATCGAAACCAGAGTACTATTTGAATGGCGCGGATGGTAAGACTGAAGAGATTGTTTATAACAACATTTTAAAAGTACAATATAATATCTATGGCAACGACATGATTGGTTTCGTGCAGAGAAATCAAAGTCAGGTTCAGCGGTATTATTATATTAAAGATTATTTGGGATCGAATAGAGTGGTTATTGATGAAAATCGAAATATAAAAAGCGCGGAGGATTTTGGGCCGTTCGGGAATGTGCTGGAAGGGAGGAGCGTTAACTATGGCTTGGCTAATAATGATTATAAATTCGTAGGAATGGAAAGAGATGTTGAGACAGGGTGCGATAATAACGATGATAGGATTTATGATAGTCGAGTTTTTAGATCGCGCTCTGTGGATCCGTATGCGTCCAAAGATCCATCGAGAAGTCCGTATTCATATGCGGGGAATAACCCAATCAATTTTATAGATATGAAGGGAGATAGTGCTTGGTCGATCACAAATCAATGGAATGATCAGTTCATAAAAAAATATCAAAGCTTTGTATCGGAATATATCTCACAATTTAAAGATAAAACTGATTGTGCCGATTTGGCTCTAAGTGCATTGGTTGAATTTGCATCCCAGAATAATCTTCCAGTTAATCTAACATATTATGATAATGATTCAAAAGAGGTAAAATCTTTTAATGCCGCTAGCGATGAATTTAGTAATAAAAACGAATATCTCGAAACGGTAAAAACAAATCTCGGAGCGCTAAACATAATTGATAATTCTAAGCCAATAAAATTAAGCGAAGCAGGTGGTGGAGATTTACTTATGTCGAAATTATCGCCGACAATGGGCCATACAAGAGTTATTTACGAAAATGTTTTTGACAAAACGTCAAATGATTATTGGATTGTTTGGTATAAAGGTACATTGCCGCCGACCGTTCCGGTAAGACAAGAGGGCCCCTTTAAGAAAATTCCAAATATATTCGGGAATTCACCGAGAAGATGGAGGTTTGACTTATGGCATTGAATGGAAAAGTTGCAAACGCGATAATCTTATTAATAATACAATCTGTTATTTTTAGTGAGGAAAGCGTAAGTATTCAACAATCAAATAATGATAAATATGTATCTGTGTCCAATCACGAATTTCAAGTAGCATGGATTGATACAAATAACGCCAGGATCTTTGTTGTTGTAGAAGGAAAGACAATAGCGAATCAGAAAAATATGAAGAAACTTGCAAAGTATTTTCAGGATGGTCTCAAGCAAATTTCTAATTCATTGAAAAGGAATCAGATTTCAGGATTTGATATATCATTCTTTAGTGAAAGGAAGTATGCAACGTATAAGGATAGTATTGATACCTCAGAGATAATTAGGTGGGAAAAATCATATTTGGGAGAATATTCGAGCAAAAAGAAAGAAATTCTCTTGCATCCTCTCAATCCGAAACTTATGCGAATAATTAAAATGAGATGAAAAGGTAATAAATAAAATTTTGGACACATAAGGAATTGATTATGCGGATGATGTATTGCTATCCACAGGTCTATAATTTTGCTATTTCGTATGAACGAGAATTTGCGTTTTATGAAAAAATTCTACCTTGCCAAATGCATATCCTGGTGACGTTGAAAATCAGAGCGGTATAGTTTCCGATCCATCAAGCGATAATTATCATTACGACGACAACGGTAATATGATACAGGACCTAATGAGCGATATCGGCTTCGAAATCTACGACATCAATAATCAGCCGATGGCGATTTATCGAAAATCTGACGGTGGATGTTATCAGTATGCGTATGATACTCAGGGAAAAAGAATCTCAAAGCGAACGGATAAAGTTGAGTATTATGTAAATGGCGTGGATGGCAAGACTGAAGAGATAGTGTATGGCAATATTTCGAAGGCGAGAATAAATATATTTGGCAACGATATGATTGGTTTCGCGCAGAGAAATCAAAGTCAGGTCCAGCGGTATTATTATATCAAAGATTATTTGGGATCGAATCGAGTGGTAGTTGATGAATCGGGAAATGTTAAAAGCGCTGAAGATTTTGGGCCGTTTGGTGCTACGCTTGAAGGAAGGAGCGTTAACTATGGATTGAAAGATCCGCGATATAAGTTCTTAGGCAAAGAAAGAGACGTAGAGACAAACACAGATTGCATGGATGCAAGACCATACGATTCGAGAATAAAACGATGGAGAAATGTTGATCCATTGGCGGAGGATTACCCTGAAAATTCACCCTATGTATATGCAGCAGATGACCCAATAAATTATTTTGATTCTGATGGTGAGGATTTGATTAGAGTGAATTATGGAAATACAAGCGTTACCGTAGACTTATCAATTGCGATAGAAACATACAGGTTGCTTGAAACACTTCAGGAATATAATCTTCCAAATGAAATAACTTCATCTTTCAGAACTTTTGAAAAACAACAACAACTGTACAACGATTATTTGAATCATAAACCAGGACTGTATAGTGTTCAGAAACCGGGGCAAAGTCCACATCATTCCGGTTTGGCTCTAGATGCGAATTGGAAAAACTTGACAAAATATCAACGGGCTCTTCTAAAAGCAATAATGGAGTATTACAATTTCAAGTGGAATGGGATGAATGATCCGGTACATTATCAAAGGAATCCTATGAAAAGTGGTTATAAGAATATGAAACAAGCTAGAGAAGAAAATCTCGCATATTTTGATGCAAATAAAAATCAATTACCAGAATTGAGAAAAATTGGAAATGAATTTTGGTATGTGTATAGTGATGAGGAAGATGAAACTACTGTGAGCGTTGGAGAGATCACAGTAGTTGAATGGAATCCACCAAAAGAACATCAATAATTAAAGGAGAAAAATGAAATCGTTATTAGAAATATTTTTTGTGATTATGCCGATGCTTGCTTGCGCTCAGACTACCTCATATTACGGGTGGTTTGATGAAGGCGAAGGTGTTTCGAAAGCAGTTTGCATAAGTATTGATTTTATACGACAAAAAGCTAACGACACCATTTCAGTTATTGATACAGATATCCATAATGTTGAATTTCCTCCACCTGAAAAAGTGTCAGAATGGAAGAAATACTTTAAAAACCTGTCCCCGTTTAGGGTCTCTCTGGATTCAATAAAAATCGATAGTAATGCGATTAAGTTTACAACAAAAAAAGTTATTATCGATACCACTGAGTGGTTTATTTTGTCATATAATGGGACATAAGAAAAGGGAAATATTTTGAGGGATACATAAAAGAAATATCATATATCGCTTATCAAGGAGGACATACTTATCAAAGCATATACCGAATGAAATTATATCCTTGAAGGCTTAAATGAGTTCCGCTTGATCTTTAAAGTTCAAATCGAACTTCTCAATACGATTCTTGCACACAGTAGTTCACCGACTTACACGGAGTTTTTGAGTCAAGGTGAACGAAGGCGGGGCAATATGATGCAGGACCTGATGAGCGACATCGGCTTCGAGATTTACGACATCAACAATCAGCCTGTAGCAATTTATAAAAAGTCGGATGGCACATGCTATCAGTATGCGTATGATGCGCAGGGGCATCGTATTATGAAGCGTGTATCGAAACCAGAGTACTATTTGAATGGCGCGGATGGTAAGACTGAAGAGATTGTTTATAACAACATTTTAAAAGTACAATATAATATCTATGGCAACGACATGATTGGTTTCGTGCAGAGAAATCAAAGTCAGGTTCAGCGATATTATTATATCAAAGATTATTTGGGCTCGAATCGAGTGGTAGTTGATGAATCGGGAAGTGTGAAAAGCGCTGACGACTTTGGGCCGTTTGGGAACACTTTGGAAGGGCGAAGCGTGAATTACGGATTAACTAATAACGATTACAAATTTGTCGGGATGGAACGAGATGCAGAAACAGGATGCGATAATAACGATGATCGAATTTATGACAATCGTATATTTAGATCATTATCGATTGATCCGTTCGCCGAGAAGGATCCGTCGAGGAGTCCTTACTCGTATGCTGGAAATGATCCGGTTGTTTTTATAGACATGAATGGTGATAGTATTTATGTATCCGGCTCCCAATCACAAGCGTTCATAAATTTACTCAGTCAAAGAACTGGTATTGTATTTTCTAGTTCAGGAACTAGGGCATTATTAATAGGTGAAGGTCCTGTCCAATCTGATTTAATATCTGAAGACTTGGCAGTTCTAATTGCGAATCTCGCAGAGAATGTCCCACTCTTAGTTGAAATTCAGCGATAGAAATTTGAGGTTGTTGTCAACATAAATATTTTTTATGCGACAAGCAAATTTTGTTTTTTATTTTTATTCAACGCGTCAATTAATATTGGTAATGCACCGTAACCTTTTATTCTTCTAAATCCTTTTTCAGCTTCCAACACTCCAGCACAAACCCAGCGTGTAACTTGTTCTTCAGTCTTCCAATATTTTACATTCCTCTCTTTCTGTCGAACAACTGAATTGAGCGACTCGATCAGATTTGTCGATTGCAATGATTTGCGCAGAGCAAGAGGAAGATTAAGTCGATGCAGCGTCAACGTTTCATCCAATCCTTCACGTAAACTTTTTGCAGCCGACGAATGCTCTTGCTCCAAGTCCTGCGCAATTGATAGCAGCCGTTCTTTTGCTTTCACTGCATCGTTCATCGAATATGCTTCCGTCATTCTTCTGCTGACAACTCCCTGAAGATTTTTTGGAAGATAACTTAACACATTACGTTTCTTGTGAACTGTGCAGCGTTGGACATGTGTGTCTGTTCCAAGTATATCAATGACAGCTCGCCGCAAGGCTTTCGATCCGTCCATCACTACCAAATATAATTGCTCTGTGTGTAATCCACGATCTATCAAATTTTCCAACAAACCTTTCGCTATCGTCGTATTTTCTGCCGATCCCTCCCATACCCCAAGAACATGCTTAATCCCTTTAGTATCAATTCCTAACGCGATCACTACTGTATAATCACCAATGTGTATTCCATCGATCATCAACACTGCCAACTCTAATTCTTCCAGCCGTCGTTCAAACATTTCTTTTATCTTTTGAGCCGTTGCTGCAATCATTCTTCTGCTTACACTGCTCGAACTCGTTCCATACCCTTCTAGAAATTTACTCACTCCTTCTTCATACCTTCGTGTGCTAATGCCTCGAATCAAATCTCGATATGTCCTCTGAATTAATTCTGCAGACTTACTAAATAATCCGTACGTCTTCAAACTCCACGCATGCTTGTTCTCAACATCCACAACTCGGGTGACAAATATTTTTTTCCTCTTTCCATTTACGATCACCGATCCTGGATTTGTTCCATGTCGTGTGCACTGCCGATCAGGTAAATGTTTATATCGTTCGCCTGCAAGTGATTTGACTTCTTCTTCCATGATCGTCTCCATCACTTGTAAGGAGATGCCTTCCATTTCTTCCGAGAGCGATTCTTTTAATCCCAACAAAACTTCTTTCACTGTGTCAACGATCTTTTCTTCCAACTTCTCAAAATGTTTTCCGCTCGTACTGTTGATTACTTCATTCGCTTTTGCTACTTTGATCTTGTGCATGGCGATAGTCCTTTCTTTGGTGTTTAATAATTTGAATCGTTATTTTCTCACCTCAGATTAACTATCGCCTGTATTTTTTTCAAGCGCTATTTTCAACTAACTTCGGGACATCACCATCTCGCAGGTTCTTCTGATATAATCAATGTTAATGCAATTAATGCGAGTGATAATGTCTTTTTCGATGCTGACGCACGTCTTGCAAAACCGGGATTTGAAAATGCTTTGGATATGGGTGATTTTTCTGCAATTGGTAAGGCACCTGAATTACAAGCAGCATTGCTGGGACATATTTTCATGGAACGGGCCACCCCTGGTGATTTTGAAAATGCACATCAGGAAGGACTACGGTTTGAAACAAAAATTATGAAAGATTTAACAGGAGAAGCAGTTTCACTAAGACAATCACCGTTCTCAAATCCATTTTCAAGTTCCTTTCATCAAGCAAGAGGTCCATTAAATGGAATTCTTTATTTTAATGATCTTGATTATGGTACGAGGCGCTATTATCTTGCCGCGCCATTTGCTAAACCGTTTAATTCCAATATCATTCTCGGTGTCGTGAGGTCAAAATGATAAAATATTTAATACCAATATTTCTTTTTATGCTTTGTATAGGAATTTCGAACGATGAAATCATTGTGAGAGCAAGAGTAACTTATATAGAACCTTTTCCATTCGCAGTACCATTGCAAGGAGATGCGGCAATTGCATATGCTCAGCCTGCTTGGATACGATTGACGAAATCAGTAGATAGTATGGCTGTTTTATTCGGTTATAGAATTTCGAGAGGTGATGATATTACAAAAAAGATATTAATCGGCAAAACATATGAATTTAAATTAATAAAATATCAGTCCGCATTACCTGTAATTCAAGGAGAAGAGAAAATTGATTCTGTTAATGAATGGATTATGAAATTACCGAATATAAATTTAATTGATAGTAGTAAATGTGTAAAAGCGAAGGAATATTGGATCGTTTTGAGTGCAACTGAAATAAAGTGATAAACAACTTATTACAGTTAATCATAATGCACGCAAGTGTCTTAGGAAATTATTTTCATGACGACATACGCTACCGTATTTATTCTTATGATGAAATAGGATCAAGAATAATCGGTTCAAATTGGTTTTTCCAGACAAGTTGATTGATGATCTGACATATTACTACCTGGATGACATCAACAAATTACGATTTATAAAAGATGCAGCTGCCCCCAACCGATTATCCGGGTGATGTTGAAAATCAATCGGGTGATCCCTCTAATTGGGATTATGATAATTATCTTTACGATGACAATGGAAATATGATACAGGATCTTATGAGTGATATCGGCTTCGAGATTTACGACATCAACAATCAACCTGTAGCAATTTATAAAAAGTCGGATGGCACATGCTATCAGTATGCGTATGATGCGCAGGTGCATCGTATTATGAAGCGTGTATCGAAACCAGAGTACTATTTAAATGGCGCGGATGGTAAGACTGAAGAGATTGTTTATAACAACATTTCAAAAGTGCAATATAATATCTATGGCAACTCCGCCAGAGGCGGATGCGCCTTTGGCGCAGATATGATTGGTTTCGTGCAGAGAAATCAAAATCAGGTTCAGCGGTATTATTATATCAAAGATTATTTGGGCTCGAATCGAGTGGTAGTTGATGAATTGGGAAATATAACAAGCGCGGAAGATTTTGGGCCGTTCGGAGCAACGATGGAAGGTAGAAGTCTAAATTATGGATTAGGAGACTCAAGATATAAATTTGTCGGCAACGAGCGAGATGTAGAAACTGGATGTGATAATGAAGGCGATAGAATTTATGATAGCCATATTTTTAGATCACAATCGGTTGATCCATTCGCATCGAAAGATTTATCTAGAAGTCCGTATTCATATGCAGGGAATAATCCTATTATGTTCGTTGATGCTAATGGTGATAGTGTCATTGTCGCACAAGATGATTATTCGTTGGATGCAATTCTAAAATCTCTAAGACCTGAAGATGCGAAGCATGTAATAATCGATAAAAACGGAAATATTAATTTTGAGGAATTGTCAAAAGCGACTTCTGATGATAAGAATTTGGCTAATCTCAAAGAATTGGTAAAGTCATTAACAGTATATGAGGTTTCTAGTGGGAAGGGATTTTCTTACAAGGATGCTGATGGCAAAATCAAATATTTGTCCTTTGGAGGAAAGGCAAGCGGGACTAAGGGTTTTACAGGATTTACTTTAGCACCGGATAATTCAGAAATGGCCTCAACTAATAGTCATGTCCAAGTTATCATAAATGCCCAAAACACTGAGCTTGGACGTTCCTTAGCTATTTCCCATGAATTATATAGTCATTGTTTGTTGTATGACAGAGGGGAGGATTGGATGCATAATGGCGAATGGGAACCTGATAAGACAGGTATGGGTTTCCATACTGTAGAAAAGAATATTATACTTCTTAACCTAATATTGGATGGGCGAAAGACTACTATAAGGAATTTTAAATTATGGCGCTGAGAAAATATATAATTCTCTATTTTATTAATTTAGCATTTTGCTATGCACAACCTAAAATTGTGGTTGTGCCACAAAATATTTTTATTAATGAAAGACATTATTTGGTTTTTGATATTATCTATAGTAACACTTCTTCAGATACAATTGTAACTTATCTCCAAAACTGGAGAGCAATCAGCATCGATAAAAGTACCAAATCTATTTTTGGATTCCCCGCTGTTCCTCGTTTAACGAATAGACTTTTCTTTGTTGAAACTGGGATCGAATTTAAGACACTAGTTGGTAGAATAGAGGATAACTTTTTTGGTAAGATAGTATCAAATAGTTTTGCGCTGATAAGACCAAAGGATAGCCTAAAGTTTGTCATAATTATTGATGATTCCTCATTTATCACTAAATACAATCAGAAACAAATGGATATGTATTTGCTTTTAAATTGGTCTTCTTATCGTTTATTCAAAAAAATTATTCCTGGAAATATTTTAGATTCAATATGTTTGTCTGGTAAAACTGTAATAATTCCTCGCATGGAGGTGGATGTCGGAAATAAATGGAATAGCGTGATGTTTCAAACTTCATCTGTAGGAAAAGAGATATTAAAAATTAACCTTGCGAATGAAGAAGAAATAATAACTGAATTAACAAAAATATTCCAAACATTTTTATTTCATAATACTCTTGGAAATTAAATTAAAGTAATATTGCTTAAACGAGTGTTTATTAAAGATGGTTTCTTGTCTATTTGAATGACTCTTGAGAGCCATTTTTGCTTCTTGGTTCGATTGGAAAATAAAAAATTCTCTTGATGTGTGTGGCAATGATATTATTTTTACAATTACGACTATAACAGCAATATAATACAGGACTTGATGAGCGATATAGGTTTCGAGATTTACGACCTTAACAACCAGCCTGTCGCAATTTATAAAAAGTCGGATGGCACATGCTATCAGTATGCTTATGATACGCAGGGGAAGCGAATTTCAAAGTGAACCGACAAAACGGAATACTATGTGAATGGCGTTGATGGGAAAACGGAAGAAATTGTCTACGGGAACATTTCGAAAGCACGAATAAACATCTATGGCAATGATATGCTTGGTTTCGCACAGAGGAATAAGGATCAAGTGCAGAGATACTATTATATAAAAGATTATTTAGGATCGAATAGAGTTGTAGTAGATGAAAACCATTGGATAATGAGCGCAGAGGATTTTGGACCATTTGGTGCTACACTCGAAGGGAGAAGTATAAATTACGGTTTACAAGACTCTAGGTATAAATTTGTAAACATGGAGCGAGATGTAGAGACGGGGTATGATAATAATGATGATCGAATTTACGATAGTCGCATTTTTAGATCAAATTCAGTTGATCCGTTTGCTTCAAAGGATCCTTCGCAAAGCCCGTATTCATATGCGGGGAATAACCCAATTAAATTTTATGATGCTCACGGTGATTCTATTAAATCCGAAGGAGAAAGTCGTGACGAAGATCTATCTGATTTACAAAGTGTATTAGACAATCCAGAAAATACAAATAGATTAAGCCTTAACGCTGGAGGTTATTTGATGATTAATACTAACGGCTATGTAAACGGTTCAGATCCTAAGTTAGATTTTTTAATTACCATAAATAATGACACAAGGATTATTGGATATGCATGCGATTTAACAACTAAATTCAATGTCGCAGAAATTCAAAATGATGGTACATTAAAGGATAGTCATATTAAAAATCTTTCTATTACAAATAGATGGATAGGAACTAAGTTGGAAAAATATTTTACTAAAGGAACAGAACAAGAAAGAGCTACCTTGAAAGCAATGGGCTTATCAGGATATATTTCAATACCTCGAGGAATAACAGTTACGGATTATTATGATAATGTTAAAACTAGAGGGGAACTCGTTGGACATGAAATTGGAGAGAATTATTTAAGAACGAATCAACAATATCCATATGTGGTAGCACATTTTCTTATGGGATATTATTACGGTTTCTATGGGGGCTCTTCCGGGGCGGAAGATGATTATCTTAAGTTCAAAATATGGCCATTTATAACTAAATAAAGGATTTAATATGTTTTTTTATTTTTTAATTTTTTCAACAGTCTTTTACGGTTCAAATTATAAGAGTGCTGAATATAATATTGAAAATATTGTTTTTAAAGTTAGTGTTGAGGATCGATCTTATATAATAAAAGACACAATAGATTTGATGTATGATGTGGAAAATAATAGTGATAAAAAAATATTGATTTTTAATCCAAGATGTTATCTTGGGCCAAATAATATGATGTTATGGATGCCAGGATATAATCAAGATTACCTCTCTTGGGATAAAACTTCTTGTAGTTTCATGCAGGAATTAGGGGGGAACTGGCTATTGAATTTAGGCTTCCGGAGTTATCTCGATTTAATTATAATCGAGCCGGGTGAAAAATATAATACAAAAATTAAATTATTGTTATCTTACATTAATCTCGATGATTGTTATTCGCCTATAATATTATATTATGGTGCACAAGGAGGTGTGAAAATATCCGTATTATTTAATGATGCATTTATTTTTTATGACGATGACATAAAATTTGATTATGAAAGAAATAAACCATATTGGGAATTTGGACAAGGAATTGATAATGGCGGAAAATTTGAAGTTAATTTGAAAAGATTCTTATTAGGTCCTATAATGTTTGAAGTAAAGAAATAATTTATAGTCAAATCGAGTAGTAGTAGATGAGAACCATTGGATAATGAGCGCGGAGGATTTTGGTCCGTTTGGGAATGTGCTGGAAGGGAGAAGTATAAATAATGGATTAATTGATGCAAATTATAAATTCACTGGTAAAGAGCGCGATACTGAAACCGGAACAGATGATTTTGGGGCGAGGAGCTATGATTCGAGGATATGGCGGTGGACAGTGTGTGATCCATTAAAAGAGAAATATCCGGGAATAAGCCCGTATATTTATGCTGTGGATAATCCGACAACGCTGGTTGATTATAATGGAAAAGATTTTGGTTTTTACGTGGATCATGATAAAAGGACAATAAAAATAAGAGCAAATTACTATGTCGAAAATGGGGATGATGATCTTATGAAAGATGTATCGCAATCACTTACGGAATGGAATAGTATGACAGGTACTTATACAGACGCCAATGGGAATGAATATACGATCTCTTTCGATCTCCAAGCGAAAGGCTCTATGAATCCCGATTTATCCGCTGCTCTTGATGAAGTAGGAAATATTGTTACTAAAGAATCCGACCAGAAATTTGCAGTAGATTGTGAAAAATATGACAAAAATCAAAATAAGCCTGAGGACGTTGGGGGTCTTACATTAAATAGTAAGATTATTCGTATTCCTAATGGACGAGGTAATATTAATACACTTGCTCATGAGATCGGTCATACACTTACGCTTGGTGAATACGAAAGCGGCGGAGTGATGTCTTATCCACATTCGTGGAGTACTATGAGCCCTGTCCAGCCATCTAATGCTGAAATGGTCACCATAAAGGGTCTAGGTCAATTGCGTGAAGGAGAATCAGGGAATCACATTATTATTAACGCGAATAATAATCTGGAAGGATTTCAACATAGCTGGTTCCACAGGATATTTACTTCCAATATTGATATGAGAAAGAGGTGAAAATGTTCCACACAATGGTAATCTATTTCGTGCTAATCAACCTTGTACAAATCAATGAAGTTGAACTCCAAGGCGTTGAAAAAATATCAGGCGATATATATAGGGTCTTAAAGCATCAGAATGATCATCAATATCTATCGAATATAAATATCTTAACAAGAAGAAAAATATATCTTGAACAATTGTTGGTCGATAGTATAAAAATTATCCAAGGGGATATAATTATCGTAAATGATATTACAGAAGTTACATATCTATTATCAAAGATGGAGAGATCGTCCGATAAACTCACGCATGAAGTTATTGATTCATTGCTTACTAAGGAGGCATTTTTGTCTCATCTGTATCCTTACGGAGAAAGTCCTGTCACTGATTCAGCGTTTGATGGAAGTGATGGTTACTATAAATGTATATTTCCTGAGCATGAAGTGATTTTATTTAAAGTGGACAATCGGTTTTTTGAAGATTTTGTTAAATACATGTCCACGAAGAATGGACTATCTCTAATTAATGTTTCGTCTGAAAATAAATACGTGATGGTAGGGATTGTTCCAAATCCAGGCTCAGGTTATCAAAAATTCTTTCCTCGAGAATATTTATTCAAATCATCTTACCAGCGAGAAATAAAATAAGGCGAATTATAGATTATTCATTATAGGATTTGGTAAGAAATAAAATATGACTTCTCAACCAATTTAAAAGGAAGGAAAAAGTGGATACAAGATGGTGATTATAGTTGCATTTTAAAATGATTTTTGCATTATTAAATTAATTTTGCAGTCTTTCCTAAACATGCGGCAAATACCATAATCTTCCTAATTGTCTCGGTGTATTTGTCTCGCTATGTTTTTTTTATTGGTATAGTTAGGAGAAAGTATGCATCGGAAAAAAATATTTTCTCGGAATAAATGCTTGTCGCAATCCGGGTTTTCATTAACCGAGCTCATGGTGGTTCTTGTTATCATCGGAGTTTTGGTACTATTAGCTCTTCCAAAACTTCTCCCGGTTGTCACAAAAGCGAAAACCACGGAAGCAAAACTCATGCTCAAACAGGTCTACACGCTGGAACAGTCGTTTAAATACGAGCACGATAAATATTCATCCGTTCTCAGCGAAATCGGATTTGAGCAGGAAAAACTAATCAATGCCGGAGGGCAGGCGCGATACAAAATTGAAATCGTATCCGCCAATGAAAAATCGTTTACCGCGCAGGCGACATCGATTGTGGATTTCAACAACAACGGCATTTTTAATGTCTGGGTCGTTGACGAAACCGGCGCGATAAAAGAGAAAGTGCCGGATTAAATAATTTTGAATGCGGATTGCGAATTTTTGATTTCGGAATTAAAAAATCCTAAACATTCCGTCTTCACTCTTTTTAACATGCAAGCAATCGGATAAATAACTGTAATCTAAACCTTGATCTTAATCTTGATCTTAATCTTGATCTCTTTATGCTCTTAGCTCTCTTTTTAATATGTATATTAGGCTTGTCGCTCGGAAGCTTCCTGAACGTCTGCATCTACAGGATTCCTCGCGTGATGTCGATTATTGCGCCGCGATCATTTTGTCCATCGTGCCGGCATCAACTCCGCTGGTATCAACTCATTCCCATCGTAAGTTTTTTAATTCAAGGTGGAAAGTGTTCGTATTGTTCCGCTCAAATTTCATTTCAATATCCCTTGATTGAAATTCTTTCGAGTGTTGCTCTTATCGTTCCATTCATGCATTTCGGTTTCTCATCGGAGTTTTTTCTTTGTTCATTATTCTTTTACATTCTTCTACTCATCCTGTTCGTAGATTGGGAATATTTCATCATACCAAACAAGATTATTATTGTCGGGTTGATTATCTCTATCGCGTTCTATATGATTTTTTATCAAGAAAAATTACTTTCGCATCTTCTTTTCGGCGTACTTGCCGCAGGAAGTATGTTCATCGTTCGGTATCTTGGAAATCTTATTTTCCGAAAAGAATCGCTTGGCATTGGAGATATTAAGCTGGCATTTTTTATCGGTATGTTTTTACCTTTCGATCTCTTTTTTGTTAGTGTCTGGATAGCCGCGGTTCTTGGCGTGATGTACAGTTGTGTGGCAATTATACGGAGCAAAGAAATATTTACAACACGGAAAGTTCCGTTCGGTTCTTTATTATCTATTTCGTCGGCATGTATTTATTGGTATTCAAGTGAAATATCATTAATGATAAAACGATGGCTCATCTTCAATCAATAACGATCGATCACGATATCTTGCGGCTTATACCGAAATCGCTTGCCGTAGAATCGACAATAATTCCCCTGCGGCGGGATAACGATACGGTTGTTGTTGCATTGGCCAAAAACTGTTCTCCGCAAATCGTATCCGATCTCGAATTCATTCTCGGCAAGAAAGTGATCGCCGAATATTATGAACGCGAAGAATTGCTGTCGGCGATTCAACGCATCTACGGTGTCACAACAGATGAATTAGAGCGATCATCCCAGTCCGAAAACACCGGAGGATCGGAATTTGTTTCGTTGCGTGATGATGAGAAAGAAGAAGAAGCGAGCGCGGACGGATCGACTATCTCGCTCGTGAATCGCATCATCACAGACGCCATCCAGATGCGGGCAAGCGATATTCACGTCGAGCCGTACGAGAAAAAACTTCGGGTACGCTACCGGCTCGACGGCGTATTGCACGAAGTACTGCAGCTTACTCCATCGCAGGCACGGCCGCTTCTTTCGAGATTAAAAATTATGGCCGACCTCGACATCGCAGAAAAACGCCGCCCGCAAGACGGAAGAATCAGGGTGAAAGATGGTGAGAGAGTAATCGACATTCGCGTTTCGAGTCTGCCGACAGATTTTGGTGAGAAGATTGTCCTCCGCATTCTGGATAAAACACAGGTGCAGCTCGACATGATGAAATTAGGATTCGAGGAACATGAGCTGAAATCATTCCAGAAAACCGTCAAACTTCCTTACGGTATGATTTTAGTGACCGGCCCTACCGGAAGCGGTAAGACGACGACATTGTACGCGGCGCTCAATTATATCAATCGTCCCGAAATAAATATTACGACTATCGAAGATCCGATCGAGTACAACCTGATGGGAATTAACCAAACGCATGTCCGGTCTGATATAGGAGTAACATTTGCGGCGGCATTGCGTTCGATCCTCCGTCAAGATCCGAATGTCATCATGGTTGGTGAAATCCGGGATTCCGAAACCGCTGAAATCGCAATACGATCTGCACTCACGGGTCATCTTGTTTTTTCCACATTACATACAAATGATGCGCCATCGGCAATAACGCGACTCATCGATATGGGGATCGAACCGTTTCTTGTTGCATCCTCAGTCAAAATGATTTTAGCTCAGCGATTGCTCCGGAAATTATGCGATGCGTGCAAAGAACCTGCGGAACTAACCGACGAACAACGCGACGAACTCAGTGGAACTCCAAAACTATTAAAAAATAAATTTTACATCGGCAAAGGTTGTCCGGCATGCAACAATGTTGGATATAAAGGAAGGATGGCGGTGTATGAAGTTCTTCCGATTCAAAACGGCATCAGTGATTTGATCGGACGGGGAGTGACCGCGTCTGAACTTCGTGAAAAAGCGAAGGCGAATGGGATGCTTACACTGCGCGAAGCGGCGTTACAAAAAGCCATCCGATCCGAAACATCGTTGGATGAAGTTATCCGAGAAACAGTATAGAGGTGTCTATGAAACGTATGATTTCAATAATTTTAATGAGTATGTCGCTCGTGTTGCTCGTCCGGGCACAAGCTCCCGATACCGTTGCAAAAGCTGTCCAGCAGTTTCCGAGCGGAGCCATGGATACGACGTCGATCAACGTCAAGGATATGGATATTAGAGATATTTTTCGAGGTCTATCGTCACAATACGGCCTCAATATCATTCTTGATAATTCGATCAATAAAAAAGTGACGATTTCACTCACCAGTGTTCAGGTGCATGAGTTGATGAAATTCCTCTGCAAGGAAAATAACCTTGCCCTCGCATTCGAAGCGGGAATTTTTAGAATTTCACCGCCGGCCGTTCAGCTTCCTCCTCCTCCAAAACCACTGCAAGTGGATTATGAGAACAGTTTATTTTCCGTCGATTTAAAAAATGAAGATCTTGAAAAAGTGATCCTCGAGATCGGAAAAAAGTGTGATAAAAATATTCTCATTATTAGCGGAACTTCCGGATCGGTGGGCGGGCGCTTGAAAAATATAGATTTTGATCTTGGCTTTACACAGTTGATGAACAACAACGGGTTTGCAGTTCAAAAAAAGAGTGGTATCTATCTTGTCAGCCGTTTGGATTATTATGTCGGAACTCAAGGAACGACAACAGCACAGCAAAAATCCGGGCCGTACTGGATCAGCGTCAAAGATTCATTGGTATCCATCGATGTGACCAATGCGCCGCTCGAACGAGTGGTTGCCAATATCACACGCCAGTTGAACACCGATGTAATTTTTTATGGCAATGTTACCGGCAATGTCACTATTCGTGCGACGAATGTGACACTGACGAGTGCACTCAACAAACTTTTTCGGAACAGCAATTTTACTTATGCAGAATCGGAGGGAATGTATTTTATAGGTGAGAAGACGAATAAGTCGCTAGTGACAAACAAATTGTTAAAAATGAAGTACATGATGGCAGATAAAGTTATGGAGTCCTTGCCGCAGACTTTAAGTTCCCAGGCAACTATCAAGGTGATAAAAGAACAGAATGGGATTGTCATCGTCGGTTCGGCTGACATTGTTCAGCAAGTTGAGGACTATGTACGTGAAATCGATAAACCGGTCGCACAGGTACTCATTGAAGCGCTCGTCGTCGATTTCGATATTTCGCATGGTACAGAATTCGGCATTCAATCTGCTCTCCTCGGTTCAGGTGATACGTTGAATTATAGGAGACAAGGGACTCTTACTCCGGGAATCGATTACAATATGAAGGGTGACTATATCAATAAAGGATTGCAAAAAATCGGGAAAATCAATTTATTCGGAGCGGAACTCAACATTGCCAGTCTCGGACATCTTCCTTCCGATTTTTTCATGAATGTTAAAGCGCTCGAACATAAAGGTGTCGCAAATATTAAATCGCATCCGATTTTAGCAACACTCAATGGAACAAAAGCGACATTAAGCATCGGCACGACACAATATTATAAATTAACGAGTTCAGTGCCGCTCCGCGATATGACACAGACAACAATGCTTCAGACGAACGAATCGTTCACTGAAATTTCAGCCGATGTGAAACTCGAAATAACTCCATACGTTGGATCCGACGGTCTGATCACCGTTGACATTAAACCGGATTTTCGAACACCCGTCGGCACGTTAAATTCTGAAACTCCTCCTACGATTAACAAACGGGCTATGAGTTCGACGCTCGAAGTCAGGGAAGGAGAAACGATCGTCCTCGGAGGTATGGTCAGCGAAACCGATTCCGAAGATCGCGATCAGGTGCCAATAATAGGATCGATCCCATTACTGGGCGGGTTATTTTCTTCTACAAATAAAACAACGCACAAAACGCAGCTTATGATATATGTGACTCCGCATATATCATACGGTGAAGCATTTAACTCCCAATACAACACTCCTCCAGCATCGAACCAATGAATAAAATTTTTCAAATGATCGATCTCCAGCGATGGTCCGGCGTGACGCCGATTCTCGGAATCGATCTTACTGACGATCGTGCTCGTGTTGTAGTCATGGAACGAAAAGGATTATGGTATCGGAGGTATTCCAGCAATTTTCAAATCGTCGATTTTTTTACCTGCGAGTTTGAAAGTAATGAACAGCGGCAACAAAAAGCAGAACAACTCCAGCGATGCTTGAGTGAGCGTGAAATCGAATCTCCTTATACAGTCTCGACGCTCCGTTCTTCGGCGGTAAAAATTATCACAACGCTAGTACCGGATGGAACTGAAAACATACGCGAATGGATCGCAGACCATCAGGATAAACTTCTTCGATTGCCTATAGCCTCGTCCGAACTTATTGTCGATTTTGAAATTCTCGATCGAACGGAGAATGGAATTTTGACAGAAATATCGTTTGTTCGGAAAAATGATGTTGAAGAACATGTTGCGTTTCTGGAGCAGTGTGGAATACGTTTGCTTAGTGTGGGGACGGGTGTTCGGGATGTTGTCAATCTTCTTTTGTTAAGCGGCGAAGGAGATATTCTGCTGTTCGATTCACAATCAGTGTGGCATGCAGGTGTGCGAAATGGCAAGAAATCGCCGATCGCTATAACACCGCGAGTTATCGGAAAAAGTGTTGCCGAATATCGTGAGTTGTTCTCGGTGAAGAGTGATGCAGTATTTGTTGGAGATGGAATAGAAGAAACTGAATCGGCACGAGATTCTCACATAATTCCAATAGGCATTCAACTGGAATACGCACTTGCTTATGGTTTAGCGATCAAAGGCTTCATACCGGAGCTGAGTCCGGTTAATGTACTCTCAAACGAACAGCGATTGAAGACGGCTGAACATAGTTCTAAAAGTTTATTCCAGCGTGTGGCAATTCTCTGCGGAGGAATTTTATTTCTTCTGCTTTCAGTTCAAATGATGATATCCATGTATATACAGAACCGTATAGATAAGATAGACCAACAGCTATCGACAGCGAGCGGAGTCTACGAAGAAGTGAAGATGCTGGAAAAGCAAATCGCGACTCTCCGGCAAAAAGTTGAATACGGCAATACATCGATGCAAAGGAGGGATGCCGCAAAAATTCTGCACGATGTCGCCCGTCTTGTTCCGAACGATGTCTGGCTTCATTCACTGACCTACGATGCGAAGGATCAAGGAAAAATAATTTTACTTTGTTCGGGATACTCCAGATCTAATGAAGGAGTTGCTGAATTTTTGAAGAACATCGAGATCTCAAATTATTGTTCTAATGCTCGGCTGGTAAAGACGGGAGCTAATGCACATGATATCATCGAATCTGTTCATTCTAAAAATATAACATTCGAATTAACGGCGGCTATCCGGTGATGATTCATAAAAAATATCGACTATTTATTTTCGGAACGATTGCCGTATTCCTTTTTCTTTTGTTCACGGAAGTTTGGGATCGGTGGAGCGGTGTGGTTACCCTCTACTCCGATTTGCAGGAAAAAGAAAAGTTGACAATCGACAATATCCAACAACGCCGGATCGACCTCCGGGCACAACAGCAATTACTCACGGCTCAGCTTGCGGGCCATTCAGAAATCTACCGTAATAATCAGACAGGTGTGTTTGAATACTTGAACGACTGCGCTCGAAAATCCGGCGTACGTTTTACTTCATTAGTACCAAGCGAAAACGATGCCGGAGCTCAATTGAAGGAAATCGGATTTAAAATTGAGGTTCAGTCCGATTATCATCATATCGCCCAGTTCGTGAATGCCATCGAGACCGGTGTTTTTAATGCACGATTCCGAAAACTGATTATCGGCACAGATGAATCGAAGGATAGACAGTTGAAAGCGCAGCTCGAAGGAGTCGTTTATGTTGTGCAGGGAAAAGAATGATAAAAAATAACAAGACGATTGTGAGAATTCTCGTCATTGCCGTCGTCGGCGTGTGGGGAGCGATTGCAGTACGGATTTATGAATCGATCACTTCTCAAAGTACACCGACGGATTCAGACTCGATTACATCGACTACTGTGCCGACACAGGTCCATGAACGTTACGTTTATATCGATGATGTTCGCGATCCATTCCATCCAACACCACCGCCAGTTAATAAAAAAACAAAAACCGATTCACAAAAAAAGAAAGAAGCGATTATCATCCCGGTCCCATTCACATTATCCGGCGTTATTCTCGGCAAACCAAAAGCGACTGCAGTTTTGTTATCGACGGATGGCAATACGTTTTTCACTCACGAAGGGGATACATTGAAGGGAGTGAAGATTCTCAAAATTACACGCCAAAGCGTTGAGTACCTTTTTAATAAAAAGAAGAATGAGTGGCATGTCGAATAACGGCAAGAGAGCGCGCCGACGACCACACAACCCGGAATCGGGATTTGCTCTGCCGAGTGTGTTGATGCTGGTTGTAATTCTTTCACTTGTTGCATTTTCAATACTCCTCTTACAATATCTGCGCAAAGAATCGGCGCTCAGGGATGTTGCCGTCATGAAAGCAGAATATGCCGCACAAAGCGGCGTAGCCCGCGTACTTGCCGATAATCCGGAACGAGTAAGGGACACAAGTTATATTTTTGGCGATGAAAGCCGGGCCGCTGTCACGACCACAACATGGGGCTCGTATATTCTCGTAATCTCGGAAGGATCGTTCCGAAAAACCAAAACGATACGAGTGGCGTTGGCAGCGGCTCGGATGCCGGCATTGTACTCAGCCGGACTGATTTTTACCAACGATAATCATCAGTTGGTATTTACGGGAACAGCGTCGGTAGACGGAGATGTCGTGTTGGGAAAAGCCGGCGCCACCGTCGGTACGCTTTCTGATTTTCCAACTCCCAGATCTATGCCTGTTCATGGTAAAATCAAAACACTTCAATCATTACCTCCGGTGAATAATAATCCGCAATTTATCGAACATGCAATTCATATCTACGATGATTTTCTTCAATCATCATCGTCATTCGGTCGGAATCAATTTCGATCGATCTCGATCACTGTTAACGATTCGGGGGCTGTCAATCTTTCGTCTATTCCCGATACTATCGATATTCTCTACACGAGGGGTAATGTTGTTTTACTGGGTGAAGTCAAACGACGTATTCAACCATTAAAAATATTTATCGATGGAAATGCGGTCATTTCTAGTTCCGCGCGAATGTACGGACTCGTTGCAATCCTCGCATCCGGATCGGTGAAGGTGATGCCCGGAGCCGATCTCCGGCAGACGATACTCACAAGTAAGAATGGAATACAGATTGAAAAGCATTCAGCCATCTCCGCTCAATTATTCGCCCCGATAATTACTATCGATACCGGCGCGGTGATGAGTTTTCCGTCGCTTGCATTTACCGGAGTTGAAAAAAATATTCCGTCTGTTAGTCGCAGCATTGTATTGAGACAAAATGCAAGGTTCGAAGGGACGATGTTTTTTTACATGCCGCCTGCCGCATCACAATCGGATGAAAATATCGTTATCGAACCGACCGCACACCTCAAAGGATTTCTCCGTTGTGATAATCAATTGACACTGGATGGGATTGTGGATGGTGTCGTGTTGACACGTGATTTTTATTTCTACCACTCCTGACTTGTCCAAATAGAGTTACACATTAAAAAAGGATTAGAAAATGGAACAAAATGATTAAATTTATGAGGGGTTGTCATACTAAGGGTAAATTTCAGGCATGTTTCATATTCGTGAGACGAAGACCGGTTCCAAAGCCACAGCAATACAAGTCGTACGATACGAAGATCGTAAATTAATCGTTGTCAAACATATTGGTAGTGCACATGACAAAAAAGAGATACAAGCATTAAAAGAAGCTGCAACCGACTGGATCGAGAAAGAAACAAAACAACAACCCCTTTTTTCAAAGTCATTACCCTCAACTAATATCCAACCGAAACAATTACGATATTTTGGATTTCGATATGTCCTCGTGTATGAAAGTTTATATACCTTATGCAAGGTATTCAAGTTTCATTGGTTGCGAAATAAACTTTTTCTTGACTTGGTAATTACCCGCATCATTGAACCGGGATCGAAACTCCAGTCAATAGAATTTCTCAAAGAGTTCATCGGCATTGAACATACACGGCAAGATTTATATAGACAGCTTCCGACATTTCTCAAAATGAAATCCACCATTGAATCGGATGTTCTTGCGATGGCTCGAAAAGAATTCGAGTTCGATTTTTCTCTCGTCTTTTATGATGTCACGACGTTGTACTTTGAGAGTTCCGAAACGGATGAACTGCGACAATGTGGATTTTCAAAAGATAACAAATTCAATCAACCACAGATCGTTCTCGGACTCTTAGTTACCGATAAAGGATTTCCCGTCGGCTATCAAATATTTGAAGGGAAGAAATTTGAGGGGCACACATTAGTGCCTGTTATTAAGCGTTTTAAGCGAAAACACAAGATTAAGACGTTCACTGTTGTTGCCGATGCTGCAATGATTAGTGCCGACAACATCAAAGCTCTTCGCTCTTCAAAACTCCAGTATATTGTCGGTGCCAGAGTAGCAAACCTACCGCTGAAGTGTATCAAGACAATTAGCGCACAACTAAATCAGAAGGACACGACAACAATTCGTTTAGAAACAGATCTTGGTGATTTGGTGTGCGAATTTTCCGCGAAGAGATTTGCCAAAGACAAACGAGAAATGGAAAAAGGAATTGCAAAAGCAGAGAACATTCTCAAGAATCCTGGAACGATAAAGCGAGTAAAATTTATTACATCGGAAAACAATTCCTACACACTCAATTCGTCACTCGTTGAAAAAACAAAGTTACTACTTGGTATCAAAGGGTATTACACAAATCTTTCAAAATCAGAGTCGAGTGATCGTCTTGTTATTGAACACTACCACAATCTTTGGCGTGTCGAACAGGCGTTTAGGGTTACAAAAAGTGATTTGCAGATTCGACCCATCTACCATTTTAAGCAGGAGGCAATTGAAGTTCATACACTCATTTGTTTTGCAGCATTGGCGTTGTGCAAATACTTGGAAATCAAAACTGGTAAATCTACGAAAGCGATTTTGAAATTATTGAAGGGTGTGACTGATGCCACCTTAGTTGATACTTTTACTGGAGAAAAAATAACGCTGAGATCTGACATCCCAAATGAAGTTGATCTTCTCTTAAAAATAATTGGCTATTCATGATTGATTTAGCCTTCTTTTTTGAGCCACATTCTTTGCCATACTAATTTGGACAAGTCGGGAAAGGATTTCTCCGTTGTGATAATCAATTGACACTGGATGGGATTGTGGATGGTGTCGTGTTGACACGTGATTTTTATTTCTACCACTCCCCGACGAAATATTACGGATGGTTACGGACAGGGCAGATCAATAGAAAATCGCTCAACAATGATTTTCTGCTGCCGCCAATGACCGTGGAAACCGCAACCTACGATATTTTAGAGTGGTTATGAAATTGAAACAATCAAAAAACGAAAAAGGATATTCGCTAGTCGAAACACTGGCGGCCGTCGCTATTTTTTTGAGTGTTTTGATTCCTTTAATAACAATCGTCGGGAACTTTTTTCTCGATTCGAGCACGCAGAGGATACACACCGCTTTACGATTGGCTGAAACAGAAATAGACCGAACAATTACAAGGGAAGAATATACGGCGAACCGTTCAACGACCGATGATGGATACGTTATCATTCGAACAGTAAATGAGGCGGTTCAATATCATGAAATAACAGTGAGTGTCGAGACGATGAAAAAACCGGGGAAGACCATACTCGAATTGCGAAAAACAGTCCTCAGACATGATTAACCGATGTTACAAAAAGAAATAATTAATTGCCACGACGTTTACGTCGTGGAACAGAATAAATAAAATATAACGGGCTTTAGCCCCCAAGATTGTTAAAAATAGGGTTAAAACCCGATATTACTTTTGACTTTCTAATCCACGAGCTAAAGCTCGTGGCAAAAAACTTTTTTTTGCACACTTTTTTGTAAACTGCACAACATCGACGATTAATATGAAAAATAAAAAAATAAATATCTTTTTTCGAGAAGATGGCTTTACAATTCAGGAACTGGTGGTCGTATTAATAGTAGGGTCGATGGTGGTGGCGTTCAGTTTTTCTCTTTTTTTATTCGTCAATAAAATGTTTCATACGTGGAATCGTAAAACAGAATTGCACGATGCAGTCGATGCTGTGGTTCAGCGAATGGCAACCGATATTCAAAAGTCGATATCAATTATCGAGATAACGGATTCCACTCTTACTCTGGAAAAAGAACTGGGGAATGTGATACGATACAGATATAATTCCGACACGTTGTGGAGAAATAATGATCCGATGTTTTCATCGGAAAATATTTCTTTGCATACTTCAATTCAATCTGTGGTGTTTCGTTATGCCGATAGTTCGTATGTTCCCGTGATGAATATAAAGGTTATGGGGAAGCGAAAGGATGTTGCATATTCGTCTTCAGTTGAAGTGACGGTACCTTTTAGTTCGAGAGCACGTTTTAGTTCAATTGTAAAGTAATTAGTACAACAGAGAATTCATAAAAATGAAATCAGAATCGGTTATTGATAACATTTCCAAAATGCAGAATTCCACGTCGAGTAAAAGCGAGAGTACGGATTCATTTTTCGATCGGCTTTTCCACAGAACGATAACGGATCGTGATAGGGCGGAATTTTGCACTCAGCTTGCCGTTATGCTTGAAGCGCGTATTTCGCTCCATCGGGCACTGGAGGTCTTAACACAACAGACAAAAAACAAGCGGCTGAAAAATGTCATCGAAGGATTGAAGAAAGATATTCATCGGGGTAATTCATTCGACCGCGCGTTGGCGCATCAAGGGAAAGCGTTCGATAATCTTTTCGTGGTTACGGCGGAAGTCGGGCAGGAGAGCGGCCGCCTCGGCGATGTGCTTCTTCATCTTGCACAGCATCTCGAAAAAATGAATTCATTACAGCGAAAATTTTTGCATGCTATGACTTATCCGGCTCTCGTTTTATCAGTTGCAGCGGGTGCTGTTTCGTTTCTGCTGATTTTTATCGTTCCGGCATTTGCAGAGATGTTCAAAAGCTTCCAGGTGGAATTACCTGCGTCGACAAAGGTGATTTTATTCCTTAGTGAACAAATTTCAAAGTACGGTTTGTATTTTCTTGCAACTGTCGTTCTTGCCGTCTACGTTTTGCGAAATGTATGGCGGCGGCCGGATATAAAGTCGCGTATTCAATCGATTATATTTCGCATCCCTTTTGTGGGCGATGCCGTTCTGAAAACGCACGTTGCTCGTTTTTGCCGTACGCTCGGCACATTATTGCGGGCACAGGTTTCGCTGGTAGATGCACTCGATGTAACACAACGGATGGCGACGATTGCCGAAATAAAAAGCGAGATTCAATCGATTGAGAAACATGTTCGTCAAGGGAGAGCCATCGTCGATCCTTTGATCGAATCCAAATTGTTTCCACCGATGGTTGTGCAGATGATTGCGGTAGGAGAAGAAACAAGCGAATTAGATACGATGCTTTTAAAAGTAGCGGAATATTATGAAAAGGAACTCGACAGCAAAGTCGAGGCGTTGTCATCCGTTATGGAGCCGGTTATTGTTTTGTTTTTGAGCATCATCGTCGCAGCCATACTTATCTCGATGTACATGCCGATGTTCGATTTGGTGAATGTGATATCCGGAGGGTGAAGAGAATGACGAATGGCGAATTACGAATGAAGAGTGAAAAAGAAATCATCGCAAGTGGAAAATGTAGGTCGAAATTACTTGTGGTGCCTAAAGTACGGCTTCGCCGAGTTTATCGAACCATATTTCGACCTTTAAAGCCGTTAATGATGTACGAAAAGAAAAAATAATTTATTTCATTTTTTTGTCACAAAATAAACAATTCGATGCGGTATATATAATGAATTGGTGTGTGTCGAAGGAGAGCTTGGTTCTATCACTTTTTTATTACAAAACTAATTTTTCTATTGACAAATTTGTAATTATTCCGTAATATTTTTTGACTTGTTTCCAGGAAGTCTTTCTTAGTCATGCCAGTTAGATTTTGTTTTGATGATGGTAACACTGCACGCCGTTTATTTTAGGATGAGACGATTGCGGCGCGGATGATGGTGATAAGAAGGAATCTTTTCCCATACCTCTTTAAGTAGTGAACCACGCAATGTTCTTTTAATATTTTGTTGCCTCAAAAAGGCTTGTTTTCTTATCCGTGAATGTTTGTTTCTCGGAAAAGTTATAAAGTTTTACATCGTTTTTAGGAATATCAACTTTAATTCATTTCATGAGGTGTGTATGAAACGCTTATATGTATTGTTCTTCTTTCTTATCACGATTAGTCAAGCTCAAACCAGCACAGTTCCTTCGTCATCCGACTTGCAGGATATCTTCAGGAAAATAATTTCCGGAAAAGTTGAATTGATGACCACGATCAGCGCCATCGGCAAAAACGGAGACGCGATAATTCCGTCGCTGCAAACTCTGTTGAATACGCCGCCGCTTCAGTCGAAAAATGAGGTGGAAAACATGCGCCAGCGGCGCGGCTGGTATTTTTGCGCAATGATTTTAGAACAGATAGGCACGGTCAACGCTTATTCAGTCATAGAAAATCTGGCACAATCGTATCAGGATAATGAAGTGCGAGGTTTTGCGATGAACTCGCTTGCCGATACTTATCACTTTAAATGTATATCGGATAGCATTCAGCCGGACACATCGGTTCTCCATATTCTTGTCTTAAGCATAGATGATACGACACATGTATCGATAAAAGAAAATACGATAGGCAACATTGCACGGAATGGAATGATACGCTGGACCGGACTAGATTTCGGCGAGGACATACGGAAGGTTCCCGGTATTCACGGAACAATTACACAAGTTCCTGCCGATTTGAGAAAAGACAGAGAACTATGGTGGCAAACTATTGGAAGCAAATTGAAATGGAATCCGCTTGACGGATGGTTTGAGTAATTACGAATTTCGAATTATGAATGTGAAATTACACAACAAAAAAATGGAGTCGATAGCCATGAAACAGCAAATGATGAGACTAAATATCTATGTGTTGATTTTAATAATTATTTTCAATCTTAACTCGTCGATACTTAATGCTCAGGGAAATCCACATTATTGGAGTGATGATTTAGGTAACAGATCAAATGCAGCAGCTTCGAAAGACGGTTTGATGCCGATACAAAAATTGGAAGGCTCGCCTCGAAAAGTTGAAGTCGGGCCGACTGGAAGTTTTACATTAGATGTCCCCTTGATGACAGTGCCGGGCCGTGGAGGATTGAATTTTGATGTGAAACTTCAATATACACCCGGTATCACGGTTACGCAGGAAGCCTCATGGGTGGGGCTTGGGTGGGATTTAAATCCAGGTTCTGTGATTAGGAATGTTATGGGATATCCGGATAATTTTATAACGGGTCGCAAAGTACAAGATCCTCAAAAAGGTGATTTTGTAGATGATGATTATGTGCGAGATATTTATTCGATAAATCTTGGAGACCAAGGCGGAAAAGCCCTACAGTATCCTGATCCGGAAGATTCAACTCGTTATATGTTACAAATGGAGGAATGGAAAGCCTGGAAGATTCAATATGATACATCGAATGGAAGACATCGTTTTGTAGTCGTAAAAGAAGACGGTACAATTTATGTTTTTGGATGTTGTCTCGCTGGGACAACATCAAATGCTATCTTGCCGTTGGGTTATCACGCATTGCAATATCCATGGTATGAACCTATTCTGGAATGGAAATTAACTGCAATTTATTACGCTCCCGGCAAAGCATGGATAAATAATATTTCAGATTTACCTGATGATCCTTCTACTGATCCTAATTGGGCTACCCAATCAAATTGGATTGCTTTCCGCTATGGTTATGATGAAAATTACAATAAGGCGCTTTTTTATTATTCGAGCAAAAATACTCAACCGGGAACCAATATCAAACTATTCGAAGTGACTTATCCCCGATTTATAATCACGCCGACACATGTGGCAGAATTTGTTACCGAAAATGAAGATTTTAATCCAATCGCGCAATTATTGAATACAAATTTTCAACCATCTGATGATTATCTTCAATACGTATCTCTTCGACAGTCTACTTGGAAATCTTATTTTTATAGTTTGCGATACTCGCCAACACGTTCAGTAAAAAGAAGATTGAAAACTATAAAACTCTATAGAAATACATACCCCAATGGACTAATAATTGCCGATGTTGATACTTCACAATTAGGAACTCCGATTCGTGAAATTGATCTTGATTACATGAGGCAAGAAGATTTTGACACCTTAGCACAATATTGTGAAGAAAGGACTATGTTGAAATCGGTCTCGATTAAAGCCGGGGCAGATTCTCTTCCGCCGTACCAGTTCACGTATCACGATGTCATGACTCCTCTAAAAAACGGTGTTTTTGGAGGTCAATATCCCTACAACCCAAGCGATCAGACATATTATGATTATGAAAAAGCATTTGACCCTTCTTTTCTCAATGGTTCTCTTGGTGGAGGTGAAAATATATATATCGGTATGAATGGATGGTATAATTCCAGGGATACAAACTTTTGTGATAAGGAATTTAATCGTAGAAAAATTGTGTATGGTAATGAAGATGATGGAAAACAATGGAACCTTAAGACAGTTGCTTACCCGACAGGTGTAGTTCAGCAATTTGATTATGAAAGTAATCATTTTGCCGTGGATTTTACTTATAGGGGAAAATATACACCGGATACAAATGGATTCGGGGGGATCACATGGGGATTAGGTTCCCGGCTTATTAGTCAGAGTATTGGTAGCAATATATATGAATATTCATACGGAACTTCAACGGTCGGAGATCCTAATAATTTTCAAGATGTGGGAAGAATGTTTGCAGATCAATTTGAACTACAGGATATCTATCGCTATAACGATTATCCAAATTTTCCGAGTGACAATATTTTCTGTGATACATCAACCATATTTCCGCCAAAGTTTAGTCCGCTGTATCAACAGATTAACCATCCGGTGTTATATGAAAGGGTGATTGAACAACAACCGGATAGTTCTAAAATCATTTCATATTATCAAGTGGCAAAATTGGATGAAGATTTACGAAAAGACCTTGATAACTATTATGATAATCATCAAGGACGATTTAACCGATCCTTCGAAAAGAGGGGCAACCTTATTAAACGTGAATATGTGGATTCAATAAATCAAGTAGCCAAGCGTGAAACTTTTAACACAGATGAATTTCCTCGCTTATGCTATCAGACAGGAGGAAGTGGAACTCTTGCCTGGCAGAGTGTGCATCAAACTAGGCAGGAAATAATCACCGAATCCAATATCGATCATACTACAGGTGTCGGTGTAATAAGTATCGAAGAGCATAAAAAGAATATTATCAATGGCCTCGATTCGGAGACCACACTTTATGATTCCACGACAAGCGGAAGAAATCCACTTCAAACGACCACTATTAATTATGTTTTTCAACCGGGGAACAACACTCACATTGATCCAACGACAGCAAATGATCTTCTTGAATCGAACCGACTTACTGAAATCTCAGAGACTATTGTACAAAATCCCAATGGAGATACCTTATCAAACAAAAAAGTTGGATACTGGATTGGTGACAAACTACCCCATGATTATTACGATAATACTGTCCTGGTTCGGCATGCTGAATATGACATTTATCCAAATATTTATTGGCAGATGAATGCTGATGGTTATAGAACATATACTCGGTGGGGATATAATCATTCAATTCCCCTTGCGACAGCAAGTGATCTACTGAGCACAAGTCAACTTACTCCTCTTTTCATATACGAAGATTTCGATCCTGAAAACTTTGACCATGCCTGGAATTTAGCCGGGAATTATGAGTTGTCCGACGGAGTACTTCATTTGGGGAATTCATCTTCGACCGGTACTCTAATGCGATCCGATTATAGGGTTATCGATAACATAGAAACTCAATTTGAAATCAAGATAAATTCCACAACCGCGAATTCGTTTGCCGGTTTTGTTTTTAAAGCACCGGGCAATGATGCCGTTCAGGGTTTGGCCGGTTATTGCATTGGTATAGACGGAAATAATCATGTGCTGCTTGATAAAGCAGGCGGAACTTTAATCCAGGCAACTCTAGGATCCGCTCCAGATTCATCACGAGTGATAAAGATTTCAATTGAAAACAACAATTTTAAAATATATGTCGATGGTGAATTGGAAATTGATTACACGGATAACGGAGTTGTTCCGACGGGAACTTATTTCGGTTTATTCGCGTCGAATATCGATTGTGCGTTCGATAATTTGCGGATTTACAGGAAAGGCGCGCTGTGCACAACGATTTCGTATGATCCGTATACTCTAAATGTTATCAGCACGACAGATGAAAACAATAACACGACCCATTTTTCGTACGATAACTTCGGCAGACTAAAACAACAAATTGCTCCGACAGGCGAGCTGTTGCGCGACTACGGTTATTTTTATCATAATGAGTGGGCGGTTGAATGGATTAGTGATACGTTTAATCTTGTCATGGCCGATTTGTATCGGAGCGACAAAGAGATAAATCATTATTGCTTCTACTTCGATGATTGGGGAGATAAAATCCAGCAACAACAATATCTTTATCAACCGGATATATTCAGGGAGCATACGAGTATAATCACGCATACATTTTATGACAATATGCGGCGTGTAATGCAAACTGTGAAACCATATTCAAGAGAGGAACAAGCTTGTAATGTATTGCCAGCACACCCTCATAAAGCGCCAATATTGTCCATGAAATCGAATTCAAAGATCGGCAAGCCGACATTAATGAGTTTGTATCCATCAGCTTCTTTTTCTTATGATTACGATCCTATTGGCAGTTCGAGTTATTATTATAATTCTAAAGTTTACAAGGAATGGCAGAATGATTGGACTCCTAATTCGAGTTATGAATATCTTCATGATGCCACAAACCGAATTTCAGCGGTTTATCCACCTGGCGATGCATTCCAATCGAATCCTATTCGTTATCAATATTCTTACAATACAGACGACGATAGCACAGGCTATCAGCCTCAGCAATTGGCAAAGACGATTACCACAAACGAAAACGGCGTGAGAAACATCCAGTATCAAGATATTTTAGGCAACACTGTAATGACTGTGACCGACGCCGACAGCTTAAAACTCACCACAAAGTTTGTGTATGACGCAAACGGGAAACTATTAAAATCGACGCCTCCAAACGGCGGGAACTTCGCATCGACATACACTTACGATTTCAGGGAACGGCTCGCATCGAAAACATCGCCCGACGCCGGCAAGATGGAATATTTATACGATAAGAACAACAACATCCGCCTGATTAAAGATGAAAATCACCGCGGAATTGCGAATAACGTAAGCCTAATGGATACATTCCAATTGACATATAAAAAGAGCGGCAAGAAGCTTATTCCATCATTTCCAACGGCGAAATTCGATACCTTGCCTCCTCTCACACGCCCGGGTTATGTTTATCTTACAATCCAGCAGGCTCGTGCCGCCGATACGGTAAAATATTTCGTCCGCACGTTGGATGGATTAAAAACTATTTTGTTTCAAGGCACAATTACGGATGCTAATCCGTATGCCGCTTCGATGGTTCTGCCGAAGGGCAATTATTATATTTCGTTCTCACGAAATACGAGCATCGATTCTACAAAATCAAAATGGTATATCACAATAAAAACATCGGGGGGATATGAATTCGTCTACCATAAATACGACGGACTCAACCGGCTTATAGAAGAAGGTGAATACGATTCACAGGATGCTGTAAACCACTTCACACAGCAAAATGCAGAATCGATAACATTTCCGGATGCAAATACGGTTCCGGTAAAACAATTTGTTTACGACACCTTAAGCGCCGACCCGCTTGCATCCGGCGCACGAAACCTTGCCGGCAAACTTGTTGCCGCAAAATCGTACCGCTTCGGTTCGTTAGTTGAGCAGACGTATTATTCGTACGATTCTTACGGACGGGCGGAATGGATTGCTCACTCGACTAACGGGATGTTCCCGGTAAAAATATTTTATACTTATGACCGGCAGGGAAACGTGCTTAAGAAAGTACTTATGAACATGAATCCGTATGCAGGACCGCTGCCAACATTTTACTACTCTTACGATGATTTTGGAAGGTTAGACACGGTTAGATCACAAGTTAGTAAAAACCCGCCTGATGCGACTTATGAATATTTTGCATCGGGAAAAGTAAAACGCATGGTACTTGGCGGCGTTCAGGGAATGGATTACCGGTACAACGAGCGCGACTGGCTTGAGTACATCAACGACCCGAACCCGAATGGTTATGACCCGGGAAATGATGGCCATGCCTCTGTACAGCCTGCAAAAACAGGGACAAAAATTCCAAGTATAATGAAAAATGTAAAACGGAGTAATACGAAGAGCGCTATTCCTCGGGTTGCAGAAGAATATATACCTAGTAAAATTCCAACGGCACAAAAAGTGAAACCAACAATTGCCGACCGGTTTGCAATGCAATTAGTTTACGATGGTGCATTCGAAGGTGGAATGTCTCCACCGGCTGGCAACCAACCACAGTACAACGGCAACATTAGCAGCATAATTTATAGATACGACAGCGTATACCAGAGAGGTACATATGTCGATGCAGATAGTGAATCGGTTGTGGACAGCAGCGATGTTGTTGCCTACAATTATACATACGATCGTGCCAACCGTTTGATCGACGATTCGTTCAACTGGTATAGCCCGGGGAGCAATGCTTTTATTCCTACAAGTGCATATCGTGAAGCGATGAGTTACGATCTAAACGGCAACATCACACAACTCATTCGCAACACCAACTCTGGTATTGCAACTCCGATCAACAATCAATACATTCCGAACACGAACAAGCTGTTGATTTTCGGAAACGGCTCGGCGCAAAGCAATATCTCGATTTATCGCTATGATGGCAATGGCAGCATGACGAGCGATCCAAATGCAGGTATCAACTTTGTAATTTATGATTGCAATAACATGCCATTAGCAGAATATAAAGGAAATACCAGATACGATTATGTGTATGATGCAAATGGCACACGAATCTCGAAGACCGTCGGCAAGAATACGACATATTACACTCAAGGCGTAAGCGGCAATGCGGAGATGGAGACAATTGTGGGCGCGTCGACAACAAGTCGATATTACATTTGGGGGCTGGATCATCTCGGGCATATTACGAGTGCAATGCATTATTATTATCTCAAAGATCATCTGGGAAGCATCCGGATGACTGTAAATAAAAATGGAAAAGTAGTTAGCTACGATGACTATTATCCGTACGGCTTAATCATGCCTATGCGTAGTAAAAATATGGCTATGGCGGATGAACGGTATAAATTCATAGGTAATGAATTAGATGCTGAGACAGGATATGGTTGGTTTGGAATACGACCTTACAATTTTTTAACGGGAGAGTTTACAAGTTCTGATCTACACGCGGGTAGTCATCCAGAATTGAGTCCATATATATATTGTGGAGATAATCCGATTGCATTTGTTGATCCAACGGGAAAAGATTCAATTCAAGCACAACAACTTAATAAAGTTTTAGAAAAAACACATCAAGACTATTATAACGATACTAAAGAACACAAATGTTCTAAGATTACAATTGATGCGGTTGAGCAATATGCTTCACAGCAGAAGTTTAATGTACCTATTGATTTATTAGCAAATGAGAAGGGTGATGCTGCACAAGCAAATGTCGCAATATCTAGTATGAATACATCAGGGAATTGGGTTGTGGATGCTGGTCTTGATGCAGCAATTAAGGCGGCGGGGAATGGAGCGCTTGTGATTGCCGCTTATTATGGAGTCGGAGAAAGTGGTCATATTGATGTTGTTGGAGCTGGTATTGGACCATATTCTGGTACTTACGGCGAACAGAATGCAATTTGTCTTGGAACTTCATGGTGTTCCTTGAAGCTGGATTGGCAAGATAAGACAGACCCTAAAAATTCAGATACTAATGGAGGCGTTATTTCAAAGTCTTTTGGAACTTGTCAGCCAACCTTTTTCATTTATAAAGGATTTACTCCACGACCTAATCCATAATTGGAGCGCAAAATTGAAAATATCAATAGTGAGGGTAAAAATATGAAAAAATATTTTGGTCTATTTCTTACGATATTAATTATTAAGAATATTTGCTGTGCACAGACGACAGTAGATCTATCGAGTTGGGGGCTTAATATCTTGGATATTTCTCCGGATTCTAAAAGTATTTTAGCCATAGAACGAAAGGATCAAGTAAGCGATTATTTATTTACTTTCGATCCAGAATCATTAAAAATAATATTTAGACAAGTGATTGATAATAAAAGACCAACTGAGGCAAAATTTATTAATGATTCGGTAATCATTCTCAAATCGCATCTTAATCTCAAAGTGCAACAAATTTATGGCAATGTAAGTACGAAAGAAGAAATGATTCCAAAAATTAATGGAGAAAATATTAAGATAGATCACAAGAGGGGACTAATCTATTTTACAAAAATGGATTCAACAGAAGCCTCATTCGATATTTGCCGATATGATTTAAAGAAAGCAAAAACTGATCGCATCACGCTTGATGATAATTATGTTCAACTAGGCAGTTATGAAATTCTTAATGGTGATTCGGTGGTTCTTAATTTTGAAAATAAAATGGAAATGATAACATTCGATACAAAAAAAAAGGCCACTTTATTAAGCAATAAAGGGCAAAAGATAATATCAGGTGGAGCTGACATAGCTATCACAAAGGATGGGAATAAAATATTATTCTCAAACCTAGATGATAGATTCTACACGTATAACATTAATAATAAAAGGCTTGTAGAGATAAAAAAATTAAGAGGTTGTGTAGGCCCTCTACTAGCTCCTAACGATTCATTACTTATTGTTCTAAATTACGAATTCCATAATCTAAATTACCACGTAGATAAAAAGAAATCATATAAAATAATTAGAGATCTTTCCTTTTTAAATGAGTGAGGTCAGGTTATCTACTAAAAGGGATATAATAAAAATCGAGTGTCAAAATATCATCAATCATGATTGGATAAATGCTCGTATTACTCTAAAAGAATTTTACATTTGATTTGAAAGAATGAAGTCTTGCGAACAAAAGCATAGAATGGTTTTACGGCCATATATATAGCTATCATGTAAGCGGCAACAGCGAGATGGAGACTATCATTGGCAGTTCATCGACAACGAACCGGTATTATATTTGGGGGCTGGATCATTTAGGGCTTATTCAAAGTAGCGCACGTTATTATTATCTTAAAGATCATCTCGGCAGCATTCGCATGACAATAAACAAGAATGGTAAAGTGGTTAGCTATAACGATTATTATCCGTATGGCTCGATTATGCCAATGCGCAGTATGAACATGGCAATGGCTGATGAGCGGTATAAATTCTGTGGAAATGAAAGAGATGCTGAAACTGGATATGATCATAATGGTGATAGATCGTATGATAGTTTTAGTGGCAGATTGCTTTCGAGAGATCCATTTGCTGAGAAGGATCCATCGAGAAGCCCATATTCATACGCAGGGAATAATCCTTGTGTTTTCATAGATATGAATGGAGATAGCATCTATGTATCGGGTTCGCAATCTCAGACGTTTATGAATTTACTTGGTCAAAGGACAGGATTGATATTTTCGCAGTTAGGAACAGGAGCATTAGTGATTGGTGAAGGTCCTGTCCAATCTGATTTAATCTCTCCAGAATTGGCTGATTTAGTCGAAAGTCTGATAGGTTCTTCTAATATAATTAATGTCAATGCAATAAATGCGAGTGATAATGTATTCTTCGATGCTGACGCACGGCTTGCAAAACCAGGATTTGAGAATGCAGTAGATATGGGCGACTTTTCTGCGATTTCAAATGTTCCTGAATTGCAAGCAGCATTGCTGGGACATATTATGATGGAGCGAGCGACATCAGGAGATTTTTATGCTGCTCACGACAAAGCTTTGCAATTTGAGACTCAAATCATGAAAAAATTAACAGGCGAACCGGTGTCACTTCGAACATGTCCGTTCTCCGATCCTTCTTCAAGTTCATACCATCAAGGTAGAGGTCCTTTGAATGGAAGACTCTATTTTAATGACCTCGACTATGGAACACGATATTATTATTTAGTGTCACCGTATTCAACACCATTTAATTCTAATATTATACTCGGAGCAGTGAGGGCAAAAAGATGAAATATACAATCCTTTTTTTTATCTGTCTGATTAGTATGCAATGTTCAAACGAGATATTAACTGTGAACGCAACCATAGTCCACATAGAACCATTTGCATTGGCGACACCTTTGATGGGTGAAGCAGAAATAAAATATAAACAACCTGCTTGGATAAAATTAGCTGATTCAAAGGATAGCATAGCAATTTTGTTCGATAGTAGAATTTCTGGCGGGGACGATATTGCAAAGAAAATTTCAATCGGAAAATCTTATCGATTCGAATTAAAAAAGTACGAGCAAACGAGGCGAATCAATAAAATTACACAATCATCGGAAAAATCGGATTCTGTTGGGAAAAGAATAAACTCTTTGCCAAATGTATATATTATCGATAGCACAAAAGCGATCAAGGCAAACCAGTTTTGGTTAGTTCTTAGAATCGATGAATTGTAATTTGTCGTTACAATCAGGAAAAAATATAAAATATTAAGTTTATTTTTTGTTGATATTAATCTTACTATTGAGTCATCCAATGGTACTCGCTTACAATATGGCTCAAAAGTAGATTAATAATAAAAAGGTGATTTTGATACTGTAGCCACACTGAGATGTTTTATTAATTTTCGAAAACGATTCTTCGTAACGCGATATTTCGATCTGCCGCTACGACGATGACGAGAGTATGACGAGCGATCCGAACGCCGGTATCAATTTTGCAATTTATGATTGCAATAACATGCCCTTAGTAGAGTATAATGGGAATACCAGATACGATTATGTGTATGATGCAAATGAAACACGTGTTTCAAAAAAGGTTGGTACAAACACAACTTACTACACTCAAGGTGCGAGCGGCAATGCAGAAATGGAGACCATCGTCGGCACTTCATCAACAACGAATAGATATTACATTTGGGGCTTGGATCATATAGGTCTAATCCAAAGTAGTGCTCGATATTATTATATCAAAGATCACTTAGGATCGGTGAGAATGATAATTGATAAGAACGGCAAGGTGAAAGCGTTCGATGACTATTATCCTTATGGGCTTGTGATGCCGGGACGCAGTCTCAACATGGCGATGGCTGATGAGAGATTTAAGTTTAATGGCAAAGAACAGGATACAGAAACTGGGTATTTGGCCTTTGGAAAGCGATACTATGATCCGTTGAGATGTCAATTCAATTCCGTCGATAGATTCGATACGAAATTTCCATCGCTCTCCGGTTATCAATATGCAGCTTGTAATCCATCCCGTTACATAGACAAGAATGGTGATTCGATAGCTGTATTAAATAATAACTCAAATAACGCACTTACACTTTTACAACAACAGGCGAAGTCGGACGCGAAGCGAATATCAATAGTTAATGGATTTGTAATGGTAAATCGTGAAGGGTACGAAAAGGGAAGTAATGATTTTATTGACAAAATAATCGTCGGTGTAGATGCTAAAGAAAAAATAGGGCTTGAGATCACAGATAAAGGAGCCATATCAATTGGTGAAGGAATAAATGAAAAAACAAACACTCCGGTACTTGAGGGGTCAGTAATAAATGAATCAACAACCCATAGATATGTGGGACTTCAAGCAGGTGTTTATCCAAGTATGCATGGATCAATTCGCCATATACCCGCTGGCTTTTCCGGATATGTAGGAGTTTCTAATGGAGTGGATTGGTTCCACGCCAATGACGGAATGCTTGTTCCATTATCCCAAATTGTAGGGCATGAGTTACTTGAAAATATTGAACGAACAGTGAATGGTCATAATTATTTAGATGCGCATGATGCGGCTAACAAAACGTGTTTCGGCGGTAATTCTACAGATCAACTGACACCGAAAATGGTTCCATAATTAGAAAGGACATAGTATGCGGAAATATTTTTATGTAATAGCAATAATTCTTATTGCAAAGAATATGCATGGTCAACAAAATGTGTCGGCAACATTTATGGAACGTGTGGAAAATATATCATTCAATCTTCACGTTGATCATGTTCGATTAACCAAGCATGAAACTTTGAATATACATTTCCTAATCAATAATGAAGATAGCGCGCGCTCGGTTGTAATATTTAAACCGCGACAATTTCTCAGACCAGACTCAGTTGGTTGGTATATTATTGACAATGGGGGGTTTTGGTATGTTGAACTTGGGCATGTTCAACCGATTTCTTTGATATCTATTTCACCTAAACAATCCTATGACTTTGATTACAAAATTGCAATTGATACTCTTTCAAAAAGAGAAAAAGAAAAAGCTTATTCGCTCACATCCACCGGTGATTATGCGAGTGAGACGTCGCGTTATATTCTTATCTATATAGGATATTATATCGATGATGGATTTTTCAAAGATATCAATTTCAGTTATTTAAGTGGAAACGGTTTTGCTGAAGATAAAGCAATACAATTTGAACAAAAATTGAAAAGGTTAATTCTTGGACCGATACGAATAGAAACGGAATGATGAGATTATCCATAGACCCAAATTTAAATGGAAACGATTGTAATCGATTTACCAACAAATTGATTTTATATTTGGGGCATAGATCATTTAGGGCTTATCCAAAGTAGTGCACATTATTATTATCTCAAGGATCACTTAGGCTCGGTGCGAATGATAATTGATAAGAATGGAAAATTGAAGGCGTATGATGATTATTATCCATATGGGCTTGTGATGCCGGGACGCAGTCTCAACATGGCGATGGCGGATGAGAGATATAAGTTTAATGGAAAAGAACTTGATGTTGAGACGGGGTATGAATATTACGGGGCGAGGTATTATAATGCTTTGTTAGGTCGTTGGTTGATGTTAGATCCCATGGGGAAAAAATATCCAAATTGGAACGGCTATAACTATTGTTTAAATAATCCTATTAATAACCTTGATCCCGAAGGTGATACTATTTGGGTCTGTATCGGAAGTGAACGAATTCAATATATAGCTGGGATGAAATATGATGGTACTAATTCTAGTATAAGCTCGATAATTTCCACTTTGAATTCAATATATTCCGTGGATATTGGTGAACAAGCATTATCAATTTTAATTTCTTCAAAAGGAAATTATAATTATACTGTTGGTAGTGGATCTTCTGGAGAATTCAGAGCGGATAAAAATGGCTTAGGAGGAACTATAACATTAGCCGAAAATTCGACAGGTAATATTGAGGAAATCGCTCATGAATCTTTCCATGCATATAGATTTGATCAAGGGTCTGGAAGATCAAGCGTTACCAATGAAGTTCAATCTTATTTATACGGTGCGGCAGTTTCGTTAAGACTTGGTGTGAGTCCGCAACCATTTTCTAGAACAGGAACTATATATGAAAATGCTATGACATCCCTTTTAACTGCTAATAAATTTAACATGAGTCAATTTAAGCAGGCAATAAAAAGATTCAAGTCTGAGAGTTTAGCGAACTATAAAGGAGCTTATCAAAATTTTAAAATAGTTCGCCCAGAAGAAAAATATTTAATAAAACAATTCTACCCACTTTTAAGATAAGGAGGGCATAAAATGAGAATTTTAGCATTTATAGTATTAAGTATATTTTCCATACTTAAAGTTGCGGCTCAAACTGATTCAGAAGAAGTAAGAGAAAGCTTTACTGGAAATCCATTTCTTTTCAAAAGTTCTAAATTTCCTCTGCCTGATTCTTTGGGCGGGAAAAATATAAAAGGAAATTTGGTAATATCTTTGAACGTGGATTCATCTGGAGTTATTCGTTCATATATCCCTATGTTTTTTATGATTAGTGATGAGAAAAAAATAAACATTGAATATCGATATGGTTGTAAGAAAGACTTTGAGATCATGGAAAGATACAAGGATTGGTTAGATCATTACGTCAAGGAAATCAAACTCGTAAAAAATCCTAACTTTCCTAAGGAATTCATACAAACATTCGGAAAAAGAGAATATAAAATATTTTATCCAATTCGAATCAATGAGTAGCCAACGTCAAACAAAGAATTTCTGATTTAGCTATTTTCGATTCCTCTTTGGAATGAAATAATGTTGGGACGGTTAGGAGGAACCGCACCTTGATCCGAGAGATCCACATCAATATAATCTAAACACGAACAAGCTGTTGATTTTCGGAAACGGCTCGGCGCAGAGCAATATCTCGATTTATCGCTATGATGGTAACGGCTCTATGACAAGCGACCCGAACGCGGGCATTAACTTCGTAATTTATGATTGCAATAACATGCCCTTAGTAGAGTACAATGGGAATAAAAAACTTGAGTACACGTACGATGCAAGCGGTGATGTCCCGAAGTTAGTTGAAAATAGCGCTTGAAAAAAATACAGGCGATAGTTAATCTGAGGTGAGAAAATAACGATTCAAATTATTAAACACCAAAGAAAGGACTATCGCCATGCACAAGATCAAAGTAGCAAAAGCGAATGAAGTAATCAACAGTACGAGCGGAAAACATTTTGAGAAGTTGGAAGAAAAGATCGTTGACACAGTGAAAGAAGTTTTGTTGGGATTAAAAGAATCGCTCTCGGAAGAAATGGAAGGCATCTCCTTACAAGTGATGGAGACGATCATGGAAGAAGAAGTCAAATCACTTGCAGGCGAACGATATAAACATTTACCTGATCGGCAGTGCACACGACATGGAACAAATCCAGGATCGGTGATCGTAAATGGAAAGAGGAAAAAAATATTTGTCACCCGAGTTGTGGATGTTGAGAACAAGCATGCGTGGAGTTTGAAGACGTACGGATTATTTAGTAAGTCTGCAGAATTAATTCAGAGGACATATCGAGATTTGATTCGAGGCATTAGCACACGAAGGTATGAAGAAGGAGTGAGTAAATTTCTAGAAGGGTATGGAACGAGTTCGAGCAGTGTAAGCAGAAGAATGATTGCAGCAACGGCTCAAAAGATAAAAGAAATGTTTGAACGACGGCTGGAAGAATTAGAGTTGGCAGTGTTGATGATCGATGGAATACACATTGGTGATTATACAGTAGTGATCGCGTTAGGAATTGATACTAAAGGGATTAAGCATGTTCTTGGGGTATGGGAGGGATCGGCAGAAAATACGACGATAGCGAAAGGTTTGTTGGAAAATTTGATAGATCGTGGATTACACACAGAGCAATTATATTTGGTAGTGATGGACGGATCGAAAGCCTTGCGGCGAGCTGTCATTGATATACTTGGAACAGACACACATGTCCAACGCTGCACAGTTCACAAGAAACGTAATGTGTTAAGTTATCTTCCAAAAAATCTTCAGGGAGTTGTCAGCAGAAGAATGACGGAAGCATATTCGATGAACGATGCAGTGAAAGCAAAAGAACGGCTGCTATCAATTGCGCAGGACTTGGAGCAAGAGCATTCGTCGGCTGCAAAAAGTTTACGTGAAGGATTGGATGAAACGTTGACGCTGCATCGACTTAATCTTCCTCTTGCTCTGCGCAAATCATTGCAATCGACAAATCTGATCGAGTCGCTCAATTCAGTTGTTCGACAGAAAGAGAGGAATGTAAAATATTGGAAGACTGAAGAACAAGTTACACGCTGGGTTTGTGCTGGAGTGTTGGAAGCTGAAAAAGGATTTAGAAGAATAAAAGGTTACGGTGCATTACCAATATTAATTGACGCGTTGAATAAAAATAAAAAACAAAATTTGCTTGTCGCATAAAAAATATTTATGTTGACAACAACCTCAAATTTCTATCGCTGAATTTCAACTAAGAGTGGGACATTCTCATGCAAGCGGTACACGTATTTCTAAAACTGTGGGTAATAACACAACCTATTACACTCACGGTGCAAGCGGCAATAGCGAGATGGAGACCATCGTTGGTAGTTCATCTACAACGAACAGATATTATATATGGGGCTTGGATCATTTAGGTCTGATACAAAGTAGTGCTCGATATTATTATATCAAAGATCACTTAGGATCGGTGAGAATGATAATTGATAAGAACGGCAAGGTGAAGGCTTATGATGATTATTACCCATTTGGGCTTGTGATGCCGGGACGCAGTATGAATATGGCAATGGCGGATGAGAGATATAAATTCATTGGTAAGGAGCAAGATGCAGAAACAGGGTATTATATGCTTGGACCGAGACCATTCGATTCGTTCATTGGAAGATTTTTAACGCCAGATCCACTTCAAGCATTATTTCCTGGACAGAGTTCTTATAGTTATTCATTGAATAATCCGATAAGATTTTTGGACGCAGGTGGAATGGCGCCAGGCGATACTGTAGCAGAAGTGCTTATCACAGCAAACAGACTTTACGATCCTGATATGTGGTTACCTATTTCCAATAATATAGCCTCAAATTCTGTCACCTACGCATTGGCAAACCAAAACTTGAGGAATCAATTGCAGAGTGAAGCTGAGAAGCAATCAGTAAGAGATCTTATAAAAAGCATTATAACTAGTATTCCCGGAGCAGAAATACATGACTTGTTAGACCCATTCAAGGGCATAGCAAATCAACTTGGAGACCGGGCGACTGACAAACTGCAAGAGGCTATCGACAAGATTACCGGGGACTTTAGCCAGAATGGAGTTGCAATTACTCCCGAGGTTCAAGGGTTGATCACGCAGTACGTGATATCTCTTGCTACATCATTTGTGTCTTCGAATAATCTAATCGGTCCGCCTGACATAATCAATGCACATCTTCATAAAAATGCCGATACAATCTTCTATGATTTTAAGCATAGTAATTATATCATGGAGGTTATTCAAAAAGATAGTACGGGAGATCCTACAGGGCATTTATTGTTCACAAGATAGATTAGAAAAAAGGAAAATAAGAACATGAAAAAAATAACATTTTTGATTCTGCTTTTATGTGCTCCTTTAATAGCACAAGATGAACATAGTCTTTTCGCCAACGCAATTTTTTTCTACCGTGAAAAAGACTATCGGGAGTCAGAAAAATACTTTTCTGAACTTATCAAAGAATATAATAATTCAAAGCAAATTGAAGACTATTATTACTATGATAACGAGGTCTTAATTAAGATAGCAAAAACAGACACCACCGGGAGGAGTGCATACAGGCCACCTTCAAAGACTTACCCACATGGGACTCTTGATGTAACTTTTCTCGAGCCTGATGGCCATATAAATCCAGAGGCGCCGAAACGAATTGTTTTGGCTGAGAAATATCTTTCCGACACTACTTTCACTAAATATCGGGAAAATTTTCTTTGGAGTCTTTTATGGCTATACACAAAAGAAAAAAAAGCAAAGCATATCAAAGTTGCTGAAGAATTGTCTATGTATGATAATTTACGAGAACAAGTTGACAGCAAACGTATCCTGGCTTTGTACGCGTATGTGGACAGAGTTTACGAAAAAGCCATTGAGTTATATAAGCAAATTATAGCCATAGACTCGACTGAACACAGAGAACGAGCAAGTTTTTGTCTTTTACTCGCTGACTGTTACTTCCAGATCGACAAAATTGATGAAACTATGAAGTATTTAAAATATGCCAAGGAATTTGAAAAGGGCGATAAATGGAAAGCTAGCACGGACATGGCACAAAGGTGGGAGAAAAAGATTTCAAAATATCTGAGAGAAAAACCAAGAGTTCAGAAGCCTATTTTGGTAATTGTAGATTGATAATACTTGAATAAAAATTTACGCATTCAAGCGGACCAGATGAAAAAGATAATTTTTCTATTCGTATTCATGTGCGCAGTTTCGTATGCACAGGACGAGCAAATTCTTTTCAATGACGCAAATTTAAGTTACCAGAAAAGAGACTATCAGAAAGCAGAAGAACACTATTCTGAACTAATCAACACTTATAGTCATTCTAAACACATTGAAGAATATTACTATTATGACTATGAGACATTAATAAAGATTTCTGAAATCAACAGTACTGGAAAAAATAAGCCCGAACTGCCGCAAAAGAAGTATCCACATGGAACATTCGTAATAACATTTGCTGATGAAGAGGCGCCAATAAACCCAGTAGAACCCAAGAAGATAGCATTAGCCGAGAAATATCTATCAGATACTTCTTTCACTAAATACAGAGAATATTTTCTTTGGAAACTTTTGTGGCTATATACGAAAAAAGATAAAATTAAGCACATCAAGGTGGCTGAAGAATTGACTAAATCTAACAATCTACGAGTTCAAATTGACAGCAGACGTTTTTTGGCATCGTATGCTTATTTAGACAAAGACTTCTCTAAAGCGATCACCTTGTACGATGAAGCCATCAAAATGGATTCGACTGACAGCAGAGAACGTGCTAATTTTTGTCTTTTAATTGCTGACTGCTTCTTCCAGATTGACAAGATTGATGAAACTATGAAGTATTTTAGACTCATAAAGGAATTTGAAAAGGATGATAAATACAAGGCGAATACCGATATGGCGGAAAGATGGGAGAACAAGAATATCACGATATTTGAAAGAAAAGCACAAGGGCGAGAAGCCTATCTTAGTGATTATAAATTAACAATACTTGAATTATAATTCGTGCAATCAAGCGGACCAGATGAAAATACATTCCGAACACGAACAAGCTGTTGATTTTCGGAAACGGCTCGGCGCAAAGCAATATCTCTATTTATCGCTATGATGGCAATGGCAGCATGACAAGCGACCCGAACGCCGGTATAAATTTTGCAATTTATGATTGCAATAATATGCCGCTAGCAGAATATAAAGGAAATACCAGATACGATTATACTTATGATGCGAATGGAACACGTATTTCAAAGACAATCGGCAAGAATACGACATATTATACTCATGGCGTAAGCGGTAATGCGGAGATGGAGACAATTATCGGCACTTCATCAACGACGAGTCGTTATTATATTTGGGGATTAGACCATCTCGGTCATATTACGAGTGCAATGCACTACTATTATCTCAAAGATCATTTAGGCTCTATAAGGATGACAGTAAATAAGAACGGCAAAGTAGTTAGCTATAACGATTATTATCCGTACGGCTCTATAATGCCGATGCGCAGTATGAACATGGCAATGGCGGATGAGCGATATAAGTTTATTGGCAAGGAGCAAGACGCGGAGACCGGCTATGGTTACTTCGATAATAGATATTATTGTTCATTGACGGGCATGTTTGGTCGGCCAGATGAATTGAGCGAGTTAAATCCATTTCAAAGTCCATATGTGTATGCACTCAATAATCCTGTGCGATTTTTGGATCCGAGTGGATTAGATGCAAAAGATGATAGCAATTATGCGCAGGCTAATAATTCATATTTAGTAGACGGAGTGACTGTGACTTCAACGAAGCTTAATAATGGTAGTAATTCTACAAATTCTACTGGGGATGGTTGTAATGATAATTCTGTAGTCTATAAACGTACAATAGATATAAGCACGCGGTCATTTGAAAAAATAGAAGTCTATTCAAAAGAAGAAGCTCACAAAGGTAAGGGTCCGATTGTAAATACTTATAACCAGCAAACCCTTAAGCCCCAAAGTACATCTTTTAAGATGGGAAGTTGGACCATTACTGTTAATGTTGATGGAACTGTGACAGTGACAAATGGTAATAAATTATTTGCTATTGGGCATGCGCGTTAAGATAAGTCTAAAGAACTCATCAAATCGATAAAGTTTTTTCTTTTTCTTTTTTCGTATGAGCAGTAGCGAATGATTTTAAAAACAGCTGCTTCACACATAGGGAACACCGATAATTGCTGAACAACATAAAAAAGGTTGCGGTTTATATACCTCATGAATTTCATGAGACTGAGTTGTTTGCCGTACATTGCCATGATCGATATTTCCAGTGGTTTGTAAACATATTCATAAAGCAATGTTATCATAATAAGACGCGCATACAACAATACTCGCAATTGAGTATCTGATACGGTGTGAATTCTATCGAAGCTAAATTCACTCTTCCACGTTTTAAATATACACTCTATTCTCCACCGTAATGCGTACAGCCGAGATACCTGTTGAATGGTAAGAGATTCATCAGTAATGGTGGTGAGAAAAATGATCCAGCCCAGTAATTGCAATACATCGTATGAACATGATTTTCCTTTTGCTTCTTTTTTTGTCTTCATCCTTCTGACATTAGCAATGTTTTCGGGGATTGGCGCGGCTAAAATACGCAGGGTAACGTTCTTATTATTACCGGATACTACCCGAATGTCCAATGATCCTTCTTTTTTCAATCGCTTCAACAAATCAATCTCTTTCAAAGTATTCGGATCATAGAAACGTATTTTATGTTTGTAGCGACTTATTGAATCGGCTTCCTGTTCTTTCATAGATTCAATGCAGGAAGTAATAAAATATCCTCTGTCTCGTAAAACCAAATCGCCTTCTTGCACATCAAGTTTTTGGGCAACTTTTGCATCATTTTCACTGTACGAATCAATCGAAAATGAAATGAATTTTCCGGAAAGTAACTCATATACGCCTTGAATTCTGGCATTACATACATGCGTAGTTCCATTGCGTACTCCGGAGAAAATTTCATATAATTTTGAGGGTAACCGGATTATCGTACTATCCTGTATGAGAACCCGTTTGAAAGTAGATCGAAAGTAACAAATGTCGGATAGGTGATATTTTTGTTTTATAACCGTCTCCAGTATCTGTTTAAAAAATTCCACGGCTTCTTGTTTAGTCCTATAATAATATGCTTGTCGACTTGCATCGCAATTCGTGTCACAAGAAAGTTTAGAAGCTAAATCATTATAGCTCACAGTACCTTTGATAGATTCTTGACAAAGAAATGAGAGATATTTCTCGGGCAAAATTTTTTTTCCACACGTTTTGAAAATCTACATTCATGGGCTATTCTTTTAATTTCTTCGGTGGATAATGCCGGACATAAGTTGTGAAGTGATATTGATTCCATGAGTATTTCTCCTTGTATGTATATAGTATATATACTATATTACAACATACAAGTATTTATGATAATAATCAATTATATTCTCATATACAGGAGATGTGAATTATGGGGTATAAGGTAAAAATGCAGAAGGTAGAACGGCCAACAAATAAGTCCTTTTACATCAATTTCCCTGCTGCTCTTGCAGAATCATCAAATATTGAAAAAAGTGAAACTTTTGAGTGGGTGGTGCAGGATAGAAATACTTTTGTTCTAAAACGCCTAAAAAAATTGAAATCTTTACTAAAATAAAATTAACTTAACGCGCATGGCTATTGGGGTGGATAATGAAGGAAATTTATTAATTGATTTGTCAACTCCATCAGTTTTCACTTCTCAATACGGGGTGACTATTTATTTTAATAATCAAGAATTCTTAAACGAATTGAAGAAAACCATTATCGAATTTACGCCAAAACTTTCTCCAGGTCCACTTCCGGGGCCATTTCCAGGGCCATTACCAATTGTTCCCTGATGAGGGTTAAATGAATAAGAAAATTAAATTAATAGTATCTATAGCCATAGCTATAATTATTGGCTATTTTGGGTATGATATTATTTATGTTATGATTTATGTTCATCATTTTGATAATTCCAACTACAAAGCATGCTTATGGATCTTTTCAGATTCAGTACAGAAAGATATAGATACTACAGCCGTTTGTGGAAGTGTCAGAAAGACCGACAAAATATATACATATATTTATAAACATCATTATTTCATTTCAATATGGGAAATTAAGGCTCTTCATGATGTCGATATAAATAAAATAGTTATTAAAAAGAATATTATGCTTGGACACGTAAAGTTAAAACCAGGAGAAATATTAGATGTGGGAAGCGGAATCGAAACACAAGTAAAATTTGGTCCTTTTTTAAAAGATACGATAGTTATTGATTTAGATAATAATTCGAAAAGTATTAGAACCTTCGAAAAGGCTAACTATCGTGGTTTTTATGGTTCTGTTAGTAGGATGGCGTTTGAAAACGGCGAAGGGGAAATTATAGCCTTAGAAGAATATACTCGTGAATTTATTCCGACGTTGTTTTTAATGTATAAAGCTAACAATAGTTTTTATACAATCACAATTCATTCAGATAAACCATTTGACGAAAATATTATTAACATACTGAACTTAAAATGATTTATACTTAACTTTCCTCGTTTTAATGGAGAGTGAGCCAAAGTTTAAAAATAATTTTTCAATACATTCCGAACACAAACAAGCTGTTGATTTTTGGCAACGGCTCGGCGCAAAGCAATATCTCTATTTATCGATACGACGGCAATGGTTCTATGACAAGCGATCCGAATGCCGGTATAAACTTTGTAATTTATGATTGCAATAACATGCCATTGATTGAATACAAAGGAAATCAGAAGTTAGAATACACTTATGATGCTAATGGCACGCGTATATCAAAAACTGTAGGAAAAAATAACACTTATTATACTACAGGCGTGACTGGTAATAGTGAGATGGAGACTATTGTAGGAGCATCGACGACGAGTCGCTACTACATTTGGGGATTAGATCATCTTGGACATATAACAAGTGCAATGCATTATTACTATCTTAAGGACCATCTTGGCAGTATCCGAATGACAATAAATAAAAATGGTAAAGTAGTGAGCTATAACGATTATTACCCGTATGGTTCTATTATGCCTATGCGATCTAAAAATATTGCAATGGCTGATGAGCGATATAAATTTATTGGGAAAGAGCAGGACGCAGAGACGGGCTATGATTGGTTTGGAGTGCGAGGATATGATGGCTTGGAATGCCGTTTATTGACTATTGATCCACATTCGATATCCTATCCTGGATTAAGCCCGTATGCTTATGCTGGTGATAATCCAATATCTTATCTTGATCCGACAGGGATGGATTCAACGCAAGCTCAGCAGCTAAATGAAGCGCTTAGTACCACTCATAATAATAACAAAAATGATCATCTTGTATGTCTAAAACTGGTAGTTAAAGCCCTTACACAATATTTATCACTTCAAGGTGCTACGGTTCCAGATGAGATTTTGTCAGCTCTTATTAATGGAACTGGGGCTAATGGTGCGATAGATAATATTGAAGCCTCTGAAAATTTTACTAAAACTGATGCTAAAAGTGCAATGCAAGAAGGAAGCAATGGTGGAGTTACCGTTGCAGTTGAAAGAGGAAAAAATCACGGTCATATTGACCTTATAGGTGCTGGGAAAAGTCAGCCTACAACAATTAAAGACTTGAAAGGCAATAATCCAGTTGCACTGGGTAGTTCAGGATATGCGTTACGAGAATCATGGGAAGAACGAGGGAAAATATCAGCATCATTTTCTAATTCTCCTACATATTATCATTATAATGGCTTTATTCCAAGGCCATCTGGAGGAGTAGCACAATCAACATCAAGTAGTATTCTTCAGCAACCATCTCTAATGCAAGTAATAACAAATGTAATGATGAATGGATATGGTAGATAATAATTTATAAGGAGGTTCGAATGAATATTATTTTTTTTATCAATCTTATAGTTTGTTTTCTTGAATTTAATGGAAAGCAGGAAAGTTTCAATGAAAATGTTTTAGACATTTCTCCTGATTCAAAAAAAATATTGACCTTAGAGAGACAAAAAGAAGATGTAATTCATGTGTGGAATGAATCTTCAATGTCAACATGCTACACCAAAAATCTGGGAAACGAACATCTTTCTGAGGCGATCTTTATAAGCGATTCTGAATTTATTGGATTTATGAGTAATAAAAATCAATTGCTTATTAATATAATCTCAGGTTCAGAGAAATCACTAAAAGATTTGAAGGGTATTCATCCCAAATGTTTAACATATGATCGAACTACCCGCACTCTTGCAATTATTGAAAATCTTGGTGACATCGAAGGAGATCATGTAGGAATGTCTGTTGATCTTTTTAAGATAGATATAGGAAAATTGAGAAGGTATAACTTTAAGAGGAGTGGTGCTTTTATTTTTGATATAACATTTTATAATAATGAGACGTTACTCTTCAATGATGAAAGTATTTTGGTATCATTAAACCTCAACACTCTTAAGTGGGAGAAAATTCGAAATAATGAAGGAATGCCGGTTCTGTTAGGTGAAAGTAGATTAAATATTACAAGAGATAAACGGTTCTTATTTTTTTCAATAAACGATAAAGGAGGTTTAGCTACTTATCAATTCTCAACGAAAGAATTAAAATCTTTACAAGGCTATCATGATTTAATATTTCCAATTCTCTCTCCTGATGAAACATATTTTATTGCCGAGTTAGGACAAAGTGAAGAGTATGAGGCACGCTTAATAAAGGATACATCGTTCTTGAAATAATGAAAGAGAACATACGGCGGTATTAATTTTGTGATATACGATTGCAACAACATGCCATTAGCAGAGTATAAAGGAAATACCAGATACGATTATACCTATGATGCGAATGGAACACGTATTTCAAAGACAATCGGCAAGAATACGACATATTATACTCATGGCGTAAGCGGTAATGCGGAGATGGAGACAATTATCGGCACTTCATCAACGACGAATAGATATTATATATGGGGCTTGGATCATTTAGGGCATATTACAAGTGCAATGCATTATTATTATCTCAAGGATCATCTCGGTTCAATAAGAATGACGATAAATAAGAATGGCAAAGTAGTTAGCTATAATGACTATTACCCGTACGGCTCAATAATGCCTATGCGCAGTATGAACATGGCGATGGCGGATGAGAGGTATAAGTTTAATGGAAAGGAACAAGATGCGGAGACTGGCTATGATTATTTTGGTGCGAGATATTATGACGCATTGAGAGGGCAATGGACGAGCGCGGATGTTTTCAAAGAGAAGTATCCAAGACTCAGCCCATATTGCTATTCTGGAAACAATCCAATCAATTCAATAGACCCAAATGGGAAATACATAAGATTCGTAATAAATGATATATACTGCGCTCGCCAATGGACAATAGCGGGAGCAGAGAACCAACTCATGCATGAAGCGATTCCATTCATAGGCTATTGTTATATTGGTGATCGTATCATTAGAAATGATCCATCCTTTAGATTGACGTCTGCAGAGATCGGGAAGACTGCATGGTTTCTCGCTGGAGATATTATTTCTGGAGGTGCAGCTCGTTATTTAAATGAGACCGCGAATACACTTGACAATTTAAGAAATAACAATGAAGGAATATCGTCTGAACAAATGTCTGCTTTAAAGGGTGATGAAACAATATTTGAAATGGCTACCAGCGAAAAGGTTGAAGGTGTGACCTTCTTTCTTAAAGCAACTATGGATAAGAATGGAAATGTAACACCTGATGAATCAGCGGATGGTACATTGATTATGCTAAATGAGAATGTCCCACTCTTAGTTGAAATTCAGCGATAGAAATTTGAGGTTGTTGTCAACATAAATATTTTTTATGCGACAAGCAAATTTTGTTTTTTATTTTTATTCAACGCGTCAATTAATATTGGTAATGCACCGTAACCTTTTATTCTTCTAAATCCTTTTTCAGCTTCCAACACTCCAGCACAAACCCAGCGTGTAACTTGTTCTTCAGTCTTCCAATATTTTACATTCCTCTCTTTCTGTCGAACAACTGAATTGAGCGACTCGATCAGATTTGTCGATTGCAATGATTTGCGCAGAGCAAGAGGAAGATTAAGTCGATGCAGCGTCAACGTTTCATCCAATCCTTCACGTAAACTTTTTGCAGCCGACGAATGCTCTTGCTCCAAGTCCTGCGCAATTGATAGCAGCCGTTCTTTTGCTTTCACTGCATCGTTCATCGAATATGCTTCCGTCATTCTTCTGCTGACAACTCCCTGAAGATTTTTTGGAAGATAACTTAACACATTACGTTTCTTGTGAACTGTGCAGCGTTGGACATGTGTGTCTGTTCCAAGTATATCAATGACAGCTCGCCGCAAGGCTTTCGATCCGTCCATCACTACCAAATATAATTGCTCTGTGTGTAATCCACGATCTATCAAATTTTCCAACAAACCTTTCGCTATCGTCGTATTTTCTGCCGATCCCTCCCATACCCCAAGAACATGCTTAATCCCTTTAGTATCAATTCCTAACGCGATCACTACTGTATAATCACCAATGTGTATTCCATCGATCATCAACACTGCCAACTCTAATTCTTCCAGCCGTCGTTCAAACATTTCTTTTATCTTTTGAGCCGTTGCTGCAATCATTCTTCTGCTTACACTGCTCGAACTCGTTCCATACCCTTCTAGAAATTTACTCACTCCTTCTTCATACCTTCGTGTGCTAATGCCTCGAATCAAATCTCGATATGTCCTCTGAATTAATTCTGCAGACTTACTAAATAATCCGTACGTCTTCAAACTCCACGCATGCTTGTTCTCAACATCCACAACTCGGGTGACAAATATTTTTTTCCTCTTTCCATTTACGATCACCGATCCTGGATTTGTTCCATGTCGTGTGCACTGCCGATCAGGTAAATGTTTATATCGTTCGCCTGCAAGTGATTTGACTTCTTCTTCCATGATCGTCTCCATCACTTGTAAGGAGATGCCTTCCATTTCTTCCGAGAGCGATTCTTTTAATCCCAACAAAACTTCTTTCACTGTGTCAACGATCTTTTCTTCCAACTTCTCAAAATGTTTTCCGCTCGTACTGTTGATTACTTCATTCGCTTTTGCTACTTTGATCTTGTGCATGGCGATAGTCCTTTCTTTGGTGTTTAATAATTTGAATCGTTATTTTCTCACCTCAGATTAACTATCGCCTGTATTTTTTTCAAGCGCTATTTTCAACTAACTTCGGGACATCACCTGCTAAATCCGAAGTTGAAAGAAAAGTGGGGCAAAGATGTTGAGATAAATATTGGATTTTATTTTAATCGATTAAAAGATAGATGGGAAAATAATAATCCTGAGGATGCTCGGGATCGAGAGGAATTGTACAATGCTGAAGAATAATTTTTATTATAAATCAAAAGTAATCATTTTAAACATACTTATTCTCTCACTGGTATCTAATACTCACTGTCAATTAAGGAAATCAGATCCAGATGTCCTCCACGCTAAGCACAGAGCAGTATATGTTGAGGCACGCAACGAAAAAGACGGACTTCAAAGCGGTGAGTTTGGCGATGTTGTCGTAATCGATCTTGACACACAGAAGAAATATTATGTTACAAATGATCTTTTTTACGATTTGCAGCCAACGTGGTCAATTGACGGAAAGAAAATTACATTTCTTTCGAATCGACCTAAGAATGAATTGGATAGAATCATAATTGGCATTAATGGACCATATGGTATCTATAATTTTATTATAGACAGCCTCAGAATCGAGCGTGTAAAGATCAAAGGGCATCATGATGATTATATATATCTCCAGTGGGATTCTGATACCACATTGACATATATTACAGAAAATAAAATTATGAGGTTAAAGCCATCAAAATCTTTAATTTCCACATTAAAAGAGATTCATAATATTCTTTTCATAGATGGAATGAGCATTTCACCGGCGAGTAAACTGATTACCTTTTCGATACATTATGACGAACAAAAAGGTTACCAAAAAACAGAAATAATTAATTTTAAGGATTCGAGTGAGATATTTATTGCCGACAAAAGATTTGATATAGGTGGATGGTCGAAAAATGGTCGGAAAGTTTTACTCGCGTATGATTCAACACTTTATGAGTATGATTACGAAGGAAAGCAATTAAGAACGATATTCACTCTTCCAAAAGAATTAAAGATAGGTATTCGCCGAGCTTTTCAAATAACTAATACTACATTTGTGTTTGAAGCTGTTAAAACCAACATGAATTATGCAAAAGGAACCAAATATTACACGTATGATATCATGTCCTATGATATAGAGACGCAGGGACTAAAACGTATAACAACAGATGGTGTTCAAAAAGAAGGATTGGATGTTTTTGTGGAGTGAAGTTAGATAAATTAAATCCTATATCACGATGTCGGGGAGCCACTATATTCTTCACTAACAGGGACAGGTTAATCCCGTATAGCTTTGGTTTATAAAGAGTAGCTAGCGGCGAAGTTTGTGTCCCATAAAATATTTTTATCACAATAAAAAGAGCGGCAAGAAGCTTGTACCCAATTTCCCAACGTCGAAATCCGATACACTGCCAGCGTTAACACGGCCGGGATGGGTACATTTTAGTCTTCGACAGGCACACCTTGATACTATAAAATATTATCTTAGAACGCTTGACGGATTAAAAACAATTTTGTATTCGGGAATGTTAACCGATCTCAATCCATATTCAACATCATTTTATTTACCAAAAGGGAGTTATTATATCTCATTCACACGCAACACGACAACCCTAGATTCTACTCATTCGAAATGGTTTATCACATTAACATCTACATGCGGTCATGAATTCGTTTACCGTAAATACGACGGACTCAACAGGCTCATTGAAGAGGGAGAATATGATGCGCAAGATAATTCAAATCACTTCACACAACAAAATGCGGAATCACTTACTTTCCCCTAATCAAATACATATCCGGTAAAACAATTTGTTTACGACACGTTAAGCGCCGATCCGCTTGCATCCGGCGCGAGCAACCTTGCCGGCAAACTTGTTGCCGCGAAATCGTATCGCTTCGGTTTACTGGCAGAGCAGACGTATTATTCTTACGATTCATACGGACGGGTGGAGTGGATTGCGCATTCGACTAACGGCATGTTCCCTGTAAAAATATTGTATACTTATGATCGGCAGGGGAATGTGCTTCAGAAACAACTTATAAATATGAATCCGTACACAGGATATATGGGAGCATTTTACTACTGTTATGATGATCTTGGAAGGCTTGACACGGTTAAATCGCATTTTGGTGCAACACAAACAGAAGCGACTTATGAATATTTTGCATCTGGAAAAGTAAAACGTACGGTGCTTGGCGGCGTGCAGGGAATGGATTACCGATACAACGAGCGGGATTGGCTTGAGTACATCAACGACCCGAACCCGAATGGTTCTGACCCAGGCAGCGATGGTTCTTCATCTATACAGCCTGCAAAAACAGGGACAAAAATTCCAAGTATAATGAAAAATGTAAAACGTAGTAATGCGAAGAGCGTTAGTCCTCAGGTTGCAGAGGAATATCTGCCCGGCAAAGTTCCAGAGACACAAAAAGTGAAAAAAACAATTGCCGACAGGTTTGCAATGCAATTAGTTTACGATGGTTCATCCAGAGGAGGAATGGCTCCGCCGTACGGTTACCAGCCGCAATACAACGGAAACATAAGCAGTATAATTTATAGATACGACAGCGTATATAAGAGTGATACATACCTTCTGAATGGAGACGAAGTTGTAGACAGCAGCGACGTTGTTGCATACAATTATTTTTACGATGGCGCCAACCGATTGGTGGACAATTGGTTCAACTGGTATAGCCCGATGGCCCGTATGTTTATTGGTACAGATGCATACTGGGAAGGGATGAGTTACGATCCGAACGGCAACATAATGCAAATAAACCGCACCGATAATATCGGACTTGGAAATCCGATTAACAATCAATACATTCCGAATACAAACAAGCTGTTAATATTTGGCAACGACTCGGCAAAAAATAATATCTCTATTTATCGATATGATGGCAACGGCTCTATGACAAGCGATCCGAATGCTGGAATAAATTTTGTGATATACGATTGCAACAACATGCCGTTAGCAGAATATAAAGGAAATACCAGATACGATTATATCTATGATGCGAATGAAACACGTGTTTCAAAAAAGGTTGGTACAAACACAACTTACTACACTCAAGGTGCGAGCGGCAATGCAGAAATGGAGACCATCGTCGGCACTTCATCAACAACGAATAGATATTATATATGGGGCTTGGATCATTTAGGGCATATTACAAGTGCAATGCATTATTATTATCTCAAGGATCATCTCGGTTCAATAAGAATGACGATAAATAAGAATGGCAAAGTAGTTAGCTATAATGACTATTACCCGTACGGCTCAATAATGCCAATGCGCAGTATGAACATGGCGATGGCGGATGAGCGATACAAGTTTATTGGGAAAGAACAAGATGCAGAAACAGGATTATACTTATTCGGACCACGACCGTTTGATTCAAATATTGGAAGATTTCTTAATCCAGATAGACTTAAAGAACTATCTCCTCAATATAGTCCATATTGTTATGGCTTCGATAATCCGTTGCGTTATCTTGATCCAACGGGCTTGTCAGGGCAAGATGTTGATAATCCTAAACCGCCCGGAGATGAGGATAATCCAATGCTTGTTGAGGGTATGGATGTTACTTCAACAAGTTTGGTTCCCGAAGGTTATTATGGAATCTATTGTTATGGAACGAATACAATTCAATATCACCCACGTGATCCGAAGGCGATTTACACATCACTGAATCGGGAATTTAGAACAATGGCTTTGGATATAGTAAGAAACACACCGTACGCATCAGATCTTTACGATCTTATTAAGTATGCTCGCGGATTGAATAATAATACATACGAAAGAGATAAAATTATAGATATGGTAAAAGAACGCATTATCGAAAAAATGAAATCAAATGGAATTGCTATAACTCCTGAGGTCGATAATGCTGCACTAGGAATGGCTGTAGGTTTGATGTCAGTTCAAAATCCTGTGGCGGTTGCTGATCCAGTGTCTTATCGATTTGGTTATAGTACTGGAAGTGATACTGCTTTTTATGATGCATTCAGAAATTCTAATGGTCTAATCTCTGAAGTCATAGATCATAATCAGCAAAGTAAAGATGGTGTTCCCCTCAAAATACAATTTTTCCTTTATTGAATAAGCTTTGGAGGACATATGATAAGAATCTTCATTTCAATTATTGCTATTTCGTTTTTTATTTATCAATCTGAATATGATAAGTACTCGGAAGATGAATTGCATTGGAAGGTGAAAACTTTTCTTAATTTAGATTCTCCTGAAGATGCTGAACCGATTTTAAATTATCTTATTCGGAAATATCCTGATTCAAACAGTATTGATGATTATTATGAGTTTCTGGATATGATTTACTTCAAAGAATTACATAAGTACCCCAAAGTTGATTACTCAAAGCAAACATTTTCACATAAAAAAGAAGTAGGGAAAATCAACACCACATGGGTATACCGAGGTCCTTCACCTGAAGATAGTATTAATGCAAAACGAGTTGTACTTGCTGGGATGTATTTAGCCAACGAGAAAAATAAAAAACATAGAACACATTTTTTACTTTCTACATTAATGAATGGTAAGGATACATCAGTTTCTCGTCAAATTGCTACTGAGTTAATATCGTTAGATAATAAACAAGCAAAGGAAGAAGGATTTAAATTCATTTCATTGCTTGAACATGCAGAAGGGAATTATACTCTCGCACGTAATTATTATTCAAAAGAAATAGCCATCACAGAGGATAAAGACTCTATAAAACTTGCTGGCATACATTTAGCAATTGCAGATTGTTATTATATGGAAGGGAATATATCAGAAGCGTTAAAACAATTAACTATAGTAAAAAAGTATAAACGAGATGTCTTAAAGAATACAGTGGAAATATGGGAAGAATGTTACAGGAAAGTTAAAAAGAATCCGTCTATGGAAAGAGAGAAGAATTTCTATATCGAATTTGATAGTTCGCATTAAAAAATTATCGAATTATGAAGAATCGTTTTTCGAATCCCGGTTAGCTCTGTAATCTATTACTGTAACAATATGTCGCTAATAGAATATGTAGGCTCAAAGAAAATTGAGTACACGTACGATGCAAGCGATACGCGTATTTCGAAAACTGTGGGTAATAACACGACATATTACACTCACGGTGTAAACGGTAATGCAGAAATGGAAACTATTGTGGGTGCATCGACAACGAGCCGATACTATATTTGGGGTTTAGATCATTTAGGGCTTATCCAAAGCAGCGCTCGATATTATTATCTGAAAGACCACTTAGGTAGTGTAAGGATGATTATTGATAAAAATGGGAAAGTGAAAGCGTATGACGATTATTACCCATATGGGCTTAGTGATGCCTGGTCGCAGTCTCAACATGGCGATGGCGGATGAGAGATATAAGTTTATTGGCAAGGAGCAAGATGTGGAGACAGGGTATGGCTATTTTGGCGGGAGATATTATGACGCATTGAGAGGACAATGGACGAGTGCGGACCCTTTAGCAGAAAAATATCCTGGATGGAGTCCATATCATTATGCAGCAGATAATCCTATAATTATTCTCGATCAAAACGGTCTAGAATGGGAAAATGCTATGCAATATGGTATACACCATTTGATAGGATTAAGTTACAAAGTTGGTTGTAGTTATGCATCAGGAGGAAATTGGAAAGTCACAGATGAAAATAGTGTAGTATGTAATGAAATTGTTGCACGGGCATATAGGGGTGATTCACAATATCCGGGATTTGCGGATTTCCCTATTGAAATGGGAGATCAGGTTGATTGGTTCCAGAAGCAAGGATGGTCTACAGAGGATGTAAGTAAGGGCCAGGTAGGTGATGTTATCTTTTTTGGAAAGCCGTATGATCAAGGGGAACGCCATGCTATGGTTATTACGGGTGTTAAAGATGGGAAATACAAGGTTCTTCAAGCTCATCATCCAAAGAGGCCGAAAAAAGATAAAAATGGTAAATTCGTAAAGGATGAAAAAGGGAATTTAGTCTGGGAAGATGAAGAAAAGTCGGACGAATCAGGTTATTTTTCGATTGGAAAATTGGAAGAGTGGTATGGAACATTTTACACAATCGGATCCGTTCAAATGAAGAACTCAAAAGCATTTCAAAAGGATAATTCTTGGTTCGATGCATTCGATGCATCAAATAGTTCTGCTCCAGGTTGTAATTATAAATAATAATTATTAAGAAATTTACATATGACTAATTTTTTATTAGGAGGATAGGCGATGTTTGCTTGCTATATGATAGTGTCATTTTTACTTTTCCAAAGTATAACTGACTCTTTATTTGAGAAAGTACTTTTTGTCCCTAAAGAAGTTAAAATGAGAGTGATAGGTGGAGATGATATGCTGGATAATTATGATCTCGAACGATTGTGTGTTGATTCCACAAAAGACGGTTACTGCGTTGGACCATTTTGGATTATCGATTCATCTGAAGCGAAAGTAGTATTCATCGATAGTTCTGGAAGAATTGAAAAAGAATATATACTTGAATCAGAATTAAATCTAAAGCATGATTTACAATTTAAATTTCTTGATTCTACAATTTATGAAGCAAGTGATGAACCAAAAGCTTATATGCTCAAGGATGGGGAAATGAAAAGTGTAGATAATCCATGGTATCCTGATTCCATAAAAAAGCATTTCCCAACATTTGATATGGAATATTATATTGGGGAACATAATACTCAAATCCCCTTGTTTCGAATTACAAATAAATACATATATGCTCTTAATAATCGTGGTCGAAAAGTCTTAATCTATTCAAGGGAGAATTCAAAGCTGGTGAAAGAAATTAAGATGGCCATCCCGGATAAATATACTACGATTTTTCCTGATTCTATAAGTCAACTTGATGTTACTTACCTTACAGCCGGAAGCCCGGCTTATCAGTGTGATCCATTATTAAATGTTTCAGAGAGGAGAATTCTTTTTTGGCTATCACCGGATTGTTATGATATTGCGAATGAGGAATTCATTGATATAGATATTCGTAAAGGAATATTCGATCCCAAATTAATCGGCGATCTATTATATTTTGGAGATCTAATGGGAGCTACATATTATGTTAGAGATGAAACAGTATTCTATATTTTTTCGACAAAAAAAGGAATTTACGTTTTTAAATACAAACCATAATGATTGATCTAAATTCTCCTCGTTTTTAATGAAAGGTGAGTCCAAGTTCAAAAATCAATTTTCAATACATTCCGAATACGAATAAGCTGTTGATGTTTGGAAACGACTCGGCAAAAAATAATATCTCTATTTATCGATACGACGGCAATGGCTCTATGACAAGTGATCCGAATGCCGGAATAAACTTTGTGATATACGATTGTAATAACATGCCGTTGATTGAGTACAATGGGAATAAAAAACTTGAATACACGTACGATGCAAACGGTACGCGTATCTCTAAAACGGTTGGTTCAAATACAACTTACTACACCAAAGGATCAAGCGGCAATAACGAGATGGAGACAATTGTCAGTGCGTCATCTACAACGAACAGATACTATATATGGGGCTTGTCCGCCGGAGGCGGATCCCTTTCGGGAGACCATTTAGGTCTGATACAAAGTAGTGCTCGGTATTATTATCTGAAGGATCATTTAGGAAGCGTGAGAATGATAATCGACAAGAATGGAAAAGTGAAGGCGTATGATGATTATTATCCATACGGGCTTGTGATGCCGGGACGCAGTATGAACATGGCGATGGCTGATGAGAGATATAAGTTTATTGGCCAGGAGCAAGATGCTGAGACTGGCTATGGTTATTTTGATTCTCGATATTATAATTCAGTAACAGGGATGTTCAATTGTGTTGATGATATGAGCGAATTAAATCCGGGTCAAAGTCCGTATGTATATGCATGTAATAATCCGCTGCGATATTTGGATCCAATGGGGTTAGATGCGAAAGATGATACCGCATATGCACAATCTAACAATTCACATCTAGTACCTGGAGTGACTGTGACTGCTAAATATTCTGGTAGTAGTAAATCAACGCCGCAGGAAAACGAAACAACTTTACCTTTTTCTATTATTGGTGGAGTTGGAGTTGCAACTGCTACTGCAGAAAGAGTTGTAGCAAATAATGTTTTTATTTTAGGAAAAGATACGAAATTTCATTTTACTGGACGTGGGTTGAATGCAACTACGGGGAGCAAATTATCAGCTTTTGAGGCTGCCAAGTGGTTTAAGATTGCGGGTCAGATCGCGTTTTATTCAAGACTTGGAATGGCGGTAACAGATATGTATAGTGACTTTAGTTGGGAAAAATTTGGAGATTATTCGTTTGAAATGGGAGTTGACGCGCTCGGAACATTTGGCGGAGGTTATGGATTTGTTATGTCTTTGTATTTAGAAACTACGGTGATGGCCCAAGAAATCAAAACTAACGAATTTATACAAATTATTAAGGATAGTAAAAATGAAAACGAACTAAAACAAAATCTATTCATTTGGAATATCACAGATCCAAGTTTATATATACCTATTGCTCATTGAAAGGATTAGAGATGCATTTATATAAATATATCTATTATAAAATTTATCGTGCGTACAAAAAAAGTCCTATTTCAGACAACACGAATGAATGGAGTACAACACTGTTATTGTCTGCCATATTTATCGTAAATTTATTCACAATATTAACAGCATTTAGTATCTTTACTGGTAAATCTATTTTTATATTCAAAAATCATCATATTGCAATTGGAACGAGCCTAATAATTTTATTAGTAAATTACTTTTGTTTTATTCACAAAAAACGATACTTGGAAATTGAAAAAGAATTCAGCAGAGAATCGAATGAACAACGTAAGAAGGGTAATCGTTATGTGTTGCTCTATATTATTGGATCAATTATATTATTTTTTCTTGCAAACATTTTAAAACTATTGATATGGGCAAAATAGTACTTAATAAAAAACCATATGCATTTATTCTTATTATAAAGTCTGTATAGTATATAGGCATAACCCAACGTGCCGCTTATAGAATACAAAGGAAATCAAAAGCTTGAGTATACCTATAATGCGAATGGAACACGAATCTCGAAGACCGTCGGCAAGAATACAACGTATTATACTCATGGCGTAAGCGGTAATGCAGAGATGGAGACAATTATCGGCACTTCATCGACAACGAGTCGTTATTATATTTGGGGACTGGATCATCTTGGACATATTACGGCGAGCATGCATTATTATTATCTCAAGGACCATCTCGGTTCAATAAGAATGACGATAAACAAGAACGGAAAAGTAGTTAGCTATAATGATTACTACCCATACGGCTCAATTATGCCAATGCGTAGTATGAACATGGCAATGGCTGATGAGCGGTATAAATTTACAGGGAAAGAGAGAGATGCTGAAACGAGCTATGATTATTTTGGTGCTAGGTATTATGATTGCCTAACCGGAAGATGGGGTCAGACAGATCTAATGTCACCTCTCCATCCGGAATATTCTCCGTATGCTTATGTGTAGGAACAATCCGATTAATTATATAGACCCAATAGGCCTAGATACAATGGAAACTATTTTCCCGAATGGCGACAGGAAGAAAAGCGATATAGGAGATTTAACTATAACTGAAACACCGTTACCTTTTTTGGATAATTCTAGTAACAATGGAGGTGGCAGTGGTGGTGGAAGCAGTGCATGCAATCAGTTAAGTATGGTCGGTCTATTGGCTGGAATGGCAGAGCGAACGGTTGCAAATGATCTCTTCATTGTTGGAAAAAACATGAAATTACATTTAACTGGACGTGGTTTGAACAAATGGACCGGCAGCAAAGCGGCGGCTTTCAAATCTGTGAGATTGCTAAATCTTGCCGGGAAGTTGGCATTTTTTGCAAAGTTTGGAATGGCGTTTTATGACCTCAGAACGGATTTCAACTGGGATAAATTTGGAACCTATTCGTATGATCTAAGTACAGATGCACTTGGAACATTTGGTGGGGGATTTGGTCTCCTTTTCTCACTTGATATACAAGCTAATGTAATGTACGCAAATTTTAAAGCTAATGAATTAACGCAATTATTAAATAATTGTAATTCTGAACAAGGCGTGAATGAACAGATTGAAATTTACAAAAGAAATGATTTTATGTACTTTAATCCAGAAATGCCATGAAATTCTCAAATAATAATTGGAGAACTGTATGAAATTTTACCGATATATTTTTTATAAAGTTTATAACGCATATAAACGAAGCCCAATTTCGGATAATCTGAATGAATGGAATGCGACATTGGTCATGGCAGGTATACTTTTTATGAACATCAACACATGTTTAACAATTATGGATATTATTGTTGGAAAGCCAATTTTATTGCCGAGCAATCGATTTGTATATGCGTTATATGCTTTGATACTTCTTTCCGTACATTATATCATTTTTATTTACAAGAAACGATTTTTAGATATCGAAAAAGAATTTAGCGGAGAGACAAAGGAACAGTGCAAGAGAGGTAATCGATACGTATTGCTTTACATTGTCGGTTCGATTGTATTGTTTTTTCTAGTAGACATCATAAAACTATTAATATGGGCAAAATAGCATTTAATAAAAAAAACCATATGCATTTATTTTTATTATGAAGTCTGCATAGTATATAGGCATAACCCAACGTGCCGCTTATAGAATACAAAGGAAATCAAAAGCTTGATTATACCTATGATGCGAATGGCACAAGAATCTCAAAGACCGTCGGCAAGAATACGACATATTATACTCATGGCGTAAGCGGTAATGCGGAGATGGAGACAATTATCGGCACTTCATCAACGACGAGTCGTTATTATATTTGGGGATTAGACCATCTCGGTCATATTACGAGTGCAATGCACTACTATTATCTCAAAGATCATTTAGGCTCTATAAGGATGACAGTAAATAATAACGGCAAAGTAGTTAGCTATAACGATTACTACCCGTATGGCTCCATTATGCCAATGCGCAGTATGAACATGGCGATGGCTGATGAGCGGTATAAATTTATTGGGAAAGAGCAGGACGCAGAGACGGGCTATGATTGGTTTGGAGTGCGAGGTTACAATAGTTTAGGGGGAAGTTTTTTAGTAGTTGATCCACTTGCATCAAGCATGCCTGGTTGGTCTCCATATCAGTATACATTTGATAATCCTATACGTTTAAAAGACCCAAGTGGAATGGGACCTGATGATATTCCAAAAGGGTTTATGGAATTTTTAAATGCTGTTTGGTCAAGTATAGGCAAACACAAGAAAAATCAAGAAAAACCAGCGGATGTTGGGAATACATCAGTAGATCCGGCAGAAGTCAGTGCATCTGCAATTAATACTTTGAATTCGAATGTTGATAAGACTATAGAAGATATTTCGACTATTGCAAAAAGAACCGATTTAGGTTTAACAGTAGCAGCGGGTACAGGTGCTGAGTTGGATGAAAATACTAAAGCAAATATATCAACGTCTGCACAATGGTTATTAAAGAACGGTCCAACTGTAAACCTTGAAGGAAGAGTCGCCGTGGCAGACCAAACATTGGTCGCTGTAAAGGAATCTCTTCCTTCTAATACTACACTGACTGAAATTGGCCAAATTAAAACGACGGCTGGTGGCGGTGGTCGGGGAATTGATTTTATAATACCTTGTACACCAATTGGTCCTGTCCGATATCAAGGAATTAATACTAGTGAATACACTCAGGTGCAAGCTACAGTTGGAATTCCTTTCGTAGGAAGTAATATTCAAGCGAATGTGGGAATTGTAATTCGATATTCTTGGTATAAGTGAGGATTCTAATGTTTTCGGTTTATCCTGTATATAAAATTCGATCAAAAACACCAAATGCTTTAACGGTGGAAATAATGAGTGGTAAATCCATAATAGTATTTGTATTATTTGGATTTGCTATTCTTATATTCCCATCTTTTATTCTTCCTCTAATATTTATTTACTTATGTGTACTAATGTTTAGAATAGATCTCCAGTTCTTAAAAAATCAAGAGAACATAGTAAAAAAGTATATTATTTTTTCGATTCCTTTTAAAGAGACAGTTTATCACTATTATGATATCAATAAGATTGAATTAGAATATCTTAAGGAATACGAGACCTCCAACGATATTTTTGTCTTGAAGATCGTCTTACAGAATAATAAAATGATTACTATCTATCTATATAAAAAGATAGAGAAAGCAATCATATTCGTGAAACTTCTTCAATCATATGTACCAAGTAAATATTTTAGTGACTATGAATATTATTTGTTTCATCCAAATGATGAAAGACGAAACTCTTTGTAGACTCTTATGCAGACGAAAGATGGAAGTATAATATTATTCTTTAGATTTATTGCAGCATTGATAGATTATGGGTTATTATTTCTTTTTTTCCTCGTCATTCTTTTCCTGTGGGGAAGAAGCGAACCGGGAGGTGTATATTTAGTGAACATTGTTGTTGTAGCAATATTTTTAATTCCTTTATGGATTATACTATTTCCTCTATTTGAGGCGATGTTTGGTTATACGTTGGGTAAGGGACTTTTTAATTTAAAAGTTATAGCCAGGAACGGAAAAAGACCGCTTTTTCGTCACTTATTCGATTTCCCAGATTTTTTTATTTTCGGTGTAATTGCTCTTATAATGTTGAATCGATCAAAATTACCAAGAAGAATCGGTGATTTTTTATCCGGCACATGTGTCGTGCGAGATGAATAAAAAGAACTTTTAACAGAAATTTAGGAATACATATATCCCACAGATAATGAAGCCCGGCAAAAATGAGTGATTTACTCATGTGGTATTTACAAACTCGACCACAGGCTACATTGCCGGAAATAGCGGCGGTATTTTAACAACAACCGACGGCGGCTCAACATGGAATAATGCCTCCGCGATAATGGCCGACAGTAGTAACGTTGTTGCATACAATTATATTTACGACGGTGCCAACCGTTTGGTGGACAATTGGTTCAACTGGTATAGCCCGACGGCTCGTATGTTTATTGGTACAGATGCATACTGGGAAGGGATGAGTTACGATCCAAACGGCAACATCATGCAAATAAACCGCACCGATAATACCGGACTTGGAAATCCGATCAACAATCAATACATTCCGAACACAAACAAGCTGTTGATATTCGGGAACGGCTCGGCGCAAAGCAATATCTCGATTTATCGCTACGACGGCAATGGATCTATGACGAGCGATCCGAACGCCGGAATAAATTTTGTGATTTATGACTGCAATAACATGCCGTTAGCAGAATATAAAGGAAATACCAGATACGATTATACCTATGATGCGAATGGAACACGTATTTCAAAGACAATCGGCAAGAATACGACATATTATACTCATGGCGTAAGCGGTAATGCTGAAATGGAAACCATTATAGGCGCGTCGACAACAAGCAGGTATTACATTTGGGGCTTAGATCATCTTGGGCACATTACGAGTGGAATGCATTATTATTATCTCAAGGATCATCTCGGCTCGATAAGGATGACAATTAATAAGAATGGGAAAGTGGTGAGCTATAACGATTATTATCCGTATGGTTCAATTATGCCAATGCGAAGTATGAACATGGCGATGGCTGATGAACGATATAAGTTTATTGGCAAGGAGCAGGATGCAGAAAGTGGTTATAGCTATTTTGAATCGAGATATTATAATTCATTGACTGGAATGTTCAATCGCGTGGATGATATGAGCGAATTAAATCCAAGCCAAAGTCCATATATTTATGCATATAATAATCCGATTCGATATATGGATCCAATGGGATTAGATGCGAAAGATGATAGCAATTATGCGCAGACTAATAATTCATATTTAGTAGACGGAGTGACTGTGACTTCAACGAAGCTTAATAATGGTGGTAATTCTACAAATTCTACTGGGGGGAGTATTAATGATGTTTCTGTAGTCTACAAAAAAACAACTGTAGTAAGTGATGATATGATTCAGACAATAGAATTCTATGTGAAGGAAATAACTCACCAAGGAAAAAGTCCGATCACAGAAACTTATGATGTACAAAAACTTAATCCAAAAAGTATATCCATTAAAATAGGAAGCTGGACTGTTACAAAAGAAAGTGATGGGACTGTAATAATGACAAATGGCAATAAATTTATTTCTTTTGGTGAAGATAACCATGGAGACATTATAATGGATTTTTCAATTCCAACAGGTTCTACTATTCACGGGATTAATATTAGTTTTAATGATCAAGAATTTTTAAAAGAATTAAAGAAAACCATCCTAGAGGTTTTACCAAAACTAACCCCAGGTGCGGTTCCAGGATCATTTCCAGAACCAATTCCTGCACCTTGATGAGAATATTAGATGAATAAAAAAATCAAAATAATAGTTTCGATAATTATAACGCTAATGATTGGCTATTTTGCATATGATATAATTTATATTATGATTTATAATTATCATTTGGAATTATCCAACTACAAGGTATACTTGTGGCTCTTTTCAGATTCAGCAAAAAAAGATATCGATACTCTCGCTGTTGGTGGAAGCATTAGAAGGACCGACAAAATTTATTCTTATATTTACAAGGGTAAATATAGCATTATTATATGGGAAATTAAGGCTCTTAATGGTGTAAATTTAAAAAAAATAATTATTAATCAAAATATTATGCTTGGCAATGTGAAACTTAAACCCGGAGAACTATTAGATAAAGGTAGCGATATGGAAACACAGGTAAAATTTGGTCCCTTTTTTAAAGACACAATAGTTATTGATTTAGATAATAATTCGAAAAGTATTAGAACTTTCGAAAAGACTAACTATCGGGGTTTTTATGGTTCTGTAAGTAGAATGGGTTTTGAAAACGGAGAGGGAGAAATATTAGCTTTAGAAGAATTCACTCGCAGATTTATGCCAACTTTGTTTTTAATGTATAAGACTAATAATAGTTTTTATATGATCACAATTCATTCAGATGAACCATTTGACGAAAATATTATTAACATACTAAATTTAAAATGATTAATACTGAACTTTCCCCGTTTTAATAGACAGTAAGTCAAAGTTCAAAAATCGGTTTTCAATATATTCCGAACACAAACAAGCTGTTGATTTTCGGGAACGGCTCGGCGCAAAGCAATATCTCTATCTACCGCTACGACGGCAATGGAAGTATGATTAGCGATCCGAATGCCGGAATAAATTTTGTGATATACGATTACAACAACATGCCGTTAGCAGAGTATAAAGGAAATACCAGATACGATTATACCTATGATGCGAATGGAACACGTATCTCGAAAACAGTCGGCAAGAATACGACATATTATACTCATGGCGTAAGTGGCAATGCGGAGATGGAGACAATTGTAGGAGCTTCAACGACAAGCAGGTATTACATTTGGGGACTAGATCATCTTGGACATATTACGGCGAGCATGCATTATTATTATCTCAAGGACCATCTCGGTTCAATAAGAATGACGATAAACAAGAACGGAAAAGTAGTTAGCTATAATGATTACTACCCATACGGCTCAATAATGCCAATGCGCAGTATGAACATGGCTATGGCTGATGAGCGGTATAAATTTACAGGGAAAGAGAGAGATGCTGAAACGAGCTATGATTATTTTGGTGCTAGGTATTATGATTGCCTAACCGGAAGATGGGGTCAGACAGATCTAATGTCACCTCTCCATCCGGAATATTCTCCGTATGCTTATGTGTAGGAACAATCCGATTAATTATATAGACCCAATAGGCCTAGATACAATGGAAACTATTTTCCCGAATGGCGACAGGAAGAAAAGCGATATAGGAGATTTAACTATAACTGAAACACCGTTACCTTTTTTGGATAATTCTGATTACGATGGAAGTGGCAGCGGTTGTGGAAGCGGTAGTTCGAGCAATTACAAAAATTTGAAAAAATATTTACCGGAAAAGAAATTTGGTAATGTAGAATTACTCGCAAAGATTCCTCATCTATTGGGACACTACGAACTTAAAGTGGGATCACACTTAAAAATTGGAAAACTGAATTTAGAGTTTAAGCCAAAATTTAAAATAACTATTCCCTTTCAAAATAAAAGTATTAATTTTCAAGCCGGATTAACAGATGGTTCCAATTGGTATTATAGTGGAAGTTATTCTGTAAGTTATGATGATGCGGATGGTATCACCTCAAATAACACTGCAGGGTTTAATTGTGTTTATTATCCTGAACGTATTGAGGGAGCTGCGGTAGTAGTGATTGGTACAGTATTAATTATTTTAGATCAACCTGAGTTATTACCTTTATTAGGAACACGATGATTGATAGATTTGATATCAGAGGCCGAAGATTTATCGCATTTATAATTGACATATTATTTGTCGTTATTATTGGTGCTATAGTTGGATTTATTCTTCGGTCTTGGCTTTTTGGCTTAGGCGAGAAAGCAAATTACGTAGGTTTTACGATTGCTCTTTTGTATCATGGATTGACAAATTCATTACTCCTTTCAGGGCAAACACCTGGAAAAGTGATATTCAGACTCAAAGTTATTTCAATAAACGGCAAGAAAATTAATCCGATTAGATCATTATTCCGTTCATTTATGATTATTTTTATTTTTTTTGACTTGCATATAACTCTTCCAGCTTTCTTGAATGATATAATGGTTTATGTATTAATGCCGTATTTAGTTGGACTAATTTATTTTGCAATATTTCTTCCTTGTAATCGTACGCTTCATGATTTTATTTTTGGGACAGCTGTTGTTACAATTGATACAAATGAAATTAATAAATGCTACATTTCTTCAAAAGAGATTTTTGCGATTATCGTAATATCAATAATCTTAATAATACCCTGGTATTTTATTGGATCGCATAAGCCTTTCGATCATAGTATTGCAGATGCTTTAAAGAAAACTCAAGCTCAAATATTATCGATGCCTCATGTGAAAGACGCAAGTATAGGTCTTGAAGATGGAAAGTATATCATTTCCATTCAGACAATCGATCCTCCGAAGGAAAGTCAAAAATTATCTATCACAGCAGCATCTGTTCTCATCAATAACTTCGAATTAGAAGATTCAGATGAACCGATAAATATAAACGTAGTTCGGGGGTATGACCTGATAATATATCATTCTTGGGAAGTAGATAATACATCTCATTCAGTTCACGAATGGTTAATTCAATCTAAAAAAATATCTAAGGAGTTGAAGTAAATTTTAGAATTAAAAAATCACCTCATGGTATTTAACAAATACAACTTTATAGACACCGGAGATGCAGCGAGACCTTACAGAACTATACCTCCATGGGTTATCCACCGGTGATTTTGGACAACCTTTTGGATGGTTTTGGGGTGAAGATGCACCAACCAGAAGCCTATATATTAATTAAAGATAAGATAAGCCTGGAATTAAGAAAATTTCTTGCATCGCCGAAAGGCGTTGTTCAGGATGCAACATTAACGGAAACATCATTTGCAAATGGCGATGTAGTGCAAGATGCTAATAAGGAATTTCATATGAGATAAAAATAATAAACTAAAAGTCCAAGAAAAAAGACAATAAGGAGATCACATAATGCGAAATATATTTGTATTCTGCTTTTACATCCTTGCTATTATTCAAGCATCTAATGCGCAATCATTAAAAGTGATATGTGGCGACCTTTACCTTCTTCAACAGGGAGAACGGATATTAATTAAATCTGACAAAGATAGCGATTGCTTCAGAGGTTATGATATAATAGATAGCAATCATGTATTTGTTTCCTATGAGCCACATGGAATAGGTGATGCTGCCACAATTCTTGCTGTCATTGATATAGACATGGAAAAGGAAATTCAACTTACAGAATCATTAGGAGGAACAGGGGCGTCAATATTCGAATATAATTCTCGAAATGATCTAATATTATTCGACTCATATGATGGTGTTTATATACTCAAAGTCCACGATTCAACTGGGAATGTCGAACCTTATAAAAGAGGAAAAAAACCTAAAAAAATATTAACTATCGATCCACACCAAGGAGCTTTTACATGTTTCTGGGTTGATGCTAAAAGTTATGGAGTCAGGATGCATGATAAGGTTTCGATACACGAGGTGGAGTGGTTCAATAAGCCAGGGAAAGTAACACGGTAATTTTAGAATAAAGGATGATTCATAGGAATATACACCGAAAAAGTTCCACCGTTTTTTTAATAAGTCAAACTTGATATGCGATGGAGATTTTTCTATGCGATATTTATTTGTGATCTGTTTTATAATTATTGCTCTTATTCAAACATCGAATGGACAATCTTTGAAAGTGGTTTTTGGCGATCTTACTCTTTTCCGAGGCGGAGATGCAACAATAATTAAATCAGGTGACGATTGTGAGTATTTTCAGGGGTACGATTTGATAGACAACAATCATGTGTTTATTGCATATCAACCATTAGGTACTGATGAAGCTACCACAATTCTTTGCGTTGTGGAAATAGGAATAGGAAAAGAAATTCCACTTACTGACACACTCCGAATAAGAGGTTTTTGCACTTTCCAATATAATTCTCAGAACGACTTAATATTATTCGACTGGTTTGATGGTGCTTATGTTTTAAAAGTTCATGATTCATATGGCAATGTCGAACCTTACAAAAAAGGAAGAAAACCTAGAAAAATATTATCAATTGATCCGGATAAAGAACCCTTCTCATGTTTCTGGATAGATGCTAAAAGATATGGAGTAAAAATGACAACCGATAAAAATTATTCAATACATGAATTAGAATAATTACCTTCAACAATCAATACATTCCGAACACGAACAAGATGTTGATTTTCGGGAACGGCTCGGCGCAAAGCAATATCTCGATTTACCGGTACGACGGCAACGGGAGTATGACAAGCGATCCGAACGCCGGAATAAATTTTGTGATATACGATTGTGATAACATGCCGTTAGCAGAGTATAAAGGAAATACCAGATACGATTATACCTATGATGCGAATGGAACACGTATCGCAAAAACGGTTGGTTCAAATACAACTTACTACACCAAAGGATCAAGCGGCAATAACGAGATGGAGACAATTGTCGGTGCGTCATCTACAACGAACAGATATTATATATGGGGCTTGTCCGCCGGAGGCGGATCCCTTTCGGGAGATCATTTAGGTCTGATACAAAGTAGTGCGCGATATTATTATCTGAAGGATCATTTAGGATCAGTGAGAATGATAATAGATAAAAATGGCAAATTGAAAGCGTATGATGACTATTACCCTTACGGGCTTGTTATGCCAGGACGCAGTATGAACATGGCTATGGCGGATGAGAGATATAAGTTTATTGGCAAGGAACAAGATGCAGAAACTGGCTATGGATATTTTGGTGGGCGATATTATTGTTCTTTGATTGGAAGATGGCTGAGTATAGATCCACTCACTAAGACTCCTGGATACAACCCGTATAATTACTGCCTTGATAATCCGCTAAAATATTTTGATCCTGATGGGCAAGAGGAGTTGAAGGCTATGGAATATGCACAGAAGAATTTATTGCATAAGGAATATGGGCAAGGTTTTGATTATAGTAAAGTAACAAAAGATGGAACTGGTTGGACAATTTCAAATCCCGATCAAATGCTGTGTAATGAATTTGTGGCAAGAGTTTACACATCTGTAGGTTATTCTAATTTTCCATCGGCCTCTATTTATTGATGGGGTTTGTGGGCAGATATTCGAATAGTAAAAGCTCTCAACCATGCCGGTATCATCGCATCCGCAATCAAAGGCATCCATGTTATGTCCGCGGTCATAACCGGACTTGCGGTAATCTTTGTCGAGGTTTGTGTAATCAGGTAGAAGTGGATCGGGTTTGAATTTGTTTGTACGCTTTATCCTGTTCTGGCAATTCAACATTGTCTTGGTAAGCCAATACTTCACTACGATGGGAATGTGCATTGATTTGCTGAATGTGGTTGTGTAGTACTTATGCTTGATTGTTATGGTATCGGTGGATAGATATTTTATTTGCGAAATTGCTTCCGAAAACCTACCAATATTTAGGAACAGGAAAATTATGAGTTAGATAAGGCGTTTTGGAGTGTTCATCATTCTACTCCAAAGCCATTTCGAAGATATTCAGAAGGGGAGTTGTGACTATTGAAAGTAGTGGGTCCCCGCTACAAAAAAAGCCTCTGATATTTACAGAGGCTTTTCCATTTTTGACCTTTTCAAAATTATAAAAATTCATCGAGAAAGGAGGCTTTTATTTTGAGTTTTTATATCTATGTAATCAAAAGTGAAGAAGGCTTCCAATATACAGGTATGACGGAAGATATTGAATTGCGACTAAAACAACATAATGAAAAAAGTCTCTCATTTTGGACAAAACGAGGAACCGGATGACAGCTGGTATATTCTGAACAATTTCAAAATAAAGAAGATACTCTATTTTTATAACCCCGACTTGAACTTACAATTATTATTTTTGTTTGATCCCGACGGAGCTGTAAATGGTTTTATTCGCGCAGATCCTTTGTTATAGATTAGAATGCATATGAATTCACAAGATGATCTCTTGAATGAGTAAATTATTTTTATAGTTCTTTGTCCTGAATTATCATTGTGTCTTTTATTTTTAAAATATGTCAAAATAATAATAATGACTGGCTAAAGGTTTATTCAATGAACGCCGAAAATTTAACTTGAAGGGCTGTATTCAGAACAAAAAAATATATATATATTCCCTTCAGAATTTATGGGAGAATGATGGGGGCAACTTCTTTCAAAAACTTAACTATTTCTTAAACCTTCAATTTCTGTAATTCTTATTCTGTTGACGTTGTAATTTAAAATATATTTAATCGAAGGCTAAACAAATTCTGAACAGAATCGATTGAAACCTTAAACGTATTAAGCATATCAGAATGAGTGTTATCGTTCTTGAATGAATATGCCTCAACAGCACCCGATCTTTTGATAAAAAATATTCCAACAGTAACCCAATATCGCGAATCGGCCGAGGAATATTAATGAATCGATTGACTCAGAAGACTGCTTAGACGTCCACACACGAAACGAACATGCGATTCTTTTTCAGTACTTTCAATAGATAGTAAATTGCTTCTATTTTTCTGATTCAGTAAGTTGATGTTGATAAAACAAATCCGGAAAGTATGAGGTAATCATGGCGAGACGCACATCAGGGAAAAAAACAAAACTTTCTCCATCCACAATAATGGATTCAGTATACGCCTTTCGAGAGGCGCGGGTTCTGTTGACTGCTTTCGAGCTTGATCTTTTTTCGCTCCTCGGCGGCGGGCGGAAGTCTTCCGAAGAAGCAGCACAGCTGGCGGAAACGAACTCACGGGCAACCGATAGGTTGCTGAACGCACTTTGCGCCTCGGGATATCTTGTCAAGAAGAAAGGAAAATTTTCAAACACCCCGCTCACATCACACTTCCTTGTCAAGGGAGAACCTGATTACCTTGGAGGGTTAATGCATCAGGTTAGTCTATGGAACACTTGGAGCACTCTGACGGATGCTGTGCGCAAGGGATCATCAGTAGTCGTCCGTGATCCGGTGAGTAGCCACGGGGTGGATTGGTCGGAAGCTTTCATAGCGGCAATGCATATGCGTGCAATCCGTCAGGCTCCGGCTATCGTCAAGTTGATCAATCTGAAAGGAGTAAATCGTGTCCTCGATGTCGGAGGGGGATCGGGAGCGTTTTCGATGGCGTTCGTTCGTGCGAGAAAGGGGATTACCGCGGTAATTTTTGATCTGCCAAATGTTACAAGATTGACTAAAGCCTATGTTGACTCAGAGAATCTCGGCGATCTGATCAGTGTTGTTGGTGGTGATTACACGGTGGATCCTCTGGTGAGCGGTTTTGATTTGGTGTTTATGTCTGCGGTTATCCATAGTAATTCGACAGAGATAAATAGGCAATTGTTCAGGAAGGCATTCGAAGCGCTGAACCCAGAGGGACGTCTGGTAGTACTGGACTATATAATGAACGGCGACCGCACCTCACCAGCGGCAGGTGCCTACTTCTCGCTCAACATGCTCGTGAACACGTATGAAGGCGATACGTACACAGAATCAGAGGTGCGTAGTTGGATGGAGGATGCCGGGTTCAAGAAGATCAGGAAGATGAAGACCCCGTTCGGAACGGGCATTACGACTGGGATGAAAAAGTCTTAGCGGCGGTTGGTTATTGAATTTCTTCAAAGTCAAATGTACAGAATTGAATATTTTCTATGGCATGATTTGAGTAGAAGTGCATTACAAATTTATAAGCCAGAGGCTTATACGCCAAAAAAATGGCATGCAGGTGAGTCTTTGGTTCAAAAGTTTTTATAATGAACTCGCTCCAGATATTATTACGAAGTCCCTCTGAACGGGATTGAGGACACTAAACGTTCGTAAACCATAGAGAGGATATCCTATGAACACCAAATCACCGAACCCCGATGACGCAACCAAGCACGCCGAATCTGAGTCCTTCCATGCCAGCATGTTTTCGATCTCACTGACCGTGAAAGATCTCGGCAAAAGCCTTGCATGGTATCACGATGTGCTGGGATTCACCATCGACCGCAAGATTGAACGTGATGGCAAACTGCGATCGGTAGCGCTTATAGCCGGAAACGCGAGAATCTCAATCAATCAAGATGACGGAGCCAAAGGATGGGAACGGATCAAAGGAGAAGGATTCTCGCTGAACATCACCACTGAACAGAATATCGATAAGATTGCAAACCGGATCAAAGAACATGGCGGAACCCTTGAGTCGGAGCCTGCCGACATGCCCTGGGGATCGCGCTTATTCCGGTTGAAGGATCCAGACGGGTTCAAGCTGACTATCTCGTCGCCCCGTGCGGCTTAACCACTTTTATATGCGTTGACTAAATTATTCGACAGCGAAAGTATTCTTCAACATTCACCATATAAATAAGCGGAAAAGAAATTGATGGTTTCGATTTCAATTCGATTCAGGATTGCTTCGCGTACATGTCTGATATACTGGTTTTCCATCGACGCCGAGTTCAACCGCACGATGCAACGTAGCGAAATATTCTTTGTCGTTTCCTGAACCGTAAGATTACGATATTGCCATACAGTCAAGGCCGAGTGCCAATACTTTTAATCTTGATTTTCCACGTTCTCGTTATTCCATTTTCTCTTCCGTTAAAATACGTTTTAATTTGCTTTAAGTAATTGTGCGATATTTTTTGTTAAACCTATTTTTACCTCTCTTTTGATGTACTGGACTTTTAAACAGTAGAAGGAAAAATTCGCATATATCTTTTTGACTTTCCAAGTGCTTTTCTTCACCCGAAACCTGAAATTAAAATAAATAATTTTTTTATTTTATGGTTATTTTTCAACAAACCGAGCAACTCAAATCAAGATAATATATGCATGACGATCTGATTTCGGAAATGATTGAATGTTAAAATCCATTACATTTTCTTCATCGATATTGCTTTTCTCGTATCGGTTTTGTAGATTTTCGCGTGAAGATGTTATCCATATTGCTTATATACAAAGCACTGCTCGCCGTAATTGGAAAACACGGATTAGAGTAGCCGATAAAGACAAGCCGATGCTCAGGTCAGATACCATGAGTTCCAACCTCTATACTCGATCGCGATAACATTAGTTGTCTAGCGATAAATTCTTTGGTGACTTTTTTACTCTATTCTTTGGAGTTTCAATGATAAAGTTCACGGCGTTATTATATCGGCGCGCAGAAAAATTATATATTATTGCGGCGCTCATTATTTTTACTCTTCCAGGAATGGTCCACTCACAAAATCCTGCATGGAATTCAACACTGGTTATTACGCCCAATCCATCGGCGGTATTGTCTGATTGGCAACGGGATCCCCGGATTCTGAGTTTTACTGTAATGTACACCGGAAAATCAGCGGTGACGGTGACGTTTAGAGGGACATTATCTTCTGTCCGCTTTGGTGCTATCGGTGATGTCCGCGGAAATACGATGCAATTTCCAGCCGGACCGACGGCACGAATATTCCGGAATACGGAAGTTTTAAGTATTCAGGAATCGAATCTCGCCGGCAAGGTTGTCCAAATCGTCAAAGAAACTGGCAGACTTCCGGAGGATGAATATACATTATGCATATCAGTCTTGAATGGACAAGGAACGCAGCTTACACAGGCATGTGCAACGTTCAGTATTTCTCTCGGGTCACAGCCTCAGCTCGTTTATCCACTCGATAAAGATACCGTAAGAATATTCTCTCCGACATTTCAATGGACGCCTGCGGTGGCGCCTGCGGCAATACCAATTCGTTATGTTCTGAGAATTTCCGAAGTCTTGCCAACACAACTTCCGGAAAGAGCGCTTCAGGCAAATGTTCCTCAATTCGAACGCATCCTCTCGGGTCCGCCGATGTTCGTGTATCCATCGGATGCACTGCCGTTCCAGGATGGAAAAATATACGCGTGGCAGGTACAAGCGATAGACCAAAATGGACAACCTGCTTCAGCGAACCAAGGGAGAAGTGATATTCGGACTTTTCAATATTCTGCTCCAAGAATACATATAAACAGGCCGATTACAGTTATATCTCTTAATAACACACATGTGCGAGGAAGGCTGTTGTATCAATTCGCAGATCCCGGAGAATCAGACACTCGTCCTCTCATCAACATGAATATCAAATTAGTGCAATTCTCCGAGATTGTTAATGCAGCAGGAAGACGAACTACACTTCCATCTAACGTGCCGGGCGCGAATGTCGATCTTGCACAAGGAACAACTGATGGCAACGGAAAATTTGATTTAAACTTCAGGTGTTTCGACTCATTGGGAGTTCCTGCAGTAAAAAATACAACGGTTCGCAGTCTTACAGGCGGCGTGTTTACCGGCGATCTGTATCATGTGATTCGCCTTATGGTTCAGGATTCTCATTACACAAGCCCTGACCAAGAAGTACAGATTCAATCTGGAGAGGACAAAAGTATAGGAGATCTCGCTGTACTAGTCAAAAGCTATTACCTCAAAGTTACTGTTGTCAATCCATCGACGACGAACTTGAATGGTATAAAGACTTATATACTCCGGAAAATCCGGTCGAGCAATGTTCCGGAAGATGAGGGTGAACAACCCCCTTCGCCAAGGAATGTTCTTAATTTTCATGGAAAGCATTACAGTGTTGTTGGGGAAGGGAAGACCGGTTCGGATGGATCGATAACTTTCAAACGGTTGATCAAAAACATCGGGATTAATGATGAATACTTACTCTACTCAGAGAATCCGGGTGTACTGGATGATTATTATACACCTATGCCGTTCCGTTATAATAATCCGTCCGACTATGCAGTCTTCAACAACCAATATCAATATACTGGTACATCTGCACAGATAACGCCGAGTTTTGCTTCGTTTGTTGGCGGCACACTCTACTATGCATTTGCCGATCCCGGTGAATATACACAAGGACATAAAACCCGAAGCTCCTCTACCATCCGTGTAGGAAATCGGTATCCACTCGAAAATATTACAGTCAAACTGGTGGTAAAATATGTGCTGAAGAGTGGAAGCCAGGAAATCGATGTTTCATCAACCAGTCCCTCTCAATGCAGCGATTGGCAGGGACCCGATGCCAACACAGTTCTTGCAGTAACCAGGACGAGTGCTGGCGGAAGATTTTTCTTCGGCTTCACGTATGATAAAAGCATGGGGCTGGTTGCGTCAAATAAAACAGTGCGTGTCGGCACTGACATGGTGGAATTTTATACTTCATACACAGGTGATATTTATCGAGTAGCAAGGGTGGTGGTTGAAAGTCCTTACTATACAAGTCCGACGGAAGATATCACACTTCAGCAATATCAATTTCTAGAGGCAGGAGATTTTTTGGCAAGGGTGAGAAGCTATGCGCTCAATGTCTCAGTAACAGATCAGGAAACTGGAAATGCCTTGAAGGGAGTTGTAGTTTATTTGCTCAGGGGTGTCCGGCCGCAAGAGGTTCCCGCCGAGGAAGGAACACAATCTTCTCCAACAGAAAAACTTGAACTTCAAGATGGAGTGTATAATGTAGTTGGGAAAGATACGACCGGGATCGATGGAGCAGCCAGCTTTCGCCGCGTTGTAAAAAATTCTGGTGACTGCGACTTTTATACACTTCACATCGAAATGCCGCAGCATACTGATCTCTATTATTTCGATTACGATTCCTATTATCGGTTTGAATATCCAGGTGATAATGCCACATTTGTCGATGAGTATAATTACACTTCGAATAATCAGGGTGCGGTAATGATTCCTCGCAATCCTGCCGTGGAGGGATTTGTCTATCGAAGCGACAACCTTCTCAGCCCCGTCGTTGGAGCGTGGGTAGCCCTTGGCCTGAATAACGGATCCTCGATGATTCCCGAAGGTTTGATATCTACGGATAGTGCTGGAGCATTTTCATTCAAAGACCTTGATCCTTCTACACAATCCCGCACACTCATCGTGTGCAGATCAGGTTTCAGGGATACTACATGGTCGGTTCCTCCGTTGCCCAAAGGGAGAAGGTTCATTGTTGAACAGCTCCCGCTGAGACCCTATTCTATGGTCCGTGGCCAGTTGGTCGACGAAGATGGAAATGCCATTTCAGGAAAAATCACAATCGGCAACGGGGCTTCGGTTTCAACGGGGACGAAAAAAGTAAGAGGGCCGTCACATGGATACAGTGTAGTTACGACGGGTGAATTCGAATCGGCCGCAATGGCTGGATATCATCAGGCGCTTGTTATCGATCCGGATAATAAAAATTATTTCGGAGATACCGTATACGTGAACATCACACAAGCGGATCAGAACATTGGAAACTTTACAGTTTACAAAAAACTCCACAGGATCAACGTAGTTGTTGTGGAAATTCCGGCCTCGAAAGAAATACATCCTTCCACCATGATAAAAAAACCGATCAAAGGGGCATACGTAAATGTTTCGGCTATTTCCACACCTAAGAAAACGAATGCAACCGGTGTGGCAGAGTTCCAGTTCGAGAGTGCTGGTGATGATTTCGATATTAAAGTTACTGCTCCTGATGATGATGATTATGTCGGGAAAACTGTGAGTGCACGAGTACCCGCATCAAAGTACAATACGGATGTTGTGGTTGGATTGCTGAAAGCGTCGCGGATTTCAGGACATGTGTACGCAGGAAAATCTGGTGTTGAAGGAGCAATTGTATTTCTTGATCAGGGAGGATCTTCGGATCAGCTTAGAGCCACAACTGACGGAACAGGTCAGTATCTATTGCGCAATGTTCCGATCGGACCTGATATGACATTTAAAGCAGTGAAAGGTTCATCGCAGTTCATTGGAGATTCAGAAACGATTGAAGTGAAGCCGACACCGAACGAGAATATCGATTTTCACCTCAAAGTTTATAATGGTATGGATATCACAAAGCTGCTTGGATTCCCGATTGAAGTTGAATCGCTGGTCGAATTGGGTTCCAACAAGGTGAAGATAACCGGTGCGTTTATCAATTTCCCTGCCAACAGTGAATTCAGTGTCTCGGGTTCACCATATCTGCGCTTCACCGATGTTATTCTTACACCGGATACGAACCGAACCGATCAAAATATTCCTCTCTCTCGCCCGCAGACGATACCCGTCATTACCGATCAAAACCGTCTCGACCTTCAGATACACAGTGCTCTCTCCGGCGCCGTCAATGATGAAAATGGATTGCAGGTCGATGATCCATCCGGCACCGGGTCGGGAGTAATCGGCGGAAAAGTGTTCATCGATGCGGCGGCTTCTTTTCATGTTTCAAACGCGGCCTTCAGTCAGACAAACGATAGAATATTTTTAGCATTACCCGACATTACCGACAAAGCCCAAAGAATAAAAATTCCGGCAATCAACTCATCCGGCAGTTCTCCGATTCAGGCGTCTAAACAGTTTCTTGTGGGAGACGAGTATGGACAACCGCTGCATTATTCTCTGTACGGATTCGATGCTGTAGCGGATTCCAATAACTCGTTTTTATCCGGAGGAAAAATAAAACTTGCGACGACGCTCCACACGAACATCCAGAAAATCACTCCCTCTGATTTGAATCTTACGGTTGGTGAAGTGACGATCGAAGCAAACACTATTGATGAAATTCATAGCACGCAGCAGTTATCCATTTCGCTCGGAAAATGGTCACTCGTTGCCGAGAGCTGGTCTCTGACTTCAAACGGATTTATTATCAATGGTGAAATTAAAACTGGAGCGATCGATGTTCCGTATTCCAATATGCAAGTAACACCGGTGGATTTAAAATACGGGAACTTCAATCTTGCTTCACTCCAATTGAGCGGGTTCATTCCATTAACGATCAGCGGACAGCTGGTGTTCGGATATCTCACTCAGAATAATGTATGGGAACTCGCGGCGGCACCGGTAGGACAGAACACATCGTGCGCATATTTTTCGAATCTGCCCAGAATGAAATCCGGAGACAATATTTCTATTGCTAATTTCTATCTTAGAAGCGATGGTGATAAAGCATTCACTATGGATCCGCAGGCTTCCGGAATTACGCTGTATGATGTAGCAACGTTCAAACCCACCATGCTGGTTGTCTTCGATAATTTTATTCGAATCCCGGGCGAGATGAATCTGCACATACCTCTAACTCCGGATAATCTGCCAATCGCTTTGAACTTCCAGAAGAGTGCGAGCGGCGACATCATTCATAATATTGATCCTTACCATTTTACAATCGAGGCAAAAGGTGTTACTCTCGATTTGTTGGGCGACGTGCAGCATCCTCAAACACTGGATGAGAAGGGCTTCATCGCCCAATTGAAAATAGGCGAAGTAGATAAATATTGGCTCGAAGCGAAGCTGTATAGAACCAAGGATTCAACATCGGTCTGGGTCAGTCCTGATGGTCAATCGTTGAATATTGATGCGAATGGTTTGACCAGCCTCAATAATGTTATCGGCAGTATGTCTGTGCAGAATAATGATTGGACGAATTTTGTGTTCTCTGGTGACCTGACCGGGGCAAATTCAGCATCCAGCAGATTGACATTCGTCGTCAGTGGTGACTGGGTTGCAGACAGCCAACAGATAGGCGTTAAAGATGTGTCAACGCCGTTCGGTGATGTGCGGTGTGTCTATAATTTTAAAAAGAAACAGCTTGAGGGATCTCTTCATATAGATAAAGATATAGGAGCTGCCAAATTAATCGGAGATGCAGAGCTTATCATCGATGGCCATTGGTATTTCGTGGCCCGTGCAAAATTAAGCTTTCAAAGCTCGTGGGTTGATACTATACAGGCAGGCATATTGATTGGCGATCATGAAGTAGTAGACACCATGAAGAATTTTTTCAAGGATTATTCGTACTACTACCAAACGCGAAAGAAGTTCCCTCCATCATTTCCCACCAAACTCAACGGTTTCTGGTTTGAAGGAAATCTTGCCATCAACGTATTAATTCCCTCATTTGGATTTGATCTGAAGATTATCGCATTCGTGCTGCAACTCTCCTCGTGTGGCGGAGATCTGCGTGTTGGGATGCAGTTCAACGACAATTACGACTTAACAAGTTTCAGTATCGGGCTCGATGTTTATGTAAAAGCACAAATTCTCGGCGGTGTTTCTATCGCAGTGGGCTGTGCAGGAATATCTGCGACCGGTATTCTTGATATGGGTTTTGACTGCACGTATGCAAACTCCGGTGACTGGACTATTGATGGAAATGCTTTCATCAAAATTATTGGAAGCGCGTATGTCGGTGGCGGACTGGATTGCGATGCCGCATGCGGAGGAGATTTATGCTGGAAGACGGATGTCAACGTGGACGTTACAATGGGTCTGCATCTTCATTACGGACCGGATGGGAAGAGTTACAACTTTTACTTCAATGACTAAAGGGAAATCACAATGAAATTATATTACCTTCATCTGGCGCTCTTTGTTGTCATAGTTTTACAGATTGATCAACTTTCTGCTCAGGGAAAAACAAGTACCATTGCCAAAGGAGGATCCCACGGAATTTATATCGGATTGGGAATGGAACCTGTTTCAAAAAAATATCCACTGAAGGGAATAACCGCTTATCGTGTTGAACGCCGCAAAAGTAAAGAGGCCAAATGGAAATTAATTGCTGATATTGAAGGCCCGGTTTCGTTTGTTGAATTTCAGGAACGTTTCACCAGATCTCTGCAATATCTCCCACAGATACAAACTTTTTATGGACTTCATCTTCCTTCCATTTGGAGTAAGTTTGAAGAGACATGGAAAATCGATTCCATTGGAATTTCGAGAACTTTTCTACCAGTGCAGGTTGCACTTGGGATTGTTTATTTTGACACAACGGCTCAACGTGGTGTGAGTTATGTTTATCGGGTTTCCAATGTACTCTCGACCGGCAAGGCAAAACCGGCATTCAGCTCGACTCCTGTGTCGTTTCCACAAACTCCAAAGTTTGCACGTATGCGCCTGCTTAGCCAGAAATATTTTGGGAAAAAAGTAAATGTAGAGTGGACATTCGGTAGCGGCCAACGGCCTGTAACTTTTCAGGTATTCCGCCAGGATAATATGCTCGGCAAATTCATACCGATCCAACCACTCATGGGCACAACGCGATCAAAAGAAGGAACCAATTTCGTGGTGGAAGATTCTCTGGTTGCACAGGGACATCTATATAAATATTATCTGATTCCGATGGATTATGTAGGAAACAAAGGAGCTTCGACTGACACAGTCACCGTTGCTGCTTATGATTTTTCAACTGCGCCACTCCCGGAAAAAATATATACACAAAGTCTAGATTCCATCGGCGGCATCCGGCTGGCCTGGCATCTGGACAGGCCGATGAATCTCAAGAGTCTAAGAATATTTCGCAGTTCCGATTACGACTCCGGATATGTCCAAATCGCCGAGGTTCCGCCTTCTGATACTGCATACTTCGATCAGTCAGTTCGTCCGATGATAAAATATTTTTATTACCTTACGATGACCAGTCCGTTGGGCCAGGTCTCCCCAAGAAGTGTCCGCGTATTTGGAATGTACAAAAGTAGATTTCATTCTTTGTCCCCGCAGATTATTAAGTGGGAGGGAATCAAGAATGGTGTGAGATTGAAATGGATTTCCCGGGAACAGCTCATTGATGGATATTATGTCTATCGAAGTTCAGGATCGAGCCGGAAACTTGAACAGATATTGACCTTTATTCCCAAAAAAGATTCCGTCACTATTTTTATCGATACAAGTAAAACATTATCAGGAAGATTCCAGTACGCTTATTCCGTGCGGTCTGAAAATACGAGTCATCTTCTGAGCGGGTATTCAGACACGGTTTATGTGCGGCCGTTGATCCCGGTAGAAATATCAGCGCCTGTCAAGATCGAAGCTTCTGACGAAAATGGATCAGTTCAATTGTACTGGGAGGATGCGCAATCTATTGAACAGACTGTGAAAGGATACGAGATTTACAGGCGTGAAGTTGTCCCTTCCAGTAATTCACAGAAAAAATTCCAGAAGATTACAGACACACTTCTTGCCCCATCGCACAACCGATACATCGATACAAAAGTTGTGGAGGGTAAAACGTACGAGTATGCGGTAAAAGCGTTCGATTGGTTTGGGAATGCAAGTGCGTTGAGCGCTTCCGCAATTTTAAAATTGAAACTGACGAGGCCTGTTCCTCCTGCCGGATTACGAGCCGTAAAGATGAAAGATGGAATCTCGATCCAATGGAATGAGACCTTTCAACCGGATATTGCAGGGTTCAATGTTTATTGCTATCAGAGGGGGAAAAAACCAAAGTTGCTCGGGACAGTGAAGTCGGATCAGTTGCAATATATTGATAAGACCGCACGGGCAGGGTATCTCTATTTTTATTATGTCACGTGTTTGAACAGTAAAAAGTTTGAGAGTAAACCCAGCACCGAAGTTGGTATACGGCGATAGTGAGAATGATTTGCCGATTGCTGTGGTGGTAAAGAGATTTATCGTAGGATTCCACAGATCCAACTAATCAGCAAGGCGAATTAATCCCAACGTACGATCTTGAAGTATGATCATAAATTTTCTAAAATATGGACACAGAGAAGTTCTTCTATGATGAGGTCGATCTTTCATCGCTTGTCCCCACTACTAAAAAAAGTCCGATTCATTCAAGAATCGGCTTTTTTTACTACACCGACTTGAATCTCGACATAGTCGGGACCATCATGTATACAAAGCAAAAAAGGCCTGCAATTCTAACATAAGGCTTTTTTAAAGTGGTTAGAACACACGCGGCAAAACATCAGTTAATAACTGCAAATAAAAAGAGCATTATAAAATGACTTAATTGCGTTGCACAAGTAACAGTCTCACTCCTAAAGCAATAAGTACTGCTCCAGTTACCCTTTGTCTCCAGAGGGCGAATGATTTGTTGTATGTGAGCCAATTCGTTATCGCACCTGTGATGAGCACCAAAGTTGATTCATAAAGAATATCTAAAATTCCTAGTATAGCACCAAGCACCAAAAATTGCATCAGCACTGATCCGCGCATCGGATTAACAAATTGCGGGAGAAAGGCAAGAAAAAACAATGCAACTTTAGGATTAAAGAGACCAGTAATTACAGCTTTTATAAATGTGTGAGAGGAACCATTACTTCTTAAGATCGAGGACAGATCGGTTTGGTTATTCCTTACGAGCAATGCCTTCGTCCCTAAATATAAGAGGTAAGCGGCGCCAACGTATTTCACTACGGTAAACGCAAGTGCCGATGTAGCAAGCGCAGTTGACAAACCAAGGGCTGCGGCAAGTGAATAGATAATTGTACTAACATTTAGACCAAGAACTGTTAAAATGCCAGCTTTCTTACCACCACTAATAGTGTTAGCAAGTGAAAGCGCTTGCGCTGGGCCTGGCGCAAGTATGATGGCGATACTTGCCATTACATAGGTGATGATAGTTGTTGAATCGAACACGAGATGCTCCTTTTTTCTGAGTTAAAATTAATAAATTTTGCTAAAAAACTTTTGCAGTGTCTTCGTTCACTCGCGTAATTGTATTATAAGTAATTCATTTGTTCAACTACTGTTTATATGGTTTCGGTCTAATACGTAATCACTTTATTACGTCAGTTGTCGGATGTATTTTGAAAGAACAATTTAATTTTAAGAAATACGAAATTAATAACACGAGTTCTATGCGATAAAATCACATAAAGCGTATCCGCGTGCGTGGATTTACATAATTGTGATCGCAATTCTGCAGCTATGATAGACAGCTTTTATTATTCATATGTCTGACCACAGACTCCATCATTAAACAAAGGACTTTGGAATTCGCTTAAACAATGTCTCCGAAAGCTTGTACAAAACTATTATTAGCCCGATTTCTTTTTTTCTTCCGCATGGTGTTTAACCACCCGTGCTTGCGTATGAAAAAGAACTTCCTCGGCAATGTTCGTCGCTAAATCACCGACACGTTCCATGTTTCTGCTCACAAGACTTAATTCCATTCCACATTCGGCAGTCTGTTTGTTGCTCTTCAGCAATTCGATGACTTTTCGTATAACTGTTCGATTGAGATCATCGATCTGATCGTCTGATGTTAGAACAATTTGTGCCTTCAGAGGATCAAGAAGTATGAAGCTGTCGATTGCTTCTTTTAGCATTGTCCTTGTGATTTCTGCCATTTTCGGAATTTCATCCAGTAATTCTACATCGGGAAGCTGACAGAGGAACTGAGCAGCTTGAGCGATGTTTACTGCATGATCGCCAATGCGTTCCAAATCGTTGTTAATTTTTGACGCGGCCAGAATAAATCGAAGGTCGCTTGCAACTGGCTGCTGAAGGGCGAGTATATCAACGATAGCATTGTCGATTTCTATTTCTAGAGAGTCAACTCGTTTATCCGCTTCGATCACTTTTGCTGCCATATCCTGATTTTTTTCCATGAAGGAACGAATTGCTGTAGCTATATTTTCCTCTACCACGCTGCCCATTTTGATGAGCGAGGTCTTGAGGCTTTCTAATTCCTTTTGAAAATGACGTTCCATTTGTATTGTCTCCTTTTATTATCCAAATCGTCCTGTAATATAATCTTCCGTTTGCTTTTCTTTTGGAGCAGAAAAAATGCGTTTTGTTTCACCAAACTCTATCAATTTACCGATATAGAGAAATGCAGTATAATCACTTGCTCGGGCGGCTTGCTGCATATTGTGTGTGACGATGACGATCGTATAATTTTTCTTTAATTCCTGCATTAGTTCTTCAATCTTCAATGTCGCTATGGGATCGAGCGCCGAACACGGCTCATCCATAAGAATGATCTGCGGTTTCATTGCTAAAACACGTGCAATACATAAACGTTGCTGTTGTTCTAAAGACAGACGCAGTGCGGATCTATTAAGACGATCTTTCAAATCATCCCAGAGGAGAACATCTTTTAATGACTGTTCTATGATTGCTCCATAATTATTTTTTGATTGCTCGCCGTGTATATCCAATCCAAAGGTTATATTTTCTCGCAAAGACAACGGAAAAGGATTTGGCCGCTGAAATACCATCCCAACCTTTCGTCGCAACGCGATCAGATCTGTTTCCGGAGAAAAAATGTTGTTCCCCTGAACCAACACATCGCCGTTAACCCGAACTCCTTCTATCAAATCATTCATTCGATTGAACACACGCACAAGTGTCGATTTGCCGCAACCTGAAGGACCGATCAAAGCTGTTATATACCGTTGTTTGATCGCAAGATCTATATCGATAAGCGCCTGAAATTTTCCATAAAACAAATTGAGGCGACGCGTTTCAATGATCGGTTCAACCTTGCTCATCCGAATTTTCCCGTAAGATAATCATCTGTGCGTTTATCCTGTGACATTGTAAAGAGACGCTTTGTATCGTTCAGTTCTACCAACTCGCCCATCAAGAGAAATGCAGTCCTATCTCCGACACGTGCTGCCTGAGCAACATTGTTTGTCACAAGAATGATCGTGTAACGTTCTTTCAGCACCCGTAAAGTTTCTTCGACACGTGCCGTGGAAATAGGATCGAGTCCCGACGTCGGCTCATCGAACATAATAATCTCCGGTTCAACTGCGAGTATGCGTGCAATGCATAACCGTTGCTGCTGGCCGCCGGAGAGATTCATAGCTGGGGAATCGAGCCGGTCTTTTACCTCGTCCCAAAGATACGCTTCACGCAGTCCCTTTTCCACAATCTTGGCAAGCTTTGATTTGTTCTTGATGCCATGCATCCGTGGCCCGTATGCGATGTTATCAAAGATGGATAATGGTAACGGGAACGGTAATGCAAACACAATGCTGACTCTTTTCCGCAGCGATTCCACATCAAGGTTGTCAATGTCTTGGCCGTCGATTAATATTTTACCGCTCTTGCTGTACGCATCATTAAGATCGTTAAGGCGATTCAGCGATTGCAAAAAAGATGACTTGCCGGAATTTGCAGGTCCAATGATTGTGAAAATTTCATTTCTAAATATATCGAGATTTAATCCTTTTATTGCAACCGTATCTCCAAAGTTTAAAGTAAGATTCTGGACGGATATTTTTGGCGTCATTGTGTCTACCATTTTTTCCGTTTCCTGAATTGATATCGAAGAATGATGGCGGCAAGATTGAGAACTAATACTAATAAAAGTAAAACTAGCGCAGTACCATAGCGGACATTTTCAGGTATGCCGGGTACTTGCGTCGAGATAACATATAGATGATACGGCAATGCCATTGTTTGATCGAACACTGATTGCGGCAACCTTGGAAGATAGAACGCTGCAACGGTAAAGAGAATTGGCGCAGTTTCTCCGGCAGCGCGCCCAAGGCCAAGAATTGTTCCAGTTAAAATTCCGGGAAGCGCGTGCGGCAGAACGGAATGCCGAATTGTTTGCCACTTGCTTGCACCGAGCGATAAGCTTACGATGCGAAATGATTTTGGAACACTTTCCAATGCTTCACGCGACGCCGTGATGATCACAGGTAAAATCATAATTCCTAATGTCAGCGAGCCGGAAAGAATAGAAGCGCCAAATCCTAAAAACAAAACAAAGACGCCTAATCCAAAGAGGCCGTACACAACAGATGGAACACCGGCAAGATTAACAATTGCCAGTTTTACAATACGGCTTAAGGCATTGTCGCGGGAATATTCCACAAGATATATTGCCGATAAAACTCCCAGCGGTACGGCAAAAACTATTGCCCCGAGAACCAGATATAGCGTTCCCAAAATTGCCGGAAATATTCCACCCGACATCATTCCATTTGTCGGCATTTCAAAAAGGAAGCTGAAATTTATAGCAGAAATCCCTTTAATGAAGATGATTGCCAAAATAACCAGCGCCGGTATTACGACAATGAGTGTGCATAAGAAAAGAAAACTGAATGCTATTTTTTGTTCAAGCTTAACGTTCATTTATTCTTTCGTTTCTATTACTTCCTAGTTTTGTTAAGATAGAGATCGGCAACGCCGTTGATAAGAAAAGTAATAATAAACAACACTATTCCTATTGCAAATAGCGCGGCATAGTGTTCGCCGCCCTGAACAGTCTCGCCCATTTCTGCTGCAACTGTTGCCGTTAATGTGCGGACTGGCTGAAGAATGCTGTGCGGAATTAGTGCCGCATTTCCTGTTACCATCATTACAGCCATCGTTTCACCGATCACTCTGCCAATTCCAAGCATAACGGCAGCCATCATACCGGGACGTGCAGCATATGCAACGATACGCCAGGTGGTTTGCCACTTTGTTGCACCCATTGCAATTGCGGCTTCTCGGTACTGGCGAGGTACAGCAGTGATTGCATCTTCGGCAATTGAAACAATTGTCGGCATAGCCATAAATGCGAGAGTGATGGAACCGGAGAGCGCCGTAAGTCCGGTTGGAAGATTGAATATACTTTTAATGAATGGACCCAGTGTAACCATACCAATGAATCCGATCACTACAGAAGGGATAGCCGCAAGCAACTCAATCCCGGCTTTCAAAATTTCTTTTGTTTTGTGTGTAGCAATTTCCGCAATGAAAAGTGCACTGGCGATTCCTATTGGGATAGAAATAATTCCTGCACCGGTGGTTACTACTATTGATCCGAGTATTAAAGGTAATATTCCAAATTGCGGCGGATCAGAAATAGGATACCAATTACGTGCAAATAGAAAGTCCGTGATCGGAACTCTCCAAAAAATAGAAAGGCCATCTTTCAGCAGAAAGGCAAAAATCAAAGCGACAATTACGATGGACATGACGCCGCTGATGAAAATCATTCGCTCAATGAAGAACTCTTTTATTTTTCGAAACTGCATATTGTTCTATGTGCCCCGTTGTTAATTCTTCTCTTCCAAAGGATTGACAGGAACAAAGTCTAACTTCTTTACAACCTGCTGTCCTGCCGATGAAAGCACATATTCAAGAAATGCTTTGACTAACCCCGTCGGCTCTCCTTTTATGTACATTAAGAGCGGGCGAGAAATAGGATATGCGCCGCTTATTACATTTTCTGTTGTGGGTGGAATCGCAGGTGAATTTTTTTCTTTCGCTACCTTGATGGCTTTTTCTTTCTCGGTGATGTAACCCATGCCGTAATAACCTATGGCATCCAGGTTTTGTGAAACTTCATCGGCAATTGCCTGTGAACTTGAAAGAAGCAGCGCTTCAGGAGTAAACTCTTCTTTACCGTCTGCTTTTCCTTTGCGAAGCACATGTTCTTTAAAATACACATGAGTACCGGAGTTAACTTCGCGTGAGAGCAGAACAATTTTTGCATCGCGTCCGCCGAGTTCTTTCCAGTTTTTGATCTTTCCGGTGAAAATATCGGCGAGCTGATCGATGGTGAGTTCAGATATTTTATTCGCAGGATTCACGACTACAGCAAGCCCATCAAGCGCTACGATGATTTTATTTGGAGTAAAGCCTCTTGATTCTGCAAGCTTGATCTCGCTTTCTTTCATCTCACGCGATAGTTCCGCAATATCGCACGTATTATTTACCAATGCCGTAATGCCTGTTCCCGATCCGCCGCCCGTTACAGATACAGATACTCCCGGATTTTGTTTCATGTAAGCTTCTGCCCACGCTTGCCCGAGATTGACCATCGTATCGGAACCTTTTATTTGTAAACCATTCGATTGGTCACTTTTTCTTCCACAACCTGATAATATGGCAATACATAACAATATCGAAAAGATATATAGTGATGTTTGTTTCATACGGGTTATCCTTTCAAAATATTCAATTTTGATCTTAATTTTGTACATCCAATATACAAAATTATTGTGTAAACCTGTGTTATGAAATTGTTAAGAAATAAGAGCCGGATAATTGCACATTTAATCTTTAAGAAAAAGGTAGACTTAAAACTTCTAGGTAGTTTAGAAAGAAATGATTAAAGAATTGGTTTCTTATTATTTAATTTCGGCGTGACGCTTCACAATGCATGCTTGAGTGTAGAAGATAACTTTTTTTATAATATTTTATGTTCAGAAGGCATGGAGAAAGATCCCAAATAATGCCAGAGCAAAACCTACAATGCTGATGTATGTATAAAATTCACGATCACTTATTGGTTTAGAGTTTTCATCCTCAGTATTTTCTACCGGAAGAAATTGTTGTACCAACCAAAAGGCAAATGGTTTTGCAGGTTCTGGATAGAATTTCATATAACCTCCATTTGATATTTTAATTCTTAGACACTTTATATCATCTTTGAACTCAAAACAAATATAGAATTCGCATATTACCTGGCACTTAAGAAATTATTATGAAATTGTTAAGATTGTTCCTTGTTCTGTCAGTGACTTGCAATAGATAAATCTGAACTCTATATTTAAATTGTTCGATTATTTATTAGGAACTATGAAAAAAACTATACTTGTTGTTGATGACGAAAAGGATATTGTCGATCTTCTTTCCTACAACCTTTCGAAAGAAGGATTTATTGTTATCACTGCGCGCAATGGAAAAGAAGCTCTAGAAAAGGCCAGGCAGAACCCGGATTTGATTATTTTAGATGTGATGATGCCAGAAATGAACGGGCTGCAAGTTGTTCAGGAATTAAAAAAGGATAAGAAGATGGCATCCATCCCCGTGCTTATGCTAACTGCTAAGGGATCCGAAACAGATGAAATAGTAGGATTAGAAGTCGGCGCGGATGATTATATTGTAAAGCCGGTGAAGATTGGAAAAATTGTTGCGCGTGTGCATGCAGCATTACGCAGGCAAGAAAAATCCGCTCAAAAGGTGTTACCGGATATGGATGTTATAAAGATTAAAGATTTAGAGATCAATGTATCAAGTTATACTGTGAGTATCAGAAATAAAAAACTTGTGCTTCCACGTAAAGAGTTTGAGACACTTGTATATCTTATTCGAAACCAGGGAAGAGTGCTCTCACGGGAGTCCATTCTTAATGCTGTGTGGGGAGAAAATGTATACGTAGTAGATAGGACGGTCGATGTTCATATTAGAAAAATTCGTGAAAAACTTGGCGAGTATGCGGATTTTATTGAAACTGTTGCTGGTGTTGGATATAGATTCAAAAAATAACTTATGAAAATCCAGACAAAGATTACTGTTACATATGTTGTGCTTGCCATTCTGATAGTAGCAAGTCTTGGGTTTTTTATAAGTATTTGGATGGAATCGTATTTCAAAGATCAATTGGTGGATGAACTTAGTCGCCAAGCGGACTTGGTGTATTACATTTTGCAGGAAGACACTGTCCGTTCCTTTGCTCAAGTGGATGAGCAGGTGAAGCAAGTCGGCGGCCTGGAACAGTTACGCATTACACTGATCGATGAACTTGGAAATGTGATGGCAGATTCGGATGTGCCTCTTCCGGATATTACCAAGGTAACCAATCATTTAAATCGCCCTGAAGTTCAACAAGCTAAGCATACTGGTATTGGACATGATATTCGTCAGAGTGCAACAGTGGATCATCCTTTTTTATATATGGCAAAAGAGGTGAAGAAATCTCCAAGAAATTCTATCTTTCAAAATCTTCGTTATATCAGATTGAGTGTACCATACGAACAAGTACAGAGACAGATCGATCAGGTTCGTTCTATTGTGATCGTTACTGGATTGGCAGTGTTGTTTGCAATTATTGCGGCCAGCGTTCTTGTCTCACGCCGTATTACACATTCAATGAAGCAAATCGTTCGAGGCGTAGAACGGATTCGTGCAGGTGATTTGGATGCCCAGCTCACAGTGAAATCGAAAGATGAGATCGGACTTGTAGCAAAAGCCATTAATGAACTTGTTGACAAGCTGAAAGCAGATATTGTGCAATTAAAAAAGTTAGAGCAAGTAAGAACACAATTTCTCGGAAATGTTTCGCATGAGCTCCGCACGCCTATATTTACAATGCAAGGCTATTTAGAGACACTTCTCAATGGTGCGATGGATGATCCTTCTGTCAATCATGTGTTTTTGGAAAAAGCACAATCAAATCTTAGCCGGCTAAATGCATTGCTGGAAGATCTTATTAATATATCCCAGATCGAATCCGGCGAAATGAAAATGAGCTTCAGGTATTTTCATGTAGATGAGTTTCTCGAATCGGTCATCAAAGATTATGAATCGATGGCTGCAGCTAGTCATGTGGCATTGAAGCTGTCATGTGAAACTTCAGGCGAAGATGATGTATATGGTGATAAAGAACGATTGCGGCAGGTGTTGAATAATCTTATCAATAATGCCATCAACTATAATAAACCCGGAGGTGAAGTATTTGTGACTTCTAAAAAATCTGAATATGGCATTGAACTTAGTGTAAGAGATACGGGAATCGGTATTCCGTCGGACCATATCTCGAGGATTTTTGAAAGGTTTTATCGTGTGGATAGCGATCGTTCACGCGAACTTGGCGGCACAGGTCTTGGTTTAGCAATTGTAAAACACATTGTAGAGGCGCATGACAGCCATATCATGGTCGAGAGCACGCCTGGAGAAGGAAGTGTATTCAGATTCGTATTGAAAAGTGTGTAGCATACGGTCATTTCTATCATCCTACATTTTTATAAAGATGGGACTCGGTTTTCCATATATATAGGAAATAAAAAGGCTTTAATATTCTGGTAGCAATAATTTAATTTTGCGATAATCTCCCCATAATATTTCTTTTTATATTTACGATGCCAAAAAAAAGAAACCCTTTAGGGAGAAGAGTCATGACCTCATTGGAAAATCCAGCAATAAAATTTTTGGATGATCGAATCCGGGCAAAAGGAAGTCATATCCATCTTACAGGAAGTGAATTTAACCTTCTGACAAAACTTTTTCAAAATGCCGGCAAAATCTGTTCGAAAGTCTTTCTTTTGGGGGCTTTAAACGAACATTCTTTTTACGAACTATCAAGCGTGGATCGATATATCGCTCAGCTCAGAAATAAACTTGAAGACGATCCTCATCAACCGGCTTTCATTAAAGACGTGGGTGACAAAGGGTACATTCTCTATTTACTCGGCTACGACAAATCGGATGAATATTTAGAAGGCGCCAGTCTGACAACCTAAACAACCCTCCATTAAACAGGAGGTGACCTTCTATAGTACCAAGCACAAACAGGAGGTCACCTTTCAATTTTTTAATAACCTTTTCTTAACCCCATCGTAATAATAAGTTAAAGAGCTCTGTGTAAATTGAATCAATAAGAATTTATGATTCGAGGAAGAAAATAATGAAAATCGCATACTTCAATGCAAACCTGAAACGCGGCCAGGATGGCGTCACTCGTGTCATGTATAAAATGTTCGAGGGAGCTCTTGAACGTGGACATGAAGCAATCGCGATAACTTCTACACTTCCGGACGAACACGATAAAATAATTCCAATCTATAAAGTGCCATCAGTTGCGTTTCCCTTGCAAAAGGCTTACAGAGTTGCATTGCCGGGTTATCATTCATATTCAAAATATTTAAATGATTTTAATCCCGACATCATTCATGTAAATAGTCCTTGCCCGCTTGGTTATTCTGCCATGAAATATGGACAACGATTTGGAATTCCTGTGGTTGCCACGTATCATACGCATTTCCCGACTTATCCGCGTTATTATGGTTTGCAACCGCTTGAGGAGATTACATGGAAACTCATGCGGCGTTTTTACAACCAGATCGACAGAACCTTTGTTCCGACAAAACCAATCCTCGATGAACTTGAACTCCATCGGGTTCGAAATCTTATGTATGTTCCGAATGGAGTTGATCTGAATTTATTCCGTCCTGAATTCCGATCGAATCCATGGCGAGAACGTATTCATGGTTCTAAAGAAAAAACTATAGTCCTGTTCGTAAGCAGACTTGTGTGGGAAAAAGATCTTCGGGTGCTGGCAGAAGCGTACTCCATTCTCAGAAATAAGCGTAATGATTTTGAACTTGTGATCGTCGGCGACGGACATGCCCGGCAGGAATTTGAACAGACGATGCCTGGCGCACACTTCCTTGGTTATCAGAGCGGAAAAGTTCTTGCAGAAAGTTATGCATCGTCAGATATTTTTGTTTTTCCTTCGACAACCGAAACTTTCGGATTGGTCACGGTGGAAGCAATGGCATCCGGTCTCGTACCTGTTGCGGCTAAAATCGGCGGCGCTGCCGGAATAATTCAGGATGGAATTTCCGGTATATTCTCGAAGCCATTTGATGGCGCCGACATGGCGCAACAGGTAGAGTTTTTGATAGATCATCCTGAGAAAAGGGAAAAACTTTCTTACGGAGCGACTTTTCGCGCTCAGGATTTTGGTTGGACTCACGTATTGGATGAACTATTTGGAAATTATCATGAGGTCATCAGAGGATCCTTCAATCAACACGCAGCTTAAATATCAGTCACTCTCTCCTGAAAAAATATCGGACGAGACATTGTACCAACCATCATCTCGCCCTTACACGATTATTCATATGTCAGATCCACATTTAAGCAGGCAATTCTATAGAGAGCATTTTAAGTCGTTTAAAATCCTTTTGCGGACGGTACTCGAAAGGGACTTCGACCATCTCATCGTTACCGGAGATATAACCAGTACCGCCGACGAAGATGATTTCTTTTTAGCAAGAGAAATATTTTCCAACTTCGGTTTGCTCGATTCTAAAAAACTTACGGTGATTCCCGGCAATCATGATATTTTTGGCGGGCCGCATCGTGCAATCGATGTATTGAGTTTTCCCGGTCACATCAGAAATGTAGATTATCGTTATCGAATCGCACTCTTTCATGGAGCGTTTCGTGAATCATTCGATGGTTGCTACTTCCCTGTTGCCGGATCTTTTTATCCGTTCGTGAAACAACTAGGCCCATTTGCGATCATCGGATTGAATTCAGTTCCTCATTGGTCATTACGGCAAAACCCGTTTGGGTCAAATGGTTTACTTGACGACATCCAGTTCGAGGGTTTGCGTTCCTTGATAAAATCACCGCTTCTCGAAAATCTTATTCCTGTTGCTGTAATTCATCACCACTTTAACGACATGGCAAAAGATGCTTCTCCGACAAACTCGCTCTGGCAAAAAATAGAATCTAAGACCATGCGCTTACGTAAACGTCATAAAACACTTAGGTTGTTCGAAGCTTTAAACGTGAGATACATCTTGCACGGACACATCCACAGGAATGAGTTGTACGATCGAAATGGAATTCAATGCGCAAACGGAGCCGGCGCTGTGTGCGACGATCCGATTCCTCTCATCAAATACAACCGTTTGCGATTTGAAAAAGGAATGAACTCTATCGAAACCGTAGTTTTACCGATTCCATATCAGGTTTCGACTACGGCTATGTCGTTTAGACACAGACATCAGATCATCCCTGAAATAGCCGCATCGGCAGCAGGTTAATTCTTTATTGGCTGAATAAATAATAATTATCGGTGAATAAAACTTTGAAAACTTTACGCTGCAGCGAGATTTTATAAGGAAAAAATGAAATTAATTTTTCTCTCGTGTTGCCTCCGCATTCTGTTCCTTTGTTCTCTTTCCGAAATTCCAAATATCCAAAAAGGAGATCAACTCTACGATCAATATGATGTGGAGGGAGCCTATCGGGAATATCAGGCAGATGCGAACGAATCAGGTCTTACTTTCGAGCTATTGATCCGGCTCGTGAAGGTGTCGAATGAACTCGGCCGTCTCAACGCTGCAAATGATAAGGCAGCTGAAAGGTACTTCACGGAATCTCTTTACTATGCGGAAAAGATGCTCCAAACCAATCCGGCCGCGGCAGAAAGTTATTTCTGCATCGCCATCAGTTATGGCGGTATTCTAAAGTACAGAGGCTTGAGCGATAAGCTCCGGATGGCGAAAGAAGTTGAATTAAATGCAAAGAAAGCACTCGAGATAAATCCCAATTACTCTCTGGCCTATGTCGTGCTTGGGAATTATTACCGTGGAGTTTCGGAACTTAGTTGGTTTGAAAAACTTATCGTCAATAATCTGTTCGGGGCTGCATTCGAGGGAACACTGGAGGATTCAGAGAAAGTGCTCATGAAAGCTATTGAACTCGACCGCCAGAATCCGTACGCTTATTACGAACTGAGTTATACATATCGTAAAATGCAAAAACTTGATAAAGCACGTGAATGCCTGAACATGATGCTGCAGATACCACCCAAGACAAAAAGGGAATGGCTGCAATCGATAGAGGCAAAAGAGATACTTCTAGAAATAGAAAAAACTAATAGCAACTAATTATTAAAAAGAATGCAAAAAAGATTGCACCAATCGAATTCTTTGAAAATGATAAATAATACTTTATTAACAATTCCTTCATCATTACTTAAACTTCGAAATGTATTATAGTTCATCTTTTATAAGCGGGGTATATAGCCGTGATTGAACAGCGGGAATCATTTTTATTAGGCGATCTGCGCATCGATCCGGATCGGTTTCTTGTCTATCGAAGCGGGAAGCCGATTACGCTCACAAAGACGGAATTTCAGATTTTATATCTGATGGCGGCCGGTAATGGAAAAATATATTCACGGGAACAAATATCCAAGCATGTTTGGGGACGTGAGATATTGAAATTTCCTCGGACTATAGATGTACATATCAGCAATATCAGAAAGAAAATCGGGCGATTCGGCGATCAAGATATAATCGTGGTGCTAAAAGGGGTCGGTTATAGGTTGAACTATCGGTGTTTCAATCTGTCACCTACTTCATAATAACTTAAAGTTGGCTTAACAAAACGGTAATATTGAGTTCGTATTTTTGTGTGCTTAATAAATAAAATTCATAATCAAATTAAAAACAAGGAGGAAACAACGATGAAGAAATGTCTTAGCGTTATGTTGTTCGTTATGTTATTCATGGGGGTTGTTAATGCCCAGAATGCCGGAACGATTTCAGGCTACATGTTCGGCGATTACTCTTACAATATTGCTCATGATACGAGTACCTCATTACCAAAAGCTGCCCTAGCTGGTCCGAAAGATATGAATGCATTTCAGTTCCGGCGCATTTATTTTACTTACGACAACAAAATTTCCGATAATTTCGTAACACGATTCAGACTTGAAGCCGATCAAGCGGCGAACACTTCGAATGGAAAGATAGGTGTCGCGGTAAAAGATGCTTACCTCGGTATGAAAAATGTTTTCAAAGGAAGTGATTTATATTTTGGAATTATTCCCACAACATTTATCGATATGGCAGAAACGAATTGGGGATATTGTTCACTAGAGAAGACGATTACTGATTTACGCGGCATCATCAGCTCGCGAGACCTTGGTGTGTCATTGAAAGGCAAAATTGATGAATCCGGTATATTCAGTTATGCAGTCATGATCGGAGACAATTCAGGTAATGCACCTGCTACCACGAAATTTAAACGTTATTATCTTCAATTGAGCGCAAAACCAGTAAACAATATGCTTCTCAGCCTTTACGGTGATATGGCGACGCGTGCCCAGATTAATGATCCAACCAGCACAGCGGCACCGAAAGCCACGTTGAACAATAATACGACAACCATCGGTGGAATGGTCGGTTACTCAGAAAAAGATGTTTATAGCGTTGGCGCGGAAGTCTTTAGTCAATCACAGGCAAATGGTTATAAACAAGCAAGTGGTACATTAACCAGCCTCACAGCATTCGGTTTGTCGATTTATGGAAATGTCAATCTTCAGTCTGATTTAATTTTGATCGCCCGTTATGATGATTACGATCCAAATACAAATAGCGCGTCGAACCACGATGCGCGGAATTACTTCATCTTCGGTCTCAGCTATAAAGCAGATAAAAATGTTTCCATTATTCCAAACGTTCAGTATGAGACTTATCAAAAAGGAGTTCCGACTGGTGATCCGAAAGCGTCACTCACTGCTCGCGTGACATTCCACTGGATATTCCTCTAAGCCGAGACGATGTTTTTTAATAAACAGGAAACCTCTTCATCGAGTAAAATCGATGGAGAGGTTCCAATGAAAAGAAAGGGTTGTATAATGAAGAAATCGATTTTGCTTATTCTGGCACTGATGATGCTTCTCCCGATCGCTCTCAGTGCTCAGCTTCAATTAAACGGTGCGGGTGCAACATTCCCGTATGTGATTTATTCGAAGTGGTTCGATGTCTACAAACAAAAAACCGGGATACAATTTAATTACCAGTCGATCGGAAGCGGCGGCGGTATTAAACAGATTACAGAAGGCACTGTGGACTTTGGAGGTACAGACGGCCCGATGAAAGACGAACAGCTTGCCGAAGCAAAAACGAAACAGGGAGCAAATGTTCTCCATATTCCGACTGTCATGGGTGCCGTTGTTATAACATATAATCTCGCCGAAGTTGGAAGCGATCTCAAATTAACGCCGGATGTTTTGGCCGGAATATTTCTTGGTGATATCAAGTCGTGGGACGATCCCAATATTGCTGCATTGAATAAAGATAAAAATTTACCGGCAAAACCAATCGTCATCGTTCATCGTTCTGACGGAAGCGGAACCACATTCATATTCGTGGATTATCTTTCAAAAGTCAACGATGCATGGAAGTCGAAGGTTGGCGTCGGTACTTCAGTGAATTGGCCTGTCGGACTTGGAGCCAAAGGAAATGAGGGTGTTGCAGGACAGGTGAAACAAATTGAAGGATCAATCGGTTATGTTGAACTCGCGTATGCTGTAAAAAATAATCTACCTTATTCAACGATAAAGAATAAAGCCGGTAATTTTATAAAACCGAGTTTAGAATCAGTCACTGCGGCTGCTGCAAGCGAATCGAAACACTTGCCTGCCGACCTTCGCGTCTCGATCACGAATGCGGATGGTAAAAATTCTTATCCGATCAGTGGATTTACCTGGTTGTTAGTGTACGACGATTATAAAGATGCCCAGAAGGGAAAAGCTCTTGTCGACTTTTTAAATTGGGCTGTGACCGAAGGTGAAAAATATGCCGCCGATCTTTTATATGCGCCGTTGCCAAAAGAAGTTGTGAAGATGTGTAAAGAAAAAATTTCGTCAATAACTATTCAAGGTCAACCGGTACAATAATTAATGAACCATTCTTTTACACTCGGAAAAGATTTAACGTCGGTATCCGCGAGCGCAAGTTCGCGGAACATCGGCGATACTATTTTTAGTGTCATCGTACGATTTTTTGGAATGATTGTGCTGTTCCTTATCATTTTGATGGTCTATGAAATGATCAGCGCATCGAGTTTGTCAATTGATAAGTTCGGCTTCGATTTTTTAATTAGATCTGTTTGGGATCCGGTTCAAGAAGAATATGGTGCGCTTCCGTTCATCTACGGCACTCTTATTTCATCGCTCATCGGCTTGTTGATAGCGCTTCCTCAAAGCATTGGAATAGCGGTCTTTCTTTCGGAAATGGCGCCGCAGTGGCTGGAGCGTCCGTTATCATTTCTTATTGAACTGCTGGCGGGAATCCCGAGTATCGTGTACGGCATGTGGGGATTTTTTGTGATGGTGCCGTGGATGCGAACATCGGTTCAACCCATTCTTTCAAAGTCACTAGGCTTTCTTCCTCTTTTTCAAGGACCGCCGTATGGAATTGGAATGCTTTCGGCAGGAATTATTCTTTCCATCATGGTTCTTCCGATCATCGCATCAATCTCGCGCGACGTGCTGCGCGCGGTGCCGCGATCGCAAAGAGAAGCCGCACTCGCACTCGGGTCAACCCGGTGGGAAGCAACGCGAATTGCATTGAGCTATTCCCGATCGGGAATCATCGGTGCGACAATACTCGGCCTCGGGCGTGCTCTCGGCGAGACAATGGCAGTAACTATGGTTATCGGAAATCGGCCGACAATTTCGGCATCGTTATTTGAACCGGGATACTCTATGGCAAGCGTTATTGCGAATGAGTTCACAGAAGCGACTTCGCAAATGTATCTGAGCGCTCTCATCGAGATAGCGTTGGTATTATTTATTCTAACACTCATAGTCAATTCTTTTGCGCGATTACTTATCTGGAGTATTACAAAATCATCTATTGGTGATCGCTTATGACAATGCCCGAATTTTATATGTATTATCGTCGTAGTAAGAGTTTTTCCATGTATGTACTTGCTGGGTTAAGTGCGCTTGTTGCCATCATTCCACTTGTATTGATTTTTTATCACACAATCTCACTCGGATTTTCAGCATTGAATTGGGAATTCTTCACTCAATTACCAAAACCCGTTGGGGAGACGGGCGGTGGATTGGCAAATGCAATTGTCGGTACTCTGATATTACTTGGAATTGCAAGCGCTATCAGTTTGCCGGTCGGAGTCGGAGCGGGTATTTATTTGTCAGAGTATGGAAATAATAAACTTGCGAATGTAATTCGGTTTCTTACAGATGTATTGAATGGGATTCCATCGATTGTTACCGGTGTCGTTGCTTATGCACTTCTTGTGATACCGACGAAGCATTTTTCAGCTTATGCCGGAGGCGTTGCACTTGCAATATTGATGATTCCGACAATCACCCGCACGACGGAAGAAATGTTAAAGACAGTACCAAGGACATACCGTGAAGCTGCACTTGCGCTCGGCATCTCGCAATGGAAAACGACATTGCGCATCGTGCTTCGCACTGCTTTAGGAGGAGTTGTAACCGGCATGATGCTGGCATTGGCGCGTGCAGCAGGGGAGACTGCGCCGCTGCTTTTCACTTCTTTGAACAATCGTTTCTGGCATACGACGCTGGATCAACCGATCGCTTCGCTTACGGTGTTCATCTACAATTATGGTGTATCACCTTTTGACGACTGGATTGCTCAAGCATGGGCTGGAGCGTTGGTTCTAATTCTCCTGATATTGATCATGAGTGTTATCGTCCGATTTGCAACCAGAAGTCGTTTTCAGGAGAATTCGGTATGAATATGGAAACATTGAACATTGAACCACAGATCGTTCCGAAAGAGAGGATTAAACCTTTGCCGCGAATGAATGATACTGCAAATATTTCGATAAAAATATTTGCTAAGGATGTTACTGCATATTTTGGGAACACGGCGGCGATTAAAAATATCACCCTATCGATTCCCTCAAATTCAGTTGTTGCCATCATCGGACCGTCAGGATGCGGAAAATCCACTTTCCTCCGATCCATCAACAGGATGCACGAGACAATTCCAGGTGCACAAGTAACTGGCTCTATAACAATTGATGGCGACGACATCTATAAAATGGATGCTGTAGGAGTTCGCAGACGAATCGGTATGGTATTTCAGAAAGCAAACCCTTTTCCGACTATGTCCATTTACGACAATGTGATTGCTGGATTGAAACTCAATGGTTATAGTCATCACAAACATTACGATGAAATTGTTGAGCGAAGCCTACGGCAAGCGGCTTTATGGGACGAAGTCAAAGACACATTGAATACAGGTGGGATGAGTTTGTCGGGCGGACAGCAGCAGCGGCTTTGTATTGCAAGAACGCTTGCGGTAAATCCCGAAGTTATACTGATGGATGAACCGGCAAGCGCGCTTGACCCGATCTCGACGGCTAAAATCGAAGAGCTGATTTTCGAATTGAAGAAAAAGTACACGATTGTTATTGTAACCCATAATATGCAGCAGGCGGCTCGCGTGAGTGATTTCACCGCATTCTTTTATATAGGCCGCCTTATTGAATATGGGGAAACAAAAAAGATTTTTACACTGCCGTCTCAAAAACAAACCGAAGATTACATCACAGGCCGCTTTGGTTGATTCTTTGGTTATACAGAAAGAAATTTATGGAACGCCATTTTGAGAAAGAAATAGAACAACTAAAAGAAACATTGATTGCAATGGAAAACGTGGTGAACGATAACGTTCATACTGCGTTGCAATCAGTTCTTCAGACTTCTGCCGAATTAGCCGTAAAAGTGTATGATATCGAGAGCGAAGTAAATTCGTTTGAAATAAAAGTTGACAACGAAGTATTGAATATTCTTATTCTACAGCATCCGGTAGCAATCGATTTTAGAGCTGTGATAGCGATACAAAAAATCGCAAACGATCTTGAACGCATTGGCGACCATGCAGTCAACATCGCCCAATCAGGTGAACGGCTCGCTTTGCATCACCATCCTCTCATTCTTTTTGGAATTCCAAAGATGAGTGAAATTGCACTAAAAATGCTTCACGATGCACTTAAAAGCTTTTTCACAATGGATACAGTGACTGCGCATGGCGTTCTTGAACAGGATGATCGGGTCGATGCTTTAAATAAAGACATGATTCGCGAAGTAATCGAACGTGTCAAAGACCATCCCGAATTTCTCGAAGTAGGAATAGAGTTAATCCGAATCAGTAAAAATATTGAACGGATCGCCGATCTGAGCACCAATATAGCAGAAGAAGTCATGTTCTATTCCGAAGCAAGAATTGTGAAGCACCACGCAGAAGAGTTAGAGAAGAAGTAATAGATGAAAGTTAGGTCTCAATTCGAATTGATGTTTGACCATTCGATTTTGTTGTTTAATATCAAATGAATTTTTTGCGATAATTCCGACATGTCGAATGGTTTACTCACCAAACCAACCGCCCCATGTTCCAATACCCATTGAAATCGCTCAGGATTTGCATACCCACTCACGAATAATATCTTAGCTTCCGGATTAATCGATCTTATTATCTGGAATGTTTCCTTCCCGTCAAGGCCGGGCATTACCATATCCATGAGGATAAGATCGATTTCGCTCCAACGCGATTGATATAACTCTATTGCCTTGAAACCGTCTATTGCGGTAAATACTGTATAACCGAGTTGTTCTAAGAGAGAAGCATTCGATTTCAATAATATTTCTTCATCGTCTATTAGAAAAAGTGTCCCTGTGCCCTGGATCGAATTTTTCCCATTTTTCAAAATTTCTCTTTTCTCGTTATGATATGAAGGCTTGAAGAAAATGTGAAATGTCGTTCCTTCCCCTATTTTACTTTCTACGTTGATTACACCTTGATGTCTCTGTAGAATGCCATGAACAACTGCTAAACCGAGGCCAGTGCCTTTACCTGTTCCTTTTGTTGTAAAAAACGGATCAAAAATTTTAGGAAGGATTTCAGTCGGAATTCCGGAGCCTGTGTCTTTCACTGTTATATGAACATAGTTCCCGCTATCATAGGAGGATGTTTCTTACAGTACTCCAAATCCGCCATAGTCAATTCACTCGAAATTGAAATGACACCATTTCGTTTAATTGCATCACGGGCATTCAATAATAAATTCATTATGACTTGTTGCAATTGCGATTGATCTCCCTCGATTGGTGGAATAGATTTGTCTAACGACAATTCAAACCGGATGGATCGATCGAAAGATCTCTCGAGGATTCTTAATGTCGTCGTGATGATTTGGTTGATCGATACTGTCGACAAACTTGTAATCCCTTTGTTCGAAAAAGAGAGGAGTTGTTTCGTCAGATTTGCTGCCCTGCTTGCAGCTTCCTCTATAATGTCGCAATGGTGGAGGAGAGCCATATTTTCTGGAATAGCTTTTCGGAGCAATGCCGTACGAAGAACAATTGCACCGAGCATATTATTAAAATCATGCGCGATTCCTGCTGCGAGTGTGCCGAGACTGGACATTTTTTCTGCATGAAGCAACTGTGCTTCGGTCTTTTGAAGATCCTCAAATGCTTCTTTTAATTTTTGGTTCATTTCGTACAGTCGATGACGATGGTCTTGCAGATCTTTCAATTGATGCTCAATTTTATCATGTTGAGCGAGCAACACTCGCGCGATTGAAAGTAAACCGATGTAGTTGCCATCTTGAACCACGACAATATCTTCATAGAGTGCATTTGTGGGTCGTTCCATTATTCGATGGACAAGGTCTTCCACTTTTGTTTCTGCGACGACCTGCAGAAATTCCCTATCCATGATTTCGCTTACAGCTCGTTTTTGAAACAACGCGTAACCGAATTGCGTCGATAATTGATCGGCACATTTTCGGTAGGATAGATAACCGATCGGTTTTCCTTCTTCCACGACTATAAGAGTATTGCTATCATATCGTGTAAATAATTGTTGCAGGCCGCCGCACCGAACATCCTGTGGAATTGCCGGAACAGCCTTTGCAAGGTCGCCGGCATTCGTGTTGATATATTCAGGTTCAGACGCTTCCATATGTTCTTCGATGATATTCATATTTTAATGATCCAAGGAATTTATTATTTGCGAGTGTCAGACAGCATATCGAAAAATTGTTCCCCCTCTTGATGTTTCTCGTCGAGCATCAGTTGTGTCGAATCGTCCGATGAAGGAAAAAACGGATAACGAATTCGACGAAGTTTTATCATTTCGAGGCACGATTCAACTGCCACATTGAGTTCCTCGATGCTTTTTGTTTCAATTTCTTGAGGAGTCATGTCGAAAATGCTTGGTCTTGCAGATGCAAGTATCCACTTGTTGTCATCTTTGAGAGATGAGTACTGTGATTCGCTTTTCTTCTGCCTCAGTTCATTAATGATGGATAAGAATGAATCGTTTATTGGCTTTTCATTGGTGGATGCATCAATCTGTCGCAAGGCACGATCGTGTTCTTTGGTTGCATGTTTCGAATCGACTTTGTGTTTAACATCATTGTCTATTGTTCTTTCCCGGACTCGATGGTCATTCAATTGTTTTGATAGCAGGGTTGATGATTTTGAGATATAACCATTAAATCCAACAGCGAGATAACGATCCAGATCTCCATCCATGTCGACAGCGGTAAGAGCAAATACAAGTGTCTCATTCAACGCGACGGAATTGCGAATCCAATGGAGGACCTCAATTCCATCGATGCCTGGTAAACGTATACTTAACAGAACAATATCGGCGAAATTATTTTTAAGGTATGCTCGGGCTTCTTCCCCTGATCTAACTTCTTTTACATCCATTTCCGCGGATTTAATTTGCGCAACAATGCGCATACGATCAATAGGATTATCTTCTATAACAAGTACAATCATTTCAACACCTCATGCGTGATTATCTGAGTTATCATGTTCTTCCATTCCACACAACTGTGGTTGCTTTTCGAGAATCCCCCCGACTCTCTTCAAGCATTCAAGGAAGATCATATCACTCCCTTTTTTCTGAGGGGTGTAGACTATCCGGCAACAAAAATAGCTTATCACAATTACAAAACGATGATGAGACGGTTACCATATTTTTATGAACATGTTAATATCCGGTTAAGAGACTGTTCGTCCCAACTTTCAAACATTGATTCGAGAAACGATTTCATTTTTTTGATTCAACCATCAACATTCCTTCCAGGAAGATCTTCTTCGTAATCGCCTGGAGCCGGAGGATTGAGCCAGATGCAGTTTTCTCTGTTCCGATTATATTTGCGGGATTCACCGGAATGATTTTTTCAATTTCCATTGGGATATGAATCTCAATTGCTTCCGGCAACTTCTTATCTGTGAACGTCGAATCGATGCTTATCTCCCAACGATGTTCGCTTTCAGGGATGAATGAACAAGAAACCGTTCCGAATAATGTCGGCACTTTGTTGAATTCAAGCGGGATCGAGAAATCGAATAACTCTTTATTCAATCCAGAAAAAAGAACAAGATCGTTGTATGTTTCACGTACAAAACAATCCCGGATAAACAATATAATTTCCGCTGCAGCCCATCCATGATGTCCATCACCCATGGATCCGCCTCCAGTCCTCGGATGAATTGCTTCGGGCAATGAGTAAGGTTCTGTCGCTTGATTGAAAATAGTATTAGCGATTTTCCAGGCTTCCTCATGATTTTCAGACCACAATAATGCATGTGCAATTTGAAATGTGAGATATGGATTATATCCGGAATGAATAAATGGATGATAAAGACCCTTTTCGTCGACATAACGTCGGATAAATTCATCTAAAGACTCTCGTACGATGTTTGTTTCTTTTCCAAAAAGAGCGAGTGGATAGACGGAAGCTAATGTGCCGATTGCGGTTTCGTCAAACACACGCGATGGAGCGGACGGGATTAAAGGTGATCCTGTCTTTTGTTCAACCAATTCAAATGAACGGATGATGTCCTTCCGAAAATTTTCACCTTCATCTTTGAAATGAATTGCATCATCTTTTTTCCCAGTAATGGACGATATCTCCGTCAGAGCTTCAAGTCCAGCCAGCGACCATAATGAATCCCAATAGTACTGATCGACGGTGCCGAGATGTTCTGCGCTCAGACTTTTCGGCATTAATCCGCGGTGGGTTGTCGAAGTATCGCGCGTTTTTTTTCTCATTCGTGTTATCCACATACCGGCAGTTATAAGTTTCGGATACCAGTGTTTCAACCAGGTATCAGAGTTCGTAAATTTGTAGTGCTGCAACATGCTCCATAGAACCGTTCCATTTGAATCCCATTCTCCGTCGGGTGCTTTGAAAAAACCGTCGCTTGTCAAATAGTCGTCGAACGAATTTAACACATCGCGTACTCGTTTGTGATACCCGAGCACGCCGAGTGCCGAACACATCGGTGCCGCGTCGCGGAACCAAAACCGGTGATACAAATACGGTCCGGGTGATATGAATTCGCGATCGCACAACATTAATAATGTATTCCTACTCGCTTCGAAAAGTTTTTTTAAATGTTTATTCGTAATTGGAAATTCGGCACTTGATTGAATTTCTTTTCTCCATGCTCGCGAATGTTCTTCAAACCGTTTTGGGTATGAAACACGCCATGTTTGTTTTCGTCTGGTTGTTCGGAGAGCTTCATCACTGGCTAGGGCGATGCTCCAAAAAACATCCTTCTTCTCATGTTGTTTTATTTTGAAAGGATAAAGTAAAGCGCATGAAGCCATGCCATGACTGCTTTCAATTTTTATTCGTGAGTGACTGTTGAGAATATCTAAATCATGTTCCCATCTTCCAGTCAACCTTCTAATAACGTTTGCACAGTCTCCTTCCTCAGTGTTCGCAAAAAGTACCGCTTTTGGTTCCTCTGCAAGAACTAGGCCGATCGATCTATTGACCTCAACAAATCGTGAAGAGGCGATTGACGACGATTCGATCGGAGCAATCCCTTCCGGGTTGAATGGCCTCACAGCAAGGAACAAATAACCCGATTGTTCAATCGGAAAACAATTTTGAATAGAAGCTTTTCCAAAGAGTATATCTTTGCTCCCGTTAATCACTCCCACAAAATTCTCCAATGTCAAATTTATTCCATTCCATGAAAACTTTGTGGTAATAGTCGGCGCATCGGTATTCATTGTTTGTTTACATGAATCCGTCAACGATGGGAATAAAACATCTCCATTCATCGAAACCCATGTATCAACCGACCACTCACGAGGCAGAGGTGTTGCAAGTCCGCGAGGATCTATAATCGCTTCGTTTGAACCATAAGGCGAGCCGATAGCTGTCCAATTTCTATGAGTCACATTAATCAGCAATGGATTCTGTGATCGCGCAATGAAACTGTCCGATTTAGGATTGAGTTGTCGATGAACCCAGAATGGATAAATCCAATCTCGATACATCTGGATGAGCGCGAAGTTCAACAAGCCTCGCGTGATGACCGGAGCGCTGAGCGAAAATAATTCCTTCGGGAAACCTTTTCCTCCGACATCACTCAACAAACTGGCAATCATAAATTGTTTACGCGATGATTCAGGAATGTCGAGACGCTTTAATCCTTGTTCAATGAGGAGAGAATTCAGGTTCATCAATTACTCATTTGATCTCTTGCACCGACAAGATGAGCCATATCTCTTCCCGGATACTTCAAAAGAGATTTATATCGCCCTATGTACCGATCATATTTCTCGGCAGTTAGATGTTTGAGATCCAATAGGATAAAACCGTCGATGCAGGATCCAAATCCTTCGTCGATGCCAAAATCACAGAACCGCACTCCTTCCGGAGAACATAATTCTGAGTACTGTCGGATAAGAGTTGGAATGGAGACGCCGATTGCACGCAAACGTAATTTCAACTTGTTCAGATCTTCATGATATGATGTACCGCAAAAATATTCTCGGAGTGATGCTTTCTTTTCTTCGGGAATACGATATGGATGGAATGACTTCACATATCCTTCAGGTGCACTATACCATTTAGAGCAGACATGAACCATCGCCTCTTTCGCGTCTGCGGAATAAGTTCCGCTGATGGAAACAGGCCCGTAGAGATATTTTACCCTTGGCTCATTTGCAATCACCGCGCCTATTCCAGCCCATAAATATTCAAGAGTATACGAATTCCAATACGACCGTTGAATGAAACTGCGTCCCATTTCGACTGCATAAGGAAGCAGTTGATAGAATTCTTCCGAGAAATGGAAAAGTGAAGAAGTATACAATCCATTTGCTTCGGAAACCGGGAGAATCTCATCGCAAAATCCAAGTCGATATGCGCCAAGGACTTCCATATCTTTATCATCCCAAAGGAGCAAATGTCTATAGCTCAAATCGTATGTATCGATATCCAGTCTCTTCCCGGTTCCTTCGCCGATTTGCCTAAACGTCACTTCCCGTAATCGTGCAATCTCTCGAACAACTAAAGGCGATTCTTTGGCAGTGGCAAGAAATAATTTTTTCCCCAGTGATGGTGATCCTAAATACATCGCAGCATCGAGATCACGCCGGAGCATTCGCCGATCAGTTGGCCTTGCAATGCCCCGCTCCGTTCTGAATGGTCCTTTTCGCCCAAAGGGCAATGCCTCGACTTGTTTCCGAACAAGTTTCGTTGCCGTTTTCGGATGGAGTTGAGCAAACGCATTGGGAGGAATCAATTCACCAATGTGTAATCGGATAGGTTTTTGTTTTCTGTGAAGTAATTCATGCGGCAGCAACAACGTCGATGCTTTTTTTGAAATTAGGGATAAACCATAAAAAAGCGAAGAATTTTTTGCGTCGACAAACAGAGGCAATATAGGCGCTTTTTGCCGCTGGGCAAAACGCATGGCGCCTGATTGCCATTGCGCATCGGTGACACCACGAAACGATAAACGTGAAACCTCGGCAGCGGGAAAGAATACGATTGCCTCATCGTGCTCAAGTGCTTCGTCGATCTGTCGAATATGCGCGCGGCTGTTCGATCCGGAAAAAACATCGACAGGAAGGAACAGTTCGGCCAGGCTTTCAAGATTGAGCAGTACATCATTGGCAACGACACGCACATCAGGACGGACTTCATGAATCGCTTTGAGAATAACCAGTCCATCGAGTCCGCCTAAGGGATGATTGCTGACGCAGATTACTTTGCCGGATGACGGAATTCGCTCTATCTCGCGTGAGGATACAAGAAATGAAACTTCAAGCATGTCGAATAAATCATCAATCATATTAAAGCCTCGAACACCAGGATGTTCATTTAGGAATTTTTCCATCCTCTCCACCGAAAAAAGGTGATGCAGAAATTGGAGAAGAGGTGTACGGAACATCGCAGGAACTGTCTGCCAATACGAAGGTGCATATTGCGCAAGGATTGCTTCGAGATGGATGTGAACTTTTGTGTGTTTCACGAGATTTTCTCTTTGATAATTATTCGGAGAAGATATTGTATCAATATTAAGAGAAGATTAGCGATTTATTAACAAAGAGTGAATAATTTTGTTCCGACAGAGTTAGGAAGAAGACGATAGATTATTAGTTCACACACATATCATTGTTTCGTAATATTGTCGTAACATTGTGGTGATATATTTTATTCTTGATTGATTTGTTTGATCCATTAAATGAATCGTTCTTCAGTAGTTGATTTTTATCGCACAGATTGTTAATAGATAACTGAAAAATTGTAGAACGAATGTCCGTTCAAATACTGTATTTGAAAAGAATTGATAAAATATGAAAAAGAATATAATAATTTCATCGCTCATCGTCGTCTTGCGGATCATCCGTTGGGTTGGATGGTTGATAGGCATAGCAAGTTTGGTGATTATGGTGCTTTCACTGATGGATCATTACGGCAGGTTTTCCGCTGATTCGATGTTTTTCGGCGCCGATCTTGTATCGCCGTTATGGATATTTCTGCTCTTGATTTCCTCATCGGTACTCATCCTTATTACACAGCCGGAACGTTTTTGGATCCCACTGGTTGTCGGAGCCGTGTACTTCATTATTTTTGGAGACATTTCCCTAATCTCGATCGTGAATCGATTTCCTCGGAAAGAATTCGCTTCCGAGAACACAGTGCGGGTCGTGACATTAAACGTTGAATATTATTCAGAAGGAGTGAACAAGGTAATGGATGCGATCGACCAGATAAACGCAGATGTTATACTGCTCGGCGAACATCTCCTTTCGCCGAAACAAAAAGAACAGATGTGTTCCCGGCTCGATGGACGCGTGCTGATATCAGGTCATCCGAACAGTACGGCGATTATCTCACGATATCCAATTGTCTGGTGGAAAGAGGTAGAGTTGCCGAGTCATGAAGCTTCTCTCTCAGGCGGAAACGATCCGGACGAGATTATTAAGAACCGACACCGTAGTTTCATTCATGCAGTAGTAAAAATCGATTCCCAGTTTGTCAACGTCATATCAATACGATTTATCGCTGGACGTCCGAAAAACCATTTTTTGACTGAACAATTACGCTGGGGCCGCTTTATGTTCGGAGAACAATTAAGCGAAGCACAATTTTTTAAGAAGTATCTGAGCGGTTTGCACGGACCGGTGATTTTTGGCGGGGACCTCAATGCCTCTGCGAGTTCAAAAACTGTTTCGATGATCTCACAAGTTGCCGAAGATGCTTATATGAAGAATAACATCTTTGGCGATTTAACTTTCCGCACCGAATTCCCGACTCTGCGTCTGGATTATCTTTTCTCTATGAATGGCGTGCAGTCTGTCAGCGCACATCGGCCGCTTATTGCTGTATCCGATCACTTCCCTGTTGTAGCTACATTTGTTCTGCCGGATCGAATATCCGGGAAGGAACAAATCGGAATGATGAAGTGATTGAAGTCATTCCATCCCGACTTTCTTGCGGGAACAGAGTATCGACCTATTCAACCAATATTCAGATGATTGCTTATTCGCCCATGCATTGATGATTCGATCAACACTAATTCCAAGAACCAATCCAATCATGCTTCCCGCTGCTACATCATGTAAAAAATGTTGTGATAGATAGACCCTCGAGAAGGCCGTAATTACAGCAATGAAAAAGAGAATACATTGGTACTTTTGAGAGGTCGTATGAAGTGCCAAAATTGTACAAATGGTAAAAACCGTTGCCGCGTGTCCGGAGGGAAAACTCTGGAATGAATATAATTTAATTCCCGGCACGGTATGAAGAGTAGCGATTCCTTCGAAATATTTTAACGGCCTCACAATATTCGAAAATATTGTCGTCTTCAAAAATTGTGTTGTGACCCCTGAAAGAATATTTGCAGACGCCATCGTCAGGGCATCTTTGCACGTAAAAAAAGCCAGTAAGAATACGATCGGCACGACCGACCAACCGTCTCCGAGGTTCGTGATCCAACTGAAAAATGAATCGAAGAATTGAGTGTGATATGAGTTAATTGTCAGATGGATGGTTGCTCTTGACCAAAAAAGAAGAGGTGCCGCGGCGAGAATACACCAGCAGGTTGAAAGAAAGATGGATATCGATCGATGCTTTCCCGAATTATTCATTACAATATTCTTGATGATGATTGATTAAATATAACTGTAACATACGAATAGAAATATTGAGAAGCATGTTAACTTTCTGTTAACGATTCATTCCTTGCTTAAGGTATATATATGTTGTCCGGCGCATCAAGCTAACATTAACTAAACAATAGCGTCACACAACTATCACTTTTTCGTAATACTGACACAACATTGTCAGTATATATTTCTTCCGATATTTTTTATCAGAATCGTCCTTCGCGTATTCGTCAGTTGACGAAATTCATAATCCTGTTTCACATTCAATCGGGCTAATTATTTATGTGGAAATCGGTGCATCTTGTTTATAATTTTTTGAGAGACCTGATATCCACAAGGCATGAGTGGTCAGAATATTGTAACCACCAGAGAAATTTTTCATCTTATCCAAGAAGAATACAACTAATAATTGTTGCGTTTCTCTTAGTTACACTTTCTATAGGCACAGTATACGCTGGATCGATTCGCGGCACTATATTTGCCAGAGAAACGAATGAACCTCTTCCCGGCGCAAACATTTTCCTGAAAGGAACAGGGTTTGGGGCAGCAAGCGATCAATTCGGTGTGTTTACGATTGATCATGTGCCGAAGGGTGAATATTCGCTTCATATCCGTTTACTTGGATATAAAAAAAGGGAGATCGATCACTTTAAAATCGAATCTGATACAACAACGGTAACTCTCGATATTCGACTGGAAGAATCTCCATTAAGTGTTGGTGAAGTTGTAGTGCAGGCTCGGGCCAACCGTGAGCTTGAATCTTCCGGTATCCGGAGCGAGATCGAAGCAAAGAATATTATCAGTGTCATCACAGCACAGACAATTGAACGATCCACTGACCGGACGGCAGCAGACGTTCTCCAGCGAGTCTCAGGGCTTTCAATCATCCGGGACAATGGAGAAGGGCGTTACGTTATTATGCGTGGATTGGAACAACAGTACAACAACACTCTCGTGGACGGAATTAAAATCCCCAGCCCCGAATCGAAAGACCGTTTCGTTCCTCTAGATATATTTCCTTCTGCTCTTTTCGAGCGAATCGAAGTGACAAAAGCATTGACATCTGATCTGGCAGGAGACGCGATTGGCGGAACGACGAATCTTATCTTCCGAACAGCGCCGGAGTCTTTCATTCTCACCACAAGTGCCGCGATGGGCTACAATTCTGCATTCGGCAACAATCCTCTTTCGACATTCAACGCGAAAGCGGTCCCCGAACTTGACCCTGACAGACTGCATCACACGGTGACCGATGCTGACCCAACAGCGGAACTGGCGCCGCGCTATCACACAAGTGTATCGGATTTCACTGTCGGAGATCTCAAGTTCGCTTCCAAGAAACTCATTAAGGTGAAGCAGGGACGAGATGAAAACCTAAAGATTTAGCTCTGTCTTTAAGGTTGCGTACAAGACGTGCTTTATATTTTTCATTATAATAGTCTTCACCAAGATCAACATACTCGACTTTATCTTTAAGCATTTTATAGATAATGCGTGCAAGTTTGTGAGCGGTGGCAATGTTAGCCATCGGAGCGCCATACTTGGATCTGATTCTTCTGTAGAAAGCGCCGAGGGCACACTTAGCATTGGCAAGAGAGAATGCAGCCAAACGTAATGCTTTATTGGCTCTATTTTTTGATTTTGGAATATGGGAGAAAAAAACTTTTCCGCCGGTTGTTTTATTATTGGGAGCAAGTCTAAGCCAGGAGCAGAAGTGTTTTGAGGTTTTCCATTTCGACATATCTGTGCCGATGTCGGTGATAATATCCTGGATAGTAGAAGTATTGAGACCATCAACCTGGACAAGGTCAACGCCGGTGATGCGGTAGAGTTGAGTACGCAGATCGAAAGAAGGCGCATTCCTGGCTTTCTTATTGACATTTCGTTTTAATGGTTTCAGGGGACGTTCTTTGGGGTTGACGAGAGAAGGAAGTTGTCGATACATGGTTTCGGTTTCGTTATCCAGTTCGGTAATCAGGGAAGAGTAATAGTTATAGAGATCGAGCATTTGTTTGAGCTGGAAGACGTATTCTTTTCTATAATTTCCTTCGAGAGAGAGTTCGATTTCTTGCTCAGATTTTTTACAGTGTGGATCGCGAAATGATGCTAAGTATTTTGGGTCGGTGTTGCCGTTAACGATAGAGCGCAGGATGTGCATACCGGTGGTGCCGGTAACATCCGAGATAACGTTGGTGAGTTTAAGATTCATCAGTTGAAGAATTTTTTGTATATGCTGGATGTGAGAAGCACGGAAGCGCAGAAGATTTGCCCTATGGCGAATCATATCGCGCAGAGCGCGAATGTTCTGTTCCGGAATAAATGAACCGTTCAAGAGTCCGTAGGTAAGCAGTTGTTGAATCCATTGGCAGTCTTGGATATCCGTTTTTCTGCCGGAGACATTTTTGATTTTACGAGCATCGACCAGGAGAACCTCGAAGCCGTGTTCGACAAGAATTTCAAACAGAGGTATCCAATAGACGCCGGTTGACTCCATTGCAACAGTAGTGATGTTGCATTGTTTGAACCATTGGGCAATCGCGACTAGATCGCGTGTGAACGTTCCAAAAACACGCACGAACTGTTCATCGCGATCTTCAGGAACAGCGACATACATTTGACTGTCGCCAACATCAACGCCTGCGGCATTGAGATTGATTTGTTTGAGTGCATCAATGCGGATAATTTTGTCGTTGTTCTTTTGATTCTTTTTTTTCATTGAAGAACTCCTTACATTAAACATGAAAAAAAGCACGATGTTCTTTAGCCGACGGTTTTAGAGTATGGAACTCTTCCAAACGGGGTCTATGCCACCAATATAAAAACTGAAAACAGCCGGGACCAACCTAACCAACGGGCTTTGAAAAGCGCCAATGCGGCTTCGGTCATAATTCTGAAGAACATTGTATTTATTTTATACAGGTTAATGTAAAAGAGTTTCTCTTAAACAAGAATCGGGCGAAGCCAGATGGGTTGCCTAACCAGAAAGTCCCGGCTGACGGAGTATATTCGCTTGTTGTCGGAGATAGATTTCTCGATTCACGATTGGGCATCATCGCCGCGGGGAGCTATCAGAACACTTATAATAGAACCGAGACAGATTATTATACTCTCGGGACGGATGTGAACGCTAATTTAAAACCATACCAATCGACACTCGACAATCGGGTTTATGGAACACAAAAAATGCGGGGAGGGATCGCGATCAAATCCGACTACATCATGCAGATTGATCAACAAATTTCTGCTTCGTACATCTACGTCGATCAGGTGGAAGAACTGACCCGACACGGACTTCAGACCACCATTGACGGCACACGCGGAGCCGCGGATCTTACTTATTCAAATCTCTCGGCATTGCGAACACAGACGATTTCAAATTTCTCGGTCTCCGGGGAACATTTCACATTATCTCCTCTCACTCTCCGATGGACTACTAACTATTCAGATGCAATTCAGAACCGACCCGATCAAGCGGAATACAACGTAATGCAGAATTATGACCACAACGGAGATCTTGAACCATTCCAGGGTCTCGACAACATCACACATTCATGGCGAAAGAATGATGACAAACAGTATCTTGCAAAAGGAGACATTTCCTATCAACTCACTTCCGGTAACATGCATTCCATCCAGGCAGGTGCAAGCTATCAGGAGCTTAAACGCGTGAACTTTCAAAATGATTATAAATTAAATCCCTCCATCATCAACGGACAAACACAACCCTTTACAACGATAGATAGTGCGAAGGTCACTCCGGTTGGATTTGGCGGAACACCGGTTTTCGGATTCCAGAATTATAAAGCGCAAGAGGCTCTCTTGTCGGGTTATATTCAGTATGTGTTGAACACGAACTCACTTCAGGTACTCACAGGTGTTCGTTGGGAGCAAGCACGGGACATGTATTGGACACAGGCTCCAATAACCGCAGGCAAGACGCAGGACACAGTGATGTTTGTTGATTTTCTTCCAAGCATTCACATTCGTTACGCTTTCACCCCTGATAATATCATTCGATTCTCCGCCACGAGAACATTGAGTCGACCAAGCTATTTCGATCTCGTTCCGGCAAAAGATCAACAAGACGAATCGGAGACGGATGGAAATTCGCTCCTCCGATGTGCACACTCAACAAATATCGATCTCCGGTATGAATACATCCCATCTATCGCCGACCAAATATCATTTGGAATTTATGCAAAAAAGATCACCGGTCCCATCGAGAATCAGTTCACTTCCAGCGGTGTTGTGTTCGTCACTTCGAAGATCAACGGAAATCCTGCAGATGTCTACGGCATCGAAGTAGCCGGTGTAAAACACATCGGCGACTTTGGCTTCTCGGCAAATTATACTTATGTCTATTCAAGTATCACAGAAAAGATTTTAGTTCCAACACTCGATGAGAATGGCAGTCCAATCATCCCTGTCCCCAGTTTTATACGGAAGCGGCCGCTTCAAGATCAATCTCCAAGCGTTGCGAACGCCGCGATTTCCTATCAGAACAAACAATTAGGAACGGGTATGCAGCTTTCATACAATTACACTGGAAAAAGGCTCATCGCTGTCTCTCCGATAGACGGCTGGGATACATACGAGGATGGTGTTGGGGAATGGGACGGATCTATCGACCAACAGATTTTTCCAGGTCTCAAGCTGTCGGTTAAACTCATCAATCTATTGAATTCCCAGGATGTGATCGAAGTTCCATCCGGAGATCAGACGAAACATCCGTCTCTCGTCGTTGAACGGAACTTTATCAAATTCCGTGGATCCGTAGGATTCACATATCGATTCTAAAAAATAAGAATTCAAAAAACTCAATATGATCATTCATTAATAAGGAGGAAAAATGCGTAATTTTAAAATACTAATTCTGCTTCTAATCGCGTTGCCGGTCATGATACAGGCTCAGACGCTCATCTCGGGACCATTCTCAGGTCCGATAAAAGGAACAACCTTGCCAAACAAGACGTATGTCATCACAGACTCTATTACTGTGAATATGAACGACACTCTCCGCATCAGCCCGGGCGATACACTTATCATGAATAGCCCGAACGGCGCTATATTCATTTTTGGAAATTTTTTCTGTGAAGGCACTTCAAACAATCCTATCGTCATCACAGTTCCACCGGAACGTCGGACACTCGGCCCCGGACAATGGGGTGGGATCGTGGGCGATTCGTGTAAGATATTCAGCATGAAGTTTACGAAAATCCTGTGGGCTGGCGGGACAGACCTCAGCGGACATGCATACAGAACAATTGATATCTATTCGGATTATCTTAATAACACAACGACCACATTTACTGACAACACAGTTATCGGCACGGTCGACGACTGCATCGGCCTCCACGGCGGCAAAGCAAGCATTCTGCGAAATACGATCAAGTGGTGTGGAGCACCGGATGGCGACAATATCAATGTCAAAAGCGGTACATGGGGCGAAATCGCCTACAATATCATCTGGGCATCCGGTGGAAACGGCATCAAGATAAACTCAGACAAAAACGGCCTGACGCGGTTGACAAATATGTGCGTGCATAATAACACAATTGTTGCCGGAGGCTGGCGCCGCATCACCGAATTGGGATATGGTATTCTAGTGGATGTGAATGCCCGTGCAGAAATCTACAACAATATTATAGGCGACAACTACGAAGAACTCGAGATTACACTCAAAGCGGATACTGCACACATCGTGTACGACAACAATCTCTTTTTCGGTTCAGCCGACAGCTTGAGCGCAATGGATGTTTTTTTCGCTCCGGATGGTGTTGCTCGAGCACAAGCACATGATATATTCCTCGGGCACGCCGGTAGTCCGTTTGTCCGCTACAATTCTTTTTTCACAACGGATTGGAACACACTCGACAGCAATAACGATTATCATCTTGCCGCCGCGTGTGCCAATAAGGGATTCACTCCCCCATCGAGCTGGACAAATCCGGCAATTTCCGGACAACTTCCTGGCGATGCTAACGTAGGTGCACTCGGCACAACAACTGCCGTCCATCAATATTTTACAAACGACCCTGTTTCATTTTCATTAAAGCAGAATTACCCAAATCCCTTCAATCCATCGACAACGATCGAATACATCCTGCCACACGATGCGTCGGTTTCACTAAAAGTTTTTAATATAGAAGGTCAGTTGGTGCGGACGCTTGTTAATAATGAAGCACAGATTGCGGGAACACACACTGTGCGGTTTGACGCGGCGAATCTACCGTCTGGTGTATATATATACAAGTTGCAATCCGCTACCATGAGCGACGTCGTCCGAATGGTGTTGTTGAAGTGATCGAAATGGATTTAAACTATTTGGTGTTATTATAACAAGGAACGGTGGTGCAGATTCGAAGGTCGAGCACCACCGTTTGATGATTCGTTCATTTCGATTATTACAAGGAGAGCGTTATGTACCGTTTTCGTCTTTTGTTATCTACTTTTTTATTGTTTCTGCTTGCGGCAAACTTCAGAAGTCTGCAATCCCAGTCAGCGAATGGGAATTCGAATCAACTGTTACTTGGCAATGGATCATTGAATTTTCTTGTCATCAGTGACTGGGGCAGAGAAGGAATCAACGACAAGAGCAAGAAAACTCCAGGTCAACTCAAAGTAGCGAAGCAATTTGGGGTCACAGCTGAAGAAATCAATGCCTCATTCGTGATAACGTGCGGCGATAACTTTCATGGTCAGGGGGTTCCAAATTCCACAGATTCGCTTTGGGATGTAAATTTTGAAAATGTGTATACCAATAAATCTCTAATGATTCCATGGTACATTACACTTGGAAATCATGACTATGCAGGAAATGTTGAGGCGGAACTTGAGTATGCAAAAAATAGTAAGAGATGGACTCAACCAGCGAGATATTACACCTTCACAGAAAATCTCCAGGACTCAACGATAGTCCTTTTTCTTGTTCTTGATTCTTCCCCATTCGTTGAGGAGTACATCAATGAAAAAAATGACAACCATCATGTCAATGGGCAGGACATTAATACACAGCAACTATGGTGCGACAGCGTTCTCAACACATCGAGAGCAAAATGGAAATTTGTTTTTTATCATCACCCCGCATACTCTGCCTCCTCCACACATGGCAGCACTAAAGAAATTCAAAACTTATTCGTCCCTTTGTTTGAAAAGTATCATGTCGATGCTTGTTTCTCCGGCCATGATCATGATTTACAACACTCTCATCCGGATAATTCAACCGTGGAATATTTCGGAGTCGGAGGAGGCTCTGAAACGAGACCTGCGGGGCAAGCGGTCTTCACGAAGTTCAGCAAAGCCTCACTCGGATTTGGAGTTGTATCTCTTACACAAAGCATTATGAGATTTAGCTTCGTTAATGAAAAAGGGGAAAAACTTTATTCATACGAAATTCACAAATGACAATCTTGTCCGATGAATTTCTTTGAGTCTTCTGATTGTCATTAATGATGAAACACAAGGTATAACTTTGAATGCCAACTAATGATATCAACAGAAAACGTTTTAAAAGAAATTAACGACTGATATATTATCACATACCGAGGAATGACCATGTCCCGAACATTCACACGCCCGTCGATATTCATCGTGCTCTGTTTCAGCATAGCACAATTTATTTTTGCACAATCCAATATTCCTATTGTTCTCGATACTATTTCGGTTGGTGGTTCCGGAGGGATGGATTACATCACCTGTGATCCGGCGGCACACCGTTTATATATTTCCCACAGCATCTGTGTCGAGGTCGTTCAATATGACGCCAAAGTCCGTGTTGGGAGTATCGAGAAAACACCGGGTGTTCATGGGATTGCGCTTGCTCCTGAGTTCTCACGCGGCTTCATAAGCAACGGTAAGGATGGAAGCGTGACCGTTTTCGACCTGAAAACGCTGACTGTCGTCGGACGCGTAGATACGAAAGGAAAAAAGCCCGATGCTATTCTGTATGAACCGGCGACGAAGCGCATTTTCACCTTCAATGGAGGAAGTGCGAACTGTACAGCCATTGATGCCGTATCTATGAATGTTGTGGGAACGTTGGATCTCGGAGGCGCACCTGAGGGTCCTGCGGTTGATGGCAAAGGTGATATCTACGTGAACATCGAGAATACGAACGAAGTCGTACGGTTCGATGCGGCATCGCTCTCGGTTCGTTCGCGATGGACGGTTGCTCCTGCACAAACACCGACGGGGTTATCGATGGATCGCGCGAATCGCATTCTTTTTGTCGGTGGACGTAACCAGGTGTTCGTCGCCTTAAGTGCAGATGATGGCCGTGTGTTAGCGAAAATACCGATCGGTGAAGGAGTGGATGGAACGGCGTTTGACGTCGAAACGGGATTGATCTACGTTTCGAATAAGGAGGGCAGCCTAGACATTATTCATGAAGATGGACCATTATCGTTCAGAGCAGTTGCCAGACTTATAACTTCTCCGGGAGCAAAGACGCTTGCTCTCGATCCGCAATCACATCGGGTATTCCTTCCGACAGCGCGTCAGGTCGACGAACCGGCAGGTTCGAAAGGAGAGATGATGGTGCTAGTTGTTGGAGTGAAATAAAAAGATAAATGATAGCTATCTCTATTCACATATGAAAAATAAACACTCGCACTGCAAATATAATAAAAAATAAAAGTTAACATTCATTTCATGATTTCATAATACAATTATGAACTCTAATCGCGATCTTATCCATGAATATTAATCGATATGCCGGGTGCATTACCAAAATGATTGAAAGTATATTCTGTGAATAAATCTGATGAAAAGCATCGGCCATTTGCCTTTCAATTGGTTGAACAATTTCTTCCGGCTGTAAATAACCAGGATGAAAGCATTCAACCAATTAGCAATCGCGCATTTATTTTCCTTTTAATAAGCATCTCATTCTTAGTGTTGTTGATCAAGCTTATATTTTAGCATCTAACAATTTAAATATGAAGTTATAATATATTATAGTTCGAATCCATGAGGGGGTCGATCTTTCTATCATGTGCAACGCATGTCCCCGCTACAAAAAAGGCCGACTCTAAAAAGATTCGGCCTTTTTTTATATGATGTGAAGTTTAATCTCCTAAGAAAAAGCCCACAGAGCTTAATCCAAAGTTTTTTAATTTGTAAAATTATTTACACTGTATCACCTAATGCATAATGCAACACTACAAACAAATCTGAAATTTCTTCCGGGTCAGTAGATATTTGATTATATCTCTGTGGATTTGATATATTAGAATGGTACCTGAACTTCATTGATATTGGAGAAAACACATCTATTTCTTCTACAGTCACATTTGCGAAAGTATCTATAAGTGTTGCCTTTTGCATGTTTGCAAATGTTGCATCCTCAGACAATGAGATTTCTGAAGAGGTCACAGCATTATTACTCAAATCAATGACAGAAAGAATCATGTTGTAATCACCTGTTTTGTCGGCTTTCATTAGCACATCTATTTCACTTACAATAATACTTCGGTTTTGCGTAAAAAAGGGGAAGTGTTCTTTTTGCAAAGTCACTGTCAATATCTGATCTGAACCAACTACAGCGGGATTAAAAAATTTATGCCATTCTGTTGAAAATTCGTGTTTCATGCTAAACATGCGCATCAAAGGTTGTGTGCTTAAGTCGGCGGCATTGGTAAGGAAATCTTTTAGATATGTTACAACATTGTCCTTGAACAAACCTGCATCTTCGCGTGCTGTATAACTGATGTGAAGAATAATATCCGAAATAGTAGAGTAATCGAATTGTCTTAAATCGACATCTTGAGTAAGTTCGATTTTCCAGTTGCTCACTGCGCCTGCACCTTCAAATGGAAGATAACGCTCATCACGGAAATTGAACTCGAACATTCCTGTGTCATGTTGGCCTGTACTGGATGCAATTGCTTTTACCGGAACATTATTATCACGGAAACGAATATCGTCGATCCATACTCCATCATCATTGTTATGTTCATAATTACCGTCATCGTTCATTGTTGTGTCGATTCGAATTGTATTTTTCAGCAACCGCAGCGTGCAATTAACCGTGGTGTAAGGACCAGCTATGCATGGCAGTGATAAACTAACAGATTTGATTCTTCGGAAATAATGTCCCTGATAATCGAGATCATACAATTCTTCAGGAATGGTAAGATAGCATTTCCCCGTAGCTCTTAGTTCCTCTAATGCGAGCGGATTCAATAATGCTACGGAAATATTCTTTACTAATTCCAACTCACGTTTATTTACTTCGAGATACGATTTTTCCATCTGACGTAGTCCAAGCTGGAGCTTTTCACCGGCAGTTAATCCCTGCTGTGTGTTATCCCAGTAACCGTACTGAATGAAATTGGTTATTTCATTACCAGTCTCATAACGGTAACATTTTTCAACCTTCTTAGCCATATCATAAGCCATGTTATAGCTTTGTTTGTAAACGGCAAAGAGTTGTTCCTTCATCCATTGATAAAATTCCTGTCCTGTAAATTTGTCTTTGAGAAATTGTTCTACCTGCTCTGCATTATCAATTTGTGCGTTGTGAATATCTAATTCTTTTTGCGCAATCTGAATCTTTATATCGGCAGAAGTAATTAGTTTATCTAATTGAGTAATTTCTTTTGCAGCAATATTTGCCTGTAAAGCCCAGTCTTCTTCTCGTCGAATGAAATTTGCCACCTTGGCTGCTTGGGCTGCCTGATAAGCATAAACCGAACCAACTATCATTGGGACTTTTGCCAAACCTGATACAGATGAACCTAAATGTGACCCTCCGAATCTTGTTTTTCCTCCAACTCCAAGAGGGGTCCCGTACAAAGCAAAATCAGGAATTAAATGAAGTATCCCGGCTAGGCCTTCCATTCCAGAAGCGACTTGTTGTGAAATCATCGAATCTTTTGCTTTATCGATGTCCTCTTTTTCTTTGTCAATTATTTTCACACCGCTATCGTCAGTGTCGACTAGTGTATCATCAACGCCAGTTGTTATTTCACCGATAATGGTGTCGGGAGGAAGTTGACTATTGGCATTCAGATCGTCGTCAACCGTTGGAGAAGGAGGAACGGTAATGTCTTCGGACGATAACAATGCATTGTAATGATGCAGCCTGTATTCAGCGATTGCTCTCGATTTCTGCAGACCTTCTTTGTTGGCTTTAGCATCAAGAACCTGCCGTTCTTTTACTGCAGTCATCAATCCCAATATGGCTGTTTCATGTGAAGCGCGCATACGACCAAGTTCTTCGCTGTCTTTCTTTTCCAATGCGGTAAGCAACTCGTTGCCAAGAGATTTTACTTCAGCACAAAATTCATTTGCTTTTTGCATTAAATAGGTAAAGCGATAAATGGGCGGAGGACTGCTGAGGTCGGCGAGAATACTTCCCAGACTTAATCCCTGTGCGGCCGCATTGATTAGCATGCCCGGATCAATGGGCGGTGAGAACAACGCGAGATGTCTTTCAACACCATCGATGTCCATGCAATGACGGATTTTGAATAAGCGATCGGCGACCGTATCCCAATATTCAATCAACTTATCATTGCTGGGAATACAAAAATATAGAGCCGAACCTACGCCTAACATGCTGGTAGTTGTGCTTCCTCCACTCACTGGGATCGCATTGCTGTAAGGGAAAATATTTTCCATCGCAACCAATGCATTTGAAAAATCATCCCATTTGTCTTTTAGAGAAGTAAAAGTTTGCGCGCTGATTTCACCTCGTTTTGGAACAAATTGAGGGCGGGGACCGAGAATGTGATTTGCTATAACATATATCTGTAATGCTTCATTTACTGTTTCCATTGTATCCATGCGGAAAAGTGAGTCTCCCCACGCGAGTAAATTTTCGATATATTTAATCACTACATTTTTCATATATGCAATAGGACGATTACGCGCAATTAAATGAGGCTTAAAAGGATTATCGCGCCATTCCCCAATAACCTGATTTTCGACTGACGGGGTGTTGTTGGGAAGAAGACTCATAAACCAATCTTCCAGTTTTTGAGCAGGTGTAGTTTTAAATGGAAGCACATTCCAATAGCGCGAAGTTTCACTTTGCCCTACAAGAGGCATCACATCTGTGGTGGGATCGAAAATGTAATGAAACCATTTCATGGCTTCTTCATACTTACCATTTTTACTCAAGCGATTGGCAATGTAGAGAGGAGCATGGAAGAATAATTCCCAATTGTAGAGACTGTTGGCTCCGAATGCATCAAAACAAATATTTTCCTTGTAATACGTGTATGCTTGATCTGCAACATAGTCATTAGAAACAGGAGCCTTTTCAACTAAGTCTGTAGGGCCGTAACCCGAGAAGACACTGCCGCTGTCGTTATAATAGATTTGATTTGAAGAATTCAATTTAGTATCGCTATCCATCAATCCTTTTATCGGATCAGGGGACTGGTTCATGTTGGTTACAAATTGGCTGGAGAATGGATGATGAAAAGTATTGAATTCCATTCCTTTTTCATTAAACCAATACGCGCCATAATATCCCTTGCCTATGCAAATGCCGCCAAAAGCTTTTTCGACGCTACACAAACCTATAACGTCGATTTCATCGGATACAGCTTTTCCCTCTACATCTTCAGTACCGGCGTTCGCTGAACTTTTATACATTAAAGGTTGGGTAGCATTCTGTGAATTTATTGACATATCACGCAGAGCATTCGACTGTGCATGAATTCCACTATCTATGCTTCCATCCGGCAGCAGAGAAGCAAAACCTTGAACAGGAAAATAGTCGTCGGGTCCAACGCCTTCATAGTGGGGAATGGGTGGATTTTCTTCAATAGCACTTATGACAATCGGTTTGAACCAATCTGGATTTTTCACATAAGCAATAATTGAAACCTCGATAGGACGGACAAAATAGGTTCTATTTACATCGTTATAGAAGAATGGATAATTTAATGTGCTCTCAAAATCAAATATATGTGATGAATATAAAATTTTGTGATCAATTACAGACCCAAGATAAATGTTGCTGTTGAATTCAAGCTTGCCATTTTTCTCATGCTTCGTGAAAAAATTTTGATAATTATAGGCTATTGATTCATCGGAACCGCCATTGTTATTTTTCGCTATGACTACTTTTGATTGGATATTCTGATAAATAAAAACCGCCTACAAATTGAGATGACGGATAATGCCTTAAAAAAATGAAAAGCCCGTTAGTATTTGGATCAATATAAGAGTGATAGATGAGATCTTTCGGATATGTGTCATAATGTTTTAGAAACTCTTTGGTAAGTTGTTTAGTGCTCCATTTCCCGTTTATATATTCTGACCATGCGAGTCTGATCTCCCAATAATTGATCGGTTTTAAATTTGAGGTCGGTTGTTTTGAAGCATCCTCAAATGTTTGTGGACTGCCATCTTTGTTCTTAGGCACCGCATCATCGTGTTTTTGAATAAATTCAGTCCAGAAAAGTAACAGGCGGCCTTTCCATACAACAGGTGTTAAGTGTACGCCGCTATTATCGCCATCATCAATACTTCGGATATCCACCTGTATTTTATCCCATGCGCTCCATTTCATATACTTATCCCATGTACGATAGAAAAACTGGTACGGAGCATTGTGCGTGCGTGCAAATACATGTAATAATTTTAATTGTCCGTTATCGTCATTTTCCTGATAGGTTCCCCACACTTCAAGATTGGCGACATCGTTCAGTTTTGCAAGATAATTTCTAAAAGCCGTTTCGACGCTTGCACTAGTAATGTCGTTTTGTATCAGTTCAGATTCCAGATCTTTGAAGAAGGGGCTTCTATCGTCTCGCCATTCAGGTTCTAACCAGTTTTCAGGATAAAGAAAAATCTGACGGTTGGCTTCCCACACGCGATAGTATTTCATCCACTCCCAGCGATCTGCATCAATGGAATCTGGTGAAACGCCTTTTTCAACTCCTGTTCTTCTGTCGCTTTCCAAATTTAGTAAGCAGCGGTTTACAAACATTTGCACCGATGAATTAGCCTGCACGATGCGCGATGTGTCCATGCAGGAACCCATTTGCACATCGATGAGGAAATATTCAAACAAACCATCAGCATCGGTTGCTCCCCAATCTATCAATTCTTGTTTTGTTAAGAGATAACTGATGAGCGCTTGTTTCTGATTCTCACGAATTTTATCGCTGAGCCCGCCGGCAAGTTTCAGCCAGTCTTCATCTTCATATTTAGCTTTCACCGTACTTTTTACCAGGTCAGCTGTGGTATTTAACTTGTCAAAATCTGTTTCTGGAATTGCCCATTGTGCCAAAGTTTGGGCTGATATTCCTGTTTTTAAAACAAACTGCATTGCATCATTGAGTTTGGAAAGAGCTATTTCTTTTTTAAAATCATCGACAGAAAAATTATAGTAAGTATTAACGAGATAGATTATTGTATTTAAATCCCATGCAGAAGCTAAACAGAGTTTACTTATTAAATCTCCTACTATCGGTAAAGGATTTGTCAGATTAGCAGCAGCAAAAACATCAACCAGCGAAGCCTGGGATTGAGGAATTGCATTGCGTAATTGCACGTAATCATTTATTCTCTTCCAGTGTATCGGCGTGATCGCTTTGAAATTTATATTGTCAAAGTCAATGCTGAACGTCATAAAGTGATTTAGTTCCGATTCATCCAACTTGAATCCCAAAATAAATTTTGCAGCGCGGTGATATATTGTTGCATCCTCAATAAATTGGTCTATCATAACCGCGGGAAAAGCCGAAGAAGATGGGATTATCTCCTTAGCAGATGTTGCTGTTTTCCATGAAAGCTTGATACCTGCATTGTTGGATATTTCCGTGTATTCGAGTTTTAAACGACACAATTGAGAAGCATTAAGTGTTTGGATCACCTCCCATGATGTCCGCGTATCCGCTGCCGGTTTTTCCAAAATCAAAACGTCGTCAATAAAAAGCTTGAATGATTCATCGGCTTCAGCAACATCTACGATTAATGTATAATCACCGCTCGAAGGTGCAGATAAATAGGTTTGCCATCGGACACTGAAATTATTAGCAGGGACCAGTGGATCGGGTGATCCGGTTCCCCAATCAAAATTAATTTCGTTGTCATTGCGTGTGAGGACTGATGTAGTAAAAGTTGCATCAGAAAAATATTCAGTTGAAAATCCTTGATGGGCAAGCGAATTGATGAGAGATTGTAAATCATCTCTGAGTAAAATCGCCGTTGCCTCTTCGCTTAATCCGAGAAGAGCCGCTATGTGCTGTGTAATGGCATCTTCGTGTAATTTCTTTTTAAGCAGAGGCAGGTAACTATCATATACAAACTGAAGTTTTGCATCCAAGGTTGATTCTGGTATTTGTGAGGGATGATTTAATAAAACATTCAAAGCTAAATTCATATCAGGGAAAACACCGCTGAAATTTGATATAATAAAATCTTCAGGCATGGTGTAGATGGAATTCACCGCATTTATGAAATTTGTACTAACTCCAGGAAGGCTGTTCAGTGCAACCTGTTCAGCATCATACATGACACCTGTGCAGGTGAGCCTTCCACTTGCTTTTGTGTAGGTATACTTAGGAGAAAGTGATTCAGGTATAACAACCGTCAGGTTTGCATCTGCCATAGCCGTGTATGTCGGGCTACCAGTAGCGAGAGTTTTTGATAAAATATATAATGTATCAACAGCCGCGGGAAAGTTGATATTAGTTCCGGCCAGTGCTTTCAATGCAATCCGGTCTGCATCTGTCATAATACCGAAGCTGGTAAGCTTGCCACTTGATAATTCATAGCTATATTTTGATGCGAGCTGTGCTGGAATTGTTATTGGAAGATTCTGATCTGTAAAAACAATAAATGATTGTGTGGATTGGATAATACCAATTAGTTGACTTACCACATCCGGGTTGAAAGAAAGTGATAGATCGCTTGCTAAAATATCGATAGTAAGCGGAGTCGAAGGGGTATCCGGATAATTCTGCTCAATTGAGCTAAAAACGTCATGAATAGCACGGACAATCTGCTTTACTTTGTCTGTGTTTATGCCCAACGTTGATTCAGCCGGTAATGAACCGTTAAATATATATTGTAATATCTCTGTTTTAAATCCTGCTTTTTTTATTGAGGCGGCTAAGTTATAAAAATCAAGTGTATCTGATGGTGAAATATTTTCAAAAACGGGATCCATGGGCGGAACTGCCGGAACTGGAATAGATAACTTGCTGAAAGGATTGGAGCTGAATAATTCTGTTAATAAGCAGAAATCCGGCACTTTTAATTTCAATGCCTTACTAAATACAGTGTATCTATAGATGATGCTTAGGTTATAAATATTTAATTTGTCTGTTGTCAGATTGATAGCACGTTCGGTCCCATTATCATCAACATGCGCTACTTCAATAATAGCATTCAAATCATCTTGAGACATTCTGAATGCGGCAAGAATAGCTGGAATATGATCTAATAAAACCTGAGTTGAATCGGTCAGGTAATTTCCAAAATCATCAGCTTGAAATGCCGCATCAATTCTTTGCACAGCTTTATTAAGAAACAATTTTTTATAAAGCGATTTGTCCCCATAAGTATCAATACTACCCCAAAGCGTGGCTAACTTATTTAGCGGGAGTTTCAATTCTTGATTAAGTAAGACCGCATAAGAGAGTTTACTGATGGTGACATCGGAAATATCATTTTCTCCCAAAGCAGCAAGCATTAAGTCTACTTCATGAATAGTCCAACCTAATTTTCTCCACAAACGGATAAAGCGATGGATTTTTGACCAGGTATCGTCTTTGATCCCCGACAAAGGTAATTGGGCATATACATTACACAAAGTGCGCAGACAAGTTGTATCTAAATCGCAAGTCGAATCAAGTTGATACAACGTAATGACAGAATTGAAATTATCGAAGTTATTTTTAACCCAAGCTGTGAAATCGGCAGGAGTGATTTTGCCGGAAAGGGCATCCATTATAACAGTATCAGTAGAAGGATCAAGCGTGCCTGCATCTATATTTTGCAATTTTTGATAGATAAGTGAAGCATCTGTATTGCTATTGGCAAAAAGCTGTTCAAGGAAGTCGTAAGCATATTGGTATGGATTAATAAATTTTGTTTTTATCAATTCTACCAAATCTATGTACTGCATTCCTGAACGTCTCAAAAACTCATGAATTCCATCCGGGATTCCAGTTCCAGCCATTTTTTCAAGGTCATTCGGATTTGTAAACCCGAAATATTCATGGAGTTGTCTTGTATCACTGGCTCCAGTAAATTTCTTCCCAGTAAGGACGGTATATTCTTCTTCAGAAATTCTCAATAGTTCCGATTCTATTGCGCGGTTTGTAGTTTGCGTGAAATCATTTTGCATGGCAGTCATTACATCATAGCGTTCCGTTTTAAGGTGATCGCTGTATGTGCGGATAACATCAAGGGGCTGATGGTAAGGAAGAGAAAAAGGATAGACCGCATTCGTCAAAATACGGTAAGCTTCCGGTTCATAGTTTTGTGGATTTGCTCTTAGTTCATCGGAAGTCGTGTCGCCGGTATCATAGGCCGCATTCTCATCCAATGCACCATGAAAAGTATAATACTCCATAACTTCGTTAACTAAGTCGATGTACGGGATAATGGTGTTGGTGTTTTCGCATGTCAATGGCAAATACAATAAATCGGGCCTGCGCAAAGCAAACATATCAAGAGGAGATTTTCCATCGGCATTTGTTGCACCGCGCCACAGAAAGCGTAAAATATCGACAAGATAAGCCGCGGCACCGTATACGGATCGGCAATCTTCGCATTCACAAATATCGGGACTGCCAAAAAGGTTCGAGTAATTTGGAACATTATTTTGTAATACATTCATCACGTCTTCATAATCCGATCCCGAATAAGCATAACCAGGAGCGATTCCATGAGACAAATCGTACATTTTCATCGATTGTTCTGCCGCCCGTGTGCCAATGTAATGTGACCGTTGGTAAACGGCTTCAGCTACCTGTTCTCCGCCCAATGCATCGCTGTACATTTTAACAAAGCTTTTTTTCGGAATGCTGGTAATGGCGTAGGCAGAGTTTAAATTCTTTTCCATCAACACATTCATTACATCAGGGGTTGGGCTGACTTGGAAAATACGCTGCATACGTTTGAGTTCATTCGTAACATTTTCGTAATTATTCGGAGCGGCAGTTTTAATTTCTTGTTCGAATTCGTGAATGCGTGAAGAGCTGATGTCAAATTTAGGATTCTGGCTGATAAAGTTGTTGATGCCATTTTTAGTGTTCACATCTTCAACAGCCAGCTGCTGTTTTTTCAACATGAGTGCTATTTTTTGAGTCGGAAATGCAGCATTCAAAACAGTCTGAAATTGGTCCGTGTATATTTTAATTCTTTCATCTTCAGTATTCGCTTTAATGAAATCAGGGATTCCGGTTTTTGTAAAAATCTCTTTCCATGTATCTGAATCTAATTCTAAAAGTTGCGTTGCTGACGTGAATTTGCGGTTAACCTGTAGTTCTTCCAATAAAGGTTGATTACCACCGCCAATCAGAGCTAGTTGTTGGGAAAATAAAAGATTTGAGATGAGATTCGGATTCTTTTTAAATATGGGATCATTCGGTAAAAATTCATTCCAGAATTTTTTATAATCTGCTTTATTGTTTGCAGAATTATAATAATTTCTGATAGCATTTACAAAAGCGTCTTGCTGTTCTTTTTTAGGAAGTGCGGCTGACAACATTTTACTTAAAGGAACCGTTTGATTGGCTCCTTTATTAATAAGGACGAATGATGAAGCATTAGCATGAACCAAATTTAAAAACGAAATAATTTCATCCTGTCTGAAGGTTTTTATTATATTTGCTTTAACAGAACTTGTAATTGCCGTATTTAACTCATCATTATTTTTTTTATAGAGGACAGTCCAGTCAAGAAGTATTTGCTGTCTCCCAATGCCATAAAGAAGTTCATGGGAGAGCTTTCGTTTTGTGTAAGCGTTTAATGTCTCTGCATCCACGGCGATGCGGATTTTACTTTCATCTTCGTCCAGCTCGCCGGCAACAAAATGAACCTGATCCTCTGATTTTGCTAAATCTATAAGCCGAACTCTGCTTTCTTCCAAAAAAGGATTTAAAGCTGCCATCAACATTTCGTATTCTGTTTTTCTATTGTTTTTGGTAATGAGAACGCTCAGATTTTTAACTTCTCCTTTGTCTGAATAATCTTCGGAATTGACAATGCACGATCGTCCGATGATTAAGTCATCTTCAACGGCAAAAACTATTACGTCTGCTTTTTTGCGTTCAGCTTTCTTGTACTGAAAGCTGAAAAATTTAATGATATAGAATCCTTTTGCATCGGAATATGTCTCACCTAAATATTCGAAACCGCCATTTTTTAATATATCTTTCAAAGTGCTTACCTGACGATAAATGGCTGCGCCTTTCAAATCAACATCAAAAGCGATTAATTGCTGTCGTTTAGCCGGTGCTCCGGAATTATCATATACAGTACCGTTGACAGTAAATCCATTATTTCCCAACGTCAATTTTTTCTCTCTAATCTTTTCAACCATTGCATCGTATGTGGCATTATCCAAAAGCAACGATTCATCAATTGGAATATTAACTTTTGCCTGGAATGCCCTGACTTGTTTTAATGTCGACTCGCCCGCTTTATGGGCAGCCACTTCGGCGGTATTAACAGGGTATCCAAGTGAATGCAACGCCTTATGAAGGAGGTTTACTCTCAACGATATTTCATTGAGTGCGAGAGAATATGATGAAGATTTCATACGAGCCCTTCCTGGTTGTCATATGTAAAGTTGTTAACCATTTTCATTAGGTGTAAATTATTTTGTTGGTTTTGCTATGTCATTGTAAAAAATAACGGTTAATAATATTTGCCAGTTTGTTAAACTCTTCTGAATGCAGAAATAATATTAAAGTTTTATTTTTTCGATAATTATAAATCCTGTTGAAATTTGTTTATAAACACTATACATCGGATGTGTTATTCCTCCTTCTTTTCAAGCTGATACGGATGATTGATCGCATATTCTAACTCATTATAGATCTTTTCATAAGCCTCTGGGTTTGTTACTTCATATTGCCATCCTGTACAAAGCGAGTGCCATAATTTAGAACAATATCTATATTTTGTGAATAATTCTGGAAAAGCTTCATACATATAATTATTTATCATTCTTTCTTTTGCTCGTTGTTCATTCAGGTCAGGATTATCACTTTCCATACCAATCACCATAGTCATTATTGTTGCCATTCCGCCACCTACTCCAGCCACTTTCATGAATATGGCTATGAGTGAAGTGTCTACCACTGCTGAAACAGCCATATCTTTTGCTGCCTTTAACTTATCTTCACTTAATAAAATAACAGTAGTTCCAATAGCGATAGCGGCTACTAAACCTATCCCTTCTAAGGTTGCAAATCCGCCTGATTTTCTAATCCGCATGCCTCTACTCATTGCTAATGCTTGAATATCTTTTTCCACTGTGTGAGCAGCATATTCAGTGAGAGATGAAAACATTTTTCTTTTGTATACATCTAAGAATCTTATCCCACGCTTAAAAATTCCCGCAGCTGCCCGGGATTCTGGGCCGGACATAGCATTGGAAATTAATTTCACTTCATTATTTTCTACAGCAGCCAACGCTGCTTCGGCTTCAGGCCCGGTTTGCGTATGTAGAAATTCAATAGCTGCTTTACGGTTTTGTGCGAAATTCTTTTCTAATGAAGATGCTCCCTTTATTCTGCCTTCATATGCTTTATTATCTATCCAAAAAATTTCCTTCGTTTTAGGATTGTAGGCTATCGAATCAAATCCTCCTTCGTTAACCTTCTTACTCCAATCCCTGAACACATAAAATCCTTCTCGATCTAAGAATTGATCAGTTGCTAATTCTCCAATTTCTCCTATTTCAGATCTTGGATCAGCGCCAGTTGTATCGGTGTACGTCAATGGATTTGCCCGACAATATGCGTACAAATTTAATTCGGCTTTAATTCCAGCAGGGTCGGGATTTAGCCATCGACCTAACCACAATATATAATATCTGGCATTATGATAACTAAACCCGCTCTCTTCATCACGTTCCATTCCGGTGTAGCGGTACCGTTTGTATGCGGCTTTAATATCTTTGTCAACTGCCTGATAGCTCGTTGTGCCGTAGGGATGATATTCTTCGTAACTGATAATTCTTGCATTCAAAGAGTCATCAGTTTCGATTGAAGCAGAGCCGAGATGGTTACCGTGCTGATATCGAACAAGCCGCGACGGAGCATCGTCGCTGCCTTGCGTTCGGGTTTCTATCATGGCAATCCTCGTCTTATCATCCATTACATGGCAAGTTTGCCGTTCGAGGGTTTGTGTGTCAGTGTTATCATATTCACGATAAATCTCTACGGCGCCTAAATAAATCCGCTCAGATTTTTTAGAGGGATTTAATACACCTGCACCGGCTTGCCGCTCAGTGATTTTTCTTGCACGCTGCCCACTATTGTCGTACACATAATAAGTGGTTTCAGGCGTACCGTTAACGACTGCTTGTTTTGCTACTGCCTGCAATTCATCTTTGAAATTCCAGTTCATCACCTGCAAATGCGGAAGAGATGTGATGAAACCATGCTGCGGATGGTGAGGATAGTTGTACGTATCGGCACCAACCGTTGTCGAAGAAAGGCGATTATTATTTGCAGCGTAATTATAATTACGGGTCCAATTGTCGTTGGTAGCTGTGTGCTGCATCTGCAATATATTTCCAACTCCATCGTAAAGGTATTGCTGTGTGTAGGTGCGCCATGCCATAGGGTCGTTCTGGCTGTATTGTTTTAAGAAAGGCAAGTCGTTCCAATTATCTTCCATCCCAAAATTCAATTGCCCGGCATGTTCTCTTCCCGTTGCATCAGTCAAACGATACAGCGCATCATAGGTATAATAAGATGTTCCTGTGATTTTTTGATTATTAAAAAAAATAGCGGGAATGTTTTTATCCTCGATGTGTGTGATATTTCCCACCGGGTCGAAAGTGTAATACAAATCCTGCAATGGGTCGTTGTTCTGGCGTTTCGTTTGAAGATGAATAAGACGGAATGTATCCTCGTCATAAAAATAATTTGTGCTAACATTGTTGCCGTACGTAATTGTTTTACGTTGTGCTTTTTCGTTGTAGTCGATGTTTTTTACAAACCATTCGGTGTTTCCGTTTTGGGTAACCTGCACGGTATTGAGTAAGCCGGCTTCGTTGTACTGCGGAAGAAAAATGCTTGAATCGGGAAATGTTTGTTGTGTGATGCGATATAGAGCATCGTATTCAAATGCAGAAGTAAAAACTTCTCCATCTAAATTTGCATCAGGATTCGCACCGCTCCAATCGACAACTTCTTTATATTTTTGGGCAAATGTTTTTGAGGTAGAAATCGGATTTCCCTTGAAATCAAATTGTGCGGTTTCTACTTTCCCGGCGGTATCATAAATCTTTACTACTTTCGTACGAAAATTATTTACTTTGTCGTTGAGAAGTCCTTCACCATAAATTATTTTTTCAAAGGTATTGTCCAAGAGTGTTGATCCATCGCCGCCGATAACTTTCTTTGCAGTCGGGCGATGCAGTATGTCGTACTCAAAACTAAACTCATGGTTGCGTTCATCCCAAGTACGCAGCGGATTCCCAAGTATATTAATCAACAGCCATCGTTGGCCGGCATCCATGCTGAGTTGATATACTTTATTTCCAAGCATATCAAACTTATGCTGCATCACTGTATTGCCGCGCGTGTCGGTGATTGAGCGTATATTGCCTTCAATATCTAATTCATTTTTAGTGTAGAAAAGTATATCATTATTGAGAGCATCTTTACCATTGTTTTCAATCAACAACACAAGCCGTCCCAGAGTATCGAAATGTTTGATCGAGGGAGTATTGGCATGTTTTGAGGCGCCTTCAGCAGCTTCCTTTTCTTTTACAGGATCTTTTCCAGCAGCGATCAGTTCTGCATCTATAAGACGATTGAATCTATTATTGTACCAGGAAGATTCGAGCACGGTGTCATTCCGGTCATAAATAATCTGCATCCAGGAGTCAAACTCTATTTTTGAAAAAGTGCGGTCAGGAAATTCGGTTTTTACCAGGCGACTCATCGCATCGTAATACAATACAGGTGTAACCCCGGTTTCCACAAGTTCTTTCACATCTTCAAACTTGTAGGTTGTAGAAAAATATGGTTCATATTGTTTTACAGGATTGCCTTTATTGTTGAGTATCGTCCTTCCATTACCGATCCACCGAAGTTGTGGGGGATTGATCGTTGATGTATCAATATCTTGAATGATATAAGTATCGTTGAGATCCACGGTTGCTTTTTTTGCCAATCCCGGTTCCGCCTGTACTTTTTTCATTACAATCTGTCCAAGTCCGTTTGAGTATTCAAAACTAAGTTGGACGGGGGAATTGTTATTTTTTTGGAAATGTTCATCTCTGACAATTGATGCAACAACTACCGGCCTACTGGAATTCTTATACACATCAAAATCATACACAAATCGGGCTGTGGCGTGCTGTAATAGTTGTTTTCCTTTTTCCGCCAACGTTATTGAATCAGCAACACCATCGGGAGTATCTTGTACATTAAAAAATTGATCAACCAAATTTGTTTCGGCAACATCAGTATAATCATGAAGCCCTGCAAGATCGTCGGCTTCATTTCCCTTTCCGAAAATTGCCATAGCCTTCACTAAGCCTAATTCATCATTAATAGTTTCCGAGAGGTTATCGTTTGCATCTTTTATTCGTTGCGGAGAAAGTGTACGGAAATTGAATACCTCTACCGTGGTTACATTACCCACCGCATCTTCCGTTTCTTCAATAAGAAAGAAATAATTACCGTAGTATTTTACCTTGGTTTTAGCGCCAAAAGGTTCTGTATATGATATGGGGACATAAAAACGCTGCTGTGCATCTATTAAAGTTTCTGCTCCTTCAAGGTATTGAATTGTTCCAGATGGAATCCACCAGTTGACATCTTCTTTGCCATTTTCATCTATCGCATGGGTGAATTTTCCTTCTTCCATCAAATTTATAAGTGTGCCGTCGTCCGCTTTTGCAGAATAAATATCGGCGAGCAGTTGAGGAATATAAGCCAGTTGGTAGTTCTCGAATGGAATTGCTTTTGAGTTCAATTGAAGTAAGGGGAGTGCGGCTGTCAGGTCATCATTATAATAAATTGTTCGGACATGTTCAATCAATCTCCTTTGAGCTTTCCCCGGTGTTGATGGTGAATTAATTTCCTGATAAAGTTTTTCAATTGATTTACTATCATCAAGAATGTTCTTGAAATCTTCTAGGGAATAATAAGAGCCGGTTTTTGGAACATCCTTCAATTCAAAAGTTTTTGTTTCAGCGGGAAGCCGCAGTCGGTTGACGTCATCGCCGATAGCATCATCAGTGAATTTATTTTGGGTATAAGTAATTAATAATTTATTCTGAGCATTTTGTGTTTCAATGGGCAGGGTTGCATCTTTTTTAATTCTTGGATAAACCACCGAAGCTGATTCCAGCACGTTCCCATATTCATCTAAATTGATATTCAGGTTATGAGCAATGCGAGGGTCTTCTGAATCACGTTCGTAACTGTATGTGATGGCTTCGCTTTCTTTCACAGTAAAAACAGCGTATTTGTTTTGCCCTTTTGGCTGTGCAAGTTCTATGATACAGTTATGAGTGACTACAGAAAATGGAGTGAGTTGTTTTTTTAAATCATCCGCCGTTGCTCCCGTTGCCGGCGCGTCATGTGCGAAAATTTCAGAGCGCAGTGCCATGCTTTTGCATGCCCGCAAAGCCTCGCGCCATTCATCCGCGCTGAGATTATCAACAATTGTATCTGGAATTCCCGGTGCGGGAATAATCCGCGCATCGGGTAAAGGAGATTCATACTGCAATACCGGGAAACCTTGCCTGTTCATTTCTTCATACCAATATTCATGGGCAAATTGGTTTAGAATATTTTCCCGGCTTAAAAAAGCGCCTGTATGAAACCATGTTTTGGAAACGACAGGTTCCTGATGCAATTCTTGGTCAATAATGTTTGTGGCATTTCCTTTTGCCCAATTCTCGAAAGATTCGGCATCGGTTTGTTCCACCATGCCGAAGCCGCGGAATTCTCTCTCAGGATGATCATAATATCCGTGGTGATATTTATAAGAGCTTACGAAACGCCAGCCCGTAATATTATCCAGTGTTTCAGTTTTTGAAATGCAATGTATTGGGAAATGAAGTTTTGTTATCCACGGCTTTCCGGCCATTTTATCTTCGATATAAAACTTTGTAGAAGGTGTGTACTCTAAAGAAACTTCTTTTCCCATGTTATTTTTATAAGAAATCATGATATGCGGTTTCTTACTATTCATCAGATCAATATATCGAAGCGGAGAAAAAGTGTCTTTCGATAAACTGCATGACCAAACAATACAGACTACACCGTTCCCTAATAAATCTGTGACCGTAATTTTTGCATGGTTATGTACTTCAGGGAATGCATCAATTTCAAAAGGTGCAACACTAAATGAGTTGCCGCTTAAATTCATCCAGCATGTGAATTTATTTTTTCTAAGATAAATTATATCGGTTGTTCCGGAACCATCAATATCTGCCAATCGTAAAAAAGCAGGGTTGAATGAATCGGGATGATCGAACAAAGGGGGATTGTCCATTGCTACTTTGGCTCCAAATTTTCCATACCCCAAATTTGGCCAGTAACATACTTCACCATTGCGGATACGTACTATATCCGACAAGCCATCGCCCGACATGTCAGCCAGGAAAATTGTTTGTTCTGGGTCTGCAAATACAATATGCGGACCGGCTTCTTCGTCGAAAGGTTTAGTAGTTTTGTGAATGGATGTAAATCCATTTCTACCTGCCGACTCATACCATGTAAAAACATTGTCTTCTGAAATCAATACATCTGGCTTGCCATCGCCATTCAGATCGAGCATCCGGGTATTGGCATCATTGAGATTGATGTTGGGTAGTGTTTGGAAATTTGTATACGGTTGCCATTCATTATCATCATCTAACTCAAAATATCCTTTGGGCTCTATTCCATAACTCACCAACTGCTTGCCGCCATCTGCATCCAAATCTGCCAACTGGAGCTGCCTGCCCAAACCAGCGAATGAAGGTTTTGGTGTGACTAATTTAGCTTGCTCAAATTTTCCATCGCCCAAATTGTGTTTGTAGTACCAGCCATTTGCCTGTTCAGTGAGAATGCCCGACAGGCCTTCGTTAAATAAATCGGTGAATTGATATTGTTGCTCATCGAGTCCTGATGGCGCATGAACCAGATCTTCTGTGGAAATGGTTTTTACATCTTTGTTCCAGTCATGTTTTTGATATTCAAACTCCAGAGGAGGAAGATTCTTATTCGTGTATGTTCCAATGGTTTGTTTTATGTATCCGAAAGTCGTAATTGATTTTAGGAATGTAAAATCTTGCTGAGTTGTCGAATCATATTCAAAATTGAGTGATTTGACCAAACCTTCGTATTCATTGGATCCCTTGAAATGATGAAAAAGTAAAACCCTTTTACAGAGACGTGTTGTTCGTATTTCAAAACCAGCTTTGTAATCAGAAAAAGCATCGGTTCTGAAAGCCCAATCGTTTATGCTTTGATAAGGTGGGTTTTGATCATATTCTCCATAATCGAATATTGTTGAAAACAAATAATCTAACTCGTCAGGGAAAGGATCGCCAAAATTTTTATAAGGAGTTATATTTCCATACAGCACTTTCTCTAAATAAATATTGGTGTAAGTAATTTTACCATTTATGCGGCGATTCCTGTTGTGTGAAAGAGATGGGTCAAATTTTTTATCATCCTCAATCTTATAAATATAATGCGAACAGTTGCCTTTGTCATCAAAGACAAATTCAGGAAGCCATTCATATATTCTGGAATCATTTAATGGATCAAAGATCATGGCATTTTCAGTCCATCCGAAAAGAGTTGTTACATTATCTTTTGTAATTACGCGCCATTTTATTTTTCCTGATTCTATCCCCGATTTTGCAGTCCATCTTTCAATTTTGGAAAATAGCCCTTCGATACGAGGTTTGTAGAATCTGATTTTATATAAACCATCTGGCGAATCTTTTTCATGAATAATATAATCGCCATGCTGGTCAATTGAAAAACTCCCGTCACTCTCCTTTTTGAATTCAGGGACCAGGTCTTCTGCATCAGATAGAAGAAAAATGTCGGACTCGATGTCATCTAAATATTGTGGAAGGCCTTTATCGGTTTTTCTTTTTATAGAAGCTAACCCTAAATTCCAACCTAAACCGAAAATGCCGTTTCCAGCTCCTGAATTATACGATAAGTATAGCGAAGGCGAAGCTCCTCTTGCAGGAGAAAAGGGAAGAGGAATTGAAAATGAAGCGGAACCATTTACTGCATTTACTGAAAACTTTTCATCAATACCTTTAATAGCGCCGCCGCCTTTTGGTAATGAAAGAGATGGAACGGAAATATTGTTGCTTTTTTCTTTTTGCTTGGGTTTTTCTTCCATTGAAATCATAAACATCCTCTTCCATAAGAATATGAGTGGAAGGCAATATTATAATAAAGCTTGCTCTATCCACATCATTGAAAAGTCCATGCATTAGAACAATTCTTCGGGACTTATCATATTTACAACCCGGATATGAATACTCTATAGATGACAAAAACTCCAACTGATTAGACCGAATTTAGCCGGCACATGGTAAGTGTTGAGAATTGTCTTCATACTTTTGCAGTCATTTTCGATCTGTAAGATTTTCTAGGGGCTATACTATAATAGATGAAGTAGTTAAGAAAACAAGAGCGAGCCCACTACCTAATACATGCATGTGTCGTTAAGTCAATGAACAATTCGTCTAATTGATGCTAATCTTTTAAAAAGCAACAGCTTAACACAGTTAGGAATAATGCGTCTAACTTCGACCTAAGTTAAATGAATATTGAGATTTTGTCAAGCATTGTTATTATAAATTTACATATAATATCAGATTTGCGATCACTCCAAACAAGAACACTGTCGTGTGTACTGTTCACGCGATCTTCATTTGGCCATCATATAGACTGGCCTCGACGATTCTTGCAGATACAAACAGTATGTTGTTTTTATACGGTAAGTAATAGTCATTCTTGAATGCGTCCGCTTCGCAATGTAATTCACTAATTTCTTTTACCGAAAATTATCCAGCACTATGATTCTGTTTTTGGTTTCAAATCCTATGAATAAAAGTGTTTTGCCATCAGGGGATACTACGGCGCCATATCCGCGCATTTTTTTTATCTCTTCTGTTTTACCTGTTGCAGAATTCAGTTTTATTAAAGTACCACTTTGGGAATCTGAATCCGCAACGATTCCAAGGATTGATTTATCATCGGGCATAGGATATATGAGTTGAAATTTTTTTGGAGTTTTTATAAGATGTTTATTCTTACCAATATCCAAAGGTACAAACCAAACGCCAATCGAATCTTGAACTATGGCACTCTTTGAGTTCCATGAAAAGTGTGGTATTAATCCGTTTATTGCGATTTCTTTTATTGTTTTCTCGGGTGTGGATTTGAGTGCAAGAACTGCCCGGTGTAAGTCTTTAGGCGCGTACAAAATAAATTTTCCATTTCTGGATATATCAAGTAATATACCTTCGCCTATTTTTCGGGTTACGTTTGTGGTAAGTCCATACTCAAAGAAACTTTCATTCATGACTGTGGAATCAGGATTCTTCCTTATTGTATCGGTTTGTAAGATATTGAAAAAAACCGATTTCATATCTGCTGAGCAATATATCCCTAAGTCCAATGACAGTTTGCATTTCTCGATTGTCGGTGTAAATTTGTTTGACTCACTTCCATCCTTATTACATATCACAAACCCGTTCTGTGAAGGCTCGAAATCGTTTTCCATGCTATAAATGAGTTTGTTTCCATCCGGAGAACACGCAACACCTCTAATTTGCGCATCCTCGAAAGTCAATTGCTGAAGTTCCTTGGTCTGAAGGTCGATCGTCCAGAGATTGGATGTCTGAGACTCATTTAAATATACGAGATGTTTAGCATCCTTTGATATACGCGGGCATCTGTCGATGCCGGCACCCAGTGTGAGCTGCTTCGGTACTCCGCCATCCTCAGGTATGACCCACAAGTTTACACTTCCGCCTCGGTTTGAATTGAAGACAATCTCTCCAGTCGAAGTCCAACAAAAATCATCAATAATCTTTTTGTCAAACGTTATCTGATTTTCAGTGCTGTCATCCAACTTGCGAGAAAAAATTTCCGTGTATTGACCGGTCTCAGCAGTCTGAAAATTTCTCAAGAAAGCAAGCCGTCTTGAATCAGGAGACCATGCAATATTATAGAAAATTATTGGCCCACTCCAAACAATCTGGGAGATTTTTTTCTCTTCCGTTCCGTTTGCGTTAACGACGAAGAGTTCCCTCCCGTTGTCTCGGAAGAAAGCGATGTGTTTTCCGTTTGGCGACCATATTGGAAGATCGCCATTATTGATCAGTTTGTGAGATGTTCCGCCGAGAGTTGGGATGATGTCTATTTCGCTCCCATTATTTATAGAATAAATAATCTGGTTGGCGTTAGGCGAAAAACTTGGGCACTCTTTCCGAGTAAGAGTTGTGTCAGTAGTGATTTTCCTTGGCTCGCCTCCTGAAGAGGGAACAATATACAAGCTTGAACGCATCCGGGAATCGTTGTCAACGTAAACAATCCAGTTTCCATCAGGGGAAATATTTGGATCGTTGACATTAGTACCTCCCGTTTTTAATATCCTTGTCACCATTTGGGTTGAAGGTTTATTGAATAACTCAATTGCAATCACAATGCAAATGGCTAACACAAATATCCCTGTCAATGCATAAATCCAGTTCTTTCTTTTTTTTCTTCTCCTCATTGATTTGTGTGCAGAAGTCGCGATGGATCCCACAAGGATTTCATAAATTCCAATTTTTTCTTTGATGTTCTTGAGCTCCTTAGGTCCAAGCGAGACTACTTGAAGACTTAATTTGTGCCGTACTAAATTATACACCTCCTGCGAAATACAAATACCCCCAGGTTTAGCCAGCGGTTCAATACGAGAAGCAATGTTTACACCATCGCCAAACACGTCGTTATCTTTGACAACGATGTCGCCCAAATGAATACCGATACGAAGAAGTATTTTTTCTTTCTCCGCAGCGCTCTCATTATACTTGACAAAACGCTCCTGTATATCAATGGCACACCGAACAGCATTCGTGACTGTTGTAAAACTCACAAGGAAGGCATCGCCAATCATTTTGATTTCCTTGCCATTATGTTTGGCGAGAGCATCTCTTACGATTTGGTTGTGACGGCTAAGAAGATTCATGGTTAGGGATTCATTCTCATGCATCATTTTGCTGTAGCCGACAATGTCAGAGAACATAATGACAGAGAGGTGTGTTTGGCTTTCTGAATTTGTCATGTCATGCATTTCGTAGATCCTCTGAGTGACATTGTAAAATTATTCCTAATTATATTATCGACTTTCTCCAAGTTACGGATTAGTATTTAGAAAAAAAAGGAAGACGAATGATTCAATGTTGACTTAAACCATTCCAAATAATATCTTAATTAACACAAATAGATTCATAAATCAGATGACGAAGTGACTCCGATTCCGGATTTGGCTGGTCATTATTTTGGGAAGGATTCAATTATGTCCATAGTTTCAATGCAGCTTCTAAGTTTAGCCGTTTGCGTTTTGTTCTTTTATCAGATTACAATAATGTTGTTTCTTCCGTTGAAAAGGTGGCGTGTGCTTTACAGAGAATCCGTTCTCCATAAGATCATAGTATGGATTTCCATGATCGGATTATTGGTTTTGATATCGTACTTATTTCTTTCAGGGTCATTCCAACTATTTTATTCTGCTTTGATTTCAATTCTTCCATATATTTTACTTGCATTCGGTATAATGTGCGTTTTATTTTTGAGATCCAGCTACAAGAAATTATGGATCGGGCGTCGATTATTTATCGTTCTACTCAGTCTCGCGTGCATTATTCAGATCGGGTTCGATTGGATAGGCCATAAAAAAGCCGGCGACTTCCTTAAGAGCCACGATAATAATCAGAAGATTGCCACACGAAGCTATTTCCAAGAATATCGCAGCGTCGTAAGCCAAAATATTGCCGCCTCAAATTCAATAGCCAATAGTTTTTATGAGTGTGCTTTGGAATTCGAGAATGATACAATCCCGCTTGTGTATCAGCGAAAAATATTCGATCGATTGTCTATATTGAAAGATTCTGCAATTCAATGCTTCAACTCAATGAGCCGGTTGGCGCCGCCCTATGAGGGTGAGCATGGTTTTAAAGAGACACAAAGTACAATGGTGGATGGACTCAAATCAAATATTGATGTAATGGATGCGTATTTTGAATTGCTTAACAAACGCCAAGACTTGAAAGCGTCTGTCAATATATCCGATTGGTTTAAGACCGCACGTTTAAAATTCGTGAAGACGGGTCAATTGTTGGATCAAGGAATTCACACTCTTGATGATAAGGTGAAGGAGTGATATACAGCCATAATGATATCATTCGCTAACGACTCGATCCATTCAAAAAATTCTACAAAGTTGCAAGAAACATTATCTTTCCGATTCGAATGATGTACTAATGATAAGGTACTTTATTGGATCCAGCGGATTCCTAAGTAGGCAATATATGTCTTGACTCGTTCAGGTGAATAGAGTGTTGTTCCCGCAGATGCCAAAAATTCGATTGACTGACTAAGTTTGTATGTCGAGCCCAGATTTAAAATTATTTCCTCGAGTTCGACATGAATATGATTGTCGCCACGAAGTTCTGTTAGAAGCTGACATTGCTCCGATTGATCGTATCCCAACACAATGCCATAGGCAAGTTCATTCGAACCTGATGCAATAAAAGTATAACCGAAATCAGCGGCATAATAAAATTGTTCAAATATTTTTGCCGCTCTTTTCTTCGTCCAGAAATCTCGCCAACGATCATGTTGCCCTTTCAAGACGCTTTGGTTATATTATCGTCGTGTGGTTATAAGTTAGTTGAGTAATGATAAATAGGACGAGTTGCTATCGTTGTTTCGGTCTTTTGGAATGTATTGACTTGGCCGAAATAGTTCTTACTCGTTATCTCATTGGATTGGGAATGAGTTTCTCTCGACATTTTGTGAATAAAATTTCATTTGTTCTTTTTATTCTAAGCCTCTTTCGGAATGCAGTAGCGCAGATTGATACAATTTCACTATCCGAGTCAATTGAACTCGCGTTGAAGCAAAACGCTAATGTGCACGTTTCACAGAATGCAGTCGACCAATCCGACGCCCGTCTTCACGAGCTTAAAACGAATCGCTATCCGTCATTGTCCTTCCGCACTCACTTCCTGTACGCTCCTGACTTTGGCTACAACGTCGCCATTACCAACGGGGGTGAGTATGGCGTGCAGCTTATGACCGGATTGCCATTGTATGATGGAGGTGTGAAGAATGCTCTTGTCGACCAAGCTGTTAGCAACCTCGCACGCACCCAATTAGACAAAGAGCGGATGAAATCTGAAATAACCTTCTCAATTCGTTCAGCCTATTACGAAATCTTGCGCTCGGAAGCAGAGTTGCATATACGACAGGAGACAGTCCGGCGTTTGCAGGATTATGTTTCGCTGCTGAAACAATTGCAATCTGGTGGTGGAGCCACTGAGAGCGATGTTTTAAACGCACAAGTGGATTTGAACAACGCCGAGATTGCACTTGATGGAACTCAGGAATCTATTCGTAATGCAAAACTCCTTTTGAACAATCTTATGGGACGATCGTTGCATCATCAGTTTGAGGTGATCCAACTCCCATCGGCAGATAGCACAGCCATATCCGATTCATTACCTGCAAACAATGTCGACCTCCGTCTTTTGCAGTACGATGTAGAGGCGGCAGTGTATGATATCGCTATTGCAAAAAGTGAGCGGCTCCCCACGCTTGCCATTAGTGGAGACATCGGTGCATTGGGGATTATGGTAAGAGATTGGCGTCATGAAACCGGATACTCAGTTCTGCTCTCTCTTGATATTCCTATTTTTACTTGGGGTGGAATTGATAGCCGCATTGAACAAAAAGAACTTTCTCAAAAACAAAAGCAACTTGAGTTGGATGTAAAACGTCGTGATCTTGAAACACAATGGCAATTAACTATAAACGATGTGGAACAATTCAAGCGGAACTTCGTTCAGTACATGACTAATCTGAGAATTGCAAATGACAATTACTTATATGCCAAAGCGCGATTTGTAGGCGGTGGGGGATCGAATCTCGATGTGCTTGAGGCGCAACGTCTCCTTCTGGAAACACAACTCAACGCGAATAATTCCGAATTTCAACTCCGTTCTGCAATTGCAAACTTGCTCAGACTTTCAGGACAATATTGATGAATCTTAAAAACTTATACATGACATTCAGCAGAATTGCGTTCCTAGCTGCATTGATGCAACTCGGATGCGGAACGAAATCATCATCAGATTCTTTGCCTGTCATTGTTGAGGTGAAGACCAACACTGTTCGTTCAGGCAGTATTGAAGAAACGGTGGAAGCAACAGGTTCAACATCTCCACAACGCGAAGCGCAATTGCGTTCTCCCATAACTGGTGTGATTGTGCGTTTTGCATTATTCAACGGTGATCAGGTGAAACGTGGGCAGTCAATTGCTGTCGTCCGCACGAAGGAATCACAAGCGAGCATACAAGGCGCTGAAGAACTTGTTCGCATCGCAAGTACGCCTCAGCAACAGCAGGAAGCGCAACAAGCTCTGGAACTCGCGCGCAAAAACGCGCGCGATGTTGTAATCACTGCACCCTTCAATGGTGTATTGAATACGAAATTGAAGAACGAAATGGAAGTTGTCGCGGAAGGTGAACAACTTGCCGCACTCGTAGATTTGAATTCTATTGTGTTTCTTGCAGATGTGCCTGTTTCCATTCTTGCAAAGATACACATTGGCGAATCCGCACATGTGCGTTTCTCGACAATGCCAAAGCTGAGTCTCGACGGTAAAGTACATCGAGTTGAGCCACAGGCAAATTCTTCTGATCAAACCGTAAGAATACAAATTCAATTGAGCACGGAATTACCACACCTTATTAGTTCGCAGTTTGGATACGCCGCAATCGTTGTCGGCAAAAAAACAAATACACTGCTCGTGCCTATTACTGCTCTGCTTCATAACGACGAGACGAATATGTCGTCCGTTATGGTCGTGACGGATTCGCTAGCGTGCAGGATTCCTGTTACGCTTGGTATAGTACGTGACTCGATAGCGGAGGTTTTTTCTAATACTCTTTCGGTGGGGGAGAGAGTTATTACAGAAGGTCATTACGGAATTCCTGATTCGACACGAGTACGGATTATCCAATGACTGTTGCCACCATTTTCGAGCGCCATCCCAAAGCGCTTCTATTTTTCATCGCGGTGCTTGTATTGGCGGGTATTATCGCTGCCATCAATCTTCCTGTGTCCATCTTTCCTGATATTACATTTCCGCGCCTGGTCATCCTTGCAGACAATGGCGATGAACCTGCCGAGCGCGTAATGGTGACGCTCACGAAGCCGTTAGAGGAAGCGGCGAATGCCATTCCCGGTGTTCGCAATGTCCGCTCTACGACTGCACGCGGCTCGACAGAAATCTCAATCAACTTTGATTGGGGAACGGATATCATTCTCGCACAGCAATTATTGCAGGCGAAGATTTCATCAATCCAAAACCAACTCCCCGCCGCGGCAAATGTGCAAGTGGAACGCATGAACGCAACTTTTTTTCCCATAATGGGCTATGCACTTACATCTGATAACCGCTCTTTGGTGGAACTGCGCGATATCGCGCTCTACACAATTCGTCCGGTACTCAGCCGTATCCGCGGTGTTTCGCAAATACGCATTGTCGGTGGCCGGACCCGCGAGTTTCTCGTAACCGTCGATCCTGCGAAGCTTGCCGCCTATCAACTTGACATTCGCCAGGTTTCCGATGCCATCCAGAAGACCAACATCATATCGTCGGTTGGACTTATGGATGCACACTACAGGCTCTACCTTACGTTGGTTGATAACATGTTTCACTCCGTTGACGATATTGAGAAAGCGGTAGTTTCGACGCGAGGCACAACACCCATCTTTCTTAGAGATATCGCAACAGTTCTTCCATCGGAGAAGGACGAGTACATCCGGGTTACGAGTTCAGGTAAAGAAGCCGTTCTCATCAATATCATCAAACAACCCGACGGCAATACCATACAGATTGCGGCAGATGTAAAAGCCGCCCTTACGGAATTACGATCGTCGGGAACTCAAATTCCTTCGGACATAACGATAGGAAACTTCTACGATCAATCGGATCTCATCAACGGATCATTCGCCAGCGTTCGGGATAGTATAAGCGTCGGAGTTGTCCTTGCAGTAGTGGTGCTTTTAGTGTTTCTTCGAAATTGGCGCGTTACATTCGCGGCGGCAATCGTCATCCCTGTCACTATCGCCATTACGATCGCACTACTGTTTGCCCTCAAAGAATCTTTTAATATTATGACATTGGGAGGAATTGCAGCAGCAATCGGACTTATAATCGACGACACGATTGTTATCATCGAAAACATCTTCCGTCATTTTCGGGAAAAGCACGAAAGTATAACACATGCCATCCGAAGCTCCATCGAAGAAATTTTTCCCGCAGTGTGTGGTTCAAGTGCCAGCACCATTGTCATTTTTATTCCGTTTGCATTTCTCGGCGGCGTGACAGGCGTGTTTTTTAGATCACTCGCTCTCACGATGGGACTTGCACTGCTTGTATCGCTCGTGCTCTCGCTTGTACTTGCACCGCTCCTTGTATCGTGTCTATTGCGCATTGTAGATTTTGAGAAAGAAGCAAAATCCGAAGAACCTAAAACAATCATCAAACTCTACGCGCGTACACTGGCGGCGCTTCTCAAACGTCGATATATCATTCTTCCCATCATCCTGTTTATCATCGTTGGCGGATACTGGCTTTATACACAGCTTGGCAGCGGCTTCATGCCGGAAATGGACGAAGGTGCATTTATTTTGGATTACTCATCACCGCCAGGAACATCGCTGGATGAAACACATCGCATGCTGATGAAGGTAGAAAATGTCATCATGAGTATCCCGGAAGTAGAAGTTTATTCTCGCAGAACCGGAACGCAGCTTGGATTCTTTATTACGGAACCGAACTGCGGCGATTATCTCATCAAACTGAAAAATAAACGGCATCGTTCATCCGATGAAATTATGGATGAGTTGCGGGCACGAATAGAATCAACGCAACCGGCGCTCCGCATCGAATTTGGCAACGCAGTTCAAGATTTGATTGGCGACCTTACGAGTGTTCCGTCACCGATCGAAATCAAAGTGTTCGGCGAAGAGAAATCTTTGATTCAAGAGAAGGCAAAAGAAATTGCAGAAATAATCGGCAAGATTCCAGGAGTGGTAGATGTGTTTAACGGCATAACCATCAGTGGGCCTGCGATAGTTGTCTCGATGGACGAGAGTGCAATAGGAAGAGCGGGATTGATGGTGGATGACGTTCGGCAAGCGCTCGAAAACGATATTAAAGGGAACGTCGCCGCCGAAGTCCAACAAAATGAAAAGTTGATAGGCATTCGTGTACGCTTGCCCGACAGTTATCGTACTAATATCGAGCGTCTTCGTTCGATAAGAATTTTTTCTCCGAATGGCAAAACATTTCTTTTAGGATCGCTATCAACGATCACGGTTGACCCCGGACAATCGGAAATTGCACGCGAAAATTTAAAGCAGATGGTTGCGGTTACTGCACGCATTTCAGGACGCGATCTCGGAAGCACGATAACCGATATTCAACGAACGCTTAAAAAAAGGCTCATCGTGCCGGATGGCGTGACAGTTCAGTATGGCGGAACGTATGAGGCGCAGCAGGAATCATTCCGGGGACTCTTGCTTGTACTGTTTGGCGCAAGCCTTCTGGTCATCATTGTGTTGACAATCGAGTTCGAGTCGTACGCCATTCCAGCAGCCGTGTATGGGGTCACTCTTCTTTCGCTCTTCGGTGTGTTTGCTGCCTTATGGATTACTAATGTGAATTTCAACATTGCCAGCTTCATGGGTGCAATTATGATTGTAGGTATCGTTGCCGAAAACAGCATCTTCATCGTCCATTATGCGGAGATACGATTGAAACAAGGTATTCATCTGCATGAAAGCATTATCGAGGCTGCAATACTCAGGTTCCGCCCGATAATTATGACTGCTCTTGCCGCAATTTTTGCACTTATTCCTCTTGCTCTTGGCATCGGTGCAGGAGCACAGATGCAACAGCCGCTTGCTATTGCAGTGATCGGTGGATTCTCATTAAGTAGTTTTTTGCTGCTTTTCCTGTTGCCTGTTTTTTTAACGGGGATCAAATATAAATAGTAAATAAATGTGAATAGGTTTCTTTTTATATCTGCATGCTTCAATTCTCAACTTTTTCAACCATAAATTGAAAATCTTAGTGGCATTTTCTCGAAATTAATGTTTTCAGGGCATCATCCGATAATATTATATAAGATAAAAAACCGCCGACCGCTCAGCAAGGATGCTGATTAAGTGGTCCAGACTTAAAAACACATTTCCAGTACAAGGAGGTAGTTCTGACAGAATCTTCAGGGTTTCGGATTCACAAATAGTTTGCTTCATCATAATGAACGAGGCCGATTAGATGATTCGACTGGCCTATTTTCCAATCACTAATTAAAGGAGATCGCATCATGGCTGTAAACGCTGTTACACAAGGGATTGGTCCGACTCAGGTTGCAGCTTCCACGAAAGAGACTCAGACTATACCGGCTACACAAACGAAAGCAAAAGATAACGCCATCATATCAGAAAAAGCGAAAGATCTTGCTGCGTTGATGGCCGGTAAATCTGCTCAAGAAGAATTAAGTGAATCGCCCGCAGCAAAAGCTAGAGAGCAGGCACAACAATTAAAATAATCTGATCTTTCTGAAATTGCTGAACGAGTTTTCTGCCTCCCACGTGGGGACTATCTGCGTGGGAGTTTATTTTCCCAGAGGAAATCTTTTATCTATCTCGATGCAATTACTTTGATTACCTTCGCATCAACTTATTCAGCACGTTCAGTATCCAGGTTGATCGTTATATTAAAGCAAGCTTTTATTATATACCGATCTGATTTTCACTTTGAAATATATACGCTCATCGTGTAAGAATAAATAGCGTCACACTTCCTGGTTCTATAACCGGACGCGGATGCGGGCGCTCCACTGTCGGCGCGGGAGGCGGGCCGAACTTCGCGGAAAGCATGTAAATGTTATGTGTCTTCTCGTCGATTGCATGGGTGCGCGCTCCCCGTCTGGTTGGAACAATTTCGGCAACAGAAAATTTATTCGGGTTTTCTTCACGAATGATTGTCAATGTCCCCGATCCATTAGAGCTAAACGCAAGTTGTGACTGTGTATCGAAAGATGCGGCATCCGGACCTTCGTCAATTGGAACGGTCGTAACCACTTTCCCCGATTTCGAATCGGAAATAACCATACACTTATTTCCGCAAACCGAAAACAATAAATTATGCTCTCGGTCGATCGCGAGGCCTGATGGCTCTTCACCCGGAGCAGTCGGCCATGACTTCAACGCTTTCAATGTTTCAGCGTCGAACGCCGTGATAAGGTTTTTATCTTCGATGTTGACGAAAATCGTTTTGCCATCGCAAACTGCAAATTCAGGTTTGCCGCTGAGTGGGACGGTTCCAATTTCGGAATCCGAGACAACGTCGATTGCTGTTGCATTTGAACTTCCACCATTGAATGTGAAGATACGGTTAGTCACAGGTTCGAAGAGGATCGCGTCGGGATTTCGTTCTTTGATTTTGATAGTTCGAAGAATTTTTAAATTAGTAAGATCGAAAACCGTCACTGAAGAATCTCTGCCATTGCTCGTGTAACCTTTGCCGGCAGATCGCACAATTGCGATTCCATGGACGCCGGCTGTATTCTGAATTTCTCCCACCACTTCTTTTTTTACGAGATCCACAACTTGCACACGCATGCCGCGGGATATATACAATCGCTCTGCAACCGAGTCGACAATACAATAATCCCACCCGCCTTCGCCGCCAAGAACAAGGCTATCCGCAACATGATAGTGAAGTTGATTTATCTGGCCCCGTGTGACATTCAAGGTAATGAGAAACATGAATACAATAATGACATGTAGTGATTTCATGATTTTCATTCTCCATTCTTCAAATCTTTTTTGTAACATCTTCTTCTCTTATGTTGGCGCCTGTCAAAAAATTTCCACTGGGCCTGAATTTTCGTATTTCCTTCCAATTCTCTGTTCGTCTCGACCTGCTCGATTTTGTTTTTGATAAACACTTTATTCATTTCGTGCATCAAGATCGCGTTGACCCCTTTATTCTGCGCATCGGGACGGACGGCTGTAAGATAAAGATCGGCAGCTTTATTGTGTTTGAGAGCTCGCAACACGTGGATAAATCCGAACGGGAAAAGTCTGCCGTTACACTTTTGAAATGCTCTGGACAACGAAGGCATGGCAATTCCAAATGCAATAACTTTATTGTTAGAATCCAACACTACCGGTACATACTCGGGCAGAATAAAGCCGAAATATTGTTTTACATACATATCGATTTGTTTATCCGACAATTCAACGAAGCCATAGAGATCTTTGTATGCATCGTTCAGTACATAAAATATTTCTTTGGCATAGATGAGCATTTCCTTCGCTTTTTTTACTTTCAGAATTTTCAGCTTGTTTCTTTCAAGCGCGATTTCCGCTATTCTTTTAACCTTCTCAGGAATCTCAGGATGCATCGTTACAGTATATTCAATCCAATCAATATCTTTTATATATCCTAAACTCTCGATGTGCGACGGATAATACGGAAAATTGTAAATTGCGCCGAGCGTGCTTACTTCTTCAAAACCTTCTATGAGTGTTCCTTCACCATCCATATCCGTAAAGCCCAAAGGGCCGTGGATGGAATCCATTCCTTTTTCACGCGCCCATTTTTCGGCGGCATTTAGAAGAGCGGAGGAAACTTCCCGGTCGTCGATAAAATCGAACCATCCGAATCGAGCTGTTTTCGCATTCCACTTCTCGTTATATTTTTTATTTATTATCCCTGCAATCCGGCCGACTATTTTTCCATTCTTCAGAGCCAGCCAGCATTTTGCTTCGCAAAAATCAAATGCTGGATTTTTATTTTCGCGCAATGAGTTTAATTCATCTGTGCGAGGAGGAGGCACCCAATATTTATTATCACGATATAATGAATATTGGAATTTTATGAATTGTTTTAATTCGCGCAGTGTCTTTACTTCCTTAAGTTGTAGTTCCATCTCCAATACTCCAATTCAATTCCTTTGAGTTGATTAATCATCGGATTACATCCAAATTTGGAGTTTAACTCCTCCATATTCAAGTATAAGTTTTGTCAAGAATTATTGGATATTCGTACGAATATAAGATAATGAAATAATCGGAAGTGTTACAGTATTAAAAGGATTTTTTATTTAAAAAATCAAATAATACGCTATTCTTCACAATTGAAGACTTTCTCATATTATCCGCCTAACGATTATCCAGAAAATGCCGATAATATAAATAATACCGATTGGATGACTCGACCGGCCTATTTTACATTTTTTACAAAGGAGATAACGCCATGGCAATCAACGCTGTTGCGCAGGGGATCAACAATGTTGTACAAGGGGCTAATCAGACGCAAGCCGCAGCTCCCACTGTGAAGCATCATCATCATCACAAAGGTGCTCAACCGCCGGCACAAACTCAGGCAACAGACACTGCCCAGATATCTGACCAAGCAAAAAATCTTGCGGCACAAGGTAAGGGTAAGCCTGTTTAGGAAGAAGATAATAATTCGCATGACGCGAAAATCGAAGAACAGATTTCATAATATTGGAGATGATTTGCATGGGCGTTTTGCCAGAGTAATATTTTCGAATATGGCGACGCCCAGTTTTTTATTAATCCCCACCATATAAATCAACTCTAGTTATTGCTATCTGATACTTCTTCATCAAGAGGTAATGATATTTTGGAAACATGAATCTCATTTATATAACGATAGAGTCAACAGTTTTCGATCTGTTGACTCTACCCATAAAAGTAAAATAACAATTTTGTCATTTCAATAGAACAATGCCTTCATCGTTTTTTATCCGCTTTGTTTTCATCGCGTTTTGGTTCAGGCCGGGGAGGAGGGGGTGGCGGCGGTGGTGGTGGAGGTGTTTTAAAACTTGATGCACGTTCGGCTGCCCGTTGGCGTACTTCGTTATCACGATCTATTGCTTGTTTTGTCTGCGTCTCAGACGCCTTCTTCCATGTATTTTGATCACGCTGCTGCCAGCCTTGGGAAGTGCTGCGCAAAATGTTGCCGTCTGGAGTTGCATAGACATTATTCTCTGTTGTAGAAGAATGTGTCACGATTTGTTGTGCAGTTCTTGAATCCTGTCTCGGCTCAGGTTGAACGACAGGAGGAGTTACTGGTTTGATCGTCGGCCGAGGTTCGGTCGGAGTTGGCGGCCGATTTGTTGGCGGATTTATTCTAGGTGGTCTTGGTGTATTGCTTGCAATCGGACGCCTTATTCCGGAGCCTCTATTATCGTAAAGAGTTAAAGCGCGTTGATTGTTGAGAGTGCTTTTTATGTCGTTCGATGTTTTTCCGGCAGGTGTGGCAGTTGCTGTATGGTGATACACAGGATGGTATCCGTCACGATATACCGGCCTGGCTGGACGATAATACGGATGATCTTCTGCTGGACCCCACCATCCTCCGTGCTCAACTCTTGATTGATAAGCGAACCATCCGTACGGTTGTCCCCAGCCTTCATCGAAACACCAGCCTGTCCATGGATCGTAGTAAACGTTGAATCCCCACGTCCATGGTCTCGCATAATAAGCATGCCTGTACCACGGATGATAATAATATCCTGTTCCGTACACGACCGTTCGGTTATATACATAACATCCGGTGTAACCTGCAGTGTATCCGACATAAACGATTTCAGGTGTGTAGGTGTACACGCGAACATAACGGACACAGAATAGGGGACAACTTGGTGGAATTGTATAAATAATTTCAGGGACGCTGATGCAAACTTCCCACGGACCATAGGGACTCGTACTTTCAAACCATACTCCTCTATCGCAGTCGTAATATCGTCCATTGAGGCGAATAACTGCCGCCGATGTATTTACGGCGTAATCCATTCCTGTGATCCCAATCGGTTCAAAAATAGGATCTCCGTCGTATTCAACATGAGTTGTTGTTCCCTGAATATCCACTTCTGCCATTTGAGGAATCTGTGCATCATAGATAGCCTCTTTCGCCGGTACTGTCCCGGCCACATCTGCAAGCACATCATCGCGCGCGGATCCGGGAGGAATTTTTTTGAAATCTTCAGGAAGCTTGTCGGATGCAACAAATGTCCATAAGCCCGTCAATTTTTTTGATGTGTACCAACGTCCGGCAATGAGGATGAAATACTGTTGTGTATCAATCTCAAGAAACAGCCGGCTGGGAGTATTGCTCGCATACAGAAGTCCGGTTCCTTGAATAGGCACAAACTGTATAGGGCCGTCAGTGGCAATTAATTCGGTAGGCACTGTACTCACGACAATGTCCGGAACTTTCCCGGTTTTCGACACAATGTCGTTTGTCGTCGAATCTTCAATCGATCCTTCGTAGGATTTTGTTTGCTCGAAAAGATCGACAACAGATTGCGGAGGAGTGTCTGTTCGATGCCATGGACCTTCGATCATTTTTGCACTGAACCAAAAATCTCCTCCATGAAGATAGAATTTATTGCCAGCAATATCCTGAACCAAAAAATATGGAGTATTGATAACACGCTTCAGCGATGTTCCGTTGTTCTCACTGAGAATTGGATCTCCGTCAATCTGAACGAGAACGGCAGGATGATCCATGACAATAATTTTTGGTGGATTCGATTCAAGTTCATGAGATGTATCCTTCTCTTTCTGTGCCGTCTCAACACTTTCAAGAAGCAGGTCGAGAGAAAAAGTGAGATCAAAGCGCGGTATCATTTCTTCTAACGCCGCGGCGATCTTTGCTGTGTCTGCATCGGTTCCCGAGGGGAATCTGACTCTTCGCACTTCCATCTCCTCGAGTTTCACTATCCGTGTCGGGCGATCGGTGAAGACTCTGCAATTCACCCAGATTGCTCCGAACAACGGCTCATCTTTTCCGGCCGGGACGATGGAAACTGCGGCACGTGCTTTCAGAGAATTCCCCGAGTACGACTCAATCTGAGGTTGGTACATCGTGATCGTACCTTCGGAAGACTGAACTTCGCGAGGCCAATCTTGTGCATACAGCAATGTTGTCCAACATATCAGTAATGAAATCATTAAGTATTTCATTGTATAGCTCCTTTTGTGATAGACCGCAGAAAATCTTTTACTGAAAACTTCAGTTTATCGTTATCTGTTTATATCTCTCTATATATATAACGAATGAAACTATAAAAAGGTTGTCATGAGGTTGGATTACTTTTTCATTTTAGATTTTCATTCCGATGTTGTAGATCCTCTTTTGAAATTTACTCACCTCTAAAGAATTAAATTAATGAATTAGAAAATAGTAATCAAAGTATAACATCGACTCAATTTGGGATTTCAATAAAAGAACCTTGCGCACAGTGTTTCATGATAACAATTCAACATTTAAAAAAACATCTCGTACTTTAATTCTACGGAATAGTTGAAGTAGTTCATCTAAAACTAGGTCTTAGAAGAATTCGTCTATGAATGTAGGTGCAATACATACATAAATAGAAAAATCCCAACCGAAAATAACCGATTGGGATTTTTCTATGTTAGGTACTATTTTTTTTTAGTTTCGTCAGCTTATAACCAAATATCTACTGTGTGTACGATACGTCCCAGCTATCGCCTCCAGTAATCTCAAGTATATAATTACCGGCCGCTGGAATGTCCGCCGATGCTGTTTGTGTGGGTGAAGTTGAATTATGACAAAGGTAGTTCACAAGATCACCAGTGTCAGCATTGTACAGGACAACCTGAAGGCGTGAAGAGAATTTGCCTTTTAGTTGCTGGTGCATTGTAAATTTCGCAGATCCTTTTTTCAGGTGGAAGAAAGGCGACACTCTATCTGTAGTACCACTGAAAGTAGTGTTGTTGGATATTGGAGTGGGCTTCGGGCTTTTTAAAATCTCGATAGTCCATGGCCCATCTGAGTTTTCTATATAGATCATATAATCTTCAGACTTTAATGTTCCCTTATGCTGGATTTTCTCGGTGGTATTTGGCCCCATCCAGTTGGTCAATGATCCGCCGATCGTTTGTTTGTCGGTAATCATTTTTTGTGTAACAAGTGCAAGCTGGCAAATACTGTAAGCAGCTCCGGTGTATGAGATCTTAATAATATACCAATCGTCTTTGCTAAGCGCGAATTTATCAGAAGCGATATTTTTACCCTTGTCCCCTTTGATAGTGATTTTATCAGCGGTTTGATTGACTGTGATATTGGCAGTGGCTCTTTGCGTTAAAAGAGCAGTTGCCGTGAAAAGAATAGCTAAAATAAATATGATAGCCGAATATTTACCTTTCATAACATGTCTCCTTAAGTAATCGGAATAGATTGCTAAAGATATTGAAATCAATAATAGGAAAATGAATAATGGTTGTCAAGTAAGAACTCTAACTCTCATTTCGAAATAATCCGACCTAATTTATGTAGATGGAGTCTCGCGCTCCGAGTAGGACGCTATAGTGGTTTTATAAAGCTGCTGAAAGTTTTTATTCCTTTCGCAATGCTTGCTTTTAATTAAGCTCTCGTGTATTTTATTTACAGTTATTTCATTTTGAGGTTTCAGGTGATATAATGAGGTATCCCATCAATTACAATTCAATCTTTTTCCATCAAATAAAAAAGAGGAAATTAACATAAACCATTGAGAACAATCGGATCAACCAATAAATGTTATTCACAAACTTAATAATGGAGGACCAACAAATGGAGAAAGTCAATATTCAATTCGGGAAAATTGTATTATCTATTATTGCGGTCTCAATCTTATTTATTTCTCTCATATCGACACAAGAGCAAATGATCGCGGGTCCGCTGAAATCCGGTAATGCTGTTCTGAGTAACCCATCTCCAATTTCTCCTGCTTCCGGAACAGTTTTCAACAGATATCCTCGCCGCACTTTATTGCGATGGAGCCCGGTAAAGGGAGCTGCAAGTTATATGGTTGAGGTTGAATACCAGGATACAAAATGGGAACCATTCATCCAAAAATCGACAGGCAAAGCTACAAGATTTGAGTTTGAATTTGTGGGTAAACAGTTAGGCCGCTGGAGAGTCTGGGCTGTCGGTTCTGATGGAACTGAAGGCAGAAAAAGCTCGTGGTGGATATTTAAGTACACAAAGTAAATTGATCGTTTCTGAAAGCTAATATTAAGGCCTGATTTTTTTTGTTCAGGCCTTAATATTAAAAGACAACTTTTAATAGAACAAGTTTAGATGTATCCGCCGGCCTCGGCACGAACGGATATTATATACATTCACCCGGCGGATATTGTTTTGAGAGGCCAATATTTTATCGCGATAGAAGTAATAATTGAAAATACCGCTTGGCAATAGCTCAGAGGAATTCTCTTGTAATAAGCTTTCTTTATTTTTTTCCTGCTTATTATAAAATTTCAGAACGTTTCCAGAAATCGCGAAATATTACCTTTCATTGGCCTATGACAATTCAACTTGTTTTACTATTCTGCCGACAATATATCATAGAAAGTTATATCCAACATAGATATACTATCGAACGAGTGCCGGGTGCTGTAGGGAAGTGTGCGTCCAATGGCGGTTTTATTCAAATCAAATAACGATCGACTTAAATCAACGTCAACTCATATGGAGCTGGAGGAGTAATCCTTTTAGAGGGATGTGTACAATCATTAGTGCATGCCCCAAAGGGAAATATTTTCGAGAGAAGAAAATATTTGTATCGAGTGAGACTGCTTGTTTTTGAAAATGTGAGGCGAAGAATGAAGAAGAAAAAAGCGATTTTCATGCCGGTAATCGTATGGAGTATCGCGCTCATTCTTTCTACTGGTCAGTCTTATTCTCAGAAGGGTGAGATTCAATTCGAAAGGATATCTACTGAATCCGGGCTATCCGAGAGTTCGGTATTGTGCATCTGTCAGGACAGCAAGGGTTTTTTATGGTTTGGGACCTATGAAGGTTTAAATCGGTATGATGGATATACTTTTAAGGTGTATCAAAATGATCCTGAAAACCCATATAGTCTGAGCGAAAAAAATGTTAATTATATTATCGAGGATCATTTAGGTGTACTTTGGATTAGTACAGAAAATGGCCTCAATAGATTCGATCGGGAAAAAGAACAATTCATTCACTACAAAAACGATCCGAATAATTCGAACAGCATAAGCAATAATTTTATTCGTTATCTCTATGAAGACCGATCGGGGATTCTTTGGATAGGAACCCGAGGAGGTCTAAATCAATTCGACAGGAAAAATGGAAAATTTACACGTTACGTAAATGATCCAAAAGATCCCAAAAGTCTGAGTCAGAATAACGTATTATCGATTCTCGAGGATAGCCATGGGCGTCTTTGGGTTGGTACCGATAACGGATTAAATTATTTTGACCGAAGCAAGGGGAAATTTATTCGTTACTTACATAATCCCAATAATCCTAACAGCATAAGTCAGAATAGCGTCTATAGAATCTACGAAGATCGAGCAGGAGATCTGTGGATCGGGACATGGGGCGGCGGATTAAATAGGTTTGATCCTCAGAAGAATTTGTTTATACGTTATCAGAACAATCCGAACGATCCTAATAGTTTGAGTAACAATATTGTGAGAGCTATTTTTGAAGATCATTTTAGAAATCTTTGGATAGGTACAGACGGCGGCGGACTCGAAAAATATGTTGCCGGTTCTAAAATTGGAGGTAAAAATCAATTTCTTCATTATAAAAACAATATTCAAGATCCCACAAGTATTAGCGGTAATTCTGTGCTTTCAATATTTGAAGATAAAGTTGGCATACTATGGATAGGAACAAATTTTAATGGCATCAATAAATATAATCCTTGGAAAAGACAATTCACGCTTTACAGAAATCATCTTAATGACGCGAACAGTTTATGTAAGAATACGGTTCTTGCTGTTTGTGAGGACAGTCAGGGAATGATCTGGATAGGAACTAATGGTGGAGGTTTAGATTGTTTAGACCGGGGAAAAAATCGATTTACTCACTATGTTTATGATCCCAAGAATTCTCACAGTATAAGTAATAATACGATCAGAAGTATCTTTGAAGATAGTCACAAAAGGTTGTGGATTGGCACTGATGTTGGGTTAAATTATTTTGACAGGCAGGCAGGGAAATTCATCCGATATCGAGTTGATCCCGATAATCCTCACACTAATACTGCATGGAGCATCTATGAAGACCGGAGAGGAAATATGTGGGTCGGAACTTTCGGCGGAGGAATAATTCGGTTCGATTATGCAAAGGAAGAATTTATTCGTTATGCTCACGATCAAAATAACCCGAAGAGCCTAAGCGACAATTTTATTTGGACGATGTATGAGGATTCCTCCGGAAACTTTTGGATAGGAACCTATGCGGGAGGCTTAGACCGTCTTGATCGTGAAAAAGAAATATTTTTTCATTATCAGTCTGATAGTCGGAATTCCAACAGCATAAGTAATAATAAAGTTATTTGTCTCCATGAAGATCGCACAGGTATAATCTGGTTAGGCACCTCCAACGGTCTCAATAAATTTGATCGAAATACTGAAACTTTTCATCGGTACAACGTAAGCGACGGATTTCCAAGCAACAGTTTACAGGGAATGCTGGAAGATGATCATGGCAATCTCTGGATCGGCACAATTTATGGATTATCTAAATTTGATCCTCGCACAATGAAGGTTATTAACTACTTTGAAAGCTATGGACTTCAAAGCAATGAGTTTGGAACAAATGCCTGTTGTAAACTTAAAAGCGGAGAGATGGTTTTTGGCGGCGTTGGCGGTTTTAATATTTTTCACCCGGACAGTATACATGCTGATACCTCTCGTCCACCAGTTGTGATTACCGATTTTCAAATTATTAATAAACCTGTTCCTATAGGCGAGGAAATTGATGGACGCACAATTCTTCAACGATCCATTTCAGAGTGCGACGAGATTCATCTTTCTTATAAAGAGAATGTTTTTTCTTTTGAATTTGCAGGTCTTCAGTATGTTTCACCAAAAGGTAATCTCTATGCGTATATGATGGAAGGATTTGATAAAGGATGGAATTACACAAATGCAAACCGGCGTTTTGTAACATATACTAATTTGCCTGGAGGTACGTATACATTTCGTGTCAAAGCTTCGAATAATCAAGGCGTATGGAATAATGAGGGAGCTTCCATTCGAATCATCATCACTCCTCCTTTTTGGAAAACAATGTGGTTCTATGGACTTCTGTTCATTTTGTTTTTATGTATAGTTTACTGGATCTTCCGATGGCGAGTACAAGCCAGAGACCTGGCGGCGCAAAGACGGATGGAAGAGGTTCTTACTCGAGATCGCAACCTTCTCCGGACATTAATCGACAACTTGCCGGATTACATTTATATCAAGGATAATGAATCTCGATTTGTTGTAGCCAATACGGCTATGGTACATAAATTTGGATTTAATCTTCAAGATGAATTAATAGGGAAATCGGATTTCGACCTCTTTCCGCTTGAGTTGGCGGAGAAATACTATGCTGGTGAACAGAAAATTATTCAGTTCGGAGAGGGAATTTACGACTATGAAGGTCCAACGGTAGACAAAGTCAAAGGTGAGAAAGATAGATGGGTCTCAACGACCAAAGTGCCTCTTCATGATGCTCAAGGAAAAATTATCGGTACCGTATGTATAGGACGTGATATCACCGAACGTAGAAAAGCCGAAACCGAGCGCGAGAAGCTCATCACGGAGCTTAAGAGTGCGCTTGCCGATGTCAAGTTATTAAGCGGCTTAGTCCCTATCTGTGCGAACTGTAAGAAGATTCGTGATGATAAGGGATATTGGACACAAGTCGAAGCGTTCATCCAAGACCGGTCAGATGCCAGGTTCACACATAGTATATGCCCGGATTGTGTGGCGAAATTGTATCCTGAGTTGGCTAAGAAGGTTTGAATTTATTTTACGGCTTGGTCTATCCGATTATACCTCTTAAACTAAATCCGACTATTTATTATAGAATTTCCAATCGTTTCCCAAAATCGTAAAATATTACTTCTCATTAATCTAAGCCAATTCAACTTGTTTTAGTATTCTTCCGACAATATATTATAAAAAGCTATATCCAACATAGATATACTATCGAACGAATATCGAGTTGCTTTAGGGAAGTGTGTGTTCAATGTTGGTCTTATTCAAATAAAATAAATATCGATACTTAATTCAATGTCAACTCATGCGGGGCTGGAGGAGTCATCTTTTTCAGGAATGGGTATAATCATGAGTGCATGTTCCAAATGGAAATATTTTCGAGAGAAGAAAAGATTTTGATCGAGTGAGACTACATATTGTTGAAAATGCGAGGCGAAGAATGAAAACGAAAAAAGCGATTTACATGCCGGTCATCGTGTGGAGTATCGCGCTCATTCTTTCTACTGCACAGTCTTATTCTCAGACGGGTGAGATTCAATTCGAAAGGATATCTATTGAATCCGGTCTATCCGAGAGTTCGGTATTGTGCATCTATCAGGACAGCAAAGGTTTTTTATGGTTTGGGACTTATGCGGGTCTCAATCGGTATGATGGATATACTTTCAAGGTGTATAAAAACGATCCTGAAAATCCATTTAGCCTGAGCAACAATAATATTGAGGCAATTATTGAGGATCATTTAGGTACACTTTGGGTTGGGACCGAAAGTGGTCTCAATCGTTTTGATCGGGGGGAAGAAAAATTTATTCACTACAAAAATAATCCGAATGATTCGAACAGCTTGAGCACTAATTATATTCGGTCTATTTACGAAGATCGGTCGGGAACACTTTGGGTAGGCACCCAAGGTGGAGGACTCAATCAATTTGACAGGATAAATCAGAAATTCATACGTTATATTAATGATCCAAATAATCCAAAAAGTTTAAACCAAAATAATGTAGTATCTATTCTTGAAGACAGGCATGGACGTCTTTGGATTGGAACCGATGGCGGATTGAATTATTTTGACCGTAACAAAGGAGAATTCATCCACTATAAAAATGATCCCCATGATCCTCACAGCATAAGTAATAATAGCATAGGGAAAATCTATGAAGACCGGGCAGGGAATCTTTGGATAGGGACGTGGCTCGGTGGATTAAATCTGTTTGATCCTCAGAAGAATTTGTTTGTCCGTTATCAGAACAATCCGAACGATCCCAATAGTTTGAGTAACAATCATGCCAGATCCATTTACGAAGATCATAATGGAAATCTCTGGATAGGCACCGGTGGCGGAGGATTAAATAGATTTGTTGGTGGTTCTAAAGTTGGAGAGAAGGGTCGATTTGTTCATTATAAAAACAATCCTCAAGATCCTGCAAGTCTAAGCAGTAATTCGGTGCTTTCGATCTTTGAAGATCGGTTTGGTATACTATGGATAGGAACAAGTTTTAAGGGTATCAATAAATATGATCCGGGTAAAAGGCAATTTATGCTTTACAAAAATAGCCTCAGAGATCCGAACAGTTTATCTGCAAACGCCGTGGATGCCATTTATGAGGATAGCAAAGAAATTATCTGGATTGGAACAAATGGTGGAGGGTTAAATCGTTTTGACAGAAAAAAAAATCAATTTATACATTTTGTTAATTATCCAAGGAATCCTCGCAGCCTGAGCAATGACGTGGTCAGAAGCATTTGCGAAGATCGTTATCACAGATTGTGGGTTGGAACAGATAACGGATTGAATAGATTCGATCCGTTTCAAAATAATTTTATCATCTATAGGCCAAATCCAACTGATTCGAACAGCATAAGCTACTCTGTTGTATTTAGTCTCTATAAAGATAGAGCGGAAAATATCTGGGCTGGAACGACTAGAGGATTAAACCGATTCGATGATAAAAAGGAAAAATTCTTCCGCTATATTAATGATAAAAATAACCTGAACAGTCTCATTAACGATTTCATCTGGACGATTTACGAAGATACTTCCGATATTTTCTGGATCGGTACTAATCTCGGGGGCTTGCACCGTTTTGATCCAGAAAAAGAAACATTTTTTCATTATCAGTCTAATTCTCAGAATCCTTTTAGTATAAGCGATAACAAAGTTATATGTCTCCATGAAGATCGCAATGGTATGATCTGGTTAGGCACTTCCAACGGTCTCAATAAATTTGATCGAAATACTGGAACTTTTCATCGGTATTACGAAAGAGATGGATTACCAGACAATTCAATACAAGGAATGTTAGAAGATGATCATGGCAATCTCTGGATCGGAACCAATCATGGATTATCTAAATTTGATCCTCGCACAATCAAGTTTAAAAACTACTATGAAAGTTATGGACTTCAAAGCAATGAGTTTGGAACAAATGCCTGTTGTAAACTAAAAAGCGGAGAGATGGTTTTTGGCGGCGTTAACGGTTTTAACATTTTTCACCCAGACAGTATACATGCTGATACATCCCGCCCATCGGTTGTGATTACCGATTTTCAAATCTTTAATAAACCTGTTCCTATTGGTGAGGGAGTTGATGGACGCACGATTCTTCAACGATCCATTTCAGAGTGCGACGAGATTCATCTTTCCTATAAAGAGAATGTTTTTTCTTTTGAATTTGCAGGCCTTCACTATGTTTCACCGAAGGGTAATCTCTATGCATATATAATGGAAGGATTTGATAAGGAATGGAATTACACGGATGCAAACAGGCGTTTCGTAACATATACTAATTTACCGGGAGGGACGTATACATTTCGAGTCAAAGCTTCCAATAATCAAGGCACATGGAATGAGGAGGGAACTTCCATTCGCATAATCATCACTCCTCCTTTTTGGAAAACAATGTGGTTCTATGGGCTTCTGCTCGTTGTTATCGGAGGCATGGTTTATTGGATATTCCAATGGCGAATGCAAGCCAGAGACTTGGCGGCAAAACGGCGGATGGAAGCGGCTCTGACAAAAGAACGAAATCTACTGCGGACAATAATAGATGTTATTCCGGAACAAATTTATGTAAAAGATCTCGCTTGTCGTAAGACCATTGCCAATTTAGCCGATGTTAATAGTATGGGACTTCATTCGGAAGCTGAAGTTTTAGGCAAGGACGATTTTGAATTATTTCCAAAAGAAATAGCCGAAGGTTTTATTGCGGACGATCGAACAGTGATACAGACCGGGCATTCTGTGATGAATAGAGAAGAATATATGATTGATGGGCAAGGTCAGAAACATTGGCTACTCACTTCAAAACTTCCATTATATGACGAAAGAGGAGAAACCATCGGTTTGGTTGGTGTCGGACGGGACATCACTGAATCTAAAAAAGCCGAAACAGAGCGCGAAAAGCTCATCAAAGAGCTTCAGAATGCGCTTGCCGATGTTAAGTTATTAAGTGGCTTGGTTCCTATTTGTTCGAACTGCAAGAAGATTCGTGATGATAAGGGATATTGGACACAAGTCGAAGCGTTCATTCAAGACCGTTCTGACGCGAGGTTCACACACAGTATTTGTCCGGATTGTTTGGAGAAGTTGTATCCTGATCTAATGAAGAAAAGTTGAGAGACAAAGAGTTCTCTTAGTCTATATCTCTTGGGAATATTACTATAATTAGCATCCCTTACTTTTTTCCTGCTTATTATAAAAATTCTAATTGTTTCCAGAAATCGCGAAATATTACTTCTCATTGATATATACCAATTCAACTTGTTTTACTATTTTGCCGACAATATATCATAGAAAGCTATATTCAACATTGATATGCTATCGAACGAGTGCCGGGTGCTGTAGGGAAGTGTGTGTCCAATAATGGTCTTATCTAAATCAAATAACCATCGAGAGAAGAAAAGATTTTGATCAAGTGAAACTGTTTGTTTTTGAAAATGTGAGGTTAAGAATGAAAACTGAAGATGCAATGTACATGTTGGTTATTGTATTGAGTATTGCGCTCATTCTTTCTACTGCACAGTCTTATTCTCAGACGGGTGAGATTCAATTCGAAAAAATATCTACCGAATCCGGGCTATCCCAGAGTTCGGTATTGTGCATCTGTCAAGATAGCAAGGGTTTTTTATGGTTTGGGACCTACGAAGGTCTCGATCGATATGATGGCTACACTTTTAAAGTATATAAAAATAATTTTAAAAACCCCTTCAGCCTGAGTAATAACAGTATTGAGACTATTTTGGAGGATCATTTTGGTACGCTTTGGATTGGAACGGAAGGTGGTCTTGATCGCTTTGATCGGGAAAAAGAAAGTTTTAATCATTATAAAAATAATCCCAATGATTCGAACAGTTTGGGCACTGATTATGTTCGGTCTGTTTACGAAGATCGGTCAGGAACACTTTGGGTAGGCACACTTGGAGGAGGACTCAATAAGTTCGACAGAAAAGAAGAAAAATTTATTCATTACAAAAACGATCCGCGTAATCCAAAAAGTTTGAGTCAGAATAATGTATTATCGATTCTTGAGGACAGAGAGGGACGTCTTTGGATTGGGACTGATAGCGGATTGAATTATTTTGATCGAAAGAAAGGGGAATTCATCCGCTATATACATAATCCTAATGATCCTCACAGCATAAGTAATAATACTTCCTGGAGAATCTTCGAAGACCACGCAGGGAATCTTTGGATAGGAACATGGGGCGGCGGATTAAATCGATTTGATCCTCAGAAGAATCAGTTTGTTCATTATCAAAACAATTCGCATGATAAGAATAGTTTACGACACAATGTTATCAGAGCTATTTATGAGGATCATAATGAAAATCTTTGGATAGGCACAGATGGCGGAGGGCTCGATAAATTTATTACTGGTTCTAAAGTTGGGGACAAAGATCACTTTATTCATTATCAAAACAATCCTCAAGATCCTACGAGTCTGAGCGGTAATGCGGTTCGTTCAATCTATGAAGATAAATTAGGTATACTTTGGATAGGCACCGATTTTAACGGTATTAGTAAATATAATCCAAAGAAAAATCAATTTGATCTCTATAGGAATCATCCAAATGATGCGAACAGCTTGTGCAAGAATACGGTCCTTGCTGTTTGCGAGGATAGCGGAGGAATAATCTGGATAGGAACCCATGGTGGAGGCTTAGATTGTTTAGACCGAAAAAATAATCGATTTACACACTATGTTTATGATCCGAAAAATCTTCACAGTATAAGTAATAACACGATCAGAAGTATCTTCGAAGATCGGCATAAAAGATTGTGGATTGGTACAGATTATGGGTTTAATTATTTTAACAGGCAGGAAGGAAAATTTATCCGTTATGAAAATGACCTCAATAATACTCACAGTATAAGTAGCAATACTGTATGGAGCATCTTCGAAGATCGAAGAGGTAATTTATGGGTTGGAACCTTCGGTGCAGGATTAAATCGATTCGATTATGAAAAAGGAGAATTTACTCGTTATATTCACAACCAAAATGATCCTCAGAGTCTAAGCGACAATTTTATTTGGACAATGTGTGAAGATTCTTCCGGTTTTCTTTGGATTGGAACTTTATTGGGAGGTTTGGATCGTTTTGATCCTGAAAAAGGAACATCTTTTCATTATCGACCCGATAGTCGGGATTCCAACAGTATATGTGATAATAAAATTATATGCCTTCTTGAAGATCATAGCGGTATCATTTGGTTGGGAACTTCTAACGGCCTCAATAAATTTGATTGTAGTATTGGAACTTTCCATCGATATAGTGAAAGTGACGGATTACCAAGCAACAATATACAGGGAATGCTGGAAGATGATCATGGCAATCTCTGGATTGGTACCAATCATGGATTGTCTAAATTTGATCCTTACAAATTAAAGTTTAAAAACTATTTTGAAAGTTCTGGGCTTCAAAACAATGAATTTGGATCTGATGTCTGTTGTAAGCTTAAAAGCGGAGAAATGATTTTTGGAGGCATGAACGGTTTCAATATTTTTTATCCAGACAGTATCCGTGCTGATACCTCTCGTCCATCAGTTGTGATTACCGATTTCCAAATCTTTAATAAACCTGTTCCTATTGGTGAGGGAATTGATGGTCGCACAATTCTTCGACGATCCATTTCAGAATGCGACGAAATTCAACTTTCTTATAAGGAAAATGTTTTTTCTTTTGAATTTGCAGGCCTTCACTATGTTTCACCGAAGGGTAATCTCTATGCATATATGATGGAAGGATTTGACAAAGAATGGAATTACACGGATGCAAACAGGCGTTTTGTGACATATACTAATTTGCCGGGAGGGATGTATACATTTCGTGTTAAAGCTTCCAATAATCAAGGCATATGGAATAATGAGGGAACTTCCATCCGAATCATCATCACTCCTCCTTTTTGGAGAACAATGTGGTTCTACGGACTTCTTCTCCTTGTTATTGCAGGAATAGTTTACTGGATCTTCCAATGGCGAGTGCAAGCCAGAGACTTAGCGGCGCAAAGACGGATGGATATAGCCCTGACAAAGGAGCGCAACCTTCTCAGAACATTAATCGATAATCTCCCCGATGCAGTTTATGTGAAAGATACTGCTTGTCGTAAAACCATTGCCAATTTAGCCGATGTTAATAATATGAAACTCCATTCGGAAGCAGAAGTATTAGGTAAGGATGATTTTGAATTATTTCCGAGGGAATTGGCTGAAGGATTTTTTGCAGACGATCAGTCAGTTATTAAAACAGGCCAACCAGTAACAAATAGAGAAGAATATGTGATTGATGAAAGGGGCCGGAAGCGCTGGTTGATAACAACAAAACTTCCATTGCGTGATGAAAATAATCAAATCATTGGCCTGGTAGGTATAGGCAGGGATATGACTAAGTGGAAAAAAGCTGAAGAGATTCTGCAGAATGAACGCAATCTACTCCGGACATTAATCGACAACTTGCCGGATTACATCTACATCAAGGATGTTGAAGCTCGATTTGTTGTAGCCAACATGGCTGTTGTACGTCAATTCGGATTTCGTTCTCAGAATGAACTATTAGGGAAATCAGATTTCGAACTTTTTCCGCGTGAATTAGCAGAGCGATACGTTGTTGAAGAACAGAAAATTATTCAGTCTGGCCGGAGATTACTTGAATATGAAGGCCCTACGGTAGACAACAGCAAAGAAGAGAAAGACAGATGGATAACAACGATTAAAGTTCCTTTTCGCGACACTCAAGGAAAAATAATAGGAACTGTCGGTATTGGCCGTGATATTACAGAACGAAAAAAAGCCGAAGCGGAGCGTGAAAAACTCATCGCGGAGCTTAAGAGTGCGCTTGCCGATGTTAAATTATTGAGCGGATTGGTTCCTATTTGTTCAAACTGCAAGAAGATCCGTGATGATCAGGGATATTGGACACAAGTCGAAGCGTTCATTCAAACTCGGTCCGACGCCAGATTTACACATAGTATATGCCCTGATTGTTTGGCGAAGTTGTATCCTGATTTGATGAAGAAAAGTTGATAGACTAAGAGTTCTCTTCGGCGATAGCTCTTGGGAATATTACTATAATAAGCATTCCTTCCTTTTATCTGTTTATCATAAAAATTCTAATTGTTTCCAGAAATCGCGAAATATTACTTCTCATTGATATATACCAATTCAACTTGTTTTACTATTTTGCCGACAATATATAATAGAAAGCTATATTCAACATTGATATGCTATCGCGGGTGCTGTAGGGAAGTGTGTGTCCAATAATGGTCTTATCTAAATCAAATAACCATCGAGAGAAGAAAAGATTTTGATCGAGTGAGACTGTTTGTTTTTGAAAATGTGAGGTTAAGAATGAAAACTGAAGATGCAATGTACATGTTGGTTATTGTATTGAGTATTGCGCTCATTCTTTCTACTGCACAGTCTTATTCTCAGACGGGTGAGATTCAATTCGAAAAAATATCTACCGAATCCGGGCTATCCCAGAGTTCGGTATTGTGCATCTGTCAAGACAGCAAGGGTTTTTTATGGTTTGGGACCTATGAAGGTCTTAACCGGTGTGATGGATACACTTTTAAGGTATATAAAAACGATTTTAAAAAACCATCGAGCCTGAGCAATAACAGTGTTATGTCCATTATTGTGGATCATTTGGGTACGCTTTGGATTGGAACGGAAGGCGGTCTTGATCGCTTTGATAGGGAAAAAGAAAAATTTATTCATTACAAAAATAATCCGAATGATTCGAACAGCTTGGGCACTAATTATGTTCGGTCTGTTTACGAAGATCGGTCAGGAACACTTTGGGTAGGCACACACGGAGGAGGACTCAATAAGTTTGACAGGAAAGAAGAAAAATTTATTCATTATAAATATGATCCGCGTAATCTAAAAAGTTTGAGTCAGAATAATGTATTATCGATTCTTGAGGACAGAGAGGGACGTCTTTGGATTGGTACCGATAGTGGATTGAATTATTTTGATCGGAAGAAAGGGGAATTCATCCGCTATCAAAATGATCCTCATGATCCTCACAGCATAAGTCATAATAGCGCATGGAGAATTTTCGAAGATCGGGCAGGAAATTTATGGATAGGGACATGGGGCGGCGGATTAAATCGGTTTGATCCTCAGAAGAATTGGTTTATCCGTTATCAGAACAATTCGCACGATAAAAATAGTTTAAGTAACAATATTGTTCGAGCCATTTATGAGGATCATAATGGAAATCTTTGGTTAGGCACCGATGGCGGAGGGCTCGATAAATTTGTTGCCGGTTCTAAAATTGACGGCAAATATCAATTTCTTCACTATAAAAACAATCCTCAAGATCCAGCGAGTCTGAGCGGTAATTCAGTGCTTTCTATTTTTGAAGATAAATTGGGTATACTGTGGATAGGAACAGATTTTAATGGTATCGATAAATATAATTCAAGGAAAAGTCAATTCACTCTCTACAGAAATCATCCTAATGATGTGAACAGTTTAGGTAAAAATACGGTACTTGCTGTTTGCGAGGATAACCAGGGAATGATCTGGATAGGAACTACTGGTGGAGGTCTAGATTGTCTAGATCGAAAAAAGAATCGATTTACACATTATGTTTATGATCCGAAGAATCCTAATAGTGTGAGTAATAACACGATCAGGAATATCTTTGAAGATCGGCATAAAAGGTTGTGGATTGGTACTGATTATGGGTTTAATTATTTTGACAGACAGACAGGAAAATTCCTCCGCTATCAATATGATCCCAATAATCCTCACAGTATAAGTAATAATACTGCATGGAGCATCTACGAAGACCGAAAAGGAAATTTGTGGGTAGGAACCTTCGGCGCAGGATTAAATCGATTCGATTATGCAAACGGAAAATTTACTCGTTATATTCACAATCAAAATGATCCGAAGAGCCTAAGCGACAATTTTATTTGGACAATGTGTGAAGATTCTTCCGGCATTCTTTGGATTGGGACTTTGTTCGGAGGTTTGGAACGTTTTGATCCTGAAAAAGGAACATCTTTTCATTACCGGCCTGACAGCTGGGATTCCAACAGTATAAGCGATAATAAAGTCTTATGTCTCCTTGAAGATCACGCCGGCGCTATTTGGTTGGGGACTACTAATGGCCTCAATAAATTTGATCGTAATACTGGAACTTTCCATCGGTATAGCGAAAGTGAAGGATTGCCAAGCAACAATATACAGGGAATACTTGAAGATGATCATGGCAATCTCTGGATCGGCACCAATCATGGATTATCAAAATTTGATCCACGTACAATTAAGTTTAAAAACTACTTTGAAAGTTCTGGACTTCAAAACAATGAATTTGGATCGAATGCCTGTTGTAAACTCAAAAGCGGAGAGATGATCTTCGGAGGCATGAATGGGTTCAATATTTTTTATCCCGACAGTATCCATGCTGATACTTCTCGTCCATCAGTTGTGATTACAGATTTTCAAATCTTTAATAAACCTGTTCCTATCGATGGGGAAATTGATGGACACACAATCCTTCAACGATCCATTTCAGAGTGCGATGAGATTCATCTTTCCTATAAAGAGAATGTTTTTTCTTTTGAATTTGCAGGCCTTCATTATGCTTCACCACAAGGTAATCTCTACGCATATATGATGGAAGGATTTGATAAGGAATGGAATTACACGGATGCAAACAGACGTTTTGCGACATATACTAATTTGCCGGGAAAGACATACACATTTCGTGTAAAAGCTTCCAATAACCAAGGCGTATGGAATGATGAAGGAACTTCCATTCGCATCATCATCACTCCGCCTTTTTGGAAAACAATGTGGTTCCAGTCGTTGGGTATATTCATAGGTGTTCTTTCCATTGTTACGTTTTATAGAATTCGTACAAATACCATCCGTAAAAGAAATAAAGAACTGGAAATGAAAGTTGAAATACGAACCCAGGAATTAGCGGATAAGAAGAATCTATTACAGACTGTTATTGATTTAGTGCCAGATTCCATTTATGTAAAAGATAAGAATCATCGATTCATCTTAAACAACCTTGCTCATATAAGCTCTTTGGGAGCAAAAAAACAAGAGGATATTATCGGAAAAACCGATATAGATTTTTTCCCGGTGGATAATGTTGAAGAATACCATAAAGATGAACGTTTAATAATGGAGACGGGAAAACCCGTAATCAACAAGGAGGAAAAAGGTATTAATCCGCTTAAAAGCGAAGTGAACTGGGTGCTGACATCAAAAGTGCAATTCAAAAATAATCAGAATGAATTACAGGGCATTGTAGGTATTAGTCGACTTATCAATGAACGCAAGAGGATTGAAGAGGAGCGAGAAAAACTTATCGCCGAACTTCAAGAAGCGCTTGCTGATGTAAAGATGTTAAGTGGATTGGTTCCTATCTGTGCAAACTGCAAAAAGATACGTGATGACCAAGGATTTTGGACACAGATAGAATCTTATATTCAGGATCGGTCGAGTGCAAAGTTCAGTCATAGCATTTGTCCGGACTGTGCAGCAAAACTTTATCCGAACTATAACATAAAAAAATGATTTTACTGTCAAACAATGATTTTAGGTTTTATTTAAAGAGATATTTATTGAAACTTATTCTTATCGGTTTCTCTCTCTTTTTTGTTCAAAATCTATTTGGGCAATCGTCTAACATTCGTTTTAACCACATTGACGTAAACAATGGTTTACTAAATAGTTCCATTACTGGAATTTGCAGAGATAGTGCCGGATATATTTGGATCGGAGGAATTGGACTGGCGCGTTTTGATGGTTATAATATAAAACAATATAAACCTGATAATAAAAGAAATGATGCAATAAAAGGATTGGGGACTGGAACCATTTTTCAGGATTCTAAGTATCGAATTTGGGTTGGTGGTGATGAAGGTATTAATTTGTATAATCCAACAAATGAATCATTTAAAAATTATACCATTATTTATGATACAAAAGATAAAAAACGAACAGACAAGATTAATTCTTTCTGCCAGTTTATTGAAGATGTCACCGGTAGAATTTGGATTAATAGTTCAAATTTGTCTTATTTCGATCCTAAAACAGATCGTTTCATCTTTTTCGAAAATAACCTGAAAATCACTCATGTTTACAGTCTATTTAGTGATAGCGAAGGAACATTGTGGATTGGAGGTTCAAATAATGACATCAGTTCGATAAATCCATATACATTTGCTGTCAAAAACTACACTATTAGGGCATTACAACCAAGCAACTATTCAGATATTATTATTCGCAAAATTATTGAAGATCGGAAACATCGTTTCTGGTTGTGTACCTTCAAACACGGATTATTATTGTTTGATAAAAAAAGTGGGACTATAATTAAACAATTTACAGTGTCCAACAGTTCAATTGCCAGCAATGAATTAGAAGAGGTTATTGAAAATTTAGACGGAACACTTTGGATTACAAGTCAATATTGTGGACTTATTATTTTTGATCCTGATAAAGAATCATTTATTAACCTAAAACACGATGCACGTGATCCAACAAGTATTTCTACAGATGCGACCAGTTTAATTTCAAGAGATAAATTTGGAACAATCTGGATTGGAACTGTATTTGGAGGACTTAACTATTATCCTCCTGAACAAAAACAATTTCATTTGTTTAATATTGTTGGTACAGATGATAAGTCGTTATCAAACAACATTGTAAAATCTTTTACTGAGGACGATAAACATAGAATTTACATTGGCACCGACAAAGGCGGATTGAACCGGTTTACACCCGAAACCGGGAAAATGGAACATTTTCTTCCGGATGATAAAAATCCAAATTCAATTTCAGGAATTGCTTGTTTATGTTTGGCTACCGATAAAAAAGGAAACGTTTGGGCTGGCTGTTGGGCTAAGGGCCTGAACTTTCTGGATACCAAAACTGATAAATTTATACATTACAGCTATAAAAAAACTGATCTAAATGGAATTGGCGGGGATAATTTAACGGCAATCTCTATTGATAAACATGATAATGTATGGCTGGGATTTATTAACGGTATCATTTCAACATTTGATTTTTTTGATAAAGACAACAATAAATTTTGGCATTTTGGAAATAGCCCTGATAACCCTAATGTGCTTGCTAATAATATAGTAGTTAGAATGTATATAGATAGTAAAGAAAATATTTGGGTTTCATTGAGAGGTTTTGGAGTTGTTATTTTAAATCCCAAATCGAAAACATTTAAGAAATATAAACCTGATCCACATGATCCAAAGGCTTTGAATAGTGCAATATGTACTGATTTTCTTGAAGATTCAAAAGGCAGATTTTGGTTAACAACCATTAACGGATTGAACAGATATGATTATGCTACCGAAACATTTTCTAATTACAATGTTGCAAATATCTTTCCGGTAGATGGAATTACCTCAATTTTAGAAGATGATCACGGAAATCTGTGGATGGGATCAATGAGCGGAATATGGAAATTTAATCCAGACACAAAATTGACCAAAAATTATATCCCGTCGGATGGTTTACAAAGTAAAGAATTTCTTCCAAACTCGGCATATAAAGCAAAAAATGGCTGGATGTACTTCGGTGGTGTTCAGGGTTTTAATTATTTTCACCCCGATAGCATTAAAGACAATCCGCATCCGCCATCAGTTGTTATTACCGATTTTAGTATTTTTAATAAATCAGTTGATTTTCGTTCTGCTAATTCTGTTCTTAAACAACCTATTGAAATGACAAAAGAAATTATTCTTCGATACGATCAATCGGTAATTAGTTTTGAATATGCCGGAATAAGTTATGTATCGAACGAAAAAAACCAATATGCCTACAAAATGGAAGGATTTGATAAGGAATGGAATTATGTTGGTAGTGAGCGTAAGGCTACCTATACGAACCTTGACCCGGGTGAATATACATTCAAAGTCAAGGCTTCCAACAACGATGGTATTTGGAACGACGAAGGGACTGCCATACGAATTACGATAGAACCTCCGTTTTGGCAGACTCTTTGGTTTAGATTTATACTGTTTGTTATTATTGCAGGTGTTGCTTTCTGGATCTATAAGTGGCGTATGCAAGCCAGAGACTTGGCAGCAGAGAGACGGATGGATGCAGCCCTTACTCAAGAGCGCAATCTTCTCCGGACATTGATCGATAATATTCCGGATCAAATCTATGTAAAAGATACTTCCTATCGCAAAACTATTGCTAATCTGGCCAATGTGCGTAGTACAGGTTTCCATTCGGAAGCAGAAGTTTTAGGCAAAGACGACTTTGAAATATTTTCGAAAGAATTAGCAGAAGGCTTTGTCGCTGACGACCAAACAGTGATACAAACCGGACATCCTGTGATCAATAGAGAAGAATATATCATTGATGAAAAGGGCGAGAAACGTTGGCTGGTCACTTCTAAGCTTCCATTAAGAAATGAAAAAGGTAAAACGATTGGTCTTGTCGGTGTTGGCCGTGATATCACCGAATATAAAAAAGCTGAAGCTGAGCGTGAAAAGCTCATCGCAGAGCTTAAGAGTGCGCTTGCCGATGTCAAGTTATTAAGCGGCTTAGTCCCTATTTGCGCAAACTGCAAGAAGATCCGTGATGATAAGGGATATTGGACACAAGTCGAAGCGTTCATTCAAGACCGGTCCGACGCCAGGTTTACTCATAGTATATGTCCGGATTGTGTGGCGAAGTTGTATCCCGAGTTGGCAAAGAAGGTTTGAATTTATTTTACGGCTTGGTCTATTCGATTATACCTCTTAAACTAAATCCAACTATTTATTATAGAATTTCCAATCGTTTCCAAAAATCGTAAAATATTACTTCTCATTAATCTAAGCCAATTCAACTTGTTTTACTATTCTGCCGACAATATATCTATAGAAAGCTATATCCAACATAGATATACTATCGAACGAGTGCCGGTTTCTGGAGGGAAGTGTGCGTCCAATGGTAATTTTATTCAAATCAAATGACCATTTAGACTTGGATCAAGGCAAACTCAAACGGGACTGAAGAAATTATTTTTTTCAGAGATGGGTATAATCATGAGTGCATGCTCCCAAAAGAAGTATTTTTAAGAGAAGAAAATATTTGTATAGAGTGAAAATGCTTGTTTTTAAAAATTCGAGTCGAAGAATGAAAACGAAAGATGCAATGTACAAGTTGGTTATTGTATTGAGTATTGCGCTCATTCTTTCTACTGCACAGTCGTATGCTCAAGCACCACGTTTACAATTCAGATATTTGACTCCGGATGAAGGTCTTTCTTCTTCCTTGGTAACAAGCATTTGTCAGGATCACAAAGGATTTTTATGGATCGGTACATATGAAGGACTAAATAGATATGATGGACTGAGTTTTAAAGTATATAAAGCCGATCCAACAGATTCCACAAGTCTCGTAGAAAACCTTGTGAGAACAATTATAGAAGATCGCGAAAACAATCTACTCATCGGCACTAATAATGGTTTATGCTTATATAATCGAGTGAATGATCGTTTCCTAAATTATCGAATCAACGAATTATCTCCATTGCGAGGAATAGATTGTGTGATAATAAAAATAAGAGAAGATTCTCTGAGAAATTTATGGTTAGCCACCAATGTAGGTTTAATTTATTTTGACCGAAATAAAAACACAATAAAACGATACATGTATGACCCCAATAATCCCGGAAGCCTTAGTAATAATGAAGTAGAAGATGTATATATCGATAAAGATGGCAGATTATGGGTAACAACGCAAAAAGGATTGAATGTATTCCAACCAGAAACTGGAACATTCGTACACATTGTACATAGCGAATCGAAACAGGATGACTTATTAAATACCTTTTTTATATGCATAACACAGGACAGAGAAGGAAATCTCTGGTTTGGAAGTACAGATGGACTTTTTTGCCTCCGAAACAATTCGAATATACAAACTACAAAATTAATTCATTATCAATACAATCCTGCCGATAACTACAGCCTTTCGAACAATCGCGTCAAGTGCCTCTACATCGATGAGAATGAAAACCTTTGGATTGGCACAGAGAATGGCGGGATTAATCTATTTGATAAAAAAAACAAACGATTTTTACATTATCGGCACGATGAATATGATCCCAAAAGTTTGAATAAGGAAAATATACAGGCTATATATCAGGATAGAACAAAAAATCTGTGGGTGTGTACATTTACAGGAGGGTTGAATTTAGCATCAAAAAACAACGATGCCATTATTCATTATAAATCACTACCCGGCGCACTGCTTAGTCTAAGTCACAATACTGTTTCCAGCTTCTTGGAGGATCACCTTGGCCAAATATGGGTCGGAACAGACGGCGGTGGATTGAATCTTTTTGAAAAAAACATAAATCGCTTTGTTCGATATAATGTTGAAAATTCCCGTCTGAGCAGCAATACTATTCTTTGTATGATTGAAGACTCCAAAAACAACATTTGGATGGGAACCTGGGCTGGCGGCATTATTCAATATGACAAAAGAACCAACTCCTTTAAATCCTATACAACAAAAAACAGCGACATACCGGATAACAATATTTTTACAATCTTAGAAGGCGATCATGATGATTTGTGGCTGGGAAGTTTTGAAAAAGGGCTTATACATTATGACATCAAAGAAAATAAATTTACTAAATACGTTAGAACGGACAGTAGTACAGATTATAGTTATATCATTAAAATCGTGAAAGATAATGCCGGACGATTATACATCGGTTCTTCTGACGGTTTCCAAATATTTTATCCGGATAAAAACCATTTCATATCATATTCACATGATCCAAATAACATCAATAGTTTAAGTCATCGAAGTGTTCTTGATATACTAGTTGAAAATGATTCTTGCGTTTGGATTGGAACGGAAAATGGCCTTAATCAATTTAATCCGAATAATGGATCCTTCATACTATTTTCTAAAAAAGATGGACTTCCTGACAATGATATTAAAGGACTTGTTTTTGATAAATCTGGTTTACTATGGATAACCACTAATAATGGTGTTTGTCGTTATAATCAAAAAACAAAGGATTTTAAAAACTTCTTTAAATCCGACGGCCTTCAGAGTAATGAATTCTTTTTCAGAAGTACGTTCAGAACAAAAGATGGTGTTCTTCTGATAGGAGGTACGAACGGTTTTAATATGATTTATCCAGAAAAAATGATTAAAAATATGAATATCCCTCAAGTATTAATAACCGACTTCAAGATTTTCAATGAGCCTGTAAAACTGGGACTTGATGGTTCTCCATTAGAAAAACAAATATCAGAATCAGAACAACTCGTACTCTCGCACAAACAATCGGTTCTCACCTTTACTTTCGCTTGCATGGATTTTACAGCACCTGAAAAAAATCAATATGCCTACATGATGGGAAATTTTGATAAGAAATGGATTTATTCGGGAAATAAAAGAGAAGCGACTTACACAAATTTAGACCCGGGAGAATATACTTTCAGGGTCAAAGCTTCAAATAATGATGGTGTCTGGAACGAACAAGGAACATCTATTCGAATTATCATCAATCCACCCTTCTGGAAAACATGGTGGTTTCAACTGCTGAGTATCATCAGTTGCATTATCGCCGTTATCATTTTTTATATGATTCGTACAAATGCTATCCGTAAGAGAAATAAAGAACTTGAAATAAATGTCGAGAATAGGACACAAGAACTAGCTGATAAGAAAAATCTATTGCAGACTGTCATGGATTTAGTGCCAGATTCAATCTATGTAAAAGATCGCGATCATCGATTCATATTAAACAATTACGCTCACATAAGTTCTTTAGGAGCAAAAACGCAAGAAGAGCTTACAGGAAAAACCGATTTTGATTTCTTCCCGAAAGACAAAGTCGAGAATTATCATAAAGATGAAGATATTATTATGGAAACAGGGAAACCAATAATTAATAAGGAAGAAAGCGGCGTTAATCCGCTTACAGATGAGGTAAATTGTGTATTGACATCAAAAGTACAATTCAAAAACAATCAAAATGAATTACAAGGAATAGTAGGTATCAGCCGCGTCATCAATGAGCGAAAAAAAATTGAAGCAGAGCGTGAACTGCTTATCAATGAACTTCAAGAAGCGCTTGCTGATGTAAAGATGTTAAGTGGATTGGTACCAATTTGTGCAAATTGCAAGAAGGTCCGCGATGATAAGGGATATTGGACACAAGTCGAAGCATATGTTCAAAAACGGTCCGATGCAAAGTTTACACATAGTATATGTCCGGATTGCTTGGCAAAGTTATATCCTGATGTGGCAAAGAAGGCTTGAATTTGGATTACGGTTTCGTCTGTTCAATTACGCTATTTGAAATGAATCCCACCATCAGTATAAACAAAGAGAGATATATGTAATATGGCCGAAGAAAAGAAAGAACTTTGGTTAAATTATTTAGCTTTGTCATCAGTAATTCTGGCGGTGTGTGCCACGTTATCAACATTCCGTGGCGGAAGTTTTTCGACCCGCACGATGCTCAGCCAAACTCAGGCATCCGATCAATGGGCGTTCTATCAGGCGAAAAGTTTGAAATCGAATCTGTATGAACTTCAGAAACAGGAACTGGAACGTCAAATGAAGCTTCTGCCGGTAAAAGGATCGATTGAAGTGAGACGTTCTTTTGAAGGACAAATTAAAGATTATCAGAATCAAGTCGACAGGTACGAAAAGGAAAAATCACAAATCGAAAAAGAGGCACGGAAGTTCGAAGCTGTCCGCGATGATGCTTTAATGCATGGTCAAGCATTTGGTATTGCTGTGATCTTCTTTCAGGTAGCAATCTTGCTCGCATCCATCGCGGCATTGATGAAGAAGAAGATGGTCTGGATTCTCGGTGTTGTAACAGGACTCGGTGGATTGGCATTCTTCATTAATGGTTTTTTAGTCTGGTTTTGAATTTGCAGACACTGTCCAGTCTGATAACATCTATGGATGCCAGAAGTTCACATCCAGCGCAAGATCCCGCACACCATTAATCGCAAACTGAGCGCCGATGCAGATGAGAAGAAACCCCATAATCCGCGAAAGACTGTTGACTCCGTTCACGCCAAGGAAACGGCGCAAAGCGCCTGCTCCCCGAAGAACAAGCCACGAGAGTATTGCAGTGATGATGATCGCCAACAATACTCCGATATAGGCGAACAGCTTATCGATGCCATGCCGTCCGTTTATTGATGACGACATAGTAATTACTGCCGCTATTGAACCCGGGCCGCTCAAGCTCGGCATTGCGAGAGGGCTGAACGAGATGTCAGCTTTCTGTTGTGCTTCCTGTTTTCCTTCTCCGGTGATCTGTCCTTCGTCTGGAAACAACATTCGAAATCCGAGAAAACCAATCACCAATCCACCCGCAATCCGGATGCCCGGTATGGATATGCCGAAAGCAATCATAACGAGGTGACCCACTAACAAAAATGTAACCAGAATAGCCGTCATGTAGATGCACGCACGCGTTATTTGGCGATTCCGCTCCTCCTTGCTTAGATGCGAGCCTATGCTGAGAAGAAGGACAGCCGTACTGACGGGATTGATGATAGGAATAAGCGTTATGAGCGCAACGCCTACCCATGAGAGAAATTCAATAATGTTTTTCATCGCATTCCTCTTGTATGAAAATCATTGTGGAGTGATATATTTTTCTTTTCAGGTTGCTCTTTATTTTCGCACTAACAAAAAGATAATCTTTTTTATTTCAACTAACCAGAAGTTCTGTCTATTTAGTTCTTAATGAAAAAGTCAATTAAATGATAAGTCATGTGAAATATTCCTTCGGGAAAAGATCACAAAGTTGATTTAGCAATCTATAAAGGACACAAAGGTTTTTCAGAGCGAACTATTTAATTTGCATCAGGTGATACTATTTTAACAGAACCAGCTTCCTCGTGTTTGTGAATGATGCAGTCTGCATTTTATAAAGATATATTCCGCTCGCCATCGATGATGCATTCCATACTGTCGAGTAACTGCCGGCCGCCATATTTTCATTGACGATAGTTGTTACTTCTTGTCCGATCAGGTTGTACACTTTTATTGTAACAAATGTTTGGAATGGGATATCAAACGAGATCGTTGTTGTTGGATTGAAAGGATTCGGATAATTTTGCCCAAGCCTGAAAACATCGGGCCGTAAAGAAGAGCGCTCATTTTTAATTCCGGTTGAGGGAGACGCAGTGAATCCGCCGACCATCCCTATAGAATAATGGAAATCGCATCGATAAAGATATGCACCTGCAACCATGACTGGATATGTGAAGACTGTGCCGGAACCCTGATGAAAAGTCTGTGCACCGGCAGGAACGCTCGTCGAGCTTAACGGATGCATGCTAAAATCACCCTTCCACTCAACCGTATCTCCGACGGTAACATTTAGAGAACTCGGTGAATAAGTAAATCCAAAAGATCCACCAAATTGAATAACGTGAGTTGCGGCATGCACTGTTGTTGCGAGAGTTAGCAACATGACAACCCATATTATCGCTGTCGTTCCCTGAAATATTTTAGATTGTGTTTTCATGATAAATCCTCTCTAATTTATTTTATGAGTACTTTAAGTTTAGTTTCAATCATCGTTCGTTCATCACTTCGTATCGATGATGGCAAAATAAAAAGCACTAGTACATTATTGCTACAAATCGGTTCAACTTTCTATTATTAACAATTGCGAATCACATAATGTTCCCCCGGAAGTATTGACTTTTTAACTGTTTATGTTTAACTATAAGCGAAAAGAGACACAGCCATCTTTTTTACTGAAAGGTTGAACATTATGAAGAAATTCCTAATTGCTTTTCTTTTCCTCTCCAGTCTTTTAATTGGCACAAAAACTTTTGCCCTTCCACGATTTGCAGCATTGACAAACCTCAAATGCGGAAGCTGCCACATCGATCCCAATGGCGGCGGAATGCGCAACTATTACGGTGCAGCAATGTGGGGAAGGGAAACATTGCCGCTTCACGGGGATTCTATGGAGACGACGACATCGGGTTTTACCCCGCGCTTGAACGATTTTGTGAGCATCGGTATGGATATGCAAACATTGTTTTATTATCAACAACAACAGAATCATTCTTCATTTTATCAAATGCAGGGAGATATTTATCTTTGTGCCCGCCCTGTAAACAATTTTCTTCTTTATTTCAATAAAGGTCTCTACGGGTTTGATGTGTTCGGTCTCGCTAATATTCTTCCTGCAAATGGATATGTAAAAGTCGGCAGGTTTACTCCGGCTTACGGTACTATAGTAGATGACCATACAACCTTCATTAGAGCAAAAACAGTTTTTCCCAATTTTAACAGAGATGATACCGGAGTTGAACTCGGTATCTCGCCAACTCACCTTACCTGGAATGTCGGAATATTCAATGGTGAAGATGGGGCTGATCCCTCTAATGGAAAGATCAGATTGATTACAAGCAGGGCAGAAGCTTTTTTTCGATTAGATAATCTGAATATCTCTTTTGGCGGTTCTGCCTGGGTTAACAAAGGTGTTGCAGGCAGCCTTACAATGTATAGCGGATTTGCGGGTTTGGGTTATAAAGATATGACAGTGAATGCAGAGGTGGATTTTAAAAAAGATAAAGCAACTCTTGGAACAAATGAATTCATTTCTTATATAGAAGCGAACTATCTGATTATATCCGGTCTTGATATAAAATTTATTTATGACTTCTATGATCCCGATTTGAAATATCTTACAGGCAGTGAAACAAGATACAGTGCCGGTGCGGAGTTTTTCCCAGTGCCCGGTATAAAATTATCTCCAATGTTTCGATTTCATACGACGGCACCAGGCAACGTGCGACAAAACGAATTTGATTTTCTGGCTCATTTCTTTATTTAAAATTGCGAGGCAACTGTGAATATCAGAAAATATTTTTTCGCTTTTATTTTCATTATGATTATTATTGTCATCCTTTATAGCTGCAAAGATATGGGGATAGAACCTCATGGATTGTCTGCAAGCAAGACTAACGTCTCTGTCGTTAAAGGTACCTCTGCTCAAATTACTTTATCAGGAGGAGTAGCACCATATACAATTATCAAACAGCCTGACAATACTATAGCAACTGTTTCGTTATCTGCGTCAGTGCTTACGATCTCCGGTGTCGATACGGGGAGCACAAACATGGTTGTGGCAGATAGTAAAACACCTATTGCCGACAGTCTTAGAAATTCTAATTTCAATTATTGGAAGTTCTTCGTCAGTTTCATTTTCAAACCAGATTCAACCTATCTTTAACAGCCAGTGTGCTAGTTGCCATGGAAGCAGTGGTGGATTATCGCTTGCCGCTGGCACTAGCTATAATCATTTGGTCAACGTACAGGCACAATCGAGTTGTACATCCTTGAAACGTGTTCTCCCAAATGATGCTGCCAATAGTGTGCTCTATAAGAAAGTCTCCGGGACCGCTTGCGGCTACCGAATGCCGACGGGTGGAACAATGAGTGCAAGCGACATAGCATTGATCCATGATTGGATTAATGAGGGGGCAAATAATAATTAGAACCTTGATCGTTGTATTAATTAAACATGGAACGCCATAGTTCATTCAATCTGACAATGATTTTGAATTCATTGCACATCAATGATTTCTCTACCTCAAGTTACATCTGTTGAAATATATCAATAGAAAAACGTACGTGCTAGTCGAAATGCCTACCTAAGTGTGTACATAAACGTAAGCATCACATAACGCGTAAGAACCTGATTGTTATCATCTTCTACGTAAGAGCTTGTTACAGTTCTCGAGATACTTTTATTTTGGCCGAGCAAGTCGGTAACGCTTAATTTTATTTCACCGCTCTGTTTGTCAAAAAGCTTTTTAGCAAGACTCATATTCCATATCATGGAGTTTTGATTGTAACCGCTCGACAAACCGTTGTTGTACGTGTTCGAGACATCACTGCGGAATACAATTCCCTCCAGAAATATCCAGTTAAACCGTAAGCTCGCGGTGTGAGAATAGTAATCGCTGTTGAGCTGAGGCTGCAGAGTGATGCGGTTAATATTATAATTACCCATGTATGAAACGGTGAAATCGAGATTCGTGCTGATGTTACTGCCGATCACAAACCCTCCGCTGAGAACCGAAGTGTGTGAAAAACTTAAAGCGCTGTTCACGGTTCCCGGTGTATTAGTATAACTCGCGCCAGCGTTGAGGTTGAGTGTACTGCTGAGAAGATCGAACGGAAAACCGTATGTGAAAAATGATCGGAGCGACCAATAACGATCGAAATTTTGAGGGACTGTCATCTGCGTCCCCGGGGAAAGATGCACCGTATCGCGATTTGCAGTAAACATGGTATCGCGATTTGCGGTCAGCGTGGCGTTGCCGATGTAATCCATGGTGCGATTGGCAGAAACGAAGAGGAACATGCTTTTACCCGCCTCGGGTGTTGTGAGAGAATATCGTGCACTAAGAGAGTGCGTATAGGATTGTTGCAGGTTGGGATTGCCGGCTGTGAGCAGCAATGGATTCGAATTGTCCACAACATTCTGGAGTTGAGTTACTGCCGGCGCCCGTGTTGATGTTTGATAGTACACGCGTAAATTTTCATGGTCGGCGAGTTTCAGGTTGAGCATGGCATTCGGTAAAATGTTTGAAAAATTCTTAGATAGATCGGACGAGACAGGATAAGTTTCATTGCTCCACAAATCTGCTCGCTGATACGCAACGCCGAACGAAAGATTTGTTTTCTGATTGTAGTATCGGTACCCAATTCCGCTTCGCTGGGTCGTGTATCGGGTTTCATACGTATTCGAAAGTGCAGGATTAAAAATCGAGTACTTTTGATTTGTGGTATCAAGATCATACGTGCGTTTATCTGCAGTTCCCCGCGATATTGTCGGAGCGTAATTGATCTGGAGAAGACTGTTGCTCCCAAGCGGCTCTGTGTAGACCAGACTTGGTGTGACCGAGATGCTTCGCGTCGTGCCTCCCGAATGCTGATCGATTAAACTGCTCGAATCAATTGTGGTTGCATTGTAAATATTTTTGGAGTCCAGATTACCGGAACTTTGTTTCAAGCTTTCGGAAATATTAATGTCGAGCGAAATTGTCCGCCCGACAGTTTCGAATTTGTGCCTGAGCACTAAATGGCCTCCGATGTTATTTCCAGATGTTGTTGTTTGATTTGATGAATTCGATTGCAATAGCGGGACACCGGAAGCATCAGTGTTGATCGCATTAAAAATCGAAGACGAATTATTATTCTGGAAATATAATTGGGGAATGAAGGAAATGGAATTCGATGAATCGACCGCGTAGTCGAGACGCGCATTAACACGATGGTTGAAATTCGTTCCCGTGTTGTCCGATTGCTGATCGTACCGACTGCTCGAATCACCCGCGAGAATATATTGCCTGTTCAACGTTTGGTTATTCTGATTGCCGGTGCGGTTGAAAAAGTAATTTCCATGCAGAAATATATCTCCTGTGAGCGAGTCGGTAACATTTGTTCCGAGCATACTAATGTTGTTGATGCCCTGCGGTTGTCCGATGAGAAGATTCGATCCTGATCTCGTCGTACTGCCCGGCGTGAATGTCCCGCCGCGAGGACCGTTTCCCTGCTGTCGGTTTCTGCCGGAACCGCTTCGGCCAAATCCCGATTGCTGGCTGTTGCCGGATAATACGCCAAGTAAATCTTGTGTCGAAAAATCCTGCTGATTTGTATTATTGAAAGAACCGAGCAACGATATTCGAGTATTGCCGTCGAAAATATTTATTCCTCCAGTGGCTCCATATCTTTCATCTTCACCATAACCGGTGGTAAATTTTCCGAATTGTGCCGGAGTATTGCGGTGGCGAGTAACGATGTTCATCGTTTTTGTATACTGCCCGTCGTCGAAACCTGTGAACTGAGCCTGCTCACTCATTTGATCGAAGACCTGAATTTTTTCAACAACCTCTGCTGGAAGATTTCGGATGGCAAGAGTGGGATCGTCACCAAAAAATGGTTTTCCATCAACCAGAACGCGTTGCACGGTTTCGCCTCCTGCTTGAACAGTTCCTGTAGGGCTCACTACGACACCAGGCATTTTGGTCAGCAATTCTTCTGTGGTTGCATCGGGATGAGTTTTGAAAGCGTTGGCGTTCAATTCTGTCGTGTCTCCCTTTTGAATGGCGGGAGCTGTTCTTCCTTTAATGACCATCTCGCCGATGTTTATCGGCGCTTCGATCATAGTGAAGATCCCGAGATCGGCATTTGGATCTGTAATCTGAATTACTCGAAATAATTTTTGATATCCCACCGCACTTGCCTCGAAGCGATATGTTGCTTTGCGAACGGATGGAAAGTGAAACGTCCCATTGGATTCCGTCTTCGTCACAAGATACTGTGTTGTGTCTAACGTGTTGACAAGCCACACATGCACTTCTTTTAGAGGAAGGGAAGAGTTCGTTCGGATTATACCGTGGAGATCGGTTTCCTGAGCGAGAAGCGGAAATGAGAATATCATGAGGAAGAAACAATAGACGGCAGTTTTCATCATCAGCTTGCCATTATCGATGTCGATTATCATAAAGTAACCACTGTTTTAGAAAAAATTCTTCTGAAGAAAAGCCGGGTTCCAATTATGATAAACCGGCTAACTTTTATTAGACGACTAAACCAAAGTAAAGTTTAATGTTACGATTCATGCGGCTTTATTAAATGCCGGGTGAACTGCTATTGTTCATTTCTACTTTGTATCAAGTGTCAAGATATTCCCGAAAGGGATTCCGCTTTAATATCGGTTCCCTCGATACACTGCATCACACAAGGTATGATGCAGTACTCGGGAACCAGGCGATATATACAATCATTATTGTTCTGGATAACCGGTGGCCGAGTGATTCCAGCTCGTATCGAGGCCACGATGTATAAATTACTTTTTCACATAAACGGTTCCCTCGATACACTGCATCACACAAGGTATGATGCAGTACTCGGGAACCGGGCGATATATATAATCATTATTGCTCTGGATAACCGGTGGCCGAGTGATTCCAGCTCGTATCGAGGCCACGATGTATGAGTTACTTCTTCACATAAACGGTTCCCTCGATAAATTCCACCTCTAAAAACGAGGCGGGACATAGTTCGATAAGACCTCGGCGAGTTCGGTCGAGCCGCTCACCACAAGCTCGGGAACCTGGCTCTTAAATTTGGATTATTTGAATAACTAATGAAACCGTTGAAGTAACCTTTTTTCGTTCTTCTGTATGAAAGGGAAGGAGAAGAATTCAATGGGATATATGTACATCCTTCAGTGTTCAGACGGATCATATTACACTGGAAGCACAATTGATTTACAGAAAAGGTTAAGACAACACCAATCAGGAAAGGGCGCTAATTACACAGCTAATCGATTACCAGTGGCACTAGTATACCTAGAATATTTTGATAAGATTTATGAAGCTTTCAAGAGAGAGAAGCAGATACAAAAGTGGTCCCGAATAAAAAAGGAAGCATTAATATCTTCGAATATTGTTGAATTGCAAAAACTTGCAAAGAAAAAATTTGGACAGGCAGGTGGCCGAATGGGTTTATCTACAAAGAAAATATTATGATATGTATTCAGACACATTTTTCAAGGTTCCCTCGATACACTGCATCACAAAAGGTATGATGAATTATTCGGGAACCAGGCGATATATACAATCATTATTGCCCTGAATAGCCGGTGGCCGAGTGATTCCGGCTTTGTCGGAATCGTATCGAGGCCACGATGTATGAGTTACTTCTTCACATAAACGGTTCCCTCGATACACTGCATCACATAAGGTATGATGCAGTACTCGGGAACCAGGCGATATATACAATCATTAGTGCTTTGAATAGCCGGTGGCCGAAAACTTTGTGAGCCTACGCCAAAGATGTATAAGCCTATTCCTCGAAATGTTTATCCGTCATATATTGGAGAATCTGAAGGATATTCTTGTCTATCGCAGATGTAGCCACTCTCAGCGAATGCCGATCATCATGCACTTCTCATCGATCGACGAGCGACAAACTGTGAACTCCCGGCGGAGCCATCACAACAATATTTTTTTCATTTTGTATGATCGGAAGGTCAACCACTATGCCATCGAGTATTATAACCTTAGGTTGTCTGCTCAATGTAAGTGCACATCGCGCAGGTGATGAGTACTTTACTTCGAGGCTGTCTCCATTTTGGCGACATCCAAGTAATTCATCTGAAATCGAAACCAATCGAATCCGTGGCGCATGAATGCTGGTCGTGTCATGTATATTGCTAAAACTCAGTCGATGCTTCCCCTGTGGAATCAAAATACCTTCCTCACTGAAACACATACAGGGTTCATCATCTAAAAATATTTTATCACTCGTTTTTATAGGAGAGAGCGTGACTGTGTAGGGGGTGTTGATGAGAAAGTCTTGGCCATCCGTTCGAATGCCAGCGCGAGATGCCATTGCAAAAGGAAGAATCTTCCAGTCGTGGCTGAAGACGGTGGACTCAGAATAGAAGCACACCCGTGAACTTTGTTCAGCCGCCTTTTCCCAGAGCTGAAGGATTTCCGAGCCGGTCGGCTGAGCGACCGAATATGCTTTCTCTTTTTTTAAATGCACAGGGACAATATTGATGTCAATGATGAACGGACGATCTCCGAGATACTTGCGGTAAGTTTTTCCTAAATCGGTGTAGCGTTCCGGAGGTTTTGTCCACTCCGTATAAGGATCTTCCACTTGCAGTGTGAGATTATATTTTTTTATAAGTTCGAGTGTACTATACATATCGAAACCCAATAATTGATCGAACTCAGGGTGGAGTGAATTATCGGCGATGGTGAGTATCATTTCCCAGTTGCGTTTTCGCGTCGTGTTGAGATTGTCGAGGTTATGAACAACCTTTCTCAATAAAGTTTTATTCACCTCGACCCTGTATCGATAAAAAGTGTTGAGTGCGGCGGAATCTTTTTCCCAATAATACTGGCTGGTCGTATCGAACAATTCGATTTGATCAAAGCCATGAAGTTTTTTAAAATCGGCACGTACAGTCGGAGTGAAGCCGGTGAAGCACTCGGGATGAAGAGGCCCTTCAAGAGCTTCCGAACCAACTCCGGTCATCGAGAACTCGGCGATATCGATGCCATCCCAATCGTTTTCAAGTAGTAGTGAAAGATCGTCCATAGCAGCCTGCAAGCAGAGCGGGTTCTGGAAATCCATCAGATAGAGAAAATCTAGATGCGCATCCTGAAGCAGTGCGTTCTTCTGACGCCACTCGGGATGGATATCCCAGAATTTCTTTCCAACGTACGGCCATTCGAGCCAGGCGTAGACAATGATTCCATTTTGATGCAAAGCCTTTATCAGCCGGCTATAATCGTAGGGTGTTTGATTATAAAAATACCATGCCGCCGCATGAACTGCGCGGATGCCCGATAGCTTCCATCGTTTTACCAATGTATCGATCGAAACATGAGATCGAAAACCCGCATCGAAATAAACATCCGCTCCCTGTCGTCGAAAGGGTGGATGCCGGTGTAACACATGAACGATTAAATATGGAAGATTTACAAAACGTGCAAACCCCTTTCCTGAAATTGGATCGAACAAAGGAGCAAAGTACAGGCATTCTCCTTTTCCGAATCGTTTTGTGATGGCCAAAGGATAATCATGATCGCGGTCCGAGATGAGGAGATCTCCTTCTTGTTTAGAGAAATTTGAAATCCAGGCAACCCTTGGTTTAGTTTTCCACTGAGGTTTGAGTTCCGGAAGAATATGATCTACAATATCCGCCACACCCACGGGCTTTCCCAATTGTATGCCTAATGCTTGTGAGAGATCACTCTCCCCATCCGTGATCAAAGTGAGTCCGAGCTGGAGGCTCTTCATAATTGCCTGGATATTTTTTGTCGACAGAAACTTGGCGGAAGCGTGTGGCACTACGAATAGAGTATTTGGTTTGAGAGATTGTTTCATCAAATCGGAGGTATCTTTGCGAATAGGTTTAAAGCCGATACTCTCCAGGGTGGAAAGGAAACTCTGCTGGTCGATTGCATCTTCGTGGAGGGCATTCGAATTCCAAAGGATTAAAGTTTCCGTGATGCTTCCGGGAAAATTTTGGGAATATGCTTTATGATTGAAATAAAAAATTAACAGGAAAAAAGAAACAATTTTCCAAATCCCAATAGACTGGCGGCATTGATTTTTTTTCATTAGAGACTGTTTTTCGGCCATTGAATCCACATCCTGATTATAATTTAAGAAAATGAAACCTGTGAAGATTGATACGAGCATTGACTTGCATCGCATACGCATGTCGTATTTTTAAATTTATGAGAAAATAGATAGGGTTCAACTATATTTCTTATGCTTGAGTGTACTCACGGAAGGGTATTTTCTATCACTCTAAAACTCACGTTTTTTGGGCAAAATACAAAGAAAAATATGACAATGAATATTTTGTCATAACTATTGACAATGAATATTTTGTCAACTATATTTAGTAAAATTTATGGAGACGAATATGGCACTAAACACCATCATTGGACAAGCTGCAAGAGGAAAGGACTTTTTTCCAAGACCACTGATAACAAATCAAATTTGGGAAAAGACTGAGGCGGGATGCAATCTATTATTAGTCGCGCCGAGACGTGTTGGAAAATCGTCGATTCTCTTTAATCTATTGGATGAACCGAGAGACAATAAAATAATAATTTATTACGACAGCGAATCCGTGAATAATGAAAATGAGTTTTATAAAAAGCTATATAGGCATATTACAGAAGAATTGTCCAGTCCTCAAAAATTCAAACTTAAAACTGAAATAATGATGAAGAATTTACTATCCAGGGTTGAATCAATTAAAAAAGACGGAATTGAACTAGGCGAGAGCAAAATATTTTATTTTGATGAACTCCTAAATCTTATCAAGACGACTGAATTTGGTGAGGCCCGAATTATTGTTCTTGTTGATGAGTTTGCTCAAACAGTTGAAAATATTCTACAGGATGAAGGCGAAAGAGCTGCAATCCATTTTCTTGAAACGAAACGAGTAATTCGTCAGGCGCCGGAAATTCATAAGAAACTTCAATTTATCTATGCAGGATCGATCGGTCTCGAAAATGTTGTTAATCGTATGAATGGAAGCAGTCTTATTAATGATCTTGCGCCAATCCAAATACCGCCATTATCAAAACGAGAAGTAAAAGTATTGATAGAACGAATTCTTCATGGTACCAGTGTCGAATTTGCACAAAAAGCCTACGAGCATCTTCTTGATATTATCGAATGGTGGATTCCTTTCTATTTTCAATTAATTCTTGATGAAGCGAATAAAATTCTTGATGAAGATAAGTCAAAAATAATAACGGTTGATATTCTTAATCAATCGGTCAAAAACGCACTCAGGGAAAGAATATATTTTGATCAATGGTTAGTCAGGTTGAGGAAAGCATATAAGGGCGATGATTTTTCGTTTGTGAAAGAACTTCTGAATTATGTTTCGGAAAAACAAACCATTCGCTCAATTGAAATTCATGATATGGCTGTGAATTATAAAATCGAGAACTCATTTAACGATCTAGTTAACGCACTCAAATACGATGGTTATTTGAACAATAACGACGACGCAAAAATCTATAGGTTCAATTCGCCGTTGTTAAGAGAATGGTGGAAATATTATGTTGCAAACTAAACTCAAGTATCCAACAATCTATAATCCCGCTTCGCAACCTGCAGAAGAAATCGTTGCTAATTTTGTTATCCGTCTTCAAGAATTCAACGAGCTGTTCACAGCAATTAAAAAAGGCAGGATGGACAAACCGCCTCAACATTTTATGATTCAAGGTCAGCGGGGTTACGGAAAAACGACCCTACTTCTACGGTTGAACTATGAAATGAGGAACAACAAGGACCTGAGCCAATGGCTCTTGCCGGTTATGTTTGATGAAGAGCAATACAACGTGTATACTCTTGCGAAACTTTGGGAAGAAGTGATCGATGTGCTCGAAGATCAATACCCATCTTTTGCCGGACTGTCTGATAAAATTGATTCCTTGTATGATGCAGATTCTCCAGAAGAAGAGATTTTTAAATTATTGGTAAATGCCTTAAAAAAGGAAAACAAAAAAATTGTTCTTTTGCTCGATAACTTTGGTGACATGATAGAAAAGTTTTCGAAAAAGGAGAACCAGCGGCTGCGAGAAGTCTTGATAACCTGCAAGTATATGAGAATCATCGGTGCATCCTCGACGGTCTTAGAATTTTATTACAATTACAAAGAACCTCTTTTTGATTTTTTTAAAGTTATTACCTTAGATGAGCTTAATAGCGAAGAAACTATTTCTTTGCTGAAAAAACTCGGCGAGACTTATAAAACGGAAGAAATTAATAAGATTATAGAGACACAGCCGGAAAGGATTGAAACGCTGCGACGCTTGACTGGCGGCGTCCCGCGTACGATCGTGCTCCTATTTGAAATATTTATAGATGATGTCGACGGCAATTCGTTTAAGGATTTAGAAGCAATTCTGGATAGAATTACACCTCTCTACAAACACAGAATGGAAAACCTCTCTACGCAACAGCAAACTATTGTGGATGCTATCGCGCAGAATTGGGATGCTATAAGCACAAAAGACATTGCAAAGAAAGTAAGAATGTCAAGCAAAGCGGTTTCTTCTCAACTCAATCAACTTGAAAAAGGACAGCTTGTTGAAAAACAACCAACTTCTACAAAGAACCAGTTATATCGATTGAGAGAACGCTTTTTCAATATTTACTACCTCATGCGGCTTGGAAAAAGAAAGAATAGAAACAGAGTGCTTTGGCTGGTAAGATTCTTTGAATTATGGTGTGGAGAAAAAGAGCTTGCCGATAGAGCCAAAAAACATATCAAGGCGATACGGGAAGGAAGACTTTCTTGTCCGCATGCATTATTCATTTCACAGGCATTAGCGAAAACTGCGATTCCTTATGAGATCCAGGATGAATTAATCCACGAGACAAGGACACGCCTCTCAGCAACACAAAGTGAGCTTGTTAACGAACTGGATAAATCTCATTTAGAAGTGCTGGAAAAAGTAACTGAAGATGTTCTTCATGAACAGTTTTCGTCAGCGAAGAAAATGTTACTAAATGATGGTGTTCCTAAACAAGATATTGGGCTTATTATTGCTAGTATTTTAATAAAGGAAAAGAAAGACATACAGAAAGTCGTTGAGTTTTACTTAGAATCAATTGGTGAGGGAAATGCACATGCAATGTTAAGTTTGGCATTGCTTTATAAAAGAGAATTCAAAGATTATGAGAATGCGAGAAAATATTATTTGATGGCAATTGATAAAGGGCATGTCGACGCAATGAATAATTTAGCATTGCTGTATGAATCTGAATATAAGGATTATAATGAAGCAAAGAAATATTTCCTGATGGCAATTAAAAAGGGGGACGATCATGCAATGTTTCATTTAGCATTGCTTTATCAAACTGAATATAGGAACTATGAAGAAGCAAAGAAATATTACTTGATGGCAATAGAAAAAGGCAATACTAGTGCAATGAATAGTATAGCATTCCTCTATAAATCTGAATATAAGGATCATGAAGGAGCAAAGAAATATTTCCTGATGGCAGTGAATAAGGGGGACGATCATGCAATGTTTAGTTTAGGGTTGCTTTATCATATAGAATTCAAAGACTACGAGAATACGAAGAAATATTATCTAAAGGCGATCGAAAAAGGTAATGTCCATGCAATGTATAACTTAGCACTACTCTATTTTATTGAATTCAAAGATTATGAGAATGCAAAGAGATATTATTTGATGGCAGTCGAGAAAGGTGATACTAATTCAATGCATAATTTAGCATTACTCTATTTAAAACAATATAAAGATTATGAAAATGCGGAAAAATACTTATTAATGACTGTCAGACAAGGACATATTGAAGCGATGTGTATTCTCTCTTCACTTTATTTTAATTTAAAGAAGAATAAAGGCGAAGCATTAACATTGAAGAAGAAAGTATATATAAATAAGCGAGATATTTCTCATGCCTTGGGGTACATATTAATTCTTTTATGGAATAATGAGATTGAGGAGGCTATTAAAGTATATAAGGAGAACTGTGATAATGAGACTATACAGAAAGAAGTCAAGGAAAATATATATTGGACTTTTCTGATGTTTATTGCAAAGAGACAATATCATTTCATCTATCAATCCTTTAAAGAAAACAAATATGATATGAGAGATAAATACAAGCCAATCTATTTTGCACTCCTTTCATTGATGGGAGATGAATACAAAGACGAATATTTGAAAATGGGCGCTGAACTTAAACAAACCGTCGATGAAATTATATCCGAAATCAAAAAATTAGAAATTGACTACGCATAAGTTGGTGAGACTATATCCTTATGTCATATCATAAGTATAATTTTCTATCTTTGCATGAGATTGTAAAAGGAAGTCGGCGTTTTTTCTATTTCCTCAAAAAGAAGATGATTGAGGAATCTGAAACCGTTCACACATTCGAATATCCATACTTCGGCCCACTTTAATGGATTCCAGATATGGAGATACCAGCGCTGCCAGATTTTCTGCACATGCGATCTGGTAAATGCGCGGGCAAACGGGTTCCTTTTCTTAAACCACAGACACATAAACGACGGAACTTTAACCTCCGGCATCTCGATGCGGAGCTTCGCATAGAATGACGCGAGTTCTCTGGCGCTCATATCCCGCCAATCAATTATATCCTGTTTTGTTTTTGCGATTAATTCGTCAAGTGATTCTTCGGTTTTACTTTTCGGCCGACTGCGAAGCCAGACTTCTTCAAGCTGGAAAAACAGTTTCACTATTCCCCATAACCGTAGCGTCACGACCTTCGATCGTTTCAACCAAAACGGAATAAATGCTTCCTGCGGCAAATTCGTTCGTCGGTCATTCCGGCGACGCACGGTCCAGAATCCACAGTTCATGGGATGCAGGTGTTCGATTCTGGATGCATAGAGGTACCACGCATAGAAAGATAGCCGTTCTCTATAATTATAGCGGTCATGTTTTCGGATCTTAAGCATATTGACCATATGATCAGTCGAGTAAAACTGTTCCCATGCGTCATGGTATGCTGTCATGAGTTCGTCGCAAGACATGCGTTCCGGTTTTACTGCGACGTGCGCCGAATCGTATGCGTTGAAATCTTTGTGCATCCATCGACCCTCCTGCCACCAGCGCTGGTGATCTTTGGAGCCGGGAAGTGGTGTGAGGATATAGAACGAGACAGAATCAAACATCATCCGTTGAAGCTCTGAGATATCTTGTTTCAGACTTTCCTGTGTGTCGAACGGAAGTCCCAGGATATATCCTGCATGACATGCGATGCCGAGTGAATGACAATGTTCAAGAAGATCTTTGTATTCTGAGGTTTGATTTTGATATTTTTCCTGCGAACGCAGGTTCTCGCGGTTTACGCTTTCCACACCGAGAAACACTTGGTTGCATCCGGCACGCGCAGCGAGTTCAAAGAAATCGCCACCGGGCATTTTGCGAGCGGCTAAATCGCTCTGCATCATGAACGTGAATGGAATTTTTTCTTTTTCACGCATGCGGATGAGATCTGAAAAAAGTTCGCGCCATCGCGGGTTGCGAGCAATGTTATCGTCCGTAAAGAAGCAGTGCGCAACATCCGCCTCGCGATAACTTCGCCTCACAAATTCGACTACTTGTTTTGGATCGCGGCATCGCATCGTTCGTCCCTGTACGTTGATGATGGTGCAGAAGTCACAGTTGAAAACGCAGCCGCGTCCTGTATCGATAGTGGTGCATCGTGATTCGGATTTAGTAAATTCATTCTTCATGATATAAGGGAGTGGAGCATAGAGCAGGCTCGGTGTGGGTTGTAGGAAATTGTAGAGCGGCTGCGCGTTATTCTTGAGAATATCCTGTACGACCACCGACAGGCGCCCGCCTTCAACCTCTCCGGCTACAAGTGTTATTCCCATTGACATCGCGGTTTTGAGGTCGGGCGTAAGTCCGATCATGGCAATCATGCCGCTCACATGGAAACCGCCGATTAACACCGGAATTCCATGCGGCAGAAACTTCGACGCAATGTCCAACGCTCGCGGGTACTGATTCGACTGCACGCCAACGAGCATGACGATTGACTTCGTACCGGGCAATGTGGAATGCTTCAGGATATCCTTCACGGGTATCCATCCGATCGATTCATCAATCTTGCGGATGTCGAACGTGATTCCCTTGAAGAAGGGATCGTTTTCCAGGTCGCGTGTGAGCGTTCCCATTTGCGTTAACGTATTGCTTCGGATAACGCCGATGCGTGTTTTGATCGGGTAACCGTCGTCCGTGTAATTGGTCGGCCGAATAAGCGTTACGGAAAGCTGACGTACTCCATATTCTGCCGCCGTCCGGAAATCAGTTCGTTCATCTTCAAAACAATCGGCTTCAGTTATAGTTGTGAGCTTTTCCATGTTTCTTCCTTTGAAATATCTCTAACACTTCTACTCCAACATTCTCGAATAACACTGATGAATGCATGATTGGTCGCATCAGTGGATTTATCCGCCTTCTCATTCGTCATCCCGTTAGTCGGCGGCGATATCTTTATCTTCCTGAGAATCGACGACATTGAAAGATTCTTGTTCAGCTTTCATGCTATTAGTCTTGTGGGGATCAAATTTTTGGTCGGTGGAAGTAATATTTTTCATCCATTCAAAAAAACCTTGTTCAGATTCTTGAAAGTATGGCGAACTTCCTCGTCGGCATTGTGCTTGAATTCTGTCACTTTTCATAATCAAACATCTTTAATTATTCTTGAATTGTTCTTGCGGAAGCGGCGTTGGCGGAATCTGAAGGTTATGTTTGCGCAGGGTTTTTTCCGTTACGGTGGAGCCAAATAATGGATGATACGCTGCTATTACAGTAAAGAGTGTAAATGCTTCTCCCTTGGGAGTTTCCTGCCAACCGATAAATTTAGCATCCGCGTTGGATAGTTTCATTTTCTTTTTTTCTTCTTTGTGCCGTATCAGATTATTTCTGGAACAATCACAACATTTGCGGAGTTCCTGGCTAACTAAGAAGGTTGTCGAAGAGTATTAGCAGTACAACGATAACGAAGAGGATCGACACAAGCACTACCTGATGTTAATCACGGTTTAATAACCACGAAGCACGGTCTGGATTTTTCATAGGTAATTCATTCTTTTTTTCTAACACTTGAACTCGGCAATGATCTTACATTTCGATTCCAATCTTTTTATTAACTGAATATGATACCGACGATTTTATTGAAGAGGAATAGACCGAAAGGATGAAAAGAGAGTTAATCCTTTTTATCGCAATATTCCGCTCTAAAAATTAATAAAAAATTTCAACCACCTCGTCATTGACCTGGAAACACTTTTTCAATTAAGCAAATATTAAAGGCAAGTTGTTGACGAAGTGTCGGGTGGTAGTGACGACTCCTGCAAAAATAATTTTCTATTAAGATGAAGGGTTGGCCGGCGATGTTGTTGAAGATTTGATTTGATATTGAAGAGTATATTTCTCGGACTTTGTGAAAAAGCAATATGCTGCAAGGAGTGTGAGGACTAAATTCTCAATTAATTTGGCGAGCCCTATCTTTTGTGCATTGGGATCCTGTGTGAAGCATCCGCAGGCAATATCCAGGTTCCGGAGTAATGCCGTTAGTACTACAAACGTAAAGAATAGCATCATCAAAAATATCAGAACAGCTCCCCCCTTGGTGTACACCCCGACGATTAAACTGAATCCCGACACCAACTCAACCCATGGTAATACCGTTGCGATGAATACTATCAAACCAGATGAATTGATTAACTTGTAGTTGAGTATAGCTTGATAAAATCCCTCGGGATTTTGAATTTTGTCAATACTCGCGAATATAAAAACGACACCTAATACCATTCGTACTAATGCCGCAGTCAATTCTCGAATTTGATGAGTAGGCATGTCGTCACCTTTGAATCGGATATTGTTGGGCCGACCATTCTTTCCATCCGCCAAAAAAGATTTTTACTTTTGAATACCCCAATAAGGAAATTTTGGCCGCAAGTTCTATGCTCGAATTGCATTCACTTCCATCGCAATAAATAATCAATTGGGAATCTTTATTCAACGCTGAAAGGACATCCATTTTTTCTGACAATTGCTTCAAGGGAATATTGATTGCACCTTTGATATGTCCCTGTTTATAGTCGAACTCATGGCGTGCATCGATAAAAATAGCCGTTCCCTCGTCGAAATATTGTTTAGCGGTTTCAATCGGAATCATTGTTGGAGCAGTATCGCGGTTAGAATGTGATGGACTAGAAATTTTATCATTATATGCCGGATTAAAAAACCCTTTTTGATAAATTGCTGTATATGAAAATCCCAGAGCGGCAGAGAAACAGACGATAGCAACAGCCTGGCGCACAGCGGGAGAATACTTCATTAGGGGTTTACTCCGATATAAGTCACCTTCATTACCAATGATGGTTGATTCTTGCTGGAAAGGTTGATCTGGAATTCCGATTGTGTATATCCGGCGCTTAATGCTGTAACGATCAATTCAGGATTGGCGATTTCATTTGGTTTTATCGTGCTTTTATCTATGTTTATAACGAGATTTTGGGAATTACTGTTCGGTTTACTGAGCATCAGTGTCTGAGACGATATATTCTTTAAACTGAGTATTTTTTTTACAGATGAACCAACGACGATATTACCCAACCAGACATTATACATTTTATCAGTGGGTTCTATTTCTGTTTTGACAAAACATTGTAAGTTTATAACAACAGATGGGGACTGGGGGTCATTCGATTCAATAATAACTTGTTTTTTTTCTTCACCCTGAAATCCGGTGGAATTAAATTCTACATCGATATTCGATCGTTCTGAAGGCGGCAGAGTTTTCTGAGGTTTTGTAACAGTGGTGCAACCGCACGGAGCTTCAACGTCTTTTATGATAAGATCATTTGTCCCGGAATTCCTGATGAGAATAGTGATTTTCTTTGTTTGGCCCTGATAGATTGTTCCGAGATTGAAATTGCTATTCTCGAGAGATAATTTCGGTTGACTGACAAGTGGATAAGAAGGTACCAAGAACCAAAATAAAAGTGTTAATAGACTTAAGAGTCGATTCATGGTTTATTTATTATAATGAATAAAGCCCGCTTTTAACAGACAAATATAGAATAGAATTCATCAAAAAGAAAGCATCGTCACAAAAAAATGAAATACGATTGACTTTGTGCTAATTATTTTGTATAAACCATACGACTCATCAAAGTTATTCAAAAAGAATGAAAGTTTTTATGTTCGATCGAAAACCGTGGCTTCTGGTTTTCTTAATAATGCCTTTTCAGATCTCCGTTGGTCAAACAACGGCTTCAAAAGATTTTAATAATTTTGTGCTCAAAGATTTCGATGGAGTACGCCACGAATTACGCACAATTGTTGATTCAAATAAAGTAGTGGTAATGAGTTTTTGGGCATCTTGGTGTAATCCATGCTGTAGGGAACTGAAAGAATTAAAGAGCATCTATAAAAAATATCACAGCCAGGGTTTGGAAATCCTTGGAGTCGACATCGATGCGAGTGAAACTCTTTTTAAAGCGAAGAGATTTGTAATGCAGGAACAATTCCAGTTCATAGTAGTACATGATGCATTGGCTGAAGTAAAAAATAAATATAATGTCTCAACGATACCTAGAATGTTTATTTTTGATGCCAAAGGGATGCTTTGTTACGATCATCAAGGATATAAAGATATAGCGTTGATAGAGAGTGAGATCGATACTTTATTAAAATCATTGCATTAGAACGGAGTGAATTTTTACATGTCCTCATATTCCCGCCTCAACATATTTTATTTTTTTCTCTTCACCGTCTTTTTCTTTTTACTCACCGAGCCGACTCCCGCTATTAATAAAAAGCGCGTAGCCCTTTTTCAGATCAATGCCGTAAATACAAGCGAAGTGTACGCTCAGAAAATGTTTTCTGAACTGCAAGGTGCATTGACTATTAGTAAAAAGCTGTCGCTTGCTTCCGAGAAGAAAGAAGAATTGTTGAAGAAAATTGAAGAAATGAAAAAAGCCGGTTGTACAGAAGCTGAATGCCTTACAAATGCAGGCATTGAACTTGATGTTGAAAAAATATTGGCAGGGGAACTCCGACAGATGCCGGAAGGATATTTTGAGTTAGATATGAGGATGGTTGATGTTCTTCTTGGTGAATATGAATTTGCTTATGAAACGATTAAAGGCGAAGGAGTTAACGACTTTAATAAAATGGCGCGAAGCGCTGTAGACATGATCGACTCAAAGATCCTCATCGAACCAAGTGTCCAATATATGGTTGGCGACAGTTCAGTTATTATAGATGCCGGAGCTGATCTCGGGATTAAAAAAGGCATGCGATTTAATGTCATCCGGATCCTCAGCGTACAAAAGGATGGGAGAGGGAAGATCATTTTTAGGAAGGAAGAAAAAGTTGGTGAGATAGAAATCATCGTTGTACAAGCGTTGGGATCAAGCGCCAAGATCACCAGTCAAGTAATCCCTTTTGAGGTCGGTGATCTGGCGACGGCTCTTACTTCAACAGAAAAAATTGATGAACCTCCAAAAATCATTCATTCTCCTGTTGTGGCTAGCGTTCAAGGAAAGGAGATATTGATTCAAGCAAATATTGTTGGCGATAACAAAATTGAAGCGGCCTCGTTATTGTTTCGTAATAAAACGGATGGGCAATATGGATCGATCCCTTTGGTAAACACTGAAAAAGATAAATACAGTGCGATAATTCCTGCAACCAGTATTAAAAATGATAAAATTGAATACTACCTTACTGCGGTCGACTCGAAGGGATTGATGACCGAGAAGAAGGATGATTTTAAAAAACCATTTTCAGTGATGATATTGGTTGATAAAGAACCACCATCGCTTGAACACTCCCCAGTTTTGGAAGCAAATTCGGACGAACAGATCGTAATACGGGCACAAGCTAAAGACAATGTGAAGGTTTCCCGTGTTGTTGTATACTATAAAAGAAAAGAAGAGAATACTTACAAATCATTAGATCTTGTCTGGCAAGGAAGTAATGCTTATGCCGTTTTTCTCCCGGAAATTGTCACGATAGATGCAAAATTAATCGATTATTATCTTGTCGCCATCGATCAAGCTGGAAATTCAAAAATGGTTGGCTCGCTTTCACAACCCTTTAAGATTAATATGCTTGCGCGTGATACTCAAGGACCGCAAATAACTCATTCGCCGCTGCGCACGTACAGCATTGATAATCTTTTGATGATCGACGCGCAAATTTCTGACACCAGCGGCGTCGCTGAGGCAGCAGTGTTTTTCAAGACTGAATATGAATTCAAATACCAAAAATTCCCATTGATGCAAATTATTAAAAACCATTACCAGGCAGTGATCACAAAGGATTTGAAGAACATCAACAATGCCAAATTGCAATACTATATCTGGGCGGCCGATATTTATAAGAATGAGCAAACATTCGGAAGCAATGATGCGCCTATTGTAGTTCTGCCAAAGACAAGCGCTCCTTCAATAGCACTCAAAGAAAGCGATGATTCCCGTCCTCCGTTTGTTTTTCATATTCCACCGATCAATATGAGTAAAAAGGGTCTTGGATATCCCATGATAGTCTTTGTTGATGATGAATCCGATATTGGCAGCGTGATTGCCTACATACGAGGCACCGGAGAGCAACAATATCGACAACTACAATTACGAAAACTTGGCGGGGGTTGGTACGGGGATTTTATATCGAAAGAAATTCAACCGCTGACTTATTATATAGTATGTAAAGATGTTTTTGATAATACGACACTTATCGGCGATGAATCGGATCCTATTATTATTAGGCCTGACGAAATTATTAGTGGAAACTATAAATACGCTATAGGGCATCAGTCGATAATAGATCCCTTAGAGGTCCAGTTTTTGACTCCGAAAGAGTTACGAGATTTAGGACCATTGAAGGGTACTGACATCGACATGGAAAAAATCATTCTATCGAGCGCTGAAGAGAATCTCCATTTTGAAGGAATTGTATGGGGATCGCGTGAATGCGAATCAGCCTTTATTAATACTGTGCGGGCTGATTTCTTTCCGCCTGGTCCGGAGGAATTAAAACTCGTTCCATCAGCGAAGTGGATACAAAAATTTGTTTGTGATGTCCCTACGCCGGCTAATGGAGCAGAACTTGTTATCATGGCTACAGATATAGGGGGTGTGTGTTCTTATAAAAAGTTCGGAATTACGAATCCATTAAAAACAGCGCCGCTCAGTATTGTTGAACACACAATTTACAAAGGTAGTATGAAAATATCGATTCTTGAGCCGTCTATCCGCGAACAAGGAGATACTGTGAAGGTTGTTGGCTCTCAGGCAAGCCTTAAGATCGTAGGAAGAATCGTTTCGCAATCCGGAATACGTGGTGTATTAGTTAATGCTCAAAATGCAATCATAGCCATTGACGATAAAACTACTGTGAAATTTGAGAGATTGATACCGTTGAATAACGGTATTAATTTTGTCCATGTGAAGGCAATAGGAAACAATGGTGAGACTCAGGATCTTAAATTTAAAATTAATTTGATCAAGTCAGCGGCGAAGATTGTCGATAAAATACCGCCGTCGATTGAAATCCTCATTCCCCATAATAATCAGATGCTTAACAATGAGAAATTATTTGTCAGAGCACGTGTTACAGATAATCAAAAAATCGATGAAATTAAAATACAGGTTGGCAATACTGAAAAACCTAACGTAAAGTACACTCGCGAAAACGATGGAACGGTTCTCATAGAAGATACCGTGATTGTTGCGGAGGGGAAAAATTTAATTCAAATCACAGCTTCAAGCGGTCGACAATCGGCAACAAAATCGGTGGAAGTCAATTATAAAAAGAATATCGAACTTCCCAGGATTTTTGTCATTTCTCCAAGCGGCGAATCAGTAAATGAAACTTCTATAGCGCTTAATTTTAATGTGATGAATTTCCGTACTGGGATGAAGGTGAGTGTGAAGCTCAACGGGGACGTTGTACAGCCTGATCTTGCAGTTGGGAAAACCACCCCCATTGAAATTAATAAACCTGTAGAATTTATTTGTCCTGTTAAAATAAAACAGGGGGTAAATAAAATTACGATTTCGGTCTCTAACGATGAAGTAAATAACTCGTTAGAAAAAAGTGTAAGCTGTGTATTGCCCTAAAACATTGTTACTGAAACCCATGATTCTGTTGTTAACAAGAGTAAGATAGAATTACGTTTCTTGATTGTAAATATTATTGATGGAGAATCAATTGCTGTCTTGGTTAACGGGAAACGATTAGAGCAAAACCGTGGAATATTACTGGCGCGTGATGAAGTAAAACCGATTGAATGTACAAGATTGGTTACGTTGGAGCATGGGATTAATACTGTTCCGCAAGACGGCGTTACGCATGAAGCTAAGATGAAAGCGGTGAATTCATTTTTGTGCGGAAGTAAAGCATAGAATATAATCCAATCATGGACGGCGAATGAAAAAATATTACCTGCACTATCTTGTTTTGTTTTTTATTATTGCGCTGCTCTTCGCAGATAAGGCGTCGGGTAAATCCGATTCGGCATCAGCTCGCAAAATAAAAATTGAAATACTTTATACCCAGAACACAAACGGGGTTCTGGAAAATTGCGATTGTCCGGGAAGTCCGCTCGGCGGTTTGGATAAACGGCTGACGCTTATGAAGCGTCTGGCAGATCGAGATAGTGTGCCGGCACTCTATCTCGACGGCGGTGATATCCTATCATCAAAAGGATTTCCGGCCAAAGATCGTTTTGTTCTTCGAGCGTATGCCATGATACAATATGATGCCATCGGTGTCGGAGATCAAGAATTTATCAACGGTACTGAATTTCTGAGGGATCAAAACAATCATCTTCACTTGCCATTCATCTCTTCATTCATGACAGCGAAGAGCGGTGTTTTACCTAAAATTCAAGAAATCATTATCAAGCAAGTAAAAGGCATTCGCTTCGGAATCATCAGCCTCATCAATAAGGAGCCATTTGATTTGATGGATCCGGAAAAAGTATCCGGAGTGATCATTGCAGATTATCTAAAAAGTCTACCGTCGTTAATAAAGAAAGTACGGAAAGAATCCGACATTGTGGTTGTATTATCGCACTTGGGATACAGTGAGGATATAAAAATTGCCAAGAAAAATTTGGATATCGATGTGATCATTGGCGCTCACACGCAAAATGTTCTCTCTTCACCAGAACGGTATGGTGAAACCATCATTGTGCAGGCAGGAAAAAATACAGAATTCGTCGGTCAATTATCATTGGAAATTGATGTTAAATCGAAAAAAATCGTAGATATGTCCGGCCAAATTCACCCAGTTCTTAAAGACATTCCCGGCGATTCCCTACTGCAGGGGTTGATTGCTCATTATCAACGTGTAATCGCTTCTGATTTTAAGGAAAAAACTGATTCAACTGTATTATTGCTTCCTCCGGAATACAGCTTTATCGAAAATCAGAAATGCATAAACTGCCATAAATATCAGGGCAGCGTTTTTGGAAAAGATCCTCACTCTTGCTCGTACGAATCATTGCTACTTGTCAACTCTGGCGATCGTGCAGAATGTTTGTCGTGCCATAAAACTGATAAAGGGCATTTCCAAACACACTTTAACGAATCATCTTCGGAACAAGCAGCTGGCTTTGGATGTGTTGAATGCCATTACACGAAGAAAGAGCACTTGGAAGGTAAAAAGGCAACCGTCCAGCCAATTACAGAACAGACATGCGTGCGATGTCATAATCAAGAAATAAATCCCACTTTTAATTTTGCATCTTCATTGACTAAGATGAACCATCGAATGAAGATAATGGATGAATATATCGTCCAACGGGGAGATTATCTCAGCAAAATAGCATCTTTTCTCTATCGCGATATGCTTAAATGGCGAAGGATATACAATTTAAATAAAAAAATCATCAACGATCCCAATCTAATTTATCCAAATCAAAAACTTCGCGTCGATGTTGACAGATGAATGGTCCTTCAAATAAAATCCTCCACTTCCCCTAAGTGGAGGATTTCCATCACATCTTGATGACCAGATCAGCTTTGTCGAGCGCAACTACAATATCCTGTTTTATTGCCTCATGAAATACAAAATGCCGCAAGAACGACATCAACATTGATGGCAGTCCGAAGGCTTCTCAATGTATGTTTTTATTACTTGAGTGCGACAAGTTTACGGGCGCCCATGAATTCGTTTGCCGATAATTTGTAAAAATATATCCCATCAACTATGTTGGCTTTCTTAGCGATCCGGACATTCTTCATGCATCGGTCTCTCCATTGGCCGCGGTATGTGTCGATGATGCTTTTGCATTTCTTCGAATTTTTTTTTCTGCTCGTCACTCAAGAGAGCCGAGATCTTTTCGTCTGTCTGTTTTCGTTGTTGCTCGATCTTTTTAAACATTTCCTGGCGCTGATTCTCTAACGAATCGATCATTTTCTCCATTTCCTGATGCTGTGCGTCAAAGATCTTCTGTATCTTCGCCGTCTGATCATCGGTAAGATTCAATCTGTCTTTCAGTTCACTTAGAAATATTTTTAGTGGCATCGGTCCGTCATGCGGCGGCATGTGAAAACCCGGCGGAGGCGGATAATCTTCAGGTTGGGCGAATGATAATGCTGGAACCATAAGTACGCTGATACTGAGTATCATTATGATGATTTTGATGATGTTCAAACGCTTCATAAAACCTCCAAATTAAAAAGTGAAACCATAATCGATGAATTGAGTAAAAGTGTTTTCATAGAATACAACATGATGAATCTCCCCTTAAACTTGATGTTGAACCTTTCGCATACAACCTACAATGATCCTGAATAAAATGAGTTAAGAAGAGGAAAAATATTTGTAAAGGATGAAAAGAGTTTGTTAAATTTGTTAAGAATTCAAGAAGATGAGGGAATTGATCTGTATATTGAATCATGAAAAATCGCCGTACTAAAAATTCCGCAGTATTTATTGTCACGATTACGATGATTGTTGTTCTTCCGGTCATTGCCTATCTCCAGTACACCTGGTTGGGGGAGTTGAGCGAGCGGGAATTAGAACAGATGCAGGAGAATGTTCGAACATCGGCGTTTCATTGTTCGATGGAGTTCAGTCAGGAAATCAGTGAATTGATGAAATCACTCGGAGGAATGCTCAGTGGAACTGATGCGGACACCCAGAAAGAATTGCATAAGCGGATAACACAATGGAAGAATTCAACTTTACATCCCGGCCTAATCTATGATAGCAGTTTTATCGCGCCATTACCTCATCCGGACCTGATCTTCCATATCATCGTCGATGAGAAAACATCGCTTATGCTTTTCAAAGATCTCTCCGCGATGACCTTTCCAATTACAGGCAAACCACATCATGTAATCGAAGTTCCGATAAACCGATACTATATTAAATCCACTCTTATCCCTGAGATTATTATAGCACATTTTTTACCTAAAGTGATTTCGGATTACAATATTAGTATTACCGATTCTCATGGGAAATTTTATTACGGATCAGTTGATTCAACATCACACGACCTTAAAAGGAGAGTTGATGTCAGAGTTCCTTTCTTATTGATTCCGCGAGAACCGCCTGCTCGGTTGCCGCCGGAGCGTCGGATGCAAGGTGAACGTATCCCGGATGACTCGCGGAGTGAAATCCCTTTCTATAGTCCGCTGCGGATGCCGGAATTCTCTTTTCCCCCCGGTGAAATGCCTCACCAGGAAAGAGGGCATGGAGCCGGTGAATCCGGTTTACTCGAACTTCAGTTGACGCATCGAGACGGTTCACTTGAAGCAGCGGTGAATAATAATCGGATTAGAAACCTCTGCATCAGTTTTGGTGTACTACTCTTGCTCGGTGTAAGCATGATCTTTGTGTTGATCTCTGCGAATAGAGCACAGCAACTTGCCCAACAGCAATTAGAATTTGTTGCCGGTGTATCGCACGAACTTCGGACTCCGCTTTCAGTCCTTAAATCGGTAGGTGAAAATCTTGCAGATGGAATTATTCAAGGAGAGACACGTGTGCAGCAATACGGGGGACTCATTAAAAACGAGGTCGTACGGCTTTCTGAAATGGTGGAAAAAGCTCTTGCCTATGCCGGCATTCAATCCGGGAATCGAAAGTACGAACAGTTGTCCTTCGATATTCATCCTGTAATCTCTGAAGCGATAAAAAATGCGAAGCAGCATATCTCCGGAAAAAATGTTACCATCGAGCTTGCCATCGATGAATCTAATTCCAGAGTGCGGGGAGATGCATCTGCAATACAATCTGCGATAGAAAATCTTATCATCAACGGAATCAAGTATAGCGCTGAAGAGAAGTGGATCCATATCGAAACTCATCTGTCGAAAAATTCAAATACCTCGTATTTGGAGATAACCGTTAAGGATCACGGCATCGGTATTGCACCGGACGATCTTCCTCATATTTTCGATCCATTCTACCGCGGAAGTAATGCAAAAGAGAAGCAGATACAGGGAAACGGGTTGGGACTGAGCATCGCAAAGCACATCGTTGAATCGCACGGCGGAACCATATTCATAGAAAGTTCATCGCACGATGGAAGTGTATTCACTATACGGCTTCCCTTGGCAGAGCAGAAGAAAACATCATGAATACAAACCGCAAGCGGATTTTGTTGATTGAAGACGAGATGGGATTGGTATTGACACTAACCGACAGATTGAGTAGTGAAGGATATCTCGTTGCACATGCATGTGATGGAGAGAAGGGGGAAAAACTAGCGACCGAAGGAGGCTTCGATGTGATCCTGCTCGATGTGATGCTGCCGAAAAAAAGTGGATTCGATATTATCCGAGATCTACGGAAGAATGGAATCACTACTCCTGTATTAATGCTTACTGCACGCGGCCAGGTGAACGAGAAAGTAATAGGATTAAAACTTGGTGCAGACGATTATTTAACTAAACCGTTTGAAATGCTCGAACTCCTGGCACGAATTGAATCTTTACTCCGGAGAACGTTGAAACTATCGCACTCCTCGGCTACGATCAATTCGTATTCATTCGGACCCTTCACAGTTAATTTTTCCAAAATGGAAATTTTGCAGAAGGGAAAACAGATCGAACTCTCGGGGCGTGAATTCCAGTTGCTTCGTTTTTTCATCGAACATCAAGGCGTTGTGCTCTCGCGGGAAACAATTCTAAATCAAGTGTGGGGATACGATGCGATGCCGACGACGCGTACGATCGACACTCATGTTACATGGCTTAGGCAGAAACTCGAAGAGAATCCGAAATATCCGAAATACATTATTACGATACACGGATTTGGCTATAAGTTTGTGGGCTGATTGTCCTATTTTCCTCTCCCGATATTGTTAAACATGTTAAATGTTTGTTAAAACACTGATGAATTTCGACATTCTTCCGAAATAATAATAGTAAAGCGATTATACTTATTTCAATTAATGGAAGGAGATACACCATGGTAAGTCCGACAAGTGGGGGATCTGGACTTGGACCTCTTGATTGGGGGACGACATCTGTTTCTGACCGGGCGAAACAAATGATTAAAAAACTTGATACGAACGGTGATGGGAAAATCAGTTTGTCAGAACTTCAAGCCGGTGCGCCGAAAGACGGAAAAGGAAAAGATGCAGCATCGATCATGAAAGAAACCGACACGAACAATGATGGTGAAATCGATGAAAGTGAACTCGAAGCATCCATGACAAAAATGGATGCAAAAATGAAAGCAATGGGACCGCCGCCAGGTCCACCACCATCCGGAGGTGCGCAAAAATCACAAAGTTCCTCAGGGCAGACTAACAGCACCGATTCCAGCAGTAGTTCAAGTTCGGACAACAAGATTTATGATCCGAGAGACACCAACAAGGATGGTAAGGTTTCGTTTATGGAGGAACTAACGTACGATTTAAAGCATCCGGAGGATGCGAAGAAAACATCCAGTTCAAATAATCAGGACCAAATCGCACAAGCGTATGACGAGTCCGGAAATAAGAACGGCGGATCGGTAGGCGAGAATTTGAATACTGTTGTTTAATTATGTCGTCTCTGATACTGCTTATTATTGAAGATTGTAATTGAAGATGGGGGATGGCGGTTCCCCCACTTCTTTATGAACGGCAACAAGGTGCGTCAATTGGACCAAATCCTGTTGGTCATTTTGAAGAAAAACCAGAGGATTAATCAAATTACTCTATGATCCTCTTTCCTGTAAACCGTTCCCTGGAATAATGCAATGAGGTTTGATTTATCGTCGATAATTTTTATAACGTATGTTGCGAGCTTTTTATGCAGAGAAACTTCTTCGGCAACTGCCGTGAGTTTTCCCTCTCTGATTGCTTTGAAAAATGAAATGCTCACATTAATCGCCATTGCTAGTCCATCGCGTGAGTTTGAAGCCGCTCCGAAAACTGTGTCACCAAGCGAAAAGATTGCGCCGCCATGAATTGTTCCCGCACCGTTGAGATGATCTTTTGTGACGGTCATTTCTGCCGATGCCGTCCCATCTCCAATTGATAAAATTTTTATGCCAAGGAATTTGGCGAAAGGGTCTTTGTGTATAACATTTTTGAGTTCGTTCATAATCAATCTCCTCTTATGAAATATAATCAATCATCTTGATTAGAATCAATTCCGGCATTAGAAACGTCGAGTTATAGAATCAATTTAAGTCTTTAAACAAAGATTTATAAATTGAATATGAATTTATGTTTTTGAATGATTAACTTATTACAATTCTTCATGAGCGGTGTTCCTGAAAAATAGAAAACAATGGGGGGAATCAATATGAAAAAAAATCCTCTATTAAAATTAGAAAATTTAGGCCAGAGCATCTGGATGGATTTTATCCGCAGAGACATGATCAAGAGTGGAGAACTGCGGCGTCTGGTTGAGGAAGATGGAATAAGCGGTGTGACATCGAACCCATCAATTTTTGAGAAAGCGATTGCCGAAAGCAATGCATACGATGAAGCAATACGCAATTTAACTCATGCCGGGAGAAATACCGAAGAGATATATCAGACTCTTACGATTGGAGACATACAGCTTACGGCCGATATTCTGCGGAACACATACAATCGATGTGAAGGTCGCGACGGTTTTGTCAGTCTTGAAGTATCTCCACTGCTTGCTCACAACACTGAAGGCACAATTATTGAAGCAAGGCGATTATGGTCGGCTGTAGATAGACCTAATGTGATGATTAAAGTACCGGGGACAAAAGATGGTATACCTGCCATTCGTCAACTCATTTTTGAAGGGATCAATATTAACGTCACACTTTTGTTTGGAATTCCGCGATATGAAGAAGTTACCGAGGCGTATCTCTCGGCATTGGAAGATAGAGTGAAGAAATCTCTGCCAATCAAAGGAATCGCTTCTGTTGCAAGTTTTTTTATAAGTCGGATCGATGTTCTGATCGATTCTTTGCTGGAAACTATCTCAAAATCACAAATAAAAAATGCGAATCTGACGACGGATCTCAAAGGTCAAGTCGCCATCGCCAACGCGAAGCTTGCATATAAAATTTATCGGACGATTTTTTCATCCGAGCGATTTCGTTTACTTGAAACTTCGGGCGCTCGCACTCAGCGGTTGTTGTGGGCAAGCACCGGTACGAAGAATCCCAATTATTCCGATGTAAAATATGTTGCCGCGTTGATCGGCCATGACACAATCAACACACTTCCACTTGAGACTATCGATGCCTATCGCGATCACGGTCATCCCCGTCTCACCCTGAATAAAGATATTTTACGGGCGCGAACAAAATTTAAAGAATTGCAAAAAATTCGAATAAATATTGATGAAATCACACAACAGCTCGAAGACGAAGGCGTGCAAAAATTTATAGAGGCATACAATAAATTACTTAACACATTAAAACAAAAATAAGATAAGGTTGTAGATCATTCAGCGGCAAACGAAAACTGACATCATACAAAAAATGAATGGTTATGCTCATGCGCAAAGGACTGATTTTCTTTTTTACAATTTTGCTTTTAACCCCGCGAATCTTTTCACAATCATCTAATTCATTCAATACTGCTGAAATCAAACTCGCAATTGAAAAGTTAGGAGTTCTCGGCTCGGTACTTTATATAGCCGCTCATCCCGACGACGAGAATACTGCATTACTTGCCACGCTGACCAAAGGCCGGTTGTATCGGACAACGTACCTCTCCATCACACGCGGTGAAGGAGGGCAGAACCTTCTCGGTTCGGAACAAGGTGCGGCACTCGGATTGATAAGAACACAGGAACTTCTCGCCGCACGAAGAATCGACGGAGCCGAACAGTACTTTACGCGCGCCATCGATTTCGGTTTCTCCAAAAGCTCCAAAGAAACGCTTCGATTCTGGGATAAAGAAAAAACTCTTGCCGATGTTGTTTGGGTTATCCGCAAATTTAAACCCGACGTCATCATCACACGATTCACTCCTACGCTCGGTGGGCACGGCAATCATACAGCTTCGGCGATTCTGGCAGAAGAAGCTTTTCGAGCCGCATCGGATTCGACAAAATTTACCGAACAACTTCGTTATGTTTCCACCTGGCAGACAAAACGGATTGTCTGGGATGTATTTCGCCAACCTCCGATCGATTCAACACAAAAACAATATCCGATCGTCAACATTGACCTCGGTGCGTACTCTTCACTCCTCGGAAAATCATTTACTGAAATAGCGGGCGAAAGCCGGAGTATGCACAAGAGTCAGGGATTTGGTGCAGCTCAAAATCGTGGTGAGTATATAGACCATTTCCAGTTTATCGCAGGTGATCCTGCAACCAAGGATTTATTTGACGGGATCGACACGGATTGGTCGAGAGTGAAAGGTGCGGATAGTGTAAAAGTACTCTTCGGCGAAATTTCCCAAAAGTATAATTTTGAAAATCCTGCGCAATCAATTCCTTTATTGATGAAAGCCCTTTCTTCACTAAATAAATTATCGCAGTCCTCGTGGATCGAATTAAAAAAAGAAGAATTGGTGAATGTGATCTTTGCATGTGCGGGAATGCGGATCGACGCTACAACTCCGGACAATGAATTTCTTCCCGGCAGTGATCTGAATTTTTCGTGCACAATCCTGAATCGTTCGTCATATCCTTTCGTTCTTGAACGAATCAAATTACCTTTCGAAAGTAAAGATACTGTTCTTCATGCAAAACTCGAATTCAATATTCCTGTGAAATCCGGCCGCACATTAAAAATTCCGGATCAAACCGAAATTAGTCAGCCGTATTGGCTAGCGGAGAAACATGGAGTCGGTTCGTACACAATTTCGGATCAGGATCTCATCGGCAAAGCGATGAATGAACCGGTTCCGAAGATGGAAGTTGCGCTCTCATCGCCGGATGGAATTATAGAGACGAGAATTCCTTTGCGTCAAAAAATAGTCGATCCAGTAAAAGGGGAGCAGTTATATCCTTTGCAGATTGTTCCGCCGGTTACGATTAATCTGTCGGAACCAGTTTATGTTTTTCCAAACACGTCAAAGAAACAAATAAGCATGACAGTAAAATCGTTCACCTCGAATGTTCACGCAATTGTGAAATTAAAACTTCCCGAACACTGGAGATCCGATCCAGAGATCCAGGATGTGGAATTGAAAAACAAAGGAGACGAACAAATTATTTCATTTACTGTTTCTCCTTTGAATAATGCGGCAAGTGGAATAGTTTCCGCAGAAGTTGAATATTGTGGGAAGATTTATAACAAGTGCGTTCAGTTCGTTCGGTACGATCACATCCCTCCACAAATATTTTTCCAACCGGCAGAAGCTGCTCTCGTCAAGTCCAACATTCAAAAGCGAGGTAATATTGTTGGCTACATCATGGGAGCCGGCGACCAAGTCCCTTCCTCCATCCGGCAATTGGGTTATGCGGTTACATTATTGTCGGATGATGCACTGGCGGACGGTAATCTTGATCAGTACGACGTCATCGTTGCCGGTGTGCGGGCATATAATACGAGATCGTCTCTTCATTTGTATCAGGATCGTTTGATGGAATTTGTAAAACGGGGTGGAACGTATGTCGTTCAGTATGTAACTCCGCAACAGGGAGTGACCGACAGCATCGGTCCGTACCGGATGGAAATTTCTCGTGCCCGTGTTTCAGAAGAAGATGCCGAGATGAAAATTCTCAATCAACATAATCCCATTGTGACGACACCAAATAAAATCACAACAGATGATTTTAAAGGATGGATTCAGGAACGAGGTCTTTACTTCGCCGAACATTGGGACGCACGCTACGATTCGATTTTCAGTTGCCACGATGCAAACGAACCCGATCACTCCGGCGGCCTTCTTGTAACCAAATATGGAAAAGGATATTTCGTTTATTGTGCGTACGCTTTCTTCCGCCAGTTGCCATCAGGTGTTGAAGGAGCATATCGATTGTTCGCGAACATTTTATCATTGCATAGCAAATGAGACCTCTCGATTGGATAGTGCTCGCGGCCACACTTTTGTCTATCGTCCTGTACGGTTTGTGGAAAGGACGCGGTGCGAAAAATATCGATGGTTACCTATTGGCGAATCGATCGATGAAGTGGTACACGATTGCACTTTCAATCATGGCGACGCAGGCGAGCGCGGTCACATTTATTTCTACTCCGGGGCAAGCGTACATCGACGGTATGCGATTTGTGCAATTCTATTTCGGATTGCCGCTCGCCATGATTATTCTTTCGATCACCGCGGTACCGATATTCCACAAGCTCAAAGTTTACACTGCGTACGAATATATCGAGAAGAGATTCGATGCAAAAATGCGGGTACTGACGACTGCGATATTTCTCGCATCGCGTGGCCTGGCGGCTGGAATAACAATCTATGCGCCGGCGCTGGTTCTCTCCGTTATGCTTGGGATGGATATTCGAATTACATCGCTCATCATCGGCGGCCTTGTCATTATCTACACAACATACGGCGGAGTCAAAGCCGTCAACTACACCGATTTTTTTCAATTCATCATCGTCATGGCCGGAATGTGTGCGGCATTCATCATCGCGATTCGTTTACTTCCGTCAGGAATTTCATTCGCCGATAGTTTATCGATCTCTTCGGCGATGGGGAGGTTGAACACCATAGATCTTTCGCTTCGCTTCGATAACCGATACAATCTCTGGTCGGGGTTGATTGGAGGAATGTTTGTTGCGCTAGCGTATTTCGGGACCGATCAATCGCAAGTCCAGCGTTATCTCACCGGCCAATCGGTAAGGCAAAGCCGGATTGCGCTTCTCTTCAATGGTGCCGCGAAAGTTCCGATGCAGTTTTTCATCCTTTTCATCGGTGTAATGGTTTTTGTTTTGTTTCAGTTTATGCGTCCGCCGATTCTGTTCAATCCGGTAGAGAGAGAAAAAATCAAGACCGGCACGCACGCGCTGGAATTTCAGAAATTGGAGGATGAACATAATCTTCTATTTCAAAAAAAATCTGATGCGATTGCGAGATATATTCAGACAAAAAAAATCAACGATGCTGCCGGATTGAAGAAGGAAGAAGAACAACTCCGGGATCTCCAACATCGCGTTGATAATTTACACACACGAGCAGCGGAGTTAGCTTCGGTCGATGAGAAGTTGCCGGCGTCTTCGGACACAAATTATATTTTTCTAACATTTATACTTACCTATCTGCCTGTCGGTTTTGTTGGATTGCTTTTTGCCTGTATTTTCAACGCATCGATGTCCTCCTCCTCGGGCGAATTAAGCGCTTTGGCGACGACATCTATTATAGATATTTACAAACGATTTGTTCGTCCATCCGCAACCGATCGACATTATCTCGTGGCATCGCGGATTCTTATGACTTTTTGGGGAATCTATGGAATTGCGTTCGCGCAGTTTGCGGGCAGGATGGGTTCGCTGGTGGAGGCGGTGAATATTCTCGGTTCTTTATTTTATGGTACTATGCTCGGAATTTTTCTGCTGGCATTCTATTTCAAATCGGTTGATGGAACGGCTGCTTTTATTGGAGCAATTGCCGGCGAGATTACGGTAATTTTTTGTTTCCTATTTAGTTCAATTGCATGGTTGTGGTATAATGTGGTAGGATGTGTTGTCGTTGTTGGAGTTGGGGTAATAGTATCGATGTACAAACGAGGGAATTTTAGGAGAGGAGCAGATGTTCAGAGGGAGTGAGATTTAGATCGAGAATGAGGAATAGTCCCGGAGGGACGGGATCTGGGTAGAATCGAAAATAGGAAAAGACTAATGGAACTCCATAGGAGTGGAATATAGAATAGAGAAAAACGAGATCAACACATTGCCACGATCTTCAGATCGTGGCAAAAAATATCGGTTCTAACCACATCGACGGGTTTCAACCCGTTTATATAATCTATTATTAAAAGGAGGAACAAAATGATGGAACGATTAATGTTGTTAACATTCGCCATGGCAATCATGGCGATGGTCGTTGAAGCGCAGGTGCAAATACGTGTGCCGCGTATAAGTCAGGGAGCGAAGGTTTCACAAATCATAGGACTAAGTGAAGTAGCCATTTCGTATCATCGTCCGGGTGTGAAAGGACGTGTGATCTGGGGCGGATTGTTGCCGTACGATTCTGTATGGCGAGCGGGAGCGAATGAGCCGACGCTCATCACGTTCAGCGATGACGCGACGATCGAAGATAAAAAAATCGGAGCCGGAACGTATCGCTTTTTGGTGATACCATCCAAGACAGGTGAGTGGACATTGATCTTCAATTCGGAGATAAAAAATTGGGGAACTGTTTACGATCCGAAATACGACGTTCTGAAAATTATGGTGAAACCTGAAACCGGACCGAACGAAGAGTGGATGTCGTTTAACTTCGTCGATCTCACACCGATTTCCGCTCGTGTAGTTTTGGTGTGGGAGAAAGTTCGTTTGGGATTCAAGGTTGAGTTCAGCACCATTGCAAAACTTCAGGGATCGGTTGGCGGTTGGCAATTATTGAATAGCGCCGCAAGATTTACGCTCGACAATGGATTATCGATGGATCAAGGACTCGAATGGATTGAGAGATCGATATCGATCGATAAAAACGCACGCAACCTTCAGACAAAAGCTGAACTTCTAGCCAAAACAGGAAAGATAAAAGAAGCAATTGCAACCGGGCAGGAAGCAATTAACCTTGCGAAATCAAAGGATCCGAAGGCGAATGTTGTCGATCTCGAAAAGATGGTTGCAGATTGGAAGACAAAGTAGCCGGCGGATACTCTGACAGGTCGTTGAAAAACGTTGTCTTCGTGGAACCCTGCTCCTGTTTTTACCTGCCCCGCCTCGTATTATGAAGCCTTTTTAGCGGGGCAAGGCTTGGGGGAGCAGGGTGTAGCAATCTTATGTTGGAAGTGATGAAAATATTTAGTATCCTGTATGTAGAGCGATACATTACAGGATTCGCAGAATATTCAAAGATTCCTGCCAGAAAAAAATAAGGCAACACTTCTAGAAAAAATCACTTGTATCGGCCACACATCATATAGCAGTACACAATAACAAAAGGAGAAACACCATGAAAATGTATGTCGGTAATCTGTCACACGATATTTCGGAAGACGAATTGCGAAATGAATTTACAGCGTTTGGCAAAGTTGATTCCGCTGTCCTCATAAAAGACAAAATTACCGGAGTGGCAAAAGGGTTTGGATTTGTAGAGATGCCGGTACGCTCGGAAGCAGAGGCGGCGGTTGCCGGATTGAATGATAAAGAAGTAATGGGGAAAAAATTAGTGGTGAACGAAGCCCGCCCACAAGCCGACCGAAGCTCGAACGACCGCAGACGCGGCGGATATGGCGGCGGTGGAAACCGTTCCCGATATTAAACAGCCTGTGTTTGTTCTGTCTCTCCTTTTCCACTTAGGCGAGGGGGTTACACATTTATATAAATCCCCTCCTTCTTTGAAGGAGGGGAGACAGGGGTGGTTTTTTTATCTCACCTTATAAATTGTGTACGAAATTCCCGGGACTGTGAAATTCATTATGACCCCAACGGGGTCCGATAATCCAGATTGGGATGAAATGCCAAGATAGATATTTCTGATGATGCAATCATCACCCTGTAAGGATGAAATAACTCTCATAGTCATACAAAAATCATGAATAATTATCTCACCCCCTTCGGGGTGGTTCTTTATATATTCCTTGTCAATAAAAAACTAATTTTCAATAATGGATAATATTTCATCCTTACAAAATTCTTCTACCATTTTATAATTCTATTATCAAGCTTATTCATAAAATAAAATTCTAATATTCTTATTAAAGATCTTCGTCATCTCACCTTATAAATCGCGTACGAAATTCCCGGAACTGTGAAATTCAAACTTTTATTTTTTTGCTCGATTGTGATTTTTTCCCCAGCTAAGAGTTCGAATTTTTTATCCGAGAGATTCGTTTCGACTTGTGCCGTTGTCTCTCTTCCTGCAGGATTCAATATTATAAGAATAATATATTTTCCATTTGCACGTGCATAGATGTAGGGATAACTGTTTTCCTTCGCATAGAGCGGAACGAATTCCGAATAAGCGGCAAGCGCGGGTTCTTTGTGTTTTAATTGTATCAATGCTTTCACACGGTTCAACAGCGAATGCGGATCTTTTTCTTCCTGCTCGACATTCGGCGCGTCACTACTTGTGTCAACCGGCAAGTAGAGCTTTGAAAAATTCGCCGTGGAAAAGCCGCGATTTTTACCTGATGTCCATTGCATTGGCGTGCGTGCTCCGGCTCGCGGCTGATACGCTCCTTCAATTTGCGGCATGCCGTATAATTGACGCATTCCTATTTCATTTCCATAATAAATGAAAGGCACACCCGGCATCGTTAGTCCGAACGCGAAAATTATTTCGAGTTCGTCTGTAGTTCGCTTGACATTCATCCGGGCGTTGTCGTGATTGCCGAGCGGAAGTTCAATGTATCCCTTGTCTTTTGTCGCGTTATACTGATCGAGATACTTCGAAAGAAAATTCGCAATGTTTCCTTTTCCTTCCTTATCAAAAAAACTATGTCCTTCGGAAAATCCGTTCAGGATGCGCCAGCTTTCTTTTTGCGCGAGGTCGTTGTAACCGTCGAACCAGTGGAAGAAATCGGCATGGAACGCACCGTCGAGCGCGTCTTTGGGATTCGACCACTCGGAAACCATGAATGTTTCCGGATATTTTGTTTTTACGATTTGACGGATTTCTCTCCAGAATTTTTTCGTGTCGCCGTTCACATCTTCGCCTTTGACCAGCGCTCCTGCCATATCAGCCCGGATGCCATCGGCACCCATGTCCATCCAAAAACAAAAAATCTTCTTCAACTCTTCACGCACGGCAAGAACGTCCGGATGATTTGTCGGCAATTGCCATTTTTTATTTGGGTCGGGTTTGCCGAATCCGAAATTAAGCGCAGGTTCGGACCAATAGAAATTCAGCATAAAATTTCCGTTACGCTGTCCATATCCATGCACAAATTTATTGTTGAATTCACCATCTTCCGTTTTCCACGCATTGTCGTTCCAGACATACCAGTTTGAATATTTATTCGGAGGTTCTTTGCACGATTCAACAAACCACGGATTGTCGATCGATGTGTAGGTTATCACATAATCGAAAATAACTTTCAGTCCGCGTTTGTGCGCTTCTTCGAAAAGTCTTTTTGCATCGTCGTTCGTTCCATATCGCGGCGCTACTTTGTAATGATTTCTGATGTCGTAACCTGCATCGCCGAATGGAGAATCAAAAAACGGATTCAGCCAGATACCGTCGACACCAAGACTTTTCACATAATCCAGCTTCTGGATGATGCCGTTCAAATCACCGATTCCATCGCCGTTCGAATCGAAGAAAGTTTGAGGATAAATTTGATAAAACACCGCGTGATGAAGCCATGCCGGGCCTTCGGGTATTGTGCATATTCCGGTGATATCGGATTTTTGCGCGGATAGAAATGCAAGGTTGATAAAAAGTAACGCAAGCATGGCAAGAATATTTTTTTTCATTTGTTTCCTCATTGTGGAGTATTATTTGTAATGATATTCAATTCGGCAAATTTGAACATTGTTGGAAAATGAAACCTTAACAAAGTGCGTACCGGCCGGCAACGAATCTATCGCGAAGGCTGTTGCGACATAGAATCCGTAATCATTATTTTTAATGCCGTACGATATGTTCTGTGTCTTCAATTCTGTGAATGTAGTCATGTCCGTAGACGCGGATACCTGCACTTTGGAATTGGAATGAACTATCAAAGCATCGACTCTAAACGCGCTGGCAGTGGCAGGTACTTTGTAGACGATGTAACTTCCATTGTCTCCAGTTAGCCTGCTTCGATCTTCTCTCGCTCTTCGTATATCCTCGTGCGTCAGTAATTGAAGAGAGCCGTCCTTTTGAAATACCTTGTTGAAGTTTTCCATTTCATCGAAGAACTCTTTATCGTTCACCACAACCGGGCCAATGATATTTGAATATTCCGATTCTCCGATTTCATTTTTTGCCTTCACACGATAGAAATAAGTTTTTCCAACAACGGCGGTTTCATCATCGAACAACGGACGGTATTGATATCTTGATTCGTCGACATTGTCGGCAATCATGCCCCACGTTGTATCTTCTGCAGAACGTCGCTCGACTTTGTAGAATTCAGCTCCTGTGGATCCTTGCCAGGAAATTTCTCCCACATTTTTAATTGATAATAATTTTGGAGCGAGAGGGATTGGAAGTCGAGGGACTGTAGTCGAATCAATTTGATGCGCCTTTTCACGGATGATGGCGAGCACCAAACACTCACTATAAATATCTCCATTAATAAAGCCAGGCCAGCGGTAAGCGCCTACTTTATTATATTCATAATGTTGATAAAAGCCTCCTTCTCTGTTGCGCTGTCTGAGGCTCCATATCATGCCGCCTGATAATCCTTGGTTGATAATTGTGTCGGTCAATATTCTTATATCTTCAGTTGAAACAATTCCATATTCTCCAACGAGGTACGGTTTCTTGCCTTTCGCCATTTGCCGGTTCTCGGTTATCGCATCCATCGATGACTTCGGATTACGATAGTGATGAGTGGATAGAACATCAATGTTCGGATCGGAAAGCGCTTCGTCTGTCAACTTTGTTGCCATGGTTCCTTCCATGACAAGATGGTTTTTATCTAAACTTTTAATGTATGCCGCAATTTCCTTCGTCCATGAAAATGGTGCTTGCAATTCGTTTCCCGTTTCCCATGCAAGGATCGCTTTGTCATCTTTGTACGATATTCCGGTAAATGTATTTTTCCGATTGATTACGAACTCAATGGTTTTTTTGAAGTCATCGATAATTTGAGCATCTGTCCAAAAATCCGATTTTGATTTTCCGCGAAAGTCGGCATACTCCCGAATTCCGCCCCACCATCGCCAGTTGTCCACAAAAGGTACGATCAATCGAATGCCAAGTTCATTCGCCACCTGCAATACTTTATCGAACGCGACAAATGCTTGTTCATTGAATTTTCCCGGAGCTTCGACATGTCGTATAATAGATGTATCGTCGTCTTGCCTGTGAACAGAAAAAACGTAAATGCGAGCCACTTTTCCACCGATTTGATTTACAGCATTCAACGCGTCGCGGATTTCAAATTCATCCGGCAGCCGCCATGGATTTGTGCAAGTGAAAGGAAGATAATCTTCGATATAATGAAGGTTTGGAATATTGACAGAAATAAACCGCAGCTCGGAATCGCCATCCATAAGTTTGTCGGCTTTGGCGGTAATAAAATTTTTAAACTGAGCATTGCTTACATCTGTCGCAAAAATCGTCAGAACTGCAAAGATAATTATAACGGACTTGAAGTTTGATTTCATCATTGATTCCTTGCATCCAAAGTCGGATAATTATACATTATAGTATGAAGGAAAAGAAAAATATTTAGCACGATTATCCTGTGAAATCTATGAACCGACGATTACAAATTTCGTCTTTTGAAGTAATTCATGTAAATAATAACAATTGCACGCTATTATCGTTTCGTGAATGACCATCAAAATATAATAATTTCTTCAGAATAATAATAGGGGAAGATATAATCGGATTCCATATTAACTCTCTATCTCCAAAAAACAAAGATCTAATCAATTGGAAAAAACACTCTGAATCTACAATCAATCGATCATAAAGGAAAGACTTGAGGAATTTATGAATGAAATGAAAGTAAAAGCCGAAGATCTTAAACAGGTGCTCGTAAAGGGAATTCTTGAAAAGTGGTATCCGTTGGTAATCGATACGGAGTGTGGAGGTTATTTTACAAATGTCACACACGATTGGAAATTATCAGAAAATCAGGAGAAGATGATCGTATCGCAGGCCAGGCATGTCTGGACGTTATCGAAAGTTTACGAATTCCTCGGTGGAATAGGGCAGTATAAAGAAATGGCTGTTCATGGTTTTGATTTTCTAAAAAATAAAATGTGGGATTTAAGGTACGGCGGTTTTTTCCAAATCAGAGATAGAGATGGCGGGACGACGGATGTGCGCGGCTGGCGTGATGAGAAGCGTGCGTACGGAAATGCTTTCGGGCTTTACGGACTCGCCGCGTTGTACAAATTGACGCATGACGATAAGGTGTTAGATTTTGCAAAGACAGTATTTCGATGGATCGAAGAACGTTGTTATGATCCAAAGGAAAAAGGATATTACCAATTTATCACGCCCGACTCGCAACCTTTCGATGCTTCTTCGGAATACAAAACAATTGCTCTCGACAGCAATGAACTCGGATTTAAGGATCAGAATTCGTCCATCCATTTACTAGAAGCTATGACAGAATTTTATCAGGTGTGGCCCGATTCGTTTTTACGAAACCGGCTCCAATCGCTCCTTGAGCTCATCCGTGACGTCATGGTGGCTAAGCAGGGATATCTGCAATTATTTTTCCATCCCGGCTGGAAACCGGTTTCATTCCGCAATAAGCCGAAAAAAGAACGCGAAGCGAATTACGGATTGGATCATGTTTCATTCGGACATGATTATGAAACTGCTTTCCTGATGCTGGAAGCATCTCACGCATTGGGAATCAAGAATGACAAGCGAACACTCACCGTCGCGAAAAAAATGCTGGACCATGCATTGAAGTATGGATTCGATGAGGAGGTCGGCGGTTTTTACGATGGCGGTTACTACTTCAAAGGAAGTAAAAAGTGCTCCATCATTATGGAAACAAAAAATTGGTGGGCACAGGCCGAAGGATTGAACGCACTATTATTGTTTTCAAAATTATTTCCAGATAAAACCCGATATGCGAAATATTTTGAACGTCAATGGAATTATGTGCAGAAATATATTATCGATTCCGAAAACGGCGATTGGTTCGAAGGCGGGATCGATAAAGAGCCGCATTTCCGAACCGGGCTTAAGAGCCATATGTGGAAGTGCACGTATCATACAGGCCGCGCGCTGATGAATTGCATTTCGATGTTGGAAGGTGATCCGAATCAGGAAATAAATAAAGTGATCAAACATTGGAGGAAGACGGCAAAAGAATTGTAATAAATCTGCGAATGGATTAACCGGTTGGAGAATTTGTTTTCGATGGCACGATGGCAATTCATACGATGTTGAAATTGTTGATTATCATTAAAAGGTCATAAAAATGTCTACAAAAAAAATAACCCCTGTTCACCCGGGTGAAATTCTAAAAGAAGAATTTCTGGAGCCGATGGGAATTTCTCAATATCGTTTAGCCAAAGATATAAACGTCCCGCCTAGACGAATCAATGAGATAATCCATGGTAAAAGAGGAATTTCAGCCGACACTGCTTTGAGATTATCGAAGTATTTCAAGATGTCAGCTCTTTTCTGGATTAATTTGCAGGCTCATTACGATTTGGAAATTGCGAGTGATAGATTGTCGCATAAACTTGAGAAAGAAATAAAGGTATCTTCGGCCGCATGAAAAAATTAGTCAGTCCATAGCATTAGTCAGTCCATAGCATAGTTCAAGGAAAAATCGAAGTCATATAAGTACATCTGAAATAAAAAACCTGCTGGCGTCTTTAATCCCAACTCAGCAGGTTTTATTCTTCTAAAGAATATCTTATTTTTTCTTACGGGACGGCTTCAGGTTTCTATCAATCAATTCGATACGCTGACTCACACTCAAACCCGTTCTAAGTCCATCTTCAGGTGTATGTAAAACGTAATCGAGTAATTTATCGACAGTGGAAACAGCAACGTGCATCCGTGTGTCGGATGAACCATAATAAATAAACACATCGCCATTTTTGCGTTTCACCCATCCATTGCTGAAAACTACATTCGAAACATCACCCACGCGCTCCGCGTCTTCGGGGGCGAGAAAATATCCGCCGGGCCGGGCAATAACTTGTGAGGGATCATTGAGGTCGGTCAATAATAAATAAAGTACGTAGCGCAAACCTGCGGCAGTATTTCGAACGCCATGCGCGAGTTGAAGCCAGCCTTTGTCCGTTTTTATCGGTGCCGGCCCTAATCCGTTTTTCACTTCTTTAATTGTGTGATAAGCACGATCGTCGATAATAGTTTCATTGTCAATCACCGGATGTTCCATAGTTTCAGCAAGTCCCCAGCCGATGCCGCCGCCGGTTCCTGCTTCAATGAATCCATCCTGCGGCCGGGTATAGAATGCATACTTTCCATGAACAAATTCCGGATGAAGAACGACATTCCGTTGCTGCGGAGATTTCGTCACAAGATCCGGAAGCCGTTCCCATTGTGTCAAATCTTTTGTTCTGACAATGCCGCACTGCGCAATGGCGGAAGATGTGTCTGTCCGTGCCACGCTTGTGTCTTTTCTTTCGGTACAGAATAAACCGTAGATCCAGCCGTCTTCATGTTTCACGAGACGCATATCGTAAACGTTGATGTCGGGATCGGATGTTTCCGGAAGGAGGATTGGATAATCACGGAAGCGGAAATTATCGATTCCATTTGTTGATTCGGCAATGGCAAAAAAGGACTTACGATCGACCCCTTCTACACGTACCATCAACAACACTTTTCCCTTGAATTCTATCGCACCGGAATTAAATGTCGCATTTATTCCAAGGCGTTCCATTAAAAATGGATTCGTCTCATAGTTCAAATCATATCGCCAGAAAACCGGTGTGTGCGCGGCGGTGAGCACCGGGTTTACATAACGTTGATAAACTCCATTGCTTTGGCCAAGTTTTTTGTTTCTTTTTTTAATGAGTCGTTCGTACTCCGAAGAGAGTCGTTTTACCTGTTGTTTAAATTCTGCTTTTGTCATTTTCCCTGCCTGATTTAATTATTGTTTAAAGGTTAGATAATTCGAAAATGTTAAAGGTTTTTTTATTCACTCTCTATCACTTTTTTTCAACCTACCAACTCTGAACTTTTTATAATATAATATATTGGTTCTTTAACTTATCATCAAGTTTTATTATCTTCTTCAGACATAAATAATGCCATAAATAAAGAAGGCTTTATCAAAGATTTCCCTTCTTTTTCTCAGAATCTTGACTTATTATGTTAATTAGTTTGATGGCAATATCTTTGTATTTAAAAATACGAATTACCAATAGCATAAAGGTGCAAAAAAATGAAACTCGGCACATCCAGAAAAACAGACACTCTATTTGAATTGTACATCACAGTTATTCTTTTTATCACACTAATAAATTCTGCTACAGCCCAGCAGTCTATATTCAGATTAGCTCCATTGTTCACGGACAATGTAGTGCTTCAGCAACAAACAGAAGCGCCAATTTGGGGAAAAGGAAACCCGGGAACAGAAATTGTGATTCAAACAAGCTGGGGTAAAAAAATTGTAACCAAGGTTAAACCGGACAGCACATGGATGGCGAAAGTGCAAACGCCGAAAGCAGGCGGGCCGTTTCAAATTTCTTTACGACATGCGAATTCTCTGGTTGTGCTGAGAAATGTTCTCGTCGGTGAAGTCTGGCTTTGTTCAGGACAATCGAATATGGAAATGCCGCTCGAGGGATGGTCGCCGTCCGACACAATAGCAAAGAGTGCAATTGAAATTGAAAAAGCTTTGTATCCAACAGTCCGGCTTTTTACTGTAGTGCGCGCAGCCGAACCTTCTCCGAATGATGTGTGTGTTGGGAAATGGGTGGAATGTTCGCCTGTCGATGTCCGAAACTTTAGTGCAACAGCATTCTTTTTCGGGAAGACACTTTCTGCAACACTCAAAGTTCCTATCGGCCTTATTAATTCGAGTTATGGCGGGACATTCGTTGAAGCATGGATGAGCAAGCAGGCTTTACAAGCTTTCCCGCAATACTCAGAACAATTAACGAAGATCGAGAGTTGTCGAGAAAACATCAAATCTTTAACTGGATGGATTGTCAAACATCCCGCTGTCAATATCCACGAAGAAGACCCTGCGCATAAATGGGAGGGATTAAAATTCCAGGATGAACATTGTTCCGAAAGAAATTTCAACGACAGTATTTGGAAAGAAATGAAATTACCTGTCTACTGGGAACAAACGTCGATGGGAGAGTTTGATGGCGCGGTGTGGTTCCGAAAACAAATTACAATTCCAGGCTCGTGGGTCGGCAAAAATCTTACGCTTCAACTCGGGCCTATTGATGATATGGATGAAACGTATGTTAATAGTAAGTTGGTTGGAAGTTATCTCGATAACAAATTCTGGAAGACCGATCGCGTGTATAAAGTTCCGGGAGATATCGTTCGTGATTCCATCATGCAAATTGCAGTTCGGGTACTGGATATTGGCGGAGGTGGAGGAATTTGGGGGAATGGAACCAAGATGATTCTTTATAAAGATGATGCCGCTTCCGGAATGTCGCTTGAAGGAAACTGGAAATATCTTCCGGTGGCCGAATTGCTTTCAAATGTTTTTTACGTATTCGGAGCGGATGGGCAGGAATATTTCAATCGCCCAAAATTCCCGATTCAATTTTCACAGAACACACCTACGTCGTTGTTCAACGGCATGATCACCCCTCTCATACCATTTGCAATAAAAGGCGTGATTTGGTATCAGGGTGAAAATAATGTATCAAATGCTAATCTTTATAGTTCGCTTTTCACGGCGATGATTATTGATTGGCGCAGAGCATTCTCATCCGGTGATTTCCCGTTTTATTACGTGCAAATTGCTCCGTACGATTATGGCAAACAATCACATTCCGAACTGCTTCGCGAGGCGCAAATGCAAACACTCGCTTTGAAGAACACCGGAATGGTTGTTATTTCAGATATCGGAAATCCGAAAAATATCCATCCTGCCAATAAAGAAGGCGTCGGCAAACGGCTTGCAAATTGGGCGCTGGCGAAAACCTACGGGAAGAGAATTGCGTACTCAGGCCCATTGTACAAATCGATGAAGATACAGAAAAACAAAATTGTGCTTTCGTTCGATTACACAGGTAAAGGATTGGTTTTGAAAAATTCCGGAAGTGCTAATAATTTCCTGATTGCCGGAAGCGACATGCAATTTAAAAATGCCAGCATGAAAATTCAGGGAAACAAATTGGTTGTTTCGAACCCTGAAATTCCTAAACCTCAGGCAGTGAGATATGCATTCACTGATACAAGTGAAGCGACACTCTTTAATAAAGATGGATTGCCGGCATCGTCATTCAGGACGGACAAATAAAAAAATTCAGAATTCAGAATTAAGAATGAAGAATTAAAAAGCGCACGTGCGGATGGTGCGAAGATGACCCTGAAAGGGTCAGATAACATAGCCGGGGCCGAAGGCCCTGGAGAAAGAAAATCGAGAGAGTTAAAACCCTGAAAGGGTGAGATAAGATAGTTTCGAATTACGAATTTCAAATAAAGAATTAAAAGACGACGCAAAAATGAAGATAAGGTTAATATTTTAAGAAAGAGAGAAGGAGATGAGAATTAGAAACCTGTTAATTTTATTTAGCTTCTTTATTCCCGGTATCATATTATCGCAAACTTCCGGAATTGGATTATTCGAGGGACATTCAGACGTTGGCAATTGTGCTATAACGGGTTCGGTTATTTACGATAGCACTCTAAAAACTTATACCATTGCCGGCGGTGGTGAGAATATGTGGAGTACAAAAGATGCATTCCATTATGTTTGGAAAAAAGTAACCGGTGATGTTGCTCTCGCAGCCGAAATTCACTGGATCGTCCCGAAGGGACTCCTTGTTGGAGGAACGGGATTAAATCCGCACCGAAAAGCGTGTGTGATCATTCGCCAGTCACTCGATTCCAATGCCGTCTATGCCGATGTCGCTCTTCATGGCGACGGATTGACATCATTGCAGTACAGAGATGCACAAGGTGAGAAGACTCATGAAATTCGATCGAATGTAAATGCTCCCGTGCGAATTCGAATAGAAAAACAGGGTGACTACGTTTTTATGTCGGTTGCGAAAGAGAATGAACCGCTTCACTCGGCAGGCGGATCATTCCGGCTCAAGTTAACCGGGAATTTTTACATCGGAATTGGAGTATGTTCCCACGACAATACTGCAATCGAAAAAGCTGTTTTCTCGAATGTTGAAATTACATCAATAAACAAGAATGTCAAAGGAGAACCAATGCTGGAAAGCACTCTCGAAACAATCGCGATCGCATCGACCGATCGTCGCGTTATCTACACGGCGCAAAAACATTTCGAAGCTCCGAACTGGTCGCGTGACGGCAACTATTTTATTTTCAATAGCGAGGGTAAATTATATAAGCTTCCTGTAACAGGCGGCGAACCTCAGCTCGTCAATACCGATTTTGCGATCCGGTGCAACAACGACCACGGCATCTCGCCAGATGGAAAAGAGATTGTGATTAGCGATCAGACAAAAAATAAAGATCAAAAATCGCAGATCTATATTCTTCCGATCGAAGGAGGTGTGCCACGACTTATAACTCCGCTCGCGCCGTCGTACTGGCATGGTTGGTCGCCGGACGGAAAAACGCTGGCCTACTGCGCCGAACGCAACGGGCAATACGACATCTATTCTATTCCCGCGGCGGGTGGTGATGAAAAACGATTGACGACCGCTCCGGGTTTGGATGACGGACCCGATTACACACCAGATGGCCAGTATATCTATTTTAATTCCGACCGCACAGGCTTGATGCAAATCTGGCGAATGAAAGCCGACGGTAGTAATCAGGAACAAATTACTAACGACGGTTACAACGATTGGTTTGCGCATCCATCTCCGGATGGAAAATGGATCGTTTTTGTGTCATATGAAAAAGATGTGAAAGGACACCCGGCAAATAAAGATGTGATGCTGCGGATTATGCCGATTGGTGGAGGCGAAATAAAGATTCTGGCAAAACTTTTCGGCGGACAAGGGACGATCAATGTTCCGTCGTGGTCGCCTGATAGTAAGAATGTGGCTTTTGTGAGTTATAGGTTGATTAATCCGTGAGGAGATGAGGAGGAGCAGAGCATATAGAAAACGAGATAGAGATCAAGGTCAAGATTAAGATCAAGAATAAGAATAAGTGGGGAAAGAAATCTTTATAGAAATCGAGTCCCACCGGGGACGATATCTTTGTAGGGGAAAAAAGAAGAGTGAAAGCAATTAAGGAGCATTCAATGAAAAAATTCGCGTTTGTTTTTCTCTTCATGTTTTTAGTTGGAGGCACAATGAATAGCCAGCCGCAGCCATTATACAAAGACCCTTCTGCACCTATTTATAAACGCGTGGATGATTTGCTGAAGCGCATGACGCTGGACGAAAAAGTCGCTCAACTCCTTTGTCTCCCTCTCGAATATCCGATGGAAGATTTGATGGAAGGAAAAGGGACGGCGTTATTCGGGCCGGAAAATTTGAAGAATGGCCTCGGTGAATATTCGTCGCCATCCTTTAGCAATAGGATCAATCGCAAACCGCGCGAGCAGGCCGAACTCACAAATAAAATCCAGAAGATGATCATCGAAAAAAGCCGGCTTGGTATTCCTGTGATTTTTCATGAAGAAGCGCTCCACGGATTAAACGCGATCGACGCAACCAATTATCCTACTCCGCTTGCGATGTCATGCAGTTTCGATCCGGATTTAGTACACAAAGTATTTGCTGAAGTGGCTCTCGAAGCCAGTACTCGAGGCGCGAATGAAGTTCTCGCGCCGGTACTTGATCTTGGACGCGAGCCGCGATGGGGAAGAACGGAAGAAACGTATGGCGAAGATCCTTACCTTGTGTCGAGAATGGGTGTGGCCGTGGTTACCGGATTTCAGGGCAACACACTGCCGTTGATCAATCGGCATCATGTCGCATCAACACTCAAACATTTTGCCGGGCATGGGAGTCCGGAAGGAGGGCGCAACACTGCCCCGTCTGTGGTTGATGACCGCACGTTGCGCGATATTATTTTAAAACCTTTCAAGACTGCCGTTCAAGAAGCAGGTGTGAAGTGTGTGATGGCATCGTACAATGAAACCAATGGCATCCCATCGCATGCAAATAAAATACTGCTTACTGAAATTCTGAGGAATGAATGGGGTTTTGGCGGAATTGTTGTTTCCGACTATTATGGCATTCCCGGTATGGCGACTGAGCATGAAGTGGCGAAAGATGATCAGGAATGTGCGGTGAAAGCAATTCAGGCAGGTATCGATATCGATCTTCCCACAATTCGATCCTATGGACATCTTGCCAAACTTGTACAAGATAAAAAAGTCGATATGAAGCTCATCGATCATTCTGTGCGAAGAATTTTGAAGTTGAAATTTGAACTTGGTTTATTCGATCACCCATGTGTCAATCCTGATGAAGCCGAAGGTTATGCCGGTTGTACAGCTCACCGAAATACGGCGTTAGCGATTGCGAATGAATCGATCGTTTTATTAAAAAATGAAGGAAACCTTCTGCCTCTCGATGTTTCGAAATATAAAAAGATTGCCGTGATTGGTCCCAACGCGGACAGATGTATTGAAGGAAATTATGCGAACGAACCTAAAGAAAGAATTTCTCCTCTCCGGGGAATAAAAGAAAAGGTTGGGAAAAATGCAGAGGTGCTATTCAGTCAAGGTGTAAGGATCATCAAAGAATCGCCAGGACAAGATACCGTGCATCTTGAAGATCCGAAAATAAATCAGGTTTTAATCGACGAAGCTGTAAGAGTGGCGCAGCAATCCGATATTGTGATTCTCTGCCTCGGCGCTGAGCGGGATATTCAGCGCGAAGCATGGGCCGATAATCACTGCGGCGATAATGCGAGTCTAGAACTGCGTTCGATGCAGAATGAACTTGTACAGGCAATTCAGAAAACAGGTAAGCCGATTGTGGTACTTCTATTCAGCGGATGCCCATTGTCGTTTGATTACATCGCGAAAACTGTTCCTTCTATTTTAGAATGCTGGTACCTTGGACAGGAGACAGGATATGCCGTGGCGAATGTGCTTTTTGGCGATGTGAATCCGGGAGGCAAACTTTCGATTACGATTCCGGCGAATTCGAACCAACTGCCTGTGTTTTATAATCACAAACCCTCTCGATTCCGGAAATATATTTTCGACGAATCGGAGCCGCTGTATAATTTTGGGTATGGATTGAGTTACACATCATTCAAGATTGAGAATATCCGGCTGGCGAAAGACACTATTCATCCGAGGGAAAGCGTGAAAGTGTTTGCCGACGTGACGAACACCGGCAGCCGTTCCGGCGATGAAGTTGTTCAGCTTTATATTCATCAGTGTGTTAGTTCCGTTACGCGGCCGGTGAAGGAACTGAAGGATTTTAAACGAGTGACATTAAAACCGGCAGAGAAAAAAACGGTTGAGCTTGAGATAACGCCGGACAAGCTTGCATTCACTAATATAGATATGAGGTACGTTGTAGAACCGGGTGATTTCGAGATCATGGTTGGAAATTCCTCGCGCGATCAGGATTTGCAAAAGGTGAAACTGGCGGTTATGGAAAGATGAATATTTATCCTTGCAATTCTGCAAAGGAAAAAGCATATTTCTCTAGAGTGTTGTATAATCTCTTTTCTGTCAGGAATCCTAAAATTAATAAAACGAAAAAGCTCTGGATATTAATATCTTAATCGTCCGTATTATTTTATTAATGAGGTGGTGAATGGCTGCTATGTTCGAATATCTCGAAAAGGATGATATCAATTTCATGCTGTATGACGGTGAACTGAATAAAGACACTGTCGAAAAAATAACAATTCAAGCTAGTGAATTTGCCGCCAAGAGTGGCTGCTTAAAATTTTTATTCGATATGCGAAATGCATTTATAAGGGAAAGTATTGAGGGAATATACGATGTCGGAACTCGTGTCAAAGATTATGGAGTGAATTCCTTCCGGATAGCGATAGTTGTAAGTGAAGATGTTACCCGTCATCTCTTTTTTGGGACAGTCGTTAAAAACAGAGGGTTACAAAATATTTCTTATTTTACGAATATGAAGGAGGCTGAACAATGGCTCAAAGAAAAATGATTAAAGGAGAATGGCACTGATGGAAAATAAATCGAAGTTGTCTGTTGGACGAAAGTTGTCGTGGGGAATTGGAGGTTTCACGGAAAATCTCTCGATGAATGTTATTCCTACTTTAGCTTACAATATATTCCAGATTGGCATGGGCATCAGTCCGGCAGTCATCGGGATTGCGCTTAGCGCATCACGTTTCATCGAAGGGATCACTGACCCGATTATAGGAAATGTCAGCGATAACACCCGGACGCGCTGGGGAAGAAGGCGGCCGTGGATTCTGGCAGGTGCCGTGATTATGAGCCTTATCTTTATCAGCATCTGGTTTACTCCGCGATCGGTCGGTGACTTGGATATTTTCGGTTTCATACTTCAAGGAAGTTACATCCAGGCGGCATATTTGATTACAGCAATTTCGCTTTTCTTCATGACCTTCACTATCTGGCAAATTCCGTATAGCGGTTTAGGACTTGAACTCGAAGTGGATTATCACGAACGGACAAAGCTGCAGATATATAAAATCGTTCCATCGTACATCATCGGTGTCGCGATAGGTTCATTATATCTCATTACTCAAATGAAAGATGTATGGGGCGGTGATGAAATAACAGGCGCGCGTTATGTAGGAATTATCGTCGGTGCTGTTATTCTCATTGCGGGAATAATTCCGGCTATTTTCTGCAAAGAACGATTTGTGATCAAACATGAGAAAATAAAATTCTGGCCTTCCTTTTTTGAAACCTTCAAGGATCGTCCATTCCGGTTGATGATGGGAAATATTTTTTTCGTGTTTGTGAGTTTGTTTTTTATGCTTCCGTTGTTAGGATACATCACAATCTACCATGTTGGTGTCGACGGCATGCATAGAGTGCTGGACTGGAGTTGGAACTGGAAACTTTGGTTCCCGCTTCACTTTGAGATTGTGGAGAAATTCTTGACGCATAAAGAATTGGCCGGCGTTATAGGAGTTTATACCGCTATTACACAAACGTCTACTCAATTAATCACTATTCTGATCATTAATAAAGTCAGCAAATTCTATGATAAAAAAACCGTGTTGGTTACCGGTTTAACGATTGGAATTTTGGGATATCTTTCAAGCTGGTATCTCTTCACGCCTGAATATCCTTATCTGACAGTGCTTCCGCCAGTCATTGTTAATATCGGATTGAGCGCTTGCTGGGTGCTTATCGGATCCTTCAGTGCCGATATTTGTGATTACGATGAACTGCAAACAGGAAAACGCAGAGAAGGAATGTACAGCGCTGTTACAGGTTTCCTGATTAAATTATCAATTGCTTTTGTGACGATAATAACTTCACTCGTTCTGATACAACTCGGAATCGGAGGCAAAGATCCTCATCTTACCGTGGATCAACTTTTCACAATCAGGTGGATTTATATCGTAGTGCCTGTTGCTGCAATGATCATTGCGATTCTTTTCATGTGGAAATACCCGCTCACACAAAAAAGAGTCAAAGAAATTCAGGAACAACTCAGTGTAAAGAGAGCTGGAACGATAACTCAAGCCTGAGATCATCTGATTTCTACACAAAGAGTGGTAATTGGAAAGAGCCCACAAGCTGAAAGTTTGTGGGCTCTTTTATGACTTAGCTTCATTTAGCTTACGTATTATAAAACTTAGTATCCTTTTTTCGTCCCAAAATTGAAAAATATTTTTGTAACCAGATTCATCTTTCACATGACTATACGTGTGAAAACACGAAGGATGGTGTAGTAAAACCAACTCCTGTAACCTAAATTCGTTCTATCTTATAGGGCAACTGTGGAAAAAAATATTTCTAACAAACAGATTGTAGAGGAATTGAAGGGGGGAAACCCGCTTGGGTGTAAGCACCTGGTGATGGTGTATCAAAACAAATTATTCGATCATCTGGTAAGAACATTCCATCTGCCGAGAGAAGATGCGGAGGAAATTGTTGATGATGTGCTTCTTGCCGTTGTGGAACGAATCGAGATGTTTTCGTTCCGGTCTTCCGATCTCGATTTTGCGCGATGGGTATTCACAATTTTACGGAATCATGTGAGGGATTTCCTGCGGCGTGAAGAAAGGACAGATATTATTTTTGAGAGTTATGACGAATCCGGGTTGGATGATGAATCTAATCGGATAACAGATGAGGTGGTAAGAGCCGTTGTGAATGACTTTCTGCAGAGTGAAAGAGGAGAAACGGAGAATGGAGAGGTAAGACAAAACCGGCCTCTGGAAATTGTCACTTCCGTCCTGCAATCTATGGAATCGTGGGAACGGGTATTATTACGGTGCCGGGCATTGAATATTCCTTATGAAGAAATCGCGCACTATGTGGAGAAACCAGCGAATCAACTCAAAACGTATCATTTTAGGGTTCGACAAAAATTTATGAAACTTGTTGAAACGAAATGCATCGATGAAGGAATAATTATTCCAAAGAAGAAAGAATGTGAAAGAATTGTGATAGATGCAGATACCAGGGAGAATGAAATTTTAATAAATGAAGAATATCATCGGAGTGTATATAATGGAACATAGGGGGAAAACCGATCCAGTCGAATTGATCCTTAAGCTTGCCTATTTAGATGGCAGAGTCACTACAAGAGGATTGATTGAACGTGTGGTGATGAATTCGCGGGCACAGGATAAAGTAAGCGATGCGCATACAAAAATTCTGGAATTGCGGTTGCAAAACGTATTGGAAGAACGCCGCTTGAAAAAAGCCACAGGCGGGGCAATGACACTCGGACAATATCTACTGCATCATATCGAAGAAACGGAAAAATCTTTAAGCAAGGGAATAGCTATTATTTCCCAAAATATTAATGAGCCGGTTGCAAAAGTACGAAAACTATGTAATGATCTTCTTGTCCCAACCGAAATCGATATAGAACATATGTGTAAACTATTGAGTTATCTCCGGTTGTCCCGCAGCGGGGCCGAAATCCTGATCAGGAATTCTTACAAATACGCAATCATGCGGCCGTCGATTGATTCTGCACTTGCACGCTATCCTGCTGTGGGAAAAAGACAGAAAAAACAAACAATGCTCCAGGCAGTGCGTGAGCTATGCCTGAAGTCGGACGTGATACTAACCGTTGAGCAACAGCATGCTATTGAATCTTATATTCGAGCCACCACCGATTTACTTTCCTCGTAAGCAGCATTGCCTTCAGCGCGCCCAACAGGTCATAAAACGGTTGGAAGAATTAAAGGTACAACCGATTATTCCGGTGCCTGTCGAGGAAATAGTTTTGTTGTGTGGTTATCAGATCCTCTGGTTATCGACAATGCCCAATGAACTATCGGGGATTGTTGATCGGGAAATGAAAATGATAGGGATAAATGCGAATCATTCCCGTACACGCCAACGGTTTTCACTAGCTCATGAAGTTGGACACATCATCCTCAAACATCCGGCAGAATCGGAATGCACGGATTCGACCATATGGATTTATAATAAAGAAGCGGATAATTTTGCTGCCGAGCTGCTTATTCCGACCGACGATCTACTCGTTCATATTCAAAACAATAATTTCCACCAACTTAAAAATCGTTATCGTGTGAGCACAGAAGCTTTGAAACTAAAACTTAATTCGCTCGGTGTGGATTGCATAAAGAATTAATGTATAGAGTAAATGTACAAATATAAACCCAGATTTGTCATTAGAAATTCAAACATCGACAACGAATGGCCAACTCATGAGTTTGGCGTTAGACAATAGACCATCAAACCATTTACGCCGATTCATCGCAACCGCGAGTTTGAGTATCCGTTCATTGCCATTTGTTACAATATATGATCCGATTGCGAATACCTTATAGCGAAGTGTTTTTAATTGGTATTGTGTTTTAGATTGAAGGACAATTTGTCGAAACAAACTCATCAAATTGTAACCCATGACCACAAAGTTTAACGCTGCCTCGGTAGCAAAAAAATCTTGAACAGCAAAGCTATCAACTCCAAAATCTTCTTTCAACTCTTTTATTCTATTTTCTGCATCGGCTCTATTTCTGTACAAATCCCATACTCCTTTTGCCGGCAACGTTAGATTGGTGACGAAGCATGAGTAACGATAATTTTTATATACTTCTTCGTCTCCGAATAATCGCAACTGCTTTCCAGTTGCTTTCGGTCGGAGTGCGATCTCTTGTCGGACAATGATCAACCTTCGTGGCTCTTCCCATTCAAGGCTTTGATACATCGTTTCTCCAATTTCAATTCCGTCATCTATGCGCCAGTACTTTTTTTCTCGGACGATAGCAGTTTTCACCGGCTTATAGAATTTTGCCGCAATAATATAGTTGATCGGTTTTTCTCGATTTTCTAAGAATTCTAGTATTTTTTTATCGAAAAACCCGCTGTCTGCTCTGAATAGTCCTATTGTTTTACCTGCTAATCTCTCAAATGTGTTCTCAATAAAATTTAAAAAGTTGTTCGCAGTATAACTATTTCCACTGCGAAGCCAAAAGTTTACCGCCATTCGTGCCTCGGAAATAAATGCTATCAATGGGTGATGGCTATTGCGTCCTCGCTTCTTTGGATTATAGCCTTTCGTCGCTCCTTCTTGTTCTCCATACCGGGTGAGGATTGTTGAATCTACATCTAACGTGTAATTATCAAAATGTATCTGTCGATAAAACCATTGGAATAATTCTGTGAACACACTGTTGTTTGTTTTTTGTGTGAATTTCTTAAAATATCGCTGGAATGATTTATGACCTGCCATCGTTTTCCAACCAAACATTTTCTGTGTCACCTTGTCCTGGCGTGTCACTTCTAAATGTTCATACCGATTTGCACCACTCCATATGCTTACCCAAAAATTGTTGATCAACTGTACCGGATCATAACCTCGGTTTGATCGTTGAACTGGAAGTCCCACCTTTTTTAATGCGGCATTGATTCCTGTTTGCTCTATCAGCTTTTTCATCAATATCATTCCACCCCAAGGGGTAAGTTCTTTGTCGGTATATTCTATCTTTAGTTCCATTTGTCTGTCCGATTTTCTTATGCGTCTCTTTCGGTTTCGTTTCCTGATCTTGTTTCTTTAATCCGTTGTATTATAATGTTTTATATCATTATTTTCTAATGGCGGTCATTAGAGTTTACTCTCTATTGACAAATCTGGGATAAATTTTCAAAATATTATACAGTGAAATTAATAATTGAACTATAACCTTTTTAGTGTATTTCGTGTATTTAGTGGGTTAAAAAAACTATACTGAACAATCGTCTCTTATTTCCATTCCGCCTACCTATGCTACGTCCGCCAGGCAGGAGCAGGTTTTAACTCGTCAATAGTAATTTCTCATTCTCTTGTAACTCATTTTCGTTCTACATAATAGAATATATTTGGCAAGTCTTTTTTGAATCGAGGTTGCGCTGTGTTTTCGCTTCTTTATAGCGGCACTACATACGGTATCAACGCTTTTCTGATTGAAGTCGAAACACACATCGAAAAAGGACTTCGAAGTTTTTCGATTGTCGGTTTACCTGATAACGCTGTCAAGGAATCGCGTGAACGCGTGACGGCTGCAATCAAGAATTCCGGTTTCGATTTTCCTCATCACCGAATTACTATTAATCTCGCACCTGCAGATATTAAAAAGGAAGGATCGGCTTTTGATCTGCCGATCGCGCTCGGGATTCTCGCGGCGACGGATCAAATCAAGTCTGATTTTATGAACGACGTGGTTATGTTTGGTGAACTTGCACTTGATGGAACTTTGCGCGGTGTGCACGGAACGCTTTCGATCACGCTGGAAGCCGTTCGCCGTGAAAAAAGGAAAATCATCGTGCCGCGAGAGAATGCAAAAGAAGCGGCGATGATTCCAGGCGGTGAGGTATATCCGATGTCGACCCTTACTGAAGTTGTGGATTTTTGCAACGGAGAATATACTTTACTAAAACCATACCAGTTGGAAGTAGAAGAAGTATTTTCTTCCGAACAAAAATATTTACAGGAATTTAGCGACGTGCGTGGGCAGGAAAATGTAAAACGCGCGCTCGAAGTTGCCGCGGCAGGAGGACATAATGTGATTATGATTGGTTCGCCGGGGTCCGGAAAAACGATGTTAGCAAAAAGATTGCCATCTATTCTTCCACCACTCACATTTGATGAAGCAATCGAAACAACGAAAATCCATTCTGTCTCCGGCTTATTACCGCCGGATAAAGCCTTAATCACGGAGCGGCCGTTTCGTTCACCGCATCATACTATTTCAGATAGCGCGCTTGTAGGTGGCGGATCAATACCGCGGCCTGGTGAAATTTCTTTATCACATCACGGTGTTTTATTTCTGGATGAACTTCCGGAATTCGCGCGAAATGTGCTCGAAGTAATGCGGCAACCGTTGGAAGACGGACGTGTGACAATCAGCCGTTCGAAAATGTCGGTTGAATTCCCGGCAGCTTTTATGCTTGTCTGCGCGATGAATCCTTGCCCTTGCGGTTATTCAACCGATCCGGCCAGGCGTTGTGATTGCAGCGATATGCAGAAGCAGAGGTATATGGCAAAAATTTCAGGCCCGCTGCTGGATCGAATCGACATTCATATCGAAGTGCCGGCTGTGAAGTATAAAGAGTTGTCGGGGAAAGAGACGGGGGAGTCATCGACAAAAATCCGGGAGCGAGTTGTTGCCGCACGAGAGCGCCAGCTCAAAAGATTCAAAGGAAGAAAAGGATTGTATTCGAACGCTTCGATGCAGTCGAGGGAGATTCGTGAGTACTGCAAGATTTGTCCGGAATGCGAAGAATTAATGAAGATGGCGATTACAAAGCTCGGACTTTCAGCGCGGGCGTACGACAGGATTCTCAAAGTTTCGCGAACGATAGCCGATCTTGCCGGAGCTGAAAATATCCGGCCTGAACATTTGAGCGAGGCAATCCAGTATAGGAGTCTGGATAGAAATTTGTGGATGTGAGAGAAAGTGTAGGATGAGGTCGAGATAAAGATAGAGATTAACACCCAATTTATAATTCACGAGTTCAATAAGGAAGTGCAACACATTGGGATAATATTTATAATTCTTAGTATCCTGAGTGTATGGCACAGAAAACATATTCACAACTATCTTTGGCGGAGAGAGATCACATAGCTAACCTCCGTAACCAGGGTCTCAGTATGAATGAAATAGCAAAGAGACTGAAACGTAACAAGAGCACAATATCGCGAGAGTTAAGGCGAAATGGTGCACCTATCTATGATGCCTATGGAGGTGGCAACGCTCACCGACGCTCTGAACTACGCAAGCATCAAGCAGGTTGTCGTCCTCGACTCAAGGATACAAAAATTCGCTCGTACGTCAAACGCAAGCTTCGAGCTGGGTGGTCCCCCGAACAAATCGCAGGACGTTTACCGCAACAGCTTCCGGGCTTACGGATCAGTCACGAAGCTATTTACCAATATATCTATTCTCCAGAAAGCCGACAGGTCGAAAATTTAGTGCCGTACCTGCCGCGAGCTCATAAACGCCGTCAAATCAAAGGGCACCGCCATACTCATCGAGATTCCCATATTCCCGAGAGAATATCTATTCTGCATCGTCCCGAAATGGTTCAGCAGCGACGCCAACTTGGACACTGGGAGAGCGATACAGTGATTGCTCGTCATAGCAAAGCTGCTCTCCATGTCGTCGTTGAACGTAAAACGCGCTTGACCAAAATTACTAAGATCGACGGGTGTACTGCACAAGCTACACGTTCTGCGCTCAACAGAAGACTTTCACAGTATCCCAAAATGGCTCGACGAACGATTACCTATGACAACGGCAAAGAAAATGTTCAACATGTTCAAGTCAACAAAGTACTCGGTACGCGATCATTCTTCTGCGAACCCTTTCACAGTTGGGAAAAGGGCACAGTTGAGAACACCATCGGTCTCATCCGTCGTGTCTTTCCTAAGAAAACAAAATTTGATACTGTTTCTATTAATCATATAAAAAAACTTGAGCGACAACTTAACAATAGACCAAGAAAATCATTATCATTCAAAACACCCAACGAAGTCTTTAGGTCTTCTGTTGCACTTGCTCGTTGAATGTAGCATTTTATTATAATGAACTTAGAATGTTTTTTATTCATCTCGAACTAATTCATTGCCAATAAAAACTTACTAAATACCTAACGTCAAATATTACGAATTATTCTTGTAACTTTTTATTTCTCACCCTGACATTACAATAGAAGCAGTTTAGAGGATCTGAGGACGAAGAACGAATTGTTCTTTTTACTCATTTGGAGTCCGGCACGGAGTGCCATGACGTTAAGGTATCGGTTTACTTGCATCGTATGAATATGAAATAGTGTCGTTGTACGCCTCCTCGGCTCTTGCATGAGAAAGATACGCCAAGAATCTTTCAAGTTGCTTATGCAAAGCGTGATCAAAAAAATATTCCATAATTGTCGCTTCATTTTTCATTTTACTATCAATCTGCATCTATCGATCGAAGGAGGTGAATTATTTCAATATGTAGGAAGTAAATACCATAAACCATCTCACATTTAAGGAGGACGTAACATGAATGCACCAACAAAAGGCGGAAAATCCGCCAATGCTTTCCGGCTCGAAATTCCACTCGATGCGTCAGGCATCGAAGATTTCAAACCCGAACAACAACTCAAGGTCGTGCTCGTTCAGGGCGAGACAATACTCGATTCCGGTGTTGTTAAACTTGATGCGAACGGGAGAGGTGTCGCATCTCTCGGCGTTCCGGAAGATGCGAAAGAAGTCAAAGCAATCGTTGGGCCCGAATCGGCAACCGATGATGAATTACTCGGAATGCAAACGCTGAACGTTTCGATTTCCGAGCGGCAGTTTAGTAATGCAAAAGAAATAAAACTTCAACCAATCATCATTCCACCATATTATTGGTTTTGGTGGTTGCGTTGGTGCCGCACGTTTACAATTCACGGCCGGGTTCTGTGTCAGGATGGAAAACCGGTTCCCGGTGCGAATGTATGTGCATACGACATCGATGCATGGTGGTGGTGGATCAGTAAGCAGGTTGTCGGATGTGCCACGACAGATGTCAACGGCGCATTCGAAATAAAATTCCGATGGTGCTGCGGTTGGTATCCATGGTGGTGGTGGAATCGCCGCTATTGGGAACTGGAGCCGTCCTTGGCCGATATTATCATTCCAGAATTACAACGGGTGCCGTTCCCGCATCCGATTCCGATACCGGATCCAGCACCGGACCTCAATTTCTTCAAACAACTTATTGGTGAAGATGAATTCAATTCACTCCAGCTTATATCAAACATCGAAAAAACAAAAAGCCTTCTTGCATCCGGAAAACAGGAATTGGCTGAAGTAAAAAAACTTCCGGTCGATCCTTCCTTCCTTGAAATCTCTCGCGATAAAATTCTTAATCTCGTTCCGAAGATTCCTGCACTCGAGCGCTTGCGAATTTGGCCGTGGTGGCCGTGGCGTCCGTGGTGGGATTGCACACCGGACATCATCTTCCGCGTGACACAAAATTGTGAATTACCGGGAACAGTGATCGTTGATGAAAATATCAGCGACACACGTTGGGATATTCCCACTACACTCAATGTCACTTTGGTAGCAAATGATAAAGCATGCTGCCTTGGCGGCGGCGACAGGCCGGATGGTACATGCGTAGTCATGACGAATGTTTGCTGGGATGATATCAACACCATCGGTGGAAATTTGGGCGCGCCTGCAACACCGGCAGGATTCCAGAGTCCAAATGCTATTTCAGCATACGGCGATCGTCCGTATGGAGGAAATGTGTTGATCCAGGGACAGGTTGGCAATAATGTCGATTATTATCGATTTGAATTGTCTCAGGATAATGGTGTGACGTGGAACGATCTTCCGGCTTCGAGCGTGGGCGATATTCCGCGTATGTATTTCATTCCTGCGACCACTTCATTTGTGGGAGTTCCATTCCTCCACATGATCGATGGGAAACTCGTCTTCGAAAGCATCGAGCATTATGAAGCAACACACAATCCTCTTGCGTGGAACGCTACGCAATTCTGGATGGCGGATAATTATCTTTCGTTGATGAACTGGTTGACGGAATCGCCATTCCTCAACGGATCGTATCACCTTCGTGTAAAGGGATACAAACTGGTTGGCGGCCATCTTGTCAATGAACAAATTCTTCCAGTTTGTAATACGAATCATGCAGGTAATCTCGTATTGCAAATCGACAACCGGATCATCGGCACAGGAAGCGGCCATCCGCCAAGTACGCCCGATCATCCATGCGGCGGGATTCACTACTGCACGATGGAACCGGATACGAACATCACCTCCGTCAAGATAATTCATAATGATGGAACGGAATCTCAAGTCGGGGCATGCTCGACCAATGCCATATCGAACACAGATTTATTGGAGATCGATTTCTTTGCTTACGATCCGGAAGGACATCTCGGATTATTCACATTGAATGCAACTTATGCAATCAATCTGTCGATCAATGTGTTGGGTCTGCCCGGCGTTACGATGATACCGCTTGGCGGCGCACCGGTACCGGCAGCGTTGCAAGTTGGTCCGTCGTATGCCAATGCTCGTGTTGCAGGGGCAGTTGCGCCGATCTGGGCTGGGGGAGCGATACGGCTGCGGGTTCCGGCTCATCTGGTATTTCCGGAGTCGTGCTGCTATCAGCTCGAACTTCGAGCACACAAACGAACGATTGTAGGATGCGATCATAGTTTGTGGAATCAAACTAACTATACCGAATACAGTTTCATGATCACGGTATAACTGTATGAACATTATCGGGGCTGATCAACAGATATATTGTTTCATAGGAAAAAATAATTGATCAGTCCCGATATTATTACGGAGACGAAGGATGAATTTTTACTGGTTGATACTCGGGATTCTTTCCGTCTGGCGCATCACGCATCTGTTCAATGCCGAAGACGGACCGTGGGATGTAATCGTCCGATTTCGTCATAGCATCGGTGATGGAGTCTTTGGGAAATTATTAGATTGTTTTCTCTGTTTGAGTTTGTGGATTTCCATTCCGTTCGCATTGTGGATCGGAATCGGTTGGAGAGAAAGATCAATGTTATGGTTATCGATGTCTGCCGGCGCGATCATCATCGAACGCATCATCGGAAGGAACAACGAAAAAACACCATCTATTTATTATGAAGAAAAGGAGTAGCCATATGTCATGTTGTGGTCAGAAGAGAGCAAATGGCAATGGGGCGATGTTGTATCGCACGCATCGTGTCGCATCGCCAGCTGCACATACTGCACAAATGAATCAAAAGCAATTCGTCGTCTGCTTTGAATATTTCGGGAAGACTGGAATGACCGTGCTCGGTTTAGCATCAGGAAAGAGATATCGATTCAATCAGGCAGGAAGCAGAGTCTTTATAGATCCGCGCGACCGGCCGTCGATGCTGCAGGTACCGAATCTGAAGGAAGTGGCGCTGGAGATTTAACGAATTGCAGTACCACGAGGCCGGCGGAGCGTCGAAGAATATACGTGAGCTTGCGACAGGATTATTAAAAACATCAGAAAAACACCGTTTCTGACGATGAATTATTGGCAATGACGTAATTAAAATCGAATTATGTTGACCAAAACGATTTTTCAAATATTTATTTTGGAAAAGTGTGATGTAGCGTATTGCATTTTATACCCAATTTCTTTTACTTCTCACGACTATTTGGGAAGCATATTCTGTTCCGCTGAATTTTGGGCATAATTGATACTTGCATGTACATTGAAAAGAACGGAACTCGTGGGATGAGGAGATGCTACTAATATCGTTGGGCCCTTGTTTTTATTTACGGCATCTGCAATTATGTATAACAAATACTGAATTGATGAAGGAAGATTATGATTATTTCAATTCATTTCTTTTCAAATAAACGTTAATAATTATAAAAACGAAAGGAGAAAAATTAAAGTATGTCAATTTATTGCAAACGGTTTTCACTCATACGTTACAATTGATGTGAACAGTTGAAAGTAGAATATGTTTCTATCGGTTAGAGAGCAATAATTCATTTTATATTTAAAAAAAACAAACGTACGAGGAGGTGGATATGAAATACTTTTTTACAATATTATTATTTCTTTTTCTTGTGTGCATGAGCGCTGCTCAGACAGCAAAGATTGCTTACATCTATTCTTCAACATCACCGTCCGATTTGGGCGCTGCAATTGAATTCAAATCTTACCTGGATTCAAACGGATACTCCACATACGTGATAGAAATGAGCAATGTTCCGAGTACCGATTTTTCTTCCTACAGTGCAATCTTGATTTCGGACGGGACAGGGTCGCTTAATTCATGGGGAGATACATCATCAGTGGCAGCGATTAGTAGTTTTGGTAAGCCAATTATAGGTCTTGGTGAAGGAGGTTACGCATATTTTGGCAAACTTTCGTTGAGGATTGGTTACGGCAATGGTTGGCACGGTCCAAATAACAGGATCGTTGTTGTTCAGCCTCAACATACCATTTTCAATATTCCGAATTCCATCGCAGTCCCTTTAGATTCAATCGTTACATTATATAATATTCCAGGCAACGAAGTGGGGATCAATGTCCCGGCGCCAGCTCCTAATGTCAATTTGCTGGGTTGCGAAGCGACCGATAGCAGTCGTAGTCATTATCCTTTAGTTCAAGAAAGAACAAAATATTTTCTTTGGGGATTCTCCGATCCACCATCAAGTATGACTCAAACCGGCAAATTACTATTCCTTAATATTGTCGATTATATGATTAGGATGAATCAAACAATAAAAATCGCTTACATTTTCAATTCGAATTCGTCACCTGACTCGAGCGCCGCGATTACTTATAGGTCATTTTTGGATTCAAGTGGATATTCTACAACCTTGATAAAGATGAGCGAAGCTCTTAGTGCAGATTATTCTTCCTACAATGCAATCTTTATCGGAGACGGTACGGGATCACTTAATTTGTGGGGAGATTCTTCTCTGGTAGGAGCAATAGATAACTCGGCCAAACCAATCATCGGTCTTGGTGAAGGCGGATATGCGTATTTCGGTAGACTTTCACTCAAAATTGGCTGGGCTAACGGATGGCATGGTCCAAATTATAAGGTTGTTGCCGTTCAACCTCTGCATACAATATTTAACACTCCTAATTCCATCACAATCCCACCAGATTCAATCGTTACATTATACAACGCTCCAGTCAACGAGGTAGGAATCTATATACCAGTTCCACCTATTAACGTAAATCTATTGGGTCGCGAGATGAACGATACCAGCCATAACCATTATGCTTTAGTTCAAGAAAAAACAAAATATTTTCTTTGGGGATTCTCTGCTCCACCTTCGAACATGACTCAAACCGGCAAATTACTCTTTCTCAATATGGTCGATTACATGACTAAAATGAGTCAATCGATTCCACAGCAGAAAGACCTGTTGGCATATTATCCACTAGACTTAAATCCCGATGACTCTACAGGGAATTATGGTAAGATGGTTCTTGTCAACGCGCCTTTCCAAGATGGAGGTATCTATTGTAATGGGAACTATACAGGGTGTCAAGCTGAAACTCCGATTTTACCCGGGTCGATTTTTCGTTTATTCTATGTCACAGTTAAATTCAAGGTGAGTACTATCCCAAGTGTCTCGGAACACCAGAAACCTGTTATTGTAGGCGGAGATGATTGGAGATGGATTGGGATACTCTTAATGTCTGATAGCACTATATCGCTTTTGTACAACAACACCAACATCCAGAATAGCACCTTGCACTACTCCAGTAATACTTGGCATGAAGCTGCACTTGATTATGATAGCTCTACGGCCATAGCGCATCTATATTTGGATGGAGTATTGGCGTGCACTGCCCAATATACTATTGCTCACGGGTCTGAACATGACCGGACTTTCAGCATTTCAAATTTATCCAATGGGACAGCTTTTAACGGAATTCTAAGAGATCTGAAAATTTATGCTTCAGCAATTCTCACAACAGGTATATCTGGTAAGCTTTCTCAGGAACTGAAAACTTTTAAGTTATTACAGAATTATCCTAACCCATTCAATCCTGTGACAAAAATTTCATTTCGGCTTCCGTTAAAATCATACGTGTCGCTGAAGGTGTTTGATATTCTTGGAAGGGAAGTGACGACAATTGTATCAGAAGAACTAGCAGCGGGAAATTATTCTCGGCAATGGAACGCCCAGGGTTTTGCAAGCGGAATTTATTTTTATCGTTTGCAGGCGGGCTCATTTACCGATACAAAAAAGTTAGTATTGTTGAAATGAGCGCCAAGGTAAACTATTCCTGATCTTGTCAGGTGAAGAGGGAGGGCGCTCTACTCTAAGTCCTGACCGTGGTGAAACTCTGAACGCCACGTAGCAAGGAGTCGGTATGAGACGGGAAACGGTTTCATGCTAAGCGACTCGACAATGTAACCTTAAAGGGTGCTATGCAAACAACCAGGTCGTAACAATATGTGAAGGCACAGGTAGCCTCGTAAAGACAAGTTGAGGTGGACGAGTCCCTATTTTATGGGCGAAGTCATTAACAATTGATCGAGAATAGAGAGAATACGATCATGTGTCACCTCCGGGGTATGAGCGACGACATGGCTGGAAAGAACAGGAATGGGACTTGGGAAGCCCTCGCTGTCCCAGAAGAAAAAGAAAGATGGAGAAGAGCCCTCTTATAAGGAAACGAAAGAGAGGGGAGATGGCAGGGTGGCGGATGGAGTCGTAGTACCGATGAAGACGTGGAAACACGACAGAGGGAAGGGCTCCTGCTGAAAGAAAACTTACAAAGAAACAAAGGAGCGTGTATTGCGTGAGCTACCAAACACAGAGTGGCTTCGGGAGTTTCAGAAGAAGTTGCATGCAAAGGCGAAAGAGGAGCCGAGGTTTCGGTTCTACAGTTTGTACGATAAGACCTATCGTGCAGATGTATTGGCTGAAGCTTATCGCAAGGTGAAAGCCAATGGTGGAGCAAGCGGGGTAGACGGAGAGACCTTCGAGGATATTGAGAAGAAGGGAATCGAAGACTATCTTGCAGAACTTCAGCTTGAGATGAAGGAACGTCGTTATGTGCCGAAACCGGTACGGCGAGTATATATTCCGAAAGCGAATGGAAAGCAACGTCCATTGGGCATACCAACCATTCGTGATCGTGTGATTCAGACAGCGTTCTTGTTTATGCTGGAGCCGATCTTTGAGTCGGATTTTGCCGACTCAAGTTATGGATTCAGGCCGGAGAAGAGCGCGCATGATGCGATACGGGAAATATACAAATATCTGAACTGGGGATGTGTTGAAATTTACGATGTAGATTTGGAGAAATACTTTGACACGGTAGATCACGGCAAACTTATGAAACTTGTAGCCCGACGAATATCGGATGGCGAGATTCTACGAGTAATACATCAGTGGTTAAGCTGTGGCTATGTCGAAGATGGCCAGCATCGCCAGAGTAAACAAGGCACACCTCAGGGAGGAGTTATCAGTCCGTTACTGGCAAATATTTATTTGAATCCAGTAGATCATGCGTTCAAGCGAGAAGGACTTGGAACAATCAGAAATGGTTCCATCCATCTTGTACGGTATGCAGATGACATGATGATTCTGGCACAACGGAATCTGGAAGAGGGTGTAGGTATCCTAAAGCACTATTTGGAGCGGCTGGGATTGCACCTGAACACTGAGAAGACACGCACACTCAAGCTTAATACAGGAATGAGTGTTGACTTCTTAGGATTCCGATTTCATAATGCCAGAAGCAGAAAGACCGGCACTCGTATGATACTGGTGTACCCAAATCCGAAAAGTCAGGAACGCTTCCGTGCTACAGTACGGAAATATGTTCACCATTCAATTCCACTAAGAGTGAAGGAGCAGGTGAATAATCTGAACCGCTATCTATGTGGATGGATGGGATATTTCAGGTTAGGACATGGATCATCGGCATTGCACGATCTGGCGAATTATGTTAATAAACGGATTCGGCATGTTGTTTGGCGACGTAGAGGGAGACGTGGATATGGATGGGGTAAGTTGACGTCGGAATATCTTTATGGTCAACTTGGACTATTCAATGATTACCACGTTGCACGACTTTCACCGTAGTATGTTAAGCTTTCAGGAAAGCCGTATGAGGGAAAACCTCACGTACGGTTTGACGAGGGTTCAATAGGATAACAGGATGATGGCTTGCTTGAGAGGGACACTTTTCCGAAAGGAAAGAAACGGTCGGGGCTCACAGAGTCTGTACATCACTGCACTATTGTCCTACTCTACAGTATCAGTTGATATCTACTGACAAGCATCGGGGCGGCCGCATGGCCGCTCCGATGATGCTCAACCTTTTTTTATTTCCCTTTTTTTGTTTTTCCTTGCCACCTTGCCTAATGTTGAGGGATCGATTCCTATCTTCAAAGCCGGTTCTATTGGCTATACAACCCTAATTTTCTAATAGTTAAGAAAAATTACAATGGTTATCTCTATTTTAGTCGCCGGCCAATCCTGAAGTATTGATCTATAAATTGAGATCATTGCTATACAAAATATACCGGAGTTTAGGAAATAAGTATTCATAGAATCTCAAATCGATATAATCAACCATTTATGAAAGAATATTTATGCCGGTATGTGATTTATCTTGCTCCGGTTTGTGGCTTGTCTTTTATATCTTGTAATAATAAGATATCGTTTTTCCGGAGATTTTATTTTGGATAAATGTGATAATTCATAGTAATTCTTTTTCATCCGGAATTATTTGAAGATCTCGGATGTTTAATAGCAAAAAGGAGATGGATGTGATGAAATATCTGAGCGTATTTATTTTGTTATTTTTTGGAGAGTGGAATATGATTGAAGCTCAAACAGAAAAACTGCATCGCCGAAGTTTTATTCTTTTGTAATGAAAACAATTGAAGGACAACAGAGGCAATTATCCGATTATAAAGGGAAAGTGGTGCTTGTTGTGAACGTGGCTTCGTTATGCGGCTATACACCGCAATATGAAGGACTGGAACATTTGTATGAAAAATACAAAGATCGTGGTTTTATAATTCTCGGATTTCCGGCGAATAATTTTCGAGGTCAGGAACCCGGCAGCGATCAGGAAATTAAAAAATTCTGTTCGACAAAGTACAACGTAACATTCGATATGTTTTCAAAAATTAGTGTTTCAGGAGAAGATCAGCATCCGTTGTATAAATATCTCACAACTGATTCACCGTTTCCCGGAGATATTAAATGGAATTTCCAGAAATATCTCATCGGTCGAGATGGAGAAGTGAAAGCAAAATATTTGTCTTCGGTTAAACCTACGGATAAGGAATTAGTCGAAAAGATCGAACAGCTTCTAAATGAGAAATCATAAGTTGATTCCTGATCTGGAACATTAGATGTATTCACTCTGTAATGAATTTAGAGTGGAAGAATTTTTTCTTAGTTCTTTTTTTCTAATATATCGTTTCGATAAGGCTCTATCTAAACCTGAACCTTCTCCTTTTCCTCAACCTTACTCTTTCTCACTCTTCAATTTTACCCCTCATCGAATCCCAATACATGTATGCGAGGAGTGCACAAAAAGCAATCAGGCCGAGAATTTCGGCGGATTGCGATTCTGCCCAGGATGTCAGATACCAATCCTGCATTTTAAAATAAGTGAATCCAAATTTTAAAAATGCGCCAAATACTCCAAAGAGCGAGCCGCCTGCTATGAAACCAGATGCAATCAGCGTTCCACGCGATGAACGGGCAGTGTTCAACTTTTCATTCTTCGATCTAGTGCCGACGAAATGTGCGATCAAACCTCCGACTAATAACGGTGTGTTCAATTCGATTGGAATATAAACGCCGAGCATAAATGCGAGTGGCGACACTCCGATCATTGAAAGAATAACAGAGATCACTGCACCGACGAAATAGAGCATCCACGGCACTTGTGCGTTCGACATAAGCGGCTGAATGACTGCGGCCATTGCATTTGCCTGAGGCGCTACCAAACCGCCGCTCTTAAAACCGTACGTGGCATTCAATACCATAATCACTAATCCGACTGTCGCCGCGGAAGCGGTCACTCCTAAAAATTTCCAGCTTTCTTGTTTCTTTGGCGTCGAGCCGAGCCAATAACCGATCTTCAAGTCCGTGATAAATCCTCCAGCCGTGGCAAGCGCAGTGCAAACGACTCCGCCGATCACAAGTGCGTTTATCATTCCCGATGTGCCCGATAGTCCGATTTGAACAAGGACGAATGATGAGAGGATGAGAGTCATCAACGTCATGCCCGAAACAGGATTTGTTCCGACGATCGCGATTGCATTTGCGGCAACTGTGGTAAACAGGAACGAAATTATCATCACAATCAACAGGCCGACAAGTGCATGCCACGGATTGAATACAACTCCCGCATAAAAGAAAACGAAGATCAATATTGCTGTCAGCAGAATTAAAGTGACAACGAACAGCATCTTGATGTCTGTTTGCCATCGAACTGTTTTCTTCTGTTGCGCGGATATCTTGCCAAATATCTCGCGATATGCAAGAGAGAACGCTCCAGCAATAATTTTCGACGATTTCAAAATTCCGATGATGCCGGCCATTGCAATGCCGCCTATACCGATATGCCGTACGTAATTTCTAAATATTTCTTCGGGCGACATTGTAGAGATTAATTTTTGCACGGTTCCGTATAACGGCATTTGCAACGAATGCCCGATTTCGAAGAATAGAGGAATCAACACGAACCAGGAGAGCAGCGAGCCGGCTGCCATGATCGCCGAATACCTAAGGCCGATTATGTAACCGATACCGAGAATCATCGAAGAAACATCCAGCTTAAACACAACTTTTACTTTATCTGCAATCATGCCACCGAATGAAAACATTCGTGAGGTTATAACTTCGGACCAGGTTCCGATGGAACTGAATGCAAAATCGAAAAATCCGCCGATGAGTCCGCTGACAACAAGTACTCCAGCCTGTGCTCCTCCTTTTTCACCTGCCACAAGAATTTCAGTCGTTGCGGTTGCTTCGGGGAACGGAAATTTCCCGTGCATATCTTTCACAAAATATTTTCTGAAGGGAATGAGAAAGAGGATTCCTAAAAAACCACCAAGCGCTGAGGCGAAGAATAATTGATAGAATGTTGCCGGAAGATCTAAAATATATAAAGCCGGTATCGTAAAAATTGCGCCAGCCACGAGATTGCCCGAACAAGCGCCGATGGATTGAATGATGACATTTTGACCAAGAGCATTATTTTTTTTTGAAATGGTGGAAAGTCCGACTGCGAGAATGGCAATTGGAATTGCAGCTTCGAACACTTGTCCGATTTTTAATCCGGAATAAGCCGCCGCGGCTGAGAAAAAAACTGCCATCACTAAACCCCAAAACACTGAATAAGGAGTTACTTCCCGAGGAGATCCTTTCGGATTCATGATCGGGCGATATTCCACTCCCGGTGCAAGTTCTTTGTAAGCATTTTCAGGTAATCCCTTCACAGCCGTTTGTTGTTCCATTTTTTATTTCCCTTTCTTCCGATTCTCAACTGCACTTTTCGATCCAAATCTGGAGTAAGTTCAACGTTGTTTCGACCGATTTCATCATTCCTTCCACCGAAAGCCATTCGGTTGTACTATGATAATTTTTTCCTCCGGTGAAAATGTTCGGTGTAGGCAACCCGTTTTCTGTCAAACGCGAACCATCCGTGCCGCCGCGAATGGGAACCCATTTTGGATCGAGTCCGGCTCGTTGTGTCGCTTCCCACAAGCATTCGGTGACGAGCGGGTGATTTTTTAAACCTTCATGCATATTGCGATATTGTTCGGTAATCTTCAATTCTATTTTTGCTTTAGGATGCAAGGGTTGTACTTCAGCGATAATTTTTTGAAGTATATCCTCCTGCTTTTTCAATCCTTCCGTTTTAAAATCGCGGAGGAGAAATTTAATGGTCGATTGCGCTTCTTCACCATGCGCGAAGTGTGGATGGATGTAAGGCTCATAACCTTCAGTAGTTTCTGGCGCCATGTCTTTTGGCGTTCTTATGATAATATCTGCAAGCGCGCGCAGGGAATTCACCATGATATTTTTTGCCGAGCCGGGATGAATATTTCTTCCACTGATCGTAATAGTCGCGCTGTTTGCGCTGAAGGTTTCTTTATTCAATTCACCGGGAGTATCACCGTCGATAGTGTAAGCGACATCGGCGCCGAACTCTTTAATGTCGAAATATTTTGTGCCGCCGCCGACTTCTTCATCCGGTGTGAAGCCGATTTTAATTTCACCATGAATAATAGAAGGGTTGTTAATAAGGTTTTGAGCGACTGTCATAATTATCGCAAGTCCGGCTTTATCATCTGCGCCGAGTAATGTTGTCCCGTCGGAAGTTATAATCATCTTGCCCAAATTATTTTTCAATTCAGGATTTTCAGATTCCTTGATGATGACCGAAGTGTCTCCGGGAAGAACAATATCGCCGCCAGAGTATTTTTCAATCACCTGCGGCTGTACATTCGCGCCGCTTGCCGAGGGTGAAGTATCTACATGTGCGATCAATCCGACCTTTGGTACTTTATTGTATGCCGGATGAGTTAGCGGGATGTTCGAAGCGATTGAAGCGGTGACATATCCATGCTTATCGATCCGAGCACTTGTTATGCCGAGATCCTGAAGTTCTTTTAAAAGAAGGTTGAGGAGGTCGAATTGTTTGTGTGTACTGGGGTAAGTCGTCGAATCTTCATCCGATTGTGTATCAATTTTCACATACCGGAGGAAACGATCGAGTGCGCTTTCTGTTTTCATCAAGCCCTCTTGCAATAATGATATTTAAGAAAATATTGTTTGGAAGATAGCAAGAATGGTTCACAAAAACATCATGAAAATGAAACATTATTGTTGGAGTTTGACATTGTCGTTCATTTTGATTAATTAAAAGATTCTATTTAATCTTGTTGAACAGTGCGGGAACTTCATGGAATCAGAATTACGAACGAATGATAAAAACTCAGATCTACTACACGAACCTCCAAGTATAACAAAACGATTACGGCATATTTTTTTTGGCGCGCCACGAAACATTCATGATCCGCATGTTTTTCATAAAATTTCTCTTATAGCATTTCTTGCGTGGGTTGGCCTGGGGGCCGATGGGCTTTCATCATCATCGTATGGTCCCGATGAAGCATTCAGGGCTATTGTCGGTCATCCATATATTGCGATCGGACTTGGACTGGCTACGTTATTTACAGTCTTTATTATTTCGTATGCTTATTCGCGCATCATCGAGCACTTTCCATTCGGCGGCGGCGGATATCTTGTCGCGAGCAAACTTTTAGGACCGAAGTATGGGGTTGTTTCCGGCTCTGCATTGCTGGTTGATTATGTGCTGACAATTTCGGTATCAGTGGCGTCGGGAATCGATCAGATTTTCAGTATCTTTCCGCCGTCATTTGTGCATTATAAACTTTTTGCTGTTTCGATTGTTATTCTTGGACTGATGGTTCTTAATCTGAGGGGAGTTAAGGAATCGGTTACTATTTTGATGCCTATCTTCATGTTGTTTTTGATTACGCATATTATTTTAATCTTTGGCGGAATCGGCGGTCATTTCTTCGAGATGGGACAAGTTGTTCAAAATGTCCAACAAGGATATCGCACCGATATGCAAACCATCGGTCTCATGGGTATTTTTGCATTGTTCATCCGCGGATATTCGATGGGTGCAGGAACATACACAGGCATAGAGGCTGTGTCGAATGGTATCCAGGTTATGCGGGAACCAAAAGTTCATACTGCAAAACGCACCATGGTTTATCTGGCTTCTTCGCTGGCGATAACCGCATGTGGTATTTATTTCTGTTACTTACTTTTCAATGTGACTCCGGAAGAAGGTAAGACGATGAATGCGGTTCTCCTCAACCGTTTTGCCGGGAGCTGGAATCTCGGATCATTTCCGATAGGAAGTTTTTTTGTAGCGTTGACATTAGCTGGTGAAGCGCTGTTTTTATTCGTGGCTGCGCAAACTGGATTTATCGATGGACCGCGTATTATGTCGAACATGTCGATCGATTCATGGCTTCCGCGCAGATTTGCGACACTGTCCGATCGGTTGTCGATGCAGAACGGTGTGATCCTAATTTCTACCGCCGCGCTTGTAATTCTTTTTTGGACAGGCGGACAAACCTCGACTCTTATTCTGATGTATTCTATCAATGTGTTTCTGACATTCTCGCTTTCCGAGATGGGGATGGTACGTTATTGGATTAAAAACCGGCTTAAATATCCCGATTGGTATAAGCATATTACAATCCATATTATTGGTCTTGTTCTATGTTTATCAATTCTTATGGTAAACCTTTTTGAAAAGTTTGGCGAAGGAGGATGGGTAACTCTGGTTCTCACATCGATCCTCATCGGTCTCTGTTTCATCATCCGACGTCACTATGATAAGGTGATGATTCACTTACAGCGTCTTGATGAAGTGTTGAAAGATCTTCCATTGGGTGAAGATGTAAATCCAAAACCTCTTGATCAGAAACAACCGACGGCAGTTTTGCTGGTGGGAGGTTACGGCGGCTTGGGAATACATTCGTTTCTCTCGATCCATCGATTATTCCCAAATCATTTTAAGAATGTCATCTTCGTTTCAGTAAGTGTTGTCGATGCGGGAACGCTGAAGGGTATTGATGAATTGGAAAAGGGGCAGGAGAATACCGAACACGCACTCAAACAGTATGTGAAGCTTGCCACTCAATTCGGCTATGCCGCATCGTACAGGATGAATGTTGGAACTGAAGTTCTGGAAGAGGCGGAAGCGTTGAGTGTCTCTATAGAAAAGGAATTTCCCCGCTCGGTGTTTTTCACCGGGAAATTGATTTTTGAAAAAGAACACTGGTATCAGCGCATTTTACACAACGAGACAGCCAATCAGTTCCAGCGCCGACTACAATTTGCCGGACTTAATACGATGGTATTGCCAGTGAGAGTATTTGATGTGACTGCTGCAACCTGATTTGCTGCAGGTCGGATTGACAATCCGACCTACAATAACTATATTTGAAATGGAAATTTGGGACTCAGCCCAAGGCAAAAAAGAATGTTTTTGGGCGATTAGCTCAGTTGGTCTAGAGCGTACGCCTCACACGCGTAAGGTCGTAGGTTCGAGCCCTACATCGCCCACAAAGGCGGGCAGGCGCGTAAGGTCGCAGGCCTGAGTCCCGACTTTGTCGGGACGATGGTACTTTTGGACTGCGAAGCAGAACAAAAGTATTCGATCACCACTTTGTCTGCCGATCTGTTCACCGAAGCGGAGCGTAGGCGGAATGTTGGATGGCGAAGATTTTGTGCCACACATTTTTTTGTTATTCGACACAGGTCTGAAGAGGCTTTAATGCCACATGCGTTTGGAGCAGGCCGATTCCAAATGTTGAACTAAAATCTCTTTTTTCTTGCTCTAAATTGTCACCCCTACAAATTTTGTTTATTCCTTAATTCGTTGTATAATAACATATTATGTGCTTATTTTCTAAGCAGTCCATGAATTGATACTGTAATATCAAGATTTTGATAATGATAAGCAGAAACTTTTTATGGCATTTCGTGTCTAATATATGAAGAAGAGCCTGCTTTGCCGAGCGAGCGCAGAAAGCAAATGAAAGAAGCGAGGCGAGCGCAATAAATCATAAATCTTGAAGAGGTACGATGCGTACATCGGAAGAAGATTTGGTTCGAGATTTTCAAAAAGGCGACGATCTGGCTTATGCAGCGCTCTATAACAGATATAAAAAGCAAGTATACGCTTTTTGCTTCAAGATGGTGGGAGACGAAGATAATGTTAAGGATATCATACAAGAGGTGTTTCTTAGAATGTATGAACATCGTCTTCAACTAGCCCAGCCTGCGAATTTTCGAGCATGGTTATTTATGATTGCACGGAACCAATGCATGACGTTTTATCGCGATCGGAAGAAAACGACTGTGATCGATGATGACCACTTTGAAGAAGCTATGCAGGCTGATTCACTCATGCAATCTATTGAACGAAACGATGATCTCGCGATCGTTCGCGCATTTATCGATGCTTTGAAATCCGATTACAGGGAAGTTGTTGTGCTCCGTGATTATCAGGGACTTTCATACCAGGAAATATCGGAAGTGATTGGGACGACAGTCTCGGCCGTGAAAGCAAAATTATTCAAAGCGCGGAAAGAATTAGTGGAAAAATTGAAACCAGTATTTATAGAGAGGAGCGATCTGAAATGAACAGCAAGCGTTCACATCGGAATTGCAAACAATATCATGAAATGATCAACATGTTTGTCGATACAGAATTGGATCAGGACTCGCAGCATCAATTATTTAAACATCTCGCACTGTGCGATGAATGTGAGGAGTTTCTTGATGTCATTATGAAATTTAAAGTCGCGAAACAACAGGATCAAATTGAATACCCTCCGGAACTTGACAGCATGGTCTTCGAGGAACTGAAGGTTCGGAAGAATGTCTATACAATTGGTAAAATTGATCCTCCAGCCGTGAAGATACCTTTCTGGCGCCGGCAAATAGCACTTTCATTTCCGATCGCGGCTGTCCTTGTATTATCATTTTTGATTGGTGTAGGTTCCCTTGTGTTTACTGCTGAAGGAAAACGATTGCCAATTCGAGAAGGACTCGTTTCTTTGATGCAACAAGGACGTCAATATGAAAAAGTGTTTGTTGTTCAGGATGCGTATATCTATGCGCAACCGGAATGTGATGTGATTGGTGTGAAGTCCGAAAACAAGGATCAACGCCCGCAATTGTGAAACTTTTTGCCTCGATTTCCGTTAGTGAAGAGAGAACATTGCCAGGAGGTCGAAGTATGAAACCATTATCCATTATAATTCGTCTTGTCTTTTTTTTTGGTATAACAGCTCTCTTCATCTGGGGAGTAATAGCGTACGCAAGTTCACACCGGTCGTCAAAATGGGAGGAGAGCAATAATTGGACGGAGAGCAGCGACAGTAAAAAATGGGAGAGAAGTTTCTCATTTAAATCCGGCGGGACGTTTGATTTAAAAACAGATGTCGGCACTATTTCTGTAGAAGGATGGGATAAAGAAGAAGTGAACGCTGATGTGCATCTCAAGGGAAATGCACGAGAACTTGAAAACTTTACTATTTCATTCGATACATCCGCATCTCGAATATCAATCCGGGGAGAATCTAAACATAACGGCAAGTGGTTTTTCGGGGATTGGAATCTTGATGCCGAATTTATCGTCAAAGTTCCAAGACGCACTTTGGTTAAACTCGAGACATCCGGCGGCGATGTGAGAGTTCATACCATCGATTCATCTCTCAACGCATCCACTTCGGGTGGGAATGTGACGATCGAAGACATCGGGGGAAAATCACACATTCAAACATCCGGCGGAACAATAAGCGCAAAACGTATCAGTAGCTCTCTTGACGGACATACATCGGGAGGAGACGTTTGGATAGAAAAGGCCATTTGTGGTGTGACGGTTTCAACATCAGGCGGCAACCTGCATATCGCGGATGTGAGCGGGTATATCGACGGTGAAACATCCGGAGGAAATGTATTTACGCGGATAATCGGGAAAAATGAAGGAGCAAAACTACGGACTTCGGGGGGAAATGTCACGCTAGAAATTGAAAAATCCGTTACTGCAGAAGTCGACGCCGAAACATCCGGCGGTGTAGTGACGTGCGATTTACCAATCACAATTCAGGGGAAGACGGAAGAGTCCGAGTTGCGCGGATCAATCAATGGCGGTGGAAAATTAATAACACTTCGGTCTTCGGGAGGGAACATAAGGATCAAGAGCTTGGAGAAGTAACAAAAGGTTTAGGTTAAGGATTAGATTGAGATTAATACCTTCTGTGTCTGTTTGAGCAGGAGGTATTTTTTTATAAATGAACTTTACAAACGGGAAGTATGATTATATTCATGTCAATTCTTTAAAAATGTCGGAAAGAATTTTTTAATTCGATCGAATTTAATCCCATCTTTTTCGCAAGGCATACCATCTAACAACAAAGTAGGTTAAACCCAGATTTGTCATTAGAGAATTTTCTAATGGCCGTCATTAGAATAACTCATTAATTCATAAAGCATTAACCATCACCATAGTGGTTTCGATACATCCAAATCTGATTTTCAGATTTGGATTACTCAACCACCGGCTTATCAGCATGGTCGGTGAGTAGTCCTTCAAATCGCCATAAAAAAGGGACGTATCGAACCGACCATATGAGAAAGCTTCAGAATCTTAAAATATTTTTTTCCTAATGACAAATTTGGGTTAAATATTTTTTTGAAAGCACTTGACAAAGCGATAATGAAACATTATATTACTTTATAACATAAAGTACTTTATAATAATATTATTGTTGGATGTTAAAAAAAAGGATATACCATGGTATCGAACGAAGCTCAGGAGCAACTGGACTACATTAAAAATGTAATTCAGGAATCGCGAAAGACAATTCAGAATGATGGATTAAATTTTCTCTTATGGGGAATCATAGTATCCGCCGGACTTTTGTTAACATACTTTTTAGAATTGTTTCGGTGGCGGACAGAATGGACGATATTCGTCTGGTTGATTCTTATTAGCTTAGGTTGGATGCTGACATGGTATGAATACCGGAAAATGCGAGAAGCACGGGTCAGTTTTTTTGCCGATCGGGTTATTGGTGGTATATGGCTTGGGTGTGGAGTGGCATTGTCAATTTTAGGATTTATCGGACCGTGGAGCTGTGCTTATTCTTCGCTATACATCACTGCCGTATTGGCTTGTGTAATGGGAATTGGATATTTCGTAACAGGATTTGTTACCGGATATCGCTGGTTTAAAATAGCCGGATATGTCTGGTGGATAATATCAATTTATATGTTTTATTTTCCCGGTCTTTACACATTGCTCATTTTTGCCGTAATGATGATATGCGTCCAGGTGATCCCCGGAGCAATTCTAAATCGTCAATATCGACGTCAACATGCTGTGAAAGAATTATAATGGACTTTGATTATCAGCAACTCGATGAAATAATTCACTCGAGAATCCGGCTTGCGATTATGGCACTATTGATATCAGTCGAACATGCCGAATTCACTTATATCCGCGATAAAGTGAATACCACTGACGGGAATCTCAGTGTCCACCTACGGAAGCTCGAAGAATGCGGTTATGTCAAGATGGAAAAACATTTTGTCGACAGAAAACCTGCGACGTCGTATTCAATCACCAAGAAAGGACAACAGGCCTTTGGAAAATATATCGAACAACTTGAAAAAATGATTAAAAAATAAGTGCATTTTTTTTATAACTATACTTTATATAACAAAGTACTTTAATATGAAAGGAAAAAGAACTATGATACGTAATCTCAGTGTATTTCTTTTAGGACTCGTGTTGTTCTTTATCGTGGCAAAAACTTATCCGCAGTCGTTACTTGTCCAGACTATATCAACAGGATACGATTTGACCGAACAAGGTGTCGTGAAAAACGATAAAAAACTTTTGTTGCATGCCCGAGCAATCCTCGAACAAGCTTCCGTTGCAGTCCCTGATAATCCTTATGTGACATACGCTCTCGGATATAGTGAATATCGATTGTGTGCTTACGCTTTCGGAAACAACGATGACAATTTATTCGATCAATATGCCGACAGCACTATAACACGAATGGAAAAAATCGAATCAGATTCAGTTATGAAATCTGAAGCATCTGCTGTACTCGGTGGGGTGTATGGAATGAAGATAGCAAAAAATTTTATGAAGAGTCCATTCTTAGGACCGAAAAGTCACAGATATTCTGAAGAAGCAGTAAATGCAGACTCAACGAATCCTCGCGCATGGTTGTTTCTCGGTCAGTCTCAATTAGGTAGTCCTGCTTTTTTTGGCGGGAGCTCTATAAAAGCTGCTGAGAGTTTTGCTTCTTCTGTTTCGCTGGCAGAGAAGAAATTAGTTCGTGATTCACTCGCGCCTCGATGGGGACTTCTTGATGCTTTGATCTGGAGCGGCAGGGCGGCAGAAGCCAATAATGATTTGACGTCGGCTGTCAAATTCTATCACAGGGTTTTAGAAATTGAGCCGGAACATGGATGGGTGAAGTATCGACTTCTTCCGGATGCCGAACAAAAATTAGCAGCAAAGAAATAGAAAAGGAAAATTTATGATCCGGAAATTATTCATGATGTGTTTCCTTGTGTTGGTACTCATTGGGGTCTCAACAGGACAATCCCACACTGTAGTTCGGGGGAATATCCGTGATGAGAACGGGCAACCGCTGCCATACATTAATGTTTTTCTCCGCGGTACGTTTGATGGATGTATCTCGGAAGAAAATGGAGACTTCACTTTTTTACCCCGCTCGCGAGGCTCGTTTGAACTGACTGCTTCCTGTGTCGGATATAAACCCTTCCTACAAAAAATTATTATTGAGGAAGGAAAGACACTCACACTGAGAATCGTGCTCGAGAATGCCGAAGTTCACACAAACGAAGTTGTCGTGAGTGCGAGTTCATTCAGCAGCGAGAGCGGTAAGGGGTTGGTGCTTTCAGCGCAAGACATCTATATGACTCCGGGAGGTGCTGCGGATATTTTTCAATCTTTGAAAACGATGCCCGGAATGACGCTGGTCTCCGAGAGCGCGGAACTCTACATCCGCGGCGGCGATCCGACTGAATCGATAACAATGATCGATAAGGCGCCAATGTATCATCCGTATACCTTTGAATCGTCGTATGGAGGTTTATTTTCCTCACTCAATACATCGGCAATTCAGGATATGTATTTTTCAAGCGGCGGTTTTTCAGCTCGTTATGGAAATGCATTGTCAGGCGTTCTCGATCTTAAAACAAAATCTGATGCGGCCGGTCCGGCACTCCAACTTGGATTATCGATTGCAAATGCTCAAGTAAGCACAGAGACTCAACTGTTCGATAAATCGATATCTTTTCATTTTGATGCTCGTTCGAATTTACCGAGGCCGCTTTTTGCGATCAACGGCGGACTCGATCGGTTTGCACAATTACCGGTTTCACAGGATGGAGACATTCTATTGAATTATAAATACTCGCAGTCGGGTCTTGTGAAGGTAACAATAATTCGAGCTGGAGATCATGAGGGCGTCAACGTAGATTTACCAGAGTACTCGGGTGTTTTTGATAATCATTCCACAAACACTCTTTTGAATATTTATCACAGCGACAGGATTTTCGAAAATGTTGTTCTGTCTTCCAGCATTTCTACAAATCGATATGATCGTACTTGGACGTTGGGTGTTCTGGATGTGACGACTTGTGAAGATGTTCGAACGCTCCGCTCTGATGTTTCAGTGATCCTCATGCATGATATCACCGTGCAGACCGGATTTGAGATGGAGTATCGTAAAACAGCAGTCGATGGAATCATTCCTCAGGAAAATTACGATCAGATGGATAACGCGCCGATGCAAGAGCTTTCCGAAAAATATAATTCTACCAGATATGGAATTTATGCCGAAATGGAATTGCCTCATGTATTCAATGTTTCCTCACTCAGTGCGCAGTTGGGTATGCGAACTGATTTCGTTCCTGCAATAAGTCAGCAATGGTTCGATCCGAGACTAACAGTCGGTTATAAGGCAAGTGACCGGTTGACTCTTCGATTATCAACCGGAGTTTTCCACCAATTATTCGATATTCGATCGATGAGTGATGCTTGGGGGACAAGTGCTATAAAACCGATGGAAGCAAAACACCTGGTGCTGGGATCGGATTTAGTTCTTGATCAAAAATCAAATGTGCGATGTGAGATATTTTCAAAATGGTACTCACATCTCCCTCATCAAATTGTTGCGGGTGAATACAACAACGACGGTTATGGTTATGCGTACGGAGTCGATTTTGTCGCGAAAGGTAATCTGACGGAAAAATTCTCAGGCTGGATTTCGTATGAATATCTGAACAGCAAACGCAATTGGATGGATTTCCAGAGTCTCGCGCCAAGCAATTATGACGTTACACATAATTTGACATTGATCATCAATTATCAACTGACTCAGTCGTGGGATATCGGTACAAGCGCACGATTTGCAACCGGAACTCCATTCACTCCGGTAGTGAGTTCGATCTATCATAAAGATTTAGATGTATACGAACCCGTGTATGGAGCCGTTAATTCCGATCGGCTGCAGACATATCAGCGCGTCGATCTTCGGATAACTCATCTAACACAATTGTTCGATAAATATTTTACAGTTGTGTACCTCGAAGGGTTAAACATTTTAAATTTGGAAAACATTTTTGACTACACCTATTCGAGAGATTATTCGGACCGGCGGACCATACCCAGTTATTTCGGGAAAAGGACAATCGTGGTCGGAGGAATGATAAATCTATAGCTGAGAGAAAGGTCTTTAATTTTGGATTTCGCCCGCCTGCCTTTAAAGACTTTTTGAAGCGGGCAGGGATTAAGGAATTCGGAATAGTATAGAGCTTTCTCATATTCCGCGATCCGCACTCTGAAATCCGACATCATGTGATTTTCCTTCGAAGCCGCGCCACCGGCATCATCATCGACTCGCGATATTTTGCAACAGTCCGGCGGGCGATGTTGAAACCGCGCTTGTTGAGCTCTTCAGCCAACGCATCATCGCTGAGGGGATGCATATGGTCTTCGCCATCTATCATATCTTTGAGTATCTTTTTTACTTCTTTGTTGGATATTTCCTCACCGGATTGGGTGGAAATGGAATCGCTGAAAAAGTATCGCAGCTCAAATACGCCATAGTCAGTCTGGACGTACTTTCCATTCACAACACGGCTGATCGTGGAAATGTCCATGCCGATTACTTCTGCAATGTCTTTATATATCAGCGGACGCAAACCTTCGCCTTCAAGGAAGAATGTTCTTTGTTTTTCAACTATAGTTCGCATTACACGGAGCATCGTTTCGCGGCGCTGATGTAATGACGCGATAAACCATTTCGCCGCTTCAAATTTTTGTCTGATAAAATCTTTTGTTTCTTTAGTGACATTACTTTTTTTGCGGCGTGATATCATTTCACGATACGCTTTGTTGATGCGAAGCGGCGGAATGCTCCGGTCGTTCAACAAGACGACAGGTTCGTTATCTACTACCTGGACGATAAAATCGGGAGTGACATAGTTTTCCTGAGCGAGAATTTCTCCTTCGCCGGGTTTGGGATTTAACTTCTGGATGATTTCATTGACCTGTTTCAGATCATCCATTGTACAATTGAGTTTTTTGACCAGGTCTTCGAAATGTTTCATCGTGAATTCAAAGAAGAACTGTTCAAGCACTTGTTTTGCAAGCTGATGCGGATGATCGTGAATTCCTTGCGCATCTAATTGAACGAGCAAACATTCCTGCAATGTTCGCGAAGCCATGCCTACCGGATCGAGCCTTTGAATATATTTAAGTACTTTTTCAGCGGTTTGAATTGTCAGATTCAGATTTTGTGCGAGATTCAAATCCTGCAGGATCAAATTTACATCACGCCTTAAGTAACCATCTTCGTCTATATTTCCGATGATTTCTTCGCCCAGCATAAATTCCTGCTCGCTCAAATTAAGCAACTGGAGTTGATCCAGAAGATGTTCGGAGATTGTTATTCTTGATGGATTGGGAAGCTCGGATCGATCTTCATCATCATCGTTTCTGATTGTCTCCGGAGATTTATATCCGGCATTATCGTCATTGATGAAATCTTCCAGTGTATAGTCATCCTCAGTCGATTTTTTCAGATCATCTGCAGGTGTTGTCTCTTCAGGCTGTTCTTGAGTCTGTTCCTGTTCTTGTTGTTGAAGTTCGATTTCATCATCCAACCCTTCTTCCAGCATTGGATTTTGCTCGAGTTCGGCCTTGATCCGTTGTTCGAGAACCAGTGTCGGCAATTGCAGTAATTTCAGATATTGAACCTGCTGCGGCGAGAGTTTTTGTAGTAGTTTTTGTTGTTGAGAAATCGATAGCATTGTGATCTATAATTAATCCTTCCTTAAATTCATTTTCCCGAGTCAGCGATTTCCATTCCCTGTGCGATCAGTTCCTGGCATGTATTTCTGAATTCTTGATACCATTTTTCGCCATATGCACGGATCAGCGGATCGCGTAAGAAATCGTAAAGCATCATTCCTTCCTTGGCGCCTTTTTTGTATGCCGGAGGGCATTCCGAGAATTTCTCGACAAAAAGAATATCGCCGCCAAATTTTCGAATTCGGATTGGAAACAAATGACACGACAAAGGTTTCCGCCATTTTATCTCACCACGGCTCCATGCGTGTTCGATGGCACACTTTGCGATACCGTCTTCTTCTGCCGAAGGCATGTCCGAAGGACTCCTTTCGGAGGATTCCCACATCACAAAAACACACGCTCGCTCGTCGTAGCATGTTGTTGCATAATTTCCCGGCCTACCTTCGAACGGCCCTTCTTTATCGATCAAGCGGAGATATTCCGAATTTAGGTAGCGCCGCACTTTCGGCAGGATAGCCTGGATTTCCTTTATCTCGTCATCATAAAGGGGAGCCCCACGTCCTCCCTCAACGGTACAACAACCGCCTTTACATTTGATAAGGTCGCAACAAAATTGCGTTGCCGCGACTCTATCATCAACAATAACTTCTCCGATAGCGAACATTTGATTTCGTTAATAATCCCGAACAAAAATAAGATATTATGGGAATAAAATCAACTTTTTTTGGTACTCTTTTTGTTTAAGCAGTTGTTCGTTTGAACATTTTGCCGGGAAGTTGTTTGATAATTCCTTTGAATTCGAGCGAGAGAAGGTTGACAAGAACATCGGATATCGTGAGGCCCAATTGTCTTGAGATGAAATCGATGTGTACAGGTTCGTCGGGAATAGCTTCGAAAAGTTTTTGTTCGAAGAATGAGAGATCAGGCAATGGAATTGTATTTACAAGTTTATGTGTAAGTGGTTTCAGTTTTGTCCCGAGAATGTTGAGAATGTCGTCCATCGATTGAACTAGCGTTGCCCGTCCTTCCTTGATCAGCAAGTTTGTGCCACGACTTCTGTTTTCAATAAGATTTCCGGGGATGGCAAATATTTCCCGATTCTGATCGAGAGCAGTGGAAGCAGTAATCATTGCGCCGCCGGTTTCAGTCGTCTCAACGATAATTGTTCCGAGAGTCAAACCGCTGATAATTCGATTGCGGCGTGGAAAATTTCCAGCGTCGGGTTTCGTACCCATCGGGTATTCGGAAACGATTGCTCCGTTTTCGATTATTTTTTCCGCCAACGATTTATTTTCGGGGGGATAGATTATATCTATACCTGAACCAATAACGCTTAACGTTCGGCCGGAATGTTGAAGCGCTATCCGATGCGCAATCGTATCCACACCGCGCGCCAGTCCGCTGACGATTGTAATTCCCAGCCGGGTTATTTCTCCGGAAAATTTTTCGGTCATCGACTTGCCATACTCTGAGGGATTACGTGTTCCAACAATCGCGAGTCCGTAATCGTCAGCTTTTTCAAATTCTCCTCGAATGAAGAGAAATGGCGGCGGGTCATAAATCTTTTTTAGAAGCGAAGGATATTTATCATTCCATAAAGTGCAAATCCAGCATTGATTTTTCTTAATGCGGGAAAATTGCTCGTGTGCGAATCGTTCACCGCCATTATAATGAGCTATGAGCGATGCCAATGTCCGGTTAATTCCTTCGACAGCCGTCAGGGAACGGGCAGTGGCGCTAAACACCGCTTCTGCCGATCCAAAATGATTTACTAGCGCCCGCAACCGTTGTGGACCGATTCCGGGAACGGTGGAAAGGCGAAAGAGAGCGATGAGTTCGTTTTGATTAGGCATTTCCTATAAATATTTCAGTTAACACCGCGATCATCAATCCTCCTCCTGACGAAAGCCAATTGGATTACGTTTTGGTTCAGGTAACAGAGGTGGTTCCATCAATTTTTTCAATTCACTCAACACATACGCAATTATTTTTTCGTGAGTGTTGAAGCGATTAGTAATATTTTTCTCCAATTCATCTAATTTTTCAGTCAGTGCCCGATTGTTGGTTATTGTTTCTCTCAACTTGATGAATGCACGCACGACAAAAATACTCATCTGAACAGCACGTTAACTATTCAAAATATTTGCCGCCATTACAGCACCATGTTCGGTGAAAGTATAAGGAATGCTGCGACGTCCACCTCGCCCTTGTTTTGACATCGCAATTTGCAATATCAAACCGTCGTATTCTTGTTTGGTAAGTTGAAACATGAAATCGTCTGGAAAACGTCGACGATTTCGTTTTACTGCCTCGTTGAATCTGAATGTCTGGATTCCATAAATTCTTGCCAGATCCGTATCAAGAATGACACGGTGACCGCGGATAAAATGAATGACTGAGTCGATTTTAACCGAATCTGCGAGTTGCAATCTTGACACTATTAATCTCCATAAAGCCAGGTTGACTATACTATCCTTACTATCTAGAACGAAATGCGGTTACAAGAATATGCCGAATTGTGAACGACGAATGAAAAATAAACCAAATCTCACTTTTAAACTTGATATTTGCAAATGTTTTTTCTAAAATGACTGCACGCGATTTTAACGACTCGAAATAGACATTGTTCAAGCTTTCTTGATTTTCAAAAAGGATGCCAATGATAGAAGAATACCTCAAACGAGTTGCCTCAACCACTGTGCAGGGTGATGCTCGCGAAGAAAGTTATTATGAACACTTTACCACGCTTCTAAGATCTTTTGCAGAAGAAACAAACAGGAAGCATATTCAAATCACAACTCTCCCTAAGGCGACTGATGCCGGGAATCCTGACTTCCGTGTATGGGACGGCAAACAGCAGATCGTCGGTTACATCGAAGCGAAGAAGCCGGGTGAAAATCTGGATGCCATCGAAGATTCCGATCAATTAACACGATACCGTACAACGTTTCCCAATCTTATACTCACCGATTTTTATGAATTCCGTTTGTACCGCGACGGCGATCTAATCGATAAAGTTCTTCTCGCCCGACCTTTCATCGCTCAAAAACTTCAAACTGTTCCACCTGCAGAGAACAAAGAAAAATTCATCACGCTTTTAGAAAAATTCTTTTCATTCGTTCTTCCTAAAGTTTATACTGCAGAAAATCTCGCGATCGAGCTTGCCAAGCGCACAGCTTTTTTGCGCGATGAAGTGATTGTCAAAGAGCTGAAAGAACAAGAACAGGGAAAAGGGAAAATCTTCGGTTTCTATTCTGCGTTCAAACAATATCTCGTTGCCGATCTGTCGCCAAAGGATTTTGCCGACATCTATTCTCAAATCATCACATACGGATTATTTGCCGCACGTACGCGCGCAAACGGAGAGTTCAACCGAAAATTAGCGTACGATCTTATTCCGAAGACCATCGGCATCCTGCGGGATGTTTTTAGTTTTATTTCGCTTGGCGATGTTCCGAGACAGATGGAAGTTATTATCGATGATATTTCCGAAGTACTGCACACTGCAGACGTGAATAAAATTCTCGACGAGTATTTTCGAAAAGGAAAAGGAGAAGACCCGATCCTTCATTTCTATGAAACATTTTTAAATAAGTACGATCCGGACACACGCGAAAAACGTGGCGTCTATTACACGCCTGAACCGGTTGTAAAATATATTGTTCGCGCCATACACGATTTATTGAAAACGCATTTCGATTTGCAGGATGGACTTGCGAGCGCTGGAGTAACGCTACTCGATCCTGCGGCTGGAACGCTTACTTTCCCCGCAGAGGCAATTAAGCTGGCAGTTGAAGAGTACACCACAAAATACGGCGATGCCGGGAAAACACAGCTTATTAAAAGTCAAATTCTTAAAAACTTTTATGCGTTCGAGTTAATGATGGCTCCTTACGCCATCGGGCATATCAAGATTAGTTTTTTGCTGGAAGAATTAGGCTACACGATGCAGGAAGACGACCGTTTTAAACTTTATCTTACCAACACACTCGATATGGAAGATTTACAGCAAACGGAAATTCCCGGTTTGGAATCACTAAGCGATGAAAACCATCTTGCCGGGCAGATAAAACAAAAAGAACCGATTTTAGTAATTCTCGGCAACCCGCCGTACTCTGCCAACTCGGCAAATTATAATGCGTGGACAGATAAACTTTTAAAAGAAGATATTGATGGTGCAACAGGATATTATACCGTTGACGGAAAACCGCTCGGTGAGCAAAATTCAAAACTTCTTCAAGATGATTATGTGAAATTTCTGCGTTTTGCTCAATGGAAAATTCATAAAGCCGGACAGGGTATTTTGGGAATGATTACCAATCATAGTTATCTGGAGAATGTGACATTCCGTGGAATGCGTCAAAGTTTGATGAATACTTTCAATGAAATGTATATTATCGATCTGCATGGTAATTCTCTTAAAAAAGAAACAACTCTCGATGGTGGCAAGGATGAAAATGTTTTTGATATTCGACAAGGGACGGCAATTGCTATTTTTGTGAAAAAGAAAAACAAAAAAGGCAATAAGGTTTATCATTGTGATATTCAGGGACTGCGAAATGAGAAATACGATTGGTTGGAGAAAAAACCGTTTAAAACGAAAGATTATGAGACATTAAAGCCGGTACCGCCATGGTACTTTTTATCGAAAAAGAATTTTGAGGTTATTAAAGAATATGAAAATTGGAAAAGAATAGACGAGATATTTCCTATTAATACTTCAGGAATAAAGACGCATCGAGATAGTTTAGTCATTTCTTATTCTCTGAAGGATTTAGAAAATAGGATGAATCAATTTAGGAGTTTAAAATTTGACGATGAGTTTATTCGAGCGACATTTAATGTGAAGGATACGGATGAATGGTCTCTAAAAGAAGCGAGGATAAAAGCATCTAAAGATGCAGATTTTAATGAGAAAATATGCACAATTGATTATAGACCTTTTGACGTAAGATATATTATTTATTCAGAAGATGTAATAGAAAGATCAAGAAGAGATATAATGCAGCACATGTTGAAAGATAATCTGGCTATAATCAGTGTCAGACAAGTAGCAGAAGAGAATTTTAATCATGCCATCATTTCTGATAAAATAAGTGAATGTAGAATGACTTTGAGTAATAAAGGTATGGGCTATGTTTTTCCTCTCTATCTCTACGAAACCGAGCAATCGAAAAAGAAGGCCGCGCTCACTACAATGATGTTGTTTGAACCCGAAGCGGAATATGGCAAATCAAAAGGGAAGAAAGCGAACATTGCGCCGCAAATATTTGAGCAACTGAAAAAAGCATACGGTAAAGTCCCAACGCCGGAACAAATCCTGCAATACTGTTACGCCGTTTTGTACAGTAACATCTACCGCGGAAAATATGCGGAGTTTTTAAAAATAGATTTTCCGCGCATACCGTTTACAAAGAATTTTGAGCTATTCAAAGAGATGACAAAATTTGGAGATGACTTAATCGAGTTACATCTGCTCAAACATAAATCTCTCAACAAATCAATTCTCCATTATTTCGGCAAAGGGAAAGATGATACAATCGTCAAACCGAGTTACGATGAAGAGAACCGATGTGTTCATATAAACGATCAAAGATATTTCGAGAATGTTTCATCTGAAATCTGGAATTATCAAATAGGCGGCTATAGAGTTTTAGAACATTATCTCAAAGATCGCAAAGGCCGTCAAATGGAAGACCCGGGTTATTTTTGCCGGATAGGAACTTCGATTGCGAAAACCATTGAAGTGCAGAAAGAGATCGATAAGATTTTCCCGAAAGTGGAGAAGAAAGTTCTTTAATCTCTTAGAGCTTCATTATCTGATTTATTTTTGAAAATTTGCAATTAAAATTTTTATGGTGTACAATATGAAAAAAGGATATTAACATGCTGACAAAAACAAAAACGCATGTCAGGATACCGCGAAGAGAATGGGATAAATTGAGAAATAACCCTGCCTTCAGCGACATGGTGGAATTTCTCGAAGATCAGTCCGATTTTCTCGAAGCAAAGAAAATTAATGGGAAAACTATCACGCTTAAACAATATTTGAAAAATCGTGGCCTATCAAATCATCTTTCATCTTAAACCATTGCCACGAGCTTCAGCTCGTGGATCAAGAAATTAAAAGTATTAGAGGGTTTTAACCCTATTTCGATAATTGAAAGTCTCTCCTCAAATCGCTTTAAACTCTTCCAAAAATTTATCCACAACCTTTTGCGCCGCTTCCGGCGTTTTTCCCTCAGCGATGATACGTATAATCGGTTCAGTATTCGATTTTCGCAGATGAACCCACGAATCGGCAAAGTCGATTTTTAAACCGTCGCTCGTGGTTATTTTTTCGGATGAATATCTGGCTTGAATTATTTTCAGCGCTGCATCAGGATCAGATTTGAGTTCAATTTTGTTCTTCACAATAAAATATTGCGGGAGCGTTTTCCTGAATTGCGACATCGTTCCGCCGAACTCTGCAAGCTGCTGAATAACGATCGCGGCTCCGACCAGCGCGTCGCGGCCTAAATGAATCCGCGGCAAAATTACACCGCCGCTTCCCTCGCCGCCGACAATCGCGCCGATTTCTTTCATGCGTGTCGCGACATTAATTTCACCAACCGGCGTGCGAACGACCGAAGCGCCGAACGCTCGTGCAACATCATCCACCGCTCGTGTTGTTGAGAGATTGACAGCCACTGTCGCATTTTGTTTTTTCTCTTTCTCCAAAATAAATTTCACGGCAGTTGTTACACTATACTCTTCACCAATCGGTTGTCCGTTTTCATCCACAAAAACAATTCTATCCACATCAGGATCGACGGCGATTCCGAAGTTCGCTTTTTCCTCTACGACTTTTTTTCTCAAGTCACCAAGATTTTCCGGAAGCGGCTCTGGTGTGTGCGAGAATACTCCGCTCACATCGCAATTCAGCGGAATAACTTTCACTCCAAGCTTTTCAAGAAGCTGCGGCATAACGATGCCGCCGGCGGCGTTCACGCAATCGAGCACGACCCGGAAATTCCGTTTACGAATTTCATCGGGATGAATATAAGGAAGCGATAGAACTTCCTCGATGTGTTGTTGAAGAAAGTCTTCTCTCTTTGAATACGAACCGATATTATTCCAGCTTACGTAATCCGGTTTTTGTTCTACAATTTCCCAAAACTTTTTATTCTCATCTGCATTCAAAAATAATCCGGTCTTGGCCAGAAATTTCAATCCGTTCCAAATCATCGGATTGTGGCTTGCAGTGATCGATATTCCACCCGAGGTTTCCATTTTTTCGACAGCCAACTGTACGGTTGGAGTCGGACAAATACCCAAATCTATCACATCACATCCCATTGCCATCAGTGTGTTTGAGACGATGCCGGCAACCATCGAGCCTGTTACACGTCCGTCACGGCCGACGACTATCTTGCCGCGATTACAATAGGTGGCATACGTAGCGATGTATTTGATGATAACTTCAGGAGTCAATGATTCTCCGATGACTCCACGCAATCCGGAGATGCTTACAATTAATTTCGACATTAACATTCCTTCTCGTTGAGATTGTGATGATCGTTCTATGAGAAACAAAGAAAAATTTACAAATCGCAGAGGGAAGAAGCAAGGATTAAAGAACTAAGGGTTTTATCTGTGGAAGTGGAGTGTTTGGAAAAAAAAGAATTACAAAAAAGAATAGTTCAACTTACACTTGCAATGCATGATTGAATGGCACGATGAATTCAATAATCTCTCTTCCTGTCTAACCCAAAGGAAGTCGCAACATGTTGTCGAGATGTTGGATCGATATCGGTTTTGTTACAAAGCGAACTCTCTCCATCGAGTAAGCGTGTTCAGTTCCCAGCTCGAACTCACCAGAAATGATGACGATTGAGGTCGATGGTTGTAATTCCCGAATCCACCGCGCGATCGATAGACCGTCGATATCCGGCAGATAAACATCCACTAATACAACATTGACACGATACTGGCAAAGAAGTTCCAGTCCTTCATGTCCGTTCGCGGCAGCAAGGATTGTGTATCCAAGTTCGCTTAAGGCGGCATCGAGCATCATGCGGAATTCTGAGTTATCCTCGATAATAAGGATGGGGCCGACTGATGCCGGCCCCGGCGCAGGGTTGAGGACGATTTTATCGCGCGAGAATTGAAATACATTCAATGTATTCACGCAATAATTGGCAATCGCCTCGTTGATCGAGAATGCTGAATTAATATCTGTGTATGTTACTTTTGAATGCTGAGTTTCTTTCAACCATTGTGCAATTTGCAGAACAAATTTATATCGCGGATCGATGGTTCCGTTGTATAACGCTTGGTGCATCGTCGCAACCGAAATATTTAGCGCGAAGGTGCCGATTTGCGGATCATCACATTCGATGTATGTGAGAAATTGAGACGGATGGCCTTGAGCTGGAATTGTTAAACCGCTCAATTGATCTGCTTTGCACAGATTGAATTCTATGTCGAGAACCATGTGCTCGACATAACGAGCGATATCGATATTCTTTTTAAGCGTGACAATTGAATCTGAGGCTTTATGATGACGACCTCCATGTTTTTTATCGCAGTCACTGCCGTTTGGATGAGCCGAGGGTGATGTAAAAAATGAATAGAATTTTTCGATACGAAGTGGTTTTAGTGTCCCGAGCAATATATTTTCTATTGAAGTGTCCAGCAGGTAACGCAGCCGCGGGAAACCCGGACGAAAATTCGCGTTAAAGAAATCTATTTCCGGAAAAGAACCGTAATCCAAACGAATTAACTTCATTAGCGCCAAACTCCCTTTTGGTCTTAAAGCATCCAAGTTGCTATCACTTCATACTTACATATTCGGATGAGATGCCGGAATATTGAGCTTGATAACACGTTTATCTAAAACCAGTTAGGCATGCGTCAAAACAGTCTGTCAGAAATTAGAATTTTTACGAGTTGCGCGGCCGATTCAATCCTTTTTCGAATCACACCAAACGCCTAAATTGCGGTTTTTGCAGGAATTTCTGCCGAATGAGAAGGGTGAAACTGCGCGTGAAATTTATTTTTCAAAGTCAACATTGCACGCACATAAAAATATGAGAGTAAGATCAGATGTCCATCGAAAACGTGAACAAATCGGTTCGTTCCATCCATCCATGGTTACGCCAAAATTTTACTCCATCAGGATTTGTTTTGAAAACAAAAAGATGACACTTGGTGATTCCCGCTTTCTTCAATCCATCCAATGCAATGTCAACCAAACGTGATCCTATTCCTTGTTGTCTGTGATTGCTATCGACTGCGAGATGATAGATGTATCCGCGCCGTCCATCGTGTCCGCAAAGTATTGTGCCAACAATTTCAGAATCAACCTCTGCTACGAAACATAAACCCGGATTTCGGATCAGATATTTTTCTATATTTTCAGTTGAATCGGATCCGCTTAATCCCATGCCTTCGGTTTTTTCCCAAAGCCTGAATACCTTGTCGTAATCGTTGATAGTCATTTCCCGGATGTACATAAGCCGCTATCGAGCCTCCTTATTTTTGATTATATTAATTTATAATAGAGGAATGAAAATAGAATGTCAAGAGAAAGATATAGATGTGTTAATTCTTGTGTTAACTCTTTAGAAATGTCAGTACACTTGCACGTTCTGGCGATGTTGGTTGTGGAGCGGTGGTTCAGGCAATGCTTATAATTTTTCCATCCATGCTACTAAAGTTATAGCACTTTCCGACATATTGTAAAAAATCGTGTTCCCTTCTGCCCTTAATATGATTTTTTGATATTTAAAGGTCTGTGGCCTGTAAATATATACCGAATACTCTATTTCGCCTATATCGACACCGCCGCCCGTTGTGTCAGAAAAATTATTTATTGTTACCTTTGTCGCTAAATCATAGCTCCATTTAAGACTATCTTCGGAAACTTTTCCAAGATATAATTTTGCATGTTGATATTTTGACCGCAACTCTTGTTCGGTATAATAACCATCATCATGGTACAAAACAGAGCCAGTGTCTTTAGCTGGGTTATATGAATATATACTTCCGTCTTGGTCAACCATCGTCCCCTGGTAAACAAATCCCCAAGCATAATTGATGCATTCCGTCTCAAAAAAATATTTTTCAGCATTTTGATTCTTATTGTTAACACTGGAATCTTTGCAGGATAAAAGAAGAAACATTAATGTTATAGAACTAATCTTATACATAAAGCCCTCCCGTTTTTAATCGCTATATAACGGATGACGTCAACTCTTACGTGAATGGGACATCCGAATGCTGCTGAAGGTTGTCTCCACTATTAACCCGATGGTTAGTTAACTGCCGTATCTCGTCTGATAAAATATATCGATCTTGATGATCTATATGATTCTCCCCTAAGTTTTTCCACCAGGTTCATTTTGTCGAGCTGAAAAAACATATTACTGTGAATATGTTATGAGCTTTAGTAAGAAAAAGCAATAAAAAAAATAGATTTTAGAATGAAATCAAAAAAGAAATCTTTGGGGTCGAATTGACAATTCGACCTACATCTTGTTCATGTACTTGGAACCAATTTTTCCCAACACTGATTTCAATATCACACAAGGCGAGAAATCATCAATTTTCCCATAATTTCATTCTTCGATGGAACAAATCCACAATGATACTCGTAAATACAATGTAAAGTCTAATAGCGTGGAAGATTAGTCGGGAATCAGTTTAAGAGTGGCGGATAATAATAATGGAGATGAGAAAATGAAATCAAAAAGATCTATCGTTTTCTATTCAGCACTTGCTATCCTTTTAATTGTTGGTCTTGCTGGAAATCTACGGGCCGAGGAAACTCGAAGACTGCTCAACTTGCGAGGCGACTGGAAATTTAAAACGGGAGATAAAACCGAATGGGCAGATCCAAAATTCGATGATAGTAAGTGGTCGGAAATTTATGCCCCTTCCGCATGGGAAGATGAGGGGTATGATGGATACGATGGTTACGCATGGTACAGGAAACATTTCACTATTTCTGAAAATTGGCTGTCAAAAGATCTTGTGCTTAATCTCGGCACGATCGACGATGTTGATGAAGTGTATGTCAACGGACAATGCATCGGAAGCACAGGGTCTTTTCCTCCGAATTATTCGACAGCATATAACATCGAGCGGCGTTATTCGATTTCACCTATCATTCTTAAATCGGACGGCGATAATGTGATTGCTGTTCGGGTTTATGACAATGGGGGTGCAGGGGGTATTACAAATGGGCGACTCGGTTTGTACGAACGACGAAATGTTTTCCATGCCGACTTGATGTTGCCTTATATGTGGAAATTTAATACTGGTGATAATCTGGAATGGAAAGAGGTGAAATTCGACGACAGTAATTGGAAGACAATTCATGTTCCGGATTACTGGGAACATCAGGGATATCCGGATTACGACGGCTATGCGTGGTACCGCGTGAAGTTCAATGTTCCGGATAAATTTCAGGATGACGATCTCGTCTTTCTTGTCGGTAAAATAGATGATTTCGATGAAACATATTTAAATGGTGAACGGATCGGCGGAACCGGACCGATGCCGACACAACCGGTTCACTATACAAATTCTGATGAGTATCGTCGTTTGCGTACATATACAATTCCGGAAGGTGCACTTCGACCAGGTACGGAAAATGTTCTTGCCGTGCGCGTTTACGATTGCTGGCAGGGGGGCGGAATTTATGAAGGTCCGATCGGAATTGTAACCAGAGAACATTACACACAACATAAATGGAAAATTAAAAATTTTAGCAATTGGTTCTGGAACTGGCTGGAAGACATTTTTGATTAAAAGATAGGCAGGCAATCAATAAAGTTCCCACTCCCGCAGGGATCCTTTTGGGAGAAATACACAAAACGGCACGAATATTATTTAAGTGAATTTCGTCTGTTTCATGGGATGAAATCCTTTTTCTACAGATTAAACTATTAATCGACTAAACCTTAACCTCATCCTTAACCTTTTCCTGCTCTTCAGTGCGCTTCAAACCAATTTTTCCCAACACCGATTTCCACATCGAGCGGAACAGAAAGCTTCATCGCGTTTTGCATATTTGCGCTCTGAGGGAGTCTCACTCCCGAAGAAGACTAATGGTGGGAGATACTCTCCCGATTTTTTTATCAATATTCGACTTCAAAAAAATGGAGTACAATTCCTCAACAGGATCAAATATTATTGGATGTCGTATTTTAATCCAACCTGCATTCCGAGTCCGGCATATTCTCTGGCGCGAATAGTCGTTTCAAGAAATATGGAATAGTTTTCGACTATGCCAAATTGAAGTCCGCCACCGAAAACACCGACAAATTGAGTTCCGGAAAATTGTGGAACAAATATACGGCCCTTTTGGGAATAATCGTTTGTAGTCTGTGCAATTATTTGATTATTATGACGTACCATCACACCTCCACCGCCGCAAAAGTAGAGATAGTGGAATAAATATTTCAGTCTGGCATTGATATCAAGAATTGAATTAAATCCGTCATTAACATCTGCCCCGCGGGCATAGGTTTTATCATATTTATGAATTGTGTATTCCACTGTGCCTTGTAAAGATAAATTTTTTATAAGCCTTTTTTCCACACCAAGACTGAACATAGGCCCAAGTTTCCAAAAAAAATCTCCACCACCGCTTCCTTCAAAACTTCCAATATTTATGTTATAAGAACTAGAACCAATTTTTCCGATGATGGAAATGTTACTTTCTTGTGCCTGTGCCGAAAAGACCATGCAGATGAAAACGAGAATAGGAATAGATATTTTCATAAAATTACTCCAGTTATTTAACAGAATGTTGAAAAAGTTTCTTTGTGTCATTGCTTAATAAAGTTCTAATGAACAATCTATTTTGATCGAAAAAAAACATGGGCCGCAGTAATTAAATAAAAGTTTCCGTCATTTCTCCAATAAAAACCTGATGCTGTTACATAGGTGAATGTTACAAAAGCTTCTTCCACATGTCGCTCCTTCAGGAGCTCATGGCTTTTTCCTTTTTCATTTTTTCTATAAACATGCTGTTCCTACGGGACTTTTCAAACTATTTTATTCCTCGATGGGGAGCACAGGCTTGTCCGTTGGAACATAGCGTAGGCGGAAAGTGCGACATATTTATAGAAAAAGTAAAGACGAGGACAATGAACCCCAGCTGGTATGGCATGTCGAACAGCCAAATTATGAAATTTTGCACTTAAATATTTCATCTTCTTCAGTGCGCCTCAAACCAATTTCTCCCAATGCCGATTTCCACATCGAGCGGAACAGAAAGCTTCATCGCGTTTTGCATATTTTCCAGAACTAACTTTTTCATCGCTTCCGTTTCTTCTGGAGCTATTTCAAACACAAGCTCGTCGTGTACTTGCAGTAACGTTTTAGATTGGAATTTATTCTGATTCAATTCATTGAAGATTCTTATCATCGCAAACTTGATCAAATCTGCGGCGGTTCCTTGAATCGGCATGTTGATCGCCGCGCGTTCGTCGAGTTCACGTACTGTTCTGTTGTGATTATTGATATTTGGAAAATATCGCCTGCGTCCGGTCAATGTCTGAACAAAGCCCTGTTTGCGCGCTTTCTCTTTTGTCTCATAAATAAATTGACTCACTTTCGGGAAGCGAACGAAATATCTATCGATGATTTCTTTCGCTTCGGTTTGCGTGATTTCCAAACGCGAAGCAAGTCCGAAGGCGCCAAGTCCGTACATGATTCCGAAATTCACTTCCTTCGCTTTTCGCCGCATCTCGCGCGAGACATCTTTTTGTTCAACGCCAAAAACTTTTGCCGCAGTGCTAGCGTGAATATCTTCGCCGTTGCGGAACGCTTCCTGCAAACCTTCATCACCCGACATGTGAGCCATCACGCGCAATTCAATCTGCGAGTAATCGGCCGACAAGATCGACCAGCCGGTATGTCCGGAAATAAATGCTTTCCGCATTTCGCGGCCGAGTTCGGTTCGAATCGGGATGTTCTGGAGATTGGGATCACTGCTCGAAAGTCGTCCAGTCGCCGCAATCGTCTGGTTGAACGAAGTGTGCACGCGTCCGGTTTTCGGATTGATAAGCCGCGGCAAAGCATCGACGTAAGTCGATTTCAATTTTGTGAGTGTTCGGAACTCCAGCAACGATTCGACAATCGGATGGGCATATCGCAAAGTTTCCAAAACACCGACATCGGTTGAGAAGCCGGTTTTTGTTTTTTTCAAAGCCGGCAATTTTAATTTTTCAAACAGTATTTTTCCGAGTTGTTGGGTTGAATTGATGTTGAACTCTTCTCCTGCTTGCTGGAAAATATTTCTCGTCAATTCATCAATTTTGCGTTCGAGTTCCTTGGAAAGATTTGCCAGGAGATCGAGGTCGAGCGCGACGCCGGTCAATTCCATGTCGATCAACACTTCCGTCAACGGAAATTCGATGTCGGAACAAACCTGAATCAACGACTGGGCTTCCAGTTTCTGCCGCAATACGGATGAGAGCCGGAGAGTTATATCGGCATCCTCGGCAGAATAATTCGCGATTCGTTCCAGCGGCACATCGCGGATATCACGTTTTGTTTTGCCGGTTCCCACCAGTTCATCATACGAAAACATTTTGTAGGATAGATATTCTTGAGCAAGAGCATCCAGATTGTGTTTTCCATCCGGACGGAGAATATAACTCGCGATCATTGTGTCGAAACCAACGCCGAGAATCGGCATTCCATGATTTGCAAGAACGAGAGAATCATACTTTATATTTTGTCCGATTTTCTTGATATGTTCATTTGCAAGAATCGTAGTCAGATATGAGCGAACAATTTCAACCGGAATCCCATCGTGTGTGACCGGAATATAATGCGCTTCCCGTTCTTTTATGGCAATCGAAATGCCGACGAGTTCGGCGTTCATTGCGTCCACCGAAGTTGTTTCAGTATCGATGCAAAAGGAATCGACATGTGATAACTCATCGGCGAGTCGTTTCAATTCTTCAGTTGTGGAAATAATTTTGTACGAATGACTATCGTTGTCGATCGACGTTATTTGTGCCGGCGCGGAAAACATTTCGGCTTGTTCAGGTGTCGATGTCTCGCGGAGTTTGCGGGCGAGTGAGCGAAATTCGAGTTCTGTAAAAAGCTCGATAAGCCGTTCTGTATTTTTCTTTGCGGCGCGGAGTTCATGGAAATTGATCGCCACCGGAACCTCGATATGTATCGTGACGAGTTCTTTGGAAAGAAAAGCGAGTTCTCTATTTGCTGTTAATTTTTCGCGCGTACCTTTTTGTGGGATCTGATCGAGGTGTCTATAGAGTTCTTCCAGACTGCCGTATTTTTGGATGAGCGGGATTGCCGTTTTATCGCCGATGCCCGGAACGCCTGGGACATTATCCGATTTATCTCCGGTCAGAGCAAGAACATCGATAACATGATCGGGCGTCACGCCGAATTTTTCGTGCACACCTTCGTCGGACACAATTTCAAGGTCGTCCCCTCCTTTCCCGGGACGGTAGATATAAATGAGAGGAGAGATCAACTGCATAAAATCTTTGTCTCCTGTTACCAGGTACGTTTCCACTCCTTCTTTTTCCGCGCGGCGGGCAAGCGTGCCCATAATGTCGTCGGCTTCGAAGCCCGGTAATTCGAGAAGTGGAATATTGTACGCGCGGATGACTTCCTTCAATTTTTCCATCTGCGACGACATATCATCCGGCATTTTTTCACGCGTCGCTTTGTACGCCGGATATTTTTTATGCCGGAAGGTTGGTTCTCTGGTGTCGAAGACGACTGCAATGTGATCGGGTTTTTCCGTCTCCAGAATTTTATTCAGAAAGTTGACGAAGCCGAAGATCGCGCTCGTGTTCTCGCCTTTCGAATTAACTAGCGGACGTTGGATGAAGGCGAAGTAGGAACGGTAAGCGAGCGCCATTCCATCCAGTAAAAACAATCTCTCTTTTGATTCCATTATATTTTCCAGTAAACAGGATGATCTTGATTTTTTGCAGACTCAAAGTACGCTTTTGTGTTTTTGTGGACAGATGAATCGGAAATTAATTCCAAGCGGGTAAACCACTTGAAATCGGAATGCTGCACCACAGGTAATGTTCCGGGATTTTCTTCCAATCGTAATTCATGTGCCAGCACAACGTAGTGAGTCCCGAAACCGTTTTCGTCAAAAACATTTTGCTGGTATAGATGTTCAAATATTCCTATGAAGAAAAAAGGTTTTGAGTCTATCTCCAGTCCGAGTTCATCATGTGCGAGCCGTTTCAATGCATCGCGGATCGGTTCGTCCTTGAAAATCCGGCCGCCCGGAACGAACCAGAAATTTTTTGCCGGCTCATTTTTTCTCATCCCTAGAAGAATCTTTCCTTCTTTGTTTTTAATGATGAGATCGATAGAAATAAGAGGTGTGTTTTTGATGATGGTCGAAAATGTTTTTTCATCAAGAGACGAATGCGTCATGAATTATGATTCCTTTTTGATTTATGCAAGCTACGAACTGAAGTCCGTGGCAATGTATTTAATCTGTATAACCTGTGACGGACAATAAATGCTAATCAACCGCTTCTTCCTCCGGCGTCGTGCCTGGAAGAAAATAATAAACAAACACAACTGTTGCCAGCGATATTCCGGCAGTGAAATAAAAACAACTGACAATTCCATACTGACTCGCGATCAAACCTCCGGCCATCGGTCCGACCATGTTGCCGAGGACCGAGAAACCCGTCACAATTCCCATCACACCGCCGCGCCGTTGTTGAGGCGTGTGAATGCTTGTCAGCGAATAGAGCGCAGGCAGAACTCCGCCTCGCGCATATCCCAGCACAGCGCGCAGAATTCCAAGCGGAATGATCGATGTGACCATCGTGTGTAAAAAATACATCACCGTCGATGTGCTCAGTGATATCAAAAGATTTTTTTTTCGTTCACCCTTGCGATCATTCTGCCGTCCCCACCATGGAGCTGAAATCACCATCGTAACTCCCATGATTGAAAAAATTATCCCGGCAACGGTAGCAATATATTTCGTGTGGGTAGTTATCATCTCGATGAAAAGAGCGAAAATCGGTTCAACGAGGAGGACTGCCGCTTGCGCGAGGAAAATCGTCATCAGCACAACTCGTAAATATGGAGACTTAAAAACAAATTTATAATTCTCGAAAACCGTATGCTGTTGTTTCGGTCTGTGTTCGGGAAGGATATTTTTCACAAAAATAATCACAATCGCACCGCCGATAAAACAAAGTGCTGTCACAACGTAAAATAGTTCGCGATAACCGGCAAGATCGGCAAGCACTCCGCCGATGAGTGGGCCGAGCACCATTCCCGCAGATGACGCACTCTGAAGAACTCCTAATGCATAACCTTGCCTCTCACGCGGCGTGGTTATCGTCACCAATGTCAATGCCGAAGCTATGAAACCGCTAATTCCCCCTTGAACCATCCGGAAGAAAAAAACCTGATAAACATCTTGAGCAAGTCCGATGAGCAACTGTGAAATGCCGAGTCCGAAGATTGCACGGACGACCATTAATTTTTGTCCGTACTTATCACCGAGTGAACCCCAAATCGGAGTCATAAAAAAAGAAATGAGAAATGGCCCGGAAAAGACGAGTCCGCTCCAACGAGCCAACTCTTGAGGATTTGTGACGCCTAGTGATCGAATGTAGAAGGGTAGAAACGGAACGACGAGGTTCATCCCGGCCATCGCGAGGAATTGTGTTCCAGCCATTATATAGAGATTACTACGCCAGTGAGTCATGAGGAAAAGGTCAAGGTTTAAATTAAGGTCAAGATTAAGATCAAGGTTGAGATCAAGGCCAAGATCTAGGTCAAGACCAAGACCAAGACCAAGATCAAGATCAAGATCAAGATCAAGACCAAGGTTAAGATCGAGACCAAGATTAAGATACTACTCTGGTAATGAAATTGCAACGAGGTTTTTTCTTGATAAAACGAATACTGAAGAGTATATTAGACTTAACAATAACAATTTCCAATGGCACTCAAAATATTTTTAGCATGTGATAATTCTTTTCTGAACAAAGCGCGATATGTTTTTCGGACGTTGGGGGACATTCTCGGTGAAAAATGCCGGTTCGTGAAAGCGGAGGAATGCTCAAATTCGGATATTGTAGTTTGTTACGGCAGACTTGAAGACATTCACCATATTCCGGGAAATCACGTCATCATAAGTGCGAACGAGAGTTCATGGGATACTTATCGCCGCGGCCGGTACTACGATCATGAAAACGCTGTCAAGTGTTCAATCGATGGTGAACCATCGGTTGCGTTATTTTACGACAGAGAGTTTGAAATGAATCCGGGGCGATTCGTGTCGGCTGTATCTCGTGAAATAATCATTCACATCGATATTGTTGCAAGTGCTTTTTATTTTCTTTCAGGCTGGCAGGAATACACATCGGATCTGCATGATATGCACCGGAGGTTCCCGGCGAGAGCCAGCATCCAAAATTCTTACGATCTTTTTGAATCTCCAGTTGTGGAACACTATGCGGCGCTTCTGGCGAGTTCTCTTGCGCAATACGGTTGGGAAGAACCATTTGTAGGCCGCTACCGGAATAAATTGTTTGCAGTTATGATGACTCACGATATTGACCATCTGAAAAAATGGACAGCAGGAATGATATATCGTGAGACGTTCCAATATCTTCTGAGAAATACACTGAATAAAACATTTTCATCGCGTTTACATCGCTTTCTGAATTTCCTTAAAACAATTTCCAAAAAATACGATCCTTATCGTTTCTCACTCGAACGGATTCTCGAACTGGAAGCTCAGTACAACACGCACGGAACGTTTTTCTTTCTTCCAAACGGCAAAGATAGACGGGACGGGAAATATTCTTTTCGTTCCGCGTATGTCCAAACTTTATTTGAACGTTTGAAAAATGGCAAGCACGAGATCGGTTTGCATCCGACATATTTTGCGTACGACCAACTGGAATTGATGCGTTCTGAGCGAGATGAGCTTGCCGAAGCATCAGGATTGAAGCCGGCAGCAGTTCGCGAACATTTTCTAAGATTTCAAATTCCGAAAACATGGGCGATTCACGAAGTTCTTGAATTTCAATATGACGCAACTCTCGGTTTTGCAGAACATGAAGGATTCAGGATGGGAATTTGTCATCCTTATCACGCGTACGACATTGAAATGGATTCGCCTTTGAAGTTGTGGGAGATTCCATTGTTGGTGATGGATGATACGTTGAAATCGTACAGAAATTTGAGGCCGGACGAAGCATTCAAGCAGATTGAAAAATTACTCATCACGGTTCGGAAATATGCGGGCGTTGCGGTGCTTCTCTTTCATAATTCCTGTTACGATGAATTCGATTTCCCCGGATGGGGAAAGATGTTCGAAAAAACCATGAAATGGTGCTATGAGAACGATGCGACGATGTTGAATGGAAAAGAACTGCTCTCGTTCTATCCGATGAACGACTGAAATAAATTATGAATGTTTATCTCATCCTGTCTCTGCAGATGTTTTTCGCGAGCGGGACTTATCTTATAGCCAAACCAGTTGCGAACGATATCGAACCGTTCGCGCTGACCATGCTTCGCAATTTGATTGCAACGAGCGGGTTGCTGATTTTATTTTTTCTTCGTGAAAGACGAATAAAAATTGCGCGTGAAGATCGTCCCCGGATTTTTCTTCTCGGTTTTTTAGCAATTTGCGTAAATCAATTTTCTTTCCTGGTTGCTATTCGGTACACAACCCCTGCAAATGCCGCACTGCTTTATGCGAGCACCCCGATTGCAGTGATGATGATTTCTTATTTCATGAAGAAAGAACAATTGACCCGCGGGAAGGTTCTCGGTGTCGTCCTTGCTTTTCTCGGTATCGTCATTGTAATATTTGAACGCGGCGTTAATTTTGGATTTGAATACACGATCGGAAACATTATACTTCTTGTTTCCGTAGTCGCGTATTCCCTTTATACAGTTCTGTGCAGGCCGTTGGTGATCAAATACGGATCTCTGCATGTTACGGCGCTTTCATTTGCCGCTGGGACTCTTCTATTTCTTCCCGCAGGCGTTCTCGGCCTTCTCTATTTTGATTTTTCACGAATCACAATGATGCATGTTTATGGATTGCTTTATCTCGGGCTGTTCACCTCCATCGTTTCAAATATTCTCTGGAATTTCGCTTTGTCCCGGATTGAAGCAACCAAGGTGGCTATTTTTTCCAACGGTCAACCGATTATTACTACGATCTTTGCGGTAATTATTTTTCACCAAGTGATGACGGCGCAATTTATTGTCGGCGGGATCATTACTATTAGCGGAGTTATCGTCACGCAGCAAAGTGATAAATTCGCAACCTTGGCAGGAAAAATGCGTAAGCATTAATATTATTTTCGTATCGTGCAGTTATTACATCAACAATGGAATATAGAATGAACCGAACAATCCGGATTTTTAAATTAAATATTCCGATCGACATCGGAATAATTCTGGTTATAGCTTTCATAAAGTTTCCGATTCATTTGTATGCGATTTCTCAGGGTGGATACGGAATGTTTCGCGATGAGTTCTATTATCTCGCCTGCGCGAATCATCTTGATATCGGATATGTCGATCATCCGCCGTTTTCGATTTATCTTTTGGCAGTGAACAGATATTTGTTCGGGGATTCTATTTTTGCGTTGAGATTATTGCCGGGGCTTTTTGGTGCCGCGACGGTTTTTTTAAGCGGACTTATCGCGCGTGCGATGGGAGGGAAACTGTATGCTCAAATCACTGCCGCTCTCGCTGCGCTTTGCATGCCGATTATGTTAGGGATGAATTCTTTTTATTCGATGAACAGCATCGATATTTTTCTCTGGATTCTCGGTGCGTACGTGACTGTTCAACTTATCATAAAACAACAACCGCAATATTGGTTATTACTTGGATTAGTAATCGGCGTCGGAGCTCTGAATAAAATCAGCATGATTTGGTTTGCTTTCGGTGTGGTAGTTGCAGTGGCCGCTACGTCAGAACGATCATGGTTAAGAACCGTGTGGCCATATCTTGCAGGAGCGATTTCATTTATTATATTTCTTCCGTTCATCGTATGGAATATCCAACATGATTACGCACACCTATTGTTCGTGCAGAATGCTTTGCGATACAGATATTATTCGTTGACACTCTGGTCATTTCTCTCCGGCCAAATTATTCTACCGAATTATGCGGCACTTCCGTTGTGGATACTAGGACTGGTTTTTTATTTCTTACATCCCGATGGAAAACGATTTAAGGCGTTGGGAATTATTTTTCTGACGACGGCGAGTATTCTCATCATCAACGGACACAGCAAGTCAGAATATTTATCTGCGGCATATCCAATGATTTTTGCAGGCGGCGGTATTTTTATCGAAAAAATTATTCATGCTAGAAGGTTGATCTGGGGTTATACATTTTTGATAGTTGTTGTAGGTATCGTTGGTGTGCCGTTTTCGCTCACTATTCTTCCTGTCGAAACATTCATCCGTTATCAAAATGCCATTGGTATAAATCCTCCGCGGAATGAATCTCATAAGCTGGCAGAGCTTCCACAATTTTACGCCGACATGTTCGGATGGGAAGATAAGGCGAAAGCGGTTGCCAAAGTTTTTCATACACTTTCGGTGGAGGATCAAGCAAACTGTGTCGCCTATTGTGATAATTACGGAAGAGCAGGTGCAATAGATTATTACAGAAAAAAGTACGGACTCCCGCCGGTTATTTGTCCTCATAATAATTATTGGATTTGGGGACCGGGAAATATTTCCGGTGATGTCGTCATCATTCTTGGCGGAAATGAGGAAGATCACAAACGAGTTTTTGAATCGGTGCAAGTAGTGGATACCGTGCACACCGACTTTGCGATGCCGTTCGAGAACGATTTAAAAATATTTATTTGTAGGAAACTCAAGGTTCCGATTGAAGAATTATGGCCGAAGTTGAAAAAATATGTTTAAAGCAGGGTTTAAGATTTTCTCGTATTAATTCGTTCGCGCTGAAAAAATAATTTCAATAAGTAAAAAAAACCTTCAGGTTTATGTTGGTTTTCTCGACTCCCTCCGGTCGCTCGACGAAGTCGTACCTTTCGACATACTCAGGGTATCACTTTAGTGCGGAAACTGAGTTATTTTAGCAGATCGGTCATCGAGTCCCGCTCTGTTTCTTACAGAGCGGGAAGATGACCGTATGATGATTTTTTCAGAGCGAACTTATCTGCAACAATCAGATGGTTGCAACGTATTTATTACTGTATTATTGTTTCTATCTATGATAAAACTCTTAATTATTATTTAAGGAGTGTAGAATGAATCGAACCTTTAAGATTTTCAAGTTCACAATTCCGTTCGACATCGGCTTGTTATTGTTATTCGCGACAATTAAATTTCTCATTCATGCATATGTTAATTTTCAGGGGGGCTATGGAATATTCCGCGATGAATTTTACTATCTTGCCTGTGCAAATCATCCGGATATCGGATATGTCGATCAACCTCCATTCTCGATATATCTTTTGGCGGTCAATCGGTTTTTGTTCGGTGATTCAATATTTGCTCTTCGATTATTGCCGGCACTTTTTGGAGCCGCGACGGTTTTTTTCGCCGGTTTAATTGCACGCGAGATGGGTGGAGGGATTCGTGCTCAAATCTATGCAGCCGTAACCACTCTATGCATGCCGATTCTGTTGGGGATGAATTCGACATACAATATGAATTGCATAGACGTCTTTCTCTGGACGCTGGGCGCCTATTTCGTTGTTCTACTCATCAAGGAAGAAGAACCGCGATACTGGCTCCTGATCGGTATCATTATTGGAATCGGACTGCTGAATAAAATCAGCATGGGCTGGTTTGCTGCCGGAATTTTTATCGCCGTCATTGCAACGAAAGAGCGATCATGGCTAAAAACACGATGGCCATATATAGCGGGAATGCTTGCGTTCATTCTTTTCGTTCCATTTATTATTTGGAACCTTCAAAACAACTTTGCGCATCTTGCCTTCATAAGAAATGCAACGCAGTATAAATATTCTTCGGTAACGGCATGGTCATTTCTGAGTGGCCAACTCCTTCTTCCCAATCCGGCAGCGCTTCCGTTGTGGATTCTCGGACTCGTCTTTTTCTTCTTCCATCCGGAAGGGAAACGGTACAAAATTATAGGCATTATTTTTCTTACAGCAGTGGTTATTCTTCTTGTTAACGGACATAGCAAATCTGAATATCTGACCAGTGCATATCCAATGATTTTTGCCGGTGGAGGATTGTTCTTTGAAAAATTAACTCATTCAAAGTGGTTGTCACGATCCTACATTATCATCCTCGGCATATCCGGGATCATTATCGCTCCATTTGCGATTCCGATTTTGCCGGTCGAAACATTCATCCGTTACCAAAATGTCATTGGCATAAATCCTCCGCGGAATGAACCTCATAAGCTGGCAGAGCTTCCACAATTTTATGCCGACATGTTTGGCTGGGAAGATAAAGCGAAAGCGGTCGCAAAGGCCTATCAATCTTTGTCTGCTGAAGAACAAGCTCAATGTTATTTCTTTGGTGATGATTACGGACGTTCGGGGGCAATCGATTACTATAGAAAGAAGTACCAGCTTCCGCCAGCCGTCGGAAGTCATAATAGTTACTGGATATGGGGACCGGGGAATTACGACGGTAATGTTCTTATTATTCTTGGAGGCGAGCTGGACGATAAGAAAAAAAAGTTCGAGTCGGTGGAAGTTGTCGATACCGTCTATACGAAATATGCGATTCCGTATGAAAATAATCTTCGTGTGTACGTCTGTCGAAAGATGAAAACCCCGGTTCAAGAAATATGGCCGGAAATCAAAAACTTTAATTGACTTGAGCTTTGAGAATTTGTCGAGTATATTCACAGATCAATAAATGAAAATGCGGGAGAATTGATAAATAATGATTAATACCTATAACAAAGGAACCGCCATAAATTCATTTGCCCGCATTCATCGCCATTTATGGGATTGACTTTCGCAACAGCGGAGCAATCTCTCGCACAAGAGCGCGATCGAACGAAAACGATTTGAAAATTTTTATTTGCAGGAAACTTAAGGTTCCGATTAAAGAATTATAGCCGAAGTTGAAAAAATTTGTTTGAGATTGAGGTTGGAGGTTTTTTAAGAAGTATCTGCTATTACATTTTTCTTTTGATGGCGTCGTCGATACCAACGAGTACGTATAGTCAAAAAAAGTTGGTATACTATGGAATGATTATTACGGGACATTATTGAACGAGTAGGGAGATTTTTTGACATTTGTCATCCAAAGAAAAGGTTATTAAAAAAGCCCTGACGAATTCCGTCAAGGCTTATTGATTTTACAATTCGTATGCTTAGTAAGGTAAATAATACAAAAGTTTTTTGATGTCCGAAAAAACTCCCATCGCAGTTACATCAGCGCCGGCGCCTGGCCCTTGAATTACCAGGGGCGTTTTCGAATATCGCTCGGTAGTGAATGCAATGATATTGTCGGTTCCCTTTGTCGAAGCGAATGGATGATTCGACGGAAATTCTTTTATCTCGGCGCGAGCTAATCCATTTGTGATCGTTCCTACATAACGCAGGATCGAATTGTGCGATTGAGCTTTCGCCAGCATTTTTTCGAAGGTCGAATCTGTTTCTTTTAATTCTTCGAAAAACTTTTTCGAGAATTTTCCTTTTCTTAATTTTTGAGGAATGAGATTTTGAATATAAATATCTTCAAGATCCATCTGCATCCCCATCTGTCGTGCAAGAATGAGAAGTTTCCGGTGAACATCGTTGCCCGACAAATCTTCACGCGGATCCGGTTCGGTATATCCCTGCGCATGCGCTTCCTGCACGAGTGTGCTGAACGGCTTCGATCCGTCGTAGTTATTGAAAAGATAGCTGAGAGTGCCGGAAAGAATTCCTTCGATTTTAATAATTGTGTCACCACTCGCCGTTAAATCCTGCATGGTGGAAATAATCGGCAGGCCGGCGCCGACATTCGCTTCGTAGAGGAAATGTTTTTGCCGGGCATGTAAAATATCAAGCAGTTCCCGATATCGTTTCCACGGTAGCACATTCGCTTTTTTGTTCGGCGTGATAATGTGCATATTTGCCCGAACAAAAGATGGATACGCATCTACGACTTCATCGCTCGCTGTGCAATCGACGAGAACAGCGTTTGTGAAACCCATCGCCGCAAGAGAAGTATATAGTTCCTGCACATTCATTTTTAATTTAGATTTTTCGAGTGTCTGCCGCCAGTTCGACAAATCGATACCGTCGTTCGAAAGTACATATCGATCAATATCGGCAATTCCGCAGACACGCACATCGAAGCCGTTTTCGAAAAGATATTCGCGCTGTTGATGCAATTGCTTGAGCAATGTTGAACCGATGTTCCCGACGCCGACCAAAACAATTGCGAGCCGTTTTCGTTTTTCGAAAAATGACTGGTGAATAACGTTCAATGCGCGGACTCTTTGATCGCTGTTGATAACAAAAGAAATGTTGATTTCCGATCCGCCTTGTGCGATTGCGTTGACATTGATGCCGTTTCTCCCGACGGCGCCGAATACTCGTCCGGAGATGCCGGGCGTTCCTTCCATTCCTTCACCAACGACAGCGATAATTGTTTGATTGTCTTTAACATCAAGTGTTGCCAAACGGTTTTCCATCTCGTAGTGAAATTCTGACGAGAGCGCATTCCTTGCGGTTTCAGTATCGCTGCTTGAAATCGCAAAACAGATTGTATGTTCGGATGATGCCTGCGAGATCAGAATGACATTGACGTTTGATTTCGCCAGAGTTCTGAAGAGCCGCTCTGCCGTTCCCTGAACCCCAACCATATTTAAGCCGCGGATGGTGAACAATGAAACCTCGTCGATCGAACTCATGCCTTTCGCGCCGGCATCCCATTTTTCAGCTTCTTCCGAAATCCATGTGCCTGGCGCAGACGGGTTGAGAGTGTTTTTTATAAGTACCGGAATTTTTTTTGCTACTGCTGGCGCAAGTGTGGCGGAATGAAGCACCTTTGCGCCGAAATAAGAAAGCTCCATCGCTTCCTCGTACGACATTTTCGGAATCGCAAAAGCCGATGCCACTGCTCGAGGATCAGCGCTCATAACGCCGTCAACATCCGTCCAAATCTCTATCACTGAAGCTTTCAGAGCTGCACCAATTATCGCGGCGGTATAATCGGAACCGTTGCGGCCCAGAGTTGTGGTCTGGCCGTCCGGAGTCGATGCAATGAATCCGGTCAATACTGGGATTATCTTCTTTCCATAAGTACTGAATAATTTAGAAAAGTGTTTTCGGATGCTGGCATTTGTATTGTCAAATTGAACCGCCGCCCGTGTAAATTCGGAGTTCGTAATAATACAATCGCGTGTATCCACAGCTACAGATTTTCGAGATGTGCTGATATATGCGGACAAAATGATACTCGATAACCGTTCACCAAAACTAGCAATAAGATCTAGAGAACGCGGTGGAGCATGTCTGAGTAAATTGATACCATGCAGGACATCGTGGAGTTCGGAAAGCACAGTGGTGATTTGTTTTGTTAACAATTGTGTTTTTTCATGATCGAACAATCCCGATATCATTTCTTCGTGTCGTTTAAGAATTTGCAGATACGCTTTTTCATAGTCATTATTGCCTCGTTCTGCCACGGAAGCGCTCTCTAAGAGCTGGTTTGTGACTCCCTGAAATGCCGAAACAACGACAATAACTTGTTCCTTTTCCGCAGCCGATTTGACGATATGGGCAACATCTTTAACTCGATCCGGATTGGCGACAGACGAGCCGCCGAATTTTAATACTTTCATCGATTTTTCCAATTAATTCAGAGTATATTTCTTATCAAGTTAATAAAATACACCAAACATTCAAATGATTTTCATTTTCTTTCTATTTATATTGAGTTGACACGGAATATGAGAAAAAGAAACTTATGATAATCAACTCACGTTTTTTGACCCGGAGAATGACCGGCATCGAGCGATATGCACTCGGAGTATCGCTGAAAATCAAAGAACAATTTCCGAATGTTGAATTCGTCGCTCCCAATGACATCGCACACCAGCGTGAAGCGGAATTGCTGTCCGTGAATCTGGTGGGTCGTTCCACAGGACACACGTGGGAGCAGAGTGAATTACCACTCTATCTTGCGACTCATAAAAATCCGTTGTTAATCGGGCCGGTAAATACAGGTCCTCTCACTTATCATAATCAAATTATAATCATTCATGATCTGGCATTTCTTCGGGAGCCGCGATGGTTCACTAAAAAAGCCGCTCTTTTTTTCAAATATATGGTTTCAGGTGTTGTGAAGATTTCTCGGCACATTATAACAAACAGTAATTTCACAAAGAAGGAAGTGCACGAACTTCTTGGCGTGCCGGAAGAAAAAATCACGGTTGCGTATCCTGCATTGTCAGAACATATTCTGAGATACAAAGACGTTGCCAGTGAGAATAAATACGGAGACTACATTCTAACCGTTTCATCGCTCGATCCGAGAAAGAATTTAAGCTCGGTCATACGCGCATTTCGCCAATTAGGCGATCCGGATCTCAAACTTGTTATTGTGGGTGGTGAGAATACAAATGTGTTTGGCCGGCATGCTTTCGATCTTCGGGAAATTGCAAAAGAGAATCCTAATATTGTGTTCACAGGTTATATTTCAGATCAGGAGGAAATTAGTCTCTATCGCAATGCAAAGATTTTTGTCTATCCATCGTTGTATGAAGGTTTCGGATTTCCTCCGCTGGAAGCCATGGCGTGCGGTTGCCCGGTCGTATCAGCCAATACCAGCTCACTGCCCGAAGTACTCGGCGACGCAGCGGTATTCGTTGATGCACGAAATATCGAAGAACTTGCATCGGCAATATCATCGGTATTGAAAGAAAATAGAGGGAAAAATAAAGACTCATGGAGAGAGATTGTCGCGCGTTATTCCTGGGATCAGACCGCTAAAACTATAATGGACGTGGTGAAGAGATATGAATAGCAAGATGAAGAGATAGATCGAGATCAAGGTCAAGATCGAGGTCAAGGTTTAGATCAAGGTCAAGGTAAAGAACAAGATTTAAATTAATAGAAAGATACAGAAAAAGAAGATGAAGACGAAAAAGGCGAAAAGTTTTTAGAGAGAAATACGAGCAATTAAAAAATCCTTTTTTCAGATATAAAGTTTGACAAAGTAATTCGAACACTACGATCTCAATTGGAGAAATAGCATGATAGATCTCAATCTTAATCTTAATCTTGATCTTCATATCTTCCTTCTCTCATGAAGCTGGCACTCTTACAACTCAATTATACAGTCGGCGATTTTGCCGGCAATGCACGGAAAATCGCGGCTGGAGTAAAACGATTTTCAAAAGAAGAAGTCGATCTCTGCATCACGTCCGAACTTTCACTTATCGGATATCCGCCGCGGGATCTCATTCTTCAAAAATCATTTATCCAGGAAACGGGGAAAACTCTTTCAGACCTTGCAGCTGAGTTAAAAGGTTATCCTCCTGTGCTGGTAGGAACTATCCTGTCTAACAATTCATCAAAAGGACGTCCAGCCTATAACGCTGCAATGTTGTTGTGTAATGGAAAGGTTGAACAGAGTTTCATCAAAACCCTTTTGCCCACGTACGATGTTTTTGATGAAGATCGTTATTTTGAACCATCCGATGATCCCGGTGTTCTTGAATTTCAGGGAAAACGGATTGGAATCACAATTTGTGAAGATATTTGGAACGATAAAGATTTCTGGTCGCGGTTACGTTATGCAAACGATCCGATCGAACTGATCATGGCCAGAGGGAACATCGATTATATTGTCAATATGTCGGCGTCTCCTTTCTCGGTCGGCAAGCATCAAATTCGCGAAGCGATGTTCAAATCGATTGCACAAAAGCACTCGGTTCCGATTCTGTTCGTTAATCAGGTTGGTGGAAATGACGATCTTGTATTCGACGGGCGAAGCTGCGTCATCGACCATAATGGAACACTTTTAAGCCGCGCGAAAGCATTTGAGGAAGACGTTTTACTTTTTAATCCTGATTTAAACTCAAACATCGAACCGGATAACTTCGAACCCGAATCCGAAATATGGCGCGCGTTAATTCTCGGGACACGTGATTATGTAAAGAAATGCGGATTCAAATCTGTACTGCTTGGATTATCAGGCGGCGTTGACTCTGCACTCACTGCAATGATTGCTGCTGAAGCAATCGGAAGCGAAAATGTAACCGGCGTATTGATGCCGTCGTCTTTTTCTAGCAAAGGAAGCATCGATGACGCACTTGAACTTGCACGGCGGATCGGAATAAAAACTTTCACGTTGCCTATCGAACCGATGATGAAAACTTTCTCAGCATCGTTGCAGGAGGTTTTTAAAGGTTATCAGGAAGATGTGACGGAAGAAAATATTCAATCGCGTATTCGCGGCAATCTCTTGATGGCATTGTCGAACAAGTTCGGGTCGTTGCTTTTAACCACCGGCAACAAATCGGAACTTGCCGTTGGGTATTGTACGATTTACGGAGATATGTCCGGCGGCCTTGCAGTGATTGCCGATGTGCCTAAAACCATGATTTATCGTATTGCAAATTGGATTAATAAAACAAAAGGCGAAATGATTCCAAGATCGATTATTGAAAAAGCGCCGTCGGCAGAACTTCGTCCGAATCAAACCGATCAGGATTCATTGCCGCCGTACGATCTATTGGATCAGATTCTAGAGCGTCACATCGAGCATCACGAAGGTGAAGACGAAATCATCGCGGCCGGTTTCGATCCTGTTATAGTTCGAAAAGTACTTCGGCTAATACGCATAGCCGAGTTTAAACGCAAACAAGCGGCGCCTGGATTGAAAGTCACGGATCGAGCTTTCGGCACTGGCTGGAGGATGCCGATAGCGAGGAAATAAAAATTAATTCTTAATTAATAATTAAGAAAAAGGGAATTATTCAATACCACATATGAAACTTTTATCCGTTGTCGGAGCACGGCCGCAGTTCATAAAATTATCGGCACTCGCACATTCGATTGATGAGTACAACCGGAATCACACCGACGCTCAACTTCAATCGGTGATAGTTCATACCGGTCAGCACTACGACTATGAACTGTCGAAAGTGTTTTTTGATCAGATGGGAATTCCTTCGCCGGATTACAATCTGGAAGTCGGTTCCGGAATGCAGGGTGAACAAACTGCCAAAATGCTTGAACGTGTAGAGGATGTCGTCCGTCGGGAATCACCAGATTGCGTCATCGTGTTCGGCGATACTAACTCGACGCTTGCCGGTGCTTTGGCGGCTGTTAAAAGCGGCATTCCTGTAGTGCATTTGGAGGCAGGCTTGCGCAGTTACAATAAAAACATGCCTGAAGAAATTAACCGTGTTCTTACAGATCACGCTTCTACATATCTCTTCTGTCCATCACGACATGCTGTTGAAATTTTGAAAAAAGAAGGCATCTCTTCGACAATCGACTATGGAAATCTTGTATCACTTTCTACTTTTATCGATCACAACAATACTATTCGGAATAAAATCGATATCGACCATCCGATTGCGATAAATGTCGGAGATATTATGTACGATGTGCTTCTTCGATGCTCACCGGTTGCAAAAAAGGAATCGACGATATTAAAAAAGTTGAATCTAACAAAAGAATCATTCTATCTTCTGACATTACATAGAGCTGAAAATACTTCTTCAATTCTATCATTGGAAGAAATAATTAAATTCGTCAACGACAATTTCCGGGATACGATCATCATTTTCCCGATGCATCCAAGAACAAAAAAGATTTATCACGATGTAACAATTCGATTCACTCCAAATGTCAAGATTATTGAACCTGTTGGATATTTCGATGTTCTGGCTTTGATGCAAAACAGCAAGCTTATACTCACCGATTCCGGCGGAATGCAGAAAGAAGCGTTTTGGCTAAATGTACCGTGTGTAACATTGAGAAGAGAAACCGAATGGGTTGAAACAGTGGAAACCGGATGGAATGTGTTGTTTAAGGATTACAAAGGAAACCACCAACCCGTGACGACAATTCCCAATGTCTTCGGTGACGGAATGGCGGGAAAGAGGATAGTGGCCATCTTAATTAGTTTGTTGGGATGACATTGTTTTGAGAGAGAAAGTTTTCTCGGTGTTTTAATAATGGAGTCGGAGAATCACATGAAGAATTTTGCTATAACAGGTGTTGCAGGCTACATCGCGCCAAGACATTTGCAGGCTATTAAAGATACTGGGAATCGATTGGTCGCTGCGATGGATCCCCATGACTCGGTTGGTATTCTTGATCGATTTTTTTCCGATGTTAGTTTTTTTACAGAGTTTGAACGTTTCGACCGGCATTTGGAAAAATTACGGCGTGGGCCAACTGATGGCCATGTTGACTATTTAACAATCTGTTCCCCGAATCATCTTCACGACGCACACATCCGCCTCGCGCTGCGCATCGGCGCCGACGCAATTTGCGAAAAGCCGATCGTCATCAATCCATGGAACCTGGATGCGCTTCAGGAACTCGAACAGGAATCGGGGAAGCGGGTAAAAACAATTCTTCAATTGCGCGTTCATCCGGCTTTGATGGAACTGAAAAAGTCGATCGAACACTCATCACCCAAATCAAAACGGAATGTTTGTCTGACGTACATTACTTCTCGCGGCCCCTGGTATCAATATTCATGGAAAGGTTCCACGGAACGTTCCGGCGGAGTGGCAACGAATATCGGAATTCATTTTTTTGATTTGCTCATCTGGCTGTTTGGGAAAGTGCAGTCAATGGGAGTGCACTTATCTGACGAACGGCGAATGGGTGGATTTCTTGAACTTGAGCATGCCACAGTTCAATGGTTTCTTTCAATCGATCGCAACGATCTTCCAACTAAGGAAGTTGAAAAAGGTAAATCAACTTTTCGTTCAATCACGATTAATGATAAAGAGGTCGAATTTAGTGAAGGTTTTACCGATTTGCATACAAGAGTTTATGAAGAGATCCTCGCAGGGGAAGGCTTTGGCATCGGCGACGCACGTCCATCAATCGAGCTGGTTCACGAAATAAGGAATAAAAAAATCACAGAAACTGTGGATATTGTGCATCCTTTCGTGAAGCGAATACGAGCCTCGATGCGGTAATAAATGAATCTCAGCTCCCATCGCATTAAACTTTTTGGCAGTTAAAGGAATCTAAAAGATAAAACCGGGAACTGACATAAAAAGCGATAAGCAACTGCTCGACGAATACCTGAGCGGCGATCATAGGAGCTTTAACGAGTTGGTCCGGAGATATCAGGAGAAAGTCTATTGGCTTTCTTTTCGGATGATGCAGGATCATTATGAGGCGGATGAAATCACACAGGATGTATTCATCAAGTTGTTCCATTCGGCTTCAGAGTTTCGCGGTGAATCAACCCTTTATACATGGTTGTATAGAATTACAACCAATGTTTGTCTTAATGCACTGCGAAAGAAAAAGGTGAGAAGTTTTTTAAGGCTTGATGAAGTCGATGATTTTTTGCCTGATCGTGAAGTGACACCCGATGAATTGGTTGAGCTTGAGGAACAAAAGTCGGCGCTTGAGAAGGCGATAAAAAAATTACCGGAGAAGCAGAAGGCAGTATTTGTTCTGCGTTATTACGAAGGGAAATCGTATGAAGAAATTTCTCAAATTTTAAAGACATCGGTAGGCGGATTGAAGGCAAATTATTTTCATGCACTTAAAAAAATTGGGGATGTCTTGAAGAAACAAAATGAAGATTGATAAAGAGTGGTGGTTATGAAAAAAGAATGTCGTCTGATTCAACTTGATTTTCCCGATGTAATTCAGGGATTATCGGGAGAAGATGTTCGGGTTCGAGTCTTAGATCATCTGAAAGGATGCCCTCACTGCCGCACTGAATGGGATTCGCTCACTGCTGTGTTTAAAGTTCTGTCGAAAGAAAAAAGTACTCATGTTCCGGACGCAGCATACTGGAACACGATTGTTCCCAACATCCATCAAAAACTATCTGAAATTCAAAAACCAAAGCAATGGATTCCGGGTTTTTCTTTACGCTATGCAATTCCTCTTGTGGCTGTGCTGGTTTTAATCGTGCTGACATTCAATACCGACATTATCCCAAGTTTTAAAGAGAGTGGATTGACAGCTGAAGAACTTTTGAACTCAAATGATGAAACGGATTCCTTCATCACACAAACGGAAAATCATCCGGATTTTGTCGATGCTGCGAATCATCGGATGTCAGAAATAGTCCGGCAAGGAATTATCAGCGAGGCTCAAGATTATCAAACAATTATTGAAACTCTTCAGGACGATGAGTATAATGCATTATTGGAACAACTCAAATCATATAAAGCAATAAAATCATGAGATCGAAGGATTAATCATGAAAAAAATCGTAAAGTTTTTTTATGCAGCATTACTGCTGATTCCGGTTGTTGTGTTGGCGCAAAATGAGAACGGACAAATGAGACAACGCCACGAGCGATTCGAAGAACTTCGTATGATTAAATTGATGGAAGCTCTTCAATTGGATGAAGAAACTTCAGTCAGATTTGTGAAACGATACCACCAGCATCAGGATGAAATGAAATCGCTTCTCAAAGAACGAGGACTCAAAATCGATCAGCTGGAAGAGGCGATAAAAAACCAGAAGGATGATGATTGTGAGCAACTTTTGAACGAAGTCCTCGCGCTCGAAAAGAAAGCCTCCGATAAGAGGATAGATTTTATAAAAAGTCTATCATCAATTTTGACAAAACAACAGCAGGCGCGTTTTGTTATTTTCGATAGAAACTTTGATCGAGATCTTCGCGATATGGTCCAGCAACAACAGAAGTCGTGGAGATGATGAGAATAGATTTTTATACATGCGCACTCTTTAAAGCGATATCATTATTATTTCTACGGAACAAATATATTTGGTGCGGTTATTATAATCTCTATCAGTCTGTTGAAAAAGCAGATCAAAAAATAAAAGTCTCGAGAACTTTTTCTATATGCCGCTCCTGCCGGAGCTCATGTCTGTTCTCTTTTTTTGTTTTCTATAAATATATCGTCCCTCCGGGACTCATCAATCTCATATTCATAAATAATTCTACGGAGGGAAGCACCATAGGTGCGATATGTTTATAGAAAAAGCAAAGAAGAGACTAATGAACCCCGACGGGGTGGCACGTCCGAAAACCTTTTATTGATTAATTGAATCTAGCAATAAGGAAAATAACTCATCCTCGATAACTTGTGAGCAGAACCTCACCTTTTACTCTTCGAATCACATTTCTTGATTATCTGAACGATTTATGGTATATTTTTATAATATAGTAATTTGAAAGTGAAGCTAGAGAAATTTGATGACATCGACCGAACGGCTCTTGGCTGAAGACAAGTCAACAGTCAAAAAAAGTGTTTTAGGAAACGGACTCCGTATCATAACGGAAGAGATCAACACCATCTCATCGGTGTCGCTCGGCATTTGGATTAATGCGGGTTCACGCGACGAGACTGTTGCTACAAATGGCATCGCACACTTTCTCGAACATGCTGTGTTCAAAGGAACAAAAAAACGTTCCGGGAAAGAAATTGCTTATGCGCTGGAATCGGTCGGCGGTTACATCAATGCTTTTACAGGCAAGGAACACACTTGCTACTATGCAAAAATTCTGAGTGAACACGTCGAGAAAGCTTTCGACGTTTTATCCGATCTTGTTCTGTACCCGAAATTTCCGCGTCAAGAAATTGAAAAAGAGCGGCAGGTAATACTCGAAGAAATCCATGATGTCGAAGACACACCGGACGATATAATCTTCGATTACTTCGAACGAAATCTTTATCCATCGCATCCGCTCGGTTTTCCCGTTATAGGTTCGCCGCGGAATGTCCGGGGTTTTTCACGGAATGATTTGGTTCATTTTGTTGATAGTTATTATCATCCGGAAAACATCGTGGTTGCTGCCGCAGGAAATATCTCGCATGAACGAGTTGAAGAATTGGTATATAAAAAATTCGGACGATTGAGCAGACGAAAAATAAAAAACAGACGTTTGGCTCGAGGTATCGATCGGCAGACACAAAAACGGTTGGTTATCCAAAAGCAGGTTTCACAATCTCATCTTTGCCTGGGAACTATCGTTCCCGGAATTCATGGCAAAGATCGTTATCCGCTGGTGTTGTTGAATACGATGCTGGGAGAAGGGATGAGTTCCCGGTTATATCAAAACATCCGCGAGCGGCGAGGCATTGCATATTCGGTTTATTCTTTTCTTAATTTATTCAGTGATAGCGGGGCATTCGGTGTTTATCTAGGCACCGACAAAAAAAATCTTGATCGAGCACTTGATGCCGCCCAACTCGAAATACAAAAAATGGTCGAAAAACCGGTGAGGGCTTCCGAACTCCAGCGTGCAAAGAATCAAATCAAAGGCAATATGATTCTCGGGCTCGAAAGTATGTCCAATCGGATGATGAGACTCGGGACTAGCGAACTCTATTACAATAATGTCCCCTCATTATCGGCTGTCATTAAGGAAATGGACCAGGTGTCTCCAGCACATGTGTACGAATGTGCGAAAAAAAGATTGCGCAATTATTCATTTTCAGCGGTGGTGATTCAGACGGCCGATATGGGAGAGAAACCGCAATGATTTCGTTCGACCAACTCAACCCGCATCTGGTAAATGCAGAGTATGCAGTTCGCGGCCCGATTGTCCAACGTGCACAGGAATTGGAAGCGGAAGGAAAAAAAATTATTTATTGCAACATCGGGAATCCGCAAGCGCTCGATCAGAAACCGCTGTCGTTCATCAGGCAGATACTCAGTTTACTTGAATATCCGGAACTGCTGGATAAACCTGAGGCGGTGAAACTGTTTCCTGCCGACGTCGTCGAACGTGTTCGAAAAATCTTTTCGATGTACCCGTATGGAATGGGAGCGTATTCACAGAGTACAGGAATTCCTTTTATCCGCCATGCGATTGCAGAATTCATTCGCAGGCGTGATGATATTCCTGCCGATCACAACGATATTCTTCTTACCGATGGTGCGAGTAAGGGAGTGAGCGCTGTTCTCTTTGCGTTGCAGAAGAATGAGAATGACGGATTCATGATCCCGATTCCGCAATATCCTCTGTATAGCGCTACAGTTACACTCCATGGCGGAAAACAAGTCGGTTATTATCTCGATGAAAAGAATCAATGGCAGCTCGATGAAAAAATTCTCAACGAAAGTTATGCGAAAGCCATCGGCGAGGGGATTCATCCGGTTCTCATCGCGGTAATCAATCCGGGTAATCCTACAGGTGCGGTTTTATCACACGAAAATATCGAGATGGTCATCAGGTTCGCAAAGAAAAATAATTTGGTGATCCTTGCCGACGAAGTCTATCAAACAAATGTCTATCACGCGGGCAGTGAGTTTCATTCATTCGCAAAAGTGATGTTCGAGATGAAAGAGACTGGTGTTTCGCTTTTCAGTACTCATTCTGTGTCTAAGGGATTTTTAGGAGAATGCGGACACCGGGGTGGATATCTCGAAATGCGAAATGTTCCTGATGATGTTAAGACGCAATTCGTGAAACTGCAATCGGTAAGTCTTTGTTCGAACCTTTCCGGTCAGATGGCAACTTACGCGATGGTAGATCCTCCGCGGCCCGGCGATGAGAGCTACGAACTTTTTATACGCGAGCGCGACGGTATCATCCGTACCTTGAAACATAAAGCGGAAATATTAAAAAAGGGAATCGACAAAATTGAAGGAATGTCTATGAACATTCCGCGTGGTGCGATGTACGCATTTGTCCGTTTTGAATTGCCTCCGGAACGGGGCGTCGACATTTCTGCGATGAGTCCGGATGAAAGATCTGCATACGAAGCAAGCCGTGATTCCGATTACTGCCTGAGATTATTGGAAGAGACTGGTATTTGTGTCGTCCCGGGTTCCGGTTTCGGACAGGCACCGGGGACGCTTCATTTTCGGACAACCTTCTTGCCCCGTGTGGATGAGATTGAAGAATTGGTAATAAAATTAAAACAGTTCCATGAGTCGTATGTGAAAAGAATTTCTGAATCCGGATTCGGCAAGTTAAAATCCTTCTCAGGAACAAAGCTCCGTCAATACATATTAACCGAAGAGAGATGAGGGAGTGAATGATAAGGTTAAGGTTAAGAATGAGATTAAGATCTAGATTGCTTGTCCGCCGAAGGTCAAGGTTGAACTATATAAAATAAATATTTTTTTTACTTGAATTCATAATTCCTTAATACAAAATTAAAAGATATGGCAAAGATAACTATAGACGATAAAACACTAGACGTTCAAGATAACCTTACCATTATTCAAGCCGCTCGAGAAAATGGTATCGAAATTCCACATTTTTGCTGGCATCCGAAATTATCCGTATCCGGTAACTGCCGAATGTGCCTTGTTGAAGTGGAAAAAATGCCGAAGCTGGTAATCGCATGTTCGACGCAAGTTGCCGATGGCATGGTTGTGAAAACGATGTCCGAGAAGGCAATTAACGCTCGAAAAGCGGTTATGGAATTTATTCTCATCAATCATCCGCTGGATTGTCCGATCTGCGATGAGGCAGGTGAATGCAAGCTTCAAGACTATTCATACAAATACAGCACAGGTTCCAGCCGATTCGATGAAAATAAAAATCATAAGCCGAAACGCGTCAAGTTGGGCCCGAATGTGATGTTCGATGCTGAGCGATGTATCCTCTGTTCCCGTTGCATCAGGTTTTGCGATGAAATTGTCGGCAAGCACCAATTGCAGTTTGTTCAGCGTGGAGATCGAACGGTTATTAAAACATTCCCCGGCGAAAAACTCGACAATCCATATTCTATGAATGTGATTGAGTTATGCCCTGTCGGGGCGTTGACAAGCCGTGACTTCAGGTTCAAGGCTCGCGTGTGGGAGATGTCGCACACCGATAGTATTTGCACCGGATGTGCACGCGGTTGTAATATGAATATCTGGGTGAGGAACAACGAAATTCTCCGCCTGACACCGCGTTACAATGAAGGAGTAAACGGTCAATGGATGTGCGATCACGGCCGGTTGAATACGTTCAATTATATCAATTCCGAATCGCGTTTACTTTCTTGCAAAATTCGTAAACAGGGAGAGCAAGTCGATGCAAGTTGGGACGAAGCGATTGCAAAGGCCGCGTCGGAATTAAAAATGTTCAAACCTGCAGAAATTTCCGGGATAGGTTCTCCATACGCAACAAACGAAGACAATTTCATCTTTATGAAATTCATGCGGGATGTCATCGGTACGAAAAACATCGATTTCTTCCAACACAAAAAAGAAAACGATGAAGATAAATTTTTGATAAGAAACGATAAAACGCCGAACGCATCCGGCGCTTTTGAAGTTGGACTGAAACCGGTGGCTGGAGGATTGGACGCGCAGGGGATTATCAAAGGAATTCATGAGGGAAAAATTCGAACTGTTTATTCACTAGACGATCGCCTGGCTGAATTACCCGGCATGACGGAAGCTCTATCGAAGCTCGAATTATTTATCGTTCATGCATCGAACGAAAATGAAACAACACGATTGGCGGATATCATCGTGCACTGTTCGACGTATGCAGAACGGCACGGGACGTTCACGAATTTCGAACGGGTGGTTCAACGAATCCGGCCGGCTGTGATGACACTCGATCTCGACCGTGCGCTCGACGATATGGCAATGAGCCGGTTGGATAAATTCGGAACTCAGTTTGACCGATGGGGAAAAAGCGTGAAGCGTGATGTCCGCCCTGATTGGCGCATCATTCAAAGTATCGCGTCTCTTCTCGGCACAAAATACAAGTACAACGCGGCGGAAGAAATATTTAATGAACTTGCTTCAACAATTCCAGCGTTCAAAGGAATTTCCTATAAATCAATAGGAACGCAGGGGTCAATTTTACGATAAGGGAACAATTCACTTAAAAAGAAATTCGTGTCATTCGCGGCTATGTTATAAGTATTCTGATGGAGTTTCCCGCTTCGCTGAGTGAGTACTCCTGAAGCATTTATAAAATAAAAAAATTAGTTTGATTGATAATGGTTGAAAAATGGAATTTATAATCATCACACTTGTAAAAATAGGTTTTGTGCTCGTTGTCCTTCTTACAACGGTCGCTTACACCGTGCTCGCCGAACGCCGTGTGAGCGCATTCATACAGGACCGTCTCGGCCCGAACCGGGTTGGCTGGCAAGGATTACTTCAGCCGATAGCCGATGTTTTAAAATTATTTCTGAAGGAAGATGTAGTTCCGAGAGCGGCGAATAAATTCATCCACAATCTTGCACCGATTATTTCACTCACGGTTTCGTTAACAATCTTCGCTGTCATTCCTTTCGGCGATCATATCGAGATATTCGGCAGGGACATTAAACTGCAAATCGCGGATGTGAATGTCGGAATCCTCTACATTCTCGCCATGAGCTCGCTCGGCGTGTATGGTATAACGCTTAGCGGATGGTCGTCGGCAAATAAATATTCGTTGATTGGCGCACTGCGTTCTTCTGCTCAGATGATCAGCTATGAGATATCGATGGGGCTGTCGATAATCGGCGTTATCATGGTGGCGGGAACAACGCAACTGGATTTGATCGTCAAGGCACAGCACGGATGGCATTGGAATATTATTTTACAGCCGATCGGATTTATTACATTCCTCGTCGCTTCGTTCGCGGAAACAAATCGTCTGCCTTTCGATTTGCCCGAGGCCGAGCCCGAACTTGTTGCCGGCTATCTTACAGAGTACAGCGGCATGCGGTTTGGTTCTTTCTATTTAAGTGAATATATGAACATGGTGATTTCTTCGGTGCTGGTTTCAACGTTGTACTTCGGCGGATGGCAAATTCCATTTCTTGCAAATTCCGGACTGCCGCAATTCTGGGTCGCTATTTTGGGAATGGTTGGTTTAGGTTTGAAAATGGTTTGCATGATATTTTTCTATATCTGGGTTCGATGGACGATTCCGCGATTCCGGTACGATCAATTGATGAATGTTGGTTGGAAGATTATGCTGCCGCTGTCGCTTGCAAATATTATCGTCACCGGATTAGTTTTATTGATTGTTGGGAGATGAAGATGGAAGATAAAGGATTTTATAAAATAAAAAGAAAAAAAGATCTCACATTCTTGCAGCAGACGTACGTTGTTGAGATCGTAAAAGGATTGTTGCTGACGTTCCGACAAATGTTCAAACCGAATTTCACGCGCGAGTATCCTGAGGAAAAATTCGAACCGCCCGCATCGTACCGCGGCCGACCGGTGTTGGTTGAGGAAAATGGCGTCGAGCGGTGTGTCGCGTGCGGATTGTGCGCGCGGGTTTGTCCGGCTCTGGCAATCGAAGTGCAAGCGGGAGAAACAGATTTGCCGAAGGAACGTTATCCGGTTCGATTTGAAATTAATATGCTGAGATGCATCTTCTGCGGATTCTGTGAAGAAGTCTGCCCTGAAGAAGCAATCGTTATGAGTAAAGATTATGAAATAACTTTCTCTTCCCCCAAAGACGCAATTTTCGGAAAAGATAAATTGCTGGTGCCTGCAGATAAGCTACGTGACCGTTTGGAATTTCTGAAACGAAATAGATAGAACGGTTTTGGTTTTCGTATATTGCAGATAAACGACATGTATGTTGTTGTTATGCACGTGATGGGCCATGACCACACATTGCAGATCTGCAAATCCAATTCAAGTATGTTAATATTTTGATAAGGAGGAATCATGGACTCTCCGTTGCTCAACGTCGTGCTTTTCATTCACAAATGTATGAGCCCCATTTTTACACCACTCTCACATCTGAAAGAATCTCAACACCGCGTGTGGGCCATTGAACTATTCGTCGTTGTCAATCTGATATTAGAGATAGTCACCCTGTACTGTTCCACAAGGATCCTCAATCGCGATATTGATAGCTACTTATGGCCTTGGAGGTCTATTTACTGTCTCGATACGAGACGCGATTTACTCACCAACGATTCACAAGGACGAACAAGGCGGATATATTTCGATAGGCAATCGGCCTCGATGGGTTCTTCTCGTTTTTATCAACATCCTTCAAGTCGCCTTCTGCTTTGCAATATTTTTATTTGCATTTGGAAATGAGTTTTACGAGAAGATCAGTACTCCCACAACAGCTCTTTATCAAAGCCTAGTGACATTTACGACCTTGGGTTACGGAGAGATTCGGCCGTGTACCGAAACGGGGAGAGCCCTTGTTATTTTTGAACTTATATTCTTCCTTGCATATATTGGAATTCGACTGCCAGTAGCTGTTTCAGTTCTTCGAGCAAAGGAACGGTAACTTTGGCGGCCACGGCACATAATACGCCGCACCACGACGTCTACATTTGTATACGCAAGGTGCTCGCTCAATGACCGACATTAAGATATTTGGAGCGAAGCCACTACGTGGTGCGGCAATACGTTATGCGGCATGCGTGATTTCACATTTGAACGAATAATATCAGAATACCAATTTTTTAGGAAGGGATAAGCGATGAAAGTTGTTTTATTGTTCTTGTTTTTCCTTCAAACATCAATTTCTTTTGGACAAGATACTCTTGGATATAGTAAGAACCAAATATTTTCAACAAATGATTACATGTATAAAGATTCCTTCTTCAAGGATTATATAAAAGTAGATTCATTCCCTAAATATCCCGGGGGAATTGATTCACTCCAGAAGTATTTTAATGTATCCGTTCAATTCGAAGGAGAAGAAACTACGTTGTTCTGTCGTTACCATATTATTTTTATGGTTGATTGCCATGGTAAATTATCGACTTTCGAACTTAAAAGTAACCCAGTGCCCGGTTATAAAAAAATACTTGAAGCTTGCGAAAAAATGGCACAATGGATTCCTGCTACAATAAATGGAAATGTCGTAAATTGCATGTATAGGTTAGGTTTCACAAATAGATCAGGCAAATTGAAAGTAGATTACCGGGAGAAATAATGTGACGTATAAAGCCACGCTCAGCCTCATTCCAGCGCAGATAAAGAAAAAGTCGTTCATTAGCATCCATCACGGAATTGAATGTTTTGGCGTTTGATTGCCGTAATGCCTTCAACAGGTAAAGGAAAAAACACTTATGAATTTGAACATCATCCTAATCGCAGTTTCCATCTTATGGATTGGATTGGAAATAATTTTAGCCCGCACGAAACGCTCTCAATCGACAGATATGCAATTTGATAAATCTTCGCTCCGGATAATATGGATCACCATTGCTATCGCTCTTAATCTTGGTATAGTTGCCGGCTATCAGCGCGTTGGATACTTTGGGAATGGATCGCGAATTTTTCCAATTGCAGGACTCATTCTCATTATCTGCGGTTTGCTCGTGCGCTGGGTTGCAATTATTTCTCTGAAGCATCAATTCACAGTAGATGTTTCAATCATAAAAGATCATCGCATAATCAGAAAAGGAATTTATCGCTTTGTACGCCATCCGGCGTACGCGGGCAGTTTGCTTTCATTTTTTGGACTTGGTCTATTCTTCGCTAACTATCTCAGCATGCTCATAATTTTTCTCCCGATATGTTCGGCTTTTCTTTATAGAATCCATGTCGAAGAGAAAGCTCTGATTGATAATTTCGGTGACGAGTATGTCAGCTATTGTGCCTCGACGAAGCGGCTAATCCCGGGAATTTTTTGAAGAAGGATCCGTAATCCTAAAAAGAATTATTGTAGAATCCAATATTAAACAGACATCAATTACCGCTTTCTTTTTAATTCTTCAATCTCCATTCCACCTACATTTCCGCTTCGGTTGGCAGGTCTTCATCTTCTTGTAACCTAATTTCGTTCTCTATAATAGAAAGTGATTTCTTAATAGTTAATGAATAAACAAAATAATGAAAGGGTACGACGATGGATCAGGAAGCACGACAACAGCTTTTCACAACAATGGTGAAGGCAAATTCAGGAACATTCTTTTTCGATGTCAAAGAAGCCAAAAATGGCAAGAAATATTTGGTGATATCGCAGAGCCGGTTTAACAAAGACAAAGAAAGAGAGCGGGCGTATATGACGATTTTCAATAATGATGTCGTCAATTTCCAGAATGCCCTCGCAGATGCAGTGGAGCATGTTGTAGATTGAATACGGTCGAAAACTACAAATACCGCTCCATGTGATACGGAGCGGTATTTGTTTTATATGATTATCTTTCTACTTAATTCTCACTGAAAAAGTCAGTTAAATGATAATTGATATGAAATATTCCTTCGTGTTCTTCATAGTCCCAAAGGGATCCCTTCGGGAAAAGCTATTTATTCTTTGTGTACTTTGTGGTTAACCACAAAGATCGCAAAGTTGATTTGGCAATCTATGAAGGACACAAAGGTTTTTCAGCGCGAACTACTTAATTTTTTTCAAGGCTTGATTGAAATCTTCTATTAAATCGTTAATATCTTCAATCCCCACAGAAATTCTGATCATCCCATGGTTGACACCATGCCTGCGCAATTCCTCTTCCGACATGTTGACGTGAGACGAGTATACCGGTATGCTCACTAATGTTTCAACTCCACCCAGGCTCATCGCGTTTACACCGATATTAAGATTGTCGCAAACTGTAACTGCCCCTTGCAACCCTTTTGCCACTTCGATGGTAACCATTCCCCCAAATCCACCCATCTGTTTTTTGGCAACTTTATGCTGAGGATGCGAAGCGAGTCCCGGATAAAAAACGCGTTTGACTTTTGGATGCTTCTCGAGAAACGAAGCCAGTTTCAATGCATTTGAATTCTGTTGTTGAACGCGCAGTGTAAATGTTTTTAGACTTCGATTAATCAAATACGTGGCAAACGGATCGGCACACCCTCCGAAATATTTGGCCGAATGACGAACCTCTTTAATAATTCTTTTCGGCCCGATTGCCGCTCCAGCCAGAAGATCGGAATGGCCGCCAATGTATTTTGTGCAACTCTCGACGATTATATCGACGCCTAATGTGAATGGATCTTGATTGACAATAGATGCAAAAGTATTGTCGATCATGGTCATCAAAGAAAGATTGCGCCGTTTGTTGATCGAACGGACTATCGAAACTGCTTTTCGGATATCAATTATATTGAGTGTCGGGTTTGTCGGTGTTTCGAGATACAAGAGTTTTGTTTTTGGTGATACGAGAGTTTCAATGTCTTCCATGAATTCCGGTGAAATGTAACGGACATTGATGCCAAGTTTCGCCAGAATATCCCGGAAAAATCTATATGTACCTCCGTATAACGCCGGCGTGCTGATGATCTCATCACCTGCATGTGCTATGGATAGTATTGAAGTGGTTATAGCCGCCATTCCCGAAGCAAAGAGAACGGCATCCTCGCCTCCTTCCATCAGTGCGAGTTTTTCTTCAACGTCACGCACCGTCGGATTATGATAGCGACTGTATACATAAACATCTTCTGCGCCATGCGCATAGCGGATTATATCTTTTGAATTTTCAAAACGGTATGTTGATGTTTGATAGATCGGTAATGAAACAGCTCCATTATGTGGAAAACATTTCTTACCGTGGATGGCACGGGTTGTGAGTGTAAGACGTGGTTTCTTTTTCATGTTTCATTCTTCTTCTATATTATAATTTCTATTTCTTATCTTTCCAGTTCCACCATTTCAATAGTTCAGGATCATGTTCTGTATTTGATGCATAGTATACCGCACAGCGAAACACGTATAAAAGGCAAGGGTCGATTCGTGTTCCTTTCATCCCGCAAAACCGTTCGTAGAGTTTCTCCGGATTTTTTCTTTTAAGATCGCTGATCCGCTTGATGCCAAGTTCAGCAAGGTCTTGTGCGATAATTTTACCCACACCCGGAATGTTCATCAATTCATTCGCACCTGCAGATTTTAGCATTTGTGATTTCATCTTTCTAAATATCGTTTTTTCTCCCACGACTGTCAAATATTCATCTTTGAAAACCGTGAAGATTTTCGTATTTTTAAAATGAAAGGAGATTGGATTCATGACGCAAGTGATAACAATAGGACATAGCCCCGACCCGGACGACGCATTCATGTTTTTCGGATTTGCCAGCGGCAAAGTGAAACTTGAGGGATTTGAAATAAAACATCTGCTCGAGGATATTCAATCGCTTAATATCCGCGCGATGAAAGGCGAGTTGGAAGTGACGGCCATCTCGGCGCACGCATTTCCTTACGTGCAGGATAAATATTGGATCATGAAAACCGGAGCGAGCATGGGCGAAGGATACGGGCCTGTGATCGTCTCCAAGAAATATTCAACGCTCGAGGAACTGAAAGGAAAAACGGTTGCCACTCCAGGTCCGCTAACGACTGCAACATTGCTATTCAAAATCTTTACCGATGGAATTAAGAATACCGACATTGCCTTCGATGAAATCATGCCGAAGGTTGCGGATGGTACGTATGATGCGGGATTGTTGATTCATGAAGGACAAATAACCTATGAGGCTGAAGGCTTCAAGAAAATCTTAGACTTCGGAGAATTGTGGGAGAAAAAAGCAAAGGGACTTCCTTTGCCTCTCGGATTGGATCTTGTGCGAAAAGATTTGGGCGAAGAAATGGCACATAAACTTTCGAAGGCGTTGAGGGAAAGCATCCACTACGGTTACACACATCAGCAAGAATCGATTCCGTACGCGCTGCAATGGGGACGGGGAATTGGCCATGATCTTGGAGAAAAATTCGTCAAGATGTATGTGAGTGAATTGACGATCGATATGGGAGAAAAAGGAAGTAAGGGATTAGAATTATTGTTCAGACTTGCAGCAGACAAGAAGCTGATTCCTTTTGTTCCGCAGTTTGAATTATTTTAATATAATTACACGGCATTAAGGGGTGCAGTCCAAACTGCCCGACTACCAGGAGCCAAGTAAAAAATAAAAACTATCATGGTTGTAAGTATGAGCCATGACCAGAAACCGATTCTAAAGATTCCCATCTTTATACTTACTCGATCAATTTATTGACCACACAATGAATAATCTAGATATTGATAAGAAATTTTTACCTTGATTGATTTTGAAAATTCAATTCTTTATGCATAGCCTTTTTGAAAAATTGGCCGCTCTCGGTTAGTTTGTAAGAATCCCAAGATTCGAACATTCTGGGGAACCATTCCGGATCGAAGACCCACGCTGTCCAGCTAATTCCCTTTTCCTCCAGGTAATTTATTATAATATTTCCGTAATGATCGTCTCCTGTTTTTTTGCTTTCCATCAACTCCTGGCCTTCAGCAAAATGGAATCCAAATTCTGTAGCAATTATTGGATAACGATCAGATGCAAAACCAAAACTTTCTTCCCACTTTGGCGGCCATGGACGTTCGCGTTTCATCGGGTAAGGATGAACAGTATAAGCTATTCTCTCTGCATTAATGGGATCATACTGAAGAGGTTTTAAATCGAAAGCCCAATCAAATCCGGCAACCAAGGGTATTGTTTCATTGTCATAAGCACGAATTAATTCAATAATATTTTCATTTATTTTTTTCCAATCAGTCCAGCTTATAGGGCCAAGTTTTCCATGATAATTGGTGGGTTCATTAAATATTTCATAAAAGGCGACAGTATTATGTCCATTAAAATAGGACGCTATAGTACGCCAGAATTCATAGGTTTCTCGTTTTGATGTATTATAAATTGATCCTTGAAAAAGTTCCATTTCTAAGTTGCCAATTGAATGCCAGTCGATAATAACATACATGTCTAGTTCTGTACACCAATTAATGGCCTGGGTTAGTAATTGTAAATATTTTTCGGGAGTACGTTCACGCCATCTTGATGGATGTACTGGTATTCGAACAAGGGTAGCCCCCATTTCTTTCACTTTAATAAAATGTTCCTTATTCCAATGCCCCTCTTTTTCAATCTTATCAGGATCTGATATTGACAATCCCCGGAATAAAACAGTATCACCTTTTGAATTTACAAATCTGTTACCTCGTACTTTGATACGAGACAATTTCTTGGCTTGCTGATGAATTACAGGTTTTTCTCCCAAAGAATTATTGACCCACTCTTTGTAGTATTCAATATTTTCAATATCCTGAGAAAAGATATTGGGAGTAAGCCAGAACAAACTAAAAACGACAAATACTTTCAAAATAAAACGATATAACCTTCTATTGAATTTCGCATAATGAATATTTTTCATTTTTCCTCCTTCTTTAAATTTATTCTTAATTTTTATATAAGACGGAGAAAAAAGAAAAAGACGCAAAACTCATGTAATGTGTTTGAAATCGGGGGATTAGTTGAAACATTTGCTTTGGAGGATTCGGATTTCGCCCGCCTGCCGTGAAAGGTTTTGTGAGGCGGGCAGGGATTGTTGATTTCAGAATGTGAAATCTCAGCGTGATAAAAACTATGAACATTGAACTTTGAACCATGAACGTTGATCAAACTCTTACTCGTTTCGAACTCGCTTTTCTCAATCGATTCATTAATGCAGAGCCGATGTGTTCATCCGTGAATCCCTGACAGAGGATGATATCGATGCCAGCGGCGTCGAGAGTTCGAAAACCATCGAAGAGATGCCGGGCGGCGCTGACTGCTCCACCGGTACCGAGTGAATAAAAATTGAATGCTTTGAATTGTTTCTCGACTTCCTTCGATGCCATGATGCCGACAGCAAATCCGAGCTTCGAAAAATGTATAGCAGAATATTTCATCTCGAGATATACTTTTTCGGGATCTCCTTCGAAAACAATGACTTCGGCGTTGGGTGAATAGTGCGTATATTTCATGCCCGGTGAAATCGGACGTTTACTTGATGCGCGTCCGACGTGAATTTTCCTGTTTAAAACTGTTTCAATTTCTTCACGCGTCACTCCGCCAGGGCGCAAAATTATCGGAACACGGCGACTTATATCGAGCACAGTGGACTCCAGCCCAATTTTGCATTTGCCTCCATCGAGAATTGCATCTATCTTTCCATCGAAATCTTCTCTGACATGGAGCGCGGTTGTCGGACTCGGTTTACCAGAAAGATTTGCCGATGGCGCCACGATAGGTACTTTACAGTCCTGCAATAATTCTTTTGCGATTGGATGATCGGGCATACGGATCGCGACAGTAGGAAGTCCCGTTGAGACAATATCGGGTATTAAAGCGGAACGTTTCAAAACGACTGTCAGCGGGCCGGGGAAAAAATGTTCTGCAAGATGATAGAATATTTCAGGTATTGATTCAACGAGCGATTGTACTTGTTCAATTGCATAAATGTGAACGATCAGCGGATTGTCCTGCGGGCGCCCTTTCACGCGAAAAATATTTTGTATAGCCTCATTGTGAAAGAGGCTGGCTCCGAGTCCATAAACAGTTTCAGTAGGGAATGCCACCAACTTTCCATCATATAGAAGTTGTGCAGCCTTTTGGATATTTTTTTTCCGTTGACTGGAATTTGTTTTTAAAAAGAGAGTATTCATTCTTCATTGTCACTGTCTTAATACACGGAATCCTGAATCCAGAACCTTGAACTTTCAACGAAACATCACATCTTCATCACGCCGCCTGTGTTTCCTCGTAAATACGAATGATATCGTACAGCGTCGTCCGTTGTGCGGGAACGAATCCGGCTTCGCGTATAATTGCAATGCACTCTTCTGTATCAGTTTTGTTTACAAAATTAGCTGCTGCGTGAACGTTTTCTTCCTGCAGTGTTCCGCCGAAATCGTCGGCTCCGAAATGCAATGCGATCTGGCCAATTTTCTTTCCCTCCGAAAACCATGAAGCTTGGATGTGAGGAAAATTGTCCAGATAGATTCGCGATAGAGCGATCATCTGCAAGTAGCGCGTCGGCGTTGCGAAGTGCGGAATAATTTTTTCAAGCGGTGTGTTGCCCGGTTTAAAACTCCATGGCACAAAAGCGGTAAAGCCGTGATACTCATCCTGAAGCTGTCTGATGGCTTCGAGGTGTTCAATAATATCTTCGTCTTGTTCAAGATGGCCGTACATCATAGTTGCCGTTGTTTTATATCCAAGTTTATGCGCTTCGCGCATCACGTTTAACCAATCGGCAGAAGTTCCTTTTTTGTGGCTGATTTTTTTCTTCACGCGGTCGGATAATATTTCCGCACCGCCGCCCGGAATGGAATTAAGCCCGGCCTCTTTGAGTTTGACGAGAACGTCATGCACGCTCAATCCGGATATTTCCGACATACCAATGATCTCGGAAGTCGAAAAAAAGTGAGGATGGATTTCCGGGACTTCAGTGCGTGTCCGGCGAACAAGTTCAAAATAATATTCGACCGGAAGTGATGGATGAACTCCTCCTTGTAGTAAGACAGTCGTCACGCCGTGCGACGCAGATTCTTTGAATTTCTCTATCATGTGATCCACTGAATATGTGTACTCACCTTCGTCGCCGGGATGACGATTGAAGGCGCAAAAAATACAATCGATGGTACAGACATTCGAATAGTTCGGATTTGTGTCTATAAGAAAAGTCACCTGAGATTCTGGATGTAATTTGAATCGAATTTCATTCGCCAGCGTGCCTAGGTCGAGTAATTCGGAATTCTGGAGAAGGTACAATCCTTCTTCGGAATTAATCCGCTCGCCCATTCGGATCTTTTCATAAATGTTGCTTGATTGCATAAAATTATTTATAACTTTCTTTTCTGTGTCTAATTTTCGCCATATTTTTTCTTAATTCCTCTATCGTGAGATATTTTCCCTTTTGAATCTCAGATCTGGATTTCTCGTAACTTTTATCAAATGCTTTAATATCCTCAAGTTCCTCATGAGCTTCTATCAATTCTCTATAGGCTTTAATGTCCAATACAAAGCCTACTCGTTTTCCATTATTGTCGACTACGAATTGAGTATGATAGGCTGGTGATAACTCACGAACTCGTCCCATAATTAGTTTCCTTTGATTGTAGATCAAATATTTCTAAATCGATTACCATTTTTTCAAAGATCGCTATTGCTTCACGTTCGCGCTCGCCGAGACGGTATGTAAAACCTGAAAGGTAATCGAGAGTTTCTTCATCGGTTAAACCCAATCTTCGCGCGTGTCGTTCGCCGGTTGTTATAAAATTTGATTCCGATTTTTCGAGCGACTCTTTAAATATCTCTCGCAACTCTCGTTTGTTTTCTTCCGGCAAATTCTTGTTTGTTGCCAATACTGCAAAGACAAACGGAAGTTTCTGCCATTCGTACCACTCTGATGCAAGGTCGAACACCAACTCAAATCCATCCAACCCGAATTTATTTCGCTTCAAGGCTTCATCGCCGATGAGTAGTATGGCGTCATACCGGGCGTAATCGTTGATGCCGCTGGGCATGTGTTCGAGTTGCGCCTGAATGTTATATTTTTTTTGAAGGAGGACACGCAGCAATTGTACGGATGTCGCTGTGTCATCTGTGATGCCGATTTTCTTACCCTCTAAACCGCGCCATCCTTCTTTGGAAAAAAGCATGACGCTTTTCACCTGATCGCGGGTTGCGATGCACATGTCGAGTAATTCCGTTTGATCTTTCTGACGGAAGTAGTCCATCAGCGAGAACAAACCTGTGTCGAGCATACCCTGTGAATTCAATACGCCCATTCTCCGGGGAACGACAGGAAGCAATCGAAATTGCCGCTTTTCAAGATTCTCATAAAAAGGGACAGAATTCAAATACGGGATTTTCCCAATCACGTTAGTGGAATGAATTGCAAGTGGATTGTAAAAAGCATCGCGTTCGACCGGAATTTTCCCTGCATCTTTGATAATCTTTATTATTTTCTCTTTTGCCAATTTCATCGGACTAACCGCGCCGGCGTCGTGTGCAATTTTTTCTCCGCCGACAGTTCCATCCATATCATCCGCACCGAAGTTCAAAGCAACAGATGCGACTTCCTCTGTAAGCATTACCCAATATGCTTTGATGTGCGGAAAATTATCAAGCATCAATCTGGATATTGCAATAGTTTTCAGATCGTCAATTGCCGATGTAAATTGATTCTTCGGTTTGATGCCGGTGTCGCCGGGGTGAAACGCGAGAGGAACAAAACTTAGAAATCCACCGGTCTCGTCCTGCACCTCGCGTAGTTTTATCATGTGATCTATGCGTTCTTCAAATGTTTCGATGTGCCCGTAGAGCATGGTGCTGTTTGTCGGGATTCCCATTCGGTGGGCGGTCTTGTGTACGTCAAACCAGCCTTTGGCGCCGATCTTTTGATTGAACAATAATTTGCGGATTCTTTCAGAAAAAATTTCTGCTCCGCCTCCGGGCATTGTTCGAAGTCCGGCCTTTTTCAACTGGCGCAGCACTTCTTCGATTGGTATTTTGAATTTTTTATGGAAGAAATCGATTTCAATTGCAGTGAAGGCTTTAATATCGGCGTCCGGGAATTTTGTGTGAAGAGATTGTACGATGTCCAGAAATCGTTTCCACGGCCAATCCGGCGGCATCCCGCCTGTGATGTGGATTTCTTTGATGTCGGGAGATATCTTGGAAAGAATTTCTTCGGTCGTCATCTCGTAGGCATCAGCATCTATTTTCTTTGCGGCAAAATCACAGAACTTACAAGAGAGCACACAGATATTTGTATGTTCAATTTTTTGATTTAAAACGAAATAAACGGCGTCGCCGCTTCTATTCTGCTGGACGGCGTGTGCCATTTTACCGAGAGCCAATAAATCCTTGGTTGCGTACAACGCCAGTCCGTCGCTTTTTTTAAGGCGCTTGCCGCTCCGGACTTTATCCCAAATTGGAATCAGGTTTTTATCTCTAAAAAAAATTGTTGTGTTCATATTTGCTTTCAAATCCCATGCTAAGTTTTATGGAATGAGATTCTCAACCTCGATCTTGATCTTGGTCTTGATCTTCATTCTTATCCTATTGTTTCCCTTCCCCCATCAATTCATTCCATCGATCATCGACTCGTCTCACAATTTCAGGGAGCATGGTTAGTGGTTTTGGATATCCTTTTTTCCATGTCGCGTCGATTCCAAGTATACCTTCATGAACCGGATCGATTCCAACTAATTTAGAATTTGTAAAGACGACATCGCGCGCAGCATCGAAGCGGGTAAAAATTCCCCAGATTAAATCTGTTTGTGAATTTATATTTACATCGTCGCTTACTGCTGCAACAATTTTCAATCCTAGAAGGTTTCTATTACGAACAAGTTTTTCTATCACTTTTCTTCCATCTTTTATAACTTTGACCACCAGCATTGTATCTTCCAATATCACAGCATCGGAAATTCTTCGGTCGCCAACTTTTATTTCATCGGCTTTTATTTGTCTTTTTTTGGTTTGATAGCTTTCGGATTTATCACGACGCTTTGGTGTCGCGTCAATGATCATTTTACTTCCAAGATTCATCGTGTAGCTTGTGAAATCAAGCGTGTCGAGCGGGACTTTTGGGATCATCAAAAAATCGAATTTCGGATCGAAGTTCTCACGAATTGCTTTTAACACGGATGTGAAATCACGCGGATTCGTATGTTCGTTGACTACGATCGCCACCTTTGTCAGTGCTAATTGTTGCATGCCCATCAAACCGAGTGCTGTTTTCATAGCCTCTTTTTGATAGCGTTGTTCTACTGAGATGACGAGAAGATTATGGAAACCGGCTTCATAATATGCCCATAGCGAATTCAGTTCGGTATGTAAAAGTTTTGCAAGCGGCGCCAGCATTTGTTGCGTGGCATCGCCGAGAAATTTATCTTCCATCGGCGGACGCCCGACAACCGTTGCCGGATAAACAGGATTGCGCCGGTGTGTAATTGAGGTAACATGAAAGACAGGGAACTCAGCCGCAGTGGAGTAATGTCCGAAGTGATCGCCGAACGGGCCTTCGAGTTTTCTCTCGCGCGGCATTACAATTCCTTCGAGAATAAATTCGGCTTCAGCGGGAATCTCCATGTTGATCGTTCGTGCATGAGCCATCCGGGTTCGGGCATTTCTCAAAAAACCTGCAAACATGATTTCATCCATGCCTTCCGGAAGAGCCGCAACCGTTGCCAGTAATGTTGCCGGGTCGGTCCCGATTGCCACTGCCATCTCTAGCGGTTTGTTCAATTTTTCATTTTGATAAAAATGAAAACCGCCGCCTTTTTGGATTTGCCAGTGAATGCCGGTGGAGGAATTGTTGAACACTTGCATTCGGTACATTCCCACATTTCTCTTCCCGGTCAATGGGTCTTTGGTGATTACTTGCGGCAGCGTTATAAATTTGCCGCCATCATCCGGCCAGCAATGTAACACTGGAAGTGTTTGCAGATTAGGGAAATCGTGAATCTCCTGTGAAGCAGCTTCGCGCACGAATTTCGGACGGAGATTTAAAAATCTTCCGGCAAAAGATTTAAATTGAAAAATTGTTTTCAGGTTTGGCGGCATCATTCGATCGAAGAATGTTACCAGTTTTTCTCCCAATTCTTCCGGATGAACGCCTAGAGCAAGTTCGATTCGTTTTTCGCTGGAAAGAATATTCATCACGGCCGGATAGGGTGATCCTTTTACTTTTTCAAAAAAAAGCGCCGGGCCATTTTCGCGGAGTGATCTTTGAGAGATCTCAGTCATCTCAAGATAAGGATCGACTTCCAGCGCGATGCGTTTCAATTGGCCTTGAGACTCCAAATATGCGAGGAATTCTTGCAGTGTGTGAAATGATGAAGGCATCGGTTATTCCAATTCTTCGGATCGCCATCCGTCTGGAGATTTCACTCCAATGTGCTGGAGTACTTTATTTACAAATCCCTGTATATATTCATCGACAGTTTTTGGAACATGATATAGTGGCGGAGAGATCGGCATCACAATAATTCCAGAACGCGAGAGCGCTGCAAGTTGTTCAAGTGTGTTCGTTGCCAGCGGTGTTTCGCGGACACAGAGAATCAGTTTGAAATGTTCCTTCAAGGCAACTTGCGCTGCACGAGTTAGAAGAGTGTCGCCGATGCCTGAAGCAATTTTTCCGATTGTCGATGTTGAAGCAGGAATAATCACCATCGCGTCGATGATATTCGTACCTGAAGCGATCGGGGCTGTTAAATCGTCGTTCGAAAAAATACGTTTCACATACGGAGCTAAATCTTTTTCAGTCATCCCTGTTTCATCTTTTAGAACAGTTTCCCCCCATTTACTCATCACAAGAAATTTGTCACCGGGGCAATGTTTCAGAAAATCGATTGCATACACGGCTCCGGATGATCCCGTTATCCCGATAATTATTTTCATGAACGCGAAACCCCGACGATAATCATTAACAAAACACAGAATCCGGTAATTGCATTGATTTTAAAAAAGGCCAACTCGACGTCATCTGCTTTCTTTTGTTCGAGATATAAAAGATATCCGGTAAGTACGAGAACCGGAAGAGCCAACAGAGACGCGAGAGAAAAATAAAAAAGAATAATAAGAATGATAAACGCGATTATATGGAAGAGCGCGGAATATTGGAGCGCTTTGGCTTTACCGAATCTTGACGGAAACGAATAAAGATTTTCTTTCTTATCAAATTCTTCATCAAGCGTTGAATAAATAATGTCAAATCCGGCTCCCCAGAACATTGTGAAAAGGGACAGAAGAATTCCGGGAAGTGGATTGTTGATTGAACCCTCCATCGCAAACCAACCGCCAAGCGGCGCCATCGCTATTCCAATGCCGACTCCAAAATGGGCCAACGGAGTATATCTTTTCATGGTTGGATAAATAATAAAAATTATCAGTGGAATCGGTGAAAGCATAAAACAGAAATTAGAAATGATATAAGCGGATCCAAAATAGAGCGTGAGGCCCGTAGCCAACACACCCAGAGCTTCGTTCATTGTTATTTTCCCAGTTGGCAGATGGCGGGATGCAGTTCGTGGATTCCGCGCGTCAATTTGTCTGTCGATAATCCGATTCAACGCAAATGCCGCAGTGCGAGCGCCGGCCGCTGCTGTAAGAACTAAAACAAGTAATTTCCAGGAAGGAAAAGACCGCGCAGATAGAAACACTCCGCCATATATCAGCGGAAGGGTGAACAAAGTGTGTTCTATTTTTATAAAATTAAAATATTTTTTCAACAGAAAATGCCTTCTCGATTTCGAAAAATCCGCATAAATATACTTGAATTTATTCATCAAAGCAAGAAACCTTTCGAATCTAATATGCGTCAATAACTTATGTAGATTCCTTGATTCTAAGGCTGTTTTTCAATACTTTATAAAACTAAATTAAATACATCGTAGAGCAATACAGGAGAACAATATTTATGCGGATTCAACTTCTATCTTTTCAGCTTGCACTAGTTATTCTTCTTGTCGGCAATAATTCATTTTGTCAAAATGTTGCCGCTGGTTCAAAAGATGAGCTCCTTTTTTCTGTAGGAAATGAAAAAGTCACCGTCTCGGAATTTGAGCAATTGTATTCGCACAATCCTTCTATGCAAGACAAAAAGGATACAGCGAAATCTAGCTATGCTGATTTTCTTAAAATGATTATTGACTACAAATTAAAATTACAGGAAGCTTATCGGAATAAACTCAATAAAGATAAAGAAATAATTTCGGAACTTAAAAGCTATCGCAAAAACATAGCTTCCATTTATGTATTAAACAAAGAACTTGTTGATCCAGCGATAAAAAAACTTTATAAACATAAGAAGATGAATGTCAATGCCGCCCATATCTTGATTAATTTTGGGAAGGGAAACGACACATCGGTTGCATATGAAAAATCGATGGAGATCATTCAGCGGCTAAAAAAAGGAGAATCTTTTGATTCGCTTGCGATGAAGTATTCACAAGATACAACAAATGCGAAAATTGGCGGCAAGATGAATGTATTTGTTTCAGGAACGATGTTTCCCGCATTTGAAGATGCATGTTACGATACACCAATCGGAAAATTCACCGAAACCCCAGTGCATGGGAAAGCCGGCTACCACATCATTAAAATTTTAGGTACAACCATAGCTCCACCCCTCAGACACGTTGCACACATTTTGCTAACCTACACCGATGCCAAAGATTCATTAAAACAAAAAATGCTTGCTGATTCGCTCTATGATTGTTTAAAGAAAGGATCAGATTTTGGCGAGTTTGCACGAAAATTTTCTCAACATAAAATGTCGGCGAGATACGGTGGAGAGGTAGGTTTTGTTACGCATGGACAAGTTCCAATCGAAGTGGATTCTATCATTTTTTCTATACCCTTGGGAACTGTTGCCCCTCCGGTCAAGACTCGCTTTGGATTTGATATCGTGAAAGTTATTGAAGAAAGACCTCTCGGTTCTTTTGAAGAAAATAGAGAGGAATTGAAGAGGATATACAAAGGGACTCGTTTCAATAAAGAGTACGCAGGATTTATTCAAAAATTAAAAGCATCGTACCATCCCATTGTCGATGCAAATTTCGAGAAATTAATTGCGGCCCCTACGGACTCTACTTTGACACCCGAAGAGATCAAGTGGGATTCTGTTTATTCTTCATCACGCCGAAAGAAAATAATATTTTCTGTCGCAGATCGAAAGTATCCTCTCGATTCGCTGATCAATTTTTTGAAAACAAGCGATGAATTTCACGATCAAATGTTGACTAAAAAAAATCTTCGTAATGGTGAATATAGATTCCAGGAAACCGTTTTAATAGATTACTACACGCGCAATCTTGAAAAAGAAGATCCGGAATTCAACCGCATGATGCATGATTATCTCGAAGGATTAATGATATTCAAATTAGAACGTGCTAATGTTTGGGAAAAAGTAAAGATAGACGATCAACAACTCCATAGCTACTATAACGATCACCACTCCGAATTTCGCTGGAATGACAGGGTTGATTTCGGGGATATCTCGGTAGGCAAAGACAGCGTCGCACGGAAACTATACGATTCGCTGAAGGCCGGTGCAATCTTCGATTCGCTGGCATTCCACAATACACGAACACCGGGCATGAAAGAAAAATGTGGAAAGTGGGGTTTGATAGATTACAAGGAAAATGATTTGTCGAAAATAGCATCTGCAATGGCTATTGATTCAATCTGTCCTCCAATAAAAACAAAATATGGTTATTCTATAATCAAAGTTTTTAAGAAGGAAGCCTCTCGTGAAAAGACATACGAGGAGGCGCTCTCCGAGCTCTCAACAAGATATCAGGATGAGGTGACAACAAAAATTGGGAATGAATGGGTTGCCTCTCTCCGAAAGAAAACATCTCCTCAAATAAATGAGCAGGTATTTAAAACACATTTTGAAAAATGAAAGACGAAGCTATGAAACAGCTTGTCAGTCAATTGGTGATGGGTTCGATATTATTGTCCTTTTTGGGGTGCGGGGGTGGTGAACCCAAGAGTGAAATCGTTGCCAAGGTAAATGGTTCGACTTTAACTTCTGAAATGTTGCGGGCAAAAATTGATACCTCGATCGCAGTAGAACCGCAAGCCCGGGAACTCGTTTCAAATTGGGTTAATAACGAACTATTATACCAGGAGGCAGTACGACGCGGCTATGAGAAAGCCCCCGAAGTAATACAAATTGTTGAGGACGTAAAGCACAAGATGACGATAAATATTTATATCGAGAAGGAAATTTTTCATAAAGTGTTAGAAGGGGTGACTCCTTCCGATGAACAGTCATACTACGATGCCCATAAAAAAGAATTCACCCTGATGGAAGATATGGTTCATCTCAGTTATTGTGCGTTTGAAACACGGGAAAAAGCGAGTGGTTTTCGTAATACAGTGATGAGAGGCACGGCCTGGCCCGAGGCAGTCCATCAGTTAACCAGTTCTGCAGACCCAAAAGGCGTTCTCGAAATAGCCGAGTCGCAGTTTTATCATCAATCAGTCCTCGCGCCAGCCGAATTGTGGAAGGTGTTGCAGATGATGAGCCCTCAAGAGGTTTCTTTTCCAGTGAAAACTCAAGTGGGATTTTATGTGTTGTATCTGCTTGGTAAACAAACAAAAGGTGAAATAGCTGATATCAACAGTGTGAGGCTGGAAGTACGCCAGCGATTGGCGATGGAACGAAGGCAACAGGGAATTGATTCGTTGCTCGCGTCGTTGAGAAAAAACAACGATGTACAAATCAATCTTTCTGCTGCCCAATCTTTTCAAACACAGGTGAAATGAATTCTATGATAAAATCACGTTTGGCAACGGTAATTATAATCAGCCTTATATTCTTCAATACGGCAATATCCCAGCAAGTGATAGACCGTGTCGTTGCTATCGTAGATAAGGAAATAATCACGGAAGCGGAATTGGGTTTTCGCGTACTGCAGTACTCGATGCAAAATAAAGTCGATCCGGATAATGTACAATTGCGAAAACAAATTTTAGATCAGTTGATCGCCGATAAACTCATTCTCGCGCAGGCAGTAGAAGATAGCATTACTGTTACAGACGATGAAATAAGCCGGCAGGTCGATGAGAGCATGAAACGCTTTGTGCTGAATTATGGCTCAGAACAAAAGATAGAAGAAATGTACGGAATGTCCATGAGTAAAATTAAAAGAGAAATCCGTGATGATGTCAAAAAGCAACTTCTTTCGCAGAAGCTTCAGCAGAAAAAATTCGGTGAGCTGACCGCTAGTCCTCGAGATGTTGAAGACTTTGTAACTCAATATAGCGATAGTCTTCCTATTATTCCCCGCCAATACGTATTGAGTCAGATTTTTATTGCAGCCAATCCGAGCGATACTACAAAAGCTCACGTAAAATTGCTCGCGATGAACCTCCTCGATAGCCTCAAGCATGGCGCCGATTTTCAGGAGATGGCGAAAAAGTATTCGCAGGATGGTTCTGCTAAATTTGGCGGCGACCTTGGTTGGGCGAAACGCGGAAGTTTTGTGAAAGAATTTGAAGAGGTCGCATTTTCCATGACTGATGGATCGATTTCGAAGGTTGTAGAAACGCAATTCGGATTTCATATTATTCAACTGGTAGAACGGAAAGGCGAATCAATTCACACAAGGCATATTTTATTTAAAGTTGATAGAACCGATTCTGATAATGAGAGAGCGCGAAAGCGTCTGCTTGAACTTCGTGATCGCGTATTGAAAGGCGAAAGCTTCGCAGATCTGGCAAAATCTTCTTCAGAAGACCCGGACACAAAACCATTTGGCGGCGATCTAGGACCGGTTTTGTTGGATCAATTAAATCCTGCAATAAAAACTGGAGTCGAAAATCTTAAACCTGGCGAGATGAGTAACCCGCTTCCATTAACTCTTACGCCGACAACTAGCGGGTACGCCTTAATGTTTGTGCGAGAGATAATTCCTGAACACAAGATGAATATCCAGCAAGATTATAAACGTCTCGAGCAGCAGACACTGTTGATTAAACAAACTCACCTGATGGAACGGTGGATCGAAGAACTAAAGAAAAATATTTTTTGGGAAAACAGATTGTGACGATAAAATGAAACCATTGCTATCCTGTAGATTCTTTTCATCGTTTGGACTATTATGCTCCCGACTGCCCAACATTTAAATTTACGAATTTCAGAATTCCTGCTTGATAATGGCCTTCACGTCATTATTCATGAAGATCACACAATTCCCATCGTTGCCGTCGACATTTGTTATCATGTTGGTTCGAAGAATGAAGAACCGGAGCGGACAGGATTCGCACATCTTTTTGAGCACTTGATGTTCGACGGTTCTCCGCATGTGAAAAGAGGAGAGTTCGACCAGTACATCACTAAAGCCGGCGGGTGGAGCAATGCGTATACTTCATGGGATAAAACCAATTACTACGAAGTCATCCCATCCAATCAAATCGAATTAGCACTCTGGCTCGAATCGGACAGGATGATGGAATTGACAATCACAGACATTAGTCTTGAAACACAGCGTAGCGTGGTGAAAGAAGAACGGCGCTGGCGTGTCGATAATCAGCCGTATGGCACCTCTGAAGAACAAGTATTTCTGCGGGCGTTTAAAAAACATCCGTATCGCTGGCCGATCATCGGTTCAATGGAACATCTCGATCGGGCTTCGCTCAAAGATGTAAAAAATTTTTTCGACCGATTCTATGTACCAAACAATGCTACACTCGTTCTTGCAGGTGATATTTCCGTGAATGATGCGCGAAAACTTGCACAAAAATATTTTGACGAAATTCCGGGTTCCTCCAAACCGGTTGATCGGCCGGGATTGGCTGAACCGTCGCAGGATAAAGAAGAACGGGGTGTGATTGAAGATAATGTTCAGCTGCCGGCTGTTTTCATGGCGTATCATATCCCTGAAGAAGGTCATCCTGATTTTTACCCGCTAGCCATAGTTTCCGATATGCTTACAAATGGTGACAGCTCCAGGTTATTCCGGCGGATGGTTTATGAAAAAAAAATTGCACAGGATGTCACGAGTTTTGTCTATAATCTCGAACAGCCGGGTTTACTTTGGATTTCAGCTACATCGATGGGGCCTGCCTCGGCTGGCGATCTGGAAGGAGAAATTCTTGCTGAAGTCGACGAATTGAAACATGCTGAATGTTCTTCTCGTGAATTGGAAAAAGTAAAAAATCAGGTGGAATCTTCGACGACCTTCGGCAAACAGCGGGCAGATCAGAAAGCGGATATGCTTGCGCATTATGCATCTCTTCGAAATGATGCGGAGCTAATCAATACAGAGATCGACAATTACAATAGAATATCGGAAGAAGACATACTCCGTGTTGTTCAGAAATATCTGGTTCCATCGAATCGAACAGTCGTTCACTACATTCCAAAATTATCATGAATAAAAAGAAGATGCCGTCTCACTTGGCCGGGCGCGAACATCCGCCAACGCCGCTTCCATCGAAGATGGCGAAATTCCCGGACTATTATGATGAAACACTACCAAACGGATTTCGTGTTCTTGTAATCGAACATCATGCACTTCCGATCATATCTCTCCGTTTGTTGATAAGGACAGGATCATTTTTTGACGGCGACATCCCGGGATTAGCGAGCATGACCGGTGATCTTCTGACGAAGGGAACCGCAACCCGAAGCGCGAAACAAATAGCCGATGAAATTGATTTTGTCGGCGGGCAGATCGCTTCCGGTTCCGATTGGGATGCAAGCTATATCACGATCAACATTTTGAAAAAGCATCTTCCCGTCGGTTTTACAATGATGGAAGATGTGGTAATGAATCCGACATTTGCCGTTGATGAGGTGGAACGCATCAGAGAACAGCGCCTTGCCATGCTAACACAACGCAAAGATGATCCGGCTTATCTTGCAGACCGTACTTTCGCGAACGCTGTGTTCGGCAATTATCCTTACGGAGCGCCGGCGTTCGGTACTGAAATCTCGTTGCAAGCGATTTCCAGGAATGATACGGAATCGTTTCATAAAAAATTTTATTCGCCGCATAACGCCATCCTTGCTATTGTTGGAGATATTCAACGCGATGATGCTGTTAGGATGGCTCGTGAGTTATTTGAAAAATGGGAGAAAAAAGATTTGCCTCCGTTCCTTCCGCCGCAATTTGTTCCGTCGGATAAGATCAAGATTATTGTTGTCGATAAACCGGGCGCAGTTCAATCGGCAATACGTGTCGGTCACGTGGGAATAAAAAGGAACAATCCCGATTACATTCCGGTGTACTTTTTGAATACACTGTTCGGTGGATATTTTCAATCGCGCATTAATCAAAGTTTACGTGAGAAACACGGATTTACATACGGAGCAAGCTCTACATTTGACGCGCGTATTCATCCGGGTGCCTTTTCGGTATCCGCGGATGTGCGGAATGAAGTGACCGGCGCCGCGATATTTGAAATTATAATTGAGATGAATCGGATTCGGGAAGAAATAGTGAGTGACGCAGAACTCGCTACGGTGAAAAGCTATCTTGTTGGTTCTTTCCCGCTGCAAATCGAAACGCCGAGTCAGATTGCCTCGCGTGCGCTGGGAATTGAATTATATGGATTGTCTAGAAATTATTATTCCACATTTACTGAAAAAATATCGCAAGTGAATGCTGAGGATTTGCAGCGATGTGCGCAACAATATTTACAACCGTCGTCGGCAGCGATTGTTATTTCCGGGAACGCGAAAGAAATTGTTTCTCCATTGAGAAAATTCGGTTCGGTGAGTATAATAGATGCAGATGGAAGAATTATCGGATAGTTCGGCAGCATTATAGTGCATAAGTAAAATGAGGAATTAGAAACGTGAATTCAAAAACAAAAGATATTCCGGACGATCAGGCCGCGGCTGTTCTCGCTTCGTCATTTACTGCAATAAGAAAAGAAATCGGGAAAGTCATCATAGGTCAGGACGACATCATTGAACATCTTCTTATTTCATTATTTGCACGGGGACATTGTTTGCTGGTCGGGGTTCCGGGGCTTGCGAAAACAATGATGATTGGAACCCTGTCGCAGGTGCTCGATCTTTCATTTCATCGAATTCAGTTCACACCGGATTTGATGCCGAGCGATATAACCGGGACGGAAATTATAGAAGAAAGTATTGACAGTGGAACGAAATCGTTCAAATTTGTCAAAGGACCGGTTTTCGCAAACATCGTTCTCGCAGATGAAATTAATCGTACTCCTCCAAAAACTCAGGCAGCACTTCTTGAAGCAATGCAGGAACATCATGTGACAGCGGCAGGACAGACGCATCTTTTGCCTGAACCATTCTTTGTTCTTGCAACACAGAATCCAATCGAACAAGAAGGAACATATCCGCTGCCGGAAGCTCAACTCGACAGATTTATGTTTAACCTCTGGCTCGAATATCCTTCGTTCCAGGATGAAATAACAATCGCAAAAACAACAACCGGAACTTCGTCGCCGGTTCTTGAAAGAATTCTCTCTTCAGAAGAGATCTTGTCGCTGCAGGAATTAATCCGCCGCGTTCCAGTTGCCGATAATGTTGTCGAGTACGCCGTACGAATTGTTTCCCGGACTCGTCCGGGTTCTCCCGATGCTCCCACATTTATAAAAGAGTGGCTTCGGTGGGGCGCAGGACCTCGGGCATCGCAATACCTGATTCTTGGAGCAAAGGCGCGCGCATTGCTCGAAGGACGGTTTACACCCGATGTGAATGATATTCGTTCGATGGCTTTGCCGGTTTTGCGTCATCGCATTGTTACGAATTTCACCGCAGAGGCGGATGGCGTTACGCCGGTTCAAATTATCGAAAAACTTTTGGCGCTTCATGACTAAGAAAAATTATTTGCTGGTTATTCTAACACTTGCCTGTGGATTTTATTCAACGTTGATTGGGCAAGAGAGAAGCAAGTACTGGATATTTTTCACCGACAAGGGAGAATCATCCACTACTTTTCAAAAACGCGATGTCGTTTCTCAAGCTCGCTTATTATTGACGCATGAGTCGTTGGAAAGACGATCACGCACATGGCACGACGCGTCGTGTGTTGATGAAAACGATTATCCGATCGTGAAAAATTACATTGAGCAGATCGAGAAATATGACATCCATGTCGAAAACCAATTGCGATGGTTCAACGCGATCACGGCCTATCTTTCACTGGACCAAGTGCGGGAAGTACAGCAATTGCCCTTCGTCAGAGAAGTGCGGCCGGTAGTCACATTTCGAATGCGAAATCAAATCGAACATCCAACAATCGCCGACGCATCAAAATTCAAAAAAATTACTCTTGATAGTCTTTATGGCTATGCACAACAACAACAGAGCTACATTCATGTTCCTGAAGTTCATCGCCGCGGTATTCATGGCGAGAACACAATAATCGGAATGATGGACACAGGATTCCGATGGCGGACAAATCCATATTTGATGAATACGAAAGTGATCGCAGAATACGATTTTATTTTTCACGATTCTGTTACTGCGAATCAACCGGGAGATACGGTAGATCAGGACGAACATGGCAGTGAAACACTTTCAATTATTGCAGGGAACATACCGGGCTCTTATTATGGAGTTGCGCCGGAAGCTTCATTTGTTCTTGCAAAGACAGAAGACATTAGAAGCGAACACCATATTGAAGAGGACAACTGGGCTGCAGCAGCTGAATGGATGGAAAATCTTGGAGTAGATGTTGCAAGCAGTTCTCTTGGGTACGACATATTTGATTCCGGAGTGAATTATACCTGGGAAGATGGTGATTTTAACGGTAGGACATCGATTGTTGCACAGGCCGCAATTCTTGCGGCAAGGCGCGGGATGCTCATCGTCGATGCTATGGGAAATGAAGGCCAAGGCGATGGAATTACGGGAACACTTGTCACGCCAGCCGACGCAGACTCCATCATATCAGTGGGAGCAATTAATTATACAGGACAAACCGCCGGAACCCTTGCAGGTTTTAGTTCCACAGGGCCTACAAACGACGGAAGGATTAAGCCTGAGGTTGTTGCTCCGGGTGTGTCCGCTTATGTTGTGACACCTGATGGCCTCGTTACATTTGGATCGGGAACTTCATTTGCAACACCGCTCGTTGCCGGAGTTGCGGCATTGATGTATTCTGCACAGCAGACTGCCACCGCGATGATGATTCGAAAAGCAATAATGCAGATGGGAAGTCAAGCATCACACCCGAATAATTTTTATGGGTGGGGGATTATTAATGCTTATGCCGCATTATCATATCTCGATACAATGGGAAGGAATCAGGATACATCGAAACCGGCTTTGACTTCTGTATTTCAGAATTATCCGAATCCTGTGCGTACAATTACCAACATTCCGTTTACCTTGCATGATGCCGGTCATGTAACCGTGCGGTTGTACGATCTCATCGGACGCTTGATTTCAACAATTGTAGATCAGAATTATCCAATCGGTGATTATAAATTTCCTGTTGATTTTTCTTCTTTACCCAGCGGTGTATATTTTTATCGGATAACGGTTCCCGGAATCAAGACATCGAAAAAACTTGTTGTGATTCATTGAGAACTGGAAAATTAAAAGATCGTCGCTATGCCCACCGTGATGGCAGGATACGATCTCGACGGCCCACCATATCTCCATGTCAAGTCCACGCGGAAGAAATCCAGTATTCTGCTTAATCCAAAACCGTATTCGGCCAACCATCCATCGGTTGTGTGTGGTATAATTGGAAGGTTTTGTGTTGTTCGCGACAATATCCATGATCGGGCAAAAGTGGTGTGGAGAATCAAATCAAGGTTCCTTTCGTACAGAAATGGAATTCCTGTTGCAAGAAACGGCAGCGTTCTAAAATTATGTTCTATCGAAATTATCAGATACTTGTCTCCGTAAAATTCTCTTGGATTACTTGTGCGTAACACATTGTCGGAAGAAAGTCCTGAGAGCTGCGACTCAAGAACAAAAAGTTTTTGAAACGGTGTCGTTCCGAAAGAAGCGCCTCCTTGTGCATACAACCGGAGAAATGGTTTGAAGAGAAAATTTTTTCCGAATGTGATAATATCCTGTTGAAAACTAAATGAATACTGGGAATAGTCGAAAGAAGAAGCTAAAAGTCCGTGAGGTGAAAACTCTGCGGTGAAATTGAGTATAATTCCAGTTTGCACCGGAGTAAAAATATTCTTGGGTTGTCCATAATTGCATGATATGGAGAGACTCCGCAAGCGACCATCATTGATCAGGGGTTGTACCCGATAGCCTCGTCCTCGCGAGAACCAGCTATAGTTTGTTGTCTGTAGAATTGACGATTGTAATTCATCGAGGTATGTGAATGTCATTTCGAAATTATTAGGTTTAAATCGAATCCAGTTTTTCCATCCTTCTGTTTTGTAGTAATCGTAAAAGTCATCTTTACCCATTAGGCAGGTAAGAGAGTTTACCAATGTGCCGTATGTCTCGGCACCGGTGTGAGTTATCCAACGATGACCGTCAACCCCAAGATTCCAACGGCCTGTTGTATCGAATGCGTATTCGATGGAACTACCGACTTCCAATTGCTTCTGAAAAAAAGGATAACCGAGGTGAGGATTGAACGTCAGACTTTTTTTGAAAATTTCGATCAGTCCATCGATGCCGGAATAAAATCCTTCTACACGATTGAAGTGAAGATCCAAAAAAGAAATATTCTTCATTATCCATTCCGGTGATCCCAGTGTTGCCATGATTCCGCTGGGTTTGAATTGAACTTCTGATTTTTGAATACTGTCGATAGTTTTGTAGGCGATTTCTTCACGCGACGTGGGAGGAAGGAAGGAATTAGTTTTCCAGAATGTTGAATCGTATCTTTCTGCCGAAGAGTCGGTAGTAACTCGAGGTTGGTGAAATATGCTGTCCGGTATTTCTTTGTTTATAGAATAATCGTAATTGCTCGATGTCTGTTCGAATCCAAATGGAGAAAGGGACAATCCCAGAATGCCGATTGTCATCAAACCATTCACTCTGATATCAACCGGCAGCCAGAAGCGATCTTCAAAGATGGCATATTGTTGTTTGAAATGAAGTGAGAACGATTTAAGAAATGGGAATGAAATTGCTTCGTTCGGCTCAAATTCGATGCCGATTAACGCAAATGTACCATCATTGATGAACATTGTTCCGCGGAACAACGGAATGGTTTTAGTTTTTGGTGTTAAAGAAATTTTGAAGATTTCTTTTCCATTCTGTTTTTCGGTATTGAGCAGTGAATAATCATAATAATCGAATGCATTATCGGCCAACGGCCCTATGGCTGAATATCCGGAAAAGCGGATGGTATCGTCGCTGAAGTTTGTGATTCCGCGAGCTTCTGTAAAATTTTCAGACATAGGTATGTTCTGGGTCTGTCTCTTCTGTGTTACAACCTCACGGAGGGTGTCGCCCTTACGCCAGTATCCGGTAGAATATGATTCGGCGATCATTGAGATCGAAGTATCGCGTGATATTACCGTGCGGGTGAATGAATCGAATTTATAATCGTGCAAAATGGATTTCCATATCCTTTTATTTGCGATGGCCTTCCGTACAATATCATATGCCGGATCTTCGGATATGATTGTTAAGGCCGGCAGTTCTACAGGTGCCGACTCTAATTTTATTATTAGAAGCGAATCCATCGGAGCGATTATCGATAATGATTTGGTTATATAACCCAAATATGAGATAATGATTGTCGATGGTCCGTTTTGCACAACGAGTGAAAAATCGCCGTTTTGATTTGAAATTGTTCCGCGCGATGAATTTTCAATTCGGATTGTTGCCGCCGGCAGGCCGTTTCCGGTCGCTCCATCGAGCACACGTCCCTTAAGCGTTGAGGTTTGACAATAAGAAATTGATGTGATTAGAAAAAAGCAGAGCGCTAAACTTAACATTCTCATGTTTATCTCCAGCTTAATAATACGAATGAAATTTTCACAACTATCTAAATGATGTTTTATTCACAGAGTCGAAATATATTTTTTCATTCATGATTTCATATAGTTTTATTTTTTACGATTTATCCTTTATTTTGTTGCACATTTTACTCAAACTTCAAGCTATTAAAATATTTAATTTCTGTTATGCTTTAAAACGAAAGCATCGGTTTGTTCATTTATAACAATTATTACGTCAGATTCAAATTTTTAAATTTGAATAAAATAGACTCATTATGTTTATCGTTTATGCGATTTACCGTTCAACTTGTATTCAAAGAAATAATATGATCATAATTCGGATATCCACATAACGAATAAACTAATCGCCACTAATATTAACGACAGACAATAAAATGATATAACTGAATTTACAACAAAACCGATAATCGCTGTAATATTTCTATGATAAAAATTCGACAACGTAACAATTGATAATGCCAGTTCACCAATGCCAATCAGATGAATGTCATATAAGACCCTGTTTCCGGATCTCTAATCAAAATATTAGCTTTAGCAAAGGTCGAAGCGGTTCCCGGAATCAAGATGTCGAAAAAATTGTCGTGATTCGTTTAGAACTGGAAAATTAAAAAATTGTCGCAATGCCAAGCGTGAAGACCGGTCCCGATTTTGATTTTTCACCATATCTCCATGTTAAATCCATACGTAGGAACTCAAGGATTCTGCTTAGGCCGAATCCATATTCCACAAACCAACCGTCGGTAGTGTGAGGTATCACCGGAAGGTTTTGGATTGTTTGTGAAGAAAACCAGGATCTCGCGAATGTTGTATGAACTATCAATTCATAGTTCTTCTCGTACAGGAATGGAATACCGAGAGCGAGGAAGGGAAGCGTTCTAAAGTTATGTTCGACCGAAAATATTAAATACTTATCGCCGTAGAATTCCCGCGGTTCGCTCGTTCGTAAAACGTTCCCGGCTGAAAGTCCGGAGAGTTGTGATTCGAGAATAAATAATTTTTGAAATGGTGTGGTTCCGAAAGAAACGCCTCCCTGGGCATACAACCGGAGGAATGGTTTAAACAGAAAACTTTTTCCAAATGTAACAATATCGTATCGTCCGCTAAATGAATACTGGGAATAATCGAAGGTTGATGATAAAACTTTTTTCGGAGAAAATTCAGCTGTGAATTCGAGCATCATTCCGGTTTGAAGCGAGGCCAACCCACGGTCATCGGGGCCGTAGTAACCTGATAACGAAATACTTCGAAGATGACCGTCATTGATTAATGGTTCTGCCCGATAAGAACGCTCCCGTGCGAACCAACTATAGTTTGTGGTTTGTTGAATTGAGTTTTGTAATTCATCGAGGTATGTGAGTTTAAGATCGACATCGTTGAAGTGATTATGTCCCCAAATTTTCCATCCTTCCGTTTTGTAATAATCGTAGAAATCATTTTTATCAAGGAGGCAAGCGAGCGAATTCTCGAATGTGCCGTATGTTTCAGTTCCGGTATAGGCAACCCGGCGATGCCAACCGGTTCCGATGCTCCACTGAGCCGTTGTATCGAAAGCATATTCAATGGAGCCATCGTACTGAATTTGTTTTTGGAAAAAAGAATATCCGACATGTGTATTAAGTGTCAGCCGTTTTCTAAAAATATCGATTGGCCCGTCGATACCGGAATAGAATCCTTCAACCCGATTGAAACGGAGATCGAGAAAGGAGAGATATTTCATGATGCCTTCCGATGAATTCAATGATGCCAAAATACCATGCGGTTTGAACTGGACATCCATCGTCTGTGTACTGTCGATTGATTTGTAAGCCGTTTCTTCTCGCGGCGTCAACGGAAGGACGACGTTCGTTTTCCAGAATGTAGAATCATATTTTACAGCCGATGAATCCGTTACCAGGCAAGGCCTGTGAAAAATACTGTCGGCAATCTCGCGATTGATCGAATAATCATAAATAGACGAAGTCTGTTGTAATCCAATCGTTGGAATCGTTAACCCCGGGAGTTTAATTGTGAAAGAACCTTTAACCTCGATATCGACCGGCAGCCAAAATCGTTCATCGAATAAATCGTATCGCTGGTTGAGGTGGAGAGAGAAAGACGACATGAATGGAAATGAGATAGCTTCATTCGGTTGAAAATCAACACCGATTAATGCAAAGAAACCATCGGCAATGTAAATTTTTCCTCGAAACAACGGGGTCAATTTAGTTTTTGGTTGCATTGAGATTTCATAGGTCTCTTTTTCTTTTTGCTTTCCGGTTTGAATCAGTGTGTATGTATAATAATCGAATGCGTTGTCCGCCAATGGGCCTACGCAGGTATAACCGGCAAAATGAATCGTGTCGTCGCTGAAGTTTGTAATTCCCCGGACTGTGATCAAATTGTCAGATATCGGAATATTCTGAGTTTGTCGTTTTTGTTTTACAACTGCCCGGAGCGTGTCTCCATCACGCCAGTAGCCTGTTGAATACGATTCCACGATCATCGCCACGGCAGTATCTCGTGATATCACAGCTCGTGTAAAAGCATCGAATGAATAATTGTGTAATATTGCTCTCCATTTATTTTTACTGGAGATCGCTTTGCGGATAATTTCATAGGCTGGATCTTCAGAGGTGACTGTAACGACTGGTAGTTCGACAGGCGCTTGTTCCATTTTTATAATCAGTATAGAATCATATGGTGCAATAAGCGAGAGTGTTTTCGACAAATATCCCAGATATGATACATTGATTGTCAGAGGTCCGTCTTGTATCGTGAGAGAAAAGTCGCCGTTCATATTAGAGATAGTTCCTCGCGACGAATTCTCAATACGAATTGTAGCGGCGGGAAGACCGGTCCCGTTTGAGTTATCGAGAATGCGTCCTTTAAGCGTGGAAGACTGATTGTAACACAATGATGTGAAAAGAAAAAAGCAGCAGGCAATACTAAACATTTTCATCCAAAAAAATTCCTTATGTTTTTTAAAATGAATAAGTTAAACTTAAGTTCGCATACGATTTGTTTGAACAAAACAAATTTTATGCCAGATTCAAATTTCCAAATTTATATAAAATAGGCAATATATTTTTATCTGTTGTACTATTTACTACTCAAAATGTATTCAAAAGATGAAGCTCCTCTCCGACTTCAGTTGCTAAATTTTACAAACTTGATCGGGAGAAGAGCCTTTTTGTCACAAATCGGAAACTCATAGCGGTAATACTATTGAAAGGTGAAGTGTAGTCCTCCTATCGATGATAATACGCAGAATTGATTGATTTTTTTGGATTGGAGAAATGTTATGAAAAAATCGGCCGTACAAAGACATCTTATGCCATTGGTTCAGGATCATCTTTCTACGATCCTGATGGCCAGGAATATAGGACTTGGCAGTCCCAACATGAATATTCAATCATTGACGTTTCCTCAAAAAATCGATTTCGTTATTCGATATTTTGAAACAAGGCTGATTTTTCATCACGACGCCGAAGAGAAAATTCTTTTCCCAATTATCAGGCAATTCACTGCAATTGCTGACGATGTCGTTCCACAACTCGTTGAGGAACACCGACGGATTCGATTCATCGTCGAATCATTTGATAATTCTATGTCTAAAAGACAGTTACTAAGCGACCTCGGTCATCTTCTTGAAAATCATGTTGTTCGGGAAGAAAAATACATCTATACTCAACTCAAACAAATCCTTCCGGAAGAAATTCTGCAATCCACCGAAGAAGAGATATTGAAGTATTACCGTTCAAAATTGCAAAATGTAATTTAATAAAAATCTCCCGGTTTATTTGACTCATTCCATCCTATTTTGTATTATTTACAGAAGAGATGTGTCGTTTTGCATTCGTTACATAAGCCCTGATTCATCAAGCGCCTTGTGAACGTGACGGGTAGATCATTAGTTCCTTCTGCTCGATTATCCTGCATGATGACTCCGTGTGCGATGCAAATATTATTCGAACGAAATGAGAATTATTTTTCAATAAAGAAAAGAGAAAACTATGCAATTGCCGGGAAAGCCAATTACCAATTTGCGGTCAGATGCGAAGGATTTTATTAATCTTTACGAATCATTAGGTGAACGGGCTGAGAATTTTCTTCCGAAACATATTGTCGAGAACCTAAAGAATTTTGTCAGGCTATGCTGTGAAGAACCTGACGATCCAACACGACAGCAGATTGAGATCGATAAAAATATTCTTGAGCTGAAGGAGCTCATCCCCGGTTATGTCGATGTGTCGTTGATGCTCTTCCCGCATGAAGACTCCAAGGCATTTCAGTACACGGCAAAGAAGCAGCAATTCGCCGCAAAGCTGACGGCATTCATCAATACCGAATTGGTGGATGATAAGACGAAAGAACAGACCGCAAATATTTTGAAGACTCATGATTATTCGATAGGCACTCCTCCCGTGACGCAAACCCAGATCAATCTGATGTACAAGCTTGTGTTAGGTGATGATGTTGGAGAGTTGCGAAAATTTAGAGACGTTATCGGAGTCAACAAGGATATCGAAGAAGCTCAATGGAATTATCTGATGGATGTGCTTGAACAAATGATTATTCAGAGCACTCATTACACTACTGCGTCGGAGAAAAAAGATTTTCTCCTGCGCTCAGAGATGACCGTCAATTTTAAAGGCCTCAATGGCTTTATACGAACTGTAGTCGGTGGAGGCGCAAATACCGTCATCGAACTTCTTTCGAGTGAAGTCTTCAACTCGAAAGATGTGAGAGTCATCGAAATGGAGGACGCTGATTCGTTGTACGATCAGATCAAAAATGACATGACCGGCATATTCGTCGTCAAAGCGAAATACATGCGTAAGAATATATTCAACAACATAAAGTGGTTCCCATACCTTACGCGTTTGGTGATCGTAGATGACTCGCCGGAATCTCGAAGCACGAACACGACGCTTGTATTCGCGTTCCATAATAAGATCATCAACACATTCAATAAAGTCCACACGAAAAAACTTGGGCCTCTGGCAAATACCCAATTGAATCTTCGTTTGATTCTAGACAAGGTAAACGATGAGAATCTATCAAAATTCCGATTGTGCGCGGAGAAAAAAATTGCCGAGTACGAGGAAGAACTTCTTGAATTTAAGAAGGAACAACTCGGCGAGACTTCAAATCTGAAGAAGGATATCACCTTATTTAAATTTAATGAGTACGCGAAACAAATTATTAAAGATAAGTACGCACTCATGAAATTACGTGATTATATCATTCTTATTCAAAATTGTAAGGATCCGGCAAAACTGCAAAAATTGAACAAGGAATTAATCAACGAATTTGAAACACGGACGAAAGCATATTTCTATACGAATATCGAGCAAGTAAATATTGCAACGATCGTTGAAGGAGGCGGCAGAGGACAACTTCGCACGTACGGCACCTACTTATTGCAGAGAAAGTTGAAAACGGTCGACCCGAAAATAGTCGGAAAATGTAAAACGATTATCGATATAATTCCGAACAACTATAAACGAACGCTGAAGAATCATTACCATAAAAATTTCGGCATCAATATATTCCTTGAAAGGTATAAGGAATATATCACAAAAGTTGAAAACGAATCTAACAATCAAGGCAGATTCACAAACTTTCTGATCGATATCGGAATCAATGAATCATATCAGAAAAGATCGCCGGAAGAACAGCAGACCATTAAGGAATTTATCAGCAACCTGGCCAATCTGGATATCACCACTATTGCCGATGATGTTCAGATGATCATCAGAGATATCCTTTTCCACGCCGTCTTGAAGCCGTACATTTTGTTCAATACGGAAGCTTCGTGGGAATACAAAGATCTGTTCCCGGTCGACAGATTCGACATTAACCCATTCGACCTGGAAGTCGGGCTTACGGAAGATAAACGAATCGATTTTGAACGATTGTATCATCGCCTGAATAGAATGAAAAGCACATTCCAATTGTTCGACGACACCGGAAGTTTGTGGGATAGATTCTGCGAAAACCTGACGATCATTATTAACGATCCTTCAAATCCATCGGGCTATACGGATTTCAATAATCCATCGTTGATCAAATTTCTCAAGTTCCTCAACAATAATAAAATTACGTTGCTGCTCGACGAAGCGTACAGCGACGCGATCAAGATCGATGATCCTGACGAACCGAAATGGCGAACCATATCACGATACGTGATGAATAATATCGGCGCATTACCGAACATCAGCATTGTTTCTTCATTGTCAACTACAAAAAACCTGGGTGCGACAGGCAACAGGCTCGGCTCTTTGATAGCAACGCCGGCTCGCAAAGATGTCATAGAGTACGCGCGGCAGCAGAATAGTATCGAAAAAGGAAATACGAATTCACTTTATATGCTGGTGAACACGATCGAAGCGGCTCAGCTTTCTAAAAAGATCAAAGACACGATGGAGTCTGAGTTGCCGAAGGATGCATCACGTTTTAAAATTAAATTGTTGATCGAAAAATACATCATCGACGAACTCGTAAGTTATGCTGAACGAAAGTCGGGAACCGGCAATACGAAACACCATTTGATAAAGAGATTTTCACCCTTCGAGGGAAGTCCGCTTCACATTATGCTGATGGAAGAGCTGGTTTCTCTAGACAAGCTCGATGTCCTCGGACTGCCGGATGACTTCAAATATAAAGGTGAACCGTTCTTCACGTATTATCAGGATCACCTCGTGAAAGAATTGAATAATTTCCGGGTGAATAAACTTTTCCGGCGTGAGTGTAACAAGCGGCTTCAATTGATAAAAGATAAGGCGAGAGAAGTTATTAAGAATATCGGAGCGGAAAATTATTGTGAAGTTCTCGAATCCGATGGTTCATATTTGTTCAATCTATTGCTAAGAGATTTCTTTTCGTTCCAGGACCTCGAAAAATTCACTAAAAAATTGGCAGAACAGAGGGGAATCTCCGTTCTTCCATATCAGACCGGATTTCTGCGTTATTCGTTGGGCGATTATGTCGAAGGTTCCACTCAAAGTTACGAAATCTTCAGGAAGGAATTCGAGAATTCTCTTCGGATCACGTTGAAGTATTGGAAGTCATTCTATGATAAAAAATCCGATCCCAACAATAAGGAAAAAAATGCAGATTCTATTCTCAACGAATTATTCAGGACATCATCGGATGCGGAATTTGTCGACAAGGTTCTTGAGGATTACGACATTATCAAGAATTTGAATATCGTTCTGAAAAACAGCCTTACGATCAACAACATCATGACATTATATCATGCGTTTCCGAAAGATAGCGGTGTAACAATCAATACGATATGCGAATCCAAGAACTCTGTCTTTGAATTTTATGAGAATGTAGGAAGTTGCAAAGATTTGAAGAGCTTTGTTGCGAGCAAGGGTTTCACAAAGATTTATGAAAACCTGTTGCCGCAAATCTACAAAAATATTCCTTTGATCAAACACCTCGATTTCAACACGGTGATCGCGAAGTACGGTAAAGCAACGATACTGAAATACATCAGCAACAAAATCGATTTCCAGCCGAACAGTTACGTGCTCGACGATCCTGACGAAAAGAACATCATGAAGGAAATCTTAATCGAGATGGAAAAGATTTTATTCTCCGACTCGAAAACGAAAATTCTCGCATTGAATGCTTCGCACGATACGGCAGGGGATAAGGCGAAACTTGAAGGGATCAATAGAATTTTGAGGAAGTATATCGAGGAACTGCTTCTGCATTTCAATCTTCCGTTTGCCCAACTCGACATCGAACCTACCATTCATGAACTGGTGGATGCGACCGTCGAACAGTTTGAGGAAGTGGTGGGGAAACCCGTGCATGATTTCAACATTCTGAACTACCTCGACAACTTCGTCTTGAGCATCATCAATAACGGGATGCTTCTTGAGTTCGGTCCGAAATTGAGCGGTTTCATGCGGCAGATATTGCGCGAATTTGTGGTCACGATGGTTCCAACCGACGCTGAAAAACTTCTTCGCATGTATATTCTAATGCGCGGAAATGAGTTTGAATCGCAATTGAAAGAAAAACTGGTTTATCTGCACGGAAAAATTCAGGAAAGGAAGGATGCGGAAATTCGTCTCTTCTCGGAAGACTTCGTCTTCAGTATCCTAGATCACGAACTGACAGACTTGCTGAAGAATATTCTGCGGATCAAGGACACAAAGATTACACAGGATGTCCTGCATGATGAAGTCCGCAACGTCGCGCTGTTCTTCATCGATTTGATGAATAAAACGAAATCGACTGAGTACTACGATAAATACAATCACACGCTAATCAAATTCGTCGAAACGAAATTCCTAAAGCAAAATTCATACATCAATGAAATGATCCAGCACGGAATTACAATTCATAAAGATTTTACGATGGAAACCGTTGCCGACGGAACTCTCAACTGGATCAACAAAGTGATGACGAAGTGCGGCGTGATCGGCCTGGAGCAAACTGTTCAAACACACACAAGAATTGCGACCGACGCCAAGCGGCGCATTTATCCTAATCATAAAGCCGACCGGCCCGAAGACGGTTCCGAAGAAAGAGATTATTCCGAACCTCACGAATATATCAAGAGCATGGATATCAAACCGCCGTCTCTTTTCTTCGGACGAAGAATGGCAAAGTACGTAGATAATATGGATGAAGACGATTATCGCTGCAAGATCATTCAACATGGTTTGGTGAAGGTGCTCTACATAATTCAAAAGTGTTACATCAAATACCTGGCGGATAACTACCGACTGATTCAAGCCGACGAGGTGTCGCTCGAAGATGTGAAAAAATTCACGCCGGATGTTATTCTATTTTACGGCGCTCCGGAAAAAGTTATTTCTTTCCCGCAAATCGGTTATTTCGACTTGAAAGGACCGAAAGGAAACATCAAAACGTTGGTTACACCGCTGAAAAAGGAAGTCGATTATTTCGGCAACATTAAAAAACCATGGCTTACAATGTTGAATGAAAAAGTAAAAGAAATAGGCGGCATTCCGATCCATGGTTCGCTGTTCGCTGTTGAAGAAGAAGACGGCAGTCTGTTCGTGGTCCAGATTGCAGGCGATAGCGGTGTTGGAAAATCCGAAATGCTTGCGGCGATGATGCTAAAGTGGTTGAAAAAAGATCTGCAGGGAATTCGTTCTATCAAGATGATTGCAGGCGACATGTTCTTCATTTTCCCTGATGATAAAGGAAATATTTACGGCATCGGAACAGAAGAAGGTGATTTTTCGCGCGTCACCGATTTTGATCCGGATTTCATCAAGTATTATTATTCGCTGTTCGCGAAGGCGGCCGACAGCAATGTCGACGACCTCAATTCTCGAAGCACAATTAGCGGATTGTGCGACATCACCATGCCGTTCAAGATAGATATTATACTAACCGCGAGCAACTTTGCGCGCGCGGAAGCGGGGATCACGCGATATGAAAATCCGGAAAATTTCCTTCTCTACAGAGACTCGCACGGCGAGCGGAAAGAAAAGGCGACCAGTTCCGACAACCCGCATTTGCAGCGAACACTGCTTCGCTACACCGGCGATAAAAATATCGTCGAGGTGATGGATAAACACGGCAATTACATCGATGACGTTCTCGATTGGGAAAAGGACGATTTCACCAATAAATATTATCTTTGCACATCGTATAAAATGATCGACAAGATAGATATTGAAGATGTGGTGAATAAAATATTTGTCGGGAAATCGTTCAAACAGAAGAAAGCAACGTACAAAATTCAGAAGGTGAATTTCGATATTATAAAGAACAGATTCATCGCGGCAGCAGTGTGTTCAACTCCTGATCCGAATAACGAAGGAAAACAGGTCGAGACTAAAGTTGAGCTGCTGCTCGATCGCGAAATTTTCAGCATCATCTTCAACGCTCTCGCCAGCACACCAGCGGGCCAACCTTTCGTGGCTGAAGAAGGTCAGATCGATTCGCGAAAATACTTGATCGATATTCTCAAAGGCGGTTCTGACTTAAAGGGAAAGGGAAAAAACATCAGGCTTGGAATTCTTTCAACCGATCTGGGAAGAAAAGGAAAAGAAATCACAGGCCCGCAAATTGCGGCAGACGATATGCGGACTATGATACAGGAAGTCAGGATATTCAGAAGCGACATCAATAATAATAAAAATTACGTACAACAACGAGTGTACGAAATATACAAACACATTTTCAGCACTCATCAGCACAACAGTGAAGTTTGCAGATACAATTTCGTGCTGTTCCAAATGGAGCAGATGAGAAAGGCGAATTTCGTTCGCATCGATGACTTGAAGAAGCCAGTCGATCTTTCCGGCATTAAAGGATTCGAGCAGGTGCCGGTGGAAAAGGAATTCAGTCCATTGCTTGTGACGCCGAACATCAATATCGAATTGAATTCGTTCAGCGAGACATACGAGCAATTGATGAGTTTGCCGAATAATCCGGAATTCGCCGACGAATTTTACGAAGATGCAGAAAAGCTGTACATTGCCGATGGCTATAGCCGCGATACGATCGTGAATAACATGATACTTCAATTACTCGTGATGAACGGTTATCTCACCATCGAGGATATTACACGCGGAAGAATAACCGAGAAGGTTAACCGCGAAACGATTGCCGCGGCGAAATTTGTAGCGGTAAAGAAATTGAAAGGAAACAAAAAATAGCAATATCAAAAATAAATGTTTTGGTGAATTATGGATTTGAGAAATAATCTCATGAAATATTCTATAATATTCACAGCAATAATTTTACTTGTTATTGCAGGTTGTATGCCGGTGCCTTCTGATTTTGGTAAAAAACAGGAGATAAAATATCTCAGGACGGAAGTTACCAAAGTAACAAAAGAAAAGGTCGACGCTAATGTCGTATTTAGAGATGTTAACCACACCTCGGCAAACTTGGATAATGTTTCCGCCGATTACGAGTTGTTTCTTGAAGGACAAAAAGTTGCTTCAGGACAAAATTTGAAATTCAATTTCAAGGCGAATGACACAACGGAATTTGTGATTCCGGTGGAGGCAAAATATTTAGACCTGTTTAAAACAACCGAGAATCTTGCTAAAGCGATTATCAACGGGAAGAAAACGGTAAAATACCAGGCGAGAACAAGGGTCACAATTAATTTAATGGGGGTCTCATTGACAATTCCAGTAAACGCAGAAGGCGAGTTGCCAATGCCGGAGATCGAGAAGCCGAAGTTTAAATTTTAGGCTTATGATATGGTAAGATTATCCTTCAAATAATCTTACTATGGAAAAATATATCGTATTTGTATCGCATGTTCGAAGAAGACATCCCTGTTGGAAATTTAAAAGAATATTTCGTATTTTGATGCACATGTTTCGGGCGGTTAGTCCCAATCCGACATGACTTATCGAATCTGCTAGGGCGGATGAAGATAAGTCATCTGTCGGATTGAGGATCCCGCTCCGTTTTTTGGAGCGGGACTCAGTTAGAGAATATAAATAGATTTCTAGGGCGGTTAGCTCAGTCCCGCACTTGCTTCGCAAGTACGGGATCACGATCCCCAAAAAGGATCGTGATTGGTCGCTATTGAAACGAATAGATGCAAAGGTAGCTTAGAAAGTCCTTATTAGGGCGGTTAGCTCAGTTGGTCTAGAGCGCGTGCCTTACAAGCACGAGGTCACTGGTTCGACCCCAGTACCGCCCACGAGAATGCAGAATGGCGAATTATGAATCTTGATTGTCGGGAATTTTCCGGACTTCAAGCTTTTATGAATTCAGAACTATTTTAGCGAATAACTCATTCGTCACTCGCAATTTAATATTCGACATTTTCTTGGTTTCCATGGATAGAAATCTCATCCTCATTTTTTTTAACATCTTCGTCCTGGGAATGTTAGCGCTCGATCTCGGTGTTTTTAATCGTAAAGCTCATACGATTACGATTAAAGAAGCCGCGATATGGAGTGTCGTTTGGATTATTCTTTCCCTCCTTTTCTGCACGGGTTTATTCATCTGGGCTTCACACGCTAAGGCGCTTGAATTTTTAACAGGATATCTCGTCGAGAAAGCATTATCTGTAGACAATATCTTTGTCTTCATCATGATCTTCGCTTATTTCGGGGTTCCGTCGAAATATCATCATAAGGTTCTTTTTTGGGGAATACTTGGTGCGTTGTTTTTGCGGGCAACCTTTATTGTTGTGGGAACAATGTTATTAGCGGCGTTTCATTGGGTTATGTATCTGTTCGGCATTGTACTTCTTTTCACAGCCATTAAGATGTTTAAAAGCGAGGCCATAGAAGTACATCCCGAAAAAAATATCGTCCTGAAATATTTCAAAAAAGTATTTCCTGTTACTCCAACGTTTATTGAAGGAGACTTTTTTTCGTTCAAAGAAAAAGAAATGTTTCTCACACCGATGTTTCTCGTTCTCATTACCATCGAAACATCCGACATCGTGTTTGCATTCGATTCCATTCCTGCAATTTTTGCCATCACGCAAGACCCGTTTATCGTTTATACATCGAACATTTGTGCAATTCTCGGATTGCGCGCTCTCTATTTTCTTCTCGCAGGTATGATGCGCCGCTTTGAATATTTACAGATCGGTGTTGCAGTAGTACTCATTTGTATTGCAATCAAAATGTTGATAATGGATTTATACAAGGTTCCAATCGTCATTTCACTTCTTGGCGTAGTAATCATTTTAAGTGTGTCAATTGTTGCTTCGATTTGGAAAGAAAAAAAATGGGCGAAATAAAATCAAAGCGATACGCCTTTATAGATATTCTACGCGGACTCGCGGTTTTCGTCATGATCGAAGTCCATGTAGTCAATGCACTGCTCCTGCCGTCATTGCGAAGCGGGAATTTTTTCCGTGTTCTTAATTTCATCAATGGCCTTGTTGCTCCATCCTTCATTTTTATTGCAGGATTCGCATTTGCCATCTCCGCACAACGAAAATGGGATGAGTATACCAGATGGAATAGCCGGGCTTTATGGCTGCAATTTCGCCGGCTCGGATTAATTTTGTTGATCGGTTATCTGCTTCATCTTCCTTATTATTCTTTCAGGAAACTTGTGTTCGACGCACCGTATCCCGATTGGGAAAAATTTTTCCAGGCGGATGTTCTCCATTGCATCGCATCATCGCTTCTTTTTTTACAGCTTGCCGTTCTCATTTTAAAAAAACCGGGCCGCGTTTACACCACAGCGGGTATTTTGGGTTTCATCTGCATTTTCCTTGCACCGCTGATGGGGATGGTAGATGTCGGACGTTACATTCCTTTGCCGATAGCCGCTTACTTTAATAATATGCACTCCTCAATGTTTCCATGGTTTCCGTGGGCAGGATATCTTTTACTCGGTGCAGTTGTCGGACACGGATTTGTTCTTTCAGTACAAAACGATATTGTTCCAAACTATATGAAGAAGGTCGTAATTGTTGGAAGCATCGCGGTTGCAGCAGGTGTTCTATTTCACTTCCTGCCGATAAATATTTATCCGGTTTATGATTTCTGGCGGACGAGTCCGGAATTTGTTTTCATTCGTCTCGGCATCGTACTTATTATGCTTGCCGGATTGTGGATGGGTGAACACCGGCATCGTTACTCGGGTTTATTCTTAACCAAAATGGGACAGGAATCTTTAATGGTTTACGCAACCCATCTGGTGATTATCTATGGATCGGTTCTTGGAGAACAAAGCATTGCGTCGTCTGTTGGAATGACACAGGGCTGGGGTATGGCATTCGGACTATCAGGAGTTTTAATAATTGCCATGGTGGCGTTATCGTATTTGTGGGGATGGTTGAAAAAGAATCATCATTTCCAATTGCGTATTGTCCAATATGCAGGGGCGGCTATCTTTTTCGCATTATTCTTTTATAGGCGATATTAGACAAAAAATCCCGAATATATTCGGGATTCAAGTACGCCCGTAGGGATTCGAACCCCAAACCTTCTGATCCGTAGTCAGATGCTCTATCCAATTGAGCTACGGGCGCAAATTCACTATAAAAAAATACAAAAATAATTGGCGTTAAGCAACAGCAATTTTCTGTAAACGGTTGCAAAAGCATATATGAGTATGTATATTTAACCAAGTGTCGTCTGTTACCCTTCGAAGGATAAAATATGTCGGAACCACAGGTCGAGCAATCGGATGAAAACGAGACCATCCTAGTCGTTGAAGATGATCCAATGCAGCAATTAATTTTGAACAAAACACTCGGATCACACAAGTATAATGTAGTGACTGCGCAGGATGGAAAGAGCGGTCTTGAAAAAGCGCGTGCGATAAAACCGAAGATTCTTATCACTGATTGGATGATGCCGGAAATGGATGGGGGCGAGCTCTGTAAAAATATCAAGGAAGATCCTGAGCTGCGATATATTTATGTAATTGTTTTGACAGCGAAAGAAGGAAGTGCCGCTAAGATTCAGGGATTGAATATTGGCGCTGACGATTATTTGGTGAAGCCGTTTCAATTCGATGAATTACTGGCCCGGGTGCGTGTTGGTTTAAGAATTCGCGGCTTACAGGATGAACTCGGTGCGATTCAACATCAACTTGCAATTATCGAACTTGCCCGAACAATGGGGCATGAAATAAATAATCCTCTTGCAATCCTAAAAGGATATCTCGAACTGGCTGAATTACATTTGAAGAAACATCCCGATGAAACGTTGTTGCGGCAAATTGCTCTGGTTCGGTCAGCGGCCGAAAAAATACAAATTGTTGTTGAACGGTTGCAAGCTTTAAAAAATCCTACAAAGACTGAATATATCAGAGGAATTAATATGGTTGATTTGTGGAATTCGGACAACGAGAAAAAGTAAAAAATGAAGAATAATAAATAGTATGGAATAAAACATCTTCCAGGAATTTCCTACCGGTTGAATATTAAAACTTTCAGATTGAAAATTACAGAATGAATCGCAGTTATTTTTTTTCAATTCATCAATCCAAAATCACCATTCATCATTTTTTTCTGCCTCATTTCATTCGGCGGGATCCTCAAAATGACAAAGCAGTTAACTTCGCCGCCTCCAGCGTCTCGCTAACTGCTGTCATTTTGGGAGTAGCCTTAACGGGAATCGAACCCGTATTTGAGCCTTGAGAGGGCTCCGTCCTAACCGTTAGACGATAAGGCCAGGTGAATGTCGAATTTCGAATAACGAATGTGGAATTATAAATGATTGAAAGTCTATGATATCTAATTATAATATGGGGAAAAAAACAATTCGTCAATCAAACTTCGTCATTCGTTATTCTGATTGCTGCCCCGCTAGGGTTCGAACCTAGACTTTCCTGATCCAGAGTCAGGCGTGTTGCCAATTACACTACGGGGCATTAAAGTACCCACGAAGTGGTACTTTCAGTATACTTCGTGGCAAAGAAGAAACATCAATATATAGTACTATTTTCATGCTTGAAAATCAAGCGATTTCCACCTCAAGTCTGGTAAAAAACCATTCCTTGACTTTCCACACAGATTTTCTTATAATTTCACACATAACTTTAAGGGGGGTATTTAATCTCCTATTCTCTGCCAAAGGAGTCTCCATGTGACGAAACTCGATAAGAAGGATCTTCTTTATGATGGTAGAACAAAAAAGTTATTTCGAGCTGAAAAACCCGATCAACTGATTCAGGAATTTAAGAATCAGGTTGGGCCTAAGGAAGGTCAAAAAAAACGAATCGGGGACAGAGGTTCGATCAATAACGAAATCTCTTCTTATTTATTCGAATACCTTGAGGGATTTCATCTTCCTACGCATTTCATTCGCAAGACATCGTCGACAGAAATGGCTGTGAAGAACACTGAACCGATTGCTATGGAATTCATGATCCGAAACTCGGTGAGCAACCAGTTTGCAAAACGGTTCGGACTGAAAGAAGGGCAGGATCTCCCCACTCCGGTGATCGAATTGTATTACGTTCAGGATGAGTTCCATAGATCGATGTTGAATGAATTTCATGTCTACGCATTATCGATCGCCAGTCCTGATGAATTACGAATTATGAACCGCATTGCATCGAAGGCAAACGCGGTATTGCGTTCGCTCTTCGAACGTCGCGGGTTGAAACTTGTGGAGTTCACACTCCGGTTCGGCCGATATAAAGGTCAGCTCATCATCTGTGATGAGATTTCACCGGAAACGTTCAAGGTGTGGGATTTTAATAGCCGTCACCTTGATAAAGAACATTTCCGTTTGACTGATTCGGACGGACAGGAGATTTATGAGGAACTCCGTAATCGCATCGTAAGAGGTGTCCTCGCCTCTTGATGCTACTTGAGGGTGTAATGGGAATTACCAAATACGGCATCGACACTGTCGTATACATTAGTGTCGTATGCTTGGCAATTTTTCTTGTAGTTTTTTTCTTTATCCATAATCCTATCCCAAAAACGATTGTAATCGTTTTCGTTGTTGTTGTTTTTCTCTTCACGTTAAATTTTTTCCGTGATCCTGAACGAAAAATTCCTCATCTCGATGGGTCGGTTCTTTCACCCGCTGACGGGACTATTGTCCTCATCAAACAAATCAATGAACAGGAATACTTTCACGGTCCCGCAATACAAGTCAGTATTTTTATGTCTCCTTTGGATGTTCATGTCAACCGTTATCCGATGGACGGAACGATAGATTACTTTCGCTATATTCCTGGCGATTACCTGGTTGCAATGGAAGAAAAATCCTCTGATCGAAACGAACGAACGCAAATCGGAATAAACAATGGAAAATATCGCATCTTGTTTAAGCAAATAGCAGGGTTTATCGCACGGAGAATTGTATGTCCGGTTAAGGAGGGCGATAAAGCGTCGGCAGGCGAGTGTTTCGGGATGATTAAGTTTGGTTCTCGTGTAGACGTTATACTGCCAGTGTCAGCCATTGTGAAGGTAACTCTTAATCAATCGGTAACTGCGGGTGAAACAATTCTTGCAATGGTAGAATAACAATGGGAGAATTTTAAAATTATGCCTATGAGAATTACACGGGCGGTTGTACCAAGTCTGTTCACGGTGCTGAATATGTTCTGTGGATTTTACGCAATCATCAGCACTCATAACAGCGATTATCATACGGCCATCTGGTTAATCGTTCTCGCCGCTGTGTTTGATGCAGTAGACGGCATTGTTGCTCGGTTACTTAAGTCTTCAAGTCAATTCGGAGTTGAGATTGACTCTTTATCCGACCTTGTCTCATTCGGTGTCGCACCGGCATTTTTAGTGTATCACGTCGCATTATATGAGATGAGCGGTGTCGGAATTTTCCTCAGTTCGCTCTTGATGATTTTCGGGGGCATCAGGCTTGCTCGTTTCAACGTTCAACTCGTAGGATTCGATAAAAGCTATTTTACCGGTCTGCCTATTCCTGCGAGTGCGATGACGGTTTGTTCGTTTATCTACGAATGGTATAATCCAACGGCCGGATTGGGAAGTACGGCAAGAATGCTTTTGCCATATCTTGTGGTCGGGATATCGTTACTAATGGTAAGCCATGTAAAATATGATACACTTCCAAAATTTTCTTTCAAGAATATAAAAAAGTCACCGATTAAATTTTCTCTCTTTAGTTTGGCAGGAATTGCAATCGTAATTACGAAAGGTCATGCCACTTTTTGGGTATTTGTAATTTTTATCCTGATAGGATTAATACGATATGGCGTGAATCTCGTTCAATCTCTCTTTCTGCACGAACAAAAAGGTGAGGAAGAAGATACTGAAGTAGAAAGTGTTGATGTTTAACAGAAAGGATTCGATGTGTACAAAGCGAAAATAACGATCACACTCAGAAAATCAATTCTCGAACCACAGGGAAAAGCGGTACTCCACGGAGCTCATTCGATAGGATTTACGGCGGTGAAGGATATTCGAATTGGTAAATTCATTGAGATGAGTATCGATGTCCCGACAGACGGCGAAGCGCAGGCTGTATGCAACGACCTTTGCCATAAACTTTTATCTAACCCGGTGATGGAAGATTATCAATTCACGGTGGAACATATCGCATGAATACAAAGGTGAAATTCGGCGTTGTGGTGTTTCCCGGATCGAATTGCGATCACGATGCATACAATGTAACAAAACATGTGATGAGTGAACATTGCCGGTTTATATGGCACAAGGAAGCTTCAATCGGAGATGTCGATGTGATAATTCTTCCCGGAGGATTTTCCTATGGAGATTATCTACGATGCGGTGCAGTTGCCCGATTTTCGCCGATCATGCAGGATGTCATCCAGTTCGCGAGAGAAGGCGGAATTGTTGTCGGTATCTGCAACGGGTTTCAGGTGCTTTGTGAATCGGGGCTGCTTCCAGGTGCATTACTGCGAAATCAAACGCTGAAATTTGAATGCAAACCTGTGCGGCTGCTTGTTGAAAATAATCAAACCCGTTTTTCCAGCCAATATAAAAAGGGAGATATTATCACGATCCCGATCGCTCACGGCGATGGAAACTATTATGCCGAAAAGGACGTCATTGAAATGTTGGAAAATGATAATCGAGTTGTATTTCGTTATTGCGATGCAAATGGGGAAGCGACGCCGGAATCGAATCCGAACGGATCGATAAATAATATTGCGGGAATTATAAATGAGGCCGGAAATGTTTTTGGCATGATGCCGCATCCCGAACGTGCGTCGGAACCCTTACTGGGAATGAACGACGGTCGGAAATTTTTCGAATCCATCATCGAATATGTACGGCAAAATGTTCTTTCGATGGCTTTTGCTGAAGACTGAATTTTAAATTGTGATTTTCGAGGTTGACCGAAGAAATAAATTGATAAGCCAAAGAAGGAGAATTAAATGTTTGAAAATCTAGGAATCGGGGAAATATTACTTGTCGTACTGGTTTTGCTTTTTCTTTTTGGAGGGAAAAAGATTCCCGAAATCGCCCAGGGTCTCGGTAAAGGGATTCGTGAGTTCCGAAAAGCAGTACGTGGAGAAGATGAAGAAGAACCCAAAAAAATCGATGACAAATCAACGAAGGAGAAATAAATGTTTGAAAATTTAGGTTTTGGAGAAATTTTAGTCATACTTCTTTTCGTGTTAGTTTTTTTCGGTTCGAAGAAAATTCCTGAAATTGCGAAGGGCATGGGTAAAGGGATTGCAGAATTCCGGCGTGCCATGAGTGAAGTACAGCAGAATATTAAAGAAGAAATTGAAAAACCCGTGACGCCAAAAATTGAGGAACCGAAAAAAGAAGAACCGAAAAAAGAAGAACCGAAAAAGGAAGAATCCAAACAACCGTAATCGTTACCATGCCTGTCGAGGAGTTGTAATAAGTGCAGCAGAACCAAAGCTTTAAATCATTGCGGCAGCGGATGATGTCAGGATTGACGTGCCGCTCGATAACCGAGGAATATCTTCAGCAGATCGAACAGAAAAAACATTTGAATGCTTTTCTCTCCGTCGATGCAGACGGTGCAATTGAAAAAGCCGAACTTGTGGACAAGAAAATAACTGAAGGTAAAGCCGGGCCGCTTGCAGGAATGGTGATGGCCATTAAAGATAATATCTGCATCAAAGACGGCCGTGTTTCGTGTGCTTCGAAGATTCTTGAAAACTTTCGTTCGTTGTATGATGCAACGGTAATTAATAAATTAAAAAATGCCGATGTCGTCATAATCGGGAAAACGAATCTTGATGAGTTTGCGATGGGATCCTCGACCGAAAATTCTGCTTTCGGTCCGGTTAAAAATCCGGTTGATGAAACCCGTGTTCCCGGAGGTTCGAGCGGAGGTTCGTGCGTTGCAGTAGTTGCAGGAATGGCTACGGCCGCTCTGGGATCGGACACAGGCGGATCGATCCGCCAACCGGCATCGTTCTGCGGCATCGTCGGAATGAAACCGACGTATGGCAGGGTTTCGCGATATGGACTTGTTGCGCTCTCTTCATCATTCGATCAGATTGGTCCGTTTGCCCATACGGTTGATGATGCAGCTTTAGTACTAAAAACGATTGCCGGTCACGATGAACATGATTCCACTTCCGCTGAAATTCCCGTCCCAGATTATTGTGCGGCTTTAACAAAAGATATCAAAGGAATGCGTATAGGTATTCCGAAGGAAGCATTCATCGAGGGATTGCAGCCGGAAATTCGCAGTGCGTTGGAAAATATTCTAAACATTCTCCATGCCAACGGTGCAACGATCGATGAAATTACGCTCCCGCATGCCGAATATACAATCGCAACATATTACATTTTGATGACAGCCGAAGCTTCATCCAATCTTGCGCGATATGACGGAGCGCGTTACGGTTATCGAACCGCAAATCCGCGAGACTTATCCGGGATGTACACGAAATCGCGCAGTGAAGGTTTTGGTTCCGAAGTCAAACGCCGCATCATGCTCGGTACTTATGTGTTGTCCGCCGGTTATTATGATGCATATTATCGAAAGGCGCAAAAGGTTCGGCGTTTGATTCAAAACGACTTCTTCGAAGCATATAAAAAAGTTGACTGCATTATAACTCCTGTTGCACCAACCACTGCTTTTAAAATCGGCGAAAAGATGAACGATCCTCTCCAGATGTACCTCACGGATGTATTCACAACCTCAGCGAATCTTGCCGGAATTCCAGCAATCAGTGTTCCATACGGGAAAGATAAAAATGGGCTGCCGATCGGAATACAAATCAGCGGGAAACAATTCGACGAATCAACAATATTCCGGGCAGCTGATTTTATCGAATCACAACGATCATGATTTTATTTTTGAAATATCTTAGTATTCTTCTCATACTATTTGGGAATCTGGTAATCGGCCAAACGCGCGTTCTTACCGGTATAGATGTTCTCCAAAAAAATAATTTTGTATCTCTCCAAGGAAAACGTATCGGCTTGATTACTAACCAGACGGGGATTAATCGCGATGGTCAAAGGACGATTGATATTCTCTCTAAGGCTTCCGGCTTGAAGTTGGTAGCCATCTTCGCTCCGGAGCACGGCATGAACGGTACAGATGATAGAGAGACAATTGACGACACGGTCGATATTTCTAAAGGCATAAAAATTTATTCGCTTTATGGAGAAACACGGCGTCCTTCGAAAGAAATGCTGAAGGGGATCGACGTCCTTGTTTACGATATTCAGGATGTCGGAGTTCGATATTACACTTACATTACAACGCTCGCGTATTGTCTTGAAGAAGCATCGAAACAAAATAAAAAATTCGTGGTACTCGATCGTCCAGCTATGCTTCGTGGTGATAAAGTTGAAGGCCCGGTAATCCGGAAAGAGTTGATGTCTTTTGTCGGGTATTTACAAATCGTGAACCGGTATGGAATGACACCTGGCGAACTGGCGAAAATGTACAACGAGGAAGCGAAAGTAGGCGCGGATCTCGAAGTTGTTCCATTGGAAGGCTGGAATCGCACTATGTGGTTTGATGGAACGGGATTGCCGTGGCGCAATCCATCGCCGAATATCAGATCGCTTGCTGAAGCGCTTCTATATTCAGGGCTTGGCGCTCTTGAGGCGACAAATATTTCCGTTGGCCGCGGGACAGAAACTCCATTTGAAATAATCGGGGCACCATACATTAATGGCGAACAGTTGGCGCATGAATTGAATATGACATTTTATATCGGCGCTCGTTTTCAGGCAATTGATTTTGTTCCGGAGTCAATGCCGTTCAAAGGTGAAAAATGCCACGGAGTGAAGATCGTCATAACCAACCGCGATGCTCTTTCTCCTCTTGAACTTATGGTGTCAATCGCGCGGATGATCCAGCGTGAGAGTAAAGAATGGAATTTTAAAGATAAACGGACTGCCCAATTGGTTGGGACGACATCGTTTGCGGAAAAAATAGCCGCCGGCGGGTGTACATGCGAAATAAATTCAGGAATGAGAGCGGAATCCGAAAAATTCAAATCTGACCGAAAAAAATATCTGCTCTATAAATAATTTATTCGGATGAAAGTTGTATCATGAGTATTCTGGTCGATTTTAAAACACGGCTTGTGGTTCAAGGAATCACGGGTGGGGAAGGCACGTTCCACACTTGCAATATGATTGAATACGGAACAAATGTGGTGGCAGGCGTAACTCCTGGCAAAGGCGGTATTAAATATAAAGGTGATGAAAACAATCGATTTGCGAAAGACGTGCACATTTTTAACACAGTGAAGGAAGCTGTCATTGCGACAAAGGCAAATACATCTGTGGTTTTTGTGCCTCCTGCTTCTGCTGCCGATGCGATTATGGAAGCAGTAGATGCCGGTGTGCGTCTTGTCGTTTGTATTACTGAAGGCATACCTATAAAAGATATGATGAAGGTTCATGAATATCTGAGAGACAAACCGATACGGTTGATCGGTCCTAATTGTCCGGGGATCATTACTCCGGGTGTCGCGAAGGTCGGAATCATGCCGGGGTTTATTCATAAAAAAGGAAATGTCGGAGTAATCTCACGAAGCGGGACTTTAACGTATGAAGCCGTATGGCAATTAACGCAATTAGGAATCGGGCAATCGACCTGCATCGGCATTGGCGGCGATCCGATAATAGGGACGCGGTTTATCGATGCTCTCAAATTATTCAATGAAGACGTTGCAACAAAAGTTGTGGTGATGATTGGAGAAATTGGAGGAATGGCAGAAGAAGAAGCTGCAGAATATATCAAGAAAGAATTTTCGAAGCCGGTCGTCGGATTCATTGCAGGGCGAACTGCTCCTCCCGGACGAAGGATGGGGCACGCGGGCGCTATCATCTCCGGCGGAAAAGGTACAGCCGTTGAAAAAATGGCCGCCATGAAAAAGGCAGGGATTCATGTCGTTGAATCGCCGGCGTTGATCGGTGAGACAGTCGCAAAGATTCTGGACAAGAAAAAGAAGAAAAGTATCAAGAAGAAATCTACAAAGAAAAAGGGAAGATAAATTTTATGACAGAAAAAATCACATTTATTATCTATAATTACAAGATGGAGGAAAATTGGTAGAACGAACATTAGCAATTCTTAAACCGGATTGCGTTGAGAAAAAAATTATTGGTGAAGTAATTGCGCGTATTCAAAAAGCGGGCTTTACAATTCTTGCTATGAAAATGACGAAGTTAACGAAAGAGAATGCTGCAGGTTTTTATGAAGTACATCGTGGAAAACCATTTTTTGAAGGTTTACTTTCGTATATGAGCTCAGGCCGATGTGTTCCGATCGCTTTGGAAAAAGAGAATGCTGTCGCGGATTTTAGGGCATTAATCGGTGCGACGGATCCAGCACAAGCTGCTCCCTCGACAATTCGCAGAGATTTCGCAGACAACAAAGAGCGGAATATCATTCACGGTTCCGATTCCGTCGAAAATGCAAAAATTGAGATTGGGTATTTTTTCCCATCAATTGAGTTATTATAAAAAGGATGCTTGATTCTCGCATGTATTTTCGCTAAATTAAAAAAATAATATTATTTTGAATATAATAAGAAGGAGTTATTCATGAGGCAATCTATCACACTCGTGCTGGTGTTAGCCATGCTCTGTGGCATAGCTTCGGTGGGTTTCCAATGCTCATCAGCAGAATTTACGAGTGCCAAAGTCTATATGCAACGCAGTGACTGGGCAAATGCAGAGAAAAATCTTAACCTCGAATTAAAAAAGAATCCCCAAAACGAAGAAGCATGGTATCTGCTTGGCCGTGTGCGATTTGAAACCAAGAGATATGCTGAAATGAGCGAGGCATTTTTAAAAGCTTTGACAATTAATGACGATCATAAACCAGACATTAAAATCGTTCAGTCTGCCGCTTGGATAAATCTTTTTAATTCCGGTGTCGAGAAATTTAATAAAGGCCGCGATAGTTCGGTTTATTATGAGAAAGCGGCAGAAGATTTCCAAACAGCGACAACGATTTGCCCGGATAGTGCACTTGCGTATCGGAATCTAGCAATTGCTTACATTAACCTAAATCGACCGGATGACGCTATTAAATATCTTGAAGAAGCAGTCAATCGGGTAAAGGATGTTTTTTCGGCTGTACAGCTTGCAAACATTTATTATGAAAAAGCAGCGAAAGTATATGCACCGTTCGAAAGTCCGAGCAATATTCTTGAAGTGAAAATCGGCGATTCGAAGAACGATATCAGGTCAACATGGCTAGAGCCTACGTCAACTAATACAACAAACAAACCGAGACAGAAAGTCGTTGTCGATCAATATACATATAAAAACCCTCCAGTCACAATGACATTTGAGAACAATCGACTCGTACAGTGGGAAGAAAATGGAGCCAAATATGTAGCCGGAAGCAAATCGTATTATGCTGATTCGACGGCTTTCAAAAACGCTCTTCCGCTATTTGAAGAAGCTATCGCTGTGATCAATAAAGGATTAAAACTCGATCCAAACAACGAGTCACTCTTTAAACAATACTCTAGCGCACTCATCGCAACTGGAAAAACAACTGAGGCTCGTGAAGCATATCGAACACGTCTAGAAAAGGATCCAAATAATAAAACATATCTTTATTACTACGGATACTTTCTTTTAAAGGAAGAAAAATATTCTGATGCAATCCAGCAATTCCAAAAGGCATTGGAAATCGATTCGGCTTACGAAAACGCTATCTATAATCTTGCAGTTTGTTATACAAGCTTGGGAAGACAATTAAAAGGACAAGCAGGCGAAGACCAGGCAAAGATAAAGCTATCAAAAGAAACAATTGCATTAGCAATTCCATATCTTCAAAAATATTTAACCTTCAAACCGAACGAACCCGACATGTATGAATATCTTGGGAACGTGTATACGTTCGTCGGGAAACTGGCGGAGGCTAAAGAAGCATTTAAAAAAGCCGATGAATTACGTACAAAGAAATAAATAGCTGTTTTAAAACTACGGAGCCTGCTCTTCCCGTAGGAGGAGCAGGCTTTTCATTTCCAAGGAGGTCGATTCAGATGGATGAACAACAAACCCAGCAGATAAATATAGAATTGGGAGAGAAGGAAGCCGAAGGCATTTATTCCAATCTTGCCATCATCACACATTCGCCGGCTGAATTTGTCATGGATTTCACGCGAGTTCTTCCCGGTGTGCCAAAAGCTAAAGTCCATGCACGGATTATCATGACTCCACAACATGCAAAACTCTTTTTGGGTGCATTAAAAGATAATCTTGAGAAATATGAGTCGAAATTTGGAGAAGTGAAAATTCACGGCGAAGGTCCGATCGGACCAGCCGGCTTTGGATTTCAACAGATCGGAAAGAAAGATCAAAGCATTCATTGACGTGAGGAATGCTAAGCATTTTTCATCTTGGGCAACTGTGTAAATTTATAAGCGAAGAAATAATCGATAATATGATTTTTTTAAGATAGCCCGGATTCGAATTCGGAATCAGTTTTAACCAGGACAACTAGTGAGTTGATATTTCAAAATCCTTGAATCGAGCCATAGATTTGTTGGATGAAAAGATCTTGAAATGTTACAACATCGACATTGGAGCCTGGTTTTTTTGTTGAACCAAAATCGAAAACACAATCGCTAATAAAGAAGAATTCATCGGGATAGGTCAAAAACAACTTGTCGTTGCTGCGGAAAATTGATGGTACAGATATAAATGTGTGATGGAAGTCATAACACATGGAGCTACAATGAGTTATTTTTCTTTTATTTACTGGCGTTTAACTCAAGTGAAGGCCAAATTTGACCGATAATTCAAAACATGAGACGAAAAAGGTGGCAGCACGATTGCAAGAAAACGAGCTATCATATGACTGGAATTATTTGGACATTATTGGTTCAAAGGTAATGCAGCTTTGATGATATTGAAATTTATTACAACTGCGATTGGTGAAAATGCAAAGCAATATGACGACAAGACGTATAAAAAATATCCTAAGTTTGCGGAACGTTCAATGTGTGTATCATTGTTATCACAATCATCGAACTGGTATTTTCTGCTCGGTGCATTCGCGACGAAAGATTATAATGAGACCCAGTTTGTAAATCGTCATAGCAAGCATCTCCGGTTAGCTGACTTTGCCGGGAAAGTTGATACTGGTGGAAAAAATATACAGATTATAAATTAATTTTATGTTTTGATAAAAAGGAGGGTACAACTCTGTGAGATATCAAAAATTCATTTCGATAATAGTACTCTCATTTGTGATCGGTTGTGCAAAATTATTCACGCCGGTTACACCTTCATGGGACATTACTCTGAACGGGAGTCTGGCTTCGCATTCATTCAGCATCAAAGATATTCTCGACAAAAATCCAGGGAAATTCCAAACCGGTGACAATGGAGTACTGGTGTTTAATTTCAACGCGGATATTCCTTCTAAAAGCGTGGGCGACGCACTCAGTGTGGATGGAAGCAGTTCATCATTCGCAAGTCAGGTTGGCGCATTCGACATCAACGATATTTCAATTTCTCAGTTTAACGTCACTGCATCCAATCTAGGTCTAAATCTACCATTAAATTTTCCGATGATAATTCCACCATTTCCATTCGATGTATCGAATATCTCCGTTCCATCTTCATCAGATTTCCAGGAGGCAACAATATCAACGGCGGATATAACTGTAACACTTCAAAATAATATTCCATGTGCAGTAAATAATTTAAGTCTTATTTTTAGCTCATCCGCCGGTCCAATGACGACTATTCAATTCCCATCCTCTATCCCGGATTCGCAGACAACAACGCAAAAGGTCACACTGACAAATGTGAGTATCCAAAACAATATCAAACTGCATTTAACAGGTGCTTTGGCGGGAACCGGTACAACCCCCGCAGTTATAAACAATTCAACCGGCTTGGCCATTCAGTTGACGCTTCAAAATGTAAAAGTGACACATGCCATTGCAAAAATTCCGCAAATAAATTTTGCAGTCCAGGATAGTATTATTATCGATACCGCTACAACTATACAATCTGCGCTTATAAAATCGGGTACGATTGATATAACCGCTAAGATACCTTTTGATGTTTCAGGTGTGGTTACCTATACCTTTCCAGATTTGACACAAAAAAACTCTCCTTTCATTTTCACACTACCATTCAATGGCACGAAGCAAATAAAACAACCGACGATTTCACTCGCGGGTTATGAACTAAGAATGTCCGGATCAAGTCACGCGTTGTTGTATAATATGTCAACTACAATCAATAGTTCCGGCAATAATATGGTAACTATAAATTCTACCGATCAAGTGACAGGTACAGCGACATTCTCAAAAATCGTACTTCAATCGTTTACAGGCATCATTAAACCAACAACCGTCGCAATCAATCAATCGACGTATCTCGATGTCGGATCGATAAATAAATTAGTCAGCGGGCACATATCGCTTACTAACACAAAAATTCAACTAGTGATTATTGCTCCGCCATCCGGGTTGGATTATTTAATAACCGGAAGTCTTAGGGGAAAAAATTCCACAACCGGCGCATCGGCTGCTCTTTCAGTCCCAACGAATAATAATTATATAACTGGCGGCAACGATACCCTTAAATGGTCAGGGACTGAAATCACTAATTTCCTGAATACTTTTTTGCCGAAATTGCCGGATTCTATAATTCTCGATGGGGCAGTGACAATTAATCCGGGAGGGAATAAAGTCGAAACAATCAATGACAGCGATTCTTTCGGGGGAAATGCAGTAATTAGTTTAGCAGCTCAAGGTTCGCTCGTGAATGTGACATATTCAGATACAGCGAGTATGAATTGGTCGAAATCGAACCGAGATGATGTTAAAAAAATAGATTCTGTGTCGGTGTCGTTTGAATTCCGAAATTCTATTCCCTTCACTCTCGATGTTGATTCGATCGTATTCTACGATTCGCTTTATCACAAAATGTTGCACTATCCGAAACCAGGGCAAGCGCTGTATCACATTGGAGGATCTCAGATAGATCAAAACGGTTTCAGCAGTGCTCCGACGCTAAGCTTTCTAACTTTTTCAGTAACTGGCGATGATATTCAGAGCATACTTAATTCTGAACATTTTGTGCCGTCAATCAGATTGAATTCATCATCATCGCAAAGTATTGCTCTTCGGACAACGGATTCTATTTCTATCAGCATGAGAGCTACTCTAAATTATCGGGTTGAAAAATGAAAACAAAAAATGTTTACCGGAATATTGTACCAACAATCGCGTTGTTGGTATGCGTCTTCGGACGAGTACATGCACAATTCGTCGAATCCTCCAACCCGCGCACAGTGAGCATGGGACTTACCGGTGTGGCAAGTTCACGTGGTTTGGACGCCCTCGATCTCAATCCGGCGAATTGCTCGCCGGCGGATTCCAACATTACTGTTGAGTTTTCTCTTTTCCCAATCGGCACTTCGGTTGGAAACAATTTCTTTTCGTACGGTACGTTCCAAAAATATTTTAGTGGAATTGATACTGGAAAGGGCAATAAAATAGGAACGTTCGTATCCGAAAATGACAAGTCATCCATTCTTCAAGATATTCCTAACTCAGGAGGAAAAATCGGAGGCGGATTATCGGTAACAGATTTTTCGCTAATGGTTCATACTCAACACTATGGGACTCTGACGTTCTCGGTCATAGAACGGGCTGGCGTGTCGATTACACTCGCAAGGGATTATGTAAATTTAATATTCCATGGAAATCCGCTGGGATCAATCTATAACTTCAACACGACGGGATTTTCAGGGATGTGGTACAGAGAATATGGATTGACATACGCATACACAATTCCACAGTTGAATATTGTAAAAGATTTTTCGTTGAAAGATTTTTCATTCGGTGCATCGATAAAACTCCTACATGGTTTCGGAGCAGGGATTATTGATAATAATGCGAATGCATCCTTAGGTACAGATTCTGCTGGCATCATGCATGGAATAATCAAAGGCCGCGGACGCTCATCATTGACTGATTTCCTATACGATAAATTCAATAACAAATCAGACTCGTCTTCATCAGATTCATCTTCAAATGGCGGAAATTTTTCACCTTTCCCGGCTCCGGCAGGCGTTGGTTTCGGATTTGATCTTGGCGTCAGCGCACGAGTTCTTCCGTTTCTGCAGGCTGGAATAAGTATAACCGATATCGGTTCGATCACATGGAGCAGGAATGTCACGGAATTCACTATGAACTTTGACAAGTCCACACCTAGTGATCCGACATCGCAGGCACAGCGTGACAGCATTACAAATGCGTTGAAGGGACAAAGAAGCGTTGGACAGCCTTTCTCATTATCATTGCCAACGACGTTGCGGATCGGATGTGCTGCTTATCTTAGCCAGATACCCGGTTTGAAATCTTTACCGGATGGTTGGATTGTCGAGGTGCAATATACCCAGGGATTGGTGGATGTCGCCGGCACATCGCTGCAGCCTCTTTTCTCACTTGGTACGGAATTTCACCTGCTTTCATGGCTTCCGTTGCGGACAGGATTCGCTGCTGGCGGCGATCAACCATTTCGCTGGAGTCTTGGAACGGGATTGACGTTCCACAATTTCGACTTAGAAATTGGAACACAGGATGCCCAGGCAATGTTTGCTACGTCTTCGATGAGAATTATTTCTGCATCATTCGGGATGCGAGTGAAGATATAATTAGATCCGACGCCGATAGTTATGCAGTATGTTGTTGAGTGTGATGATGGCCTTGATTGTTGGTGATGAAAAGTATTCGGATTGATAGTATGGAGTCAGAATTCCACCAAACGACCGTTTGAATTCTGCGACCGAAGGTGTGTTTGCACCGATAAAATCTACCGTTTGAATTCCGGCCTTAGCAAGTATATTAAAAATTTCCCAGATTAAAAAAGTCGATCCGTTTTCTTTTTGATGTATTCCACGGCTTCCCGACAACCAATAAAAAGCCGACTTACCGGATAGAAGAATTGCACGTGCGGAGGTAATCTCACCATCTGAATTCACAGCCGCAAAAAAACGAGTGATTCCCATTGTTGAGATGTATTCGCACATACGGAGGATTTTATCTTTTTGAATGGAGGGCTCAATCGCGTTTTTACGATACGTTTCATCCTGCATTTCCACAAGTGTGGAAATATCGAATGAATTCAAAACGGAAAATTTTAATTCCTGCGCTTTTCTTATTTTTCGTTTTACAGATTCGCTAAAGCCGTTCCATGTTTCTTCGAGATTTTCCAATAAGTTAACGTACGTATAACGTGGTGTGATGTTCCAGCCTCTCCATTGAAGTGGACGTGCATCGTTGCAATCTGGATTTAGTGTTAAAATGGAATAATGACTACGTTTTTCGATTTCAGGAAGAAGAATAGAATAAATATCCTGAATGTATTTTTCTTTCCGTTGTTTTTTCTCTCCATCGTGCTTGCTAAAAAGAATTCCATTATAGGTCGTTAATGGAGGGGTTAACAAAGCATTGATGTGCATCCTTGTTTTTTTATACATCACACAGCCGCCGACGATGCAATCTTTTTCTATAGCAGTCAAAATCTCGGTTTCATGTCCGAACACCGAATGTATCGCTTGAACCCATCCGCTCAATTGAAATACCGTGCCGTTTTCGGATTGGTTGACGAATGAATCCCACAAGGAATATTCCGACGATGTAAGTGTGCGGGTTTCCATTGTTCTTATAGAATGTATTTGCTTAGATCGCGGTTTTTAACAATGCTGCTCAATTTTTCCGTTACCATTGCCGGAGTAATTGCCAGTGTTGTTGAGGAAATTTTTGTCGGAGCGTCGAATAACACTTCTTCCAGCAGTGTTGTAAGAATTGTGTGCAGGCGCCGCGCGCCGATATTTTCCACTTGTTGATTTACTTCGGCTGCTGTGCGGGCAATTTCACGAATGGTTTCTTCAGAAAATTCAAGTTTGATTCCTTCCGTCTCGAGCAGGGCAGTGTACTGTTTGATCAACGCGTTTTGTGGAAGCGTAAGAATTTTGATAAAGTCTTCTTCAGTTAAAGAATTTAATTCGACACGAATGGGGAATCGTCCCTGCATTTCGGGAATGAGATCGGATGGTTTGCTGATATGAAATGCACCGGATGCGATGAATAGAACATGATCCGTGTGCACCGGTCCGTACTTCGTGTTGACGGTCGATCCTTCGACGATCGGCAACAGATCGCGTTGAACACCTTCGCGTGAGACATCGGGACCGGATGATGAACCTGGAGTCCGGGTGATCTTGTCGATCTCGTCAATAAAAACAATTCCGGAATTTTCGACGCGGCTGATAGCGTCTCGTACAACCGAATCCATATCGATCAGTTTTTGAGCCTCATCCATTGTCAGTACGCCTCGTGCTTCAGCGACGCTGACTTTTCTTTTCTTCATACGTTTCGGCAGCATACCGCCGAACATATCCTGTAAATTCAAACCCATTTCTTCGAGGTTAATCGGGCCAACAACCTGAATGTTCGGTATCGTGTCGGCTGCAATGTCCAATTCGATCATTCTCTCATCGAATTTTCCAGCTCTGAGCATTTCACGGAATCGATTTCTTGTTTCGTTGTTTGCCGATTCCGGCTGAGGTTGTTGTTGGTCTTCATCTTCGCTGGATGCGGTATAACTAATTTTCACAGGCGGCAAAAGAATGTCGAGGATTCGTTCTTCGGCATTCTGTTTCGCTTTTTCCTGCACTATGGCTGTCCGCTCCGATTTCACCATAGTAACGCCGTACTCGGTCAAATCACGTATCATAGATTCGACATCACGGCCGACGTAACCGACTTCGGTATATTTCGATGCTTCAACTTTTATGAATGGAGCATTTGCTAGTTTGGCAAGCCGGCGTGCGATTTCGGTTTTCCCAACACCGGTTGGCCCGATGAGGATGATGTTGTTGGGCATTATTTCTTCCCGCAAACCTGACGGAACCTGCTGACGGCGCCAGCGATTTCGCAATGCGATGGCGACAGATTTTTTTGCGTTATCCTGCCCGATGATGTATTTGTCGAGTTCACGAACTATTTCGTGAGGTGTCAATTCTTGATGGTTTGTCATAATTCTTCGATTGTAATATTTCTGTTCGTGTAGATACATATATCGGCCGCGGTCTCCAGCGACTCGCGGACGATTTCTTTCGTGTCGAGCTGCGTATGCTTTACTAACATTCGCGCTGCAGCGAGCGCGTAACTTCCGCCCGAACCGATGGCGATAATTCCGTCGTCCGGTTCGATTATTTCGCCTGTGCCGGAAAGAATTAATGAACGTTCTTTGCTGATCACTCCGAGCAATGCTTCAAGACGCTGCATATATTTATCGGTGCGCCATTGTTTAGCGAGTTCGACAGCCGCGCGATCAAGATTGCCATTGTATTGTTCTAACTTTTCTTCGAATCGCTCAAACAATGCAAATGCATCGGCGGCGGCTCCCGCAAAACCGGCAAGGACTTTTCCATTGTATAACCGACGGACTTTTTTTGCATTATGTTTCATAACTGTGTTGCCGATCGTCACCTGGCCGTCGCTTCCGATGGCGGAGACGCCGTTTCGAGTAAGACCGACGACAGTCGTCGAATGAATTATTTCGCTATCCATAATGACTCAACCGTGAAGTTTTAATATTTAAAGATACATTAACTAAGAAATTATACATACAATTTCTTCCAATTGCAACGGATGCAGTTAGTTCGTATCTTTTAAAAGGATTTCGGATTGCGGATTGGTGATTGCGGGTTAATATCACATTCCGAATTCGACAATCAAAAATCCGAAATTAAAGAAGAGGTTTATCTTGACGGCATATGATACCTGAAACTTTTTTGACTATTGAAAATGAAACTTCATTTGAGTCGCGCGAGAAAGCTTCTCGTTTTTTCGCGCTGGCGATTCCGGTGAGAAATGCAGACGAAGCCGATGCAGCGATAGAAAGAATCAAAAAAAAGTATCACGACGCTACACATCATTGTTATGCTTTCCGGATTATCACGGATGATGTGTTAGAAAAATCTTCGGATGCGGGCGAGCCCAATGGTACGGCCGGGAAGCCGATTCTCCAAATGATTCAGAAATATCAATTGTTCAATATTCTCGTTGTTGTCGTTCGATGGTTCGGCGGAGTGAAATTGGGAACCGGAGGTTTAGTAAGAGCGTATAGCTCAAGTGTCGACGAGGTTTTGAGGAATTGCCGCAAGATCGAAAGAGTCATGATGACGACGGTTGCGGTTTCATTTCCGCATGAGGCAACCAACGCAGTGATGCATACTGTTTCTAAATTTCAGGGGAAAATAAAATTCACAGAATATGACACTGGGGTGAAATTAACAATCTTACTTCCAAAATCTGTAGTACACGATTTCGATGTTAAAATTGTGGAAGCAACGCGAGGAAAAGCGGTGTGCCAGATGAGTGATGAGATTGTGTTTGTGTGAAGAGTGAAGAGTCAGAAAAAGATCAAGATAAAGATTGAGGTCAAGGGTTAGGACTAGTTTGAGTCCATGTGGAATGAACGAAAGAAGAAAAAAACAGCAAGATTTTACAATACTTCTACATGAATTTCTAATAACTTTGTATTCATAATTAAAGGACCATGAGAAAGGAGAGTTATGAATACAAATATTTTTGATAAAGGGAAATTATTCATTAATGGAGAATGTGTTGATGTCCATAAATTGACATGGAACGAGCATTCTGCTTTCAAGGGTGTATTCCTTAAGCATGTTATTAAAGGCGAGAGTACCGATAATCGGTTTAGTTGTCATTTAGTGAAAATCAATCCGGGTTGTGAAATTGGAATTCATAATCACGCTGGTAAAACTGAATTGCATGAAGTTATAAGTGGGTCCGGATATTGCACAATAGAACAAACAAAAATTGAATATCGTGAGGGAGTTATTGGTTTTATTTCGGCAGACAAAAATCATTCGGTAAGAGCTGAGAGTGAAGGTTTGTTCTTGTTGGCAAAGTTTTTTCCTGCACTATTGTAAATATGTAATTATGGAAAATGAAGAAGAAAAGATTGTTCACTTTGAATTAAATTATTTAGATGGGGTATCCGTTACTCATGGTTATAACATCTCCAATGCGTTTCCCTTGCATTTTCATTCAACTTACAATCTTGGTATAATAGAACTTGGACAGAGAGAATTTAATTATCGGGGACGGGAGACAATTTTAAAGCAAAATGATATTTTTATTATTCAGCCATTTGAACCACACTCCTGCAAGTCTATCAAAAATTCATCTCACAGCTATAAAATATTGTCTTTAAATCTTGATACTCATTATTATTTTCCTCAATTAATTATTCATCGACCCGAATTATTAAGCACAATCAGAGAATTCCATGCCATTGCGGAATATGAAAAAACATCTTCGAAGGTTAAAAAATTATACAATGAGATTGTCACTCAATTAAAAACATATTCACATGAATCTGCTTCGGCGAATTTGAATAAAGAAATCTCGTTAAAAATCCGTTTGACAAAGCAATTCATTGAGGATAACTGTCATCGTAATATTTCTTTAAAAAGAATGGCACACATTGCATGTTTGAGTGAATTTCATTTCAATAGATATTTTCATAAATGTTATGGATTATCTCCCTATGCTTATTACCTTGTCTGCAAAATGAAAAAATCACAAAAAATTTTACTGGAACAAAAATCCGTAATAATAACCACCTACGATATTGGTTTTTTCGATCAGAGCCATTTTATAAAATTGTTTAAGAAACATATCGGTGTTACCCCGGGAAAATATCTCAAAGATAATAAAGATGATAATCTTTATGAGGGTCACGCTTAATCTCCAGATTAATTGCTAGCGAGTTCAGAAAAATGATCCAACATTATTGAGAACTTGGGAAGCAATGGCGGTATCCATTGTGCGTCGATCAATAATGGAGTGCAAACAGAGAAGTACAAAGTTAGTGATCAGACGCTTTTTGCCGATACAGTCAATAGCATAGCATTCAAATAATTAACGCATCTGCATTGTATAATTCATAATTCCTTCGTAGTTTCTTTTCCAAGAAGATAACGAGGTTGGAAAAAGGAACTGTCTGACTTACTATGAAAGAAATATTCGAAACATTCCTTATTTTGGCAGGTGTTCAAGGAATTCTCCTCTCTGCATTCCTTTTTACAAAAAAACAAAACCATACCGCTAATATCGTTCTCGGCATTGCAATGCTTGCCCTCTCGATCTCGCTCTTTCAAAACGTGTACTATTCGAGAGGAATTTACAAACAATGGATCCACCTCATGGGAATATCGTATCCATTCCCGTACCTGTATGGTCCGCTCTTTTATATCTATACAAAACTCGTTTCCAAAAAAGAAGAATATTTTCTTCCTTCAAACCTCATGCATTTTATTCCGGTTTTTATTGTTTACTGTATAGGCATCCCCGAGTACTTTGCGAGTAGTGCGGACAAAATTAAATTTGTCGAAAATATGATAATCGAAGTGCGCCCTCCTGTTTATGTCCTAATTGAAAGTATTATTCCGATACAGGGTATCGTCTATACAATTCTTACAATTCGGATTGTAATGGAGTATAATAAAAAAATCAAAGATAGTTTTTCCAACATCGATGTTATCAATCTCAATTGGTTGAAATATCTTACTTACGGTATGATCATCATTTGGTCCATCGTTGCAATCATGGATATTGGCAGTCTTATCGACCCATCTCTTTGGGGAATTGAAAACATGCTTCCTCTGTCAATCGCGATTCTCATTTATTGGATCGGATATCGAGGATTACACCAGCCTGAAATATTCATGAAACTTTCATCGACCGCGTCGGAGGCCAGACAGCCTGAAAAATATCGTAGGAGTGGCCTGAGCGATGAAGAAGCTGCTGAGATAACAAAGAGGTTGGTCACACTTATGCAAAAAAAGAAACCTTATCTCGATGACGAGCTTACACTCCAAAAGCTTGCCGAACAACTCGAGGTTTCAAACCATAACCTCTCGGAAGTAATTAATTCCAGGTTGAACCAATCGTATTACGACTTCGTCAACCGGTACCGCGTCGAAGAATTCAAAAAGCGGCTGATGGATCCTGCGAATGATCACTTCAACATATTAAGTATTGCATTCGATTCCGGCTTTAAATCGAAAGGAACATTCAATTCTATTTTTAAAAAATATTCCGGAATAACTCCGTCGGAATATAAAACAAATATTTTTAAAGATCGAAAACAGTGAGCGAGCAGTATCGTGAATTCTCATCGATACCACTCCATCAACCACCGGCACTTCTCTCATATATCAAAATTCATATTTGACGCCGAAAACTGGAAGCGTTCCCCACATATATTCTGCTCTTACGATGTCGTTCACTTCATCCCAGTAATACGCGGCAACATTCTTACGTCCGTAGACATTCCAAATGCTCAAGTAAGTAACAAGTGTTGTTGATTGGAAATGGAATCGTCTATCCACGCGAAGGTTGAGCGAATGGAAATCCGGCAATCTCAAGGCGTTAAGCTTCGATTGGTCGTAGACGCCTTTGTGAGCGAGAAGCGATGCCTGTTCGTCGAATGGAGTATAGGGAGCACCGCCGGCATATATCCATCGAGTACTGAATTCCCAGCTTTCGTTGGGTCTATATCCGCCTTCAACCGAAAAATTGAATTTGTTATCATAAATCCGGTTATACGACGTGCCATCCAATCCATTATATGTCGAACGGGAATAAGAGCCTGCAATAAGGCCGTAAATATTCTGCGCCAATTTTTTCTGAACGGTTACTTCAATTCCGCGACTGTTTGCTTTTCCTTCGCTGACCAATTCAGTGTGACTCATAAAAATACTTTGAACAACCGCCTCATCGAATAGGAATTGAGACGACTGGGAAGGATCCATTGGGAAATTTCGATATTGCTTCTCGTACATCTCGATGGTTAGTTTTGTGTTCTCCGTCAACAGATGGTTGAACGAAAGAATGTAATGATCGGCTCGGGGCGTTTTCAAACTTTCAAAGTTTTCTTTCTGAGCCAGAATAACATAGGGAATACTTTGATGGTATATTCCAACCGCACCCGTGAGAGAAGTGATATCGCTCAAATGATAGGTGATCGAAAAACGGGGAGAAAACTCAACTGATTTATTGACTTCATAATAATCGATTCTGCCTCCGGGCATGATTGTAAGGCTTTTCGAGATATCCCATATATATTCAACAAACACTCCTGCATTGAGTGAATTCAAGGCGTTATTGATACGCGCGGAATCGGTTTTTTGTCCCAGTAAATCCTCGTATGTGTTGAAGAATTGTTTATAATTGTTTAACGCGTACCGGGCATCAACTCCAAAATTCACTTTCTGTTCCGCGTTAATCATCCAGTGATTTATATTTCTAAATTTGAATTCTTGCTCGAGAGAATTATTATCCAGCAGGAGTTTCGCGTCTCGAGTCTGAAAATAGGTGACATCGGTTTTCGCATAGGTATGTGAAATCGATGTGTTTGAATAACCATTAGCACCCCAAATATACTGCCAATCTATACCTGCAGTATTGGTGAGAAACCAGTAGTTAAGAAATTGATTCATCTCGTTATCGCGTGCAGCGCTCTGCGTCAATGTTTCCTCGTCGAGTGCTGTTATATTAAGAAAAGTAATTTTATGATGCGGAGAAAGATTGAGAGCGACTTTACCCTGGAAATCACTGTAAGCCGGCATAAAACCTTTTTGCCCCATCATGTTCATGAGCAAATCAAGATAACTGCGCCTGGCAGAGACCAGGTATGATCCCTCACCATTATTAATCGGCCCTTCGAGTGTACCTCCGAATCCCTGCATACTCATATCGAGTTGGAAATCCGTTGTTGTTCGGTTTCCATCCCGAAATTTAATATCCATAGCAGAGGAGAGCTTGTTGCCAAAGGAGGAAGAAAAACCGCCGCTGTAAAAATCTACATCATTTATAAAATCGACATTGATTATCCCAATTGGGCCTTCTGTCGATCCTTGAACCGGGAAATGGTTGATATTAGGAATCTCGATATTGTCAATATAAAATCCGTTTTCGATCGGACTTCCTCCGCGGACGATCAAGGAATTCTGCGTATCGTTGATTTTTGCAAGCGACGGTAATCCAAAAAGTATTTTGCTTACATCGCCTGCGGCTCCCGGCGCTCGCCGTATTTCTTCGGAAGAAAAATTTATCGCGCTCAGAGGGTGAGCGGCTACCTCGGCAAAATAATCGGCGGTGACAGTTTCACTCGATATTTCAATTGTCGATGGCTTCATTCCTAGCGTAACATTCGTTACTCTTTCTGATTGCACGATTACATCGGTCTTGGCAATTTTTTCATAACCAATACGGCTGCACACGAGACAATAACTCCCCACCGGCAGATTGTTCAGTTCGAACTCGCCATTTGTATCGGTTGTTGTGCCGATGCGCGTGTCTTTGATGAGAATATTCACTCCTTCCAACGGCAGCTTTGATTCAACGTCAATAATCTTGCCCTTGAGTATTCCTTTTGGCGGATTTGACAGAGCAAACGCTGAAAGTGAGATGATACACAAAAATGATATAATAACCCCAAGCGATTTCATTTTATCCCCTTTTATTCTTTGAATAACTTACTCAATAAAAATAATTTACACAACAAAAATACGAAAGAAGGGGACAGCTTTCGTTTAAACCGATGGGATTGGACCACAAGTCAAGCATAGAATTAAAAATCGTGAATATACGCTCAAAGTAACGCCGTATAAAAAATTAATTATTGATAGGTCACCAAAGTGCTGCGTATTGTTTTAGCAAAAATGCACAATTTGGATGACAGGAATTAAAATTTGAAGTATCTAAAAGTTTTTGTATCTTTGATAAAACCAAATAACTTCAAATCAATCATACAAGGTATAAATGAACGCGAACCCACTGGCTGAAGTCTTTGGCTTTCCAATTGATAATCAGACTCAGGAAGCAGAACGTTTCAGAAAAAACAAGCTCTGCCCGTTCAACAATAAAGTTCCATCTTGCACCAAGGACAAGGCGAATGATCCGTTAGGAGTTTGTAGTATCTTTGAAGAAGGCCAGAAAATTATTACATGTCCAATTCGCTTCCGTGAAGGCTGGCTCATAGCAGAAGATGCAGCTCAATTCTTTTTCAAGTCCGACACTTCTTGGACTTCGATCACGGAGGTCAGACTAACAGATAAAGATGGAAATACAGCGGGCAACATTGACTTGGTTCTTGTCTCATACGATGAGCGAGGCCATGTTATAGATTTTGGTTCTCTAGAAATCCAAGCGGTTTATATCTCTGGGAATATCCGACGGCCATTCGAACGGTTCATGTCTAATCGACAGGGATTTAGTAATTTCTCATGGAATGGACCAAACTATCCTAAAGCTGACTTTTTATCTTCTTCACGGAAGAGACTTGCTCCACAAATGTTGTATAAGGGCGGCATTCTAAAGGCTTGGGGTAAAAAACAAGCGGTAGCTTTACAAACATCATTTTTCAAAACTCTCCCAAAACTTAAAGAAACATCAGTGTCTAAAGCAGATATTGCATGGTTACTTTATGATTTGAAACTTGACAAGAAGAATAAGCGATTTCAGTTTACTCTGGATAAAATCATCTATACTGAATTTGATTCGGCACTCAAACAAATAACAACAGCTGAACCGGGTGACATTAACGATTTCATGAATGTACTCCAACAAAAACTTGATGAGAAATTTGAATCCAATCCACCAGACACGTCGACGCTCACAGACATCACCCTCACATAATGGAGGTCAAGTAAAAGAGCAATTGATTTTGTTCGGCGAGTCAAAGCCGAAAGTGATAAACGTATCTTCTGTTCTACAGAGAAGTCCTTTTAGATATCCGGGCGGGAAGACATGGTTTATTCCATATATTCGACAATGGCTCAACGCGAATGAATCGGAGGGCAAAGATCTCATAGAACCATTTGCTGGCGGTGCGATTGTCAGCCTCACTGCTGTTGCTGAGAAAAGAGTGCGACAAGCTTTGATGGTTGAACTTGATGAAGATATCGTCGCAGTGTGGGATACCATCCTCGGCGATGATGCAGAATGGCTTACTAAAAGGATTGTTTCTTTCTCTGTAACTAAAACTAATGTTGAATCAATTTTTGCTGGTATCCCATCACACCTTCGGGAAAAAGCATTCGCAGTATTGCTCAAAAATCGAGTTAGTCATGGTGGAATCCTTGCCAACGGAGCAGGTTTGCTCAAGCACGGCGAGAATGGGAAAGGGCTCTTATCTCGCTGGTACCCTGAAACACTAAGAACTCGAATTCTAGACATTCAAAATTATAAATCAAACCTTAAAATTGTTTGCGGAGATGGTTTTCAAATTCTGAGAGATAATGCACATAGGAAAGATGTTCTATTTTTTATTGATCCACCATATACAGTAGCAGGAAGAAGACTCTATCGCTACTCCGATATTGACCACACAGAATTATTCCGGATCGCAAAAACAGTTAGAGGTTCCTTTCTTATCACTTATGATAATTCAAACGAGATTAAGAAATTAGCTTCAGCTAACGGATTTCAGATTGCACAGGTTCCTATGAAAGGAACACATCACGTAGAAAAGACTGAGTTAGTAATAAGTAAGGATCTATCTTGGCTCAGAGTATTTTGATTTTACTAACCACACCATTTTTAAGAACTTTTATATACTAATCTCACAGATAAAAAAAGCGCCGTCTCTCGATCAGCGCTTTTCTGTCTTAAAATCCTCTAGGCCTAAACCTTGATCTTGACCTTGATCTCGATCTATCTCTTCCTACGCTTTATCAAAACCCTCTTCTTCTTTAACTCACTTCGATTGACGCGATAATACGTTTTCACCGGCAAACCGTAAATGTTGATGAATCCTTCCGATGCATCGTGGTTGAATATGTCATCCTTTGTGTAGGTGGCAAGCTTCACGTCGTATAACGAGTGAGGCGATTTGCGGCCGGCAATCGTGATCGTTCCTTTGTATAATTTTACTTTCACGATGCCTGTGACATTTTTTTGCACTTCATTGATGAACGCGTCGAACGAATTGCGCAGAGGCGAGAACCAGAGTCCGTTGTAAATTAAATCGGCATATTCTTGTGCGACGAGTTCTTTATAGCGCATCGTCGGTTTGTCTAAGACCAATCTTTCCAATTCACGATGAGCAAAATGGAGAATCACTGCCGCCGGCGCTTCGTACACCTCGCGTGATTTTATACCTACAAGTCGGTTCTCAATCAGATCGATGCGGCCGATTCCGTTCGCACCTCCAAGATCGTTCAAGTGATGAATAATTTCAACCGGTTTCACTTTCCGGCCGTTGAGTCCGATGGGAATGCCTCCCTTGAATTCAATTGTAATGAATGTCGGATGGTTTGGCGCAACTTCCGGTGCGATGGTTCGTTGATATGCGTCGAGCGGTGGTTCGGCCATAGGATCTTCAAGCACACCGCATTCAATTGCCGTTCCCCAAATATTTTCGTCGATGGAATAAGGACTCTTCTTGGTGATGCCAAGCGGAATTCCATGTGTTTCACAGTACGCAATCTCTTCCTCACGTGATTTGAATTCCCATGTCCGAAGCGGAGCGATAATTTTTAAATCGGGAGCTAAAGCCTGAATCGCAACTTCAAATCGCACCTGGTCGTTTCCTTTGCCGGTGCATCCGTGAGCGACGGCAGTGCAATTCTCGCGGCGGGCAATATCGACGAGCGCTTTTGCAAGCAACGGTCGGCCAATCGCTGTTGCCATCGGATAATCATGTTCGTATAACGCGCCGGCTTTGAGCGCCGGGAAAATATAATCCGTTACGAATTCTTTAGTCAAGTCCTGAATATAAACTTTCTTTGCGCCGGTTTTATATGCCTTAGCAGCAACGCCCTTTAACTCTTTCTTCTGTCCGAGATTTCCGGTGACGGTGATGACATCGGCGTCGTAATTTTCCTGCAGCCATTTTACGATCACGGATGTATCTAGTCCACCCGAATAGGCAACGGCGATATTTTGTTTTTTCATTCTGAAGTCTCCGTCATTAAGCTCTGAATAAATTTATAGATTAATTTTGTTTTCTTGATGGATTGCGGGATGAGAACGAGAGTGTCGTCTCCCGCGATTGTTCCGAGAATAAGCGGATGATGGAGCGAATCGAGGTACGAAGCAACGCCGCTCGCACGGCCAGGGAGTGTGCGAATGACAACCATTGTTTCGTTGATGTCGATCTGCGTCATCTCATAGCCGACGAGCGATTCGATTTGTTTTTCTTTCGGCTCAGTTTGGAGAACATATCTCGAACCGCTGACACCTGCAACGCGAGCAACATTCAACTCCTGCAAGTCGCGTGAGAGGGTTGCCTGCGTCACATCCAACCCGCGATGATGTAATTCCTTCGCCAGATCATCCTGGTTGCCGATGATGTCGTGAGTAATTATTTCTTTAATAAGAAAATGTCGTTTTGATTTTTGAATCATCTTGATGCGTGATCCTTTGACCGGCAATATCCAAATTCTTCATCCCGCCTACGCTTTGCTTCGGCGCCTGCCCGCCAGAGGCACGCAGGCGGGGGCGGGTCTTCATTCGTAATTCGCCATTCGTACTTCGACATTTGCTAGACCATTTCTGTCCCGATGCCTTCATCGGTGAAAATCTCAAGTAACAACGAATGTTTTAAACGTCCGTCAATAAGGTGAACTTTGTTAACTCCCGCTTGAATTGTTTTAAACGCTGAACGGACTTTCGGAATCATTCCGCCGGTGATTGCTCCGCTTGAAATCATTTCCTCGGATTGCGGTTCGGTCAGAGTCGAAACCAATTTCTGATTTGCAAGAACTCCGGCAACATCGCTAAGATAAAAAAGTTTTTCAGCTTTCAATGCTGCAGCAATCTCGCTTGCAGCGAAGTCGGCGTTGATGTTGTAGAATTGTCCGTCGTTTCCAACTGCTGTCGGAGCTATCACTGGAATAAAGCTCTTCGAAAGGAGAAGTTCGAGAAGCGACGTATTAATGTTTATAATCTCGCCGACAAATCCTAAATCCTTTCCATCGTACTCGATCTTTTTGGCAATCATTAATTCAGCATCCGCTCCCGACAATCCAATCGCGTTGCCTCCGTTTCGATTGATACGCGCCACGATTTCAGGTGTGATTTTTCCTGAAAGCACCATTTGAACAACTTCCATCGTTCGTTCATCGGTGTATCGCTGGCCGTCGACAAATTTCGTCGGAATATTCAGCGACGTGAGTGTCTCGGTAATTTCTTTCCCTCCACCATGAACGATTACAATGTTAATGCCGATTTTTTTTAGTAGAGTGACATCTTTTGCAAAAGTTTCCCGTAACGTTTCGTCAACCTGAGCCGCGCCGCCATATTTAATGACAAAAGTTTTTGTTTCATACTTTTGAATATATGGGAGAGCGGCGATGAGCACTTCTTCCTTTGTGAATGAACGTTCGGACATTTCAGCTCCTGTAACTTGCGTTGATCGAAACATATTCATGTGAAAGATCGCAGGTCCACATTGTCGTACTTGCCGGGCCTTGATTGAGATTCACAGTGACAAAAATATTTTCCTGAAGAAGAATTTCTTTTGCTTTCGCTTCAGAGAATCCGGCAAAATAATTCCGGCCGAGGATCTGAAGATCATTAAAGAAAATTTCGGTGTTTTCCGGCAAGAAATCAATACCCGAATAACCTAGTGCGCAAATAATGCGTCCCCAGTTAGCATCGGCGCCGTTTATGGCGGTTTTAACAAGACATGAATTTGCGATTGTCTTCGCCGCTGTTTTCGCTTCATCTTCCGTTCGAGCGCCTTTGATTGTGAGTTCCACCAACTTTGTTGCACCTTCACCGTCGCGCGCAATCATTTTCGCCTGATCGATGAGAAGCGAAGTTAACGCGGACAAGAACGCAGAGTATTCTTTAGTTCCTTCCTGAATTTCCTTATTTCCCGCAAGGCCATTTGCCAGAATCAACAACATGTCGTTTGTGCTTGTGTCGCCGTCAACGGTTACGCTGTTCAACGATACTTCATTTGCCGCCAACAATGCTTTTTGCAACGCACTCTTTGATATCGAAGCATCAGTTGTGACGAAAGCAAGCAGCGTCGCGTGCGGCGGACCCATTACTGGAGCAATCATCCCTGATCCTTTTGAAATACAACCTATGCGAACAGCAGTACCTCCAATTTCAATTTCGGCGGCATTTTCCTTCTTGCGAGTATCGGTGGTCATAATCGCTTGTGCGGCTTCGGAGCTTCCGTCGTCTCGCAGTTGTTTTACGGCGAGAGGAATCGCTTCGATGATTTTTTCCAATGGTAAGAACTGGCCGATTACACCTGTTGATGAAACCAATACGGAAGTTTCGGGAATATTCAGCACACTTGAAAGTGTTCGTGCAGTCATAATGACATCATCATAGCCTTGCTGGCCCGTGCAGGCATTTGCGTTTCCACTATTTGCAATTATCGCACTGATCAAATTGCCGATTTGCAATTGATCAATGTCGTACTGAACCGGTGCGGCTTTCACTTTGTTTGTTGTGAATAATCCCGCTGCTTTTGCTGGGACCCTGGAGACGATCAGTGCGAGATCTTTTTTTCTTTTTTTAATTCCAGCCATAACGCCTGAAGCGACAAATCCTTTTGGCGCTGTGATACCGTTTGGTATTTTTGTGGACACTATTTCCTCGATGAATAAAAAATTAGTCAACCTGTAGGACGGGTTGGCAACCCGTCTTACACTGTTAAAGTAATCCGGTTGTTTCCGGAAGATTGAACATAATATTCATATTTTGAATAGCCTGACCGGCCGCCCCTTTAATTAGATTATCGATTACTGAAAGCACAATTAAAGTATTATTTTCTTCATCGATAGTCACTCCAAGATCACAGTAGTTCGTGTAGTTCACATTTTTTATATCGGGTGCGGTTGATGCAAGCACTCGAACAAAAGGTTCTGCCGAATATGCCCGGTTATAGATTGAACGAACTTCTTCAGTAGAAATATTCGATTTCAATTGCATGTACATGCTCGAATATATTCCACGCGTGATCGGAAGAAGATGAGGAACAAATGTAAGAGTTATCTTCTTTCCATAAATTGTAGAAAGTGTTTGCCGTATTTCAGGTGTGTGTTGATGCACACCGACTTTGTAAGCCCGAACGCTTTCATTTATTTCCGCGAAACTCATATCGTTACTTGATGATCGTCCAGAGCCGGAAACGCCGGATAACGAACTGACGATTATATTGTGCGGCTCCACGATCTTATTTGAAAGCGCAGGTGCAATTCCTAATATTGCACTTGTCGGATAGCAACCCGGATTTGTAACGAAGCGCGCTTCTTTTATTTTTTTCCTGAAAAATTCCGGCAGACCATAAACCGCCTGGCCGACAAAATCCCATGCGCTATGTTCGCGTTTATAGAAGCGTTTATATTCGACGGGATCTGTCAGGCGGAAATCGCCGCCAAGATCAATCAATTTGCCGACACGAGGAAGCAGTGCCGGAATAATTGCCGGAGATTCACCCGAAGGAAGAGCTATGAACACAAGATCAAGCCCGTCGCATGCTTCGGGTGTGAATTTCTCGTACACGAGTGAAATCCGTTTCATGAAAAACGGATACACTTCATCGACACGTTTTCCAGCCGACGAGTTTGCAAAAACTTTGCACACTTCGGCCTGCGGATGGCGTAAAAGAAGTTTTAAAAGTTCGGCACCGGAATAGCCCGATGCGCCGAGAATGCCTATTTTAATCATCACATGTTTTTCCTGTTTTGCTGTTAAGTATAAATATACAATATTCTGTATAATTATGCAAGAATAATTATGCATCAAAGAGTAGAAAATATTTTCACCATTTCCATCATCCATATTCAAATATTCCATCAAAAAGGGTAAGAGTGTGTGAGTATGATTTATTCGAAGAAAAGAATAAAAATTCAAAAAAAAGCTTGACAAAAACGAAAATAATCTTAGATTTTAAGAAACAGAATGATTAAGGAAATGGGCATAAATTCAAATATAGCAGTGAATTTACTATTCAACACTACCAGTAGTGTCGAACTGCCCATCGTTCCGTTCCTTCTTAACGGTATTATTCTTAGCCTTATCCTTATTAGCCTCGCACTCGTTCTTGGCTTGGTTGTTATACCATAACGAGCGCCAGGGGCCACCGAAGCACACCAAAAGAAAATCAAAACATGGTAAAGCGACGAGAGCCTCTGGCAGAGGAAGAGGTATTTTTATGTGCTATGAGGTAATCGCGTGGAAAACAACAGACAAAGTAAGACAAGCATTCGTGGTTTTGAACGTTCCTCGATTCAGGCAATTCTTCACATCATGGGGAGTGCCGTGAGTTGTGGATTCAAAAAGAAATCGAACAAGTTTCGTTATTAATATTTAGTGAGAGGAATTATGACACCGCATAAAGAAGAACAGCATCACTCAAAACCATCGGAAAAGATGGAACATCGACCCATGACCGGGGCAGAAATCTTTGTGCGATCGTTGGTAGAAGAAGGTGTTGAAGTTGTTTTCGGTTATCCCGGAGGCGCTGTTATCGGCATCTACGACGCACTGCACAATATCACCGACATCAAACATATACTTTGCCGTCATGAACAAGGAGCAACACATGCGGCCGAAGGATTTGCAAAAGCGACGGGGAAAGTCGGCGTTGCATTGGTAACCTCGGGTCCCGGAGCAACAAACACGGTTACAGGAATTGCAGATGCAATGATGGATTCCGTGCCGATCGTGGTATTTACCGGACAGGTTTCGATTCCTCTGATCGGTAACGATGCATTTCAGGAAGCGGACATTGTCGGGATTACGCGTCCGATAACAAAACATAATTATCTTGTGAAAGATGTAAACGATCTGACGCGGATCGTGAAGGAAGCATTTTATATAGCACGCACAGGACGCCCCGGACCGGTGCTGGTGGATTTGCCGAAAGACGTCATGGCACACAAAACTATATTCGAATATCCGAAAGAGGTATCTATCCGTGGCTACAATCCGACGGTGGATGGCCATGCGAAGCAGATGAAGAAAGCGATGGAGCTGATTAATGCATCGAAACGTCCGGTGTTATATGTTGGGGGGGGGACGATAAGTTCGAATGCAGCGCCGGAACTCCGTCAACTGGCGGAAAAATTACAGTGTCCGGTGACGACGACATTGCAGGGGATGGGAGCATTTCCGGAGAACAATCATCTTTCGATGGGCATGCTTGGGATGCACGGGACGTGGTATTCAAACATGGCTGTGAACTATTGTGATTTATTAATTGCTGTTGGATCGCGGTTCGATGATCGTGTGACGGGAAAAGTTGAAGGGTTTGCACCGGAAGCGAAGAAGATACACATCGACATCGATCCATCGGCGATCAGCAAGAATGTGCAGGTTGATGTACCGATCGTTGGAGACGTGAAACGAGTACTGAAGAAGTTGCTTGAAGGTGTTCATCAGCTGGATACGAGGGATTGGCTTTCAACGATAGATGAATGGAAGAAGGAACACCCGTTGAGATATAAGATGACGGAATCAATCCGGCCGCAGTATGTGATTCAGAAAATCGGTGAACTGACCAAAGGGGACGCAATTATTGTAACAGATGTCGGTCAGCATCAAATGTGGATTGCGCAATTTTTCCAATGGATGCATCCACGAACGATGATAACGTCCGGAGGTTTGGGAACGATGGGATTTTCGTTGCCTGCGTCGATGGGAGTTGCGTTTGGCCGGAAGGATTTCCCGGTGGTATCGATCAGCGGAGACGGGGGAATCCAGATGAATATACAGGAACTGGCAACGATAGCGCAAAATAAATTGCCAATAAAGATATTTATCATGAGAAATGGATTCTTGGGGATGGTTCGGCAGTGGCAGGAATTATTTTGGCGTCATCGATATTCGCATGTTGAGATTACATCGCCGGATTTTGTAAAAGTTGGAGAAGCGTATGGAATTCCATCGTTGAGAGTAACGAAATCATCTGATGTTGAAAATACGTTGAAGCAGGTATTTCAGCATCGTGATGGGCCGGTACTTGTTGAGTTTGTTGTTGAACCGGAAGATAACGTTTATCCGATGATTCCGGCTGCACAGACCGTTAATGAAATTATCGATAATCCTGAACCGGTGTCAATGTCCGAAACTAATGAATCTAAAGAAGTAATGATTTTGAGAAAGGGATAAACAATGGCACAAGTCATTCCTGCGCATAATGAAATCGAAGAAGAAGAAAAAACGGGATACCAAAAACATACGATCTCAATTCTTGTTGAAAACAGATTTGGCGCTTTTAACCGTATCGCCGGATTGTTTGCCGCAAAAGGATACAATATCGATAGCATGACCGTTGGCCCGACAGAAGAATCGGATATTTCCCGCATGATTATCGTCACGCGAGGCGACGATACTGTGATCGAGCAAATCATCAAACAATTGAACAAGTTGATAGATACGATAAAAGTTATCGATCTCACATTCGAAAATTTTGTTGAACGCGATTTAGTTTTGCTCAAGATTCAAACAACGGTACAAACACGATCCGAGATCATGCAGATAGCGGAGATCTTTCGCGCTAAAGTTGTTGATATTAGTTCAAAAACTTTAACTCTCGAATGCACCGGGGGTGAAAACAAAACGGACGCATTCATTAATATGCTGAAGCCGTTTGGAATAAAAGAACTGTCGCGAACAGGACGCGTTGCACTCAAGAGAGAATTTCAGGGAGAAGTTTGATTGTGGCGGGAAATAGATTAATGGGTGAATCGAAAATACTTGTTCGATCCTTTGAGAAGAAGATATGCATGATCTAAGAATGGAAGGAAATATGTTATCCGAGTTTCCGTTATACGAATCTCAGTACGAGCACGATTCGTGTGGCGTTGGATTCGTTGCGAACATTTCCGGAAAGAAAAGTCATGACATAATTCGCAAAGCGATCACTTCTGTCTGTAATCTCACGCATCGTGGCGCAGTCTCAGCCGACACACAAACCGGTGATGGCGCAGGCATCCTCACGCAATTGCCTTTGAAATTTTTTATAGAGCAAGTTGAAGGTCTGAAATCACGAATCGAATCGGAAAAAGACTTGGGTGTCGGCATGCTCTTTCTGCCCAAACTTGATAGTGATGCTTATACATTGTGTAAAACACTGGTCGAGAATGCAATCTCAAGCCGCGGCCTCGGAATTCTTGGTTGGCGCGAAGTCCCTGTCGATCTTCGAGTGATTGGTGAGAGTGCGGCCATGAGTGCTCCATATATCCAGCAAATATTGGTGAAGCGGCCGCGACATGCAAGCCCGGAAGAATTCGAGTGGCGATTGTATCTCACGCGCAAAGAAATCGAGAAACATATTCTTCAAACCGACATACAAGAATTTTACGCATGTTCATTTTCAAGCCGGACGATTGTCTATAAAGGTTTGATGATCGCAACCGATCTTGACAAATTTTTCCCGGACTTGAAAAATCCGTCTTTTGAATCGGCCATGGCAATCTACCATCAACGGTACAGCACGAATACATTTCCGACATGGCATCTCGCGCAGCCGTTCAGAATGGTCGCGCACAATGGTGAAATCAACACCATACAAGGAAATCGTGTTTGGACAAAAGCGAGAGAGGCTGAAATTCCGGAGAAACTGCGTGGAGAAGATATTCATGTTTTGAAACCGATCATTCAACCGCGCGGCAGTGATTCTGCCAATCTGGATAATGCTCTGGAAGCGCTAACTCAAACCGGACGAAGTGTTCTTCATTCCATGTTGATGTTGGTTCCTGAAGCGTGGCGTACAAGAAACGATATGGATGAACCGGTGAAGGAATTTTATGAATACACTTCCGGTTTTAGTGAACCGTGGGACGGGCCTGCAGCGCTTGTGTTTAGTGATGGTGTGATCGTCGGAGCTTCACTCGATCGAAATGGATTGCGTCCGGCTCGTTATAAAATTACAGCCGATGGATTTGTTTTCTTAGGTTCGGAAGTCGGCTCATTAGATATCAACGATGCGATTGTCGTAGAAAAGGGACGGCTTGGTCCCGGACAAATGATCGCCGTCGATACAGAACGCGGTTTGTTGTTGCATGATCTTGACATCAAGAATGAAATTGCAGCGACCAGGCCTTACTCGGAGTGGGTGAAACAGAATTTAGTGACGGTGAAAAAGAAAAATGGTGAACCCGTTCAGGAGTCGCCGGAGAACGAGCTTTTACGTAAGCAGGTCTGTTTTGGCTATGGTGTCGATGAAATAGCATTGATTATCAAACCTGCTGCGATGGAAGGAAAAGACCCGGTCGGTTCCATGGGCGATGATACGCCGTTGTCTGTTCTCTCAAAGATGCCGAAATTGCTGCCGACATATTTCCGCCAGCAATTTGCGCAGGTGACGAATCCGCCGATCGATCCAATTCGCGAGCGATTGGTGATGTCGCTCGGCAGTGAACTTGGTTATCGCCGAAATTGGTTCACCGAAACACCGGAGCATGCGAAACAAGTTTTGCTTGAAACACCGGTGATGCTGAATTCAGAACTCGAAGAAACTCGATCGATGAGCGATCCGGCATTTCAGGCTGTAACCATTCCGATTGTGTTCAAAGTTGCAGATGGAGAAGTCGGAATGGAACGCGCTCTCAATGAAATGTGCAGACTGGCTGAGCGAGCGGCAAACGAAGGAAAGTATCTGATTGTGTTAAGCGACCGGAAAGTCGATGCAGAGCACGCGCCGATTCCAATTCTTCTTGCTGTAGGTGCGGTTCATAATCATCTTCTCAATCAGAATAAAAGATTGAAGTTGAGTGTCGTTGCCGAAACCGGCGAACCGCGTGAGGTTCATCATCTTGCGACCCTGATCGGATATGGTGCGAATGGAGTGAATCCGTATCTTCTGTGGGAAACTCTGCAGCACATGGTGAGTACAGGGGAACTGGAAAAAATAACCGTGGAGCAAGCCATCAACAACTCCCGAAAAGTATTGGAATATGGATTGCTGAAAGTTATGTCCAAGATGGGAATTTCTTTAATTGGTTCTTATCGCGGCGCTCAAATATTTGAATCGATTGGAATCTCGAGTGATGTTGTCGATAAATATTTTACAAATACTCCGGCGCGCATCGGAGGAATCGGCTTGAAAGAAATCGCACGTGATGCTCTTGAACGCCATAGCAAAGCGTACGATCATACCGACTGCGAATTGCAGGATGATGGTAATTACCGTTTCCGGAAGAATGGCGAACGCCATGCATGGTCGCCCGAGGCTCTCCGCGCAATGCAGAAATTACGGAAGTCGGAAGGGACGGAAGAATATAAACTGTTGAAAGATGCGTTATCTCATTCAGCACCGATCGGAATTAAAGATATGCTCGAATTCCGAAAAGTGAATAGCCCGATTCCTCTCGATGAAGTTGAACCGGTTGAGGATATTCGCCGTCGGTTTACAACTGCGGCGATGTCTTGCGGTTCAATTTCACCACAGGCTCACGAAACTATTGCAATTGCCATGAATCGTATTGGCGGCAAGAGCAACAGCGGCGAGGGGGGCGAAGATCCGAGGAGATTCAGAATACTTCCAAACGGTGATTCGGCAAACAGCGCTATCAAACAGGTAGCGTCCGCAAGATTCGGAGTCACAGCAGAATATCTTGCAAGCGCTAAAGAGCTTGAGATAAAAATGGCGCAGGGTGCAAAGCCGGGAGAAGGCGGACAAATTCCGGGAGAGAAAGTCACGCAATTAATCGCCCAGTTGAGAAGGGCAATCCCCGGCATCGCTTTGATTTCGCCGCCGCCGCATCATGATATATATAGCATTGAAGATCTCGCTCAGCTTATTTATGATTTGAAGCAGGTGAATCCACGGGCACGCGTTTGTGTGAAACTGGTTTCCGAAGCCGGTGTCGGCACGATTGCTGCAGGCGTTGCAAAAGCGTATGCAGATGTAATATTGATCAGCGGTCTGGAAGGCGGAACAGGTGCATCGCCATTAAGTTCAATAAAAAATGCAGGTGGTCCATGGGAACTCGGACTTGCCGAAACTCAACAGGTTCTTGTTGTAAATGGTTTGCGCGAAAGGGTCACACTTCGGACTGACGGAGGATTGAAAACCGGAGCCGACATTGTTAAAGCTGCTATGCTTGGCGCTGAAGAATTTAATTTCGGAACTGCGGCGTTGGTTTCTATCGGATGCCGCTATGTTCGACAATGCCATCAAAATACTTGTCCGGTCGGTGTCGCAACGCAGGATGAACGATTATGGAAGCGGTTCGATGGCCGCCCGGAAGAATTGATCAAGTATCTTACGGCGATTGCGTCGGAAGTGAGAGAAATTCTTGCCGACCTTGGTTTCCGTTCATTGAATGAAATAATCGGGCGAACGGATTTATTGCAGCAAAAAACAATTGTCGATCATCCGAAAGCTAACACGATCGACCTTAGTAAAATTCTCGCGCGGCGTGATTACGAAAGCGAAAAACGATTTAGGATTTGGCATCGGAACGACAAGCCGGGTACGCCGCTTGACGATACAATTCTTCAGGATGTGAAAGATGCAATCAGAGACCGTACTCCGGTTGTTTTAAAATATAAAATAAGAAATGTGAATCGATCTGTCGGAACAAAACTTTCAGGCGAGATTGCGTATCTGTTCGGGGACAAAGGTCTGCCGGAAAATACGATAGAGTTGCGATTTAACGGAAGTGCAGGACAAAGCTTCGGAGCATTTCTTGTCGACGGTATCAAAATGGTTCTCGAAGGGGAGGCGAACGATTACGTCGGCAAAGGAATGAGTGGGGGGACGATTATTCTTCGCCCCACCCGCGAGCGTGAAGATCTTGCCGAAGATGTGATCGTCGGGAATACTGTTCTCTATGGCGCTACGGGCGGTGAACTTTATGCATGTGGAAGGGCCGGTGAACGCTTCGCTGTCCGAAATAGCGGTGCGCTCGCTGTTGTCGAAGGTGTCGGCGATCATGGATGTGAATATATGACCAACGGAAAAGTGATTGTCCTTGGTTCCACAGGCAGAAATTTTGGAGCAGGAATGACCGGAGGTATCGCGTACGTGCTTGATATCCGGGGTGATTTTGACCAGAGTTTTAATAAAGAATTGATCCATCTTGTCAGACTCGAAGATCCCGAGGAGGCGCAGGCAGTTCAATCGATTATCTACAAGCATTTGGAACTCACGCGCAGTCAACGCGCGCATAAGGTTCTGATGAATTGGAATGCGTTTCTGCCGTTGTTCTGGAAAGTGATTCCGAAATTTATTCCACAAGCCGAGGCGGAAGCGGATGACGGAACTGATCGTAAAGCTGTGCACAACGCAAGATCACGTTTTACATTTGTGAAATCATAAAACATATTTTATAAAAGGAGAAAAGGAAATGGCAAAAATCAATTTTGGCGGTACGATTGAAGATATCGTAACCCGGGACGAATTCCCGCTTGCAAAAGCAAAAGAAGTGTTGAAGAATGAAGTCATCGCTGTCATCGGTTATGGCGTTCAAGGTCCGGCTCAATCGATGAATATGCGCGACAATGGATTTAACGTAATAGTTGGACAGGCTCCGGAGTTCAAAGAAGATTGGAATAAGGCAGTGAAAGATGGCTGGGTTCCGGGCAAGACATTGTTCTCGATCGAAGAAGCCGCGCAAAAAGGAACAATCATCCAATACTTGGTTTCCGATGCGGCACAGCGGGCGATCTGGCCAAAGTTGAAGCCGTTTCTCACAAAAGGGAAAGCGCTCTATTTCTCACACGGATTTTCAATAACGTACAAAGAACAAACCGGTGTTATTCCTCCGGCCAATATCGATGTGATTATGGTTGCTCCGAAAGGATCGGGGACAAGCGTGCGCCGCAATTATCTTGCTGGAGCCGGCATTAATTCAAGCTTCGCAATTTTTCAAGATGCTACAGGCAAAGCAACCGAACGCACGCTTGCGATAGGCATAGCCGTCGGTTCCGGTTATCTGTTCCCGACAACATTCCAACAAGAAGTTTACAGCGACCTCACGGGCGAACGCGGTGTCTTGATGGGTGCACTTGCGGGAATCATGGCAGCTCAATATGATGTATTGAGAGAACATGGTCACACTCCGAGTGAAGCTTTTAATGAAACGGTCGAAGAATTGACGCAGAGTTTGATTCGGTTGGTGGATGAGAACGGCATGGATTGGATGTATGCAAATTGCAGTGCGACTGCTCAACGCGGAGCTCTCGATTGGCTTCCGAAATTCAAAGCCGCAGTTCTTCCGGTGTTCAAGCAGTTGTATGCAGCCGTGGCGAGTGGTGCCGAGACGAAACGAGTGTTGGAATCGACCGGCGGTCTCAATTACAAAGAATTATTAAATAAGGAACTGAAAGAAATCCATGATTCGGAGATGTGGATGGCCGGTGCTGCTGTTCGTTCACTTCGCCCTAGTAATTGGAAAAAATAATGTTGCGACTCAGTATGATTAGTCGTAAACCGCCTCCGAAGGAGTCTGCCAAAGGCATGGCTGCGCCACCTTCGGGAGAATTACACGAATTTTAATGATGAACAGTAACTTTGTTGTGGCATTAAATTTATCGATTCAATTTGTGAAATTCGCGGCAAACGATTAAATGCTGAGCACCGAAAAATAAAAATATATTTTGAGCAGAGGTTGGCATGCAACAGATCTATCTTTACGACACAACGCTTCGTGACGGTACTCAGGGGGAAGAAATATCCTACTCGGTAGAAGATAAACTTCGAATCGCAGAGCGGTTGGATGATTTTGGGCTTCATTACATCGAAGGAGGATGGCCTGGTTCTAATCCGAAAGATCTGGAATTCTTCAAACGCATTCGTTCCGTAAAATTGAAAAATGCTAAGATTGCCGCTTTCGGAAGTACACGGCGCGTGAAAAATAAAGTGCAGGATGATACAAATATCTGCGCTCTCCTCGAAGCGGAAACACCGGTCATTACCATTTTTGGAAAGAGCTGGTTGTTGCACGCTCAATCGGCTCTCGGTATAAGCGGCGGAGAAAATGTCGAAATAATCGAGGACTCAATATCGCATCTCAAATCACAGGGACGCGAGGTTATTTATGATGCGGAACATTTTTTTGATGGCTTCAAAGATAATCAGGAGTATGCGATTAGCACGATAAAGGCAGCCGAAAGTGCTGGAGCCGACATGATCGTTCTGTGCGACACAAATGGTGGAACAATGACTCGCGAACTTGTCGACATTATAAAAGTAGTGCGTTCTACGATAAAAATTCCTTTTGGTATCCATGTCCATAACGATTGCGAACTCGCGGTTGCGAATTCGATCGAGGCTGTCCTGCAAGGCGCCATTCAGGTGCAGGGTACCATCAATGGATTCGGTGAACGATGCGGCAACGCAAATCTTTGTTCCATCATTCCCAATCTTCAATTGAAACTTGGATTCCATTGTATCGACGATTCGAACATGCAAAAATTAACATCGGTTTCATACTTCGTGAGTGAATTGGCAAACCTTGCCCACAGAAAACATTTGGCGTATGTTGGGGATAGCGCGTTTGCGCACAAAGCCGGTGTTCATGTCAGCGCTGTCATGAAAGCGCCGAGAATGTATGAGCATATCGCACCTGAGAAAATCGGAAATCGCCGCCGGGTATTGATTTCCGATCTTTCAGGACGAAGTAATGTTCTCTTTAAGGCGAAGGAGTTGGGCATCGATCTAGAAAATTCTTCGTCGAATGTCCAGAAAGTTGTGGATGATTTGAAACAATACGAGTTCGAAGGGTACCGATACGAAGATGCCGATGGTTCGTTCGAACTTCTCATCAAGCGTAGACAGGAAGGTTGGCATGAATTTTTCGAATTGGAAGGATTCAAGGTCATCATTCATAAAGATTCTCCAAATAATCAACCGGTCTCAGAAGCTTTAATCAAAGTCCGTGTTGGTGAAATGGTCGAGTTGACCGCAGCCGAGGGAAACGGTCCGGTCAATGCGCTCGATAATGCATTGCGGAAGGCGTTGGAAAAATTTTATCCGGAATTGAGTGAAGTCACTCTCGATGATTATAAAGTTCGCGTAGTTGATGAAAAAAATGGTACAAAGGCAAAAGTGCGTGTACTGATCACTACAACAAATCGACATAGATCGTGCAACACCGTCGGAGCTTCGACCAATATCATTGAAGCAAGCTGGAAGGCGCTGGTAGATAGTTTGACATTCCATTTGTTAAAAATTAGGGATGCGGATGAAGTGGTGAATTAGAGAATGTCGAGGTACGAATTTCGAATTACGAATTTGAAGTAATCTGTGATGGATTATTATATTGGTCTGATGCTAAACATTTTTAATTTTAAAGATAGTAAAAACCAAACGGACTATTTGAGAATTTCAAAAAACTTTTGGCAACTGGAGCTGTTATGATTATTGTCATGCAAGAAGGAGCGACTAAAGAACAAGTCGCACATGTGATGGAGCGGATTGAAGATCTCGGATTTCATGTTCACCCGATCTATGGCGAGATACGTACTGTTATCGCATGCATTGGGGATGATCGTGAAAAGCAAAGATTGCAGGAATTGGAATCAGCCGATGGCGTTGAGAGAGTTGTTCCAATTTTAAAACCATTCAAGCTCGCAAGCAAAGAATGGCATAAATCAAAATCGAGTGTGAAGGTGCGGCCTGGAAATGGCACTAAGACCATTGAGATTGGTGAGAATAATTTTGTTGTGATTGCCGGCCCTTGTTCAGTTGAAAGCCATGAGCAAATTTTACTAAGTGCATTACAGGTGAAGGAAGCGGGAGCGGTTATTCTTCGCGGTGGAGCATTCAAACCCCGGACTTCTCCATACAGTTTTCAGGGACTGGAAGAAGAGGGCTTAAAACTGCTCGCGGAAGCACGTGATAAAAGCGGTCTGGCAATAGTCACAGAAGTAATTACTCCAACCGATGTTTCACTCGTAGCTGAGTATGCTGATATTCTCCAGGTCGGTGCGCGTAACATGCAAAATTTTGCGCTCCTAAAAGAAGTAGGTAAAATCCGGAAGCCGATTCTTCTGAAACGGGGAATGTCGAATACTTTAAAAGAATTGCTGATGTCGGCTGAATACATCATGGCACAAGGAAATCCGGATGTAATTTTGTGCGAACGTGGAATTCGGACTTTCGAAGACTACACTCGAAATACATGCGATCTCTCTGCTGTTCCGGCATTGAAAGAACTAAGCCATCTTCCGGTGATTGTAGATCCAAGTCATGGAACCGGAGTGCGAAGTCTCGTGATACCGATGTCGAAAGGTGCAGTTGCAGTCGGCGCTGATGGTCTGATGATAGAAGTCCATCCAAATCCCGAGAAGGCTTTTTCAGATGGAGCTCAATCCCTCCATCCGCAACAGTTTATTGACTTGATGAAATCAATCGAAAAATTATGTATGATAGAAGGTAAAACTTTATTAAAGGAGAATTAACAAAATGGACGATCACATTTATATTTTTGATACAACGTTGCGCGATGGCGAGCAATCTCCCGGCTGCAGTATGAACTTTGAAGAAAAAGTTCGTATGGCCCGGCAACTGGAATTGTTGGGTGTCGACGTGATCGAGGCGGGTTTCCCGATCGCGTCTGTCGGCGATTTTGAAGCTGTTCGTTTTATCTCGAAAACTGTCGAAGGATGTATAATCGCTGCATTGTGCCGTACCGTTAAAGGCGATATCGACAGAGCATGGGATGCGATTCAATACGCGAAGAAGCCGCGGTTGCACATGTTTCTCGCTACATCGGATATTCATCTCCAGCACAAGCTCAGAAAATCGAGAGAAGAAGTGCTCAAGGATATTACATGGGCGGTGAAGTATGCAAAGTCTTTATGCAATGATGTTGAATTTTCATGCGAGGATGCATCTCGCACCGATCTTGATTTTCTGTGCGAGGTTGTCTCAATCGCTATCGAAGCCGGAGCAGGTGTGATCAACCTGCCCGACACGGTTGGGTACGCCACACCGGATGAGTACGGGAAAATGTTCCGGGTTGTTCGTGAAAAAGTAAAAACTATTGACAAGGTAATCCTAAGCTCTCATTGCCATAACGATCTTGGCTTAGCAGTTGCAAATTCAATTTCAGCTCTTCAAAACGGTGCCAGACAAATAGAATGTACAATCAATGGTATCGGTGAGAGAGCCGGAAATGCTGCTTTGGAAGAAGTTGTAATGGCGATTAAAACACGACGCGAAACGCTGAAAGTCGACACTACAATTCACACTGAAGAAATTTATAAAGCGAGCCGGTTGCTGAGCAGTCTCACTGGTATGGTTGTTCAGCGCAATAAAGCGATCGTCGGGGCAAATGCATTCGCTCATGAAGCTGGAATTCATCAGGATGGTATGCTAAAAAGCCCGATCACTTATGAAATTATGACGCCCGATTCAATCGGCATCAAACACAGTACATTGGTTCTCGGCAAACACTCCGGCCGTCACGCGCTGAAACAACGGTACAGCGAACTTGGTTATGAATTATCAAATGAGGAATTGGAACGAGTCTATAGTGTGTTTTGTTCGATTGCAGATCAGAAAAAGGAAATATATGACGAAGACTTGTTGGCGATTATTGAAGAACGAGCCAACGTGATGGAAGAACTCTATCATCTCGAAGTAATTCAGGTGAGTAGCGGAACCAATATCCGTCCTACTGCGACAGTTGAATTGCGTCAGGGACGCCAGCGGTTTGTCGATTCGGCTACTGGTGATGGGCCGGTCGATGCGGCATATAAAGCGATTGAAAGAATCACCGGCGTTATCGGCAGATTGATGGAATACACAATTAAATCGGTTTCACTCGGTCATGATGCGATCGGAGAGGTTTTCGTCCGTGTTGATTTCGATGGTGTCTCATTCAATGGACGTGCAGTCAGTACCGATATTATTACCGGCAGCGTCAAAGCGTATCTTGAAGCGCTAAATAGAGCAACTATGGCGCGAAAACGCAAAAGCGAGAATCAACAAGAAGAACCCGCTCCGCCGAGCGCTGAGAGTATCACTGAAGCGGAGCGAGGCGAGCAGGCTCCAGAAAAACCAACAATATAAACAAGCGAGAAGTTAAAAGATAAAAACAGTAGCCTCATTCTTCAGGGTGAGGTCAAAAAGAAAAAAAGAAAGAATTTTTTAAATGAGTACTCCACGAACAATGTTTCAAAAAGTATGGGACGCGCACGTTGTGACTCAGGAACCCAATGCGCCTGCCATTTTATATATCGATCTGCATTTAATTCACGAGGTTACTTCACCGCAGGCATTTTCCGGTTTGAGAGAACGCGGCCTGAAAATTCGCCGTCCGGAACGAACTGTCGCTACGATGGATCACAGCATTCCAACAACCGATCCATCCATCCCGATCAAAGATGAGATGGCTGTAAAACAGATCAAGCAACTCGAGAAAAATGCCGCTGATTTCGGAATCCGCCTTTACGATATGCGCAGCGCTCATCGCGGTATCGTGCATGTCATCGGTCCGGAACTCGGACTCACTCAGCCAGGCATGACAATCGTTTGCGGCGATAGCCACACAGCTACGCATGGTGCCTTCGGCGCTCTTGCATTTGGTATTGGAACAAGCGAGGTAGAGCACGTCCTCGCTACGCAATGCTTGCTTCAGCGGAAACCGAAGACGTTTCGCGTAGAAATCAATGGAAAACTCCAATTCGGCGTGTCTGCAAAAGATGTGATTTTAAAATTATTATCCATCATTGGCATCGGCGGCGCAACGGAACATGTGATTGAATATGCCGGTTCGACCATCTGCGGACTTTCTATGGAAGAACGCATGACGATCTGCAACATGTCAATCGAAGGCGGAGCTCGTGCGGGTATGATCGCTCCAGATGATGCGACGTTCGAATATCTTGCCGGCCGGGAATTTGCACCGAAAGGAGTTGATTTCGAGAAAGTGGTCGCTCGCTGGAAACAACTTCCATCTGATGAAGGAGCAATATTTGATAGATCGATCACGCTGGATGTTTCCAATCTTACACCAATGATCACATTCGGCACGAATCCAGGAATGGGAGTCGAAATCGGCGAAAGTCTTCCTGATGCTTCGTCTTTCACCGATGATCTTCGGCGCAAAGCTTTTGAAAAAGCGATGACATACATGGGACTTAAACCCGGACAGCCGATCATGGGCCAACCGATCGATGTTGTGTTCATCGGAAGCTGTACTAACTCGCGCATGTCCGATTTGCGCCAGGCCGCGAAAGTTATGAAAGGAAGGAAAGTTGCACAAGGAGTTCGAGCCTTAATCGTTCCAGGCTCAGAAGAAATAAAAAAACAGGCAGAATCCGAAGGCCTTGCTCAGATTTTTAAAGATGCAGGAGCCGAGTGGCGTGAAGCGGGATGTTCGATGTGCATTGCCATGAACGGTGACGAGCTTTCTGCAGGACAATACGCTGTGTCTACCAGTAATCGTAATTTTGAAGGTCGTCAGGGAAAAGGAGGGCGGTCGTTCCTTGCTTCGCCTGAGACTGCGGCCGCAGCAGCTGTTACAGGAAAAATTACGGATGTTCGAACGATCATGCGTTAGAATTTTTTTAGAATTCCATTTTTCGTTTTTACTTTTTTAATTATAATTGAAAGTTTTCTTATGGACAAATTTGTTCCCTTTTCATCACGCGTCGTTTCGATACTTGTGAATGATATCGATACTGATCAAATCATGCCGGCGCGATTTTTAAAAGTCACGGATAAAAAAGGCCTCGGAATAAATCTATTTTCTGATTGGAGATACAATGCCGATGGTTCGCCGAAAGCCGATTTTATTCTCAATAAACCTGAAGCTCAGGGAGTTTCCATTTTACTTGCAGGCGATAATTTCGGCTGCGGTTCATCACGAGAACACGCGCCGTGGGGACTTACCGGATTCGGATTTAAAGCGATCATCAGTACATCGTTTGCAGATATCTTCCGAAACAATTCTTTGAAGAATGGTTTGCTCCCGATTATTGTTTCACCTGAGACACATACGAAGATATGCAAACTTGTCGCACAAAATCCGTCAGCAGAATTGAAAGTTGATCTCGAGTCAGAGTCTCTTAAATTGCCTGATGGAATGTCGATCAAGTTTCCGATTGACGGTTTCTCGAAAACATGTCTCTTGAATGGCATCGACGAACTCGGATATATTCAGAGGTTCGATCAAAAAATAAAACAATACGAAAGCTCAAAGGAGGTTTGAATCACGATGACACAGCACGAGCAAGCCGCACGAGAAAGGGAAGAACGAAGCAAAATCATCCATGAGCGCACGATTGCTATACTTGGCGCCGGGAATATGGGATCTGCTTTTTTAAAAGGTATTGTAAAGGCCAAACTGACTCCCGCCGAAAAAATTACGGCTTGCGATGTCAACGTCGAAAAACTCGAGACTTTGCAAGCGCAATGGAATATCAAAATAACCACAAGCCTTACGGATGCGGTTCGGCTTGCTCAAATCATTCTTCTCTGTGTGAAGCCACAGACCTTGCCGAAAGTATTGCCGATCATCAAAAATCATATCGATGAGAACCAATTGATTATCTCCATCGTTGCCGGAGTGAAAATAGGATTTATCCAGCAGCAACTTGGGAAAGATGTTCCGGTCGCGCGTGCAATGCCGAACATCGCTGTGACTGTTGACGAAGGAGCTGCGGCGATTGCATTTGCCGAACACGCAACTAAAATCCAGCAGGATATGGCAATTGCTATCTTCGAGGCTGTAGGTGAAGTTGTGGTTGTGGCCGAAGAACACCTCGACGCTGTTACCGGGTTAAGCGGAAGCGGCCCTGCGTACATTTATATGGTAATCGAAGCAATGATCGACGGCGGTGTGAAAATGGGTTTGCCCCGGGAAATTGCCACAACACTCTCTATTCAAACAGTGCTTGGGTCTGCAAAATTAGTGAAGTTATCAGGACTTCATCCGGCAATTCTGCGCGATCAAGTCACCACGCCGGGTGGAACTACGATAAACGCAATTCATGAATTGGAATCGCACGGATTGCGTTCCATGCTGATCAATGCCGTAGCAACGGCAACAAGACGATCTGAAGAACTTAGTAAAATAATTAGCAAGCACTAATCGATGGAATCATCGATTTCGCAATATCAATTTTAATTTCAATTTTTTCAATCTTGATTTAGATCAATTCTACCAAAGGAGACAGTACTATGTATAAAATTGCGGTCATAGGCGGAGATGGTACAGGACCGGAAGTAATCCGTGAAGGCATTAAAGTAGTGGAAGCGGCGGCAAAAAAACATGCATTCAAAATCGAATGGATAAATTATGATTTAGGCGGCGAACGTTATAAACGTTCCGGTGAGATTTTACCGGACAGCGTTATTTTGGAACTTCGCAAAATGGATGCAATTTATTTAGGAGCCATCGGCCACCCGGATGTGAAACCTGGAATTTTGGAAAAAGGTTTATTGCTCAGATTGCGTTTCGAATTGGATCAATATATAAATCTAAGACCTGTGAAATTATATCCGAATGTCGACACACCGCTGAAAGACAAGCAACCTCAGGATATCGATTTTCTTGTTGTCCGCGAGAACACCGAAGGACTATATGTCGGCGCAGGTGGCGTGCTTCGCAAAGGTACTGCAAACGAAGTCGCCGTGCAGGAATCAATTAACACAAGAATGGGAGTCGAGCGGTGCATACGTTATGCCTTCGAAGCGACAAAGAAACGCAACAAGAGGAAGAAATTGACCCTCTGTGGAAAAACAAATGTTCTTACTTTCGCCTTTGATTTGTGGGAACGAACTTTCTATGAAGTCGCCAAAGAATATCCTGATATTAAAACCGATTACGCACACGTGGATGCAACTACGATGTGGATGGTGAAAAATCCGGACTGGTTTGATGTGATCGTCACAGATAATATGTTTGGCGACATTATCACAGATTTAGGAGCAATGATCCAAGGCGGTATGGGTGTTGCAGCAGGCGGCAACATCAATCCTGAAGGTGTCTCGATGTTTGAGCCAATTGGCGGTTCGGCTCCGAAGTACACGGATAAAAATGTCATTAATCCGATGGCCGCAATTTGTGCCGGCGGAATGATGTTGGAAGTTATCGGTGAGCAGGCAGCAGGACAGGCGGTCGAGCAAGCAGTTATCAAGTCATTGACGAGCGGAAAGATCAAAAGCCTTGCAGCAGGTAAAATGGGATTGGGCACGCGTGAAGTCGGTGATTTAATAGCAAGCCTGATTTAAACAAATCCGTTCGTCAAAAATTATTTTTATTGGATAATGCTTTAGTGGAAGCACATATAATTTTATTACCCGGGGACGGGATCGGCCCTGAAGTTGTTGCACAAGCTGTACGTGTACTTGAAAAAGTCGGGCAGAAGTTTGGTCACAAATTTACATTTTCAGAAAGATTGATTGGGGGATGTGCCGTCGATAAATATGGCATATCGGTTACGGATGAAGTATTGTCGGATTGTAAAGCAGCAAATGCTGTTTTACTTGGCGCCGTTGGCGGACCTAAATGGGATAACAATCCGCCGGAATCGAAACCGGAGACAGGGCTTCTTGCAATGCGCAAAGGATTGGAGCTGTATGCCAACCTCCGTCCGGCAAAAGTATACAAGCAATTAATTAACACCTCCACATTAAAACCTGAAGTGATTGACGGTGTCGATATACTCGTGTTCAGGGAATTAACAGGAGGAATTTATTTCGGACCTCTTCGGGGATTCGGTGTGAGCGATGGGGAACAGATAGGCTTCAACACGCTTTTGTATTCTGAGTCTGAGGTAAATCGCATTGCCATACGGGCATTCGAAGCGGCAAGAAAACGGAGAAAGAAAGTATGCTCCGTCGATAAAGCGAATGTACTGGAGACTTCGCAGTTGTGGCGAAAGGTAGTTATTCAGGTTGCGGCAAATTATCCGGATGTCGAGTTGTCTCACATGTACGTTGATAATTGTTCGATGCAGTTACTGCGTAATCCGAAACAGTTTGATGTAATCCTCACCGATAATATGTTCGGCGACATTTTAAGCGATGAAGCTTCTATGCTAACCGGTTCGATCGGAATGTTGCCCTCTGCAAGTCTTGGCGGCAAGACTGCACTGTATGAACCTATTCATGGTTCAGCTCCAGATATTGCAGGCAAGAATATCGCAAATCCGATCGGTACAATACTTTCCGGCGCAATGATGATGCGCTATTCATTCAATCTTGAGAAAGAGGCTGTTGCCATCGAACGTGCAGTCGAAGCAACGCTTGAAAAAGGTTACCGCACTTCCGATCTCGGAGGGAAGGTGAGCACAACGGAAATGGGTGATGCGATCATAGCAAATATTGCCTGTTGAACTGTACACTATTAGTCTAATCGCGTTGAAACGATAGCCTGCCGGTTTCCATCGGGCAGGCTCTTTTTTTTGTAATAATTTTGATGACGTAAGCAGTATCGTTTTAAATAAATTCTTCGGAGGAGTCATTCGGACATATTCTCAAAATTCGAACATGAAGATTCTCGGTTTTTATTGAATATTGGAGCTTTGATATTGTTTGGAACTTCGGATTTATAAATTAGGATTTTACTTAAGTGCTTGACATTAGTTTATAACAATCCAAACTTCCTTCTCTCCTCAGGTGTATCGTAGTAAATGTGCCACTCGGCAACAAGATCGTCGATGATGGTTGCCGTCCAGATAGCAGCGTCGTGCGGCTGTTCATCCGACCAGAATGCATGACCGAGCATCACGACAAGATTATCATGCGATTCAATTCGTGTGAAAATATTCTTGTACTTCGGAAATAATTCAAAAAACTTTTTCCAGCTATCAATCATGAAATCCTTAGGCCGATGAATTGTTCTCTCACGATCGATGAATGTGTGGCCGTCGGACATAAGCCGGGCAAGTTCGTCAATGTTTTGGTCAGTGATGCATTCATTGAACTGTAGAGCAATCAATTTTGGATCTTTTGTATTCATAGAAAAGGATCGTTCATTATTAATTTAATTTAAATTCTATTCTTCTTGTCTATTTCTGTATTGTCGAAGGTCATCTTCTGTAAGATTCTCGGGAGGAACAAGACGATAATGTTTTTCTGTGACAATTGAGATTGGTGATGATGGTTCAAACTCGAACATTGCTATAAGATCGTCTGACATGAATTGAGTTGCAATTGGGCGACAGATGAGGTTGGGAAATTTAGATTTGCAAAGTTCGATATCTTGTTCAATCTGTATAATTCCTAATTTATCCGAACCTCCTTTTGCTTGAACTGGTATGACATAGTGCGAACCCTTTTTATCTATTCCGATGTATAATTCATCGGTTTCTACTTGTCCTAATCCAGTCACGGTTGTGCGTAGATGGTTTTGAAGAGAATAACAGGCGATTCCTGTAAATATGTCTATAAGCCTATTGTACCTTACTTTTGCCAAGAGAGCTTGTTCGTCGGATAATGCATAACTCTCAATGACTCCCGGAGTTGAGTTCGGTATTTTTATTTCAGCAAGTAACTCGGAAGGCATGACGGTCGAAAAAGAAGCGATAACAAATTTGTATTTGGATTGACCCGCAGGCCGAATAATCCATTCACTTCCCGAAGGAGCTTTTCCTCGGATTGATTCAGGGAGTGATGCACGATAACGAAATGAATAGATCAAATCTCCTAAATTTTTCGGTAGTTGTATTTTTAATTCTTTTGAGACTTTTTCAATCTCTGTCCGGTCAAAAGGAAATTCTTTGACGCCCTTTTTATAATGATTGAAGAAAATCTTTTCAATTATCCGACTATAAAGATTCTGTTTACTCATCGTTTCTTGTCCTTTCCTTCAACCTTTCCATCTCAGAACAACTACCTCTTCACGGAGTTGTTCACCAGTGGCAGTCGCAAAGCGTGTCCGGAATAAATCTATATTAATCAATTCGTAACCTAATGATTTTGCAATATCTCCGAGTAAACTCCCTGTCCTAATCATTACACGAAGATATGATGCTTGATCTCCAACAACATAAGCCAGTTTGGCACCTGGGCGTAGGACATCTTTGAGTTCCATTAAATGTCTTGCCATTCCTCCAAAATAATGTCGTGTGACTGCCGGATATAATTTTTCAAAACCGGATGTCTTTCCGAGTTTTATTCTCCTATTCTCAATTTCCTGGGCGATATTTTGAATGTCTTTGTTATGTTCGACCCATCGTGAGTCATCATCACCCTTATATATATTTCTAGTGTTGGATCTGATCAGATTCTTTTTGAATTCACGTAATTGCTCTTTGGATTCGATGAATCCGAGAATGACAGATTCGAGTCTTGTCGTGCGTGAGTAATCCTTCTCATTTGGATAAGGAGGTGATGTGATGACAGCATCAATCGATCTCGGTTTTAAATATTTCCGAATATTTCTGGAATCACCCAAGAAGACCTCAGAAACAATCAAGTGTTGCTTTTTCACACTGTGGAGATCACTCACAATCGATGCAATTTCTTCCAACCATGAGTTGATGACAGGAGCATCTTCTTTTTGTTTACCGACTCCGACTTCCGGACCGAACTTTAAATTACTTATACGAAAAACTAATGCCTTTGCTAATCCAAGGAGCAAATGGCGATAGCATGGTGAGTTTTTATATTTATGAATTTCTTCTAGTAAAATTAATGTTTTATGAAGCGGCAACGGGCTAATAGAATTTTCCAATAACAAATCATGTACTTTACTCGGAAGTGTACGAAGTTTTAATTTAACAATAGAAATATCAATTCCCTTCTTGTCATCGATTCCTTCCGATCTCAGATGTGAGTGTACTTTTTTACCAATCAAAATAGATAGTGATTGCAGTTCATCTGGTGAAATATTCCAATCAATTTTCACTGAAGAGACAAAATGTGCGAAGGGATTAGCTTCGATCCCGTAAGATTTAATGCCGTGTAGTTTTGCTTCAATCAGAGTAGTGCCGGTTCCACAAAATGGATCCAGAACAACTGATTTATTTTTTAGGTCGAATGATTCAATGTAATGTCGTACAAGGTGTGGTGGATACGATAAAACAAATCGATACCAATCATGAAATGATAGATCAGAATAGTTTATTTTGTTGTTTGTATAATGAGAAGGAATTTTGCTTTTCGGAATATCCGGCTCTTCTATGAGTTCTAATTGAGCATTGTTAATATTTCTTAAACGCATAATACTCTAAATCGTAATATTATAAATGATAAAAGAACTAATTTTTGTAATTGATAAAATTTTCACAGGATCAATTTAAAATACATAACAACTAAATAAAGCTCAAGAACTAAAAAATATTTATAGTCATAATCATCCATTCATCACTTTGAATCTAAAACTCTGGATTAGAACCATAATATGTCCGATTAACATGAAAAACCGTAATTATAAATAGAAATGTATGAGTTCTACTTCATCAGATATTATCGAGATAAGGATTATTCTTATCTCGATTCGATGATTATCACATGCTGCGGAAAAGATTTTAAACAAAATATTATTGGAATCGTAATTTTTCCGTCAGCCGGTTTTCCATTTTTCGTTGCGGTGGTCCATGAAGTCGATTTAAGAATATTGCCGACAAGTTCGGTATACATTTCATAATCCGGTTTCAGTGTAAAATTCTTAATAGCGCCGATAGCGTTAAAATTAATTATCGCTAAGAAAGTGCCGTCAAATCCGATTCTTTTGGCTGTCTCCGGGAAATAAAACCTATGTGCCAGAGAATCCCATCCGATAATCGGTTGAGGGATGTTGAGATCTTCCGCAGTCAAAGAATTTCGACTTCTTTGAACGAGATATTTTAAATCAGGCGCTTCAAAACTTTTCATAACATTACGATAATTACCGTTAGCATCGCGCTGCGATTCTACTTCCATGTAAGAGCCTTTGGATTCGATAACAATTGCATGAGGTTGATCGCCGACCCGAGGCACAAAAAGAACATCAAAAGTAATCGACATCTCATCCGTTTGTGTACGCAGCCACGTCGTTGATTTTATTGCCGTTGCAATCGAACGGAAAAAAGAGGAAGAAGATGTAGTATCGGAAAAATCTATTTTATCTATAACTCCCGAAGAATCAATAGAAGCAGATATGTGGAAAGAACAACCTTCCTCTCTTTTTCTCATGTCTTCCGGATAATGGATATTGCGTTTGAACTGTTCCCAGCCTACAACGGGACGAATGCCGGAGTAATCGGTTATTAATTCTTTGCCAAGAATGAAAACACTATCCGCCTGTCCGAGAAGAGGGTTTCCCCATGACAGCGAGGAATAAACAAGAAATGAAAATCCTAGTAATGTCAATGATTTCATGTATAACTCATTCTTGTTGAAGAAATATGAAAAGAAAAAAAATGATTTTCAATTTATTTTCCTTCAAGTTTATTAAAATACTCTCTATATGTCAGGCAATGCACATTACACTTGAGCAATGCTTCTTGAAAGTTCTTCGATGTCAAGGCAATCAATTCGGCGTGCCGGTTTTTGCTCATATCTTTCGCACCATCCGGATTTGCGTCGACAAGCGCATTCATCTCCGGCGTCTCGAGTCCGATGTGATCGACGATTAAATATGTCTGATTTGGTTGTAACGATGTTATGATATCCACGAGCGATGATGTTTTTTGATCCGGTGGAACTGAGTAGATTGAACTGGCCCAGACCTCATTATTATTTCCAGATAATTTGAGATGGTATTCTGCTGCCAAGCGGTTTACAAGCGACCATAACTCCGGGGTTGCAGTGGGAGTCGACATGTGTGTATCTATGTAATCGATGGTAAGGCCGCTATGGAGGGCGCGTTCTATTTGCGCACGGAACTCTTTCTCAACTTCCGCGATTTTCGGATTATGAGCGAAAAAAGCTTCAGCTGAAGAGAAAAAATATCCTTCTGAGTCGACCAACGACGGCACCGCAGTTGCTCCCGCAACTGGTCCCCAATGATAACCCTTCCACTCGGCATTAAGATCAAGATGAATTCCGACCGATATCTCCGGATGCTGCTTCAGGATTTTTATCGCTTCGTCCGATGCAGGAGCCGGAAATAATACAGATGCCGAAATCGGCGTACCGGAATTGATCATCGTAACCAAAGCTTCATTGACAGACTTGCATAATCCGATATCGTCGCATCGGATTATCAAATATTTTGGGTCGTTGTTAATTGTCGGTTCGGACGGCATCTCTTTGTTTACGTTTTTGTATGAAAAACCGGATAAAGTGGCCGAAATAATTATTAAAAGAAAACAAAAACAAAAATCGTTCTTCATCTGAGCATACTTTCCTTATCTTTGACACAGGACATTCTTCAATGAAAAATAATATAGCACAAATATCCTCGATAAACAAAAATCAAAAAAGGGATCATTACTGAAACATATTCGTCAAATATATAGTCATGCGAAGAATAAGGTTTCACAGCTATCCAAATATTGCCTATGCTGTGAAACAGAATTTCTTCATATTCGTACAATCAAAAAAGCACTACTATCAATTATCGGCAAGAAATCTGGTAACAGTACCAATGAATCGTTGTTTAAAACTATTCTTTATTCTTTTTATAACATCACAATTACTCCATTCGGCACAACAGGAGAAAGTATTTCATCTGAAACAATTACCTAAACCTGCAGTCATCGATGGTGTAATTGATCCGATATGGGATGAGGCGGATTCGGTGTCTGATTTTGTCCAGCAGTCTCCCTATCATTGGAAACCGACATCCAAAAAAACCGTGGCAAAACTTTTTACAACATCCGAGGCGATATATTGCCTGTTGGTTTGTTATGACGAACGGAAAAATATTCAAAACCACACAGGAAAACTTGATGACGGCGGGGGCGACATCGTTTCGGTGATGTTCGATACATTCGGAGACAAAAGAACAGCTTACAAGTTTGCGGTGAACTCGGCGGGTGTCCGCGCCGATTGTATTCTTCTCGATGATGCCAGAAATCGCGACTATAATTGGGATGGAGTTTGGTTTTCCGGTGCGAAAATTTACGATTGGGGATTCGTCATCGAGATGGAGATTCCCTACCGTTCCGTTCAATACAACGAAAATCTTACAGAATGGGGATTGGATTTTGACCGCTGGGTTCCGATGTTGAGCGAAGATACATACTGGAATGCGTATGAAGAGAACGAAGGCCAACGAATATCAAAATTCGGGAAATTGATTTTTGATGATTTTAAACCGACCGTGAAAGGACTCAATCTCGAGGTCTATCCAGTCGGTATTTCGAAGGCGACGTATATCGACGATGGCAAATATAAAATTAGCCCGAATGCCGGCATCGATCTATTTTATAATCCCTCACCGAAATTGACATTTCAGCTTACCGCCAATCCTGATTTTGCACAGATTGAAGCCGATCCGTTTAATTTCAATGTGTCACGATACGAAACATATTTCAATGAGCGGAGGCCGTTCTTCACTCAGGGAAATGAAATCTTTATAGCATCCGGAAAAGAACAATCGACTGGTTTTTATTCGCCGCTGGAATTATTCTACTCAAGAAGAATCGGCAAGGTTCTTCCGGATGGATCGGACATACCCATTGTTGTTGGGGCGAAAGGATTTGGACGAATCGACGATTTGGATTATGGCGCTTTTATGGCCATGACTGATCAAAGCAATTATTTTAACAATGATACTCTCTATTCCGAGGAGAAAGCTGTGTTCGGATCTGCGCGAATTAAAAAACGCATTTTCGATAATTCGACAATAGGCATGCTGATGGTGGCAAAAAAAACCGCTAACGATGTCAATGCTGTTTTCGATATTGACGGCGCCATCCGTCAATCGGATTGGCAATTATCATATCAATTTGCAAGATCGTTCAAGAACTCGAATGGAGATTACGCGGCATCATTTGGTTTAGTGATGCCGAAAGAAAATACATTCATTCTCTCGCGGGGAAAATTCATTGGTAATAATTTCGATATCAGCGAGGTTGGTTATGTTCCGTGGAAGGGAACGGCGGAACTCACCAGCATTGCCGGGCCACGATGGTTTTTTAAGGATGGATATATAAGTCAGCTTCTTTTATTAGGCGGCGGCGGTGTTTATTATCAGGATGCGGAATTGTATTATAATAGAAACGCCATTTTTGTTTTCAATATGCAATTCCGCAATAACTGGGGTTATGAATTCGACTTTTCGACAGGCCGATCGAAGGATCAAGGAATTATTTACGATTCGTATGAACTCGATTTTTCAAACTGGTACAATATTTCTCCGAAATGGGATGCAAATTTATGGGGAACGATAGCGAAGACTTATAATTTTTCACGTGATTATCTTGCCCTATACGGTGCAATAGGAAGTTACATCGAGTGGTACATGTTCGACATTCTGCAGATCGGAACATCGTTCAACACATACATCGAAGGGAATCCCGATCATCATGTTGAAGACGTAACGTACAACTCGCGTCCATTCTTTTCATTGACGCCTGTGAACGATATGAACTTCCGGGTTTACTTCGATAATGTTTACACTCAGAGTTCGGGAAGATTTCAGCATTTAATTCTTGGATTTCTTTTTTCCTACAATTTCTCACCGAAGAGCTGGATTTATTTAGCGATAAATGAAATTCACGACCGGAGCGATGAATTCGACGCAGATGGAAATCTACTGCCTAATCGTTTGCATGTTGCCGAAAGAGTTGGTGTCTTTAAAATAAAGTATTTGTATTATTTTTAGGGCAGTATTCTGCAGTACAATTTCTATCTACGCATCCCATACTTTCTTTATATCCATTATGAATTTAACAATTATCTCGATTATCAATAAAGCTAAAAATACAATAAATAAATTCTTAGCTATTATTGCCAAATTATCCCAATAATAAAATTGCTTAACATCTCCCAAGCCGCTTTTGTCCATTGCAAGGTCTTCTTTGTGCACACAATAAACGAATGCTATACCTGATAAAAATAAAAAGCTCAGAGTTGTTCCAATAGAATATTTTAATATTTTTTGCATGCGCAGTCTAACGGATGGCTACTCCGCCTACGTAAGTATAACTGGTTACAGCATGTATCGATCATAATTAATTCATAAAACAAATTCGGCATCATATTTCGTGATGTTGCGGAAGTTATTTTGTCGAGCTTGCAAAATTTCGCTTTACGGGGACTTATTCCTTTTAAAAAACAGTATGTGTTCAACATTTAATCTAAAAAAAAATTTACTTTTGAGTCAATCTATAATGGAACAATCCACCATGAATCGCCTGCGGACCAAAAACAAGTTGAACCCGAAAGCGCAAAATATTTACCATTTGGACTAACCGCATATGTTCTAAAAGAAATTCCAGTATTAATTGTGCGTTCAATATGTGCATCGTCTGCATCAATAATTAATATTCCATTACCATTTGCCACTGTCAATTTATGAGTTCCGGGGATAAAGTGCATAGCATACGTTGGTTCGAATAATGACAATTTTGAGCTGATGAGAGTATCATTTGTATGCCAGAACAAAAATGTTGAGTTAAATTTTCCTGCAAGTATTTGACCATCAGAACTTACGTCGAGGTTCTGTCCTCCTGGCGGGCAAGAATATCTTTTACTTGGTATATAATTATTTCCAGTATTGAAATAACTTATCTTATTGTCACTGCTGAGCGTTATAAGAAATTGACCATCGGGTGTATAAGTCATGAAGACGAACTCTCCCATAGCACCAATCGTATGTTGCACGGTACCACTTTTGACGTCATAAATTTCTTCAATGTACGAACGGTTATAGAAGGGTACAATGCTTTTACTATCGGGAGAAAAAAATATATAATTGAATTCTCCCATGGAAAATTCGGATTGAAGAGAATGGTTTAATATCTTCCAAATCATTAGCCGTGTATGCCGATATATTCCCTCAGTTCCTACTGCCAATAAATCGCCCTGGGGGCTTATTGAAAAAGAAGAAATTCCATCCTCAATATCAATAGAATCATTAGAAGAATTAAGTAGTTTATAATTTGAAAAAGGATCAAGATATATCGTATTCGGTTCAAAATCGACTATAAAATTTCCTTTTGGATCAAAAATTTTTGTTCCAGCATGACCATTTGGCAAAGAATAAATGAGACCTTCAGAATAAATAACTGTTATTTTTGCAGTCGGACGCCCAATTCTGGATTGAGCCATTGCATGGATTTGATAATAATATATTGATGAATCAATCCCTTCCTCTATTAAAGTAGGTTGTTTTGTATAAGTTGTATCTGGAATGTCTGCACTTCTTCGGCCGGGATACCGTTCAATCAAGTATCCTGTTTCAAAACTACTTTGTCCTTGCCAGCTTAATTGATAACTCGACTTTGATAAAGATTTCAAAGTTACATTGGTAGGTGGCAGGGGGATGGGATTTGTTGATAAAGGATCTGAAGGATTATCGAATTTAAGTTCCGGGGGGTTATCACAAGAACCAACCATGATTGCCAATAAATTCAAAAAAATAAATCTGAGTGTAAATTTAAAAAAGACACAATTGTTATTATATCTTGACATCATAAATCCATCCATCAAAATTTAATGCTTAATGCAAAGACAATATTCTGTGAAAAGTGTGGAGTGGTGATAGATACAGAAGCTGGAGTCTCTTTTGGAATAACTTGAATTTCATCACTCTTATTATGAAATAGAACAGCGTCGGCGACATTTACTAAATATAATACGAGAAATCCTGTATAGGTAATATTTCTTTTTCTAAATACATTATGAGCTATTCCACTTGCATCACTCATTTCATTTCTTAATTGGATGATGTCGGCTTCAGTGTTTGCTTGAAGATAAGCTTCATGGATAGAATTATACGAGGTAATTTTTTCCTGATACCGATGGCTTAGAATTAGAGAATAGAAAAAAAATGCAAGTGTTCCTGTCGTAAAAACCAGTCCCTTTAGAATCGCTCCATCGCTCATCTGTCCAACGCCCGGGATTATTATCGATTGAATAGTTGAAGCCGACGAATAGTAACCTAATCTTGCACGCAAAGATAGAGTGTCTCCCGGGTTTATGAAAAATGTAGACGATACGGATCGATTGAGAGAATCCGAATAGATATCAATTGTATGATTACCATAGGAGAGAGTGAATCCCGAAAAACTGCCTTTTTGCAATGGAATCCCATCGAGAGAAACATGCGTGTTATCCGGAACGCATTGCAATGAGAGCATCCCATTTTTTACATACAAGAGTGTGGATATCGTGATATTTTTACCTCGTTTTGTCATAATATTAGTACTCCAAGTTTCATGAGGAGGATGAAATATTTTTAAAGAATACTTCTTTTCAATAAGATTACTAATTTCGAATGGTGTGCGTCCGACATAAACACTATCAAGGTAAACCTGAGCATCTTTAGGATCAGAATAAATACTAAGTTTACATGATGATGAGTCGGCGAAATCGAGTGTATCGATTTTCACTCTTGTTTGGGAGAAAATAACTCCGTTGGAGGCAATAAAAACGAACAAAATTCTTAAGATATTTTTTTTCATACATCTTTCCATTGCTATGTCCCTGGAGTTTCGCATTTCGCCTAAATGCTTTATTGTGCTACTCTACCCCGTAAGTCAACCACGAATTCAGTTGCTAAAAGATTTCCACGTACTCAATATGCTTCTTTTATCTTTTTAAAAAAAATAAATAAAAGGTGTTCGAAAGTCAAGCACGTGATATCTAAGAATGCGGAATCCCCTCCTTCAAAAGGAGGGCGATGCACCGAGCTTGTCGAGGTGAATCAAGGGGAGGTCGATTATGCATTATAAATCTAATCGTTGGCTGAATGTATTGAGAATGCAAATTCAAATATTCAATAGGCCATCATAAATAATCTAAAAATACTCAGATCGACCTCACCCCGCCCTCTCCTTGAAAGGGAGAGGGTGTCTAATCCTGAAATTATATCTAGCAGGTTGTTGAAAAACTCATAATTTATTTTTAAATCAACGTCGAAACGACACTGCGAGATATTATATTTGTACAATAATATCAACTCACAGGAGAAAATTACCGATGCGTGGCGTTCAAGAAAAACAAGAACCAATGTTCAGTTACATATCCCAAGAAGACCGCATACCTCAAGATCACCCCCTCCGTGCTATTCAACGCATGGTCGAACCAATATTAAAAGAACTATCTCCACACTTTGCAAAACTGTACTCAGATACAGGTCGGCCCTCGATTCCGCCAGAACAATTGTTACGAGCCTTGTTGATACAAATACTCTATACAATCCGCAGCGAGCGGTTGTTGATGGAGCAATTGGATTATAATCTGTTGTTTCGTTGGTTCGTCGGTCTTTCTATGGACGACCAGGTATGGAACCATTCTGTATTTAGTAAGAACCGAGACCGCTTGCTCGAAGGAGATATTGCGACAAAGTTTCTGAAAATAATTCTTGAGTTTGCGGGTGAGCATCAATTGTTGAGCAATGAACATTTTACAGTCGACGGCACTCTTATTGAAGCTTGGGCTGGTCAAAAAAGTTTTGTTAAAAAGGGGGAAACCACATCCTATTCGGAAGACGATGATCGCGGAAATCCAACGATAGACTTTCATGGAGAGAAACGAACAAATTCGACCCATGAATCTACTACAGATCCTGAAGCTCGGCTTTATAAAAAGAGTCGAGGCAGTGAGGCCAAGTTGAGTTTTCTTGGTCATGTTGTTATTGATAATCGGCATGGGTTGGTTGTTACGACCAAATACACACAAGCCACTGGAACAGCCGAACGTGAAGCTGCTATAGAAATGATGAAGAAGACAAAGAAACGACGAAAAGGCCGAATTACTCTTGGTGCCGATAAATCGTATGATGCGAAGAATTTTATTGGACAACTGCGGACGTTGAAAATAACTCCTCATATCGCTCAGAAGGATTACCATGGATCGCATTCTCTCGACGAACGTACAACGCGGCATCCAGGATATGCGATAAGTCAATGGAAGCGAAAGATAGTCGAAGAAGTATTTGGGTGGTTGAAAACAATTGGACTGATGCGCAAAACTCATCATCGCGGATTGGAGCGAGGTGGTTGGATGTTTACCTTCGCCAATGCGTTGTACAATTTGATCAGGATTAAGAATCTTGTAGGAGAAAAGGTATGATGATGTCTTCTCCTCGGGTTCGGGAGCCATACGAACCCACGATGAGCTGTCCAATTGTACTTTGGATAGACTCATACATGATGGGTTGGTTGATATTTTATCGAAAAAAATCATTTGAGTGATTTATTTTCCGTTTTTAATGGCTTTTTCAACAGCCTGCTAGGCCATCGATAACACCCGATCTTGATTTTGTGCGAATTTCTTTTACTCTATAATAGTAAGAAATATTAATTATAAACTGTTTTGGTGCTATGCAAAAAGAATTTCGCTTTAGAGAAATACCATATAACTATACATCGTTTTCCGACAAAGAAATTATCGCCAAGTATTTTGACGATGAAGCGTGGAAAGTTCTCGAGACTCTGCGCGATCAGCGTGTGACCGGCCGAAGTGCGAAACTGCTCTACAATATCATCGGCGATATTTTTATCATCGAACGTAATCCATACATCTACGAAGATTTTCTTAGAAAGTCGGGGACTCTGAAAAAACTTCGACGACTCCATGCTCGCCGCTTAGAAACAATCGCTGAACATGCCAATGGTAATGAGGTCGTTACTGAATTGGTTTCACGGACCCGGGAAATTGATAAATCCTTTTTCGATCAATTTTCTTCGATAAAATTATTCCAGGCGAGAATTCGATTTTCACTTACCGGTGTAACTTCGCTGAAAAATGTTCACTTCGGGCCATTCCATCGTGCCGCTCACGCCACCGATGCGACTGACTGGAGAATGGAATATCCGCTTGTGGTTGTCTATCCCGACACGGTGGAAGAAATACCGAAAATTGTAAAATCTGCCCGGAAACTGAAACTCTCGGTTATTCCACGAGGCGGCGGAACCGGATTGACCGGAGGTGCGGTTCCAGTCAACAAACATACGATGGTGATCAATACTGAAAAATTGAATCACATCGGCGCAATTGAATTGAAAACAACCGGCGAAGGTGTTATCCCAATTGTATCCGTTGATGCCGGTGTTGTTACAGACGATGCAATAGAATTTTGCGCCAAACGCGGTTATATTTTTGCAACCGACCCAACGTCGTCGTGGGCCTCGACTATTGGCGGCAACATATCCGAAAATGCAGGCGGCAAAAAATGTGTGATGTGGGGAACGGCAATCGATAACCTGTATTCTTTCAGACTTGTCGACGCAAATGGAGAAGTGCTGGAAGTTCGGAGGAATAATCACCCGCACAGAAAAATTCAACCACACGACATCGTCATTTTCGATATATTCCGGATGAGCGGAAAAAAGGAAGAGGTTGTTAAAACGATCACGCTCACCGGCGATGATATACGCAAACCGGGGCTTGGAAAAGATATTACGAATAAAGTTTTGAATGGTTTGCCCGGCCTACAGAAGGAAGGCGGAGACGGCGTAATCATTTCGGCGCAATTTGTTCTTTATAAACCATTCAAGTATTGCCGGACAATTTGCCTCGAATTCTTCGGCAACAATATGACCAAAGCATCGAATGCGATCGTTGCAATTCAAAAAGCATCCAAAGACTATTCAAACGTTCATCTTACCGCGCTCGAACATTTCGACGAAAAATATGTAGCAGCTATTAACTATCGAAACAAATCGCGAAGAACGGAAACTCCCAAAGCAGTTCTGTTAATCGATGTCGAGAGTAATAATCGTGGTCTCCTGGAAGAGGCCGCGCGAAAAATTGTTCGCCTTGTCGACGACTACAACGCCGAAGCCATGCTTGCAACGGATGATAAGGAACGCGAGCAGTTTTGGAGCGACCGCAAACATCTTGGTGCAATCGCCAAGCATACCAACGCATTCAAGTTGAATGAAGACATCGTCATACCTTTGGAGCGACTTCCAGACTTTGCCGATTTCATCGAAAAATTAAATTTCGAAAAAGAACTGTTGAACGTGCTCCACTGTATAGATCACATCAAGGAATTAATTATTGAGAGGGAAGTAAAAGCCTCGGATAGCGTACCTGTTCAAAGGCTGGTCGATTGTAAAGAATATCTCACCGAAGTCCGTGAAAAATATCAGGACTATTTTTCAGATTTAATCGATAAAAATAAAACTGGAGAAAAAAAATCCATCTTTCGCCAACTGCAGGATGGAAATATCCGCATCGAGTTTGATGAGGACATCGTGCAGTATATGCGCAAGATGTTTCATGGTTATGAACAATTTCTGCAGATGTTCGAGAAGGTAGTGGCCGCGGAACGGAAACGCCGGATTATCATTGCGACGCACATGCATGCAGGCGACGGCAATGTGCACGTTAATATTCCAGTTTATTCAAATGATTACCTGATGATGACAGAAGCGGACGACACAGCCGCACGTGCCATGAAAGAAGCGGTAAGGCTAGGTGGAGTTGTGTCGGGCGAACACGGAATCGGCCTTACGAAATTGAAATTTCTCGAACCGAAAGTGCTTGAAGAATTTAAACGGTACAAAGAAGAAGCCGATCCGACGGATTTATTCAACCCGGAAAAATTACAGGCAAATTTCCCGCTGAATAAAATATACACGCCATCGTTCAATCTGTTGGAACGCGAAGCTATAATTCTTGAAGCAACCGATCTTGAAAAACTCTCGATGGCGATTGCATCATGCGTTCGCTGCGGTAAGTGTAAATCGGTTTGTAATACGCATCATCCTGCACGTACGATGATGTACAATCCCAGGAATAAAATATTCGGAGTGGGATTGATTACGGAAGCTGTTTTATTCTACGCGCAAACACTAGACATGCACTCATTCAAGCATTTTACAAAACTCCGGACGATTGCAGATTATTGTACGATGTGCCACAAGTGCGTCAAACCATGTCCGGTAAAGATCGACTTTGGAGATGTGACATTGACGATGCGGCGTTTGCTCGTTGAGCGGCATAAGACATCCGCGAAACCGATGACCAATCTGGCTTTAAAATATCTTGGACGGAAAAAATATATACCGAATAAATTATTTCGGTGGGCGTTCCTTGGTTTCGGATATTCGGCGCAACGTTTCGCATATCGATTGAACAAACCCTTCGCAAGAATCACTAACGCGATTGTGCCTTTCTTGGCCGAAGTACTGAAAGGAGAATTTCCGAAGAGCGGCCGTCCGGCATTGAGAGATCGATTACATCTGACACAATCGACAATGCTTTATTCTTTTAAAAATCCTGAAAAGAAAATAGCCAGCAGCGTTGTGTACTTTCCCGGCTGCGGATCGGAAAGAATGTTCCCTGAAATCAGCATTGCAGCTATAGCGATGCTGTATGAAGCCGGCGTAAGGGTTGTCATTCCGCCTGAGTACTTATGCTGTGGTTATCCGTTCCTGGCGAATGGGAAAATTGATAAAGCAGAAATAAAAGGCTATGAGAACCGCATTATTTTCCACCGTATGGCCGATACAATCGATTATATGAACATCGATGCGGTGCTTGTATCGTGCGGGACATGTTTCGAGATGCTGGAGAAATACGAATTGAAAGACGTCTTTCGTGGTGCGACATTGATTGATGTGAATGAATATATCGTCCGTGAGAAATTATACTCGCCTCATCATATTTTTAAAAATTCCAAAACGCCCGAAAGTTCAAGTTCTCTCTTACTCGATAATGATGGGAAAATATTATATCATGAACCATGTCATACACCGTTGAATCAGTTCGGTGCGAATAAAACCTTCGAATTGATGTTCGGCATCAAACCCATCGATATTCCGAATTGTTGCGGTGAAGCAGGCACACTTGCGTTGTCGCGGCCTGATATTTCAAACAAACTGCGCGACCGAAAACGTGAAAATATTCTCAAAGTAACCAACGGCGATCCGATAGAAGTCCTGACAACATGCCCGAGTTGCGTTCTCGGTCTTTCGAAAAATACAAATGGAAAAACCTTCATTGGAAAATCTCTTGTTGTTTTTGCTGCAGAAAAATATTTAGGCAAGAATTGGGAGAAAGATTTTTTAAAGAAGGTTAAAAAGAACGGCGTAGAAAAAATATTATTCTAAGACCAGTACGCAAATTGAACAGGTTGAAACAGCTTGTCCTAGGGACTCATGATTCGGGGAGTTGCTAGTTAGAACACGCGCCGAACATTATTTGTTAATAAGCTTGGCTAATCTTTATAGATCAAGAAAATTGTTATGATCATTCCAATTGCACAACCGCCGCGCGAGAAAAAATCTTTTTATTTCATGATGTCTTTGGAGTTTTATTTTCTCTTGTTGAGCGTTCGAAATCCCGCTTTGCGGGGACATATTTCTTTTTAAAATGCTGCCCAAAAATATTTTCCGAATATTTATTTTGATCAACTTTAATTCAATATTGCTATTTCAATTTTGAGATGCTATATTAAAAAATAATGTGATGAAATAATTTTTTTTTTATTAACTAACAACCCAAAAATCCTTTTCCCGCTGAAGCGGGACAATGGCATTGAGGAGGATAGATTCATGAAAAAGTCGATGACTTTGTTGTTAGCTGCTATGTTGGCCGTTTCCATGAGTTCTTTTGCTTTTGCCCAAGGCAAACCGGCCGCAAAGGCTCCCAAAGGCAAGACTGAAGAAAAGAAAGCTCCCACGAGGAAGGATATGAAGTTAGAGGTGGACGATGTGAATGTTGCCGGGACACACACTATAGAAGGGATAGAGACTGAATCCGATATTGTAGAATATAAGGATGGTGAGGGTAGTATAAAGGGTGGTAAGAATTCTCCCGCGCCAGTAAAGATAGGTAAGAAAGGTCCCACGAATGTAAAGAGAGCAAAGGCTGGTGAGAATACTCCCACCCTCGTAAAAACAGGTGAGAAAGATCGCGCGAATATTAAGAGATCAAAGACTCCTGAGAATGCTCTCTCGACCAAGGATAAAGCGACGGAAACCCCCGTAAAAAAGAAAATTCCTCACATAAAAGATTAAAAGACTACTATAATCTCAACAAAAAATATTTTTGCTTGACTTCATTTTTCTCTTGACTTTCAACAAGCATGATGGCGGGCTCCGCCTGCCTGCCGAAGGCTTCAGCGAAGGCGGGCACGTAGGCAGGCTTTCGTTTCCGCATACCTGCCGAAGAATACCTTCAGGAAGTACCTGATCAGACTGCGATATTGTGAACCTTTCGTGTCCGATACCAACTTAAAAGAAATAAAAATCCAGGGATCGTAAAAACCAACCAAGCCCAGCCATTTGGAAATTTGCCAGTAGTTGCAAAATGAATCACATAAAACGTTATTAAACTTCCAACTGTTATACTTCCTCCAATGCCTTCTTTCCACCATGCAAGGATCATTCCAAGAGAAATCCCAAAAGGAAAAAATAAAAACAGAATCCATTCTGTCGGCTTGAACAGTGTATAGTCGAATCCTTCTCCAACCATGAATGATAATACCAAGCCAATGCTCACAACACTCAAGATTCTTGCTGTCCAACTAATTATGTGAGTTAATCCAAGCTGGGACTTAATCAAATTTTTCACTTTATCATCCTTTCAAAAATATCATCAACATATCTTTTAACCGCTCGTCAGTTGGTCGTGCAGAGCAGAAGATTTTTAAAACCCGACGAAACGCTTCAACACAATTAAAATTGAGAAAGTCGACAGGCCGATTCCAAATAAAATGAACAGCCATGGAAAGAATGGCCCAATGATTAACTCGACGCAGTAAATATCGCCCCTGCCGCCAAGGAGAAAGTCGATTGGTTCGCATACAAAATCGAATGCTGGTCTCAGACATAAAAGCATGAAGAGAAAACCGATAACAAAAGGTCTTTTGGACAAACTTTGCTTTAAAATCAAAATACCAACGATGAGCGATAAAATATCCAGTATATAAGGAAAGCTTGTTGAGGTCAACAGTTGCCAATTATGCTTAAGCCCTTCTGACGTAACCCACGCGCGTCCGAACTCGCCAAGCCAGAGGCTGGGTATTAGTTTGTAGTAGGTGACTGTGCTCCCAGCCAAATATGTTCCGGCGACATGACTCATCTCGTGCAATGGAGAGTAGCAGAAATACCACAGAATAGGAAGAGTCAAAAGGCAAAGAACACTGACGCGCAAAGAACATGATGCTCTTAGGTATAGAAGCAGGAGAGGTGCCACGATTACCAGCAAAATCTCCAGAGTGATAAGTAACTGTGAATTCATCGACTATCCTCAGAAGTTTATAACGGCCGTAAACGTGTATAATACTAAACGCGAATACGACAATCATACTTTAGTTTATCCTTCACTAACATTCTTACGTCTATTATATCTGTTATTTTTCTTTTGTGAATAAAAAATTATTTCCGCCTTGTTTTAAAATAAATTCTTTCTGGATTGTATCAAACTCAATTATTATTCCGGCTTGGTCAAATCTAAACTTGTCTTTTTCAGATGCTTCAAGTGGAAAAGATGATTGACCAGTTGCCTCTGCGATTAAAGTGGAATTGTTTTTAGTAATAGTAATTTTTAAGGGAATTTGTTTGCTCGAATATACGCCTAAATATTTGTCCAGGTCTTCTGTCTTTAAAGAAAATGTATTGAATGTTGGTAACGAATAGGGTAAGTTAAAATAAATACTTAATACACCAATTATAATATCATTAAGGGAATAAGGTTGACCGTTTGTGCAATATGCTATAGCCAAACTGTCATCAGGGAAATATGCTAGAGTAGAAGCAAAGCCATCAATACCGCCAGGTGATGTCCCGAAGTTAGTTGAAAATAGCGCTTGAAAAAAATACAGGCGATAGTTAATCTGAGGTGAGAAAATAACGATTCAAATTATTAAACACCAAAGAAAGGACTATCGCCATGCACAAGATCAAAGTAGCAAAAGCGAATGAAGTAATCAACAGTACGAGCGGAAAACATTTTGAGAAGTTGGAAGAAAAGATCGTTGACACAGTGAAAGAAGTTTTGTTGGGATTAAAAGAATCGCTCTCGGAAGAAATGGAAGGCATCTCCTTACAAGTGATGGAGACGATCATGGAAGAAGAAGTCAAATCACTTGCAGGCGAACGATATAAACATTTACCTGATCGGCAGTGCACACGACATGGAACAAATCCAGGATCGGTGATCGTAAATGGAAAGAGGAAAAAAATATTTGTCACCCGAGTTGTGGATGTTGAGAACAAGCATGCGTGGAGTTTGAAGACGTACGGATTATTTAGTAAGTCTGCAGAATTAATTCAGAGGACATATCGAGATTTGATTCGAGGCATTAGCACACGAAGGTATGAAGAAGGAGTGAGTAAATTTCTAGAAGGGTATGGAACGAGTTCGAGCAGTGTAAGCAGAAGAATGATTGCAGCAACGGCTCAAAAGATAAAAGAAATGTTTGAACGACGGCTGGAAGAATTAGAGTTGGCAGTGTTGATGATCGATGGAATACACATTGGTGATTATACAGTAGTGATCGCGTTAGGAATTGATACTAAAGGGATTAAGCATGTTCTTGGGGTATGGGAGGGATCGGCAGAAAATACGACGATAGCGAAAGGTTTGTTGGAAAATTTGATAGATCGTGGATTACACACAGAGCAATTATATTTGGTAGTGATGGACGGATCGAAAGCCTTGCGGCGAGCTGTCATTGATATACTTGGAACAGACACACATGTCCAACGCTGCACAGTTCACAAGAAACGTAATGTGTTAAGTTATCTTCCAAAAAATCTTCAGGGAGTTGTCAGCAGAAGAATGACGGAAGCATATTCGATGAACGATGCAGTGAAAGCAAAAGAACGGCTGCTATCAATTGCGCAGGACTTGGAGCAAGAGCATTCGTCGGCTGCAAAAAGTTTACGTGAAGGATTGGATGAAACGTTGACGCTGCATCGACTTAATCTTCCTCTTGCTCTGCGCAAATCATTGCAATCGACAAATCTGATCGAGTCGCTCAATTCAGTTGTTCGACAGAAAGAGAGGAATGTAAAATATTGGAAGACTGAAGAACAAGTTACACGCTGGGTTTGTGCTGGAGTGTTGGAAGCTGAAAAAGGATTTAGAAGAATAAAAGGTTACGGTGCATTACCAATATTAATTGACGCGTTGAATAAAAATAAAAAACAAAATTTGCTTGTCGCATAAAAAATATTTATGTTGACAACAACCTCAAATTTCTATCGCTGAATTTCAACTAAGAGTGGGACATTCTCTACCGCCATTATGCCCATAGGCTTTTTTATTATAGAATGGTATTTGAAACATACCCATTCCATACCCGTCTGTCATAGTTTTCATTTGGTTCAAACTGTTTTGGGATACAAATTTTAAAGAAAACAATGCTTCAATAAATTTAGTCAAGTCGGTTGGTGTTGAGACAATAGCGCCTGCTCCACCTGGAATACTCATATCGGTTTCAGGTTGTTGTTCCCATTTTGTCAACAACTGATACGGAAAACTTTCATTGTTTTTAATATTTGTCTTACTACCATAATACGTGTTCGAAAGACCAATTTTAGATGTGATTCTTTCAGTCAAATTTATTGAATAAGATTGTTTGGTGATTTTTTCAATAATATATCCTAAAACAACATAGTTTGTGTTACTGTAAGAATATTTTTCATTCGGCTGAAAATCAACTTTGTCTTTAGAAAAAATTGCAAGCATCTCATCTTGTGTCTTTGGTTGTGTCATCCGAGCCGTGTAGTCCGTGTCAGACGTAAAATTATGAAATCCGCTTCTATGATTAAGTAAGTTGCTAATTGTAATGACATTTGCGTTTGGAAGTTGTGGAAAATAAGTATCCACTGTTGTAGTAAGTTTGATTTTCCCTTCTTCAATGAGCTGGAGAATCATTGTTGCTGTGAACATTTTAGATATCGAACCAATTCTATATTTTGTAATGTCTGTAGATGGTATTTTTTCATTTTCTGAAATGAAACTGTAACCAATTGCCCTGGAGTATAGAATAGTTCCATTTTTTGAAATAGTTAAGCTTCCCATTGCCTTGTTCTTTTCAGTTAGAATATCGAACAAGCTATCAAGTTTTAATTTGTTGAAGTTTTGAGAGTATGATATACCGAATGAAAGTCCTGATATTAGGATTGCTGTAAAGATTTTGTTTTTCATTTTTGTCTCTATGTTTAATGGTTAGATTGTTTTTATAATAGTATATAACTTTTAGAAAAACGCCCTAACGGATGACGGCTCCGCCTACCTGCCGAAGGCTTTAGCGAAGGCGGGCACGTAGGAAGGCAATAATTTAAAATATACCACTTCACGAACCGAGTTCCATGTAATTTATTCTTTTATTCCAAAATATTTTTCTACAGAGATAAATACTTCCGGCCAAATATAAACCGTTCCTTTCTTTTCAAGGAAACCCATTTTATCTATTGCAGAAATATCTATCGGTCCATATACATGAGGGAATACTGGCGAACTTGATATATGCGAAGTGCTAACTCCTTCTTCCGGTTTTGCTTTCTCGTATTTCGTTTGTGGTTTTAATTTCTTCGGTTCTATTTGAAGAAGCAGTAATTTCTCCACAACATTTCCATAATAATCATTTGCGACTGGGATAACAGATGATTCTAGTGAGCAATGCACAAAACCAACTTCTTTCAAACTTGCTGGTGTATATTTGTTATTATTTATACAAGATCGAAATTCTTCTTCTTTTACGATATGGTAAATCAATATACTTTTCCTTATTTAATTACCGGCTAACGCCAAGCTCAGCCGCGGAAGGCCGCAGCGCGGCCTGACGTCGGATGCAGCGTCGTGTTATACATTCAAATCGCTTATTTTGCGGTCAATATATTTGAACACTTCATCGTAAAAGGTACCATCCACGGATGAATTGCTCGGCACCCCTATTACGTCATACTTGAAGTTCTTCACGATCATTTCATTGTTAGCAAGAACATCTTGAAGCGGATGAAACTCAACATCCTTTATTTGTTCAAATTGCTTCCGACGTCTGTTCCTCGCCTCATCGAATTTTGCCACCCCAAAATCCTTCGTCTCCTTATTAAGCTCATTAAACAGATTTACCAGATTGTGCGTGAATGGAGCAGGTTTCCTTAGATCGAGTTCATAAAACATTTTTATGACTAGTTCCAATACTACAGCCTGGAGATAATACCTCGTCACGGAGTGCCTCAGAACCTGATCACGCCCTGCACCACTAGGGAGAGAGGCCGAGTACAGAAAAGCGTCAATCAAGAAGCGCTTCTTCTGGACTTGCTGCTTAATCTCTCCTGCCCCCATCATTCTCTCGCCTCATCGAAAAATGAACGTATGACGGATAGATAGGTGCCAAGCTGCGGCACTGATAACTTTCAAATTTGCTGTGAACGAACTGAGTTTCAAGTTGATAGCATTTAAAATATACTAAACCGTTATACGCAATGCCTAACATACTCGGCTCCTTCCGTCTGCTTGCCTGCCCCGCGGCTTTCTAGCGGGGAGCCGCTGGTTAATCGGCACCACCTTATCGCTGTGCTATAGATGGTGATATACTTGGTTATGGTTTTGGCGGCGGAGCTGGTGCCGGTTTTGGTGGACCCGTTTTGATTCCCATTTAAATTTCTCCTTTAGTGTTGGTGATTCGAAATGAGGACGTTTAGTTCATCTTGTACCCGTTCTTTAAAATGCTGTGTTTGAAATGGATCTGATTTCAGCGATTGATACGCTTGAGCAAAGCGCTTCTGTAAATCGGAAAATTGTTTCTTAAGTTCTTTTACCTGAAACTGCGGGTTAATGCGCATCTCACCCATTAACATTTCATGGTCAAATCTAATGTCGGCAAATTGGCTTTTTGAAGAATTCCATTCATCGAGTTTGTTGGAAACCCCAAGAGACTTGTGAACTATGGCGAGTAACGCGCCGAAACCTGCTAAGCCTGCCCAAACAACTTTAAATTCTGGAAGCGTCCAGAGAGACCAGCCAGTTAATGCCGAACCAGAAGCTGTAACCGCGATAAGGATTTTGGAGATTTCATCAAATCTCTGCCATCGAAGGGTGAGGCTTTCGGCTAGCACTTCTTGATAATAAGTGTCGTAATAGGAATACCAAACCTCGTTCCAAAGTTTAGTGCGTTGATCGAGACGCATATATGAGTCCTCCTGATAAAGTAGTGCCGGTTAAACTATAATAATTAGATCGATTGAGTCGATCTTTTGCGCTTCAAAGCGTGAAAAGTGGAGAGTTAATTAATAAATTTGGAAATTCTAATCCACGTTTTTAAAGCTTCGATTTTATTCCTTACAACGCTCATTGTATGTTCTAACAAAAATGTTAAACAATGGTTATGAGAAAATCAAGTCCCAAAACAACTCGACTTCGCAACCCGCCACGAGTTGAGAATCTAAGTCATAAGTCGTTTTCAGATTTTATCGCCACAAAGAATTTCTAATTACAATAACTATCACGAAAAACGATGCGTGTATTTTTGAAGAAATATTCGTACTCTTTTGTAGATTATAATTTGTTAAAGTCGTAGAATGAAGTCATTGTTGCGAACGAAGTAAAGTAATTCGCTGTTTATAAAATCGTAACGGCATGTAAGATGCACTGTCGCGGGTGAGAACATTTTATATATTTAAAAATGCACGGAGGTTTATATGGCGCTTCTCGAATCAATCGATATCCCTATCGGTACTAAGATGCCGGAATTTGAATTGCCGGATCCAAGCGGGAAAAAATATTTGGGCAGTTCATTGTATGGGAAAAAAGGACTGCTCGTAATCATTACATGCAATCATTGTCCGTACGCAAAAGCGTTATGGCCGCGGACAATTCGAATCGCCGAAGTTGCCCGTACGCTTGGAATTAATACAGTCGCAATCAATCCCAATATCAATCCATCATATCCGGAAGATGATCCGAAGGAGATGAAAAAGAAAATCGTGGAATGGAAAATTCCTTTTCCATATTTGATCGACGAGAAACAAAATGTTGCGCGGGAATTTAAAGCACAATGTACGCCGGATATTTATCTTTTCAATCACAAGCAGGAACTCGTTTATCATGGCCGTGTTGATGATAACTGGCAGGACGAATCGAAAGTAACGAGCCGGGAATTATCGGATGCAGTCATAGCTCTTGCGAATGGAAAACCGATTGCGGAAAAACAATATCCTGCAATGGGATGTTCTATAAAGTGGTCTACGACCTGAAAGGAAAGTGTAGAGTGAGGGATGATGGAAGTTGCTTTTTTCCAACTAGATTTTCACTTGACTTTGTGTAAAGAATTAATTAATTTTTAATAACTTCCTATAAAGTAAGTAACTTTAGGAAGTTTTGTGAAGAGTTTAACAGTATTTACGCGAGAAATAGACGATTGGCAGACGCTAAAACGCGAAAAGTGCTTGTGTTCGACGATCTGAAAAGAGGCGAGCCGTTTGTCGTCTACGAAACAAACCAAGAAGAATCGAATAAGATTCCAACACACGAATCTATTGAAACTTTACAATCGACTTCATCAATACTGATAAGATCCGTTTCAATGCCAAAACAAGAACAACCGATCGTGGAGTATAAGGTGACGGATTTTTTTGATTTGAATTCGGATTTCTCGCAACCGGAAAAGGAACCGCGCGCAGAATTTGATTTTCTTCTGGAAAAAGTTTTAGCAGTTGCCAAAGAGGTGCTCTTCGGCCACACGGCTGCATTTTTCTGGGCGAACCGCGACAAGCAAATGATGGTGTGCGAGGTTAAGATAACCGATAGCGAAGTGTTCATGAAAGAACGCCGGTATCCTATGGGGCATGACCTCGTTAGTCAAATCGCACATAGCGGTAAACCGGAAGTAATCAGCCATGTGAATCCGATTTCGGAAAAAGAATTACTCAGATACTATGAAGAAGTAGATTTTATTAAAGCGTTTGTTGGCGCACCGGTTTATTTCAACACGGCAGGCGGTGAACAAACCATTGTCGGCGTGCTGGCTGTCGATAGTAAAGCGGAAGACGCTTACGGTGCGGAAACACTTGCGTTGGTCGGACAATTCACAAAATTAATTTCAGCGCTAATACGGAACTATACTGCAAAGTATGATTTGTTATTGGACTCCGAAGTTTTGTCGTCTGTTCGACGAATGCAGGAACGCTGGAAGTCGGATCTCAGCGTACGATCAATAGTAGATGCTGTTTCGGAAGAAGCACAAAAACTTTTGAATTTTGATTTTCTCACGATAACGTTATACGATGATGTTCAACATCATTGGATAGTGCGGAAAGTAGTTAATCGAACGCCTGAAAATTATATCATCACAAATCAAGTGATAGATTTTTCGCGAAGCATTGTTGGCGATGTGATCAGGCAGGGAGCTCCGAGTCAAATTGACGATCTCGAGAGGAAGACGTTGCCGCGTTTTATAGAAGGCGAACGAATAAAGGATGAAGGTTCATTTTTAAGCGTTCCTGTTAATTCTTCTAATAAATGCTACGGCGCGATCGGTATTGAAAGCCGGGTTCGTCATAATTTTAGTCAGAAGGAACTCGACACTCTAACGCGGCTTGCCGAAAATACTGCGGCGGCGCTAGAAATAGTTTACTTGAACGATATTGTCAAAGAATATGTTGTGGTGGATGAAGCAACACGTTCATTGACAAAAAAGCAATTTCTGGCAATCCTTGATCAAGAAATATCTCGCGCCAACGATTCCGGATCTGAGCTTTGTTTGATGACAATCGCTGTCGATGGAATGAACGATTTCATCACTCGTTACGGGAAAGACGGTTTTGATTTTGTTTTATTTAATGTTGCAAAAGTCCTGCGTCATAGCGTTAGGATTTATGATTCGGTCGGAAGATTGGATTTCAATCGATTTGGTATCATAGTGGTGAATACAATTCCGAACGAAGCGTATTTATGGGCGGAAAAAATCCGAAAGGCAATTGCAGGCACAGTTCTCACGGTCGAAGATAAAAAAATATCGGTTACCATCAGTTCGGGCATTTGTGGATTAAACCATGAAATGGACCGTGATTCTTTGATAAACAACACAGTTCATGTGTTGCAGAAGTGCATCGAAAGTGGCGGTAATATTGTAAGAGTATATTAACAGATGGAGTAATGACGTATGGCAAAACAGCAATCATTTGCCGATAAGGCAACAAAACTTGCACAGCATGGTTTAAAATGCGATAAATGCGGACAACTTCGCGTTCCTACGCTTATTGTCGCTTCCGAGAAGACAACATCGGGAACAGTACGGTTTAATCAACGCCGAGTTCAAATTTGTAAGTGTAATGAAAAGGAATATTATTCCTGATTCGACAACAACACATCATTCGTTCACTATCAGCGTTTTCATGGATAATTAATCATAAAACGGCACCGGTAGTTTCCGGTGCTGTTATGTTTGTATCCGTTTTAGAATAATTGGAAAGCAACAAAGCGCTCAGCCACACGTCTAAGTATGGTAAGATGATGAAAGTGGACAATAAGTAATCTTCTTGTGTGAAATTATCAGGAATATAAACGGAAAGCGAAAGTGAAGATAAGCAAACAATATACAAACCGCGAAAGCCAATCGCTCGATAAATATTTGCAGGAAATTGGAAAAGTTGAACTCCTCACAGCTAATGAGGAGATCGAGCTTGCTCGAAGAATAAAAAAAGGTGATCAGAAAGCGCTCGAAAAATTAACCAAAGCGAATTTGCGCTTTGTGGTCAGCGTTGCGAAACAATATCAGAATCAGGGTTTATCGTTAGGCGATCTTATCAACGAGGGAAATCTTGGCCTCATTAAAGCGGCCAAGCGTTTCGACGAAACCAGGGGATTCAAATTTATTTCTTATGCCGTGTGGTGGATCCGGCAGTCGATTCTTCAGGCGCTGGCGGAACAATCCCGCATTGTGCGCTTGCCGCTTAATCGTGTAGGCGCGCTCAATAAAATTGGAAAAGCGTTTAGTACGCTTGAACAGGAATTTGAACGCGAACCAAGCGCAAGCGAATTAGCCGAAGAACTCGACATGTCGTTGTACGAGGTCGCCGATACGTTGAAAATATCCGGACGGCATTTGTCGATGGATGCTCCATTCGCACAGGGAGAAGATAATCGTCTTCTCGATGTAATTCAGGATGAGCGTACACCGATGCCGGACAGCGAGCTGATGAAAGAATCGCTGAGCCGAGAAGTTGAACGCGCTCTTTCTACCTTAAGCGACCGAGAAGCTGAAGTGATTCGTTTATACTTTGGATTAGGACGCGAACACTCGCTGACTCTCGAAGAGATTGGAGAAAAATTCAACCTAACTCGCGAACGTGTACGCCAGATAAAAGAAAAAGCAATCAGGCGTCTACGTCACGCATCTCGAAGTAAAGCGTTGCGTGCTTACTTGGGATGAGCAGACTCAAGTGATGAACATTCTTCGTTCTGTACTTTTGTCGATGATAATAATATTTATAACGGGGTGTGCAGCTTCGGCACCCCGTTTTTTATCTTCGGAAGAAGCCGCACCTGATGAAATCCCCGCTTCACTCGATCGTCCTGAGTTAGTCCGTGAAATAATTAACTACCTCGGCTCACCATACAAATACGGCGGCCATGCGGAAGAAGGCATCGATTGCTCGGCATTCACACAAGCCGTATTTGCCGACGTATTTTCAATCGAGATTCCAAGATCTGTACAAGAGCAATTTAAAATCGGCAAACACGTGAGGAGAGAAAATCTTCTTCCGGGCGACCTTGTTTTTTTCCACACCAGCGGGCTAGGAGCATCCCATGTCGGTATCTATCTCGGCGACGATTTATTCGCGCATGCCAGTGTTAATGAAGGCGTGACTATCACTTCTTTAAATTCAAATTATTATCAAAAAAGGTTTTTCGGAGCAAAACGAGTTTTAAACTGACTTATTCACTGATGTTACGCAAAATGATAATAATCATGAACTTTCGCGTTTATGGGTTACCTCGATAGAATCCGCCAAAGAGACTGGCGGATCACTCGATAACCGACACCTCGGCTATGCTCGGTGTCACAACAAATTAGCATGGTCACTGAGTGATCCCGACGGAAGTCGGGATCGTATCGAAGTGACCACTACAGGAAATGGCTCTTTGCGTAACATCAGTTATTCATTTTCTTTTCGTTTCCCGAATTTATCTTCTCATCTTAAAAACCTTCCATATCATTCCGACCGATTATTTTCACGAAAGTTAGTTAAAGAGAAACACTAAAACAGCCGATTATAATAGATGATGAGAAATTAAAGGAGAATGAATGATCAAAGCTCTCGTCGTTGACGACGATCAAACTATTCGAATGATTATTAGACGCATACTTGTGGAATCACTTGGTTGGTCCGTGATCGAAGCAGGTAATGGGGAGGAAGGATTAGAGCAATATAAAAAAGGAGCTCCCGATATTGCTCTTATAGATCTGGAAATGCCGGGAATGGACGGTAGAGAGCTATATTTAAGGCTACGGAAGGCGTATAAATCTGAATTAGTTCCTGTGGTCGTTGTAACCGGTATTAACGACAAAGAGCGAATTGTCTCATTGATAAAATCGGGAGTAAGCGAGATAATATTGAAACCGTTCGACAAGGTGAAAATGGTTGCACGATTAAAGGAGATTGTAAAAAAATAGAGCCCAACTCTCAAAGGGACAAAGATTAATTCATACCATTACTATTTTCTCTTCTAACTAGCCAAAATAATATTTCGATATTTATGGACATTAGGAATGATTTTTCTTGTATTTATGTTTTGACAAATATACATTATATGGAAGAATTGACTCGGAATGGTAAACACTGCCTGTGAGATGACTATATATCGGAAACTGGTCGTGGAGGAATTGAGTCTCGCACATCGGAAGTGAGAAGTTTATAAGGAGGATGTTGTGGCGGTCTTACCGATTTATTTGGTGGGTGCCGAAATATTGCACAAGAAAGCTCGGCCAATCGAACAAATTGACTCGGATATCATCCACCTTGCGTACGATATGATGGATACGATGCACAATGCTAATGGTGTCGGACTTGCGGCAAATCAGGTTGGAATATTAAAAAGAATAATTACGATCGACATTTCCGGAACAGATGAAGCAGAGGGAACGAAACCACTCGTTCTTATCAACCCGGAAATTTTATCCGAAGATGGAGAATCGGTCATGGAAGAAGGATGTTTGAGCCTGCCGGAATTGCGCAATGAAGTCACTCGTGCGGATACAATCAGGGTTCGATTTCGTGACATTAATTTCCATCAGCATGAAATGGAAGCCGTGGGCTTCCTTTCGCGTGTCATCCAGCATGAAATCGATCATCTCAACGGCATAGTTTTCATCGATCATTTAAGCGCTACTAAACGACGTTTATTGCGAAGTCGGGTGTTGAAAATAAAAAAAGGTGAAGTCGAAACCTCGTATCCTGTGGCAACAAGTGTGATTGCATAATGAACCGTCGGACGACTCTATGAAAATTGTGTTTATGGGAACTCCTGAATTTGCCGTTCCAAGTCTTGCAATACTTCTTGACCGGGGACACACAATTCAGGCCGTTGTGACTGCACCCGATAAAGCGCGAGGCCGAGGCCAGGAAATTTCTTGCACTCCAGTTAAAAATTTCGCTTTAGCAAGATCATTGCCTGTTTTACAACCGGAAAATTTAAAGAGCCCGGATTTTATTGATTCATTGAAGTTGTTGGAAGCCGATCTTTTTGTGGTGGTAGCTTTCCGGATTCTCCCGCGTGAGATATATACGATCCCTCCGAAAGGAACTATTAATCTTCATGCTTCATTATTGCCGAAGTATCGCGGAGCAGCGCCAATCAACTGGGCTCTGATGAATGGAGAAAAAGAAACCGGTGTTACAACTTTTTTCTTGCAGGATAAAGTAGATACCGGTGAGATGATAATGCAGGAAAGAATTTTAATCGGGGAGAATGAAACTGCCGGCGAATTGTGTGACCGGCTTATGAGTCTCGGAGCTGAAGTTTTATTTCGAACAGTTTGGTCAATCAAACACGAGCAGGTGCAGGTGCAGAAGCAAGATGATGCATTGGCAACTGCTGCGCCGAAAATATTCCGGGAACAATGCGTTGTTGATTGGTCGAAACCTGCAAGAGAAGTCCACAATTTTATACGCGGGCTGTCACCGGTTCCTGGAGCGTATACAAAAATCGATTCAAAAATCTTGAAGATTTATCGCACTGTAATAAGTTCTCAAACCTCTACAACGGATCCGGGAGCAATCGTAATCGACCAAGGTAAGATTTATGTCAATACAGGAAACGGTGTGCTTGAAATTCGTGAATTACAGCTTGAAGGCAAAAAAAGGATGGAAACAACAAAGTTTCTTCGCGGTTTTCAACCCCCCGATCATTTCAAATTTGGATAATGATGAATAAAACAATTCCCGTTGTTGACGACTTATCTTACAATATTTTCATGGCTCTTTTCTGGAGTCATGATTTATAAACTTTATCATGAGAGATTTAAAATAAAATCTTTCATAAAAACCATCCTCTTGATTGCTCTTGGCCCCATCGGAATTCTCAGCGCTTATAAAGTCAGCTGACGAATCATTTTTTATATTGTTCTTTATTTATAATCACATTTTACATTCGTCTGAAATCTAAAATCCAAATCTTGATAATCATCTCAAAAAATATTATTTTATTTAATTATTTTTCTCGTCCGGTTTAACCCATGGGCATTTTTCAATATTTGCGCCCTCGTGCGATCCGATCCGTTTGGTCTTATAAAGCACGAGGAGCGATTTGGCGTTTACTCTTTTCCGAGTCGGGTTATGTCGTTGGCGAAGACAGAAACGAGCAGGAACGGACGCTAAATTATTTTTGTCTTGAATCATCGACCGGGAAACCGGTTTGGGAAGAGAAGAAATTCGGGCAGGAGTGGTGGACCGGCATTCAGGCCATAGATGGCAATACTCTATATCTTCATGGATTCGCGACACCGGAGATGCCGGAACTAAAAGGAATTATCGCCGTCGATATTCCATCCGGCAATATTCTCTGGGAAAATCAGGATGTGAAGCTTGTCTCAGCAAAAAATGGACAGGTGATTGCAAGCCGGAATTATTTTGAACGCGAGGCTTCTTACTATCTCGATCCGGAAACTGGAAATATCAAAACAGAAATTTACGATGAGGCATTCAAAAAGAATATTCCATTTGTCGTAGCGGATTCAGACCATTATAAATTTCCATGGCCGGTTGTCGCAGGAGATGCCATCCATATGATGATGCGATTGCACGTGCCGCAGGAAGGAATTGTCGGTACAGTAGATGCCCTGGGAAAAAATAATTATATTTTATTTCACTATTATGAACGAAAAGACAATTCTGTTTCGGGGCAGGGATCGTTAGAAAATATTTTCAAAATCTTGAATAATAAAAACGGTAAGTTTGTTTTTTCTGAAATATTGCTTGACGACGCAAAGTATCCGGTGCCGGATAGTTTTTTCTTTCATAATGAAACATTATACTATATAAAAAATCGATCGATACTCACAGCAGTGAGTTTACCGTGAATATTATTACAGAAAGAATTACCTTATCGACGCGCGGACATGACGAGATGATCGATATTACAGAAAAAGTATCGACTTTCTTGAAGAACCACGAGTTGGAAAAAGGAAACGTAACTCTGTTTGTACCCGGTTCTACTGCCGGGATTACGACAATCGAGTATGAACCCGGATTGCTGAAAGATTTCCCGGAAGCGATGGAAAAGATTGCGCCTCACGGCAAGACGTACCATCACGATGCAACATGGGGTGATGGAAACGGCTCTGCGCACGTTCGTGCTTCGGTGATCGGCCCGTCGCTGACCGTGCCATTCGCGGATGGAGAATTGTGTCTCGGCACATGGCAGCAAATTATAGTAATCGATTTTGATAATCGAAGCCGAAAACGAGATATCATCGTTCAAATTCTTGGTGAGTAAAGGGGCGTGATAGGCCGCACCGCGCGAGTGAAGATGCGCTTGTGCCTGAAGCAAAACGCTGTGGAAGATGTGGGCATTGCCGGCGAAGCAGCGACGATTATGAGTAAAACATTATTTGGGAGGATCAATGGAACATAGTATTAGCCCTATTGGAATAGGAAATGAAGGTCGTGAAATTCTCTGGAACGTTCATAGCTTTGAGCCGCTCCTGTTTCTTTTGGCTGCCATCGCAATTGCAATATTTGTTTATGGTGTTTATCGCCGCTGGAAATTATGGAAAGCATTCGGCAAAGAGGAGATCCGCTGGGACCGGCTTCCCCTGAGAATCAAATCGTTGGTCATGAATGGTTTTTTGCAGGTTAAAACATGGAAAGACGTTTATCCGGGTATCATACATGGTTTAATTTTCTTTGGATTCTTTGTTCTGATTTTTGGCGCTGCTTTTGATGCCGGTGAATTCCATATCACGGAGCGTCTGTTCAACTGGGTTTTTTTGCGCGGCGCCTTTTATCTTAATTTTTCTTTCCTGATGGATTTGTTTGGTCTGTTTGTTTTCATCGGAATTCTCATGGCGGCTTTCAGACGTTACATTCAAAAACCAGATAGGCTTGGTTACAGAGGCAAATCGGATAATAAGGCAGATGATGCTATCGTACTTTTACTGATTGCCTGTATTACCATCACTGGATTTATTGTTGAAGCTCTGCGCATCCACGCCACTCTCAATCCAACTACAGGATTCGCAACATGGGAAAAATATTCATTTGTCGGTTGGACTTTGGCCGATGCCATTTCAGGAATGGATATTGAGACAGCAAAAACTCTGCATAAAATATTCTGGGGGACACATGCGTTGATCGCATTAGGTTTCATCGCTTACATTCCGTATTCAAGATTACTACACATGATTACAACACCGGTCAACCACTTCCTGATGTCGCTCAAACCGAGCGGATACGTTGAGCCAATTCGTAATTTTGAAACAGCGGAATCCTTCGGTGTATCGAAGCTGGAAGAGTTTACCTGGAAACAGATTTTTGATTCCGACGCCTGCACGAAGTGCGGACGTTGTCAGGAGGGCTGCCCTGCTTATCTTACCGGCAAACAGTTATCCCCTAAGAAATTAATTTTAGATATAAAGACGCATTGGCTGGAAAAAGCTCATCGAGCTTCGGCCAAGGTTGCAGAAAGCTCTACTCCGGAAAGAGCTTTGGTGGGGGAAGTCATTGATCTGCATGAACTGTGGGATTGCACCAACTGCATGTACTGTGTGGAACACTGCTCCTCTTCAATTGAACATGTGCAGAAGATTATCGATATGCGCCGCTATAAAGTTTTAACCGAATCGGATTTTGCTTCTGAATTACAGTTGACTTTCCGTAATATGGAAAACAATTCCAACCCCTGGGGTCTTGGCGCTCATACACGAGCCGACTGGGCCAAAGAGCTGGGCGTTAAAACTCTGGCTGAAGATCCCAATGTGGAATACCTTTTCTTTGTCGGTTGTTCCGGCTCTTTTGATAACCGCGGCAAAAAGATTTCTACCGCCTTTGCTAGGATTCTGCAGGCCGCCGAGGTAAGCTTCGGCATTTTAGGAACTGAAGAAGGCTGCTGCGGCGATTCAGCGATGCGCGGCGGTAACGATTATCTTTTTCAGTCTCAGGCTCAGGCCAATATCAACGTAATGAACGGCTATGGCGTGAAAAAAATTATCGCCATTTGCCCACATGGCTATAACTGTATAAAGAAAGATTACCCCAACTTCGGCGGCAAGTATGAAGTTTTCCACCACACAGAAATTATCGCCGATCTGATTGCCGGTGGTAAGATTAAATTAACGAAACCGCTGAAAGGGACATTCACGTATCATGATTCCTGTTTCCTCGGTCGTTACAACCATGTTTACACTCAACCGCGCGATATTCTGAATGCTATTCCCGGCGTAAAATTTGCTGAAATGGAACGTAACTTGAGCAAGAGCTTCTGCTGCGGCGCTGGTGGAGCAAGAATGTGGATGGAAGAAACAGAAGGCAAGAGAATTAATATTGAGAGAACAGAAGAAGCTTTGGCATTACAACCGGATGTTATCAGTACAGCTTGTCCTTTTTGTATGACTATGTTGGAAGATGGTGTTAAAGATAAGGAAGCAACGGAAAAAGTACAGGTAAAGGATGTGGCAGAACTGGTGCTGGAGGCGATGGAGTGACGATTTTTATCAAAGGTTCCCTTCTTATAATTGAAAATCCGGAAGGGAACCTGCTGTAAAAATTTTTATTTTATAGGTTTGTATATAAAGTTCTTAAATTTAACTTTCCCATCGCCTATAGAACAAAGTCCAAGTCGCAAACTTAAAAAACCACCGAGAACATTATGATTGTAAGAAGAAACTTCAATAGAATTTTCTATTTTATTCCATCTTTCCCCATCAATACTGTAATACATATCAACTGTGTTATTAATATTTTTAAGGCGAAGGAACACGTGGTTTTTAATTACTCTTTTTTCCGTTGGAAACTGCCAACCTCGAAGATTAGCTAAAATATTTTCTTCATCCGCCAAAATTCCTGAATAGGCATTATTGTTATAAAAAAGTACTAATCCTCCGGTTGCTTCTCCTTCAACAAATAACTCTACCTGTGCTATATATGAATGGTCTGACGGGATGCAAAGTAACGGAGAACAATCGCCGACAGAATGCCCTTTCGCCTTAATAATTAAACTGTTATCAGCAAAATGGAATCTACTGGTGTCGTATTCACCATAGAATTTCCATTGTGGATGTAACTTATTGCCTTCAAAGTTATCATTTAAGGAAAATACTTTATCTGAAATTATTCCTGCATGTCTTTTAATTGGTTCATCGGTTTTAATACTGTCAGGTGTTTTATACCAACCGTCATTTGTCCATTCTATTGGTTGAAGTAAGGTTTGACGGCCCATATTATAATGTCCATTTTCATATCCGTGAAAAACCATCCACCAATTTCCGGTTGCGTCTTCGAATAAAGTACCATGTCCTTTCGACCACCATTTTTCAGAACTTTCTTTTGTTCGAATGATAGGGTTATACAGTGAATTTTCCCAGGGGCCAAAAGGCGACTTTGAACGCGCAGAAATAACCATATGACTTGTAGCAGGACCGGCTGTTCCACCTTCAGCGACTGTCAGATAATAATAATCACCTCGTTTAACAAGCTTCGGGCCTTCCATGAAAGAACCTTCAATGGTCCATTCGCGGGGGATCGGCCAGCCGTCGTATATATGTTTGAGTTCGCCTGTAACAGAAAGTCCATTATCAGACAAAGGAACATAACCACCACCACCAAAATACAAATATCGTTTACCTTCAGCGTCTGTAACATGACCGGGATCGATATTGCCAACTTTCAAATCTATCGGATCACTCCAGGATCCATTAATTGAATCGGCAGTTACGACATAATTTGTATTATTAGCAGGGAAGTAGATGTAATATTTGTTTTTATATTTCACCAAATCGGGTGCCCAAACCGAACCTACATATTTGTGCAATGCATTTGTAACCGGTGTCCAATTAATTAAATCTTTTGAATGCCAAATTAGTAAACCCGGATAATAATCGAATGATGAATGAACTATATAGTAATCATTTCCATCACGTAATAAACTTGGGTCGGGGTAATCTCCTGCAAAAATTGGATTTAAATAATGGCCATCACCCTTCTCATTGGCATTGGTTTGATACTGTGCATTCGCTATAAAACTAAATTGAATGAGCAATGTAATGATAATAGTTCTCTTCATTTTTCAATTCCTTTATTTTGAAAATGAAACATTCCGGATTGGAGATCAGGCAAACATTTATTTTAGATTCCAATAAATGACATAACGCTGTTTGTCTATCTGGTAATAAGGAATCAATGTAATTTCTTTCGATGCGATACCTGCAGTTTTAAACATTAATGGTTTATCTTTTACAGGAATCACACAATCATTTAATTTTTGGTCGCTAATATTTAATGTAGTAATAATATCATTTGGAACAACATTGTCTTTATAATCAAGCTGATTATCTGCAAAGGGGGCAGTGACCGGCATACCTTCCATACCCATATCTCCGGCAAGAACTATCGGGCCATAAACAATAGCGGCCAGATCGGGATTATCATTTGTTGCTGCCAAATGTAATGACATTGGATAAGTGATGTCAATTTTATCACCAACCTTCCAATTATTGTTCAGTACGATATAACTGCCTGGCTTCTGATTAATTTTTACATTATAGCCATTAATCTTAACAATTGCACCCGATGTTGCCCATGATGGACAGCGAATGTATAAAGGCATTTCTCCGTTTTTAATTTCCCTTATTATAAGATGTGTAGCAGCCTCTTCAGGATATTTTGTTTGTTGAATCAGTTTAATTCCCTTTTCATTCCATGTTAACTCTGATGGTATAAAAAGATTTACGTAAATACCATTGTCATTGTGGTAGTAAATACCTTCAGCATATTTGGCATGATTTTCAAATCCAGTACCGACACAGCACCAGAATGAATTATCTTTATTACAGTAAGTTTTAAACGTGCCAGGTGTAAATGATAAAAAGTAAGTTACCATTCCAGTTTCTTGCTCTTGTGAAGCTAATATATGATTATAGAGAGCTCGTTCATAATAATCGGCGTACTTCACGTCAGCTGTCCATGTAAACAAGTGTCGTGTAAGCTTTAACATATTGTAGGTATTGCATGATTCAGTAGTTGCCCGCGATATATGTTTTGATATTTGATCGGGTTCAAAGAAGAATTCATTGTCGCTGTTGCCGCCAGTCGCATATGTATGGTGATCTATTACTGTTTGCCAAAAGAAATCTGCAATAATTTTTTGTTTTTCATTACCGGTCAGTTCATAACCTCTTGCTTCTCCGATTATTTTGGGAATTTGAGTATTGGCATGAAACTTATTTAATTTATCTTCCTTTTGGGCGAGAGGATCTAATATGCTGTGATGATAAAAGAATTCCGCTAGTTTCTTATAATTTATATTACCGGTAATTGCATATAAATTATATGCTGCTTCTATCATTCCGCCAAATTCCGTATTGTGCATAATAGCTAATTGTTCGGATGAAAGATTTTCCAGTTTGTGATATGCCCAGTCGCCCATTCTAACCACAATGTCTAAAGCTTGTTTATTATCAGCATACTGGTACATGTCAATCAATCCTGCCATTATTTTATGCAAGGTGTACCACGGTGCCCATACCGGTTTACCCTCTATTGCACGATTGACTAAATTCTGGGGAAATGCGCTTAGATAATCATTCTGATTTAACACTTGCTGAATCTCGGCTAATGCACTTACCAGAGAATCAGCTTTATTTTTATACGCAATATCATCTGTAGAAGCATACATTAGGGCTAAGCCTGAAAGTACATGCCCCAAGGTATGCCCTCTTAATTCAACATCCAGACCTTCCCAGCCTCCAAGTGGTTGTGCATTTGTCGCCATACCAGCATTGACCCGCCAACTATGCAATAACCGGTTATTGTCAATACTTAATAGCCATTTACCGTTGCATTCCATATTTTCTTTAAAACGGCTGTCAAGAAGTTTTACATCTTTTAGATCAAAGCTGTATGCTTTGATTTGTACTTGGGGTTTTATTGTTTGATATGATGAAAACTGACCCGCATACTGCGAAAAAACAACTGCTGAATTGAAGCAGAATAACATTAATACAAAAAGAATCTTTTTAACTTTTACTGGATTTTTTTTCATCTTTGAGTCCTTGTTAAATTTTTTATTACAATTTTTAATCATATTTAAGTATCGATGTTGCTTTAATCAAAGTCTGTATCAAATATATAAGCTATACAAATGTGAATCAACTTCACGACATCGTGATGAAATCGTCGTCGGTCAATAAAATAAAAGCTAAAAACATTTTCAAAATTTAGAAAGGTCAATCTGCAAAAAGCCGTCGATTCTTCGGTTTAGGGTTCTTTAGAAAATTTCCAATTGCTTTTGTTTCTTCTAATATTTTTTCATCAGGTTTTAGTCTATCGAATGGCAATACCGATTTCATTTGTTCAAGTAAGTCTGCCGATGCTTTTAAATCGCCGGTTTTTATTTTCCATTTAGAAAGATTGAGAAAGATATCATAATACAAAATTCCTACATTTCTTGATACATCATCTAATTTTATTGAGGAATCATTGTAACCTAAAATTTTAAACTTAGTCAGGTTCGATTGAATTTTGGAATAGTCGATTTCATTCGAAGAATCGGGAACAAATTTATAGACCAATCCTTCATCACGAAGATATGGTTTCAGCCATGAATATAACTTAGGATCGAGGCCCCATTTTGTAAAATAAATCGGCTTGGTCCACTTATTATTTTTGAATATATCAAATAATACTACATCTTGAAGCAGGTTGTAGCTGTTTTCTCGCAGTGCCGGCAGTGACAAATGGAATGTGTCGGATTCTGATGTATATTTGGTTTTGATGCTGTCGGTGATAGAAATATCGAAAGAATCTGTCTTCCAATTATCTTGTTTCACCTCCGTTGTGTTAACTCCTTTTCCAATGAAAGGGAAACTCTTATTATTTTTTTGATGCTGTTTTATATACCAATCCAGATTCAATAAATCGATGTTGCATTGAATGATGTTGGGCCGCTGGTGTTCTCCGATTTGTAAATATAATTCCGGGAAATAATTGTTGTCGCCGTTTGAAAATAAAATGCCGTCACGGTCTATTGAATTAATAATATTACTTGCGTGATTATATGTAAAATAATGTCCCGATCCGTTATTATTTTCTGCATTTGTAAAGTATTGTGTAAGAAGTGAACCTGCAATTAACACGGTTATTAATAGCATTGGTATCCATTGATATTTTTCTTTAATATTTTTTATCATCTCAAAAATGAAAAATGTTCCCGCAAAAATAAAAATCGAGAAGATGATGTACGTTGGCAAATAGTGGCGATAGATTGGACGAAAATAATTTTCAGGCAGATTAAAATATAAAATTGATGTTATAATCGTAATAATAAAAAGGAAGATCATTGATATGCCTAGTTTAATATCGCTCCTCAGTATGGAAATAATTCCAAGGAGACCCAGCACACCGGGGAGATATCCCAAATTGTATGTCGAAGGACTGGGATAAAAAAAGTTCCTTGTAAAACCGTCAATATAGTATGGTATCTGGTATGACCATAGCGGACCTTTACGTACTAGAATATCCATCAGAAAATTGCCGCCATACTGTTTCAAAGAAATGAAATTCCATAACGTGAATAAATTATTTGTCTCTCCTAAATTAAGCGGCGGATTATTCATCGATATGGGAATGTATAAAAGCTGCAGCGACAAGCCAAGTAAAATTCCGAAAAATGCCGATATGTATGATTTTCGAGTAAGAAATGTTTTCGGGTTTTTTATCATCATCACAACGATAATTCCGGGAATAAAAAGGGCATTAGTACGGTGGACACTGAAATCGATTCCGATTAGAAAGGCGATCAGAAAAATACTTTTCCATGAATCCGGGTCGTTTGCTCTCATCCACCAATGCAAAACGCTCATAAAAATGAAAGCAGTAAATAATGCAGTGAGTATGTACGGGGTAAACATAAGTGCATATTCCCATAATGTTGCACTGCAGATGATAATTCCTCCTGTCAGGATTAATGATATACTTTCGATAATGTAAAATTTAATATGTTTTTCGCCGGTGACTATCGAATGAATTTTTTTAGAACAATGGAAACAATACAAAACAGCCAACGTACCAAGGAAACCTGCCGTTATATTAAAAATGAATGCCGGATTTTGAGGATATATTTTTGATATCGACTTTCCAAGTAAAGTCAGAATTAATGAGCCCGGTGCGCCCGTAATGCCCAAGCAGACTGCAGCAGTAGAATATTGGCTTGAATCCCACCATGTGATTGTTGGATAAGCTGTAGTCATATAAACAGCACAACCCAGCTCAAGAATTGTGATACTGATAAGAAAAGATGATTTTAATTTCATGATTAATTCGTTCTCGCTGAAAAACCTTTGTGTCCTCCATAAATCGCCAACTCACCTTTGCGATCTTTGTGGTTAACCACAAAGTGCACAGAGAATAAATGGCTTTCTGTGAAGAACACGAAGTAATATTTAATATTTCTTATCATTTAATTGACTTTTTTAGCGCGAACTAATTAATTATCGGCTTAGTTGAAACCAAACTTAATTTTTCAGCGAGAACCAATTATAAGTTATGACGCACGAATCGACAGGACTGACAATTACTTGCGAATTTATTGTGTCCCTTACAATAATATTGAAAAATAAAATGCAATTCAAAGATTAGAAAGTTTAATCTCTAATAATTTTTGATATTCTTTAATATCTTTTTTAGCTTTAATAATAAGAGTAATTGCTCTGAATTTCTTCCCGGAAGATTCCGAATACTGCTCCTTCAAGGCTGCCGATAAATCGCTCTCGAGAATTTCGGATTCAACTTTTGATGGAAAATAAAACGATACTCTAAAAAATTCGTTGCACACCCGAAGCCAGAAAAGAGTCTTCTTCTTTTTCGACACATTCATAAGCCAGCTTTTCCCGTCGTTGTAATATTTCCATTTCTCTTCAAATTCGGGATAGGAAGAATGATTGAACTCGAAGAGCGATTGAAACGATGGGTATGACTTCGAGAGGTGAGAAGAGATGACTTCATCACTCGGATAAATTTTAGGATCGGTGAGGACTGGGGTTTCCATGTTGGGCTCCAATAAAAATCATAGATTATAAATAGTTTTCATTGAAAAATAAAAATTATTCAAAAACTTGTTTGCGCTTACTATCTGCCGTTTGAATGAGGGGTTTTGATTTTCTTCCAACTAACCTCAGAAGTGATTTGGTCATAGTTAAATTGGAACCTCTGATAAAATTTTCCGCCATACTTATTCTTGAAGGCAATTTGAAAACTGATTTCGTTCAAGATACTTGTGAAGAGTTGTGTACTTAGATCAGAATGTTCGCCGTATTTTTGAACAAGTTCGTCTCGATTCACATCGAGTAGCTGGATTTCTACATCAACAGGAAGTTTCTCATCCGCTTCAAGCTTGGTAGGCAGCCCTGACTGAAATTTGAATCCCTTTGGAAGATCTGAAGCTAATTGAATACCTCTTGCCAGATGATTTGAATTGTTATGAAAAATAAACTTCCTGCCCCACGTAAAACTCAAAGAGTTTATAGGTGAACCGCCACTCTGAAGGCAACTTGCATCCTTATGGATTTCTATCTTGATTTTAGGTTTAGCCCGAAAGATTCGAATAGCCGTAACGAGAATGGAAAAGAAAATGGCTGGTGTAACAAGCCACTTCAGAAATTCAAAGGCTCGAGGCCACAGCGATTGAGATACCGATGCCTGCATGAATGCCGTTATGTGTTGGGTGAGATACATTTTATTTCTCCGAATGACAAATGGCAGTTGACGGCTATGCATATGGCCAGTGGCGGATTTCGGAGCACTTTCCTCTCAGGTTACACGAACCTACGAGCAGGCTCTAAAGCTTCGAATACCTGCTTTCCCCGCCATTGGTTATATGCGATATTGTGCAGAGTAGTTATTTATATTAATCTGAGTATAATATTATTCATTCATTTAAATCAAGATTGTGATTTATTAATAATCCATAGTAAAATATAATCCATGACTATAAGATATATTTCCGAAAACATTAAAGCAAATATTAAAATTGCATTGGCTTTCCAATACTTTTTTGAATATAATTGCCCTATAGCTCTATTAAAGACAACCCAAGAATATATAATTATTATTGGAATAAGAATCAAGAAAATTGAATTCCATAGTAAAAGCACTGCTGATAGCACAAACCACAGATAAAATGTTCCACAAAAATAACATCCAAATTGTAAACTTGTTATAAACGTATAATTATGAGGTCTTGCGAAAAAATGAATAATTGTAGAAAATACAATAACTGTTAAAAATATAATAAATGATTGAGTCTTTTCATCAGTAAATTGATCAAATGAAGTTGCAATTTTCTTTTCATTTATCATTTCAAGAGCTAGATCTTTGTTGTATATCGCAGTAAAAACTAGAATCTTCTCATATTCAAGTGAACCTACTTTCTCATATATTTTTTTACTAAGAACATTATTTTGGGCATGAATTGAAAGATGAGATTTTATTGCTTCAACTCGAATGTTTATGCTATCAGGTATATTAAAACATTTTCTAAATATTATAATGTTTTCATCACTAAGTTTTCCTATGCTTCTAGGCCATAATCTGTCACTTTCTGGTCCGATGAGAAACCCTATTAAGAGTAACATAAATACTGTAATAGCAGTCAAAAATTTAATTGGACTTGGAAGTTTATTTTCAGTGCCTTCAGAAATTTCCTTTATAACTTGCGATGGAGTAAATGCTACTCGTAAAGCAAATAATGCAACGCGATGTGGAAAGAAATCTTTTAAAAACTTATTATAAAAGATTTTAATTTTAAATAAGAAACTATTCGAGGTAGCTGAAAATATTTTGGGGAAATTAAATAGTTTAATTATTATCGCAAATAATGTAACTGAAAGTAGTACGGGAAAAAATGGAGAAATCCAATGAAGGTAATCACCTTTAATCCACTGTGGATGAAATAACTGTACCAATATCACCATCATAAAAGTTGAAATACTAATATTTTTTGAATTTTCTTTGGTTAGACCTATAAAACGAGCAGGGATAATGCCAATATAACACCAACCTGAAAAAATTGTAATTAAAATTCCAAAAATTACCTTTTCTTGAGTTAAAGTTTCCGCAGGTAAAAATCTCAGTATAAAAATGGTAGTCGCTATGCTTAAAACTCCAATTAGCCATTTAAAAAAATATACCATCATTTATTCACAATTATTAATTTTAAAGAATCAATTGAGTTAAAATCAATTATTTTATCTGATATATAGCTTCAGAACGCAATGGTTCAGGTAAACCTAATTCAATGGAAATCTTAAATTCCCTAATTGCTTCTAATTTCATTTTCCGATCTCTTAATGCCATAGATAAAAAAAAGTGAGCATTACTATAATCTGGTTCAATTTCAATAGATTTTTTACACAAGGTTTCAGCTTCTTGATAATTACCTTGCCTACCAAGTAATGCGGCTAAATTAACATATGATTTAAAAAAAATCGGATTTTCTTTAATAAATTGCCGATGCATTCTTATTGCAATATTATATTCACCATAAAGTTCATACTTGTATATCGCTTTGTATCTAATATCAGGGTCTAGTGAATACAAAAAATCATTTTTAGCATTACTTAAGTCAAGCTTTTTACAGTATCGAATAAACATTTCTGCAATGATGATTACTATTATAAAAAATACAACGGAATTTTCTCTAGCGAATATTAATACTGAACTAATTTGTAGATATTTAGCTGGATCTAACGATAGAAAAGTAATTATTGCTAACGCAAGGATCCCCCATAAATAAAAGTAAGGCAACACATATTTGTTTTGTTTACCTATAAGTAAACTGAAAAACCTAATTACTTGAATAAAATTTAGGAATCCAAAAATTATCACAACCCAAGTAGGAATTGGTAAATTAATCACAAGAAGACCTCCTTTTAATTTTAGTTAACACTTTATTGTATAAGACATCTTCTATGTTGCACAACTAGTATTAGTACGTCATTAATATCATATTTTTTCTCCACCCACCTTCTCCACAATCATCCTTATTCCATCCAACACAAGAGATGGAATCGTGTGATCTATTACCGATGTGTGCTGGCTCATCATCGTCGAAAAACCGCCGGTTGCAATAACCATAGGTTTTTCTTTTAATTCCGATGCGATGCGTTTTATCATTCCTTCCACAGAATCAACAGCACCGAACAGTATGCCCGACTGCATGCTCGCGACAGTCGATGTGCCGATAATTTCTTTCGGAAATATCATATCGATTTTTGGTAATTTCGCGGCTCTGCGGTGCAACTCGGCAGAAGAAGTTTCGACGCCTGGCGCGATTACACCACCGAGATATTCTCCATGCTTTGATATAACATCATACGTGGTAGCGGTTCCAAAATCTATAATGACTAATGGGCCGCCGAATTTTTCAAACCCGGCAACAGCATTGCATAAGCGGTCCGCTCCGACGGAAGATGGATCGTCGTAACAAATCTTGATTCCAAGGTCGAGATCGGAAGAAATAATTAATGGTTTTACGTTGAAATATTTCAACATCATTTTTTCTATGATCGGCGTGAGATTTGGAACGACGGAGGAAATTCCGGCTTTGTCGATTAAGTCGATGCCGATGCCTGCGTCAGTACAAAATGCTTTGACCTCAATGCCGACTTCATCTTCTGTGCGCGAAACACCGCTTGTGATGCGCCAATCGGCGATGAGTTTTTGGTTGTCGTAGATTCCAATTACGGTGTGAGTATTACCAATGTCTATCGCGAGTAGCATGGGAGAATCCTTTTAAAATATTTGGATTGGGAAAAATATGAATTAAAAATGAAAACATAGAAATTGATGTTACGCAGAAAAAAAATTGCTATGACCTTCCCGCTCCGACAGACGGAGCGAGGCGAGTAAGCCGTGGAACTGATTGAACAAAACAAAGCTGGCTTTAACCTAACAAAAAATAATATTGATAATGGGGTTAAAACCCGGTTTGATTTTTGTTTTCGTATCCACGAGCTAAAGCTCGTGGCAATAAATGTATTTTTAGTCAGCATTTTTTGCAAATAGCTTAACTTGAGTTAAAAAATTGCCATTACATTTTTCACTCCACGATACTCACATCTCCAGCGAGAATGCGAATAGTTTTATTTTCAGCGTTCACAACAAGAGCGCCATCTAGATCCACTTTCTCAGCGATGCCTGTGATGATCAAACCATTCTGTTCAATCGAGACGGTTCTTCCGAACATCACACATCGCGCGTTCCATTCACGCATGATTTTATTGAAGCCGTTTTTCTGAACGTCAATGTAACACCGTTCAAGCTGCCGGATACATTCCTGCAACAATTGAACCCGATCGATCTCCTTCGTAAGAATATTCCGCAATGAAATGGCTTTCGAGGCTAATTCTGCAGGGAATATTTCCTGGTTAACATTGATTCCTATTCCGGCAATCACAAAATCAATTCTTCCAGCGTCGCCTGAAATTTCAAGCAAAATACCGCAAAACTTTTTTCCGTTGCAGTAAAGGTCGTTCGGCCATTGGCAATTCACTGGCAAGCCGGTCGTTTCTTCCACCGCTTTCGCGATACCCGCCGCAATTACGAAGGTGAGTAAGGACAATTGTTCACACCACATCGGTCGAAGGATAATGGAGAAAGTGAGATTTTTTTCTTTTTCCGATTCCCATGTCCGGCTAAATCTTCCGCGTCCTGCGGTTTGATGTTCTGAAAAAACCAGAACACCTTCATCGGCACCAACATTTGCCAATGCCTTTGCACAATTATTTGTTGAGTCGATCGATTCGAATGTGTAGATTTTTTTGGCAAATCGTTCGGTATGAAGATTATTTTGTATCTGTTCCTGTGTAAGCATTATTGTTTACCATGTTGGATGAATAAATTTAAGGCATCGTCAAGTATCGGACGATGATCGGCGTCGGCGATAAACCAGGCAGTTGTATAAATAAGCTTCACTATTTTTGTCATTTTATAAAAATCTATTTTTTCTACTACATCTGTTGGTTCGTGATAATCCTGATGGAATCCGGTTGTATAAAAAATGATTGGAATATTATTCTTGGCAAAATTATATTGGTCGCTTCGTTTGAATAATTGCTCAGGATCGTTTTCATCGTTGTATGTGTAATCTAAATCAAGTCCGACTGTCGTGCTGTCTGCTCGCACGTTTAACTCATTTAGTTCGCTGCTTAATTTGTCTGCACCAATAATATAAACATAATCGGATTCTTTTTTCTCTTCATGCTTTTTGTCAGTACGGCCGATCATGTCTATATTTAAATCCGTTACGGTATTTTCAAGAGGGAAGAGCGGGTGTTCGGTGTAATATAAAGAACCAAGCAATCCCTTTTCTTCTCCCGTTAATGATAGAAAAAGAATACTGCGTTTCGGCCGTTTGCCGTTACGCGTTAATGCTGTTGCGAGTTCGAGAACAGATGCTGTACCGGAACCGTTATCGTCGGCGCCATGATAAATAGCGTGTGTCACCGGATGAATTCCAAGATGGTCGTAATGAGCGCTTATAACGACGATTTCTTTTTTCAACAATGAATCGGATCCTTCGATGAGGCCGGCAACATTTTCGGTTGAACGGCGTTCGATGGTGCATTTCGGAGATAACGTCAGAAGAGTGGACGGAACAAGTTGTGAGAGTGATTGATGATGGAGTGCATAATCACGGCGAAATTGAGCGATTGTAATTCCGGCAGGTGAGAGCATCGAATCGGCGGAAGCTTCTGAAACAAAAAATACCGGAATCGGCATGTCTCGTCGAATTACTGATGAAGCGATGTTTCTAAAACTTCCTTTCATGATAAAATTACCAAATGCGATTTTCGTTTGCTGCATATCTCCGGTAAGAATGATTCCTTTCGCATTAGATATCACAGCAGGAATAATTTTATCACGGAGTAACGAAATGTATTGATTTACTCCGGATATGATTGTGTCGTTTTGTACAATCAGAACGATTTTACCATTTACATCGACATTCGCATAGTCCGAATTCAAGGAATCTTTTTTAATTCCATATCCAACAAAAACCAAACTATCTGTTACCGTGGTGTCTTTCAACATCATGGAAAGAAGATCATCTTTAACAACATACTCCCGATTAAAATGTTTCAAAATAATTTGGCTCGAAGAATCGGGGCGGCGAACCTCGACGTCAAAATGTTGGAAGTAACCACAACTGTCTCCAATCGGAATTAAACCCAACTTCCGAAACTCCGATGCGATAAATTGTGCGGCTATTTTTTGTCCTTGATATGATGTCTCTCTTCCTTCCAATTTATCGGAAGCTAAGAATGTCAGGTACGATTTTAGCTGTTGAGGTTCAATGACTTCAAATCCCTTCTCTCCATTTTTCAAAGTCTGTGAGCGATTGATTTGAAGAAAGAAGAGAAAAATTACGGCAACGAAAAAAAATCTTTTTAACACTTAAGCCCCTAAAGACGTGAACAACGAATCATCCTGATCTTAAAAATCCAAAACAAGTCTACAAAACTTTAGATTCAACTTCAAGGCAAAACACCAAAAGAGGTGCAGGATTATGTGACAGATTTACAGCGGTTTAGAACATCATTATGGCATTCATAAGCGCCATAATGGCGTATAGCTTGTTTAAACTAAATAGGCATATCAAAAAACCCCTTATTTTTCATTGTTTTTTTGAGAAGAGCATTTGGCATAAGAATTGATTAAATATACCCAGATAATTAAGTCAACTTTCACTCGATGAGAGTTGAAATATTTTTTTAGGAGAATAATTATGAGCAAAATAATTGGAATTGACTTAGGAACAACGAATTCTGTGGTTGCAGTGATGGAAGGAAATGATCCTGCGGTTATTGCGAATTCTGAAGGAGGACGGACCACTCCATCTGTTGTTGCATTTACAAAATCTGGTGAACGATTAGTCGGCCAGGCTGCAAAGCGGCAAGCAGTTACAAATTCTCAGAATACAATTTTTTCAATAAAGCGCTTCATGGGTCGTTTCTATGATGAAGTGAATGAAGAGATGAAACTTGTCCCGTATAAAGTCGTTCATGGCGATAACAACACAGCGCGAGTTCAGATTGGTGATCGGGTTTATTCACCTCCTGAAGTCAGTGCAATGATTTTGCAGAAAATGAAACAGACCGCCGAAGATTATCTCGGACAAAAAGTTACCGAAGCAGTGATTACAGTTCCCGCGTACTTCAACGATGCTCAGCGCCAGGCGACGAAAGAAGCCGGAGAAATTGCCGGACTAACTGTGCGGCGTATTATCAACGAGCCGACGGCTGCTGCGCTTGCTTATGGTCTGGATAAAAAACATAAAGACATAAAAGTTGCGGTGTTCGATCTGGGCGGCGGCACATTCGATATTTCTATTCTCGAACTTGGCGAAGGTGTGTTTGAAGTGAAATCTACCAATGGTGATACTCACCTTGGCGGCGACAACTTCGATCAACGCTTGCTCGATTATATCGCAGACGAATTTCAGAAGCAGGAAGGTGTCGATCTGCGCAAAGATCCGATGTCGTTGCAACGTTTGCGTGAAGCGGCAGAAAAAGCAAAAATGGAACTTTCAACGATGATGCAAACTGAAATAAATCTGCCGTTCATCACGGCGACTGCGGATGGGCCGAAGCACTTGAATATGACTCTCACGCGGACGAAGTTCGAACAGTTGGTTGATTCTCTTATTCAACGTTGCGTTCCGCCGGTCGAAAAAGCTTTACATGACTCTGGCTTGAAACCATCTGAAATAGAAGAAGTCATTTTGGTGGGTGGTATGACTCGCGTGCCGCGTGTCCAGCAACTTGTAAAAGAAATATTTGGCCGTGAAGGCCACAAAGGTGTGAATCCTGATGAAGTAGTTGCGGTTGGCGCTGCAATTCAGGGTGGAGTCCTTTCCGGCGATGTGACTGATGTTCTGTTGCTGGATGTTACGCCGCTATCGCTCGGCATCGAAACTCTTGGTGGTGTGATGACGACATTAATTCCGGCAAACACAACAATTCCGACAAGGAAGAGCGAAATATTCTCAACCGCTGCCGACAGCCAAACATCAGTCGAGATTCACATTCTTCAAGGCGAACGTCCGATGGCGTTCGATAATCGTACACTTGGCCGTTTCCATCTCGATGGAATTCCGCCGGCGCCGAGAGGTATTCCTCAGATCGAAGTTATATTCGATATCGATGCCAATGGAATTTTGCACGTCGCGGCTAAAGATAAAGCTACGAACAAAGAACAAAGCATTCGCATCACCTCTTCTTCCGGATTGACGAAAGAAGAAATCGATAAAATGAAAACGGATGCAACATCGCATGCGGCGGACGACAAGAAGAAAAAGGAAGAAATTGAAATCCGGAATCAGGCAGATTCATTATCGTTCCACACCGAGAAACAGTTGAAGGATCTGGGAGATAAGATGTCGGCTGAAATAAAAGGAAAGATTGAATCTGCAAACAACAAGTTGAAGGAAGTGTTGAAGACTGGTGTGATTGCAGACATTAAAAGTGCAATGGATGCTCTGAACAATATCTGGAACGAAGCATCAACACAAATGTATCAGCAAGCCACACAACAATCGGCTCAACAACAAGCCGGCCCTTCGGAGCAGCAGCAATCCGGCGGGCAACAATCGTCGGCCGGAGACAAAAAACCGACGGATGGCAAAGCGGTCGAAGATGCCGATTTTGAAGTCGTGGATGATAAAAAGTGAAAAGAACATAAAGGTGCAGAAAGGCGAGGCGCTTTATAGTTCCTCGCCTTTTTCGTATCGGAGGTAAGATGATGAACTTTGGTAAATTTACAGTCAAAGCACAGGAAGCTGTGCAAAACGCTCAAGAGATTGCTTCGAGTTACAACAATCAGGCAATAGAACCCGAGCATCTTCTCGCAGCTCTCGTGCAAGATGCAGATGGTATTACGGTACCGATACTCCAAAAATTGGGTGCGAATGTCAATTACATCAAAATAAAAATTAATGAGGCGATTGAACATCTGCCGAAAATCAGCGGTATCGAAATTGGAAACCATTTTCTGTCTCAATCACTCGGACAGGTGTTCGAAGCGGCCGCAAAGGAAGCTTCACAATTAAAAGATGAATACATCAGCACGGAACATCTGTTGTTAGGTTTATTGGAAGAGAAAAACAACAATGCGACGAAGCTTCTCATCGATCAGGGTACACGAAAAGAAGATGTCTACAAAGTGCTGAAGGAAATTCGCGGTACTCAGCGGGTGACAGATCAAAACCCGGAAGATAAATATCAAGCATTGCAAAAATACGGGCGTGATTTGAATGAACTGGCTCGACGGGGAAAGCTCGATCCAGTTATCGGCCGCGATGAGGAAATAAGAAGAGTGCTTCAAGTTTTGTCGCGACGAACAAAAAATAATCCAGTCTTGATAGGAGAACCGGGTGTTGGAAAGACCGCGATTGCCGAAGGAATTGCGCATCGCATTGTTCATGGCGACGTTCCCGAGCCGCTGCGAACTAAACGAATTATCGCTCTGGATCTTGGATCATTGGTGGCTGGAACAAGTTTTCGCGGCCAGTTTGAAGAAAGACTCAAAGCATTGTTGAATGAAGTAATTCAATCCAATGGTGAAATCATTCTTTTCATCGATGAATTGCATACGCTCGTCGGTGCCGGAGCGGCGCAAGGTTCAGTCGATGCTGCAAACATGTTGAAGCCTGCGCTTGCTAAGGGAGATTTGCGAGCCATCGGTGCTACGACGATCGACGAATACAGAAAATATATAGAGAAAGATGCGGCGCTCGAACGCAGGTTCCAACCCGTTCTTGTGGATGAATCTTCGGTTGAAGATACAATCTCGATTCTTCGCGGCTTGAAGGAACGATATGAAGTTCATCACGGTGTGCGAATCACAGATGCTGCAATTGTAGCGGCGGCACAACTGAGCTACCGGTATATTGCCGATCGCTTTTTGCCGGATAAAGCAATCGATCTTATCGATGAAGCCGCTTCAAAACTTCGGATCGAGATTGATTCGATGCCGGAAGAATTGGATGAGGTTGAGCGAAAGATAAAGCAATTGGAAATAGAGCGTGAAGCATTGAAGCGCGAGATTTATGCTTGATGTAATTGTGCAGGAGTAAAAAATGACAGAATTAGTAAAGGAAAGTGCTCAAGAAGCGACAAAAAAGCGGCTTGAAGAAATAGAACACGAAATTGCCGAATTAAACGAAACTCGATCCCATTTGCGTGCACATTGGGAAAATGAAAAGAGTTTGATTCAATCGATTCGCTCGATGAAAACGAAGATCGAAGAATCGAAAAACGAAGCGGAAAAAAAGGAACGCGAAGGTGATTTAGCGCGTGTGGCGGAATTACGCTATGGCGTCATTGCAGGTTTGGAACGCGATCTTAAATCGGCAACACAAAAACTCGAAGAAGTCCAGAAAGATAGAAAGATGTTGAAGGAAGAAGTCGATGCTGAAGATATTGCCGAAATAGTTGCGCGATGGACCGGTATCCCCGTAAGCCGCATGCTCGAGAGTGAACGCGCAAAGCTTCTTCATCTTGAGGATCGGTTGCATGAACGGCTGGTCGATCAGGCTGAAGCGGTGCGGGCTGTCAGTGATGCCGTACGCCGGGCACGTGCTGGTTTGCAGGATGAACGGCGGCCTATCGGTTCGTTCATTTTTCTCGGTTCAACCGGTGTCGGCAAAACCGAACTAGCTCGTGCGCTTGCCGCAGTTTTATTCAACGATGACAATGCGATGGTTCGAATCGATATGAGCGAATATATGGAAAAGTTTTCCGTCTCGCGACTCATCGGAGCTCCTCCGGGATATGTGGGGTATGAAGAAGGTGGTCAATTGACCGAAGCGATACGTCGAAAACCTTACTCGGTTGTTTTACTCGATGAAATCGAGAAAGCACATCCGGAAGTTTTTAACGTGCTTCTGCAAGTTCTTGACGAAGGAAGGTTGACCGATAGCAAGGGACGAACGGTCAATTTCAAAAATACTATCATCATCATGACCTCTAATCTTGGCTCGACCATCATTCAAGAATGGACACAAAACATGACCGATGAAAATCGGGATCAAGTGATGGAAGCGGTTCGTCTCAAATTATTCGATATGCTTAAGCAAACGATTCGACCTGAATTTTTGAATAGAATCGATGAGATTATAATGTTTAAACAACTGAGTCGCGAGGACATACTACAGATTGTCGATTTGCAAATGAAGAATGTCGAAAGACTGGCGAATGCGAAAGGAATTACAATAACGATGGAGGATAAAGCGCGGCGATGGCTGGCTGATGCCGGATACGATCCGCAATTTGGTGCGCGGCCATTGAAACGTGTAATTCAAAAATACGTGATGAATGCGCTGTCGGAAAAAATCCTCGCCGGCGATATCTCTGAGGGAGATTCGATTGAGATCAGTTTAGATTCGGGTGGCAACATCGAGTTTGTTCCTATAGTTAAAGGTGAAGTAAAGCGGGATTAATTTTGTCTTAGTCTCTTACAAAGTTAAGCAATGTACAAAGGAATGCCTTTGACAAAAAGCGAAATTATTTCTTAACAATGATGTAAATCTTCAAGTTCCGATTGCCAAGTTTCAAATAAATTTTTACGAAGGAATCCCTGTAGGACAATTCTAAAATTCCAAAGCCAAAAACATCTATGCAGAGCGTATGTTTATGAGTTGTCCGAAGGACTCCTACGGAGGATTTTTTCTTTTGGAACTTGTTTGGAGTTTGAAAGTTGGAATTTGGTACTTAAGTCGGTTTTGGTTGCGGCTTTGCCGCGTTGGGGATTAATTTTTTTTCCTCAGTATCAACAAACGTGTTAATACGCTCTGTGCTGAAACAGTTCTTTCCGGGAAGATGAAAGTCAGCTTTGCTCTGTCATCACGGCCTAGTGTAATAATAGAACCTTCAGGAATATCCGATTCACCAGGAGTATGGACAACCGACATTAATCCGATGAGTTCAAAAAGCTTTCGGCAATATGTACCTCCTTTGAAACTCATCAAATAATCTAACATTTGATTTTCCTCGAATGTCAAACTAATACGTTTATTTCCAATTTCACGAAGTATTTCATTTATCCCCTTGGCAATTTCGACGACTGCGTTTCCTATTTCCTGCGGCTGGAATTTCTTCACTGCGGAATTGAGCGGCTCTATTTTGATGTTAATAAAGTCGATGCATACATCATAACCATTTTCTGTCTGCTGGAGAAAAACACTGAATTGTTTTAGGGGAAGGACGCGTTGCGAAAAACGGAATTTAATTTCAGCTTCATGACCGGCGGGCCGTAATTCCACTGTTGTCTCTACATCGAACTGATCAATCGAAAATCGAGTATGGAGCTGAGAGAGTTTCTTTCCTGATTTTAAAGTGAATTCATTAAAATGAGTCAGAAGCGTCCGCGACAATTTATACAGATTTGATTTTTTACTGACTCCACTTTCATCCAAAATATCTGCCGGGACGCGAATCACCGTACGCTGCTTTTGCTTCTTTGATTGCGTTTGCCGTTTGGTTTCTTTTTTCTGCAATGTCGATTCTGCCATTATTCTCCAGAAAGATTCAGGGTTCTTGTATAACAAATGCTTTCTTCAATTATCGGATAATGATTACCAATTCTTTATCAGAATCTGATTGAATCTAAGATTATTTTTTTGTAATCTGTCAAATAATATTATTTTCGATATACGACAGTGACTAGAATAACCTAAAAACAAGTGAATTTGCCATTGTGATAGAAACAGCTTTCTATGCTTTACACATCACACATTTCGGTATGATTATTTCGTGAAAAACCCAATACTTATAATTGATTGACTTGAAACCTTCATCTTGTATCGGACACATTGTAGAATTAATACGACTCATCCAGAAATCAACCATTCCGGCTGATCGTGTTGTATCAAGTTTTTTTCTCGAACGGCGTTATCTTGGCGCACGCGACCGGCGTTTTATTTCCGAGAAAACATTTGGAATATTCAGGCATGCACTTCGTCTTGAATATATTATACGGGAAATCTGTAAAGAATTAAATGTAATGCTTCCGGGAACCTTCCCTGGATTATGGATTTATTCGATGTATGCAGTGTGTGTTGATGGACAACAGCCGGCAGAACTGGAAAAGGATATAGGATCTCAGTGGAACCTGGTTGAGCCTCCAATAGATTGCATCGAATTCTGTTCACTAGCCGTTCGTTATGATAATCGACGGCAATATTCGAAAGATCCCGAAGAACAGATGAGTATACAGTATTCTTTTCCACAATGGATGATCCGGCGATTCATGAAGCAATTCGGTGTTACTGAAACCGAACAACTTTGTGAATCGTTAAATCAACAGGCGCCGATCACGCTCCGTGTTAATATTTTGAAAACCTCACGTGACGAATGCCTCGAAAAATTGTCTATTGAGAAGCTAAATGTCCGGCTTGGGAATTTATCTCCACACGCTATTGTCGTTCAAAAAAGAGAAAATTTTTCTGCACTTCAGTCTTACAAGGATGGATTATTTGAAGTACAAGAGGAGGGAAGCCAGATTATTTCGTTTGCCGCGAATCCACTGCCGGGAAATATTGTTATCGATGCTTGTGCAGGAGGAGGAGGGAAAACTTTACATCTTGCCGGCCTGATGCAAAATCGTGGAATTATTTATTCATTTGATGTCTCTAAAAGTAGGCTGGATGAATTGGAAAAAAGAAGTAAACGCGCAGGCGTGAATATTGTAAATGCTTCCACACTTGACAAAGTGCATGCTGAAACATATAATAGACTTGCAGACGTCGTATTGGTGGATGCCCCTTGCAGTGGATCGGGTACTTTTCGAAGGAATCCCGCCATGAAATGGCGTCTGCATGAAAATGATGTCGAGTTATTCTCGAAGCAGCAACAGGATATGCTGCAGAAATATTCCGAGTGGGTGAAACCTGGAGGTACGCTTGTGTATGCTACATGTTCCATTATTTCTGATGAGAATGATGACGTAGTAGAAAACTTTTTGAAAAAGAATTCTAATTATTCACTTGCCGATCCGCGCAACAATCTCGCCAGTTGGAATGTGCAGGATTTAACGGAAGGGAAATTTATTAGATTACTTCCATCACATCATGGGACGGATGGTTTTTTTGCGGCGTTGATGCGGCGATCATTATAAAAGGGTAAATCTATGAAAAAATATTTAATCACATTTTTTGTCGCATTATTCTTCATGAACGGTTGTTCTCGCATGTCAGAACAGGAAATACTCTCACATGCCCAGACGAGCAGGGAGCAAGCGAAATTTGCCGATGCGTTGGGATATTACAGGATGTATCTTGACGAATACCCTGACGGAAAAGATCGGGCGGAAGTGTTGCTAAACGCTGCCAGTTTGTGCGGAAACGATCTGAAGGAATATAAAGCCGCAGTTGGCCTGTACAAAAAATTTTATCGGGAATATCCTTCAAATCCAGATGTCTCGAAAGCGATTTTGTTAATTGGATTTTTGTATTCCGAACAAATTAAAAATGTTGATAGCACTCGGTATTACTACACGTTATTCATAGAAAAATATCCTCAGAACGAAATCGTGCCTTCCATAAAAATTGAACTTGAAAACCTCGGGAAAGATCCGGAAAAACTTCTTGAGGAAAGACTTAAGAGTAAGCCAGACAAAGTGAAGATCGAATGACAGAAGATGTCCGCAAATATCTCAATCCTGATGTTGTAGCCCGATTGTCGAATCTCGAAATTGTGGCGCGACTTGTTGTTGAAGGTTTCATTACAGGACTCCATAAATCTCCTTATCATGGTTTCAGTGTGGAGTTCGCCGAACACCGTCAGTACATGCCGGGAGATGAAATTAAACATATCGATTGGAAGATTTACGGTAAGACAGATCGTTATTATATAAAACAATTTGAAGAAGAAACAAACCTCAAGGCTACGATCGTCCTGGATTCAAGCGGATCGATGGGATATTCTTCCGGAAATCGAATTACGAAATTGAAATATGGCGCGTTTCTCTCTGCTGCTCTCGCATATCTTATGCTAAATCAGCGCGACGCCGTTGGATTGACAATATATGATGAAACGATACGAACGTATCTTCCGCCGCGATCAACTCATTCATATCTTCAGGAAATATTGAAGGAACTTTCGTCACTTACGATTGGTAAAAAAACTTCAACTGCTCCGGTTCTTCATGAAGTTGCAGATAGGATCAAGCGGCGTGGTTTGGTGATTGTAATCAGCGACTTGTTTGATGAGCCTGCGAAAGTTATGGCGGCGCTCAAACATTTTCGTCACTCAAAAAATGAACTTCTGGTATTGCATGTTCTTGATCCGATAGAACGATCGTTCGATTTCGAAAATGCCGCAGTGTTTCAAGATGTTGAAACACATGAACGCATATCAACACATCCATGGCACATCAGGTATGCATATCGGGAAGCAATGACAGAATTCATCAACACATACAGGAAGAAATGCCACGAGTACGGAATTGATTATGTATTGCTGGATACGGAGACGCCATTTGATACGGCATTAACAGAGTATCTCGGAAAACGGAGACATTTGTATTGAAAATTTCACATTTCTTAATATACGAACTAAGAACGGATCGAAATATATCATAAAAGTATTATGTGTTCACAGTTGGATTATTCAACAACTAACAATTTCAACTTGGGAATTATCGATTAACACAAGTCGTCGAGTTTATTCAACGAATATTGAAAAAATCGTTTTCCGAAGGATCGATGAAAAAAATTATTTCATTTTCGATAATGAATATCGTTCTAATAACATTCAAATGAATTTTCGGTAGGAAGTCTACTTGATTGGTCGTATGGATTTGGGATAAACACCGATGTATCGTTTTGGAAAATAATGAGTTATCCGGTTTTAGTGGAATCGGTTTTGATGACATAGATGCCTTTTCATTAACAAGCAGACAGATATTTCACCTTTAAAATGGATGCTTTCGAAATAAAAAATATATATATTTTAGATGGGAATTGCGCATTTGATAAAGTAATTCATTATATTTCACCAGTATCGTTGCAAATGGATTATAGTTATCAGCTTCAACAACGATAAACAGTGGCTGATTTTGTTTCAATAAATTACGGACTTGATTTTCGATTAAATAAAGTGTTATCATTAACATTACGAGTGATTAGTTTGTTAAATCAACAAAATGAATGGCTGCATGGATATCAGGAACAGCCATTATACATTTTTTCCGGAATAGAAAATTACTGATAATCCAAACCTACACTACTAACAATAGAGGAGGCTCAAATTATGCCAAATCTGAACATGAAAGATGACGGATCATTTCACCAGGAACAACCTAACATACGGGTTCGTTCAGATCATGCAAGAGGAAATACAAGTTATACTTTCCTCATCGTTATCATGGTATTGATAATCACCGCAGGAGGTGTGTTTTATCTTAACAATGCGGGCATAGTAAAATTATGGGGGCCAAAAGCACGAAAAGTAGCTGTGATTCCACCGTCTCCGGCACCTATCGATTCAGCAAAACTTGCTGCAGCTGCAAAAGCTGAAAAGGATTCTTTAGCAGCATTGTCACAAAAAGATTCAAAAAAATCTTCGAAACATGGAAAGAAAGAAGAATCAAAGACAGTCGCTAAAAGGGAAGTAGAAAAAGAAAAATCTAGAGAATCTTCAAAACCTGCTCCCGCACCGGCAGCGAGCGGAGAATACGCCATTCAACTCGGATCTTTTTTAAATCAGGAGAAAGCCGACTCTTACGCTTCGATGCTGCAAGGAAATGGAATTGAAGCTTATGTAACTAAAGGTGAGACAGCTAAGGGAACGAGGTTCTTAGTGCGTGTCGGAAAATATGCATCGAGGAACGAAGCAAAAGATGCAGCTGCGAAGTTTTCGAATGCGGAACCTCCGCCAATCATTGTGAAGGCACAGTGACGTTAATTTTTTGATATTTGTTTCAGATTTTCCGGAGAGTCATTGTTGATTTAAGACGGAGGTAGAGGGGAAGAGTTGTCACCGACAGTGGCATCACAGTGTAGCAAGACTGAAAAGAAATACTTTGCGCAATGGGCTGTCTGTATAGGTTTGTTGTGTGGTGTGTGAGTTGAAATGTTTTGTGTTGTTATAATGGTTTTCTTCGGATCGAAAACATTTCGAAATAGCTTCCCGGAAGAAAATGATGAATCGCATTTTAATCATTCCGGATGAAAACGGAAAAAAGGCGATTTAAAAAACAGATTCACAATTGGATTAAGGTGCGGCAGATACCTTCTTAAAATAGAGATCTATAACTCTTCAACCCCAGTTCTCTTAATTGAATCAGGGTGTTATGATTGTTTTTCAATTTGGGGATGATTCTTCTTCTTGATGTTGTGCAACTTCGTTCTTAAAATAAAGATAATAGAAGATTATTTCTGCTGTCGTAAGTAGAATTAACGAAAGGGCATCACGATCAAACACTTTTGAGAAACCTTTCTCCGAGATAACAAACTTGATCAAAAAAGTAGATATCGTCCAGCCAACCGAAAATATCAAAGTCATGAAAGCGACACCAAGTATTCCTTCACCCAGTCCTTCTTCTTGCCAACGTTTCGTAAAAGCGGCTACCGCTCCGACTGCATGCAAGTAAAAAATAAAAACCATGATCATTTGTTAGTCTTTCTGAAAGATAAACGTAGCTTCGAACTGTGTCTATGTGCCATAAAAGTTTATCCGAAGATTTCTTGTTCCACTTCCTGGAAAATAATGTGGCCGATAGTAATATGGCCTTCTTGAATTCGTTGAGTGTCGGTTGAGGGAACAATGATCGGTAGGTCGCACAGGTCTTTCGATTTTCCTCCATCCTTGCCAAGGAATCCTATCGACTTCATTCCTTTTTCACGTGCTTTTACAAATGCGCGGTTTACACTTTCCGAATTACCACTGGTACTGATGCCGATAAGAACGTCGCCTTCATTACCGAGTGCTTCGACGCTTCTGGCAAAAACATTATCATAACCGAAATCGTTTGCGCCTGCCGTCAGATTTGAAACATCGGTGGAGAGTGAAATTGCCGGGATGCCCGGACGCTGTATTTTTGGATTCAATCTGATCACAAATTCCGTTGCAAGATGTTGCGCATCCGCCGCACTGCCGCCATTGCCGCAAAGAAGTATTTTTTTCTTATTATTCAACGCGCCGATAATTATGTCGATAGCGTCTATGATATCGTTCGTGCATTGTGCCGCGATGCGTTTTTTTGTCTCGGCACTTTCCGACAAAGAATCCTGTATGAATTTTTGACGGTAGACAAGTGTCAACGGAAGATGTGCCATGAAAAATTCTCCTTCGAAATTATTTCAGCATTGATTTGACGACACTACTCACCTTCTGTAAAGCCTCTTCCAGTTTTGAAACGTCTTTTGCTCCCGCAGTAGCCATATTTGGACGGCCGCCGCCCCCGCCGCCCATCAGTTTTGCAATTTCACCGACGATTTTATCGGCACTTAATTTTTTTGCCGCAACGAGATCGTCGGTTACTATGCAAACCAACGAGACTTTTCCGTCAATCACCGATGCGAGGAGGCCAACCCCGCTGCCGATTTTTGTCCGCAACGTGTCGCCGAGCGATTTCATGGAATCGTTATCGATCGCGTCTACTTTTGCGGCTACAACTTTTATTTCGTCGATCATGATTGCTTGTGAAACCAATGAATCGACATTCGCCGCGGTTGACTTAAGTCGTACCCTGGATAATTCCTTTTCCAGCCGTTTTTTTTCTTCAGTGACAAGAAAAATAAAATCTTCTAATTTTTTAAATTGAAATCGCTGTTGATCAAATGCGAGATGCATGTCGATAGCAATTATGTTGGATGGGATTTCGACAACAGTCTCGAGCTTGTTTAGTTCGCGAATAAATTTTTCATGATCGGACTTTATCGCATTTCCTGCTGATGCTAACTGTTTTTCAATCGTCTGTATATCTTCGATGATCAGATATGCATATTCAACACGTTCGAAATACGTTTTATTTTGAAGAGCCAGATATTCTGTTGCGTTTTCGGCTGTCAGCGCTTCGACACGCCGGGTTCCGCTTGCCACACTTCCTTCTGAGCGGAATTTGAAATAGCCGATCTCCGAAGTATTAGCGACATGCGTTCCACCGCAAAATTCCATGCTGAAATCACCAAACTGCACAACATTCACACGATCACCGTATTTGTCGCCAAAGAACATCAAGGCTCCCATTTTCCGTGCTTCTTCGAAAGCAATATCACGGTGATGGTGGAGTGGAATACTCTCGGAAATTTTTTGATTGATGAGTTCCTCGATAGCTCGAAGTTCATCATCACTTACTTTGCTGAAATGTGCGAAGTCAAACCTGAGATATTCAGAATTCACGAACGATCCGCTTTGATGAACATGTGTCCCCAGAATTTTTCGCAAAGCTGCATCAAGCAGATGTGTAGCGCTGTGATTCCGCATGATTGAAAGACGGCGGCCGATATCAACCCGAGCAAGAACAGGAGATCCTGGCGTGACATTCTTCACGATCTCAAGTCTGTGTCCGATGATCGCTCCATCGCGTTGTGTGTCAAGAACGCGTATAGCTTTATTATCGATGATAAGAGTTCCGGTGTCGCCCACCTGACCGCCGGCTTCTCCATAAAAAGGAGTCTTGTCGAGAATCGCGTAGCCGTCATCGTACATTAAAAATTCAGCCGGTGATTCAAGTATTGTGTAACCTAAGAACTCTGAACCCGGTACATCGGTTTTCTTTATATTAAATTTTCCGCTTCCCGGAAAACTTGCCGATTTGGACGATTCCCTTGAGCGTCCCTTTTGTTCATTCATCAAAGTGTTGAATGTTGCATCGTCGACTTCTAAACCTCGCTCGGAACACATCAATTGTGTTAGATCGAGCGGGAAACCGTATGTATCGTACAAACGAAATGCGACATCACCCGGAAAGACTTTAGAATCGCCGAGGTCATGAAGTACACGATCGAATATTTCCAGTCCACGGCCGAGCGTTTGATTGAATCCGTTTTCCTCACCTTTGATAACTCGTTCGATATGCTGCTGATGTTCTTTGATTTCCGGAAAAACATCGGACATCGTTTGAACCAAAATGTCGACAAGTTTATAAAGAAATGGTTCTCTCATCCCAAGATTCCGGCCATATCTCGCAGCTCTGCGTAGAATTCGTCGAAGCACATAGCCTCGCCCGTCGTTCGAAGGAATTGCGCCGTCGCCGATAGCGAATGTTAATGCACGAATGTGGTCGGCAATGACCCTGTGCGCAACATCGATTTCCGGATTCATTCCGTAGGTGTTGGAAGTCAATTCGGAAATCTTATTTATGATCGGCATGAAAATATCAGTGTCGTAATTCGACGGCGGTTTTCGGAAATTATTCTTCATCGATTCCATGACTGCGCAAACCCGTTCAAAACCCATTCCGGTGTCGACATGTTTTGCCGGAAGTTCTTCAAGCTCACCGCTTTCTTTGCGATTATTCTGAATGAAGACAAGATTCCAAATTTCGATAAGTTGTGGGGAACCGGCATTCACCAAATTTGCTGGAGCATTGCCTTCAGGTGTTAAATCAAAATGAATTTCTGAACACGGTCCGCACGGGCCAGTGTCGCCCATTTCCCAAAAATTATCTTTCTCGTCGAATCGGAGAATGTGGGAAGGATTGATGTCGGTGACACGCTTCCACAATTCAAACGATTCATCATCTGTGCGATATACTGTGGCCCACAACCTTGCCTTCGGAAGTTTCCAGACACCGGTCAATAATTCCCATGCCCATCCGATGGCTTCCTTTTTATAATAATCGCCGAACGACCAGTTGCCGAGCATTTCAAAAAATGTATGATGATACGTATCGCGCCCGACTTCTTCGAGGTCATTGTGTTTACCGCTGACTCGGATGCACTTCTGTGTGTCGGCCGCGCGAGTATAATCACGTTTTGCCAGGCCGAGAAAAATATCTTTGAATTGGTTCATGCCGGCATTTGTGAATAGCAATGTCGGATCGCCGTGCGGGATAACCGGAGCGCTTGGAACGATTCGGTGATTTTTGGATTCAAAGAATTTTAAAAAGCTCGATCTAATTTCTTGTGATGTCATGTGAACTCTAATTTCAAATTACATTTCTATTTGTGTGTGAAGCGCTATTTCTTCCAAAATACTTATTACTCGTATGCATTCTTCCATAGAGCCTTCAAAAACTGCCGCTTTTCCTTTTGTATGTACTTCCCAAGCGTAAGCTTCTGCCCGATCATGAGTGCATCCGGTGGCTTTTATCAATTGACCGATGACTTCATCAAACGTATGGATGTTGTCATTGAACAAAACGACCTTCGCCGGACGATCTGTCGTCATTGTATTGTTTTCGTCAAGCTCCGGCAGTTGATGTGTTGATTCATTGCCCATAATAAAAAGTCCCGCTTTCGATGAGAAAGACGGGATTGTAGTATACGAAATCAGCGAAAGTATTTCAAGTGCATGAAACTTCTTGGGACTATCAGACTGCCGAACCTGAGATGCTTGAAATGAGTAATTTTCTTATCTCTCGAATACGTTGTTTGCCTTCTCTTAGAAGTTCCTCAAACTCTTTAGCAGAAACATGTTCATGCTTTTTTTCTTGTGTCATTAAAGCTAATATCTGATCGACAATAACCTTTGTCTCCAGGTCTTTTTTAACTCCTACTTTAATTATTTTATCTATTTCTGATCGTAAGTCGCTCATTTTTTTACACTCCTCTTTTGTTTGACAGTATCGATAACCTGTTCGAGTATCTGCCGCATTTCTGCTTTTTCTTTGTCGAAGTTTTCTTTCATTTTTTCGTAATCAATTTCAGTTTCATTGAGTCCCTCTAACCCTTCTGTAACAGCTTCGATATCTAGACCCGGAATATGAATATTCTTTGCATACATAATTCTCGTCGAGAGTGCAAGTACCAAGTAGCATATCAATGGTGCGAGAAAAATTATCATAGAACGAATGAAACCTAAAACAATAGAGTTACCAAAGACTGCTTGAAGTATTGCGTCATTCCTTGATATTTCGACAGACGATTGCAATTCTTTCCAATAATATACAACAAAGCCAATACAGAATATTTCTGCGATTAGAAAAAACCAAAATACACCAGAGAGCCATAAAATTTTAGGTTTAAAGTCATTTATACCAGCCTTTTTCATTTTAAGAAGCCCCTATGTTAAAAAATAGTATAAAGTCAATTGTGTAAATGCAATTCTATTATACAAAATGGTATTCATTATTTCAACTTCTATATATCTCACATTCGCTCTATGATAGCTCTTCCGAACTCTGAGCACTTAATCTCTTTCGCACCTTCCATCAATCGCGCAAAATCATACGTTACAGTCTTTGCCTTGATTGCTTCCTCAAGTCCTTTGATGATCAAATCCGCTGCTTCATCCCATCCTAAATACCTGAACATCATTTCACCGCTTAAAATAACCGAACCGGGATTTACCTTATCCTGCCCGGCATATTTTGGAGCTGTGCCATGTGTTGCTTCAAAAATTGCATAACCGTTGTCGTAATTAATATTCGCGCCTGGTGCTATTCCGATACCGCCGACTTGTGCAGCGAGAGCATCAGAAATATAATCGCCGTTGAGATTTAGAGTAGCGATCAGATCGTACTCGGACGGACGCGTCAGGATTTGTTGTAAGAATGCATCTGCGATCGCATCCTGCACCAGCAGTTTTCCTTCCGGAACTTTTCCGCCGCAATCATGCCATGTAACTGCTTTGTCGGAAAACTCTTCCTTCACCAACTGATAACCCCAATCACGAAAACCACCTTCTGTAAATTTCATGATGTTGCCTTTATGCACCATCGTAACTGATTTTCTTTTATGAGTAAGAGCGTATTTGATCGCCGCGCGAATCAAACGCTTCGATCCTTCTTCCGAAACTGGTTTAATACCGATGCTGGATGTTTTTGGGAAACGGATTTTTGTTACGCCCATCTCATTCTGAAGCCATTCGACAATTCTTTTTGCTTCGGGTGTTCCTGCTTTCCATTCTATTCCGGCATAAATGTCTTCTGTGTTTTCACGGAAGATAATCATATCAATTAATTCCGGATGTTTGACAGGGGAGGGAACTCCTTGGAAATATCGAACGGGACGGAGACAGACATATAAATCAAGCAGCTGGCGGAGTGTGACATTAATTGAACGGATGCCGCCGCCTATCGGTGTCGTTAAGGGTCCTTTGATTGCAACTATATGTTCCCGGATTGCAGTCAGCGTATCTTCAGGCAGCCATGTATTTGGTGCATAGATCTGATTTGATTTTTCACCCGCGTAAATTTCAAACCAGGCAATCGAGCGTTTTCCGCCGTAAGCTTTTTGCACTGCGGCATCGAAAACCAATTGCGAAGCGCGCCAGATATTGGGACCGGTGCCGTCGCCTTCGATGAAAGGAATTATCGGGTTATCCGGAACATTTAATTTTCCATCGCTAAAAGTAATTTTTTGTCCATTCGTTGGTGTAACAAGTTTTTCATATAATGACATCCGTTTTTCTCCTTTAATCAGCTTGTAATTTTTATTTGGCTTCTGTAGCCTGGCGTGCTTTTCGCACCACATTTAATAAACCACCTTCGCATAAAATTAATTTTTGACGGGATGTCAAATCATATGCGACAGAAATTGATATGCCCTTTGTTTTATTCTCAAGTATAAGAGTTCCATTTTGACCGGAAGATAATTCCAATTGTTTTCTGACATCTTTTAATTCTAATTCATCTCCAAACGAAATATTTTCATAGTCATCGGGATTCAAAAATGTAAGTGGGAGAATTCCGAAATTGATAAGGTTGGACCGATGAATACGATTGAATTGTTTCACGATGACTGCCTTCACTCCAAGAAATTTTGGAGATAATGCCGCGTGCTCGCGTGAGGAACCTTGTCCGTAGTTATCCCCACCGACAATGAACCCGCCATTCCATTCTTTCGCGCGCGCTGGAAACTCTTTATCGATTCGTGTGAAAGTGAATTCCGATATCGCCGGGATATTGGATCGTAATGGGAGCACTTTTGCCCCGGCAGGTGATATATGATCGGTGGAAATATTATCGCCGGTTTTCAGCAGTACTTTGCCCGACAATGTTTCAGGCATCGCATCAAACCGTGGAATCGGTTTTATGTTTGGCCCGCGAACGATTGCAACTTCTTCGGGATTTTTGGAAGGCGGAATAATCATGGAATCGTTCGTCATGTATGTTTTCGGTTCTGTACGTCCCGGAAATTTTATTTTTTTCTTTCTTGCAACGTTTCGCGGATCTGAAATTTTTCCGGATAAGGCGACTGCAGTAGTCGTCTCTGGTGAAGCAAGATAAGACTTTGCATCGACTGTTCCGGTACGGCCTTCGAAATTACGATTGAATGAGCGGACAGTCACGCCTCCTGATGGCGGAGCCTGTCCCATTCCGATGCAAGGACCGCAGGCAGATTCTAAAATACGCGCTCCACTTGCAATTATGTCCGCAAGTTGTCCGTGGCGTGCGATCATTTCAAAAACTTGTTTCGAACCTGGGGTGAGAGTAAATGATGTGTTCGGATGGACAGAATTACCTTTTAACATTTGCGCTGCAATATTTAAGTCGTAGTACGAAGAATTTGTACACGATCCGACGCAGGCCTGGTCTGCTTTGATGTTTTGCTTTTCGAGTTCGCTCACACGCACTACGTTGTCCGGTGAATGTGGCTGGGCAATCATCGGTTCTAGTTTATTGAGTTTAATTTCCAATCCATCGAACTCGGCAGAAACGAATCCGGCTGAGTCAGTTTTCGATATTGAAAGATTAATCGCACATCCTTCTTGTAAAGCTGAGAGAGCTCGAATATCTTTTTCGTAATGAAGCCGGATCGACACTCGATCATATGTTGCATCCTGATCCGGTTTTTGTTCCGACCATGCTTCAACACGACCTTGCGCCTTAAGATAAGCGCGAGTGATTTCATCGCTTGGGAAAATGGAAGTTGTTGCGCCCAACTCTGCGCCCATATTTGTAATTGTAAAACGGTCTCCCATTGAAAGAGAGGCAACGCCCGGGCCGTAATATTCTATAATTTTATTTATCCCGCCTTTTGTCGTGAGACGGCGCAATAATTCCAGTATGATATCTTTTCCTGAAACCCAATCCCGTAATCGTCCGGTTAATTTGACGCCGAGGATTTTCGGCATTGTTAAAATGTAAGGCTCGCCGGCCATTGCTAAAGCAACATCGAGTCCACCAGCACCGATAGCAATCATTCCCAATCCGCCGCCGGTTGGAGTATGAGAATCTGAACCGATCAAAGTTTCTCCGGGAACGCCGAATCGTTCCCGATGTACTTGATGACAAATTCCATTCCCCGGCCGCGAAAAATAAATACCATATTTTGCTGCGACCGACTGCAGATATTGATGATCGTCTGCATTCATAAAATCTTGCTGCAGCATATTGTGATCGACATAACTAACGGATAATTTTGTCTTAACACGTGGAATGCCCATAGCTTCAAACTGTAAATATGCCATCGTTCCAGTTGCATCCTGTGTTAATGTTTGATCGATACGAATGGAAATTTCCGTACCAGCCGTCAAATCACCATTTACAATATGTCGTTGAATAATTTTCTTTGAAAGATTCATCCTAAAAAAACCTCTTCTTCTGATAACATTAGTTAAAAACGGTTTTGTCTATTTCAACAAGCGATCCGAATATTCTGTTCCGAAAGGAAAAACAGTGCGGATTACACGCAGATTTGATACACGGCGTAAAATATGCGGCCGTTCAAAAATATTTCTCATTAATAAAAATTATAAAATTTTGATTCGAAAGTCAACTGTATGATGATTGTACGCGATTCTTTGTGATTTAGAGGAAGCAGACTCTGGTTGTAGAAGGGTAAATTTAAAGTTTTGTTTCAGCGGTTTTATAATGGAAGATATTTTTTTTGAGGAATGGATAGTGGAAAAAATATTGCTTCTGTCTTTTCATTTCAGTAGATTCGTAAAAAATATTTTATGACGGAATCATTATTCAGGAGCCACAATCGATGACCAATCGAATCTCAAAAGACGAGTATTTCATTATGATGGCAAAGATGGCGGGAGCACGATCGATTTGCAGCCGTCATAAGATTGGAACAATTGTGGTAAAGAATGGACATATAATTTCGACCGGCTATAATGGACCGCCAAAAGGTTATACGCACAAGTATTGCGAACCGTGCGTGAAAGATCTTGAAAACATCAAGAGTAATCAAGGTCATTCGCTTTGTCCGGCAACGCACTCCGAAGCAAACGCGATTGTTCAGGCGGCGTTTCAGGGAATTTCTACAAAAGATGCAACGATGTATACAACTTTATTTCCATGCGACATGTGTCAGCGATTGATTATTAACGCAGGAATAACGCGAGTGTTTTATCTTTATGACTATCCCTCATTACGCAACATGCTGGAGGAAGTGGGTGTTGTTGTTACTAAAATAGAGCCGCCTTCTTTAATAGAAAATTACGACAAACTAGGCATATAATAAGTTCGAAATAGTATCGTTTTTTTTAAAATATTCCTCAGAAAATCTTTATTTTCGCTACGATTATTTCTAACGTCTCCGACGCTTTCATCCGAAAATAATATTGAGTCGAACCCGAGAACGTCGATTTGCGGATGGAAGGTTTTTGTCGAATTCTTCGATTTATGTAGGGAGGATTTCATGAGATCAAAATCAAAACAGAAAATTTCTGTCACATTTTATATTACAAGCATCTTATTAATAATCACGTTTGGTTGGGAAAAGAGTCTTGTAGGTTCAACCGAATATTTTTCACCTGAAGGAATAAAATTGGGGGAGATGGTGGCAGTTGAAGGGGGCTCTTTTGAAATGGGAAGTGATGATGGTTCTGCTGATGTGAAACCTGTGCATAAAGTTTATGTAAAATCTTTTTTACTCGGAAAGTTTGAAGTCACGGTTTCAGAATATCGCACTTTTTGTGAAAAAACCGGCGCACCGATGCCGCCGGAACCGGGTTGGGGCTGGCAGGATGATAACCCGATAGTCAACGTGAATTGGGAAGAGGCCAACGCATACGCAAAATGGGCAGGGAAGAGGTTGCCAACAGAAGCTGAATGGGAATATGCTGCACACGGAGGGAATAAATCGAAAGGCTTTAAATATGCCGGAAGTAATAATTTGAATGACGTTGCATGGTTTTGTGAAAACTCCGGGAATCGCACACATTCTATCGGCACAAAGACGCCGAACGAATTAGGGATTTACGATATGAGTGGTAATGTGTGGGAATGGTGTTCAGACTGGTATCAAAATAATTATTACGAATCAAGCCCCGCGCAAAATCCGACAGGACCTGCTTCCGGTGTTGGCCGTGTGCTTCGGAGTGGTTCATGCAGCAGCAGCGAAAATTATTGCTCTTCACATTATCGTGTGAAAGCCGCTCCCAGCATCCGAAATTTCAGCGGTGGATTTCGGGTTGCACAGAGTAAGTAGGAACTTTTATAATAAGTCTCGACTTTATTACAAAGCGGATTTTAAAAAAATCGTACTTCACATTGTTTAATTCTTCAATAGTTTGCTAAGCGACGAAATTAACTAGAGAACCACGTGCAGTATTTTTTTGGTTGGTGGAATATTTTTGGTACACGAGTGGAATTTGAGATAATTTTATTCGTGGGGAAACATTTTTAACTGATGCTTTATCTTTTTGCCCGGTTGATATTTTTATTACACCTGCATTATCAACTTTTTTCTCCTGCGGTGTCCGAGTGTCCGGATTGGTTGTTGTTTGATCTGAGTTATTTATTTTTTGATCTTGAGAAGCAAGCATCTTATTGATTGCTGCCGCTTCTGCGGTTTGACCATTATTCGTTTGATCCGTTGGTGGCGATGGCTGATCACTAATATTCGCATTTGTTTTAGTTGGATCAGAATTTGTTGTTTCAACGGATGTGTCGCTGTCGGTCGATGTTCCAACTGAACCGTTGGTTTTAGTGTCCTGAGTTGAATCTGTCTTTTGAACCGCACTTTTTTTATGCGGTGTTACAGCGCTCGATTGTTGGTTTGAATCCGTGGATTCTTGCGCCTTCTCTTGTTCCGCTACCATGATTTCATTCTCTGCTTCCGCGGCTACGCTTCGGTCTTCTGATGACGGATCGGCAGGAGCCAGGGCTGCTCGTTCCACAACCTTCATTTTTGCAATCGTGGCATCAGGCGTCGATTCTGGCGATGTGTCGATAGAGACTTCGCCGCCAATCGCATATTCCTTTCCATCCGGGCCTTCCCCGTACGAATAATGTGCTCCGCCCCGGATGTATCGTCCACCGGCGATTATGTGAGCCATTTCGTGAGCGCGAACTTCGGCATCGCGGGCTTTGAGTTCGTTTACTTCTTTTTGTTGTTCTGGAGTGAGATTATTTATTCCCGGTACTTTTTGTTGATTGGCGCTTTTTGCAGTACTACCAGAAGGATTTGAATTATCTTGTTGAGTTTTTTTTCTGAAAACCGAATCAGTGTTGTATGGATCAGAAATGGATGGAGTTTGTGACGAAATTATCATCTATCAAACGCTCTGTTCATGTTCAACAGAAAAACAGAGATCTTCCCTGATCACTTCTTATAATATTATATTATCGGAAGGAGTTTCGAAAACTTGAATTTTTATCTTCACCAAAAATCGGTTATTTTCTTTCCTCTTTCTGATGCTTCATGCGAAGGTATTTGAACGACTCGATCCGTTTCTCGTGTACATTTTTTGGAATGACGCTGATTGTACCATCGACTTCCATCACGGCTGTTTGAACATCTTCGATTGTTTCAAATCCATGTTCACGAATTGCACGCTCTAATTCATCAACTGCGATTTGTTCTTTCTCGAGATTCTTTTTAATAATTTTACCGGCGTGAACAAGCATTGTCGGATCAGGTTCAAATACTTTTTCGAGCATTTTGTATTTGTATTGAATCCTTGTGAAAATTGAACTCAATATAAGTAGGGTAGCGGCAGCAATTATTCCTCCGAGCAAAGAATAATCTGAGCCGACCATTGCATTTTGAACGGCATTGCTGATAAGTAAAATGAGAACGAGATCGATAAGCGAAAGCTGTGCGACATGGCGTTTACCTGTTAACCGGAGACCGAATAAAATCACAACGAATACCACCGTTGTCCGAATTATTACTTCAATGAGGTTCGACCACATACAAACACCTTTATACTCTATTCAGGTTCAGCATGAATTACCACTTTATGTAGTTGCGGAAATTTCTTGTACAACGTCGCTTCCAATTGGGTCAAAAGATTATCGACCTCGCCGACACTTTGCGAATTGCTTACCGTACAATGCACCGACATCCGGTATTCGGTTCCTTCCTGCAACAATGTAAGATCGCTGCAGGCTCGTATATGTTTATTTTTCAGAATGGCGCTGCGGATATTGGCGCATAATTGTTTTTCAATTTTAGTGACGTCGTGTACGGATTCTTCAGGTGGGGAGTATTCCTCGATGTGAATGGTAACTTTCTCAACCGATGAAATCTCGGCGTGAATTTCATCCTCGAGTTGATCGCTGATCGCATGCGCTTCTTCGAAAGATGTTCCCTCCTGACATTGCAACGTAAAATCGACGAAATATTTCCCGGATGATTCATGAATCTCAAGATTACTGGCAGAACGTAAATCGTGTTTTAGAAGAATCATCTGAATTTTTTCGACTGCCGTTTCATCGGAAGTTTTAATAGGTTCCGAATGAACTGTGATATCAGCCTTTGGTTCAACCTCGCGCACTGAACGTTCAACACGATCCATGATTTGGTGCACAAGTTCGAATGGTGACGTTCGACGGATTGCTATTGTCGTGTCCACAAAATACCGTGCACCGGAAGGACGAACCCTGACCTGTTTTACATCGACGACACCGCCAACGGATCGGATTGCCGCTTCTATCTTTTTTGTAAGCTCCGGTGAAATGCGATCAGTCAATGCATCCAGTGTCCGACGGCCTAACTGGAAGCTGATAAATAAAACAATGAGTGCAACTGCAAACGCGGCTATTGAATCGAATATGGAATATCCTATAGCGACAAATCCCAATCCGGCGATGACAGTAAGCGATGACCAAATATCGGTCGAAAAATGCAATGCATCGGCTTCGAGAGCCACACTATTATATTTTTTTGCGGTACGCATCAAAGCTCTTGAGCGCGAATAATCCACCACAATAGAAACTGCCATGACAATAAAACCCCACATCGACATATCGATGTGTGTGCTTTTAGAAATGATTCGAGAAATCGCTTCCCAGATGATCCATCCGCAAGTAATTACAAGCAGTAATGTTTCAACAAGCGCCGACAAATTTTCCATTTTTCCGTGACCATAACGGTGGTCTTCATCGGCCGGTTTGTCGGCAATTGTGATTGCGACGAGTGTTATCAATGCAGCGATAAGATCAAGTCCGGAATGTGCGGCTTCAGAAAGAATGCCGAGACTGTTTGTGCTGAATCCGACAAACAATTTAAAACTTGTTAAAAAAATCGCGGCAACGACGGAACTTCGTGCTATTCTCTTTTTTTCGGATTGTTCAAGTTCAGGATTCATAAATTAATATACAAATGAATGGATATTATCGCAAATAGGGTAAAAACGAATGCTTTTTGATTTCAATGCTTATTTTATTGAAAATTTTTTTATCTTTCATATCATACAAATCGTACGCAGGTGAGGAAGAATTATGATTGACCCACGAATAATTAAATTTCAGCAAGCCGCCGCAGATATGCGCCGCGGTTTATTCAATATCGCCATTTCTACCGAAGGTGAAGATGAAGTTGCAAAATTGGGTGTTGAACTGCACGGCCTCGCTTACGTTATGGAAAAAAAGTTTGAGGAGATGGCAAAGCTCTCCAGCTTGACTGAACGCATCAACGCCGGTCTCGTGTTGGATGAAATTCTGGATCAAGTGTTTGATACATTCCGTCCGATGATTCCTTATAACCGGATTGGATTTTCACTGATTGAAGCCGATGGTAAAACGGTTCGGGCGCGATGGGCGAAATCGGATGTGCCGGTGATGGAACTTCCAATCGGTTATACGGGCGATCTTGAAAACAGCAGTCTTGCTCAAATAGTAATATCAAAAGAACCTCGCATACTGAACGATCTGGAAGAATATTTAAAAGAGCACCCATCTTCGGATTCTACACAAAGGATTGTGAAAGAGGGAATGCGCTCGAGTTTGACATGTCCACTTATTGCGATTGGAAAACCGATCGGCTTTATCTTTTTCTCCAGCATGCAAAAAAATACTTATAAAGATGTCCATCCCGGGATTTTTAAACAGATAGCCGGTCAATTTTCTGTTATTGTAGAAAAAGGAAGATTGTATCAACAACTGCTGGAAATAGATGAAGTAAAAAATAAGTTTCTAGGAATAGTCGCTCATGATTTACGGCATCCTCTGGGATCGGTAAAAGGGTTCATCAATCTATTCTTGGAAGGTTACGCCGGATCGATTACAAAAAGTCAACGCGAGTTGCTTACTGAAACCGATGAAGTGCTTGAGTCCATGCTCGGATTGATCAATAACTTGCTTGATGTGAGTATGATCGAAAGCGGGAAACTTTCGCTGCATAAAGTGTGGAGCAATATTAACGAACTTCTGAGAGTAGCGCACAATATGTTCAAGTACCAGGCAGACTCGAAGGGAATAAAAATTGAGAAAAACATACACGAAGATATTCCGATGGTAGAAGTGGATCAGGAACGGTTCAAACAAATCCTCGGGAATCTTCTGAGTAATGCAATTAAGTTTTCGAAACCTGGGACGAAAGTGACAATCTCTGCCAAAATGGAAAATGGAAATCTTCTCGTGGGTGTGACGGATCAGGGGCCGGGAATTCCCGAAGAGGAAAAAGAAAATCTTTTCAAGGAATTTTCCCGCTTAAGCAATCGTCCTACCGGCGGCGAAACGAGTACGGGACTCGGTTTGGCAATTACACAACAAATGGTAGAAGCGCACGGCGGAAAAATCTGGGCGGAAAGCAAGGTGGGAATCGGGACAACATTCTATTTTACGATACCCGTCAATGAAGAAAAGGTAAAAGACTAGATAATTTAGAATTAAGAATGCTATGCCATTTAAACTCACATCCGATTATCAACCCAGTGGCGATCAACCGGAAGCAATACGCCAATTAACCGAAGGCGTGTTAAGAGGAGATAAATTTCAGACACTTCTCGGTGTCACGGGTAGCGGGAAGACCTACACGATCTCCCATTTGATTGCAAATGTCAACAAACCGGTTCTCATCATGTCGCATAATAAAACTCTGGCGGCACAACTGTACGGTGAGTTTAAAAGTTTTTTTCCGCAGAATAAAGTCGAGTTCTTTATCAGTTACTATGATTATTATCAGCCGGAAGCCTACATTCCGTCGACAGATACTTACATCGCAAAAGATTCAAGCGTGAATGAAGAAATCGACCGGTTGCGATTGCGCGCCACCAGTGCATTGCTGAGCGGCGATCCGAATGTGATTGTCGTTGCTTCAGTTAGCTGCATTTATGGAATCGGCGCTCCTCAGGATTGGGTTGAACAACTGGTGACGATTCAGCGCGGCGAACGGGTCGATCGAAATAATTTTCTCAAACGGCTCATCAACATCCATTACAATCGCAACGATGTGGATTTTACTCGAGGAAGTATTCGTGTTCGGGGCGATGTGGTCGAGGTTATTCCAGCTTACGAGGCTGAAGAAGCATTACGCATTGAATTTTTTGGGGATGAAATTGAACGCATATCAACAATCCATTATCTCACAGGCGAAGTAATCGAGGAAAGTGAATATGAAGTCATCTATCCTGCGAAACATTTCTTAACATCGCCCGAAGCTATGGAACGCGCGATTCGAGATATCGAAATCGAATTGAAAAATCGGCTGGCGGATCTTCGCGGGCTCGGCAAACTTCTCGAAGCACAGCGGCTTGAACAGCGTACCAAGTTCGATCTCGAGATGATGAAAGAAGTCGGATATTGTTCGGGGATCGAGAATTACTCGCGGCACATTGCCGGCCGCCCGCCCGGATCGCGTCCGTATTGTTTATTCGATTATTTTCCTAAAGATTATTTACTTGTGATTGATGAATCGCATGTGACCGTTCCTCAAATTGGAGGCATGTGGCATGGCGACCGTTCCAGAAAAACAACTCTGGTAGAAAATGGTTTCCGTCTTCCGTCGGCTCTCGATAATCGTCCGCTCACGTTTGAAGAATGGGAGCAGATGGTCAATCAGGTGGTTTTTGTCAGTGCGACGCCCGGAAATTATGAATTGGAAAAATGTAAAGGAGTGATTGTCGAACAGGTGATCCGGCCGACCGGATTGATCGATCCGGCAGTAGAGGTCAGGCCTATTAAACATCAGATCGATGATTTGATTGCAGAGATTCGTAAACGAGTTGAAGTAAAACAGAGAGTGCTTGTGACGACATTGACTAAACGCATGGCGGAAGATTTGACGGAATATTTGGTCGATATCGGAATCCGTGTTCGATATATTCACTCCGACATCGACGCGCTGGATCGTGTGGGAATTCTGCGTGATCTTCGGCTTGGCGATTTTGATGTTTTAGTCGGTGTGAATTTGCTTCGCGAAGGATTGGATCTGCCTGAGGTATCTCTGGTGGCAATACTTGATGCCGATAAAGAAGGTTTTCTCCGTTCCGAACGATCACTAATTCAAACAGCGGGCAGGACGGCGCGAAACGTGGATGGAATAGTAATATTGTATGCGGATAATATGACAGGTTCGATGGAGCGCATGATGGATGAAACAAAGCGCCGGCGCGAAAAGCAAATTGAATATAACAAGATTAACAACATTGAACCACGAACTATCTACAAAACAACAGAGGAAGTGCTTTCGGCGACGGCTGTTGCCGATGTGAAAAATCAACGCGATGCTCGGCGTGAGAGACAGAGATCGCCTGCGGTTGGTGAGCGGGTGTTCAAATACCTTACGCGTGAGCAAAGGCTCGATATGATTGAAGAATTACAATCGGAAATGAAACAAGCCGCAAAGAATCTTGAGTTTGAACGTGCAGCTCAGCTTCGTGATGAAATTTCCCGCCTGAAAAAAATGGAGTGAAGATATATATAGCAATTTGAATAACTGATGTTACGCAGAATGCAAAAAACGTGTGCTAAAAATACCTTTATTGCCACGAGCTTTAGCTCGTGGATTAGAACATTTAACCCAGATTTGTCAATAGAGAGTAAACTCTAATGACCGCCATTAGAAAATAATGATATAAAACATTATAATACAACAGATTAAAGAAACAAGATCAGGAAACGAAACCGAAAGAGACGCATAAGAAAATCGGACAGACAAATGGAACTAAAGATAGAATATACCGACAAAGAACTTACCCCTTGGGGTGGAATGATATTGATGAAAAAGCTGATAGAGCAAACAGGAATCAATGCCGCATTAAAAAAGGTGGGACTTCCAGTTCAACGATCAAACCGAGGTTATGATCCGGTACAGTTGATCAACAATTTTTGGGTAAGCATATGGAGTGGTGCAAATCGGTATGAACATTTAGAAGTGACACGCCAGGACAAGGTGACACAGAAAATGTTTGGTTGGAAAACGATGGCAGGTCATAAATCATTCCAGCGATATTTTAAGAAATTCACACAAAAAACAAACAACAGTGTGTTCACAGAATTATTCCAATGGTTTTATCGACAGATACATTTTGATAATTACACGTTAGATGTAGATTCAACAATCCTCACCCGGTATGGAGAACAAGAAGGAGCGACGAAAGGCTATAATCCAAAGAAGCGAGGACGCAATAGCCATCACCCATTGATAGCATTTATTTCCGAGGCACGAATGGCGGTAAACTTTTGGCTTCGCAGTGGAAATAGTTATACTGCGAACAACTTTTTAAATTTTATTGAGAACACATTTGAGAGATTAGCAGGTAAAACAATAGGACTATTCAGAGCAGACAGCGGGTTTTTCGATAAAAAAATACTAGAATTCTTAGAAAATCGAGAAAAACCGATCAACTATATTATTGCGGCAAAATTCTATAAGCCGGTGAAAACTGCTATCGTCCGAGAAAAAAAGTACTGGCGCATAGATGACGGAATTGAAATTGGAGAAACGATGTATCAAAGCCTTGAATGGGAAGAGCCACGAAGGTTGATCATTGTCCGACAAGAGATCGCACTCCGACCGAAAGCAACTGGAAAGCAGTTGCGATTATTCGGAGACGAAGAAGTATATAAAAATTATCGTTACTCATGCTTCGTCACCAATCTAACGTTGCCGGCAAAAGGAGTATGGGATTTGTACAGAAATAGAGCCGATGCAGAAAATAGAATAAAAGAGTTGAAAGAAGATTTTGGAGTTGATAGCTTTGCTGTTCAAGATTTTTTTGCTACCGAGGCAGCGTTAAACTTTGTGGTCATGGGTTACAATTTGATGAGTTTGTTTCGACAAATTGTCCTTCAATCTAAAACACAATACCAATTAAAAACACTTCGCTATAAGGTATTCGCAATCGGATCATATATTGTAACAAATGGCAATGAAAGGATACTCAAACTCGCGGTTGCGATGAATCGGCGTAAATGGTTTGATGGTTTATTGTCTAACGCCAAACTCATGAGTTGGCCATTCGTTGTCGATGTTTGAATTTCTAATGACAAATCTGGGTTAAAAGTAATATTGGGTTTTAACCCTATTTTCAATATTTTTTATTGGCTAAAGCCCGCTTCGCCTCGCGTTTTCGATTTCTTTAAAGGCGAAGCGAGGCGAGCCCGCTCCGTTTTATTTATTCAGTTCCACGACCTAAAGGTCGTGGCAATTTGTTTTCTTTGCATAACATCGGTAAATAAATAAAGCCACCTCCGGAGTCCCTTCGGGAGAATTGCACGAATGAAATTAATATTGAACCGAAGTTTGACAAGCACTTCTAAAATAATAAAATCCTTTCTTCAATCTATTGTAGATTTTATTTATCCCAACGTTTGCATCCATTGTAGTGTTCCTATTAACCGGGATGATCATTATTTGTGCCCGATATGTTGGAGCGCCGTTGAACGCGTGCATGACGATGATAAGACTGTCCGGGTTTTACATGAACGTTTCTCGGAAGCCGGAACAATCGATCGGTTCTTTTCTCTCTACTATTTTGAAGAAGGGAAACCACTTCAAAGTCTTATCCACGGTTTGAAATACAGGGGACTCACAAAGATCGGCATCTTTCTCGGGCGAGAAGTTGGCCTGAGTTTGCAGTCATTGTCTCCATCAATAGGATACGACCTGATAATTCCCGTGCCGCTCCATCGCTCAAAACAAAGAGAGCGCGGATTTAATCAGAGCGATTTTATCGCTCGCGGTATTGGAGCTAGTTGTGGAATTCCGGTTGAAAAGAAAATCTTCCGGCGGAAAAAATACACACAATCACAAACGACACTAACGTTGGAACAACGGAGTAAAAACGTCGAATCGGCATTCATATTAAATGATGTTTCGTTTGTGGAAAAGAAAAATATTTTGCTCATCGATGATGTGATTACAACAGGTTCGACAATTCTTGAGTGTTCGAAAGTTCTAAAGAAAACAGGAGCAACATCGATTGCGGTTTGCTCAATAGCACTCGCAAAATTGGAGTGAAAGACATGGACTGACGCCCCAGAAAAAAAGAATGCAGCCCAATTTATGTGATAGAGTTGACAATTTGTAAATCTTTGTTAGATTTAAATTATATGAATAACCGAAGAACGATATATTACCCCGCGCATTTAACCTGCATCTGTACCTGCTGTTGTTGTTGAAATTCCGACAACAACGCCAGTTTCATCATTATTAATTTCATTCGTTTTAAATTATTTTTATTATATAAGGAATCATTCACATGGTCGACCACGATTTTTTAGCCCGTTTACACGAAGCGAACGAGAATTTTTCCGTTAACCTTCCATCCAAGCCGAAAGCCGAAAATTTCATCGATCAGGTTGTGGCTTTTCTATTTCCAATAACCATGGGACATAATTTATCGGTACAGCAACTCGAACTCCGCATGATGCACCTGCGGTTGGAATTCGAAGAGCTGTTGGAATCACTCGCTTGCTATTTCTCTCAGCCGATAACCGAACTCGCGGAGAAGTTTTTCGATTCGCTGCCGAAAGTTTATGAAATGTTGAATGAGGATGCAAAAGCGATCCTCGAATTCGATCCGGCGGCATACTCGCTGGAAGAAATAATAATTGCGTATCCGGGATTTTATGCAATTGCAGTACACCGGCTTGCGCATGAAATGTACAAACTGCAAATTCCGATCTTGCCCCGCATTATTTCAGAATATGCGCACAACAGGACGGGGATAGACATTCACCCCGGGGCAATAATTGGTGAATCATTTTTCATCGATCATGGAACCGGGATAGTGATCGGTGAAACGACGGTCATCGGCAACAATGTGAAAATTTATCAGGGTGTTACACTCGGGGCGTTGAACGTGAAAAAGTCGTTGGCCAATAAAAAACGTCACCCGACCATCGAAGACAACGTGATCGTCTATTCCGGGAGTACGATTTTAGGCGGAGAAACAGTTATCGGACACGATTCAATTATTGGGGGAACTTCGTGGGTGACGGAAAGCATCGAACCTTACTCGATCGTCTATCATAAGAGCGAAGTTCATGTCCGAAACTCACGTGAGAATTCCTGAGCGATAGATTTTGTGGTATAAAAAAATCAGAGTTCAAGAGCTGAAATCCTTAATCAGATTCCAACTCTGAACTCTGAAAATAAAAATTTTCACTTGACCAAAATCTTTTGCAAATAATAAATCCTAAAAAAATTTCATTTTCGTCTTGACAAACAACCAGCAATTTCATATTTTATTTTTATTACTTCAAATTCGTAATTTCATTATCTCAAACATCTGACACTTATGCAAAGGAGGAACATGCGTTTATGGGCAATAGCAAAGTTTACCATCCTCACAATATTCTAAAACTTTTTTTATTTTTTGTTGTGGCATTTATTTTTTCTTCAGCATTTATTTTTTCGCAAACACGTATAAACGAAAAAATAATTATCTCACCGCAATCAAATCCGACACTAAAATCTATTCCTGATTCGAGTACCCCATATAACTTAAAGATCGAGATTACATGCCAAGGTTTTATAATTGGCCTTCAGGTGAATAATGAATGGGCTGTGTCCGATGCCGCTGGATATTTAGTATACACATGGCAAGGTTTTAGTTCTGGATTTATAGCTTATCGCGCTTCTGTACCAAACGGTGGCCCGGCACAATCATATTCATTTCATTTTAAATTTACTGCCGATGACCAGATACTAATGGATGACACTTCAAAGGGGACAGGCTTGTATATGTATGGCTCGATTCCAGATATGTGGCCCGTACCAATAATAGATTATTATCAAGTTGATCCTAATCCAATCCTGGCATCTGCAGGAACGACAAGCGGCTTCGCAGTAATTGGGAAAAATCGACTTGGGAATTCTGTAGATGTGCCTAGAAAGTTAACCATACAAATATCTCCCAATGGGAATGTGGTTGGAAACGGCACATATGGGTATTTACAAGATCAATATGGTAACCAGGGAACATCTCTTTCGAACATTCCGCTTGATGATGCAAATTCATGGCAAATTAGTTATGTAGATGATGGAATCACAACAAACGATGATATAACTTTAAATTTGAATGCCTCGGATGAATATGGGATAATCGGAACCGGGATAATAAAAATACCTGGCAATCATCCTCCGGTAATAACCAGCATTACAAAAGATCCGGATAAAAAATATTACAAGTATGATATGGCTCATCCAACGACTGTTACAATTACAGCCGTGGCAGAAGATCCGGATGATAATGATTATGTAACAATTGATTTTAATCCGACTTCGTCTGCTCAAAATAAAATAATAAAAGCTCGTAATGGCATTTCCACTCCGGCGAAAAGTCTCTCGAAAAAAGTTGGAACTGTTCCGCATGTGTCATCTACAACCGCCACGAATACATATTCTCTGACTTTGAATCAACCTGGGAAGTATGATATCCTCATACGGGCAATAGATAGAAAAGGCCTGGAAGCCGATTCAACAATTTCGATTTATTGCGTCGATGTTCAATTGGAACCAAAAAATAATAATGCAATTGATGGCAGTTCTACAAATTATAATTTAAAAATTACTCCTGATATGGCAACTCCGACATCGATTAAGTGGAGTGGCAAACCACAGCAACCGGCAATTGATGCAATGAGCGATTTAGGAAATCCAAAAGATGCGCCTGATATTCAATTTTTACCCGACAGTATTTCTAAACAAGTTACTATAAATCCCGTTTTATGGTTTGCAAACAATGTTAATCCTTGTGGCGTTGATACAGCTTGTTATTACAATGTAGAATCAAAAATAATGTTCGATAATGACAATTTTCAAGTCACAGACGATTTTAAGGCTTGGATTCCGGACACCGCTGGAATAACACATAGTCCAATAATTAAAGGATATCCTAAAATGGTAATCATCAAAGATGGAAAGACGGGGAAAGAAATTGGATATAAAATAGTAACTGATACAGTTAATTCGCTTGAAAGAAGCATAGATAGCAGTCATATTGAAATGAGAATTCCTACAACGAGTAGATATTATAACAAACTATATACCCATGAAAAAAAACATTTTCAACAATGGCAAAGTGGAATTGTAAAAGATTATTTTACTGTTGATAGACTGCTTACATATTTCAAAGGTGTTCAGACGCGAACTCTCGAAGAATATGATAGCACATTACATGCCTTAGAAAATAATTTTTATGATGATGAAAAAGCTCGATGGAAAAAAAACGGAATGGAAAATAAAATGGAAAAGGAAGCGTACGATACATCGGATAGCCTTAAACCTTATTATGGATTTAGAAATTGTAATAGGTTTAAATAATATTTAAACAAAAATATTATAATGTACCAAAGGAGTTTATCATGAATAAAAATATTTTATTTATTATAATAATTTCAATTTTAATCAAATTTGAATCACCAGGCCAAGTGATTGAACCTGATATCCAAAAGTTGGTCAGGAACTCTTCTCTTATTTTACTATCAGAAATGAAATCAGTGAAATATTGTGATAAAGTATACATTATTCGATCAAGCGATGGAAAAACTGCGGATATGAAAGGAGATGAGGATGGATACAACTTTATTTTTCAAACAACAAGAATATTAAAAGGCCAACTTAAATCTCAAAATATTTCAATTTATATGAATCGAAATGAATATAGTATTCAATCGGAAGGCTTAACTATTACTTTTGTAAATAAACATAAATATCTTCTTTTTTTAAATCCGCGTACAATATTGGATAGTATTAAATTAAAATATAATCTAACAGATAATAATAATTACTTTCCGTATTTTGGAGGATTTGGTGTCATCGATATGAAAGATAAAGGGAGTGATTCTACTCTCGCTCTAGTAGAACAGCTTTGCGCCATCATACCGCCGCCTCCATCTGCCGGTACAACCTCGTCGCAGTTAGCCGATAGTCTTGGAATAAAATTAGATTCGTACGCGTCATCGTCGTCAATCGGAAACGATAAATTTGTTGAGAATCTTAAAAAACAAATAAAACAAATACAAACTCATATTCAAAAAAGTAAGAAAAATAAAGCAATCGAGGAGCTTAAAAAATTCCAGGAAAAACTACACAACGTGTATTTTAAAATCGGAGGAGAAGGGCAAAATTTTATCTCACCTGATGCGTATGGCTATTTATATTATACAGCGCAATACATAATAGATTTATTAAATAGTGGCGATAATGGCGGCGGTGGAGGTGGAGGCGCAAGTTGAAAAGAAAGATAAGCCAGGCGCTTTTTCAAAGAAATAATTTTTATCAGACAAATTAGAAAAATGAAACGTCAATTATTGATATTACAAATAATCGCGATAATATTAATTTTTCAATTTAATCTATATTCTCAAACAACTGGACCTTCACCACTTCCAGAGTTAGTTGATAGTTCTCAAATAATATTAGTGTCGAAAGTAAAATCTGATACAATGTTTTTTGTGCCAGATTCATTTGAGGAGGAATCAAAAATTTTTAGTTGTGATGTAATTAAAGTATTAAAAGGTATTTATAACACGAAGATATTAGAAATATTCGCATTCAGGGATGAAGAGTATTGTACTGAAATTCCAGGGAAATTTTATGAGAAAAATGATGTATGTTTATTTTTCCTCAAAAAAAAGATTATTCCGGACAGCATAAGGCATAAGCATAATTTTCAGGATCGGGCGTTCTATATCCCAATTTTTGATGGCGAAGGTATATTTGTTCTTAAAGATTCGGCAAGGATGAACATACTTCATGAGGTTGAACAATTATGTGCCATCATACCATCTCCACCTGCAGATGGTGTTACCTCGGCTCAGTTGGCCGATAGTCTTGGAATAAAATTGAATGCGTATGCATCATCGTCGTCAATCGGAGACGATAAATTTGTCGAGAGTCTTAAAAAACAAATAAAACAAATCCAAACTCATATTCAAAAAGGGAAGAAAGATATAGCAATACAGGAAATCGGAAAATTCAAAGAAAAATTACACAACGTGTATTTTAAAATCGGAGGACAGGATCAACGTTTTATCACACCTGATGCGTATGGCTATTTATATTATACAGCACAATACATAATAGATTTATTGAATAGTGGAGATAATGGTGGAGGTGGTAGTGGCGGTGGTGGTGGAGGCGGTGCAAGTTGAAAAGAAAGATAAGTCGGATGTTTTTTAAAAGAAATATATTTTTACGATGAAAATTAGAGAGATGAAAAATCAAATACGAATTATTTTATTTATTATAATAATTTCTATTTTGATCAAATTAGAATCGCCGGGCCAAGTCATCGAACCTGATATCCAAAAGTTAGTGAGGAACTCTTCTCTTATTTTACTATCAGAAATGAAATCAGCGAAATATTGTAGTAAAATTAATTTAATACCTGATCGATCTGGAAAAACTGGAATTATGGAGTCGCAAAATGATGGATATTACTTTATATTTGAACCTAAGAAAATTCTAAAAGGCAATATCAAATCAAAAGAATTTTCAATTTTCATGGAAAAGATGGAATATGGTGGTCAATCGGAAGGTTTGTCAATTATTATTAAAGACAAACACAAATATCTTTTCTTTCTTAATCCTCGGTCAATCTCAGATAGCATCAAATCAAAATACAGTCTTACGGACTCAAGTAATTACTTTCCGTATTTTGGAGGATTTGGTGTCATCGATATGAAAGATAAAGGGAGTGATTCTACTCTCGCTATAGTAGAACAGCTTTGCGCCATCATACCACCGCCTCCATCTGCCGGTACATCCTCGTCGCAGTTGGCCGATAGCCTTGGAATAAAATTAGATACATACGCGTCATCATCGTCAATCAGAAATGATAAATTTGTTGAGAACCTTAAAAAGCAAATAAAACAAATCCAAACTCATATTCAAAAAGGGAAAAAAGATAAAGCAATCCAGGAACTCAAAAAATTCCAGGAAAAATTACACAACGTGTATTTTAAAATCGGAGGAGAGGGGCAAAATTTTATCTCACCTGATGCGTATGGCTATTTATATTATACCGCGCAGTACATAATAGATTTATTAAATAGTGGCGATAATGGCGGCGGTGGTAGTGGCGGTGGAGGTGGAGGTGCAAGTTGAAAAGAAAGATAAGCCAGGCGCTTTTTTCAAATATATAATTTCTTATGAGACAAGTTCGCAAAATGAAAAATCATATACGAATTATTTTTTTCTTCATTATGGTAATTCCGTTATTAAAGATAAGCGCTCAAGTTATACCACCATCATTGGAAAAAATAGTCGATAGATCAAGTTTGATTGTATTGGCGGAATTATTAGATATAAAAAATTGTGTAAGTTGGTATAATATTCCAAATCCAGATGGTAAAACAGGGAATATACATCTTGATGAAGATGGTTTTTATTTTACTTTTAAATCAATAAAATTAATTAAAGGTTCTATTCAAAATCCTCAATTATTCATATATATGACAAAGAAAGAATATCATGGAAGTACTGAGATCCCATTTTATGAATTTAAGACGAATCAAAGATATATTCTTTGTCTCAATCCACGTTTAATTCCTGCACCTGATAGTATAAAAATGAAATATAATCTTTCCGACACAACTAATTATTTTCCATATTTCGAAGGATTTGGGGTTATTGATATGCACGCAGGCATCGGCGATGACCATCAATGGGATATTAGCCTTCAAAATAAAACCGGAGAAGAAATACTTGCACAAATAGAAACACTTTGTGTCATCATCCCGCCGCCTCCATCTGCCGGTACAACCTCGTCGCAGTTGGCCGATAGCCTTGGAATAAAATTAGATACATACGCGTCATCATCGTCAATCGGGAATGATAAATTTGTTGAGAATCTTAAAAAACAAATAAAACAAATCCAAACTCATATTCAAAAAGGTAAGAAAGATAAAGCAATCGAGGAACTTAAAAAATTCCGGGAAAAATTACACAACGTGTATTTTAAAATTGGAGGACAGGATCAACGTTTTATCACGCCTGAAACTTATGGCTATTTGTATTATACAGCACAATACATAATAGATTTATTGAATAGTGAAAACAATGGTGGCAGTGGAATAGGTTGAATTGAAAAGAAAGATGAGCCAGATGCTTTTTTCAAATATATAATTTCTTATGAGACAAGTTTGCAAAATGAAAAATTATAAACGAATTATTTTATTTATTATTTTTTTATTTTCAATAATTAAAATGAATGCGCAGGTTATTCCACCTACGCTACAAAAAATAGTGGATAGATCAAGTTTGATTGTGTTGGCGGAATTGTCGGAAGAAAAAGATTGTTACAAATACCATTTGGTCCCTAATCCAGATGGTAAAACTGGAGTTATTTCTTTCGATCGGGATGGTTTTTACTATACTTTTAAACCAATAAAAGTACTCAAAGGTTCTTTTCAACATCTCCAATTATTTATTTATATGACACAAAGCGAATTTAATGGGAGTACTGAGATTCCACGTTGTGTTTTTAAAAAGCAGCATAGATATATTCTTTGTCTCAATCCACGCTTAATTCCTGCACGTGATAGTATAAAAATGAAATATAATCTTTCCGACACAGCTAATTATTTTCCATATTTCGAAGGATTTGGGGTTATTGATATGCACGCAGGCATCGGCGATGACCATCAATGGGATATTAGTCTTCAAAATAAAACCGGAGAAGAAATACTTGCACAAATAGAAACACTTTGCGTTATCATCCCGCCTCCTCCATCTGCCGGTATAACCTCGTCGCAGTTAGCCGATAGCCTTGGAATAAAATTAGATGCATACGCGTCATCGTCGTCAATCGGGAATGATAAATTTGTCGAGAGCCTTAAAAAGCAAATAAAACAAATCCAAATTCATATTCAAAAAGGGAAAAAAGATAAAGCAATCCAGGAACTTAAAAAATTTCAAGATAAATTACACAATGTGTATTTTAAAATCGGCGGACAAGATCAACGTTTTATCACACCTGAGGCGTATGGATATTTATATTATACTGCGCAATACATAATTGATTTATTGAATAGTGAAAACAATGGAGGAAGTGGGATAGGTTGAATTGAAAAAATGAACGATGTGCTTTTTGGAATAATTTCTTATGAAACAAGTTAGAAAGGAAAACATGAAATATATTATTTTCATCATTACAATTATACCCATTCTTCTTATCGCCGGGGAAACGCAAAAATCGAATTCAATTCCATATAATTCAAAGGGGAATGTAATTTCGCTGTCGGTAGAGAATTCCGCAGACATCGCGGCGAAGAATGTAACCGTGGAAGTCGACAATCCGCCGGCATGGCTTAAATTCGATACAACAAAGATTAGCTTGAACGATGTTCTATCCCAAAAAACGAAGGATGCCGAATTCACATTCTCGATAGAACGAGGCGCGCCGGTCGGCAAAGAACAGAAGCTTAATTTCAGAATCACGAGTACGGATAAACCGGCTTTGCAAAAAGATGCAAACAAGGCTCGCTTAAGTTCGAGTAATCCGGTTATTCAAGAATGGACAAAGGAGATATCTATAACAGTTGATGCACCGAAGGAATTTCATCTGTATGATAATTATCCAAATCCGTTTAACCCAACAACAAAAATCGCATTTGAAATACCGAAGCAATCGGAAGTAAAAATCGTTATCTACGATATTCTTGGAAGAATCGTGAAGCAGGTCGCAGATGAAACTAAGGAAGCCGGTTATTTCGAGTATACATGGGATGGAAGAAACGATCGCGGAGCGACGGTGTCTTCAGGTTTATATTTTTGCCGGGTGAGTGCTGAGAACTGGCATGCAGTGAAAAAGTTAGTAATGACAAAATGAGATATTTGTTCCGAGTTTAATGTTCGGATATCAGATTATAGTCCTCATACTTGGTTACCATCTTGTCGGTTCCGGACAATTCAGAGTTCAAGAGCTGAAATCCTTAATCAGATTCCAACTCTGAACTCTGAACTTCTAACAGTACCGTGTTATTTTAAAAGAATGCATTTTTTAACGTCAACAAAATCGCCTTTCTGTCCGTCCACTCCGTGAGCCTGAAGCTTCACAAAATAAATACCACTCGACAGGTGATTTCCGCTAAATTGAAAATGATATACGCCTGCTTCCTGATTTTTATTCACCAGACATTCAATTTCTCTTCCTATCACATCGTACACAGTCAAAGTCGCATGTGATTTTTTTGGAAGTGTATAGGAGATCATTGCAGTTGGATTGAATGGATTAGGGTAAACCGGCAACAATTGATATTTTTGCGGGGTCGTACCTTGATCTTTAACTGCTGTACTTAAAGATAGCTGCATCCAATTCAGGAAGAATCCTCCTTTTACAAAATTCAACTTGAAGATTTGAGGTCCCGCCGACAGGTGCACCGTAGTCGAAACCGTTTGCCATGTGGTAATCGATCCTGTTATGGGGATGTCTATCGTTGAAAGAGATATGCCATTAGCGATAAAATTTATTTTGCCGGCAAGTTTAGCGCTTGAGACGCGATACTCTAATGTATAATCGCCCGATTGAGCAACGATAACGTTATATTGTACCCAATCTCCGCTGTCGATTAATGTGACAACTCTTCCACCCCCGACATCGGTTGAAGGTTGCGAACTTATACCTTGTTCGAAATTATATGTCTCAGCTTTGATATTACCCGGGACAGTAGACACGTAAGTGTAATCATTCATTACATTATAAACAGGCAGGTTATTAAAAGCTGCCAATTGTCCGTGGTCGTAAGACTGTGCCGTGCCGGCGGCATAAGAAATCGTGTACGTTTTTCCTTTCTTGACACTATCTGCAAATGTTAGAACCATGGTCGTCGAATCATTCGGTTTCAAATTAACACTTGTAATATTCATTGGAGTCGTTCCATCTGCTAGAACTGAAAATCCTGATGATGAGACTGGAGGAGAAATCATTTTTTTGTTGAAAGAAATCTCCATCGTCTGACCTCCAACGGTCGTGCCTGCTGAGTATACTTCCGGTGCTGAACCTGTAGGAGAATCATTCAACGAAGTAATTCCAAAGCCGAAAGCAAATAAAGGATTATATAATGAGTCGCCAACATTGATCGGGATTTGAGACTCGCTTCTCGGCCAGGTCTGAGAGAGAACGCCGGTTGGTTGATAATCCCCGAATAGTACATCGGCAATTCCTTCACCTTCAGTTCCCGGCAACCAGGCCGCAATAAAAGCGTCGCATTGTGGAAAGACTGGGCTCACATATATTGGGCGTCCGGAAATAAGAATTACGATGACAGGAATATTATAGCTTTTCAAATTTCGGATAGTTTGAATATCAGCAAGTGTAAGATGCAAATTGCCCTTATCGCTTGTTTCGGCATAAGGTTTCTCTCCGACAACTGCAATTCCAAGTTGCGCACTATCCGCGCCGAATCCATCTTCAGAATAAGTGACTTCCGCGTTTGGAACAGCGTTTTGAACGGCTTGCATCACTGTTGTGCCGATTGTTGTACTACCACTGCCTCCCTGCCAAGTGATGGTCCATCCCCCGCATTGATAGCCCATATTGTTCGCGTGTCGGCCTGCCATGTGAATGTGTTTTATATTTTTTGAGATTGGCAGAATTCCATCTTTCTTTTTCAAAACGACAATTGACTGCCTGACACATTCTCTTGCTACTTGCCTGTGTTCTGGCGAGCCTACCTGACTTATGAGAGATCTTTTCGCGTAAGGGTGTTCAAACAAACCTAATCGGAATTTTTGAGTGAGAATTCTTCTTACTGCATCGTCGATACGATCCTGAGATACAATTCCTTGTTCGACACTTGTGCGGAGCGTGTCGATGAAAGTCTGATAATTAGTTCCATTATACGGACACATCATTCCCATGTCCATACCCGCATTGACAGCAGTTGTAATTTTTGCTCCATAGGTTTTACCGGGAGCCAGCATGAAACTCTCATAATCTGAAATGAGAAAACCTTTAAATCCTAACTCTTCTTTCAAAAGTGTAGTCAATAAATAATGATTACCATGGCAAGGAACATTATTCCAATTACTTTGAGATATCATCATGGAGCCGACCTTCTGTTGAATCGCGGATATATATCCCGGCAGATGTATTGCTTTTAACGTTGCTGTATCGACTTGGGTATTCCCGCCGTTTTCTCCATTTGTGGTTCCGCCATCTCCAATAAAATGTTTGGCACATGCAAGAATATTTATTTTTTCAGATGTGGTATCACCTTGAAAACCAAGTACTGCCGCTCCCGCCATCTCTTTTACTAAATTAGGTTCCTCGCCAAAAGACTCGTAGGTTCGACCCCAGTTTTCATTTCTCGCAACGGCGACGACCGGGCTGAAAGTCCAGTTGATTCCGGTAGCGGCCATTTCCTGCGCAGTGATCTGCGTCTCCTGTGTAACAAGTTGAGGATTTCGCGTGCAGCCCATTCCGATGTTGTGGGGGAAAAGAGTGGAGACATAGACTGAACCAATTCCATGTACCGCATCAATTCCAAAGAGAATCGGAATTCCAAGACGGGTTTTCAAAGCGAATGATTGAAGTGTATCATTAAGATCTGCCCAGGCTCCAGGTGTTTTGCCTGCAGGCCCGTTATCAGCAGCCGACAATACCGATCCAAGGCAATATCTTTGGATATGAGATAGTGAATCTAATCCATAGTAGTCTTCCTGTACCATCTGTCCGATTTTTTCATCAAGCGTCATTCTACCCAGAAGGTCTTCGACTCTCGCTTCAATTGTCTTTGTAGAATCCAAATAGATTTGAGCATCAGCAATTCTATATTGAGATAGAATAATAAATATTAAAAGTATAAAAGATTTTTGTTTCATATTTAATTCCCCCCGATTATGATATTGTTTATATAGTTAATTTTAACAACATTCGAATATCTCAATGCTATCCAATTAAATTATAGATAACAGTAAGACCACGAGCTTCTGGTTCTTTAAACGAGATGTCTGTGAGAATACATGAGAATAGAGGAGGGGATTCTCACTTCTGAAGATGTCTGATGTTCCATAATTTATCAAAGTTTGTTATAGATTGTGAGTGGTTAGTGCCTTTCGTTTTGGGCGCCCATCTTTTTAACCGAGTTTAGTTAATAATTAGATTAAAGGTTTTTGTTGAAATAATGGTGTCGGGTTCCCACGAACGATAAAGCTTCATCGTTAATGACGTGGCGCCAGCATGAACCACTTTGTAAAGCCAAATTTCATTGGTCGGGCCACCGATTATTTCGGGAGAGCCAGTATTTTCAGTATTAAATGATATCAATGTTGATATCGTTGAGTCAAAATTAGTAGTAACATACCACCAGTAGCCACCATCAGAAGCTGTGTTTAATATTTTGATTTGAATTGTATCGCCGACACTCGCAGAAATTGTGCCGCTACTGTCTGGCAGTACAAAATTATCATTGTGGGTTGGTTGAACTGGATTGCTTGTGTCATCTTTCTTGCAAGCAACAAAGAATAAGAGAAAGAGGCCGAAGATGAAAGCAAAATAGCGCATAAATGATACTCCAATATTAAGATTAGGTTAGTGTTCCGATTTTTTTGTTTTTCCAGCCATCCAATGACTACAACATAGAAACATGCGTTTACTACGTTATAAATTATTACTCTATCTATGATACGCTTTAGTGCGGGTAAATTCCCAAATCAAAATCAGCGCTCTCAAAATCCTGCGAAGAATAACATCTTTCTTTCGATTTATCGTCTCCCCATGTCATGTGTGGAGAAAGACTCTGAAAATTACTATTATATAGCACGGGATTTCAGGAAAGTTAAAAATAATGGTCAATAAGTTTAAACAGAAAATATATGATGGCGGTCAATTAACCTTCGAAGAAGGGTTGAAGCTCTCAGAGGTGAATGATAAAGAAAAATTGTATCAGGCCGCAGATGAAATCAGACATCATTTTTGCGGCGATAAAATGGATTTATGTTCCATCACAAACGCAAAATCGGGCAGATGTCCGGAAGATTGCAAATGGTGCAGTCAATCCGCTTTTTATAAGACAAACATAGAGATATACGATATAGTAAATAAAGAACGAGCAATCGCGGAAGCCGAAAAAAGTGCGGCATCAGGCGTGAACAGACACTCTCTGGTTATTAGCGGCAAAAAAGTTTCCGAAAAAACATTCAACCAGCTTATTGAGTTATACACAGAGATTAAAAGAAGGTGTTCTATCAGCCTTTGCGCTTCGATGGGTTTAATAAATACATCGCAACTTCTTAAATTGAAAGAAATCGGCATCGGACATTATCACTGTAACCTTGAAACTGCTCCGTCATTCTTTCAGAATGTCTGCACAACTCACACAATCGATGAAAAAATAAACACTATAAAAGAAGTTCAAAGGATTGGTTTGAAGGCTTGTTCAGGCGGGATAATAGGAATGGGTGAATCCATGGCTCAGCGAATTGAGCTTGCGTGCTTATTACGCGATTTGAATATTTTATCGATCCCGATAAATATTCTGACTCCAATCGGAGGAACGCCGCTGGAAAATCAGAACGATCTTACTGAAACTGAAATACTGACAACCATCGCAGTCTTCAGGTTTATTAATCCTCATGCATATTTACGATTCGCGGGCGGACGAATGAAAATCAAACACTTTCAGAAAAAAGCTTTACGAGCCGGCATTAATGCAGCTTTAACCGGAAATTATCTGACCACTACCGGTTCAGATATTCAGGATGATATAAAAGAATTCACCGCATCTGGTTTTACAATCGGTAAGTAAAAAAAATGAATATTGACGAATTATTAGAAATCGACAACCAACACATCTGGCATCCTTATGCTTCGGCCATCAACCCAATTCCCTGTTATCCGGTGAAGAGCGCAGAAGGAGTTTATCTTTATCTCGAAGACGGCAGAAAATTAATCGACGGGATGTCGAGTTGGTGGTCGGTTATTCACGGATATAATCATCCTGTTCTTAACAATGCAATTAAAACGCAGTTGGACGCAATGGCGCATGTGATGTTCGGAGGATTGACGCATCGGCCGGCAGTGGAACTCACGAAAAAAATTCTTGATGTAACTCCAGATAATTTGCAATACATTTTTTATTGCGATTCAGGTTCAGTTGCTGTAGAAGTGGCTATGAAGATGGCCATGCAATATTGGTACTCTAAAAATGATAAAATGAAAAATAGTTTTATCACAATCCGGCACGGCTATCACGGCGATACATGGCATGCGATGTCTGTTTGCGATCCTGAAACAGGAATGCATCATATGTTCAACAATAAACTTCCGCAGCAATATTTTGTCCCGTCACCGTCAACGGGTTTTTATGATGAGTGGAATCCGGCAGATGTTATTCCCGTAAAGAAAATACTTGAACAGCAGCATCACAACATCGCGGCATTTATTCTGGAACCGATTGTTCAGGGAGCAGGAGGGATGCGTTTTTATCATCCGCAATTTTTAAAAGAAGTGCGGTCATTGTGTGATGAATATAATTTGTTGCTGATTGCAGATGAAATTGCGACAGGTTTCGGGAGAAGCGGAAAACTATTCGGCTGTGAACATGCTGATGTCTCTCCTGACATAATGTGCGTCGGAAAAACTTTAACCGGCGGTTATATGAGTTTTGCCGCAACCCTTTGCACAAAAGACATCGCTCAAAATATATCGGAAGCTTCGCCGGGTGTTTTTATGCACGGCCCGACTTTCATGGGAAATCCTCTGGCTTGCGCAGTCGCCGGCGCAAGTATAGATCTTTTATTCTCAAGCGATTGGCAGGCTAATGTAAAAAGAATAGAAAAGCAATTGAAGGAAGAATTATCGCCTTTAAAAAAACTATCTTCTGTTGACGACGTAAGAGTTTTAGGAGCTATCGGTGTCGTCGAAATGAAAGCTCCGGTCAACATTGCCGACATTCAAAAAGAATTTGTAGCACAAGGAATTTGGGTACGACCTTTCGGCAAGCTGGTTTATATTATGCCTCCGTACATTATTAATAGAGAAGAATTATCGAAACTAACGACGGGAATGACAGACGTCATTTTGAAATTATATGGAAATTCGTGAGAAGTGCATCGAAGCGCTGAATCAGTTAAAACTGCAGGATAATATCCGTTCATTGCCGGAAGCCGTTCCTGATTCATTTGTCGATTTGAGTTCAAATGATTATTTGGGATTGAATAAGGATGAGAATATTCGTAACGAATTCATCGACTCTTTTTTACAAAAGAAATTAAAATTCAGTTCCACTTCATCTCGTCTGCTAAGCGGCAATTCTCCCGAGTACAAATTGCTTGAAGATGTTATTGCCGACAGCTATAAACGTGAAGCGTGTCTGGTATTCAACAGCGGTTATCATGCCAACATGGGAATTCTTCCCGCTCTTGCGGGTAAAAACGATTTAATAGTTGCCGATAAATTTGTTCATGCGAGTATTATCGACGGAATGCTGCTCGGCAAGGCGGATGTTCAACGCTTTAGACATCTCGATTATAACCATCTAGATAATATACTTCAGACATCGGCTAAGAAGTATGAAAATATTTTTATTGTAAGCGAAAGCATTTTCAGCATGGATGGCGACAGAGCCGATTTGCATCACTTAATTGAAATAAAAAATAAATATAAAGCGCTTTTATATATCGACGAAGCGCATGCCGTTGGAGTAAGAGGTGAAAATGGTTTGGGTTGTGTCGAAGAAATGGGTTGTATCGGCGACTGTGATTTTATCGTAGGAACATTCGGCAAAGCATTAGCGTCGGTTGGAGCTTATGTGTTGTGTGATGATATTTACCGGCAATATTTAATAAATAATTGTCGAACCCTCATTTATACCACAGCACTTCCTCCGATTAATCTTGCATGGACAAAATTTATTTTCGAAAGACTGGCTGAATTTAAAGATAAACGAAATCATCTGAAGAATTTAGTGGGCCAATTTTCCAAATCAATAAATGTCGATGCTGAGACACAAATAATTCCGTTTATACTTGGAAGTAATAAAAATGCGATAGATGCATCCCTGAAATTAAAAGAGAACGGATTCAACGCTCTTCCGATACGATATCCGACTGTGCCTAAAGGAACTGCGAGACTGCGTTTTTCTCTCTGTGCCGGCATGTCCATGGAACAACTGAAGCCAATCCCAAAAATACTTTTAGAAAATGACTCAAACCTGGATAAATAAAAAACAAAATGGCAAATGCATCCTCTTCTTTAACGGATGGGGTATGGATGAAAATGTTATAAAACATCTCGATGCATCGAGTTATGATGTTTGTATGTTCAACAACTATTTCAATCTTTATGTTGATAAAGAAGAATTTGAAAATTATTCGAATATCTTTGTTGTGGCTTGGTCGTTGGGAGTTTGGGCAGCCATACAGGTTTTCTGTGAATTGAAAATAAATATCAGCAAGAGTATTGCATTGAATGGAACCGGCAATCCAGTCAACGATGAAACCGGCATCCCGCGAAAAATCTTTCAAAAGACTTTAGATGGATGGAACGAAACTGCCCGCATCAAATTTAATATGCGCATGATGGGAGGTCTTAAAAATTTCAACGATTATTCTGGTTACTTATCAAAACGTTTGATTGACGATCAGAAGAGAGAATTGCTTTCTATCTCTAAAAATATTGGTGAATCTATTTTTGTTAATCTTAATTGGGATCGGGCAGTAATAGGCGAGATGGATATGATCTTCCCTCCTAAAAATCAACTAAATTACTGGACCGGAAAATCGAAAATCGTGATGAGGGAAATTCCACATTTTCCATTTATAAATATTTCAAGCTGGGATGAGGTACTAAATATTTAAAATGATGATTGCAGATAAAAATATTATTGGTCAACGTTTTCATAAAAACAAAAAAACATACAACAAACATGCTGTCGTGCAGAAAGAGATAGCATTGAAACTTGTGCAAAAAATAATTAATGCTGGTGAAACCCGGTTTGATAAGATTCTCGAAATGGGCTGCGGTACAGGTTTTCTTACCGATGAAATTCTAAAGCATATGAAAATCGGTCGCTATTACATTAATGATTTAGTCCATTCGATGATTTCCGAAATTGAGAAAATTGCAGAAAAAAATAATTACCATAATTTCACATTTCTTCCGGGTGATGCTGAAAAAATGTTGTTCCCGGAAGAATTAGATGCAGTCATTTCAGCGTCGACTTTCCATTGGTTTGAAAATCTTGAATCGTTTTTCGAAAAAATATTCTGTGCTGTAAAAAAAGGAGGGCTTTTTGCCTTTAGCACTTTTGGCCCCGAAAATTTCAAAGAAGTGAAAGACACTGCGAAGATAAACCTGAATTATCAATCTTCACACGAACTTACTCGATTGCTTTTACGAAATTTTACTGTAATCGATATGGAAGAATGGACTCGGGTTGAATATTTCAAGTCGCCAGATGAAGTGCTCAAACACATGAAATATACCGGTGTAAACAGTTTACAAAAAAAATATTTTGGTAAAGATAAATACATTCGTTTTTGTGCAGATTACACAAAAAATTATTCAACGGAAGATCATTCAGTCAGCCTTACTTATAATCCAATTATTGTAATTGCAAGAAATAGATGATGAAAGAAAATGTTTTTTTTGTTAGCGGAATCGACACCGGCTGCGGGAAGACACGCGTAACAGGTTTGCTCGCAAAACAACTGAAGTTGTCCGGTGTGAATGTCATTACTCAGAAACTAATTCAAACAGGTTGTAAGGGTTTATCGGAAGACATTTTAGAACACCGGCGGTTAATGGAGAGCAATCTCTTCCCAGAAGATGAAAAGGGAATAACCTGTCCGTATGTTTTTTCTCATGCTTCATCACCTCATCTTGCGGCAAAAATTGAAGACAAAATAATCGATTTCAATATTTTGAAACAATCTACTGAGAATCTTTCAAATCGTTTCGAGATAGTCTTGATCGAAGGTGCAGGCGGCTTATTAGTGCCGTTAAACGGAGATTACCTGATTGCCGATTATATTTTAGAAAACAATTATCCTTTGATCTTAGTAGCATCATCGAAACTCGGAAGCATCAATCATACTTTGTTAAGTCTCGATGCGTGTCTTATCCGCCGATTGAAACTCATACTTGTTGTTTACAACAATCTTCCGGGAGACGATGAAATTATTGCCGCCGATTCGTTCTATGTTCTTCAAAAGTATTTGGACAAAATATTTCCCGATGTACCTTTATGTCATTGTAGTGCATTAGCCGCTCACTTAGATTCGATGATTAAAAATTTATTTCGAGTTCAATAAATCATTGCAAGGTTTATTTCGTAAAGGGATTTCTATGGCAGTCATGTCTTCAGAATCGAAGCGTGAATATACCGCACGCATTCATAAAGTACTAGAATACGTAAACAAAAATATTGACGGCAATCTTTCACTGCAGAAGCTGGCGGAAGTATCGTGTTTCTCGCAATTCCATTTTCACCGTTTATTTTCTTCCATCGTCGGCGAAACACCTCTCGATTTTGTGAAACGGCTCAGGCTTGAGCGTGCGGCAGGTATGCTTGCAACTCGCTCGTCTCTTTCAATCACTGATATAGCTTTCACGTGCGGTTTCTCCTCATCGGCAACATTTGCACGCGCGTTCAAAAAGCACTTCGAGATGTCTCCAACCTGCTGGCGCGTCATGGCAGAACAACTGATGGAAAAGATACAAAAAAGCAAGAAAGACAAAAACGGACGCAAACTTCGCAAAGCAAACTCAAGAGGAATTAAGTATCATGATACAGTCGATATAATGATCGAGAAAATGAAAAAGATACCCATGCATATCACCATTAAAACATTTGAACCACGCCATGTGGCATACGTACCCAATCTTGAGGGGTATTTCCCGGAAAAAATTCGTGATGCCTGGGAGAAATTAACATCATGGGCAGAACCACTCGCCCTTTTCGTTCCAACTGCCGAAGCCATTGGTATATCATACGACGATCCCGATGTTACTCCTCCGGATAAATGTCGATATTATGCATGTGTCACAATCTCACCGGACATCAAGCCTCCGAAGGATATCGGAATGATGGATATTATCGGAGGGCGTTACGCGGTCATGGCCTTCAACGGGACCGAAGAGGAAATTCCAACAGCATATAAACGGTTCTTTGCCGAGTGGCTTCCGAAAAGCGGATTCGAACCGGCTGATCATCCTTGCTTCGAAATTTACTATTCCATTCCGGAAAATGATCCGGAAGGCAAATTTGTTATGGACATCTGCTTGCCAATTAACCCGCTGTCATGAATGAGTAGAACGATGAAGAAGAATGATATTTCACTGATAATCGAGAAGTACTACAAACAAAAGAAGGGGAGTGTGTCGATTCTAAAAATTCCCCGGATGAATTTTATCAAAATCGATGGATCAGGTGATCCGAACAAGGCGCAAGTGTTTAAGGATTCCGTGACACTTCTCTTCACGTTATCATATACGCTCAAATTCATGATGAAGAAAGAGAAGAAGCCGGTCGAATATCACGTCATGCCGCTTGAAGGTCTCTGGTGGATGCATAGCATGAACGAATTCTCGTTGGAGAAAAAAGACCAATGGCTCTGGACATTGATGATCATGCAGCCGCCATTCATTACAAAAAAGTATTATACAAAAGCAGAGGAGGGACCGACAATGGAAAATCTTCATACCTTCATCAAAGAAAATGGATATGAACTGCACGGGAAACATCACGAAATTTATTTTGGTGATCCACGGCGAGGTAATCCACAGAATCTGAAGACAATCATTCGACAGCCAATCGTTAAGAAGAATTAAATGAAGCCGGTGTAATTGCGGATTGTGCCCGCCTCGCGCCGCAAAAAGTTTTATGATACAGGCGGAGCGGGCCCGCCTCGCCCCGCTTGAAGAACCTTCTGTCGCGAAGCGGGGCGGGGATTTTGGAATTGGGAACAATCCGCGCTCAAAATATTGTTCGATATCCCATTACTCTGTACGGTTTTAACCTTATCTTGAAACATTTGCTAACAAAACTCCGTCCCTCATCGGTTACAAATAATATAAACAGCGATGGAATTTTATTATGTTTTTAATCTCCCAATTTTCTTCATTTTCTTTTTTCATTTCTAATATTTTAAATTATATTTGTAAGGACTAAGTATTTATTATGAAGGACGATATTATGATTAAAATTATCCGATCACGAAGAAGTATTAGAAAGTATGCGAATCGTATGATTGAAGAGGAAAAACTTCTTCTTTTAGAAGAAACACTGCTTCGCGCGCCATCTGGCCGAAATTCACAACCTTGTGAATTTATTTTTGTGACAGATCGACCGACGTTGGAGAAATTTGCCATAGCTAGGCCAACAAGCGGTGAATTTTTAGCCAATGCTCCTCTGGCAGTTGTTGTGTGTGGAGATGCAGCGAAATCTGACCTCTGGATTGAAGATTGTTCCATCGCGGCATCTTATATTCAGTTGTTAGCTGTTGATCTCGGGCTCGGGAGTTGTTGGGTTCAAATTCGCGGGCGGAAGCATGACGACTTTATCAGCGCGGAAGAATATTTACAGGAATTACTCGGAATACCGAATCGGATTAAAATTGAATGTATTATCGGAATTGGATACGGTGCAGAAGAAAAACCACCGCATACAGAAGAGGAACTTTCTTATAATAAAATTCATAAAAATAAGTATTAAAAGAGATTGAAAACTCAGTGATATTTTAAAGATGAAAATCCTGATTATTCAAATAGGCCGAATCGGTGATATGGTGCTGACGACTCCAATGTTCGGAGCTATCAAACGTCGATATCCGGATGCTGAACTCCATATACTTGCTTCATCGAAAAATTACGAAGTAATAGAGAATGACCCGCGCCTTGGCAGGATTTTTATTTACAGAAAGAAATTCTTTTCAATTCTTTTTCTTTTGTTCAGATTGAGGCACCAACGGTACGATTACTGGATCGATCCGAAAGATCACCGCTCTCGCGAAAGTATGCTGTTAGCCCGGCTGTGCGGCGCTAAATTAAAAATCGGATGGAATTCACCGGATCATAAAGTGTTCGAAATTGGCATTCCGTCCGATCATGAAAATTTCACGCGTCACGCAGTTGAAAGAAATTTACAGGCTCTTGCATCACTTGACATTGTGCCGATGAGAGATGACCGCCCAAAACTTTTTATAAATGCTGAAGTACGAAAATTTATTCTCGGCAAAATAAAAAAGATAACAGCGCCGAAAGCCATCATCAATATATCGGCAGGAAATCCATCCCGAAAGTGGCCCGTCGAAAATTGGCGGGAAGTATGCTGGTATTGTTTTTCCGCAGGCTATTCTCCCATCATTAATTTTCATCCGCAGGATGAAACAATTGCAAAAGAGCTTCATGCGGGCAATCCGCGGTTCACGCTTTTTTATTCACGAAGCATAAAAGATGTTATTGGTTTGATAGAGCATGCGCAATTAGTAATTTCACCCGACACAGCCGTCATTCACATTGCATCTGCATTCAACATTCCTACGGTCGGTTTATATCCAAGAGTGGAATGGAATCTCTATAAATTCAAACCTATAAGTGATGTAAACAAAGTAGTTTTGCCTGAGGGTGGAGAAAGCCTTGAACGTATTCATGTAGATGCGGTGATATCAAAGATGAAGCTTCTTTTTGTGAAGTTTAAAAATTCTTAATCAATCGAGTTGAAAAAATAATTTTAAACTAATCTGGAAACCTAGCAGTTGAGGAATTTCATTCTTCTATAACTCAACGGTCTGTTTTTCATTTATACATGCTTCACAATTTTTCCGTTTGAACTTACAACATAGTTCGATTTTGCCTGGTTATCATCGTTTGATTGAATATTGGACCCGAGATCGCCAGCCTTGAAGTGACCCACGATTTCGTTCAAGCTCTCCGTCAGCTGATTGAGATCCTCCGCAGTTTGCGCAATCTGCTGTGTCCCTGCCGCCGATTCCTGTGTGACGCTGCTTATCGCCTCAACATTTTTGGATATTTGCTCTGCGGTGCTCGATTGCTGTTCACTGCCTGCGGCGATTTGTGTTGCCATATCGGTCAACAGCGAAACGACATCGACAATCTCGGTCAGCGATGAGCCGGCACGTTGTGTGAGTTCGATTCCATGGTCCACTTCGCGCGTTCCTTCTTCCATCGATTTCACTGCACCGACCGTATCATTCTGTATCTGCTTAATCATTTGGGCAATTTCTTTTGTTGCTTTAGTCGTTCGTTCAGCAAGCTTTCGTACTTCATCTGCGACAACGGCAAAACCGCGTCCTTGATCTCCGGCACGGGCCGCCTCGATTGCCGCATTCAGAGCAAGGAGATTTGTCTGGTCTGCGATGTCATCAATCACCTGAATGATCTCACCAATCTGATCACTCGATTTGCCGAGTGCCTGCACTGTGACGGCCGATTTTTTCACCACGTCAGCGATACGGTTCATACCCTCAACCGTTTCGCGGACTACCTTGCCACCAACCTCCGCGATATGACTTGCTTTTTTAGCAGTTTCCAACGCTTTATTTGCATTCTGTGCATTTTCAATTATAGTCTTCGTCATCTCTTCCACGGCTCCTACCACTTCCGTTGCTTGTGCCGTTTGCTCCTGTGCTCCAACGGCCATCTGTTTGGTACTCGCTGAGATTTCAGAACTCGCGCTGGCAGTTGAAGCAACGGATTCGGCGAGCCTTTGTATTGTACTGCCGAGCGACTCTCCAAGTGAGTTAATTGATTTTTTTAAAATTTGGTAATCACCGGAATAATCGCCTGTGACACGGACTGTAAGATCGCCTGCAGACATGCGGGCAAGTACATCCGAGCCTTCCTTCACCGGAAGGATAATAGCATTGAGTGCACTATTGAACCCGTCGACAATCTGCCAATATCCTCCTTGAAATTTCTGCACGTCTCCGCGGACATTAAGTTTTCCATCGACGGCAGCAGAAGTAAGCAATCTGGATTCATCAATCAGTGATCGCAGTGTATTAACAACGAGAGTGGTGCTTTTCGCGAGTATATCTTTATCGGAGCACATTCGAATATCGACCGAGAGATCTCCTTTTGCAATCTTTTCGACCATCGCAGCTTGATGTTTGATATTCTCAACCATCGAATTAAACGCGCATCCCAGATTCCCGATCTCATCCTTTGATTTTGATATTGCTTTGATATCCACGTCCACATCACCAAGAGCAAGCTTTTCTGCTCCTGCAGTTAATTCTCCTAGTGGTCTGCCGATGAGCCGGCTTAAATAAATTCCGAAGATGATCGCAATAATACTTACCACTATAAACATTAATATTGACGTTAATATTAGAGCATTGATTTCCTTTGCCACATCATCAACATACACACCTGTACCGAGTATCCATCCCCACGGAGCATACAATTTCACAAAAGAGATTTTTGGATCTGGTTTGGTTGACGCAGGTTTAGTCCAGACATATTCTACAAAGCCGTTTCCTTTTTCTTTGCATACCGATATCATTTCAATAAAAAACTTTTTCCCATTGGGGTCCTGATAGTCATACCAATTTTTTCCTTCCATCTCCGGTTTGGCGGGGTGCATAATCATCACCGGTTGAGTATCCATCACCCAAATATAGTTTGTTCCATCGAATCGTGCATTTCTAAGATCTTGAAGAGCACGTTTTTGTCCTTCAGCAACATCGAATTCGCCGTTATGCACTCTGTCTGCATAACCAGACACAATCGAATATCCAATCTCGATAATATTTTGTGTTAATTGACGTTTATCTGTCCAGATTCTATCTTCGACTTTCGGGATGATGTAGAAAAAAACTATGCTTCCAATAATTAAAATAACTGGAACAATGATCTTTGTTCCTATTCCCCAATCACGATAGTTAAAAATATTTTTGATCATTTTTCTTGTCCTCTCTTTTTGGAGTGCATCATATCAAAGAAAAACGGCCAATGTACTTTCGTATTTTTCCCCTCGTTTGAGGATTAATAATTTTCTCTGACATAGGAATCGATTTTCTTACAATTAACAACGCCAGCAAATATTTAGTATTTATATAGAAATAGTCGGGTATTTTGTCTGAAACTTTAATATCTTAGATTGAACGAACTGAAAATCAATCGGAATCATTTACATCTTTTCATTGACTTTTTCATACATTTTTAATAAATTTTTAATGCTTCACCCATCGGACTGCAACTCAGGATGCGGTTCCATTGTTTTATCATAAAGAGGATGAGATGCTTGAACAATATATACCAATTCTAATTATGCTCGCGATCGGCGTTGTGATGGCGATAGGGTTTTCGATGGCAAGCTTAATCTTCGGACCAAAGCATCCGACTGAAGAAAAATTGTCTACGTATGAAAGCGGTATGGAGCCGGTCGGAAGCGCAAATGAACGTATCTCTGTAAAATATTATCTCGTAGCAATGTTGTTCATCATATTTGATGTCGAAGTAATTTTTCTTTATCCGTGGGCTGTAAACTTCAGGCTTCTTGGTCTATTCGGATTTGTCGAAATGTTGATCTTCATTCTCATTCTTCTTGTCGGGTACTATTATATTCTGAAGAAGGGAGCTTTACGATGGGGATAGAAAATCATAATCCGTTGAAGGACGGATTTTTTACGACCAGGTATGACGCGTTGCTGGCTTGGGCGAGGAAGAATTCATTATGGCCGATGCCGATGGGAATTTCGTGTTGTGCCATTGAGATGATGGCCGCGGCAGATCCGAGATACGACATCGCGCGTTTTGGTTCCGAAGCGATGCGCTTCACACCGCGACAATGCGATCTGATGATTGTTGCTGGGACTGTCACCTACAAAATGGCACGGGTGGTGAAAAAAATCTATGATCAAATGCCCGATCCGAAATGGGTTATATCAATGGGTGCGTGCGCGTCGTCGGGCGGAATGTTCCGTTCATATTCCGTGGTCCAGGGCATCGATCAATTTTTGCCGGTCGATGTATACGTCGCGGGATGCCCGCCGCGTCCGGAAAATTTGTTAAATGCATTAATTAAAATTCAGGAAAAGATCGCCTCCGGTGAATCAAAAACGCGAGAGAAAATATACGTTGGATAAAAATTGATGAATACAGCAATCGTCCAGGCTATTTCCGAAAAATTTCCAGGTTCCGTTATATCCACAAACGATTTTCGTGACGAAATTACTCTTGTCATTAAAAAAGATGATATCGTACGGATTTGTGAGTTTTGTAAAAATGATTTGAAGTTTGATTCACTCCGTGATTTGTCTGGATTGGACATGGCGACTGCAACCGATCGTTTTGCAGTTGTATATAATCTCTATTCAATTCAAACACATGAACGCGTACGTTTGAAGGTTCCGGTTGACGTAAAAGATTTGAGAGTTCCGACAGTCACGAACATCTGGTCTACGGCAAACTGGCATGAGCGTGAAACGTACGATATGTTTGGGATTATTTTTATTGGCCATCCGGATCTTCGCCGTATCTATATGCCAGAAGATTATGAATATTTCCCGCTGAGAAAAGATTTTCCGCTTCTTGGTATTCCTGATTCCATTCCATTGCCGAAGAAATAATACAGATGAGTAAAAGCCAAATTGATAATGCATTGCATACTAAAATTCTAGCCGCGCTGGAAAATCAGGATACAAGTGTAATTTTTGACGAAGCGCTTGAACACGAGATGATTCTTAATATGGGGCCGCAACATCCGGCAACCCACGGAGTTTTAAGGTTATTGTTGAAACTCGACGGTGAGACGGTTGTGAGTGTTGTTCCTGATCTCGGATATCTTCATCGCGGGTATGAAAAGATTGCGGAGAATTCATCGTATCACGAATTTATTCCGCACACAGATCGGCTCGATTACCTTTCGCCGCTTTCAAATAACGTTGCTTATACACTGGCGGTAGAAAAACTCATCGGTATCGAGGTTCCGCTTCGCGCTGAATATCTACGTGTTATCGTTTCGGAAATGGCGCGCATTGCATCGCATCTCGTTGCTCTCGGATCGATGGCGATGGATGTCGGCGCTGTGACAATTCTCCTCTGGACTTTCCGCGAGCGAGAAAAATTGCAGGATGTTTTCGATGTTCTCTGCGGTGCACGATTTACAACAAGTTATTCCCGAATTGGCGGATTGGTACAGGATATGAATGATTCTGTCGCCGCGAGTATTAAAGAGTTCATCAAGGAATTCCCGAAAAAACTTGACGAGTGTGTCAAACTACTTAATACAAATCGTATCTTCATCGAACGCACAGATGGTATCGGGCGTATAACAAAAGAAGATGCAATCGCTATTGGATTAACCGGGCCGAATCTGCGAGGCGCCGGCGTCGATCACGATCTGCGTCGCGATAATCCTTATTTCGTTTATGATAAATTTGAATTCGATGTATGCGTTCAAAACGGAGGAGATGCACTTGCCCGGTATTTTGTCCGCGTCAATGAAATGTACGAAAGCGTTCGCATCCTGCGGCAGGCTCTGGAAAAAATTCCCGCCGGGCCAGTTCTTGCACGCGAGATGACAAAAAAAGTTTTACCGCAAAAAGATTTTATTTATACAAAGATGGAGGCGTTGATTCATGACTTCATACTTATTAATTTCGGTATCAATCCTCCTGTTGGAGGAGAAATCTATCAGGCTGTCGAAGCTCCAAAAGGAGAACTCGGTTTTTATCTGTACAGCGACGGAACCGGCAGCCCGTGGCGTTTAAAAATTCGTTCCCCATCATTTGTCAATATTCAAGCGCTCCCGATTTTGTTAAAGGGAGCAATGATTTCCGATGTCGTCGCGATCATCGGAAGTCTCGATCCAGTTATGGGTGAAGCAGATAAATAGAGAGCAAGATTAAGATCAAGGTCGAGATTAAGATCAAGATTGAGAAAGACTAAGATTGAGAGAGATTGAATCAAGGTATGTTAACTGAAAATAGCATAAGAAAAATTCAAGAGATAAGAAAAAGATATCCAACCTCAAAGGCAGCGTTGCTTCCGACACTGTGGGTTGCACAGGAACAAGAAGGATGGATATTGGAAGAGATGATGGAAGAGATCGGCGATGTGCTCGATCTCCCGCCTGCTCATATTCTCGGCGTGGTTTCATTTTATTCCATGTTCAACCAAAAGAAAATCGGGAAATATCACATTCAGATTTGCACAAATGTTTCATGCCAGCTTCTTGGCGGCGAAAAAATCTTCGACTACATATCCGGGAAGATCGGCTGTAAAAAAGGGGAAACAACAAGTGACGGGCGCTTCACATTAAATGAAGTAGAATGTCTGGGTTCATGCGGCACTGCGCCGATGATGCAAGTGAACGATCTATATTACGAGAATCTGACATTCGAAAAAATTGATAAGCTGTTGGATGAGATGGGGGAAAAGTTAAGGATTAGGATAAGGATGAAGAAGAAGATCAAGATAGAGGATAAGGTTTAGGAGAAAAGAAGCAGAAGGATGGAACAACATAATCGGCAATAGCCACGACCTTTAGGTCGTGGATTAAAATAAGTCCCAAAAGTTCACGATGGGTTTTAACCCATCTTTTTCAGATGAGAAAAAGATATTGAAAAGCTAATGCCAGAAAATATTTCAATACATACTCCATTTCAAAAAATGATTTTGCCGGCGATTCAAGATCTTCACAAAATTGAAGTTTACGAATCAAACGGCGGCTACGGCGCGTTTAAAAAAGCGCTTGCTATGAAACCGGAAGAAATTATCGATGAGGTTAAGAAATCCGGTTTGCGCGGACGGGGCGGAGCGTGTTTTCCTACAGGCTTGAAGTGGTCGTTCATGCCGAAGAATTCCGATAAACGAAAATATCTTTGCGTCAATGGGGATGAAAGCGAACCCGGCACATTCAAAGACCGGCAAATCTTCGAGTTCAATCCGCATCAACTCATCGAAGGAACGATTATCGCGTGCTACGCGATGGGTATCGATGTCGCTTATCTTTATATTCGCGGCGAGTATGATCAATGGGTGAAGATGATGGAGAAAGCTGTCGCTGATGCTTACGCGAAAGGATACATCGGAAAAAATATTCTTGGGAGTTCATTCAGCACGGAAATGTACGTTCATAAAGGAGCCGGAGCTTACATCTGCGGTGAAGAATCGTCATTGATGAATTCGATCGAAGGGGAACGCGGATATCCTCGATTGAAGCCGCCGTTTCCAGCACAGTTCGGATTGTGGGGTTGTCCGACCACGATCAATAATGCCGAAACAATTACAAATGTTCCGGTGATTATTAAAAACGGATCGGAATGGTTTTCGAAAATAGGAATGCCGAAACAACCCGGCACACTGCTTTTCGGCATCAGCGGTCATGTTAAGAAACCGGGTGTCTATGAATTTCCCACCGGAATATTATTGACAGAACTTATTTACGATGTAGCTGGCGGAATTCCCGGCGATAAAAAAGTGAAAGCAGTCATTCCGGGGGGATCATCGACGATGGTTTTACGCGGAGATCAAATCGACGGTGTTCGCATGGATGCCGATTCGTTGAAGTCAGCAGGCTCTTCGATTGGAACGGCAGGAGTGATTGTGATGGATAAAGATACGGATATTATTAAGGTCATCACACGGATCACACATTTTTATTATCATGAGTCCTGCGGACAATGCACGCCTTGCCGTGAAGGCACGGGCTGGATGCTGAAAATACTTAAGCGAATCGAAACAGGCGATGCGACAATGAGCGATGTCGATTTATTACTCGACGTTGCGAACAATATAGAAGGGAATACGATCTGCGCGCTCGGTGATGCGGCGGCATGGCCTGTACAAAGTTTCGTGAAGCGATTTCGTAAAGAATTTGAAAAGAGATTAAGAAAATAACTTTCTTTTCACCTGTCGATGAGATTAACGAACTGGTATTCGTCGTTCCTTCGAATGACTCCTCAGAGACTTCTTCGATTTGAATCTCAGAGGATATTTTTCCGGATTCACCAGATTATCAATTTCCAGATCCACATCCAATTCAGGCCAATATAAATGATAGCCATGGAGTAAGTGGACATTTTGTATGGAATTAAGCGTTTGGTCTTTAAAATATGGATAATCTTTATAGCTTAGAAAGAATTCCTTCTCTTTTACATACAGCCATATTCCTAATGGCGTAATATTTTCAACGCTTACCGAAATGTATTTGCCATTCTTTAGTAATTTCATCTTTATGTTTCTCCACTATCTTTTGAATTTCGTTCAGCCTTCTTGTACTTAACCCGTGCGATAAAGCCAATGATACGAGAGGTTCCATCCAATATTTGGCTTCTCCATCCTCGCATGTCACATGAATATGGATTCGATCCTCTTCATTTGAGAGGAAATAAAATCTATATCCTTTTTCCCTGAAAATAGAAGGGCTCATTGTGATTAATTGAAAATACTCTGATAATAATATACATGTTTAACGATAAAAATCCATTGTTTCACCACCTTTATCCAAAGGACATATTTCAAGGATTCTTATCGCAGATGATTTTTCTAATCTCTGATTGCTACTAAGAATATTCTATTGAAACACAAATCTACTTTTCCCTCATCGTCGGCCTGTTCCATCAGAGAGAGCTTCACAATTTCCTTAAACTTGTCGGCGTAATTTTGATCGAAAGGTTTTGTGTAATATTCTTGATTCAGATATCCGGCGATTGCGCCTGAAGAAAAAATGTTAAAAGCTTCCTCCGGTGATACTGAGGAATGCGTTGTGTTGATCTCTGAAAATAAAACTGTAAAACCGACATCATGAAATACCTTTGCATATTCACTGGCAGTCTCCAGAAAAAACCACGGAGGCCGGAAGTGCGAAAATTGTTCTCGCGTGAAAAGATTCTTTTCAACCTCATGTACTGCTTTGATAAAATTCGGACAATACATCTGTTTTGCGGGCGCTTGTATTCCTACTTTTCCGTAGAATCGTAAAAGCGAATAAAAATTTCTTACGACTTTCTGCGGATTCTTAAACCATTGGAATGCCGAATTACAAAAAATAATATCGAACATTCCGAGTTTCCGATCCAAGTTTTCACTATCAATTGGTGAGAAATGGATGTCATCGTTGCCGTAATTATTCTGTGCTTCTCGAATCATTGCTTCTGAAATATCGGTACCAACAACAATCCCTTTTGTCAAGCCTCGAAGTTTTTTGGTCAGCTTTCCGGTTCCGCATCCAACATCCAGAATATCCTCGTCACCACGAAGTTGTAACATATTTATTAAAATATCGCCGGCTGAACTTTGAAGGGTCGATAGTTGATGATAGACAGATGAAATATCAGAAAAGTTCAATTGATTGGTTTCCTTAACTTTAGAATCATATTCGCGGTTTCGTAATCCATTTCCGAGCCTCGTGCCCGAAGCTTTTCAATAATTGTTTGTATCGCATCATCGGTCAGATGTTGGCCGAATTTAAATTTTCCAGTTATCGCACAACAATCAAGCTTTCCCACAATCATCTTAGATAAAATTTCGGCATCGTTTACTGGATCGAGCGCGGCGTAATTTCCCTCCGGTTGAAGTTTCTTCATCAAATGATGCAATGCGGCGATTTTATCATCAACATCCATTAAAAGATGAAGTTCGCCAAATGCCATCACAGATTTAAAAAATTGACTGGCAAAACAGGGTGATCCTTTCTCAAAAAAATATGACGGTATCACGGAATATTCTTTGTACGTTGTGAATTGAACTTTCATTCCATCACGAAAATATTCTGCCTTCTTGCCGAATAACGAAGAATGGAAAATTATCGCTTTGTCATTGTAAACAAAATTCACAGGTACAGAATAAGGAAAAGCTTCCTTTCCAGACATTCCAAGCGATAGAATTCCTGAATTCTGTTCGTTCAAAAATCTGTCTATTTCCTCATTATCGAGTATTTCGAATTCGTTTCTTCGCATGTTATTTCTCTTGTTGTCTTTATTCAGAATAATAAACTTATTGAAAAATGCAAGGAGCCTGTTGCATGAGTCAAATTTTCATGAGACGAAGCCCTCAATTTGTTTTATTTTGATGAATGGATCTCATATAATGGCAACCATGCAGCAGACTCCAAGAAAATTATTTTTTACGAAAGGAACATTCCGCTCATTTGCTCCGTCTAAAAAATAAAGATGAAACGGAATTGAGGAATGAAGCGTCAAAGCCCGGATGAAACAATGACACTATCTCACCGCACACCAAATTCCACCCGGACCCAACCGGGAAATGGTGCGGATGGTGCTGCGTCGGATGAAGAGTGCATCAAAAGATTTTTAGATGGAGATGAAAATGCATTTATCGATCTTGTCCGCCGTCATCAGGAAAAAGTAAGAAATCTTATTTTTTCAATTCTTGGATATACTCAAATTGTTGACGATCTGTCGCAGGACGTCTTCATAAAAGTATATCAGGCACTTCCGCAGTTTCGGTTTCAATCTGCGTTTTCTACGTGGTTGTACAGAGTGACGGTCAACCGGTGCCGTGATGAGATGAGGCGAAATAAAGTCCGGCGAATTCTTCGTCTCGATGCACTCGAAGAGGATGACCATCCCGCCGATCTGGAAGCAACCGAAAAAACTGAACGCGTGCTTGTGAACGACGCACTCAATAAAGCTTTGAATTCGCTGACCGATACTCATCGGACAATGATCATCTTAAAAGAAGTTGAAGGGCTGTCATACGAAGAAATTGCCGAAGCTATGAATTGTGGAGTCGGGACAGTAAAGTCTCGGCTCGCGCGTGCCCGTACGCGTCTTAAAAAAGTATTGCAGCCGTTTGTGGAGGAGTGAAGCATGCAACTTGATAAAAAAATCGAACGTCTGCTCTCTACCTATCTTGATGGTGAAGCAACCGATAGGGAGAGAAAGTTCGTTGAAAAAAAATTAGAACGTGAACCTGAGTGGCAGGAAGAATTGCTGCGGCTGCGGCGTTTGCAGGGCATCGTGGCAGCGAAAGAAAAAATACCGCCGTCGGAATACTTTCTCATCAGACTCCGTGCTAGAATTGAAGATGAGAGAAACAAAGAGACAGTATCTTTTCTCCCATTCTCAAAAAAATGGATTCCGGCTTTTTCAATCACAAGCGGGTTAGCGGTTATTATTTTGCTGATTACTTTTTTCATCAAACATGATTCCATCCAAACCTATGTAAAACAAACGACTGCCGATGTGCGCGATTGGTACGAACAGAGTATCATCAATGGCCGTGTAAGCTCGATGCTGGGTTCCTTAACGGATGATGATGTGTTCCAGTTTGCGTTAACCGGATTGCTTCCGGTGAATAAAGAAAAAGGACAGGTTCTGCAATTTGGAGATCAGCCGGCACAGGGACACTTCGTGCAGGCGGGATTTTCTTCATCAAATTCGGCACCTTCTATCACAAAAGAAAGTATTGTGAAAAAACTTGGACTCGATCCGACTCAATCGATCGCTCTCGATTCCACTCTGCATAATTATCGGGATCGTCTCGCGCAATGCATGGTTGTCTCGCAGATCCCTGATACGCAGTTCATGGCTATCAACGCCGATGTTTGGGCGATCAATAAAGTTCTTATGGTCGACATTGCACGAACATTAACGATACCGCAGCGGAGACATTTTGCAGCATTGCTCGTTGCGGCAAAGTCTCCAGTCATATTAGATCCCGAAGCAATCGGATTGCCTATGAACGATTCGATTATTATTCAATTCAGAGAAAAAGGGCCGTCGTCACAATTTGTGGTGATCACACCGGACACTTTATTTGTCCGCGAGATGCCGCACGTAGCGCAGAATTTTGTTGGAGGTCCGTCACCTAAAATTCTGGCGATCCAAAACTTTGATGCGGCCGGGATTCAAAAGCGAACAGCAGAAATTACTGTGTCGATATTTAACAACTTGAAGCGGCATCAATTAATGGCTGCCTCAATGAATCGACAATTATATCGGTTAAGAAACGAATTCAAAAAAAATAACAACGATCTAAGTATCGATGATCCATACGCCGACGCGCACACAAAACATTTTGCTAAATCAGTTTCACGAACTCAGAATGAAATAGTAAATAGATATGCGAATTCGCTTCCCGATTCTCTTGATCTTTATATCGAGATCAAGCGGGATTTTGGCGCCATGCCTGAGATGATGCAAACGAAGATTGATCGTATGCTGCCGCCGATTTCTATTCCCGTAGCAGTTCAGACTGGAACCGTGAATATTCATCAAAGATCGAGTCGATCGACGGTCCCGATGGTGTGGGAATTCCATTCTCCCGATTCAATACGTTTGATGATGGCGCCGGGGCCGACTGGAATTATCCTTGTCGGAGACCAAGAGATATCGTTTGATAGCGCAATGCAACAAGAATTCAAACGGTTCGAAAATATTCGACATCCGATGAGTCAGGAGGATCTCGAAAAACGTTTGAAGCAAATGGAACAACAATTACGAAAAATGCAAAAACGATTGCAGAAGCTTGAGGATCCCGAATAGGAGGAACGACCGGGGAAATCCTTAGGGGGAAAATCCCGCTCAGCGATGGGTGGGATTTTTTATTTTTATTTTGTTAGATTTCAGATAATCATTAGAAAACAAAAAAGGAAAAAATTTTATGAATGAAGATATTCAATATCCAATCGGCAAATACCAAAAACCTCAAATCGTGAGCGATCAAGATCGCGAAATTTATATCCAACAAATCGCTTCGCTTCCGAATGAATTAAGAGTTGCAGTGCAAGGCCTGAATGATGCGCAACTCGATACTCCATATCGCGATGGAGGTTGGACAGTGCGCCAGGTGGTACATCATCTTCCAGACAGTCAGGTAAACGGATATATTAGATTCAAACTTGGCTTGACTGAAAATGAACCGACCATCAAACCTTATGAAGAAACTTTATGGGCGGAGATTGAGGAAGCAAAGCGCGGACCGATTGAAGTCTCATTAAATTTCTTAGATGCGGTACATACACGTTGGGCCGCAAGCACAAAGGGTTTATCTTCAAGTATGTTCGAACGGAAAATAAAGCATCCGCAATCCGGTGTCATGACGCTGAATCAACTTCTGGCATTATACGCCTGGCATGGCAGACATCATGTTGCGCATATAAAAAATTTTAGAAAAAGGAGGGGATGGTAGAAATAGTGTGTGTTCAGCCAAGTCATTGATATCGTAAGAATATATTTAGGATAAAGAGAAAATGTGATGATAGTCATATCATTCATCTTATTCAGTAGTTACCTTTATAAAGACTATTTTTTCCCTGAAAATAAAACTTAGGGATTTTATCAACTCAAAAAATCAAGCAGGAGGAATTTACGATGCGGACGTTATCGATAATTTTTTTTACCGCTTTTATACTTATCTGTTTAACACTCACGGTTAAGGCACAATATTCTTGGACAAAATCCGTCAATAATCCGGTGTTACGACGAGGCAACCTCGCACCATCGAATCCAAATGAATACCAATATCTATTTGGCCCGTGTGTCCTCTACGATAGCATAATGCATATCTATCGGATGTGGTTTACCTCTTATTCCTGGTATGGCTATTTGTCTGAGGGTATGGAACAATCACATGAGTGTATTTCATGCGCTATTTCGCTTGATGGGGAAAAATGGTATATCGACGTGAAGAATCCAGTACTTAAAGGAGTTGCCGGCACATGGGAAACCGATTTACAATGTCCGAGGGTAATCCATGACGCAACAGGATATAAAATGTATTATACAGCGGTTCAGGGAAGTTCGATGCAACTTGCTCTAGCAACATCAGCAGATGGAATAACGTGGACGCAATATGGCAATGGTCCGATCATTCCTGCCGGAGTGGCTGGATCATGGGATGGAATGGCACAGTGTTTTTGCGACGTCTCCCGACTTGTCCAAATTAGTATGGCAAAGAATGTGGCTCAAAAAAGAAGGCTAAATCAATCATGAATAGCCAATTATTTTTAAGAGAAGATCAACTTCATTTGGGATGTCAGATCTCAGCGTTATTTTTTCTCCAGTAAAAGTATCAACTAAGGTGGCATCAGTCACACCCTTCAATAATTTCAAAATCGCTTTCGTAGATTTACCAGTTTTGATTTCCAAGTATTTGCACAACGCCAATGCTGCAAAACAAATGAGTGTATGAACTTCAATTGCCTCCTGCTTAAAATGGTAGATGGGTCGAATCTGCAAATCACTTTTTGTAACCCTAAACGCCTGTTCGACACGCCAAAGATTGTGGTAGTGTTCAATAACAAGACGATCACTCGACTCTGATTTTGAAAGATTTGTGTAATACCCTTTGATACCAAGTAGTAACTTTGTTTTTTCAACGAGTGACGAATTGAGTGTGTAGGAATTGTTTTCCGATGTAATAAATTTTACTCGCTTTATCGTTCCAGGATTCTTGAGAATGTTCTCTGCTTTTGCAATTCCTTTTTCCATTTCTCGTTTGTCTTTGGCAAATCTCTTCGCGGAAAATTCGCACACCAAATCACCAAGATCTGTTTCTAAACGAATTGTTGTCGTGTCCTTCTGATTTAGTTGTGCGCTAATTGTCTTGATACACTTCAGCGGTAGGTTTGCTACTCTGGCACCGACAATATACTGGAGTTTTGAAGAGCGAAGAGCTTTGATGTTGTCGGCACTAATCATTGCAGCATCGGCAACAACAGTGAACGTCTTAATCTTGTGTTTTCGCTTAAAACGCTTAATAACAGGCACTAATGTGTGCCCCTCAAATTTCTTCCCTTCAAATATTTGATAGCCGACGGGAAATCCTTTATCGGTAACTAAGAGTCCGAGAACGATCTGTGGTTGATTGAATTTGTTATCTTTTGAAAATCCACATTGTCGCAGTTCATCCGTTTCGGAACTCTCAAAGTACAACGTCGTGACATCATAAAAGACGAGAGAAAAATCGAACTCGAATTCTTTTCGAGCCATCGCAAGAACATCCGATTCAATGGTGGATTTCATTTTGAGAAATGTCGGAAGCTGTCTATATAAATCTTGCCGTGTATGTTCAATGCCGATGAACTCTTTGAGAAATTCTATTGACTGGAGTTTCGATCCCGGTTCAATGATGCGGGTAATTACCAAGTCAAGAAAAAGTTTATTTCGCAACCAATGAAACTTGAATACCTTGCATAAGGTATATAAACTTTCATACACGAGGACATATCGAAATCCAAGATATCGTAATTGTTTCGGTTGGATATTAGTTGAGGGTAATGACTTTGAAAAAAGGGGTTGTTGTTTTGTTTCTTTCTCGATCCAGTCGGTTGCAGCTTCTTTTAATGCTTGTATCTCTTTTTTGTCATGTGCACTACCAATATGTTTGACAACGATTAATTTACGATCTTCGTATCGTACGACTTGTATTGCTGTGGCTTTGGAACCGGTCTTCGTCTCACGAATATGAAACATGCCTGAAATTTACCCTTAGTATGACAACCCCTCATAAATTTAATCATTTTGTTCCATTTTCTAATCCTTTTTTAATGTGTAACTCTATTTGGACAAGTCAGGAAATGTATTATACAGCGGTTCAGGGAAGTTCGATGCAACTTGCTCTAGCAACATCAGCAGATGGAATAACGTGGACGCAATATGGCAATGGTCCGATCATTCCTGCCGGAGTGGCTGGATCATGGGATGGAATGGCACAGTGTTTTTGCGACGTCTATTATGATGGACAAACATATTATATGTGGTACATAGGTGTGAGCGATTATTCAAAAGGTCGGACTATAGGATTGGCAACATCTCAAGATGGAATCCATTGGAATAAATATTCAAGTAATCCTGTTCTCACTCCAACAGGAGCAGGTTGGGAATCGGCATCACTCGGTCAGCCTACTGTAACATTTTCCCACGACAAATTTTATATGGTTTACGGTGCAGCGCCGGATATGGGAGTCCATTGGTCACTCGGTGTTGCGACTTCTACGGATGGCATTCAATGGAATCGTTATAGTAGTAATCCAGTACTAACACCGCAAGCAGAATGGGAGGGTAACTCATTAGGTGTCAGTTCGCTTCTCGCTAGGGATAGTACTTTTCATCTATGGTATTCGGCATTCGATAGCCTTTCTGGTGTGTGGCAAACCGGTCATGCAACTTCCATTTTTAGTTCGGTCGGTGTTGCCGAACGAAAAAATCTTCCAACGAAATACCAACTCTTTCAATGTTATCCTAATCCATTTAATCCAAGTACACAGATTAAATATTCAATTATCCAAAAGAGTCACGTTTCCCTCAAAGTATATGATATACTGGGAAAGGAAGTTGCAACGATTGTAGATGAAGAACAAGAACCTGGAGAAAAATCAATTTCATGGGTCGCAAGTGGCGTCGCAAGTGGAATATATTTTTATCAGCTAAGAGCACAAGGATTTATCGACACGCGGAAGATGATCTTACTCAAATGAAGAATTCATTTTGATGAGATCTATACTTATTCATTGAAGATTTTGAACCATCACCTAAATAGAAGGGAACTAAGTATGAAAAGGCTGTCAACAATTTTACTTGCGTGTTTCATCATTTCAACATCCATGAATACACTGCACGCGCAATTTAAATGGACGAAGTCCAGTAATAATCCTGTCCTACAGGGGCAGAACGGCGATGTCGACAACCCAAGTGGATACCAACAAATGATGCATCCATCGGTTATTTATGACAGTTCCGCGCATTTATATCGTATGTGGTTTTCGTCTACTTCGATGAATGGCGGGAGTTTCTCTGTTTCTACGGCAATTTCATATGATGGTGAAATATGGTATTGTTACTTGAACAATCCTGTTCTTCTGAATATACCAGGAACATGGGAAGATCAACTTCATTGTCCGAGGGTAATCCATGACATAGCGGGATATAAAATGTATTATACAGCGGTTCAGGGAAGCTCGATGCAACTTGCTCTTGCAACATCGCCAGATGGAATAACGTGGACGCAATACGGCAATGGTCCAATTATTCCTGCAGGCGCGACAGGATCATGGGATGGAATGGCACAGTGTTTTTGCGACGTTTATTATGATGGACAAACATATTATATGTGGTACATAGGTGTGAGCGATTATTCAAAAGGTCGGACTATAGGATTGGCAACATCTCAAGATGGAATCCATTGGAATAAATATGCGAATAATCCGGTTCTTACTCCAACAGGATCAGGTTGGGAATCCGCATCTCTCGGCCATCCTACCGTTACATTCTCTCACAACATGTTTTATATGATCTATGGAGCTGCGCCGGATATGGGAGTTCATTGGTCACTCGGTGTGGCGACTTCGACAGATGGCATCAACTGGAATCGCTACGGTAAAAATCCTGTACTTACTCCTCAAGCAGAATGGGAAGGATACTCATTAGGTGGGAGTTGTCTTCTCGCTAGGGATAGTACATTTCATCTATGGTATTCGGGAGTTGACGGCAATACGGGGTATTGGCAGACTGGCCATGCTGTTTCGGCATTCGATTCTACAGGATTCATTCCGATTGATTCGTCAGCAACATGGTTCCAGGATCCCAAAAACCCACTTTCAGCTACGACAGTTATTGAACCTTGCGTGATATATGATAGTACTCAAAACAATTATCAATTATGGGCGACAGATGGACGTAGCATGGTTAGAGCTATTTCGACAGATGGTTCGACCTGGTATGTTTCCGATTCTGTACAAAACATTTCCTCAGATTTTAATCTTGGTGGACTTTACAGTGTCAGCGTGATCAAGGTTGATACGGTGTACTATCTGTATTATTCATACAAGGATTCGTTTTCGGGAGTGGACGTAATTGGAGTAGCAACATCTCCTGATGGTTTGACGTGGCAGAATTATAACCATAATCCTATCATACCACTTGGAGTTGAAGGAACTTGGAATTCTCTGATGTCTGTTTACCCCCATGTAAGATATGAAAATGATAATTTTAAAATGTGGTACGGCGGGAAAAATGCGGCGACCAACATCAGTGAAACAGGGTACGCGACATCTGCAGATGGAAAAATGTGGGTACAATATACCGAAAATCCGATTATGACAATTGGTAATCCGTCTTCATGCGATGCGATATCTGCAGTTATAGCGGGATTGACGAAAGTTGATAGCACATATTATATGCTTTATACTGCTAAAGATGTAAATGGTATAACCTCCACTTGTCAGGCGACTTCGCAAGATGGAATTAATTGGAATAAATCAACCTCTAATCCTGTCTTATCACTTGGAACTTCAGGTAATTGGAACGACGGTCAAATAGGAGGTGGTACTTTATTGTATAATGGGAAGTCTTTCGAATTCTTTTATTGTGCCACAGGTTCCACGTCAGGAACGTGGTTGATGGGGCACGCATCAACCACTCCGTTTAACGGCGGACAGGCGAAAGTAAAGAGGGCTTATAATAAGAGTTCAAATATATTGAAATCTAAATGATACTATCCCAATCAATGAAATCGTTAGTGTTGGAACAATTAAATTGCCATAAGGATGTGACAAGAATTCAATAACGTGATCGATTGCGGATTTTTAATTCAAGATGTAAATGTTTTTTCATGGATCAGTCGTAGATGCTTTTAATATCGATCGAGTATAAAGGGAGGAAATGAGTTTTCTTTTTCCTCCTTTTTTCTTATATTTCTCCTACACAATAATTTATTGAAATACCGGTCCGCACGGACTTAGAAAGCAGGCGGCATTGTCCCAAACATTGAACATCCTCTTCGTTGGTGATATTATCGGAACTCCCGGTCTCGAAATCACAACAAAAATACTAAAAAGTTTCCAGGACAAATACGAAATCGATTTTACAATTGCTAACGGCGAAAATGTCTCCGACGGCAAAAGTATCACCGAGGAACTTGCCCGCCAATTGTACGATCTTGGTATTCATGTAATTACATCAGGCAACCACCTGTGGGATAAATGGCAAGCTCGCCAGCTAATTAACAAAGATCGCAACGTTCTTCGTCCGCTCAATTATCCGCGAGAAAATGGCGGCAACGGATTTGTTGTGTTCGATCTGAAGGACAAAGGAAAAATTGGCGTAGTTAATATCCAGGGACGAACATACATGAACCCGATCGATTGTCCGTTTAAAGCAATGGATTGGGTAATTCCAAAGATACAGGAAGAAACAAAAGTGATCATCGTCGATTTCCATGCCGAGGCGACTGCCGAAAAAGTGGCAATGGGATGGCATCTCGACGGACACGTCAGTGCACTTCTCGGTACTCACACTCATGTCCCAACTTCAGATTCAAGAATTCTGCCCAAAGGAACCGCCTTTCAAAGCGATGTTGGAATGACCGGGCCTTATGATTCAGTAATCGGTATGAAAAAAGAAATTGCACTAAAGCGATTTATTCATCAGACACCGTACAAGTTTGAAGTCGCAACAAACGATGTCCATTTTTCTGCGACATATTTAAAAATAGATCGTGAAAGTGGCAAAGCACTTCAGATCGAAAGAATATTATTTCCAGAATTTTAATTAGGTGAAGAACAATGCAAGCTGAAATTATTGATGGAACAAAGATTGCCGGCGATATCCGGCGAGAAGTAATGATCGAAACCAATATCTTAAAAACTCAGAAAAATATTATTCCGGGATTAGCATTTATATTGGTTGGAGACAATCCTGCGTCACAATCGTATGTGCGTATGAAAGGAAAAGCTTGTGAAGAATGCGGTTTTTATTCCGTGACCAAACATCTTCCCGAAGACACACCAGAAGAACAACTGCTGAGTCTTATCGGTGAAATCAATCGTGACCCGAAGATACACGGATTGTTGGTTCAACTCCCGCTTCCGAAACATATTCGTGAAGATCATGTCGTCGCAGCGATAGACTATCGGAAGGATGTTGATGGATTCCATCCAATCAATGTTGGAAGATTGGTCATCGGGTTGGACACATTTCGTCCTGCCACCCCATGGGGAGTACAGGAATTATTATTCCGTTCCAATGTGAACACAGCAGGAAAGCATGTTGTTATTGTCGGCAGAAGCAATCTTGTCGGAAAGCCGCTTGCGAATATCATGCTGCAAAAAGCTGTAGCGGCAAACGCGATCGTGACCGTATGTCATTCTGCGGCATCAAATCTTGAATATTATACATCACAAGCAGATATCCTCGTAGCCGCGATGGGAAAACCCAGATTCATCTCGGGCGAAATGATCAAGAATGGTGCTGTCGTTATCGATGTTGGTACTAGTAGAGTAGATGATCCCGGTTCAAAACGTGGATACAAACTTGTAGGAGATATTCAGTTCGAATCGGCGAGTCAAGTGGCATCAAAAATAACACCGGTGCCTGGAGGAGTCGGGCCGATGACTATTGCAATGTTAATGAAGAATACGCTCCGTGCAGCAAAGGGAGATATTCACTGGTAAAATATCGAAGGCTCAACAAAAAAGGTTGAGCCTTTCGCGTAAAATGACTATCAGTAATTATTGCATAACAATGCTGGAATATAGTTATGAATATCGGAATCGCAAAAGAAAATCTTGCTCTTGAGCGTCGTGTGCCGTTTACACCCGCCGCTGTACAAACTTTCGTACGCGCTGGTCACACAGTCTATCTAGAAAAAGGCGCCGGTGAAGGTGCGCGATTTGAGGATAACGACTACATTGACGTCGGTGCAAAAATCGTCTACTCGAAGGAAGAAGTTTATGGAAGATCGAATCTCCTCTTAAAAATTTCTCCTCCCATAGTCGAAGACCTTGAGCGATTGAATCCCGGTGAAATTATTATGTCGGCTTTGACTCTCGCAGTCGCAGGAAAAAAGGTTGTCGAAAAACTTCTGGAGAAAGAGATCACATCCATTGGATACGAACTGATTGAGGGAACAGACGGCTCGCTTCCGGTATTACGAACAATGAGTGAGATGGTAGGGCAGAAAGCAATTTCTATTGCTGCGCGCTATCTTGAAAGCGGCAATGACGGACGAGGCATACTGCTTGGCGGAGCAGCAGGTGTGCCGCCGGCAGCCGTTGTAATTCTCGGCGCTGGAGTTGTTGGAACCGAAGCAGCACGAGTGGCAACTGCTCTCGGTGCGCAAGTAATTGTAATCGATAGAAATGCGGAACGATTGAGAAAGGCGTTGGAAGTTTGTCAACATAAAATTACCACTGCGATAGCGACAGAGTACAATATAGAACATGGAGTCCAGTTTGCCGATGTTCTCATCTGTGCTGTAATGAGCAAGGCAGAGAGGACGCCGCATCTCGTCACTGAAGCGATGGTGAAGAAGATGAAACGCGGCGCCGTCATCATCGATATTTCCATCGATCAGGGCGGTTGTGTTGAAACAAGCCGGCCGACCACTCACAAAGATCCGGTGTTCGTTTATAATCATGTAATTCATTATTGTGTTCCGAATATCGCAGCATCGATAGCACGATCTGCGACTTTCGGCCTCGCGGTTGCGTTGTTGCCATTCGTGCACGAAATAACCGATCTTGGTATTTCAGAAGCGCTTCGGAATAACCGTGGGCTCGCGGCAGGAGTTTGTACGCATAAAGGTGTCTGCACGAATAGTCGAATCGCATCCTTGTATCAATTACCGTCACAATCAATTGACAAGGTAATCTAATATGAACTGGGTGGAGAGTTATAAAAGTAAATTAGTCGGTATTGAAGAAGCCGTGCAAACGGTCAAAAGCGGCGACCGCATATTCGTAAGCGGAAATGCCGCAACGCCGTTTGAATTTATCCGGGCGCTCGCTCAGCGAAAAAATGAATTGGAAAATATTCAAGTCAACCATCTCCTCCTCATCGGCGACGATCCGTTATCGGCTGAAGGAATGGAGACACATTTTCGACATAACTCTTTTTTCGTCGGGCCGGCGGACCGTGAAGCGGTGAATAACGGTCATGCTGATTATGTGCCGATTTTTTTATCGCAAGTACCATCCCTGTTTACCAAACGGATAATTCAATTAGATGTCGCTTTGCTGCATGTCTCTCCGCCGGACGAGCATGGATTCATGAGCCTCGGTGTTGAATGTGTCGCATCAAAAGCTGCGGTTGAAAGCGCAAAATTCGTTGTAGTCATGGTGAATGAAAAAATGCCGCGCACTCTGGGAGATACATTCATCCATATTTCCCGTGCGCACAAAATTGTGCATTTGAACCGCGAGATTCCTGAATTGCAGAAAAAAGGATTTTCGGAGGCCGAGAAATTAATTGGCCAACACATTGCCACGCTCATTGAAGACGGTTCTACGCTCCAAATGGGAATCGGTGGAATACCAGATGCGGTACTTGCAGCATTGGGTGATAAAAAAGATCTCGGCGTTCATAGCGAAATGGTTTCGGATGGCGTGATGGAGTTAATTGATCAAGGCGTTATTACGAATGCTAAGAAAACCATGCACCAGGGGAAAGCAGTGGCAACGTTCATCTACGGATCAAAAAAATTATATGAATTTGTAAATAACAATCCGTTGTTCGAAGTTCATCCGTGCAATTATACGAACGATCCATTTATAATTGCACAGAATGAAAAAATGGTAGCAATTAACTCAGCAATTGAGGTGGATATTACCGGACAGGTATGCGCAGATTCGATCGGAACAAAAATATACAGCGGATTCGGAGGCCAGATCGATTTTATTCGCGGCGCCGCATATTCAAAAGGAGGAAAACCAATCATCGCTCTGCCGTCGACCACAAACGATGAGACACTTTCGCGTATCGTTTCAATCTTGAAACCGGGAGCAGGTGTTGTAACTACACGCGCGGATGTGCACTACGTGGTCACAGAATATGGAATTGCCTTTTTACATGGGAAAGGACTTAAGGATCGCACTCAGGCTATGATTAATATCGCTCATCCGAAATTTCGTCATGAACTCGAATCTGCTGCTCGTGCGCGAAAATTAATCTGATCACTTCAGTATTCATAGACACGGGGAAATAATCGTATGAGGAAGCCGATAACTGTCATATTGCCGTTCGTTGATCACACATTATGGAATGATAACCTCACAGGATTTCTTTCATCTCCTCATGTTGAAGAAGTGATAATTCTGCACAAAGGTGAATGCTCGATCAAAATGGAAAGAGTTCGTCTGCTTGAAGCGGCAAATATGTATGCCGGATCCACACTAAATCAACTAATAAATGAAGTTCGAACTAATTTTTTTATTTTGTTCACGTTTCCGGGTATTGTAATCCCTGGCCAAAATTACTGTGAACGACTTTTACAAATGGAATCTGTAAGTAATCCCGCAATCCTCTATGCCGAGTATGTTGAACAGACAGAGAAAGAAACGACGTATCATCCGGTTCTTGATTATCATGCCGGAAGTGTTCGGGATGAATTCAATTTTGGGCCGTTCATGTGTTTTTCTACATCCGCAGTTCGAAAAACTCTTGTTCTTTACGGACCGATTCCCGATGTGAAAGTTGCAGGTTTGTACGATTTGAGATTGAAATTATCAATCACCGAAAAATTCAATCACATTCCTGAACCGCTTTGCACCGTTAAAATGAATCTATCTGGTCGGCAGGATTCCGAAAGCCAATTCGATTACGTCGATCCTAAAAATAGAACCGCACAAGTTGAATATGAACAAGTTTTCACGGATCATTTGAAGAGAATCGGATCATTTCTGGAACCTGAATTTTCAGAAATTCATGAAACTCAACAGGAATTTCCAGTCGACATGAGTATCGTTATTCCGGTATTCAATCGCGAGGAAACAATCGGTGATGCGATTAAAAGCGCTCTCACGCAAGTCGGAAAAATATCGTTCAACGTTCTCATTATAAATAATCATTCGACGGATAACACGAGCATCGTTATCGATCAATTCATACAACACGATAATCGAGTTCATCAATTGATACCTCAGCGAACCGACCTCGGAATCGGAGGATGCTGGAACGAAGCTCTATTTTCACCGTTGTGCGGACGATATATCGTACAACTCGATTCCGACGATCTTTATGCTCATGAAAATGTGCTGCAAAATATTTATGATGAATTTCAGCGCGATGCGTATGCGATGGTTGTGGGTTCGTACACTCTCGTGAATTATGATCTTGAAAAAATTCCACCCGGCATCATCGACCATCGAGAATGGACTCCGGAAAATGGAAGGAATAATGTCCTGCGTATCAACGGACTTGGCGCACCTCGTGCGTTCAGAACTGAAATCGTGCGTAAGACTCGATTCCCAAATGTGAGCTATGGGGAAGATTATGCGGTGGAGCTGACGTTGTCGCGTCATTATCGCATCGGCAGAATATATGACTCGCTCTATTTTTGTCGTAGGTGGGAGGGAAACTCCGACGCATTGCTGTCGGTTTCGAAGCAAAATCAAAACGATTATTACAAGGATTATTTACGCGGGATAGAAATTGCATCCCGTCAGAGATTGAATAAGTGAGAAGTGAAGAGATTCTAGAGAAAATTATCTATCGATATCCGGGAAAAACCTACGGCCAATCTTTGTCCGATTTATGTTCTCAACTCCATGATCAACAATACCGGTCGTGGGAATTTATGCGCAAGAACTATGATGCATTGCATCGTGTTCGCACACGGCGAATAATTTGTGATGGTTTCGATGTCACGGTGCAGTATAATCCTGCTCGCATGAAAAGTACGAATGCCGAAACCGATGAACTCTCGATTGCTTCAAGGCCATGTTTTCTTTGTCAACAAAATCTTCCCGGCGAACAAAAAGGAATTCTTTACCGAGAATCGACCCTCATTTTATGCAATCCTTTTCCGATATTCCCATACCACTTCACCGTCGGTTCCATTCTTCACGTACAACAAAATCTCGAATCCCATTTGGAAATCCTTTTTGATATTGCAAAAGATTTAGATTCGCTGTATACAATTTTTTATAACGGAGCAAAGTGCGGGGCTTCGGCTCCCGATCATTTTCATTTTCAAGCGTGTCCGTCAGGAATATTGCCGATTGAATTATTAACTGCGATCGCAAACCGCAGAAAAATTCTAGGAGAATATTCGCACACATCGATCAAATTGATTCGTAATATCGGGCGGACATGTTTGTTGCTGGAAGGAAAAGAAAAAGATGGTTTTATTAAATGTGTGCAAACCATAATCGATAGCCTGAAAAAAATATCGGGAAAAGATGAAGAACCGATGGTGAACATTCTTCTTCTTCGCTTAGATGGTTTGTGGCGCATGTTTATATTTCCTAGAACATTGCATCGTCCGTCGATGTTTTTTGTAAATGGAGAAGCGAAAATGATTATCAGTCCGGCCTCGGTCGACATGTCCGGCTTGATTATTACGCCGCGAGAAGAAGATTTTATCAAACTCAAAAAAGAAGATATAAAAGAAATTTATCGGGAAGTGAGCATGCCGGAAGAAGTCATTACTAAAATTATCTCAAGGCTTAACGATGTTACCGACAAGTGAACCGATCATTAAAGTCGGAATAATTCAGCGGGCAAAAAAAATCATTGGATTTCTCAAAGGTTCATTTGTTGCTCCTTGGAATCGGAGCATCTCCGGAGACTTTTTTGTTGAAATTAAGGAAGGTTCGATCCGATTTCAAACCGTTGATCAATATTTCTTTGAACATGAAGATGTTATAAAATTAACTCAAACTGTGTCATCATCGTTTGCGATACATGATGTTACCATCGGCATACAATTTCACTGGGAACGCAGAGAAGATCACGAATTTCACGGCAGCTTGTATTTCAAAAAAGACGAAGGCGAAACGATTACTCTTATCAATGAAGTTCATCTGGAAGAATATCTCGAGAGTGTGATTTCTTCAGAGATGAACGAAAATGCGCCATTCGAATTTCTCAAAGCGCATGCAATAACATCTCGAAGCTGGTTGGTGTCGATGCTGCAGCGTGAAGAAAGTGAAGCCGCACAGACGAAAATCGAACGAAGAACAGAAGAAGGTGTTGAAATTATTCGCTGGGACGAAAGAGAACAGCACAAATTATTCGATGTTTGTGCTGATGATCATTGTCAGCGTTACCATGGAATCACACGAATTATTTCAACGGCGGCAAAAAAAGCGGTTCAAGAAACACGCGGACAATTTATTCTCCACAATGATACTATCTGCGATGCCCGATATTCAAAGTCGTGCGGCGGAAGAACGGAATTGTTCCGAAGCGCGTGGGAAGATATCGATATTCCGTATTTAGCATCGACGTATGATGGTGAAGGAAAAATCCAGACTGAATCCGACGCGAATCGTTGGATTTTATCGACTCCACCCGCTTATTGCAATACCGACGATAAAACGGTTCTTGAAACTATCCTTCCAGAATTCGATCGGGAAACAAAAGATTTTTTTAGGTGGAAAGTTTCCTACACACGAAAAGAATTGGAAGAAATTATTTTTAAAAAATCAGGAATCGACTTTGGCAGATTGAATGAAATTCTTCCCATTGAAAGAGGCCCATCAGGAAGAATTACCCGATTGAAAATAGTCGGATCCAAAGAAACAGTAATAGTTGGGAAAGAATTGGAGATCAGGCGGTGGCTTGCTCCGTCGCATTTATACAGTTCGGCATTTGTAGTTGAGACAAAACGAAATTCGGAAGGAATTCCGGAAGAATTTATTTTTCACGGAGCAGGCTGGGGACACGGAGTAGGTTTGTGCCAGATTGGAGCCGCAGTGATGGCGTTGAAGGGGAAAAAAGCAGAAGAAATTCTCCATCATTATTTCCACGGAATAAAAATACAAAAAATCTATGAATAGAAAACCATCGATATGGGTTCCTATTTTGTATTTCGCCGAAGGTTTGCCTTATGCCGTGGTGAACATGATGTCGATTGTTTATCTAAAAGCTTTCGGCGTAAGCAATGAAATAATTGGCTTGACTTCCATACTGGCATTACCGTGGACACTAAAAGGAATTTGGAGTCCGTTAATCGATTTGTATTCCACAAAGCGATCGTGGATTCTTCTGGCTGAGCTCGTGTGTGCGGTGTTCTTCATGATTCTCGCGTTATCTATACTCACACCTTGGTATCTTGGTTTGTCGTTGTTTTTTTTTCTGCTGATCGCGTTTGCTTCAGCGACGCACGACATCGCCATCGACGGATTTTATTTGGAAGTTCTCGATAGAAGTCAGCAGGCGTTCTACGTCGGCATTCGCTCTACGGCATATCGAATATCGTGGTTGGCAGGGAGCGGAGCATTCGTTTTCATTGCCGGCTATCTAAGCGAACATCTGCAGCCCGTCACTCTCAGAATATTTTCTTCATCAATCTTTCTTCGTTCTCTCGAAATCGGATGGGCAAGCGCATTTGCAGGACCCGCTTTGCTCTTCCTGGTAATTTATCTTTTTCAATATCGATATTTACCAAAGCCTAGAACAATCGAGTCGATAAAGAAAAATGAACACGGCCGGGGATTTGCGGAAGCATTTATAACGTACTTTCAACAGGATAACATCGGATGGGTTATCACGTACATTCTTCTTTTCCGTCTCGGCGACGCGTTCATGTTAAGGATGGCAGCTCCTTTTCTTATGGACAGCCCGGCGAAAGGCGGACTTGGAATTACTACCACCGAAATCGGAATATTATATGGTACGGTTGGCGTATTCTTTTTGCTTATCGGCGGAATCATCGGCGGTACAGCAATCGCGAAAAAAGGTTTGGCGAAATGGATGTGGACTTTTGCACTTTTACAGAATTGTTCGATAGTACTCTATTATTTTCTAGCAATATATAAACCATCGTTACCCTGGGTGTACCTCGCAAATTCATTTGAACAATTTGTTTACGGCCTCGGCATGTCGGCTTACGGCGTATATATGATGCGCACCGTCCAGCCGGAATATCGCGCATCGCATTATGCAATCACTACTGCGTTCATGGCGTTGGGCATACTTTTCCCCGGCATGATGAGCGGTTACATCCAAACGTGGATCGGTTATCCTTCATTTTTTCTATTAAGCGCCGCTGCGGCAATTCCGGGATTGATCACAATACTATTCCTTCCTTTGAAGGATGAAGAGAATGACGAATTTCGAATTGTGAATGGAGAATGAAAAATCGGTACATGGAGGCATCAATGAAATTGTTTTTTCAATTAGTAATGATCATTGGGCTTAATACATTATTATATTCTCAAACACTAAAAAATTGTCCCGATCGATTTTCTGAAATCGATTCGCTTTTAAAATCTGCAATTGAAGCAAAAGCATTTCCCGGCTGTGTTCTGCTTGTCGCGAAACATGACTCTATCGTGTACCATCGGGCATTCGGAAGAATGACTTATGATCAAAATTCGGATTCAACGACAATAAAATCGATTTATGATATTGCATCTTTGACGAAAGTTATTGCTACGACAAATGTGGCAATGCGTTTGGTGGATGAAGGCAAACTGCATTTGTTGGATACAGTTGCATCAATAATTCCTGAATTTAGAAAGAACGGTAAAGAACATATCACAATCCAAAATATCTTATTGCATAATAGCGGCCTTCCGGCATATCGAGCTTTATATAAATCATGCAAAGATGAAAACGAAATAATCGATTCAATAAATAATTTGAAGTTGATATACCGGACAGGCGATTCAACTGTATATTCCGATTTCGGATTTATTATTCTCAAAAAAATAATAGAAAGAAAAACTCAAACCTCTTTTGATAAGTACTGTGATTCAGTATTTTTCAAACCGCTTGGAATGAATTCAACATTTTTTAATCCACCGAAGAATTTACTTTCGCGTATCGTGCCGACCGAGGTTGACAACTACTGGCAAAAAACCGGCGAAGCAGTCCGTGGAATTGTTCATGATGAACATGCAAGAGTCATGGGCGGAGTTTCCGGTCACGCCGGGTTATTCTCAACGGCGGAAGATGTTTTCAAGGTTTTAGAAATGTTAAGGAATAAGGGAGAAGTTCGTGGCAAAAGATTTCTTTCGGAATCCACCATTGATTTATTTTTATCCAGAAAAGATTCGGCTTCAACTCATGCGTTGGGTTGGGATACAAAGAGTCCGAAGAAATCATGGGCGGGTGATTCTGTTTCGGCGACCGCAGTTATCCATACTGGTTTTACCGGAACATCCGTAGTTCTTGACCGGGAAAAAGATATTATCGTTGTTTTCTTAACAAATCGAGTCTATCCGTCCAGATCGAATATGAAAATCAGTGCGGTGCGTCCTGCGCTGCACAATGCGATTTATGAGATTATTTCTAAATACTCATTTTAATTTTTTTTACTTGACTTTTATGTGCAAAAAAATGAAATTTCAAGCGGAGAGTGTGGGAATCGAACCCACAAACGTGTGCGACACATTGCAGATTATAAATCTGTTGTTTTACCATTAAACTAACTCTCCGTATTGGTTAGTGGAATGCCCACTGGGAATCGAACCCAGACCTAAGGCTTGGTATGCGCTTGCTCTATCCATTTAAGCTATGGGCACCACTATTTAGTTAGGAGATTGAATCTTCGAAATTCAATCTCCTTTTTTATTTATCCAGATCTAATATATCGGACTCCATGAAACAGTAAACAATTTTTAAAATATTCTTTCAATCGTCATCTCAACCCTATATTAATATGTATAGCTATGGCCATACGATTTTTCAACTCCATAAGAGGTTTTCATCGCTTAATTGGCTGAAAAAATCTATTAATTCTTTTTAATAAATCATTCATAGAGTACCTTTTTTACTTTCACGATTATCAATTTACAAAAGAAGGTTGTGTATGTCACTCACCAAGAGTGAGTAAATTGGTGAGTCGGGTGAGTGTTATTTTTTTGGTTTATAATGATAAAGCTTATTCACGTTCTCGTATGTATTCTTAGTTTGATGACCATATAAACGTTTTGCTTCTTCGAGTGTTGAGGATGGTTTCTCTATACGCAAACTGGTGAGTAATTTATTGACCTCTCTTTTTACGATTTGATGTTTAGGTTCAAATTTCGTTTCACCACCGCTATCTCGGATTCCATTTGTTTTTTCTTTCCTTATAAGAGTGTCTATAATTTTTTCCTTACGTTCAATCTCCGATTGTTGAAGTTCGATTGTGACTTTACTTGTAGTATTAGTCCATGTTAATTCATTAATAGTTTTGTCCCTATCTTCAATCCCCTTATGGAGAGGTTGGGTAATTTGTGAGAAGGGTTGCCAATGAGGTATATCTAATCCTTGCTCACGATACCATGCTTGAAGTTCATCTATCTTTTCACGAATGAATTCTCTTTCTCGAATCCTGATTGCAAATGCGTCTTGTTGATAATCGATTCCATAATCTTTTTTCGCCTTAATTTCGTCTGATAACTCTTTCTTTTTATCTCTTTTCTCATATACTTCAAGTTTTTTTAGTTCATCATGCAATATATTGTAAGCTTGCTTATTTAGCGATCCCAAAAATTCTTGCTTGGTTCGATCAAACTCTTTGAATTCTTGCAAATATTTTTCCCATTCCTCAAAAGCAATATATGATTCTCTCCACACGCCGTGCTGATCAAGTAATAATAACGCTCTTCCGTCTATCCTAGCGTAGTCGTTTCCCGCCAACGATATGAGTTCTTTATCGGCATTGATCTTTAAATCCAGCCAAACGGAGCACAATTTTTTAACAATCATAAGAGAAAAAGAGAAATCCTTCTCGTGCCTTGGAGTGGGGCTTTACCCACCCTCGCTATTATAGTAGCGAACGAAAAGGATTCTGAAATTCTCTAACACATCCAAGGCGATGTGCTTGCTATTTGATTAAATTTATATCATTTTTCGTCGCATTTCAAATAAAATTATTCTTTGGTCACTTATTATATGAGGAACTTATATGTCTGGATCGATTTCCCTCGACTATTCCGATGGCTTCTATATGGATACCGAAATTGAAAAGGTTGATAAGAAAATTATCGGAATCTATGTACTTTATAACAAAAAAAGTATTACCGAAACCAAGACTGATATAGATTGGATTTTCTGGGGTTCGGGAAATATATATCAGGGTCTAAAATCCTTTCAATCTAACCCATGCAATTTTCAATTTGTGCCGATATACTTCGGCTATATTACCAAATACGGCGATTCGAATGAAATGCTTGCAAAATTAAAATCCGAATGCGGTCAAAAATGCCAATAGGTTTAGCTCCATCTCTTGTGCCTGCAAATACTTTACGATATTTCGAACATTTACCCATATAGATTGTATCGTCATGCTTTTTATGATAAGTGTCGATGTGTTGCCGCAATGGGGACAAATCAATGTTCTAATTGAAGAGGTCATTTATTTTTTCTATTCCAAGCCGTAACACTATTAAAAATCTTCTAAAATTGCTTCTCTAAACAATTTTCTATAAATTAAAAAACTAAATTAAAATTTGTATTTCTTTCTTTCTTCGAATACATGAGTAAAAATAAAGTACAATCTCAAAAGAAAAATCGAGTTCGATATCCTCGCCCAGCTATTCGTAACCATACTCTTTTAAAAAGTGGGAAGAAGCAAACCGTCTCCGCCTCGCGTCAGGATCTGTCGTTAAAAGAAAAGAAACAATCGCGTTATATAATTGGAATCGATGGCGGAGGTACAAAGACAGTCGCTCTTCTAGCCTCGGAATCCGGCGACGTTATAGCAGAAGAAGTCGGAGATGCAACCAACCTGAATGTGATCGGATTCGATCAGGCAATAAAAACTATTCTGCAATTAATAAAAACAGTTAGTTCAAAGGAATCAAAAAGTTTGCAGAACCTGGATGTAATCGTGCTCGGACTATCTGGGGCTGGCCGGCCGAAGGATCAGGATCGAGTGTCTGAAGGTCTCCGCAAACTTGCTCGCTCAAGCCGGTTGAAGTTTAATAGAATAATCGTCGAAACCGATGCTCGTATCGCGCTTGAAGGCGGATTGCGCGGTGCACCGGGAATCATCATGATTGCTGGAACAGGTTCAATCGCCTTCGGAAAAGATACAGATGGTACTATCTATCGTGTCGGCGGATGGGGGCGATGTTTCGGCGACGAGGGAAGCGGATATTTTCTCGGACGAAAAGCGCTCACCGCAATCGCGCGCCACATCGACGGGCGGGGCGAACCGACGGTTCTGAAACAAATGGTTGAAAAAGAATTCAGTTTAGATTCTCAAGACGCATTAATCACATCAGTGTATGCAAAAGGATTCGATGTAGCTTCACTGGCTCCTCTGGTTATCGAAGCAGCCCGGCAGGGTGATCGGGTTGCCGAGAAAATTCTTATCCGCGGCGCAAGTGAAATAGAAGAGCATCTTCGAGTTCTGGTTGGGAAGATGGATTCATCCCAAAAAATAAATACAGTGTTAATTGGCGGTTTGTTTATAAACGACTCGTATTATCAAAAAGTGGTAATGGAGAAGATAGCCGGTTCTCTTCCGCATGTCCATGTGCAGCCAAGCATGGCTTCTGGAGCTTATGGAGCTATCTTAATGGGACTTGCAGCGCTCAAAGATGGACAAAAACCTTGAACAGCATTTATTGCAGAGGTGAGTATGACAATTCCCCGGTTTAAAAATGAACCTTATGCCGATTGGTCGAGAAAAGAAAATCGATCAAAGATGGAAAAAGCCATCCAAAAAATTGAATCTGAGTTTGGAAAAGAATATCCCCTGATTGTCGGCAGTAAAAAATATTTTGTTGATTCGAAATTTAATTCTATCAATCCCTCCAATCCAACACAAACAGTCGGTGTTTTTCAAAAAGGAGGACAGAAAGAAGCTCTTCAGGCTCTCGACGTTGCATTTGAAACATTTGAATCATGGCGTCATGTCGATTATAAAAAACGCGCCGAGTATTTATTCAAAGCCGCCAAGGTTATGCGCCGCCGGAAGTTTGAAATGGATGCGACAGAAGTGCTCGAGGTCGGTAAAACGTGGCAGGAAGCCGAAGCCGATGTTTCTGAAGCTATCGATTTTCTAGAATATTACGGGCGCGAGATGCTTCGTTATGGCGGGAACCATAAACTTGTTCAACTTAAAGGTGAAAGAGATGAAGTAAATTATCTTCCGCTCGGAGTTGGACTCGTTCTTGCACCCTGGAATTTTCCGCTGGCGATTCTTACCGGAATGACAATGGCCGCAGTTGTAACCGGAAATACAGTCATCCTAAAACCGTCATCCGATTCTCCTCTGACCGGATTTAGATTGATGGAAATTTTGGAAGAAATAAAATTGCCGTCCGGTGTGGTCAATTTTATAACCGGACCTGGTTCAACAATCGGTGACGCACTCGTTGCTCATCCGAAGCTCCGGTTTGTTTCCTTCACCGGTTCGAAAGAAGTCGGCGTTCATATCAACGAACTTGCGTCGAAAGTTCAACCAGGTCAATTATGGCTCAAACGAGTTGTTGCAGAGATGGGTGGGAAAGATTCTTTGATCATCGACGATCAGTGCGATCTCGAATTGGCAGTTTCTACCACAATCGTATCTGCTTTTGGATTTCAGGGACAAAAATGTTCGGCATGTTCTAGAGCGATAGTACATGAAAAAGTTTACGACAAATTTCTGGAGAAATTAAAAACTCAAGTGGAAACCATCACAGTCGGTGAAGCAAAAAATATTGCTAACTACATGGGTCCGGTTATCAATCAATCTTCAAAAGAGAAAATTCTTGGTTATATCAAAAGAGGATTGGAAGAAGGTGGACGGTTGTTAACTGGTGGAAAAGAACTTGCGCAAGAAGGATATTTTATTAAACCAACTATTATTGTGGATGTCGATCCGAAAGCGACAATCGCTCAGGAAGAAATTTTCGGACCGGTTCTTGCGGTGATCAAATCGAATAGTTTCGAACAATCTATTGAGATTGCGAACAACACGGAGTTCGGATTGACCGGCGGAATCATTTCGAAGAATCGTAAAAAGATCGAGCAAGCCAAGAAGCTTGTTCATGTCGGGAATTTTTATGTGAATAGAAAAATCACCGGCGCAATGGTTGGCGCACATCCTTTTGGGGGCTTCAATATGTCGGGCACCGATTCGAAAGCCGGCGGCCCCGATTATCTTTTGCTTTATCTGCAAATGAAATCGATCGGTGAAAAAATTGGATAGGAATATTCATGAAGATTCATGAATACCAGGCGAAGGATATTCTAAGAAAATACAATGTTGCGGTTCCGGAAGGAGCCGTTGCATTTTCACCAGAAGAGGCAGTTCAGATCGCAGAACGAATCGGCGGGGATACATGGGTGGTGAAGGCTCAGATTCATGCCGGAGGCCGCGGAAAAGGCGGCGGAGTGAAAATTGCAAAAAGCCTCGATGAAGTTCGCAGTTTTGCTTCGTCGATGCTCGGAATGACATTGGTGACGCACCAAACAGGGCCGGAAGGAAAAATTGTCAAACGTTTGTTGATCGAACAGGGGATTTCAATCGCGCGCGAGTTGTATGTAGGCATTACGCTCGATCGGCAGCGATGTCAGAATGTAGTCATGGCATCGACCGAAGGCGGAATGGAAATAGAAAAAGTTGCAGTTGAATCTCCGGAAAAAATTTTGAAAGAATACATCGATCCAGCTGTCGGCCTTCAGACATTTCAGGCGAGAAGCATTGCTTTTGCACTCGGCCTGAATGGAGATGCAAATAAAGCTGCGGTTAAATTTCTTTTATCGCTTGCGAAAGCATACGACGCGACAGATGCTTCGCTGGCGGAAATTAATCCGCTGGTTGTCACGACTGATGGGCGTGTTCTCGCACTTGATGCAAAAATAAATTTTGATGATAATGCAATCGGCCTTCATCCCGAATATGCGGAATTGCACGATTTCGACGAAGAAGATCCATTGGAAGTTGAAGCGTCGAAGTCAAATCTAAATTATATTAAGCTCGACGGAAATGTCGGATGTATGGTGAACGGCGCCGGCCTGGCTATGGCAACGATGGATATCATTAAGATTGCCGGAGGCCAGCCTGCCAATTTTCTAGATGTCGGCGGTGGTGCGAATGTTGAAACTGTCGCGAATGGATTTAAAATTATTTTATCAGATAAAAATGTGAAAGCAGTATTGGTGAACATCTTCGGAGGCATCGTCCGCTGCGACCGTGTAGCGAATGGAATTATCGAAGCAACGAAACGGATAAAGGTCTCGGTACCTGTAGTGGTGCGCCTTGAAGGGACGAACGCTGTCGAGGCGCGCAGTATCCTTGCGTCATCGGGCCTGAACATTTCGGTCGCGTCGACGCTTCAGGATGCGGCTCAAAAAGTAATCTCGGTAATTTCATAAGGATGAAAAACAGATGGAGTTGAATTTAAAATACGAAGCAGTCATCGGCTTGGAAGTGCATGCTCAACTGCTGACAGAGAGCAAATCGTTTTGTTCGTGTACGACAAAATTTGGCAATGAACCAAATTCGAATACATGTCCGGTTTGTCTCGGCCATCCGGGTGTTCTTCCGGTGCTGAATAAAAATCATGTGGAATTTATCATGCGCATGGGATTGGCGACAAATTGCACGATTGCTCCACGCTCCATCTTTGCCCGGAAAAATTATTTTTATCCCGATCTTCCTAAAGGATATCAAATTTCACAATTCGAAGAGCCTATTTGCCATAACGGATGGTTGGATATAGAAGTCGGGAATGGTGAAACGAAGAGAATCGGCATCACACGGATTCATATGGAAGAGGATGCCGGGAAATCAATCCACGATGTCGATGTCGATACGTTAGTAGATGTAAACCGGTGCGGTGTTCCGTTGATTGAAATTGTAAGTGAACCCGATATGCGGGCTCCAAATGAAGCGTATCATTATTTAAGCAGGATTAAACAAATTGTAACGTATCTCGGAATCTGTGACGGCAATATGGAAGAAGGAAGCCTCCGGTGCGATGCGAATGTGTCGGTCCGGTTGAGAGGAGAGTCTAAATTAGGAACGAAGGTTGAAGTGAAGAATATGAATTCCTTCCGGAATGTAGAACGAGCTCTCGAATATGAAATCGCCCGCCAGATGGATGTGATTGAAGATGGAGGACGGATTATTCAGCAGACCTTGTTGTGGGATGCGGACAAAAATATTGCTATCCCGATGAGAAGCAAAGAACAGGCTCACGATTACCGTTATTTCCCCGATCCTGATTTAGTCCCTGTGTTGGTTGAACAAAAATGGATTGATGAGAATCGTTCTAAACTTCCGGAAATGCCCTGGGTGCGGCGAGATCGATATGTTCATGATTACTCATTGCCGACCTACGACGCGGATGTTTTGACGGTGGAAAAAGACACGGCCGATTATTTCGAGAACACAATTGCCGGACTCAACTCCAAAACGAATGAGAATGTCAAACTGGTGTCAAATTGGGTCATGACTGAAATGATGCGTGTAGTGAAGGAACGACAACTATCATTGAAAGATTCACCTGTGATGCCATCATCACTGGGAAAATTAATCAACCTTATCGTCGACGGAACAATCAGCGGAAAGATCGCAAAGGAAGTATTTGAGGAAATGATTTCAAGCGGAAGTGATCCATCGGACATTGTAAAGAAAAAAGGGCTTGTCCAAATTACAGATGTATCGGCTTTGGAACCCATCGTCTATAAAATTCTTTCAGATAATCACGAGCAGGTGAAACAATATCTTGGCGGGAAGCAGAGCGTATTCGGATTTTTTGTCGGTGAGACAATGAAAGCGACAAAAGGAAAAGCAAATCCGAAAATGGTTAATGAACTTTTAAAGAAAAAATTACAGGAGAAGATGTAGAGTTGTTTCAACCGAAGCACATAGTATGTCCTACCGATTTTTCGGATTACTCATTCTCAGCAATTCGATATGCCGACATACTTGCGAAAAAGTATGAAGCGAAAATCACATTGCTTCACGTCGATGAAACGGAAAGTCTTCCGTATATCGCTCACGCTCGCGACAGCGAAGCGGTGCAATCGCTAAGAGATAAAGCACGAAGCTTTGCAGAACAGCAATTCGATTGGATACGCCGTGAATTGATATCACCTGACACTCCTGTAGAATCAAAATTGCTATGCGGCAGAGCTTACAAAATAATAATCGAAGAAGCTGATTCACAGCAGTACGATCTTATGGTTATATCGAGAAAAGGATTGACGAAATTACCGCCATCGTTGATTGGAAGCACTGCAGAACGGATAGTTCGATTTGCCCGGTGTCCTGTCATGAGTTTTGGGGAAATAAGTTTTGATAAGGAATTCGTCATCCGGAATATATTGTTGCCGACAGATTTTTCGGAATGTAGTTTTGCGGCGCTCGAATATGCATTTTCTCTTGCAAGGGTATTTAATGCAAATATCTACTGGTTATACACTGAGAAGTTGGAAGGCGAGACGAAAAAAAATCCGATGTCAAACTTTCCTGATCCGAAGAAGTATTATAAAAAGGCGCATGAAGTTGTATACGAGATGGTGGTCGATAAAGATGTCGAACCCAGTAACTCAATTATTCGTTTTGAACAAAACTATGACATCGATTTAATTGTCATGGGAACTCACGGGAAAAAAGGAATACGCCGCGTCTTTATCGGCAATAACACTGCCGAGGTCGTTCGTCAGGCAACATGTCCGGTCTTGACGGTCACACATCCGATGCACAGAATGTTATTTTCAAGATCAGCACTGAATGAATTCAATCACGAAACAGAAGAAAGGGAACCATGAGAAAAAAAGTAATAGCAGGTAACTGGAAAATGTATAAGGATCTTCAAGAATCAAAAGATTTGATTAATGGATTGGTGAAGTCGGCAGCTTCCTATGTCGGAAAAGTCGACGTTGTCATCGCTCCTCCATTCACATCTCTAACGATAGCAGAAGGTCTTATTAAAAATTCCGGAATTAAACTTGGAGCACAAAACATGTATCCGGAAGTTGAGGGAGCATTCACAGGAGAGGTATCACCGAAAATGTTGAAAGCCATCGGCGTTGAATATGTAATACTTGGACATTCAGAACGCCGACAGTATTTCAATGAGACGAACGAATTCATCAACATGAAGGCAAAGAAGGCGCTTGAATTCGGACTGAAACCGATTATATGCGTTGGTGAATTGCTTGCCGAGAGAGAAAAAGGAATCACGAATAAAGTCATCACAGATCAAATCAATGGAGTATTGAACGGATTGACCGAACAGCAATTACAGTCGGTCATAATCGCGTACGAACCGGTTTGGGCTATCGGGACTGGTAAAACGGCGACTCCACAACAAGCAAACGAAGTGCATCAGTTAATAAGAAAATTAGTGGCTGAAAAATTTTCTCAAACTGTTGCCGATCGGATCATCATACAATATGGTGGTAGTGTAAAGCCTGAAAACGCCAAGGATCTTCTAACCCAACCAGATATTGATGGTGCACTAGTCGGTGGGGCATGTTTGAAAGTCGAATCTTTCATTGCAATTATTGCTGCAGGTGTATGATAATACTGTAAATCTCGAATCTATGTGACAAATTGTCACTAATAAGTAAAATCGGCTGTTCGATGCATCGATTTTTGTATTGGCAGCCGTTTTTACAGTTTTACGTTGCATTCCCCCCCTTTTTTTCTTATATTCAAATAACTTAGCTCGTCTTGTTTCGATGAAATGAGTTTAAAACAATCGAAGAAGGGGGGCTTACCTTTTTATTCATAGGAAGTGAAATTCTGAACAATCGAACAATAAATGATGGTCAATAAATCGCGTTTTTATCAAGTCCTCATATTTTCCTGCATATTTTGTCGACCTGTTTTTCCACAACAAGTATTTCTTGAAAATGGAGAACCCACATATCGGGGTCATGATGGTGGGACTTTTATAGATACGCCAAAGCGTACTAAAATTGATCTGGCCGGACAATGGAAATATTCGCTTGATGATGAGAATTGGGAATCGGTACTTGTTCCCTCTGCATTTCCATTCGTAGGCCGGGTTACGTTCATGCGCTCATTCAGTGTGCCGGATATCGTCATAGGAAATTCAGGCTACACTTTTGTTTGTTATGGCGTGAATTACAATTCCGAGTTTTATATAAATGGGATTTTTGTCGGACGACATGTCGGCGGCTCAACATCATTCACTTTTGAAATCCCTGAAAATTTAATTCAGATCGGGAAAGAAAATGTCGTTAAAATTGTTGTCGATAACGAACTCGACGCAAAAACAACGCTCCCTCTACGTCAACAAGTTTGGGGTTGGAAAAATTATGGCGGAATAACAAAAGATATTTTTATTCTTGTTACTCCTCACATCTGGACGGAAGATATCGTCCTCCGCCAAACGATAGCTGAAAATTTACAATCGGCCTCACTGACCATCCACGGCACGATCAACAACAATTATGAAGAACCAAAAGATGATGCACAAGATGTGCTGACATCTTCAGAATACAATGTACGAGTCGAGATCATTGATCGACAAACAAATGCAATTATTGCCAATGCTCAATCTCCTACGTTTCAACTGCAATACAAAAAGATAACCCCATTTGAACTTACACTTTCCGACATTCACCCAAAATTATGGAGTCCGTTATCGCCTGATTTATATCTTGTAAGATTAGTTATACTGAAAGACGGTTCCGTTCTCGATGAATATGATGAAAATATCGGATTCCGAAAAGTGAACATCAGTGATGGCCATTTTATTTTGAATGGTGAACAATTCGCAATGAAAGGCATAGTTTGGCGGGAAGATCATCCGCGTTTCGGAAATGCTTTGACGTACGGCGTTATTGAAAAAGATATTGCGTTGATTAAAAGTTTGGGGGTAAACGTCATACGCGTCGCTTCAGGTATTCCTCATCCGTATATCGTCAACCTCTGTGATAGATATGGTCTTTTCCTGATGGAAGAAATCCCGGCATGGAACATCCCCGGTGAAATCCTTGCAAGAGAATCGATGCAGGAGATTGCTCGAACGACACTTCAGGAGATGATTGTCCGTGATCGTAACCACCCATCTGTGTTGGCGTGGGGACTTGGGGATGATTTTGACTCTGCCGATCCGAGAGCGATTCAGTTCGTTAGATCTCTTCACAACGTTGCGGCGGATCTCGACAATCGATTTACATATTATGCGACACAACTTCTGAATAATGATCAATGCGCTTCAACAGTCGATTTTGTGGGACTCAATTCAAATGAATCGAACGTAAAAGAGTTCTCAGCCGCGGTGAAAGGGTGGAAGAATGCTCATCCGGATCAACCTGTGTTCATCGCGAAATATGGGAAAGAAGTAGAACCCGATAATCATAACGGGTACACTGATCCGATGTCGTATGAAACTCAGGCTCGCTATATCCAATTTTTCTATAAGGCAATCCAGGATGCCGATATTCTTGGGAGTACGTTGTGGTCGTTTTCCGATTGGCGTGGTGATCGTCCTCTGATGACGACCGATGAACCCGACCGATATATCTGTACCACCGGATTGGTGACGGTAAACCGCGATAAAAGAACATCCTTTGAAGTGTTGAAGGCGCTGTTCAACGATGAAAAAGTTGCAGCGTTACCGATGGGAAACCATAGCATCAGTTCACCGTTGATGTATGTAATATTTGGAATGTCGCTCTTCTTGTTGTTTATGTATGTATTTAACAGCAACCGCCGGTTCCGTGATAATATCATGAGATCGCTTTTCCGCCCTTATAATTTTTTTGCCGACGTACGCGATCAGCGGTTTCTATCTCCGATCCATTCTATCTCACTTGCTGCATTTCTTGCTGTCGCTCTCGCTATCATTTTATCGAGTGTGTTATTTTATTTTCGTAGTAGCAAGTTGCTTGATTATGTGGTTACTCACTTTATACAATCCAACACGATAAAGGATTATTTTGGCGTGCTTGTGTGGAGTCCATGGAAAAGCATTCTCGTCTACTCTGGATTTTTCCTATTACTCGCCGGTTTAATAATTCTTATCGTATATGGGATCCAGCTTTTTAGCAGAACGAAAATATTTTTCTATCACGCTTATTCGATTACAATCTGGTCGATGCTTCCTTACGTCATTTTGATACCGGTTGGAATGGTATTGTACCGGATCCTGGAGTATGAAGCGTATATTATTCCGACATTTATTTTCCTGCTGGTTATTAATATTTGGGTGTTCTTCAGATTATTCCGGTCGATCTCCATCATCTACGACAAACCTCCGATCAGGGTGTACATAATTGGAATTCTGTTGGTTGTTGCTGTGATCAGTATGGTTGTCATGTATTACGACTATACACAATCTACATTAGCATACTACAGGTTCTTCAAAGATATTTTAAACAATATGCGATAAGCGAATGTATTTATCAAAACTCGAAATAGTCGGTTTCAAATCATTCGCAAATAAAGTATCGCTGAAGTTCGATTCAGGGGTAACAGCGATCGTTGGCCCTAATGGTTGCGGTAAAACAAATGTTGTCGATGCTATTCGCTGGGTGCTCGGAGAACAAAAAGCCTCGACGCTACGAAGCGATAAAATGGAAGATGTTATCTTCAACGGCACCCGCAACCGGAAACCGCTCGGTATGTCGGAAGTCTCCTTGACAATTGAGAACACGCGTGGAATTCTCCCGACTGAATATTCAGAAGTCACAATTTCACGGCGCGTATATCGTTCCGGCGAAAGCGAGTACCTGCTCAATATGGTTCTATGCCGACTGAAGGATATCGTCGATCTTTTCATGGATACAGGCATGGGAGCTGACGCATATTCGGTGATTGAACTGAAAATGGTGGAAGTGATCTTAAGCGATAAGACCGAAGAACGACGGCGATTGTTTGAGGAAGCTGCCGGCGTAACAAAGTACAAACAAAGACGCAAAGCGGCTTATCGCAAACTGGAAAGCGTTCAGCAGGATTTACTCCGCGTCAACGATATCGTCAAAGAAGTACAAAAGGCGGTGAATTCGCTCGAACGTCAGGCCAAAAAAGCCGAGACATATAATGAACTCGCGACGCGATTGCGAATTCTCGAAATTGATTTGATCGAACATGAATTTGCTCATCTGCATTCCCTCGTAGGCCCGCTTCAGGAAAAACTCTCCGTTTCAGTAGAAGACAAAAATAGGATTGACGAAGAACTTTCCCGGCAGGAGACACTTCTCGAAGTATTGCAGAATGAACTAGCTGCACTCGAAATGAAACTCGCGGAGGCTCAACGCGGCCTGACGACTCAATTAGAACAAATACGCTCAATCGAGCAAAAAAATCTTGTAGCGGCTGAGCAAGTCCGTTCTTTGACCTCCAACATCGAACGGTACAAAAAGGAAAAAATTGAACTCACGACGCAGCAGCAGCGCCTTGCTGAGCAAAAAACAGCAACTCTCCGAAAGCGCGATGAGGTTACTGCTGCAATACGAAATATTGAAGTTCAATATGAAAGCAACAAAACAGAACTTGATCAGCTTGATTCCAGATTGTCGATAAAGAAAAACGACGCGAAGACCGCTCAAGATCGGGTCATCAGCTTTGTTGGAATAATTGGTGCGAAGAAATCGGAACAAGAGAAGATAAAATCTCGCATCGAGAATATTTCCGGCAGAATCGATCAACTGCAGGAAGAGAATCACTACTACACAGGTGAGATCGAAAACCGAAAAACACTCGTACAGGAATTGTTGAATAAAGATCGTGAATTGAGAACTGAATTATCGACTACACAGGTTCGTATAAAAGACATTGATAAACAGCAACAGCAATTAAAATATGAAATAGAATTTCTCCGATCGAAGGAATTGGATATTCAATCCTCAATAAATCGCAAATCATCTCGGCTCGATTTGCTTCATGGAATGATCGAACGGCATGAAGGCATGACCGAAGGCGCAAAGTTTTTAGTCGAATGCGATGAATGGAAGTCTGCTTTGCAGATGACAGTCGGTGATGCAATGTCGACCGATGAGCCATATCGAATTGCCATCGAAGCGGCGTTAGGAGATTATGCGCAGTATTTTATTGTCCGATCGATCGAAGATGCCTATCTCGGCATCGAAATATTAAAAAAAGAACATAAGGGCAAAGCGACATTTATTTGTCTTGATCGGGTTCCGGCTGTCCAGCCGAAGCGCCAAAGTTTATCAGGAAAAGGTTTTATCGGATGGGCTGAAGACCTTGTAAAGTGCAACCCGGAACATTCTACGGTAGCCTCACTTTTGTTGGACGGAGTAGCCGTGGTTCAGGATATCGATTCTGCCAAAAGTTGTCTTCAAAATACTCCGGCAGAAATGTGCGTAACACTTGACGGGCAAGTCGTTAGCAAACGCGGCTATATGAAAGGCGGAAGTCTAAGGCTTGATGAAGGAGGGCTGATCGGGAAAAAATCTCAGCTCGAAGAATTACAGCGGGATAGTAATCGATTGAAAGAGGAATTGGGAGTTGTTCTGCATTCGATACAAGAAAAACGTCAACAAGAAAAAGAAATCGATACTTCGACATGCATACAGGAATTGAAAAATATAGAAAAAGAAATGACGTCGACCGAGATGCGGATAGCCCAAGTGGAGTTCGAGAAGCGGCGTGCGGGCGAATCCCAATCACGGAATGAAGATGAGATTAAACGCCTCCAGCAGGAGATTGCCGGGCTCGAAGGGCCGCTGTCGGAATTCACGCCTATTATTCAACGTTTGGAATTGGAACGTTCCGAAGCCGAACAGGCACTCGGCGTGGTTCAGAATGAAGTGGAAAAATTGGAAGCCGATTGGAATCGCCAATCGAACGCCGTCAATCAACTGTCGATCAACATCGCTACTCTCCGGGGTGACGAGCGTAATTGTACGCTTGAGATCGAACATGCAGATCACACCACAATGGATATCGCAGTTACGCTTGAACACAGGGATGAAGATATTGTTCTTGCGCGTGAAGAGATCTCGAAAAGAGAAAACGAACAAGAAGAGAATACAAAAATTCTTTCTGATTTTCGAGCCGAGTTAAAATTGAGTGAAGTAAATCGTGATGACATCCAAAAAAGTTATCTTGCGAAAAAGGATGAGATCCACGGACTTCAGATGAAGTTGCGTGACGAACGGTTGCTGCACGATAAATCGGTTGGAGCAACGCATGACCTGGAAATGAAGATTTCCGAACTTACGATGAAGGCGGAACACCAGGTTAATCGTGCAAAAGAAGAATTCGATATCGATTTACAACTCAAAGCGTATCCACCCGACGGCCAATTCGAATTTGCGGCGGTCGGCGAAGATATCAGGTTGGCAAAAGAAAAGCTGAAGTCTCTTGGTTCGGTTAACTTTGCCGCTTTCGAAGAATATAAAACAGAAAAAGAGCGGCTGGAATTTCTCGAAGCACAGCGGTCCGATTTGCTGGAAGCCGAAAAAACACTGCTCGATACGATTTCAGAAATCAATACAACGGCACAGCAAAAATTTAATGATACCTTCTCTCAAATCCGGGATAATTTTATCGCGATATTCAAAGGATTGTTTGAAGAGGGAGACGAGTGCGATTTACGGTTGGAGGAGAATGTAGACCCGCTGGAAGCCATGATAGAAATTATTGCAAAACCCCGTGGCAAACGGCCGACATCGATCGACCTGCTTTCCGGCGGCGAGAAAACACTTACCGCCATAGCGTTGCTTTTTGCAATTTATCTTGTGAAACCAAGCCCGTTCTGTATACTCGACGAAGTAGACGCGCCGCTCGATGATTCGAATATCGACCGCTTTACGCGTATCATCCGGCAGTTTAGCGATAATACACAATTCATCGTTGTCACGCATAACAAACGCACAATGGAAGCCGCGAACGCTATGTATGGTGTAACAATGGAAGAAGAGGGGATCTCGAAGCTCGTCTCTGTTCGTTTCAAAGAAGGAGCAGAGGTTTCGGCCAATTAACATGGAACGTATTTTTAAAGTCTTTTGTGATTTTGATGGAACGGTTGCATTGAATGATGTCGGTGAAAATTTTTTTCAAACATTCTGCCCGAAAGATAAAATCGAAATAATTCTCGCAGATCTATATGAGCAAAAGATAACACCGCGCGAATGTTACGAAAAAGAATTTGATGTGCTCTCGCATGTCACAAAGAAACAGTTCGATGATTTTGTCGAGGAGCAAAGAATCGATCCGTATTTCGCCGAGTTCGTACACTTTTGCCGGGAACAAGAAGTCGATCTCTTCATCGTAAGCGACGGGTTCGATTTATACATTAAGAAAATATTAGATAAATATGGTTTGGGTGATATTAGCGTTCTGACTAATCACCTCGCATTCGATCTCGAAGAGAAGAATGACCGCATGCATTTCAAACCGGAATTTCCGTTCGCAGATTGCGAATGCCAGATGTGCGCGAATTGCAAACGCAATCATCTCGTTACGCTATCCGGCGACGAGGATATGATTGTCTATATCGGAGACGGTATCTCAGATCGTTGCCCTGTTCGTTATGCCGATATTGTGTTTGCTAAGGATAAGTTGATCGCATATTGCCAGGAAGAAAATATCACATACATCGGATATTGAACATTCGGCGATGTTATTCGAAACATGGAAGAATTACTGCAAAAGAAACGTTTGAAAAAACGGCGGGAAGCCGACATACGACGAAAGGACGTTTTTATAGCGGAATAAATTCATTATGGCAAACGATATCAAAAAAATATTATTCACGTTCCGCAGTTATACGCCGCTTCCATTTTTGGTGCTGATGATTATATTCGCGTCGCCTTCATTTTGGAGTGTGCTAATCGGATTCTGTATTGCGGCGGCAGGCGAGAGCCTCCGGTTTTGGGGAGTATCGATCGCAGGAAGTGAAACACGAACAACAGGAAAAGTCGGCGGCAGCCGGCTGATTGTAAGCGGCCCGTACGCGTATGTCAGAAATCCGCTCTATGTCGGGAACATTCTTTTATATGCAGGAGTTGGCATCATGGCGAATGCACTGGCTCCTTGGTTGCTGATCGTGGCGATTGTGTACTTCATCTTTCAATATTTCATGATTGTTCGCGGCGAGGAAGAATTCCTTGCAGAAAAATTTGGGGAAGAATATAAAACATATTACGCCAATGTTCCGATGTTTATCCCCAGGGTAACCGGATGGAAATCTAATCTTCAAGAAGATCAGACTGCAGAATTTAACCGTGGATTTAAATCGGAACGAAGAACGTTGCAAGCGTTCTCCATCGTCGGCCTCATCATTATTGTGTTATGGATGTTGCGAAGCTAAAATGCTTAAACGAGTACTCATAATCGCAGGTGATCCATCGGGCGACCTTCATGGCGCCGGAGTCATTAGAGAAATTCGACGCCGAAGACGGGATACAAAGATATATGGAATCGGCGGTTCACGCATGCAAAGCGCAGGTATGAAATTAATCTATCATTTGGACAGATTATCATTCATGGGTTTTTTAGAGGTTGTCCGGCATCTTCCATTCATCCGCGAAGTGGGGAAAAAATTGGAGCATGAACTGGAAACCAGGCGACCGGATGTTGCCGTACTCATCGACTATCCGGGTTTTAATCTTCGTTTCGCCCGTACTCTGAAAAAACATGGAATTCCGGTGATTTATTATATAAGCCCTCAAGTCTGGGCTTGGGCAAAGTATAGAGTAAAGAAAATTCAAAAATTCGTCGACACGATGTTGGTAATATTACCTTTCGAAGTTGATTTTTTTGCTCAGCATAATATTGAAGCAGAATTTGTCGGACATCCGTTGCTTGATGTGCTGCGCGTGACATCGACAAAAGCCGAATTCATGCAGGAAAATAAATTCGATCCGCGAAAAAAAATTCTTGCAATTTTTCCCGGAAGCCGGAAACAGGAAATTTTCCATCTACTTCCTGAGATGGTCAAAGCTGCTAGAATAGTTCGGAGTGCGCATGAGGTTCAAATTGCCGTCAGCAAAGCGCCTAACTTGCCGATCGAATTATTAAAACGTGTTCTCGGTAATGCTTTCGACGTTACGCTCGTAGAAGGTCAAACGTACGATTTGATGCGATATGCCGATATTGCGATCGTAAAATCCGGAACAGCAACATTGGAAACCGCTTGCTTCGCAACTCCAATGGTCGTCGTCTATAAGACTTCAGCATTGTCGTATCTCATCGGACGAATGTTGGTTTCGGTCGATTATGTGGGTTTAGTCAACATCGTTGCGGGTAAACGCATAGTCCCGGAGTTAATTCAACATGACGCAAATGCTGAGGCGATTGCAGTCAATGTTCTGCAACTACTGAATGATCAGAAATTGTATTCGGCAGTGAAAAAGGAATTAGCGCTGGTCAAAGGGAAACTCGGAACGCCGGGAGCCGCAGGCCGTGTGGCCGAGAAAATATTTTCCATGGCTGCGCAATGAATCAATCGTTTTGGTTTCGGTTCGGGCTTCGTGTCGCTGGCATAGTTATGAAGTGGATATGTTCGACATACAGGATCGTGATAAAAAATCCGGACGTTCTAAAAAATTTGAAGGGTAAAAATTTTGTGGTGGCGTTCTGGCATGGTTCGATGGTTGTCGGTTGGTATCTCCAGAGGAAAAATAATATACACGCGCTTGTCAGTCAGAGCAAGGATGGCGCAATTCTTTCCACTATTTTGGAATCATGGGGATATAAAATGATCCGGGGATCCAGCCATCGAGGAGGGAAAGAAGCGCTGCAGGAAATGGTTGCGATTGTTAAAAGCGGCGCTTCGCTGGCAGTTACACCGGATGGGCCAAAAGGGCCGAAGCATGTTATGAAGTTCGGAGCTGTTCGGGTCGCACAGCTTGCGAGGGTTCCTTTGGTGTTAATATCGATCAATAATCAAAAAAAGAAATTGCTTCAAAGTTGGGATAGATTCGAAATACCAATGCCGTTCAGCAAAGTTCAGGTGCAATATATCGGACCATTTTTTATAGATCCCGATTTAACAGGTGAGCCGTTGAATGAGGAAGTACGAAGAATCGAAACAGAATGGAATTCTATCGACAATAGATTGGTTGCATGAGGTGAGAATCATTCATTTCATTCTTATTCCTTTTTCATGGTTGTTCGAGTTGGTTGTTCTTATGAGAAATTGGATGTACGATCGTAACATGCTGGCGATTCATGATGTCGGGATTCCTGTGATTTCAGTCGGGAACCTCACCGTCGGCGGCACCGGAAAAACACCGGTTGTTATTTTTATTGCCGATCGGTTGATGCATGCTGGAAAGAAAGTCTCGGTTGTCAGCCGGGGATATAAACGGCGATCAAATGGGCCGGTCTTGGTAAGTGATGGAAAAAATATTTTGACAGACTCAAAGAATGGCGGTGATGAACCGGTCGAGATTGCACAACGGTTTCCGGGTGTAGTGATCGGTGTTGACGAAAAGAGATCGCGCATCGCCAGAAGAATTGTGGAAGAATTCCATCCGGATGTGATGATTATGGATGATGGTTTTCAACACCGGGCGCTAAAAAGGGATTACGATATCGTTATCGTAAGCGCGCGTCAGAATCCGATGAAGACAGCGATGCTACCGGCGGGTCGGCGACGGGAATCTCTGCATTCTTTAAAACGTGCTTCGATGGTGATAATAACAAAATCTGAAAATGCGATGATGACGGAATCTCTTCGTCAACATATTCGAGAATTTACAAAAGCCCCGATTGCGGCGTGTTCATTCAAACCTGTTTTTGTGCACGATCATTCAAGAAGTATAAATATTAAACTTGATGAAGTGAAAGGTAAAAAATGTGTTGCATTCTGCGGAGTAGGCGAACCGGAATCGTTTTTTCAATCTGTGATAGGAATTGGAATTTCAACTACCAATCGGGTGATATTTTCAGATCACCATCATTATACAATCTCCGAATCCGAAGACATCATCGGCTTGGGAAAAAATAATAAATGCGATTTCATTTTGACAACTGAAAAAGATATTGCCGGGATGGACAGCGCAGTGTATCAGATATTAAAAAACCGAAGTACACTTTGTTCGCTCACCATGACGGCCGAATTTGTCGAGGGCGAAGAGGTCTTCATGAATTATATTCAAAATGCAATCGGAAAGAACAATTGACTATCGGGATTACAGATTGTGGAACTTTTTCCAATTATACGCAGTGGATACTTGCTGCGAATCCTGAAACCGAAATTGTAAAATTGTCGGCAGAATTGAAAAATCAGGACGCTGTCGGACGGTGTTTCGGTATTCTTTTAAGCGGCGGCGGAGATGTTCATCCGCGATTTTACGGAAGGGAATCTGAGTATCCAAATCTCGATCCAAAAAATATCGATGAACGACGCGATGAGTTCGAGTTTGAAGTTGTGCGCCGGGCTTTGGATGAAGAAAAACCTTTACTCGGCGTTTGCCGCGGATTACAACTTGTCAATGTTTATCTCGGCGGTACGCTGGTTATCGATCTTGAGAAAGCCGGCTATACTAATCATCGGGCCGTCGACAAGACATCGGATCGAATTCATAATGTCACAGTGAACACAGCGACGAATCTTTTTTGCATAACAGGATGCAAACAAGGCGCTGTGAATAGTTCGCACCACCAGGCGATAGATTCACTCGGAAAAGGTTTGCGAGTGTCTGCAATCGCCGATGATGGCGCGGTTGAAGCGATAGAAGGGAATGGAGAACACGGCAGTTTTTTTTTTACGATGGTTCAATGGCATCCGGAACGATTGAAGGAAAGCAGGGGCTTCTCGATGAATCTGGTCGAAACGTTCCTGCATTCGGTTTCGGAATTTGAAAAACAATCAACAATACAAATAAAATAACTTAATCACAGTCACAAAAGGAAAAGAAATCATGGCAACTAAATACGTCTATTTCTTTGGAGGAAAAAAGGCTGAAGGAAAGGCTGAAATGAAAAACCTTTTAGGTGGGAAAGGTGCGAACCTCGCCGAAATGGTGAACATAAGTCTTCCTGTGCCTCCAGGATTTACAATCACAACGGAAGTTTGCACGGCTTATTACGAGAATAAAAAAACTTACCCGAAATCACTGCAAAAAGAAGTCGCAGTCGCTTTGAAAAAAGTCGAAAAAGAAATGAACGCAAAATTCGGTGATCCAAAAAATCCGCTTCTCGTTTCTGTTCGCTCTGGCGCTCGCGCTTCCATGCCGGGAATGATGGACACAATTTTGAATCTCGGTTTGAATGATGTAACGATCGAGGGTGTGATCAGCAAAACCAATAATCCTCGCTTTGCTTATGATTCGTATCGGCGTTTTGTTACTATGTACGGCGATGTTGTGCTAGGCCTCAAGCCGCAGCATAAAGATGAAATCGATCCATTCGAAGAAATTCTCGAAGCCAAGAAACATGCTCGTGGCGTGAAACTTGATACCGAACTTACTGCAGACGATTTAAAAGAACTGGTTGCAGAATTCAAGAAGGCAATAAAAGAACGCACCGGCCACGATTTTCCGGAAGATCCGATTAAACAAATGTGGGGTGCGATTGGCGCTGTGTTCGGATCGTGGATGAACGAACGTGCTATCGCATACCGCAAGATGTACGACATTCCAGCATCGTGGGGTACCGCAGTCAGCGTCCAATCGATGGTGTTTGGAAATATGGGTGACGATTCCGGCACAGGTGTTGCATTTACGCGCGATGCAGCCACAGGTGAAAATATTTTCTACGGTGAATATTTGATGAACGCTCAGGGCGAGGATGTCGTTGCAGGCATTCGCACGCCGCTTCCAATATCAACTCTTGACGACGCAAATCCAAAAATTTATGCCCAGCTTGAAAAAATCAGGAAGACACTCGAAGGACATTATAAGGATATGATGGATATCGAGTTCACCATCCAGCAGGGGAAATTGTATATGCTGCAATGCCGTGTTGGAAAACGAACTGCATTCGCCGCAATAAAAATTGCCGTCGACATGGTCGATCAAAAACTTATTGACGATAAAGAGGCGCTTCGCCGCATCGAACCCGATCAACTTAACCAATTGCTCCGCCCGATTTTTGACGTAAAACAAAAAGATGAAGCCATCAAGTCGGGAAGATTGTTAGCCAAAGGTTTGAATGCAGGCCCGGGTGCCGCATGCGGTCGAATCGTGTTCAATGCGCCTGATGCTGAAGAGTGGAGAAAACGAGGAGAAAAAGTTATTCTTGTTCGCATCGAAACTTCTCCTGAAGATATCAAAGGTATGGATGCCGCCGAAGGTATTTTGACGGCTCGCGGCGGTATGACTTCGCACGCTGCGTTGGTTGCACGGCAGATGGGAAAAGTCTGCGTCGCCGGATGCGCAGTGCTTGAAATCGATTATTCAAAGCACGAGATGAAAGTCGCCGGACGGCCCGAAGTTATAAAGGAAGGCGATTATATTTCTCTCGATGGTTCAAAAGGCGAAGTGATTCTCGGACAGGTTCAAACAAAACCGTCGGAAGTCATTCAGGTTCTTGTCGATAAGACGCTGGATCCAAAGGATGCGCCTGTCTATCAACAATACGCGAAGATTATGTCGTGGGCCGATAAATATCGGAAACTCAGAATCCGTACGAATGCCGATCAACCCGATCAATCTGCAAATGCCGTTGCATTCGGCGCGGAAGGAATCGGTCTTTGCCGGACGGAGCATATGTTTTTTGGTGAAGGAAAAATTGGCCCGATGCGTGAAATGATTCTTGCCGACACACTCGAAGAGCGCAAAGCTGCCTTAGCGAAATTATTGCCGCTGCAGCGTACCGATTTTGAAGGAATTTTCAGGGTAATGGATGGCCGGCCGGTTACGATCAGGACGATCGATCCGCCGCTTCATGAATTCGTTCCGCACGAAGAGAAAGCACAGCGTGAACTTGCAGCCGAAATGGGTATCTCGTATGAAAAAGTTCACCAGCGTGTAGAAGATTTGCACGAATTCAACCCGATGCTCGGATTCCGCGGTTGTCGGTTGGGAATTATTTATCCTGAAATCACCGAGATGCAGGCTCGTGCGATATTTGAAGCTGCAGCAAATCTTGCTTTGGAAGGAAAGAAAGTAGAACCAGAAGTGATGATTCCGCTCGTAGGAAATGTGAAAGAATTGAAGAATCAAGAAGTGATCGTTCGTAAAGCCGCCGCTGAAGTAATGGCAGAAAAAAATGTGAAGTTCAAATATCTCGTCGGAACGATGATTGAAATTCCACGCGGTGCGTTGACAGCAGATGAAATCGCTTCTGTTGCTGAATTCTTCAGCTTCGGAACGAACGATCTCACGCAGACAACACTGGGAGTCAGCCGTGATGATGCGGCACGATTCCTTGTTCCGTACGTGAATTTGGAAATTTATCCGAAAGATCCGTTCGAATCGCTCGACACAGTCGGCGTTGGTCAATTGATGGAAATAGCGATTGCCAAAGGTCGGGGTGTTCGTCCGAATTTGAAAGTTGGTATCTGCGGCGAGCATGGTGGAGATCCTGCCAGCGTCGAATTCTGTCACAAAATCAATCAGAACTACGTCAGCTGTTCACCCTTCCGTGTTCCAATCGCACGATTGGCCGCGGCGCGCGCAGCCTTGAAAGATAGTTCCGTTGCGAAACCAGCAAAAAAATCTGCCAAGAAGGCAACGAAAAAAGCATCGAAGAAAAGATAAATTATACTTTAAACACAGGAGACAAGCTCAATGAAGCTTTCGGATTTTAAATACCCTCTTCCTCGGAATCTCATCGCCAAGTATCCGGTAGATCCACGAGACAGCGCTAAACTCATGGTGCTGAACAGAGCGGATGAATCGATCACAGACTCAAAATTCACCGACATTGCGGCGTTCTTTAAAAAAGGCGACACACTTGTGGTGAATGACACGAAAGTTTTTCCAGCTCGTTTGTTCGGTAGAAAAGAGAAAACGAATGCCAAGATTGAAGTCTTTCTCCTGCGTGAATTAAATGCAGCAGAAAGCATCTGGGATGTCATTGTCGATCCGGCCCGGAAGGTCCGGATCGGCAATAAAATTTATTTCGATGACGGAAAACTCTGGTGCGAAGTTATCGATAATACTACTTCACGTGGACGGACCGTCAGGTTCAATTTTAAGGGAGATTTGTTTAAAGTCATCGAACGAATTGGCGAGACACCGCTTCCGTTTTACATCAAACGTGACGCGACTGAAAAAGACAAGGAGACATATCAGACGGTGTTCGCTCAAAAGGTCGGTGCAGTTGCCGCCCCGACTGCCGGCTTACATTTCACTAGGCGGCTCCTAAATAATTTGGAGAAAAAAGGAGTTCATGTTGTCTCTGTAACACTTCACGTCGGACTCGGCACATTTCGGAATGTTGAAGTGGAAGACTTGACGAAACACAAAATGGATTCTGAGTATTACGAGATTGTTCCTGAAACAGCGAACACAATCAACAAAACAATTGATAGTAAGGGAAACGTTTTTGTGTGCGGAACGAGTACAGTGCGCGCGCTGGAATCAAGTGTGACGAGTGACGGCCATGTCAAGCCGACTCGAGGATGGACGGATAAATTTATCTATCCGCCATACGATTTCAAGATTGTCGATAAGTTGATTACGAATTTTCACATGCCTGAATCGACATTGTTGATGCTCGTGAGCGCTTTTGCCAATCGCGATTTTGTGATGAAGGCTTACAAACATGCGATTAAAAAAGGATACAGATTTTACAGTTACGGTGATGCGATGATTGTGCTGTAAGATATCAAATGTTTTAGAAATACTGGAACGAAATAAGAAATTCTAAACTCGAAAATCTAAACAATATCAAATATCAAAATACAAAAAAGTAAAGCGTTTCGAAATTCCAATTTCGCATTTTGAAATTGTTTAGGAATTAGGATTTCGAAATTTAGATTTGCTAAACTCATTTAGTTGTCTACTCGCTGTTATTTATCGATGAACTTTAATTGCGGGTGGCTTTGCCGCATTAAGTAATATGAAAAAAGTATCGGTTATCATACCGGCCGCCGGAATCGGCAAGCGGATGGGGAAGAGCGTCAGCAAACAATTTTTGATGCTGAAGGGTATCCCTCTTTTCATTCACACAATTAAAATTTTCGAATTGCACCCAAAGGTTGATAAAATTGTTGTCGTGGTTCCAGACTTCATGGTTTCGCACGTTAAAGAATTAATGGTTGAATTTGAAATTCATAAAGTCTCCGATGTTCTTGCAGGCGGAGAACACAGGCAGGATTCAGTTATAAACGGCTTTCAAGCATTAAATCCGGAGCCGGATGATATTGTTATCATTCATGATGCGGTGAGGCCATTCGTATCAATATCGGAAATCTCTCGATGCATCGAAGCGGCTGAACAATGCGGTGCCGCGGCGGTCGCGATTCAACCGAAAGATACAATTAAAACTTCAGTGGAGAACGAATATTTCGAATCGACGTTGGACCGTGGGCATCTGTGGAGTGTTCAAACACCGCAAATATTTCGGAGTGATATTTTAGGCGAGGCATTTAGGCATGCAAAAAGTGCAGGATTTTACGGAACCGACGATGCGCAATTGGTAGAAAAAACCGGAATCAAGGTTAAGATTATTCCCGGATCGTACGATAATATAAAGATAACGACGCCGGAAGATTTGGAACTGGCGAAATTGATAATAAAACGGCGAATGAACATGAAAGAGAATTAACTTGCTTTTCTGTTTGTCTCTTTCTATTTTTTACTTAGTATAGGTAAATTTTTAAAAGGATTAATGATGGTTTCTCTGGTTTCCATGGTACTGATATGTTATTTACTTGGTTCGATACCTACGAGTATCATTGTTAGTAAATTAAAAAGCGGCATAGATATTCGAAAATTTGGAAGCGGAAATGCCGGCGGAACAAACGTTCTACGCGTGCTTGGTTGGAAGAGCGGTGTTCTTGTTATTATCGTCGATATGTTGAAGGGTTTTGTCGCTACTTCCGTCATCGCACGAGTTTGTTTTGAATCATCACTCCCATTCCATAACAGTACACCATTCCAGGATTTTACAATTTTTCAGGTCATTGCAGGATCTGCCACGGTCCTCGGTCATATATGGACGGTCTTTGCCGGTTTTAAAGGTGGAAAAGGAATAGCAACGGCCGGCGGAATGTTAATCGGAATAGCACCTGTAGAAGTTGCTGTCTCTATAACAATCTTTGCAATCGTATTTATTCTCTCACGATATGTGTCGCTTGGTTCAATTACAGCGGCTATTGTGTTTCCTTTAACTATGTTCGTTCGTGCAAATGTATTTAATGTTGAAATCCGTGGTTATCATACCTTGATTGTTTTCACAATTGTGATATCTCTTCTTTTAATTTACACACATCGAACCAACATCAAAAGACTTCTCAAAGGAACTGAAAACAAATTGACAAGTTTTCGGAATTCTTTAAAGAAAGAAGCGTAAAGACAGTTTATGAAGATAGCTGTTCTTGGAGCTGGAGGTTGGGGAACTGCACTTGCAATTCTTCTCCGAACGAACAATCATTATGTGACTCTTTGGTCTTATGAATCCTGTTATGCTGAGGAGATCAATCAACATCATAAAAATTCTTCGTTCTTACCCGGAGTAAAAATACCGGACGATATAATTGCCACAGTCGATATCCAAAGTGCAATAGAAAAAAAAGATGTTTTGATTTTTGCAGTGCCGTCGCAGTTCATCCGATCGGTTGCAGAGAAAATAAATTCGACAAACCTTTCGAATATCATCATAGTCAATGTTGCAAAAGGAATCGAAAAACATACTATGAAAACAATGTCCAAGGTTTTGATCGAAGTACTTCCAACTGCGAGTGAAAATAATATAGCAACACTATCCGGACCGAGCCATGCGGAAGAAGTGGGTAAGAATATTCCGACCGCTGTCGTAGCCGCTTCGAAAAACATGAATGTTGCTAGAACAGTTCAGCAGCTTTTCATGAATCCTTCATTCAGAGTCTATACTAATAACGATATCCTCGGAGTAGAATTGGGTGGATCGTTGAAGAATGTAATTGCAGTGGCGGCTGGGATCATTGATGGTGCAGGTTATGGAGATAATACAAAAGCGGCGCTGATGACACGGGGCATGGCAGAAATTTCGCGGCTTGGAATTGCAATGGGTGCAAATCCGCATACGTTTGCCGGATTGTCCGGTATTGGTGATTTGTTCGTTACATGCATGAGCCATCATAGTCGAAATAGATATGTGGGCGAACAAATCGGGAAAGGCCGCAAATTAAAAGAAGTGTTGGATGAAATGGTGATGGTTGCAGAAGGTGTCGACACAACTCGTTCGACGGTTGAGCTTTCAAAAAAGTACAATGTCGAGTTGCCTATCGTGCTCGAAGTCTACCGGATGTTATTTGAAGATAAAAATCCGCATGTCTCTATGGAAGAGCTCATGACCCGTACCGCGAAAGAAGAACTTGTTCTTCCTATTTTCGAGTGGTGATATTGCCTTGATTGGCGCAAGATTATTTTTTATCTTTGTATAATTGTTATGTTGCTGAAGTAGCTCAGCGGTAGAGCAGCGGTTTCGTAAACCGCAGGTCGTGGGTTCAAATCCCACCTTCAGCTCTAAAAATCTAATCATTGTTTGATTAGATTTTTTTTGGTGTAGCTCAGTGGTAGAGCAGTCCCGCCAAATCCGAGAGGATTTGGCGGGATAAACCGCACGTGTCCGCCGTAGCCAAAGGCGAAGGTGGAGGTCGTCGGTTCTTCCGAAGGAATCTGCCGAAGGCATGGCTTTGCCACCGTTGGGAAAATCCCACCTTCAGTTCTTGAGAATGACGAACGTAGAATGTCGAATAAAAAATGAACTCGATATCTCAAAGCTGTTTCCAATTCTTAATTCAACATTCGAAATTCGGCATTTGCAAATCCGACCCTCAGCTCTAAAAGTCTATTCACAGGTTGATTAGACTTTTTTTATTTTAGAGCGCTCGTAAGTATATGGTTACCTTCTTTTTTCATCATGCGATTGCATCCGTAGATCATTTTTTTTATTTTCAATTACGACAGGAAGGAATCAGGAATTATATGCTTCTATTTGTATTTGACCGGTTATCGAAGAAGCAAGTTATAAATCATCTCACCGTTCTCTCGGAACCCATCGATGGATATTAGCTATTGAAAATGGGAAATTCATTAATTAAAAATTGTACTATGACACCATGCTTGAAGATGGAGTAAATAGAATCTTGACTACAATCCCGCACTGGTACGCTCTGTATCTCCGGAGCAGATATGAAAAAAAGGTCCTTAAAAAATTGATGGAGAAACAGTGCGAAGTATTTTTACCTTTGGTTGAAGAAGTGCATATTTGGAGTGATCGCAAAAAGAAGGTCAAGGAACCGCTGTTTCGGGGTTATATATTTGTAAAAACAGATTTGCACGATAAGCAAAATATTATAAGTACAGACGGTGTTATTCGATTCGTTGGCATCCTGGGCAAACCGTCACCAATACCCGAATTTCAGATTGATTGGCTTAGACGCATCATTGGCGAATCGATAAATATTCAACGCGAAAATTATCTCGATGTTGGTGAACGGGTAAGAGTGATAACCGGCCCTCTTCTCGGTTTGGAAGGAATTGTTATCCGCAATCAAGGAATATCACGCGTCGTTATTTCGATTGCGGAGATCGTACAGTCATTTTCAATTGTGGTGCAAACTGAACAGCTGGAACTCATCCAACGTGACTAACTATTTAAAAATAGGAATTCTTAATCCCTTTCGAGTGTTATTTTACGAGGGAAAAACATATTGTATGTGATGAGGTTAAATAGTATATTTTTCGTTAAAACGTGATCATAATTATCGAGTGCATTTTTCATTTATGACCATAAGCTTTTTTGACTGAAGAGTACGCTTCATAGCAGTTTATAGATGCAGTATTTTATTTCATCAGAGCCCTTTGTCGGTCGCGTTCGTGTGACTGAAGGGGCGGAGCTGTATGGAAAAGATAATTAGGAAAATAAAAATAGTCGACGAATCAGCCGAGAATGCAAAATTTTGGAGAACCAAGACTCCGGAAGAACGCATTGCTGCTGTCCAGATTTTACGCGAACAATATATCGCATTGTTCCATAAAGAACGGGAATATCATGAAAGTAGAAAAGGATTACGAAGAGTTTGTTCGGTTGTTAAACTCTCAGAACGTTGAATACTTGCTGGTTGGAGCATATGCAGTAGCGCATTATGCAGAACCACGCAATACAGGTGACATTGACTTCCTGATTAATCCGACTAAGGAAAATGCAAAACGCGTGCTTACTGTATTGAAGAAATTCGGTTTTGGTGAACTTAAAATTTCGGAGGAAGATTTTTTAAATCCAGAGATGGTTATTCAATTGGGTTTTCCCCCTGTACGAATCGACTTGCTCACATCTCTTGGAACAGCTAAATTTGACAATCTCTATAAAAAGAAATCAACGCTCCGACTGGGAAAAGAAGATGTGCATGTTATATCATATGAACATTTAATCGCTTCAAAAAAAGAATCTGGCCGGCCAAAAGATAAGTCAGATGTGGAAATGCTCCTTGAGTCGAAAGTAAAATGGACATGAAAACGAATGATAATATTTATTCGCAAAAAAAACATACTAATAATCATTTTATGAGCTCTCAATGAACAAAGCATTTCTTCAAAAAGTGCAGGATAAAAAAATTGTCGTTGGAGTTATCGGTTTAGGTTATGTGGGCCTTCCGTTGAATCTCTGCTTTGTTGAAAAAGGTTTTCGGTCTATCGGTTTTGATATTGATAAAACAAAAATCGATGCTCTTCTTCAAGGGAAATCGTACATCAAACATATTCCCGCTGAACGCATTGCATCTGCCGCACGTTCGAAACTGTTCGAAGCCACAATAGACTTTTCGCGTTTGAAAGAATGCGACGCGATTCTCATCGCCGTGCCGACTCCGCTTAATAAGAACCGCGAACCGGAAATGGAATATATTGTGAAGACGTGCGAAGCAATCTTCCCACACCTTCAAAAAGGACAGCTTGTTGTGCTTGAATCGACGACGTATCCCGGCACTACCGTGGAAGTGGTTGTTCCAATTTTGGAGAAGAGCGGGTTGAAAGTCGACAAAGATTTTTATGTCGCATTCTCTCCGGAGCGTGAAGATCCGAACAATCCGGAATACCGCACCGAAACAATTCCGAAGGTCGTCGGATCGACATCGCCGGAAGGGCTTGCCGTTGCAGACCTTCTCTACAAACAAATTGTCGTGCGGACAGTTCCCGTTTCATCCACACAGGTGGCCGAAGCAACTAAACTGATGGAAAATATATTTCGCTCAGTCAATATCGCGTTGGTGAATGAACTGAAAGTAACATTCATGAAGATGGGCATCGATATATGGGAAGTGATTGAAGCGGCGAAAACGAAGCCGTTCGGATTCATGCCGTTCTATCCAGGCCCTGGATTGGGCGGCCATTGCATTCCGATTGATCCGTTCTATCTTACTTGGAAGGCGCGTGAGTACGGTGTCACGCCGAAATTTATTGAATTGGCAGGCGAGATCAATACCTCAATGCCCGATTTTGTTGTGCATCGTGTCATGGAAGCGCTTAATCAGTTCGGAAAACCATTAAAGGGATCAAAAATTCTTATTCTCGGGCTGGCGTACAAAGCGAATGTCGACGATGACCGCGAGTCTCCGAGTTATTCCTTGATGGAAAAATTGGAAGCGAAAGGCGCGGTTGTAGAGTATAACGATCCCTTTGTTCCGGTGATCAAGCCGACGCGCATGCATTCGCAATTTGCCGGAAAAAAGTCTGCAGAAATTTCAGGCCGGTACGACCTTTTATTGATCTCGACGGCGCATGATCTGTATAAGAAGATCGACTTCGAAAAGTTCGGCATACCGGTTGTCGATACTCGCAACGTCATTGCAATAAAATCGCCGCTTATTTTTAAGGCATGAGTAATTGATGAACTGATCCTGATTGGTGTCGGATATATTTTTAGTGCGGCAAGGTTTTTATAACGACGAGACATGATGACCGAGAACGAGAAATATTCTTTGTTAAAAAAAATATTTTGGGATGCCACTCTGAGCGGGAAAGAACTTTTAGAAATTCTTTCCGGACGAAAGACAAATGTGCTTATTGATCGCGAAATGATATTTATTCGTATGATTGAGCGGCTTGGGTGGCACGAAATATTAAACATTCTTGGCATTGATGAAGTGAAGCGACTGCTGACTAAAGAAACGATTAGCCGTTTGCACCAGAGCGAGCTCCGAGAACGTTATGAATTCATACGATCAATATTATCTGGAGAAGCTGTATCCTTTACAGGATGGGGTGATGAATATTATCAAAAAATTAAACACACCCTTTTTTCTGACAGGTGGTACCGCGCTCAGCCGACAATACTTTAATCACCGTTACTCCGATGATCTGGATTTATTTGTAAATTCGGATGACAGATATCAATCGTGGGTGGAACGGATCTTGGAAAAATTATTTGAATCAGAACGCTATGGCGAATTTGGTGTTGATCGTACAATGCTTCGAAGGATGCAAAATCATTCTCAGATATTTGTGCACATATTGGGAGATAAAGACAGTTCATTAAAAATTGATATTGTGAACGATGTTGCCATGCATTTTGGGGAATTTGAAACACACGATAAGCTCGGCAAAATTGATAGTTGGCAAAATATTTTGTCTAATAAGATAAGCGCGATATTTCGTTTTGAACCAAAAGATGTAGCTGATATTTGGATTCTTTCAAAGAAAAAGGCATTCGATTGGATGGCCATCATCGAAGAAGCCAAAAAGAAGGAAGCCGGTGTCGATCCGGTCGTCATATACAATATTATCAAGTCATTTCCGGCAGAAAAATTGGATATAATTCAATGGGTGCAAAAACCTGATTATGCACAAGTAAAAATCGATCTCGATATAATTGCAGATGATCTGTTCTATGGCAGAGAGAACTCACTGAGTAAAAAGTGATGGGTGATAAGTGATGCCTGAAAGACAAAAGCTTTATAAAAAACTAACTCTCCGGCCATGGTATTGAAAAGGGTTTTTCTGCGTCATTGCGTACTAAAGTTTAGCCTGAGACTAGCCGAATAGTATCACTTCGGGGAATTCCGACTACTTGCCCTGATTTTATCGAAGGGAGTCGGGATGAAGTAATGACAGATATACTGGATTTTTCAAAAACTTGTTATATACAAGAAATTTTCTTGCTATAAATTTTCCATTGCACTCCATGTCATAAATAACAGAAGAAACAAACTTAACTATTATTGGAGTCTATCAAACATGAATATTTTATCTAGAAAAATCGAATCCAGATTAATAGTCTGTTCACTTTTTATTTTATTGAATGTTCAATATGGTTATGCACAAGATCAAGATGAAAAAGAAAATATCATACAGCAGGCTCAGCAAAATATTTATATGAAGATGACGCCTGAACAAATTAAAGCCAAGCTGAAAGAATTGGGCATAACGGAAGAGGAAGCTATCAGGAAAGCAAGAGAACATAATATCGACCTGGAACAATATTTACAACAAGGCCAAAAAGGTGAATTGAAAACAACGGAGGCTCCTGCGGGTATTTTACCGCAAGCAACGCCAACTCCGCTGGCGATGCCTGAACTTAAGCCTGAAGGATCAGAAGCATCTCCATTGACAGTTCCTACGGAATTTGCCCGCCGAGAAGGTGCTCGCGATTTGAAACCGTTCGGCTATGATTTGTTTCAATTCAGCGTAACCACGTTTGAACCGAATATTAATGTTCCTGTTCCGCCTACTTATGTTTTAGGGCCCGGCGACGAAATTTTATTGAACATCTGGGGGAACACTCAACTCTCCTACCAACTTGTGGTAAGCCGTGACGGTACAGTTATTATCCCCAATGTTGGTTTGATTGTAGTTAATGGATTGACGGTCGAGAAATTAAAAGCAAAATTGCTCGATCGCTTATCGGTTGTTTATTCAAGCCTCAGACGCGGAGCGCCTAACGCTTCATCTTTTCTCGATGTATCCATTGGAAAAATTCGAACGATTCAAGTGTACGTCATGGGAGAAGTCAGAAGGCCCGGAGTATTCACACTTACAGGAATGGCGACGGCTTTCACGGCTCTCTACTATTCCGGCGGGCCGAATACGGATGGAACATTGCGCGATATTATAATCAATCGCGGCAATCAAAAAATTGCGGCTATCGATTTTTATGATTTTGCGATTAAGGGCGACCGGGAAAATGATGTGCGGCTTCAAGACGGAGACATTCTCTATATTCACACTGCAGGCCCGCGGATTGCGTTGAGCGGAAAAGTCCGTCACCCGGCTATATATGAACTCAAACCCGGCGAAAGATTGGGAGATATAATTAAACTTGCCGGCGGCTTGCAGGTCGATGCCGACTATCGGCGCGTGCATGTCGAACGAATAATTCCATTTGCAGAAAGGTACAAGTACGACAAAAATATTTTAGACATTGATATTTACTTTAATTCTCTTAATCCATTATTAAATACTAATTATGAAGTTATTGATGGAGATGTTGTAAGGATATTTCCTATCCGGGGCGATCTCCAAAATCGTCTTACGATCACCGGAAATGTTAAACAACCGGGAACGTATGAATTGGTTCGCGGGATGAAAGTGCGCGACCTCATTTTGAAGGCCGACAGCCTTCTAGAAGCAACTTTCATGGAACGTGGAACGATTAAGCGCATTCTCCCTAACTTGAAAACCGAAATAATCGGTTTTCGAGTCGACAACGCCATGTCGGGTATTGCCGCAGATAATATAGAATTAAAAAGAATGGATGAAGTAACCATCTATAAAGACACATATTTTAAACGAGCTTTCGATGTCACTATCAGCGGTTCGGTAGTGAAACCGGGAAATTATTTAAGAAGCGAACACTTGCGCCTCTCCGACTTGCTCGTGTTGGCCGGCGGGATATTGGAAAACGCCGAATTGACGCGAATTCAAGTATTTAGGCGCGATACAACAAATGAAACTAAATACTCCACTGCGTTTATTAAAGATCTGCCGACTGACTATTGGAATATTACAGAGAATAGTGATTTTGAACTTCAAGATTATGATCACATTGAAGTATCCGCAAATCCGAAAATTCACACTCAACAGTTCATAAAGTTAACCGGTGAAATTCGATATCCGGGATTATACTCAATCAGGTTTGAGGGAGAAAAATTATCTGAGATAATTGCACGCGCAGGCGGATTTAAAGAAACAGCGTATCTTGATGGAGCAAAATTTTTCCGTCTTGGTGAAAAAAATTCCATTCAAGTACCTATTTCTCTTCTCCGAGCAATGGCGGATGATGAATCCGCTGATAATCTTACGGTGTATGAAGGAGATTCGCTTGATGTACCGGTTAATAAAAATGTAGTCACTGTTAGCGGAGAAGTTTATTTGAAATCGGATGTTCTTTACAAAAAAGGCGCGAGTTTGGATTATTATCTTAAACAAGCCGGAGGCCTCAACAAGGAAGCCGATCCGGACGGCATTACGGTTACACTTCCCAGTGGAAAAAAATGGGAACCGGCATGGTTCATTTTTCCCAATCCTGATATTGCGGCAGGATCGACTATTACTGTTCCTAAAAAGGTCGAGGAAAAAAATAGTAATTCACTGGAAATTCTGCGCGACTGGGTTTTAATAATAGCAAACACCGCGGCTATCACAGTTGGCCTGGTAGAAATCACTAAAAAATAATAATGAGAGTACCATTATTCCAGCGAAAATTTATTACGGTCGGAGTGCCTTATGTATGAGCAATCAATCCAATTGAATTTGAAAAATATGTTGCCGAGAATTATCTCGCAATGGAAGAAAATCCTTATTATTGTTGCTTCACTAACGATACTGTCGGGGATATATCTTTTTTTTATTCCGAATATTTACACTGCCGAAACGTCGATTTTGCCTGAGATGGAAAAAAACAAGATGCTCGGAATGATCTCCAATCTCAATATCGCAGCTGCCACCGGGCTGACACTCGGTGAAACACCGGTATCAAAATTGTATCCAATGATAATTAAAAGCTCGCGTGTGCTTTATGAAGTCATTTACACAAAGTACAATACAGATGAATTCAAAGACTCGGTCGATTTGATACGATATTGGAAAATTGAAAAGAAGAGCGAACCGGAAAACTATGAAGCCGCTCTAAAACGTTTAAGAAATCGGATGGATGTTGCTTTTGATAATAAATTAGGAACACTAATACTCAAAGTCGATATGGAGGAACCGAAACTTGCCGCAGATGTGGCAAACAATATCACAGCGCAATTAGATGATTATACCCGCACAAAAAAGAAAACAGGAGTAACGCTCCAGCGCGAATTTATTGAGAAACGTCTTCAAGAGGTGAAGCTTACACTGCAAACGGCAGAAGATAATCTTACCTATTTTCGCGAGAAGAACAGGCGGATCGGCGATTCTCCTGAGCTCATGATTGCGGAAGAACGCCTTATTAGAAATGTCCAAATAAATTCCACGATTTTTATTGAATTGACCAAGCAGATTGAAATTGCAAGGATCGAAGAAATTAAAAATATTCCGCTTATTAATATTCTTGATTATGCTCGGATACCGATTCAAAAATCATATCCACATCGCGCAATAATGTTCATTCTAATCTTTATATTTTGCACCGCGATAATATCGCTCTATTTTGGAATTAAACCGGACATTAAAAGAAAATATCGACAGATCAAAGAATCTATGATGTTTCGCCAATTTAAATTGGGATAATCTGATATATATCAAAAATTGTACGTGCGCCTGCAAATTAAAAATTAATGACAGAATCTTTAACACAAAAAACTGTTCATGGACTCAAATGGAGTTATGTTTCGACGATCACTACTGCTTTGATGCAGATAGGTTATACGGCGGTAATGGCACGTTTACTCAATCCGTCAGATTTTGGCTTGGTAGCTATGGGCAATGTTGTACTAAGTTTTGGAAGTTATTTTGCACAAATGGGTATGGGATCGGCTATTATTCAAAAGGAAGAAATAACAAAAGAACAAATAAAAGCTGCTTTCACTTCAAGCGTTTTCCTTGGATTTATTTTTTTGATATTAACCTTTCTATTAGCTCCTTTAACAAGATACATTTTCGATAATCAAAGCGTTATCCCATTAGTAAGAGTAATGGGTTTATCATTTTTACTCAACGGCTTCTCTTTAACTGCTCTAGCTTTAATTAGAAGAGAACTAAAATTTAAAGCGTTGGCAATAGCTGAAGTCATTTCATTTAGTATTGGATACATAATTGTTGGAATTGGATCTGCACTTATCGGATTTGGCGTTTGGAGTTTAGTATTCGCTTCCTTGGTACAGAGTGCTTTAATAGCAATAATGGTTTTTATTATCATCAAACATGAACTATCCCTATCTTTTTCATGGGATAATTATAAACCGTTAATTTCTTTTGGAAGCAAAATATCAATTATAAGCTTTTTGGAGTTTATTGGTAGTACTCTTGACACAATTTTAATAGGAAGATTTTTTGGTTCTATCTCATTGGGCATTTACAATAGAGCGCAGAGATTAATAAATTTACCGATGCAATATTTTACATCCTCCTTTTCCAGGGTCTTATTCCCTTCTTTTAGTCAGATACAAAAAGATAACGATAAAATAAAACGAAACATTTTTCTAATTTTACAGATTGTTGCAATAATAATATTTCCGTTTGCAATATTTATTTCTGTGCTTTCAAAGGAAATTGTGGAAATATTATTAGGCCCCAAATGGCTTGAAGCATCATTGCTTTTGAAAATATTAGCATTCGCTGCAGCTATAAATTTGTTCACTCATTTTATTGCTGTTTTATTCGAAGCAAAAGGATTATTGAAACAAAAAATTATTATTCAATGTTCATTTATTGTCATACTTTCAATTTCATTTTACTACGCTTTAGGATTTGGTGTTTTAGGGTTTCCAATCGCGCTTTTAATTTGTCAGATCCTAAAATTATTTCATTATCTATTTTACTTTTTAAGAGAATTCAAAATTGGTTCATTTGAAACCCTTAGACAATTTATATCACCGTGTTTTACATCCATAGTGATATTTATTTTAGTATTTCCGTTTTATCAATACATAATAAATTGTGGATTGCAAAATTATATAATATTAATATCAACATTATTATTATTTTTAATAGTATATATTTTTGTCTTATACTCAAAAATAAATAATCATGTAAAAAATGAATTTATTAACAAATTAAAATTACTAAAGACATAAAAACCTCTAAAATTATGCAATTACAAGAACCTGAAAAGGAAAATAAAATCATAAGGGTTTTAATATCTTAAATCTATGAAGATCAATGAATTATATATTAAGACAAAACTTAAAATATTCAATACTTTTAGAAAAGTATTTTTAGGAAAGATTATTGGCAATACTCCATCCAACATAATCCGATCCATTGAGGAAAGTTTATACATGGCGAATATAGAAAATATAATTTGTGAGGTAAAAGAATTATTGCCACCTTCAATAATTAATTATAAGTTTCCGAATAATTATCCATTATTCTTTTGTAGAAATAAAACCTTTGAAAAAAGAAATTGTTATAAATTGACGGAAGTATTTACTTCGCCAAATTCCGGTATTATTTGGACTAAAGATAATCTTATTCTTCAGGAGAGTGTGGGTTCAATTAATAGAATTATGGAATGGGGAAGAGTATTAAGCGAACTTTCGGGAAAGCCAAAATATTTATTAAACGATGGAAACTACACTGTATTTTCGTCGGGTGGTGGATATTACCATTGGTTGTTGGAATCTTTACCAAATCTTTTGTATACGCTTCATCAATATGAAGATGTTAAAGTGATAATCGCTAATAATTCACCGATCTACATGCTTGATGCGCTAAAAATATTATTTGGAAATAATTATGATCAAAGAGTTATCGTTTTGGATAACACTATTTATAGCAAATATTTATGTTTTACTCAATATCATGCGTATTCTGGTTTTATTTGTAATAATGATATTGAAATTGTAAAGCATTGTATAAAAGATAAATACTTAAGAGATATATCAAATAAGAATAATAAGAAAAGGATTTACATTTCAAGGCGTAAGGCTTCTGAACGAAGATTAGCTAATGAGATTGAATTAGAGAAAGAATTGAAAAAAATAGGCTTTACAATTGTCTTTAATGAAGATATGAATTTGGTAGATCAAATACGATTATTTTCAAACGTTAAAATAGTAGTTTCACCTCACGGAGCAGGATTGTCTAACATAATATGGTCTAATGGCTTCATAAAGGTTTTGGAGATATTCCCCAGCAATTTCGTTAATGACTGTTATGCTAGACTAGCAGTTCAACTAGGGAATATATATGATTACGATATATGCTCTAGATTCACAGGCTATAATTATAAAATTAACATTAATTCTGTTTTAAAAAAACTAGATAATTATTTATGAAAAATTTTGCATTATGAAAGATATAAGATATTACTATAATTCTGAAGGTTCTATATGGTTAAATATTGCTTCATCAACAAATGTTATAGAAAACTTCGTAAATATTGATAATGATATACATCTACATCTTCTTAAATATTATCGTATTTTCAAATGGTTACTCCCAATGAAATATAGAATTCAAATAGACGAATTCAAGAAAGCGAAAAAGAAAGCTATGTTAATAAGGTATGATTGTAGGAAACCACTATTTTTTCCCGATAATTCTGTTGATCATATTGTCTGTTCTCATTTCCTTGAGCATGTTTATTTAAAAGAAATGGAAAATATCCTGAAAGACTATTTCAGAATCTTAAAACCAAATGCAACATTGCACATTATTTTACCCGATCTAAAAAAACAAGTAGATGATTATATTAATAACTTGGTAAATGGTATGAAAGAAGCAGCAGATGATTTTATTAACTCAACAATGTTAAGTAAAAAGGAAAGAGGGTCTTTTAGATATCGTTTATTAGAACTGCATGGCGGCTTCGGATTTCAACATCGCTGGATGTATGATCAATCTTCAATTTCTGAAAAATTAAAAAGAATGGGTTTCGAAATATTATCTATGAATGAAACACCGAGTAGATATTATCATTATGGCGATGAATCCATCCATATAATTGTACGTAAAAATAAAAGTATCATATAATGAATTATTAAATTAAATAAATGTTATAGTTATAATTACAAAAGCATTTTAACCCAGAATAATATCTATATTTTCCAATTCAATATTATTTTGATTTTACTCGATATATATATAACCATTGTTTAAAAAATTTCAGTTATTATTCTTTTGTTTATTAAATGATAATAGGCATAGCAGGCCCAATGACTCTGGATATTCTAAGTAAGTATTTGCCAGAAGATATTGAACTTCCAAATGGGTATTTTTCGCCAATGCCTTCATTATTGATAAATGCTCTCATAAAGCATGGATATGATGTTGTTGCATTTACTACTTCATCAGATATTGTAAAGCCTATATCTATAGAAGGAAAGCACCTTACTCTATGTATCGCAAGAAGAGAGCCGCATGCAGGAAGAGATTTTTTTTATTCTGAAAGAAAAGATTTAGTTAGTTTAATGAATGAATATCCTGTAGATATTTTAAATGCACAATGGTCGTACGAATTTGCTTGGGCAGCATTAGAGATTAACAAAAACGCAATTGTAACTTTGAGGGATCACGCATTTACAATTTTTAGATATAGTCTTGATGCTTACCGCGCAATGAAACTCATTATGAATCATAGAACATTAGATAGGGCTAAGCATATCATTGCTAATTCAGAATATCTTTATAATAGACTTGGCAAAAGAATACAGGAAAAAACGAAAATAATATCTAATTTTTTTAATAGTACATTAATGGATAAGAAAGGAATTGCAAAAAAAGAGAATTATATATTAACTGTCGCTAATGGTTTTGGAAATTTAAAGAATATAAAAAATTCACTGCAGGCATTTTCATTAATTAGAGAAAAAATAAAAAACATTGAATATCATTTAGTAGGTTATGGAATGGAAACCTTTGGTGAAGCCTATGCTTATGCAAAATCTAATAATTTAGTGGAAGGTATTAAGTTTTTAGGCTTTATACCATACAATGAAGTCATTGGCAAAATAAAAAAAGCAAAAATATTATTGCATAGTTCACTTGAGGAATCGTTTGGAATGGTTGTATTAGAGTCCATGGTATTAGGGACTCCCGTTATAGGTGGTAATAAAAGCGGAAATGTACCGTATCTTTTAAAAAGAGGTGAATTAGGAATATTATGTAATGTAAAAGAACCAAAACAAATAGCACAGTCAATATTATCATTACTCAATGATAATGAACACTATGATTATATATTAAGAGCTGCTCGTACTTTTGCTGAAGAGGAATTTAACGAAGAAAAACAAATCAATAAGCTCATTAATTATTATAATACTATAGTTTCTTGAGGTTCATTTTGAAAGAAGATGTTTTAGTTACTACAAGTTGGGATGATGGAAATATATTAGATATCAAATTGTTGAGTTTGCTGGATCTCTATGGCATTAAGGGGACTTTCTATTTGTCAAAATCTACAAATCAATTGAATGTCAAACAGATTAAAGAAATATCCACAAGACATGAAATAGGAGCTCATTCTATTGGTCATAAAAGACTAAGAGAGTTAGAGGGTGATGATTTAGTCTATGAGATAGAAGAATCAAAAAAATGGTTGGAAGATATAATTGAAAAACAAATTGATATGTTTTGTTATCCGTATGGGGAGTATAATAAGAATGTTATAGAAACTGTGAAGAAATGTGGTTTTATCGGTGCTAGAGTAACGAAAAGTTTTGCTGTGGATAAAAATATTGATGCCTATTTAATGCCTGTTACCATACAAGTTTACCCTTTTCCTGTTAAAAATATATTCAAGAGTAAATTTAAATCTATTATATATAGAAATTATGGTTACTTCAAAAAAATAAAAGAGATGAATCTATCGCTGTCTTCTTACTTCAGCTGGATGAATCTCGCAAATAATCTTTTTGAATATTCTAAAAAGTTAGATGGATATTTCCATGTCTGGGGACATTCGTGGGAAATAGAGAAATGCTCAATGTGGTCTAGCTTAGAAAAGTTGTTTATGCATATTAAAAAATATGAAAATGTGAAGTTTGTAACGAACTCAGAATTATTAGAAGAAATTAGTAACTGATGTTACGCAAAGAAGACCAATTGCCACGACCTTCCCGCTCCGACGAGCATAGCGAGGCGAGTAGGTCGTGGAATTGAATAAAGAAAACGAAACGGGCTCGCCTCGCTTCGCCTTTAGGGAAATCGAAAACGCGAGGCGAAGCGGGCTTTAACCCGCTAAAAAATGTCGAAAATAGGGTTAAAACCCAATATTACGTTTGATTTTCTAATCCACGAGCTGAAGCTCGTGGCAATGGTGTATACTTAATCCAAATTTTTTGCGTACTGCGTAACGTCAGTTAGTAATAAAGAATAAGTGAACTCAATGATGTCAAATATCAATCCATATATCGGTAGCTATGTTCGGAAAAAGATATTTCTTGAAGCATTAAAGTATGTTGCAGAGAAATCATTAGTTGACATTCTAGACATAGGATGCGGTAATGGCGATTATTGCTTTATGCTTGCCAAACGCCACCCTTCCTCCAAAATAATAGGCATCGATCTTGCGATTCATTCCAGCATAAAAATAAATGATAATGTTAATCTCTTAGAAAGCGATTTGTTCAATTATAGTATTGAAAACAAATTTAATTTTATTTACTCAATAGATGTAATAGATGATATTAAAGATTGGCAAAGTACTATTGAAAAAATGAACGATTTGTTAAAACAAGGCGGTTTTTTATTTCTTCATGTACCTATCCATCCAAGGCCGATTTCTTTTATAAAGAATAGCAGAATAGATAATTATTGGGATTGTGATTACAAAGCGAGCATCTCTACAATAAATAGAGATGAGCTTATCAATAAACTTACACAGTTAGATTATCAGATTATCAAGTCAGAGGTTTCGTTCAATCCTCTTATTATATTTTTACAGGAAATCGATCTCTTTTTGCTTCTTTATAGAAATACCCTTTCTAGACTTGTAAGAATTATTCTAAATCCGATCATGAGAGCAATTATTTCTTTAAGGCTTTTATTCCTAAGTAAACGAGGAAATTATTTTTATGTCCTTGCAAGAAAGAATTAAAAGTTATCTATATAACAAGATTAAAATTGTTCAAACAATCATGGATTCCCCGGGATCATTGGAAGCAAGATTTCATGGTTGCTATTTTGGAATGTATGAGCTGTTGAATCTATTTAGATCGATGAATATTAAATTAGAAACCATAATAGACATTGGAGCTAATCGCGGGATGTTCACAAAAACAGCAAATTATTTTTTCCCCGAAGCAAAAATAATTGCGTTTGAACCATTGAAAAATTGTTTCGCTGAGTTAATAAATTTAAAAATCAATAAATCACATATAGAGTGTTATAACCTTGCTTTATCAAATTCGGAAGAAGAGAAAAATATTTATCATAGTGAATATGATTATTCCAGTTCAATATTAGAAATGGATGAATTACACAAAAATGCCTTTCCGTATTCTGCAAAATATAAAGAAGAAAAAATAATGACAGCAAGACTGGATGACATCATAAATATTAATAATTATAAAAGACCTATTCTTATGAAGATTGATGTGCAGGGATACGAAAATTATGTTATCGAAGGCGCAATAAAAACTATGAAAAGTATAGATTATATTATTTGTGAAATGTCTTTTCAGACTCTCTATAAGGATCAGATACTTTTTGATGATTTATACAAAATAATCAGCAATAAAGGTTTTAAATTTCTCGGACCAGTCACAGTGAATAAACACCCAATAACAAAAATACCATTGCAGATAGATGGATTATTTCAAAGATTGTGATTAATTCAATTTTATTTTAAATAGAAAACCAGGAATCATTAATGTTGTTTATTTAAGGAATATTTGATTTGTTATTTATCAGAAAGAGCATTTTATCAATATTTATTCTTTCATTTTTTGTAGTGGCATTTCCAATATTGAACAGCCAGAACTATAACTATGTAGCATATATTACATTGTTATCTTTTTTTGTTTTATTGTTGTTCATTTCTATTTATAAACAAATACGCATCGATTCAGTTATTATCTATCTCTTATGGTTTCTGTTTAGCATTTTAATAAACTATTCTTTATTTGATTTTAGAGATAACTATAGCAATTACATCTTTCCGTTGCTGGCATTATCCCTATATATATTCATTTCCAATCATTCTAACGAAAATATGATCACGCAGTTCTTAAATCTGTTGATATTCTTGGCCGTTATTGAATCTATTCTGGGAATGAGCCAATCGTTATTTGGATTTCCGTACTTTAGCAACGCTTCAGAGATATTTCAAAGTGACAGAAATTATTTAGCTTATCTTATACCTAGTATTTCTTCATTTGTTACCCAGGGAACAGGAACATTTGAACATTTCAATGGGCTTGGGGGGCTGTTATCTTTAGTGTTTCCTTATATATTTGGATGGTGGTATTCGAAAAAAAACAACTCTCGACTATTTATTATGCTAATTGTTTTTGGCGGATTATTTATGACATATTCGCGCGGAGCGCTAATTGGCAGCATCGTAGGTATATTTTACATTATATATATGAGTCCAAATAGAAATAAAAATATATGGAAGATGATTGTGTTTATTTCAATTATTGTAATTTTTGTTTTTTGGAATGTAATCAATGATTATTATAATGCCACAGAAAATTATAGCGTGCGAGATTATGCTTGGACTGTGGCCACTTCTATTGCTTTGGAGAATCCCTCAAAATTATTATGGGGATACGGAATGTACTATTTCCAAAATAATGTAATGGGGTTTTATGGAACGATTACCAGCTTACATTCAGGGCAGCTACAAATATTCCTTGAATTAGGTTTGATCGGAATAATGTTATTCCTTATTTCATTTTGGGAAGCGATTAAGAATTCTATTACTGATAAGAATATTCTTTCTATTTCTCTTGCAGGTGGGGTATTATCTTTTTTTACACATCAATTATTTGACAATTCCATGTTTAATGAAATAGCTGTTGTTTATTTTATTTTTATTGGCATTATAAAAAAGAATCATATTGATAAATTATGCCAAACAATATTCTCCTAAAATATACAAAATTTGTTATTGTATGAAATGAATCCCTAAAATGTAATAGAAAAATATTCAAAAATGAGTATTTATGATTAAATTATTTATAATAATTCCAGTATATAACCGAAAAGAATACACGAAAAAATGTCTTTTATCTTTGCGCAATCAAACCTATAAAGGATTTGAAATTGTCGTTGTTGACGACGGCTCAACAGACGGGACATCGGAAATGGTGGGTAGGGAGTTCCCTGAAGTAACTGTTTTACAGGGGGATGGAAATCTATGGTGGACTGGAGCGATCAATTTAGGAATACGACATTCTTTAGAGCGGTCGAGTGATGGCGACCTGGTGCTTGTAATAAATAATGATCTTGAGGTACCTAAAAACTATCTTGAAAATCTAGTATCTTTTGCACGACAATACAAAAATGCCCTAGTTGGTTCTGTGGTAGTTGATATTAATCATACAGACCAGATATTATTTGGTGGCGTCAATGTTAACTGGGATACCGCAAAACAGAGATTGGTTAATAAGAACGAGAGATTATCTAGCTTTCATAAGTCTTATTTTGTGGAGAGCGATTTTCTGACCGGGCGTGGGACACTTGTACCAGTTGAAGTTTTCAAGCAGATTGGTCTTTATGATGATAGGCACTTCCAGCAGTGTGGAGATACGGAGTTGCCGCTCAGGGCTGTCAAGAAGGGGTACAGACTTCTTGTTTTTTATGGGGCTGTTATCTTTAGTCACGTGAAGGGGGGGGATTTGATAAATGTTAGTGAATCTTACAGAATAAGTGACCTTAAGAGATACTTCTTCGACGTGAAATCCAATGCCCGATTAAAATACAGATTTTATTTTGCCAAGAGCGCTTTAGGTGAAAATTGTTTTAGATTCATTGTGTATTTGATCTGTGATTTTGCAAGATTAAGTTATAGTTTTGTTAGAAAAATAATTTATAGGCGTAGTATTAATGGCTTTAGGTGTGAAATCTGTTAATGATCGACTTCAATAGTTTGTTGAACAGACCCATTATCAATTGCTAGGGAAACAAGCGTTAGGGAAATTATGAAATTGAGTATTTAAAGTTGCGATCTTGAAGTATGTTCTGGATCATTGTTCGATTGTTCATTGCGGAGTTTTCTTGCTTGCTGAAATAATGCAAGTGAGCCTCTTGCTTAATGTGAATCGACTGCCACAGGTAAAAAGAATAAAATGATCATAAAGTTATAACAAAGAATTATTTTCATCAATAGTGTAACTTGTGATTATCCTACTCGATTATAGAACTTTTTCCGCGAGTTTCTCGCAAAGTTTTACATCGACTTTGTCACTGCGTTAGGTGTCTCCTTTGGATTTTCTCGGAATTTTTTAATAATAGCTACAAAATAATTTTGAGCGTACTAAAGAAATGAACATTCATGATGTACTTAGACCATTTTTATTACGATTCAGAAAAAGAAGAATGCGTCTGTTCGAAAATATTTTTCAATTATCTAGCACTACAACAATATTGGATATAGGTGGGGATGAGTTCAATTGGCAATTTATTAAATCTTCGTCAAAAATAACTATATTAAATATCTCTATGCCGAAAAATATTAGAGAGGGATATAAATATCGATTTGTCTTGGGTGATGCCGCATATTTACCATTCTTAGACAAACAATTCGATGTGGCGTTTTCTAATTCAGTGATAGAACATTTGTCTTCATTTGACAGACAGCGATTAATGGCGGATGAGATAAAGAGAGTTGGGAAAAGGTATTTTATTCAGACCCCGGCCAAATATTTTCCTATTGAACCTCATTTAATTACACCATTCATTCATTGGCTTCCATTAAAAATACAATCGCGCTTAATGCGCAATTTTACAATCTGGGGAATTATCACAAGGCCGACACAGCAATTTATCGATGGATTTCTAAGGGAAAGACGGCTCCTTTCATTCAAGGAAATGAAGATTCTATTTCCTGATTGTCGCATTATCAAGGAAAAATTTCTATTTATGACAAAATCCTATATCGCAGTTAAAACTCAATGAAAGCAATTTTCGTTACAAACTTTTGTTCTCATTATCGTGTTGGTGCATTCGAGGAGCTCTCGAGACATCTTCCTGTTAGATTCTATTTTTTTTCTGATGCAAGTGAACGCTATTGGGAGAAAAATAATCCTGTAAAGATGGGAGATTTTGACGGAAAATATCTTTCCGGTTTCTATCTGTTTCCACGCTTCAGGGTATCTCTCACTTTAGTATTTAGACTTCTATTTGACGAGTACGATATAGTGATAAAATGTATTAACGGACGATTTGCACTTCCAGTTACCTATGTCATTGCGCGGTTACGCCGGAAGAAATTCATACTCTGGCAAACCATTTGGTATCACCCGCGAACATTTATTCACAGAATTTCTTTTCCTTTGTTAAAACATATCTGGAGACATTCAGATGCAATCGTTGTTTATGGAGAGCATGGAAAACACTACCTTGTTTCCAATGGAATTCAATCTGATAAAGTATTCATTGCATGGCAAGCCGTAGACAACAAGAAATTTGGAATGCCAATATCCGAGAAGCAAATAAGGGACATTAGAGTTCAACTTGGGATATTGGATCGCAAAGTAGTGCTCTATGTTGGCCGGTTGGTGAACGATAAAGGAATAGAATATCTCATTGATGCATTCACGAGAGTCCAATATGAAAAGAAATTTCTCTTATTGATAGGTGAGGGAGAAAAGAAATACAAACTTGAATCTATGACAGCTTGCAACGATAATGTTCTTTTTTTGGGTTATGTTGATCAAGAATCGCTGCCTGTTTACTACGCTTTGGCAAGTATCACTGTTCTGCCATCAGTGACGACCAAGACTTTTAAAGAGCCATGGGGATTGGTAGTAAATGAAGCCATGAATCAAGGGTGTCCTGCAATTGTTACTGATGCCGTTGGAGCAGGTGTTGGTGGTTTAATAAAAAATGGAGAAAATGGGATTGTTGTGCCTGAAAGAGATTCTAAAGCTCTTGCAATTGCGATTGAACATATTCTCAACGACAATCAATTCGAAACTACTCTTAGAACCAACGCAAAAAAAACGATAAGTACATGGGATTTTTCCAAATGGGCAGCCGGATTTACTGACGCAATAAATTATTGCTTGCATGATGCAAAATAATCCAGAAAAAATAATAACGACAAGCTGGGATGATGGTCATCCATTGGATAAAAGGATAGCTGAACTTCTGATTAAATATAGATTGAAGGGCACTTTTTACGTCTCTGCATTTAATCCTGAACATGAGGTTATGCAGATCTCCGATATAAAAGAGCTTTCAAAATACTTTGAAATTGGCGGCCACACAAAAAACCATGTTGTTTTGACGAAGGTGCCTCTTCAGGTTGCTTCTAATGAAATTTCTGAGTGTAAAGCGTGGCTAAGTGACATGATAGGAAAGCCTCCTGTCTGTTTTTGTTATCCGCAGGGAAAGTTTACAGCCTCAATTGTTAAACTCGTTCAAGAAGATGGTTTTAAATACGCACGCACTACAGAATATTCGCGAATCGATATTAGAAACATTTTAATTGCTCCGACTACCATGCAGATGTATAAACATACAAAAGGGACTTATCTAAAAAATCTTGTGAAGAGAGGAAATATCGACGGAATGGAAATGGTTTTTAAAATTCGCCACTACACACCACGTTTGATTGATTTAATTGAATACTGGTTGGAAAAAATTAATAGAGAAGGTGGAATATTCCACTTATGGGGACATTCATGGGAAATTGATCAATTTGATTTATGGGGAGAGATAGAGGAAGTCTTAAAATTACTAAGTCATCTTGACGGGTTTGCATATAAATCAAATGGAGAACTTTTAAACGATGGAAAATAATATCCTGATATTAAAATGTTTAAATTATTTATGCTGTCCGAATGATAGATCTCCATTGGATTATGCTTCAGAAAGATATCTAAAATGTAAAAGTTGTAGGACAAGCTATACAATTCATGCTCCAAATTTTATCGAACTTATGCCGCGCGCACCAATATCTATACCTTCAGAAATAAAAAATGATTTTGAAAAAAAGTTCTTTGATTCTTACCATCAACTATTTGGTCAGATATTTTCATTTAATGAACATGCAATAGCTTGGGGTGCAATAGAAAATATTTCGCCTAAACATGCAAATAGAAAAAAACGGGAAATCGATCAGATATTAAACCGGGCAGACATCCGGAACAAGATCACATGTGATGTCTCAGGCGGCGCAGGTTGGATTACACCTCAATTGGCAAAGGAAGCAAGCATTGTTATTCATTGTGATATTTCTTGCGATAATCTAAATTATGTTTACAGAAGATCGGAAAATAAAAATATTCTTTTTGTCCGGTTGGATTATTTTTCCGATCCTTTCATTGCCGATTCCATTGATATCATATTTTGTACGGATACGCTAATCTACGGAGATTTCATGGTTAAAAAATTTCTCAGGAATATTCATCGATGTTTAAGTATAAATGGAAAAGCGAAAGTTGACTTCTACAATCGACTTCATAGAAACATATTTCATAAGCCGTACATGATCGGTTATTCGTCTTCAGAGTTGAATATTTTATTACATGAAGTTGGAATTACAAAATATGATTATGAAGGTTATTTTCAAGAATGTAAAGGCAATCTGAAATGGATAATCCCATCTACAAGGCATATAGTTACTTTTGGTAAATAATGATTTTATTTTGAGCTGCAAAATACAACAAATGCCGGTTGACGTGCATATGAGGTGCAAGAAAAATTGAGAATTCTAGTAGTTCATAATTACTATCAATTATCAGGCGGTGAAGATGTAGTTTTCAAGCAAGAAAAAGAATTACTCCGCTCTCATAACCACGAAGTGTTAGAATATACAAGATCAAATGAAGAAATAAATTCCTATTCATTCTTTAAAAAAATAAGTTTGGGAATAAAAACCTTATGGGCATTTGATAGTGTGAAAGATTTAAAAAATATTGCTAAATCGTTTAAACCGGATGTAGTTCATTTCCATAATACATTTCCTCTTATATCGCCGGCGGCGTACTATGTTTTTAGAGCTCTTCATATTCCGATTATTCTTACACTTCATAATTATCGCCTTCTATGCCCGCGGGCAGATTTCTTTAGAGATGGAAAAGTGTGTGAGGATTGCTTAAACAAGTATTTTCCATGGCCGGGAATTATGCATGCATGCTATCATCATTCGAAAATTATGTCGTCCGATGTTTCACTCATGCTTGCTTTCCATCGTTTAATAAATACATGGAATCGATGTGTGAATGCCTTCATTGTGTTATCTAATTTCAGCCGTGATAAATTTATTCAAGCTGGCCTGAATGAAAAAAAAATATTTATTAAACCTAATTTTGTTTCACCGGACCCATTTTCCGTAAACAAACTTGGTGAATGCGCATTATTTGCTGGCCGTCTATCACCTGAAAAAAGAGTAGTAACTCTTCTAAATGCCTGGAAATTAATTGATCATACACCACTACAGATATTTGGTTCAGGTTCTGATACTGTTACAGTTGAAAGAATGATTAAAGAATATGAATTAAAAAATGTAATCTTAAAGTCTTTTATTCCGAGAGAACAATTAATGAGAGAAATTAAGAATTCTTTTTTTGTGGTGTTCCCTTCGGAATGGTATGAGACATTTGGTTTGATAATTATTGAAGCGTTTGCATGTGGCATTCCAGTCATTGCAGCAAAAATAGGAGCAGTGAAAGAAATTGTGAAGCACGGTTTTACAGGTCTTCATTTTTCACCAGGAGATTATAATGAACTTGCTTATTGGGTCACTTGGGCAGGTGATCATCGGCAAGAGATGGAAGAAATGGGAAGAAATGCACGTAAAGAATATGAAATCAAGTATTCGGCGAATGTGAATTATCAAATGCTTATAAATATTTATAATGTCGCACGTGAACAAATAAACTCGAAATCCTAAATTTCTTTATTTTCATTGAGAATATGTTTACTCACAATATGTTCTCCAATTATGAAGTCCAACTACGAAATCAATAAAGTTCCTGTTTTAAGTATTCCAATTTTTAGTCAATCATTAGAACAGGTTGTTCGAATTATTATGAACGAGCTTGAAAAAACAGGCTCGGAAAATAATCGGCTTGTGAGTGCTACAAGCGCTCATGGATTGATAATTGCACAATCTGATGAACGATTTGCAGATATTTTAAAAAGTTTCTATTGCAATCTACCGGATGGTATGCCAGTTGTTTGGATTGGGAGATTTAAAGGAGCGAAAGAAATGAGGAGATGTTATGGGCCTCAATTATTCGAAAATATAATTCGATGCTCTTGTTCGATGCCTATCAAACATTTTTTTTGTGGAGGAAAAGAAGGAGTTGCGGAGGAACTCAAGCAAATATGCCAAGAGAAATTCTATAACTATAATTGTGTCGGTACTTTTTCACCACCTTTTCGAGAATTAAGTGTAGCAGAATTTCAATCCCTGGGAAATTTGATAAATAATAGCGGCGCGGATGTTATTTGGATCGGTATTAGTACACCCAATCAGGAAATTTTTGCCAAGAGATTGTCAGAATTTGTGAAAGTTAGATTTATAATCACAGTCGGAGCAGCATTCGATTTTCACACTGGTAAAGTAAAAGAGGCTCCAAAATTTATGCAGAAGAATGGACTTGAATGGCTTTTTAGACTTATGGTAGAACCTAAGAGACTTTTTAAAAGATATTTCAAAATTGTACCAATTTTTTTATTGTTCGGTGCATTGGACATATTAAAATTTCATTATTTAAAAATAAAAGGAGATTAAAATGTCTGTTTTTAATAAAACAGCACTTGTATGTGGTGCTGGTGGGTTTATTGGAGGACATTTAGTTAAACATCTAAAGCAAGAAGGTTACTGGGTTAGAGGTGTTGATTTAAAATATAATGAATTTTCTAAAAGCCCGGCAGACGATTTTGTAATAGGCGATTTACGAGATCCTATTGTATGTAGAAATATAACAGATCGACCGTTCGATGAAGAATACCAACTTGCGGCAGACATGGGGGGTGCAGGATATATTTTCACTGGTGAACATGATGCCGATATTATGCATAATTCAGCAACTATTAATTTGAATATGGTATATCAGAGCTATAAAGCAGGTGTTAAAAAGATATTTTATTCATCTTCAGCATGTATTTATCCGGCATATAATCAGGTAGATCCTGACAATCCAAAATGTTCTGAAGATTCTGCATACCCCGCAGCACCGGATAGCGAGTATGGATGGGAAAAACTTTTTAGTGAACATCTCTATCTAGCATTTAATCGAAATTATGGATTGAACGTTCGAATAGCCCGATTTCATAATGTTTTTGGACCCGAAGGAACTTGGACAGGAGGATGTGAAAAGGCACCGGCTGCGATATGTCGTAAAGTCGCAGAAGCCGTTGATGGAGGCACGATTGAAATCTGGGGGGACGGAGAACAGACTCGATCGTTTTTGTATATCGACGAATGTATAGAAGGGGTAAAAAGATTGATGAATTCCAATTTTACCGGTCCGGTCAATATAGGATCGGAAGAAATGGTTACGATTAATCAACTTGCAAAGATGGTGATGGCTATTGCCAATAAGAAATTATCTATAAAACATATTCCCGGTCCTCTTGGGGTAAGAGGAAGAAAATCTGATAATAAGCTAATAAAAGAAAAATTAAGTTGGACTCCGTCGATGGAATTGATTGCTGGATTGAAGAAGACTTATCCATGGATAAAAGAGCAAGTAGAAAAAACAACGGCAAAAGAGATTATATAATAAAAGTCGAATAAAAGAAATTAAGAAACTGGGATTTTTGATAGATAGTCTACACACACACATCGTATGGATCGGCCTCAGTTCTCCCAAACAGGAGTATTTCGCCTCCTGACTTGTCCAAATAGAGTTACACATTAAAAAAGGATTAGAAAATGGAACAAAATGATTAAATTTATGAGGGGTTGTCATACTAAGGGTAAATTTCAGGCATGTTTCATATTCGTGAGACGAAGACCGGTTCCAAAGCCACAGCAATACAAGTCGTACGATACGAAGATCGTAAATTAATCGTTGTCAAACATATTGGTAGTGCACATGACAAAAAAGAGATACAAGCATTAAAAGAAGCTGCAACCGACTGGATCGAGAAAGAAACAAAACAACAACCCCTTTTTTCAAAGTCATTACCCTCAACTAATATCCAACCGAAACAATTACAATATCTTGGATTTCGATATGTCCTCGTGTATGAAAGTTTATATACCTTATGCAAGGTATTCAAGTTTCATTGGTTGCGAAATAAACTTTTTCTTGACTTGGTAATTACCCGCATCATTGAACCGGGATCGAAACTCCAGTCAATAGAATTTCTCAAAGAGTTCATCGGCATTGAACATACACGGCAAGATTTATATAGACAGCTTCCGACATTTCTCAAAATGAAATCCACCATTGAATCGGATGTTCTTGCGATGGCTCGAAAAGAATTCGAGTTCGATTTTTCTCTCGTCTTTTATGATGTCACGACGTTGTACTTTGAGAGTTCCGAAACGGATGAACTGCGACAATGTGGATTTTCAAAAGATAACAAATTCAATCAACCACAGATCGTTCTCGGACTCTTAGTTACCGATAAAGGATTTCCCGTCGGCTATCAAATATTTGAAGGGAAGAAATTTGAGGGGCACACATTAGTGCCTGTTATTAAGCGTTTTAAGCGAAAACACAAGATTAAGACGTTCACTGTTGTTGCCGATGCTGCAATGATTAGTGCCGACAACATCAAAGCTCTTCGCTCTTCAAAACTCCAGTATATTGTCGGTGCCAGAGTAGCAAACCTACCGCTGAAGTGTATCAAGACAATTAGCGCACAACTAAATCAGAAGGACACGACAACAATTCGTTTAGAAACAGATCTTGGTGATTTGGTGTGCGAATTTTCCGCGAAGAGATTTGCCAAAGACAAACGAGAAATGGAAAAAGGAATTGCAAAAGCAGAGAACATTCTCAAGAATCCTGGAACGATAAAGCGAGTAAAATTTATTACATCGGAAAACAATTCCTACACACTCAATTCGTCACTCGTTGAAAAAACAAAGTTACTACTTGGTATCAAAGGGTATTACACAAATCTTTCAAAATCAGAGTCGAGTGATCGTCTTGTTATTGAACACTACCACAATCTTTGGCGTGTCGAACAGGCGTTTAGGGTTACAAAAAGTGATTTGCAGATTCGACCCATCTACCATTTTAAGCAGGAGGCAATTGAAGTTCATACACTCATTTGTTTTGCAGCATTGGCGTTGTGCAAATACTTGGAAATCAAAACTGGTAAATCTACGAAAGCGATTTTGAAATTATTGAAGGGTGTGACTGATGCCACCTTAGTTGATACTTTTACTGGAGAAAAAATAACGCTGAGATCTGACATCCCAAATGAAGTTGATCTTCTCTTAAAAATAATTGGCTATTCATGATTGATTTAGCCTTCTTTTTTGAGCCACATTCTTTGCCATACTAATTTGGACAAGTCGGGATATAATAAAAGTCGAATAAAAGAAATTAAGAAACTGGGATTTTTGATAGATAGTCTACACACACACATCGTATGGATCGGCCTCAGTTCTCCCAAACAGGAGTATTTCGCCTGGCGTCTCGCGAAGTATGTCAATGTAGAATTTATTGTGACTGTTGGCGCGGCATTTGATTTCCATGTCGGCTCAGTCCGGCAAGCGCCACGATTTGTTCAAAATGCCGGATTGGAATGGCTATTCCGTCTTTTGATGGAACCGGGAAGATTGTACAAACGCTATTTCAAGGTCGTGCCGCTTTTTTTATACTTCGCTACGAAAGATGTTGTTGAGTTTAAGCTAAAGAAAAAAAGAAATTCATCAAAGGCGAATGACGCCTGAGAAGATAAAAAGAGAGATTGACACTGGTGATAAATTGTATATATTTAATAGTATATACAAAAAGGAGTGTTATGCAGACAGTAAAAATTATTAAAAATGGCGGAAGTCAGGCTATCCGGCTGCCTCGATTGTATCGGATCAAAGGGAAAGAAGCGTATGTCAAGAAAGTGCCGGAAGGCATTTTGGTGATGGAAAAAAATGATCTCTGGGCGGCGTTTGAAAAATGCCTGGAGGATTTCCCTTCAGATTTCCTCGAAACAAGAAGAAAGCAAAAAAATAATAAGAGGCGGATATTTGAATGAAATATTTACTAGATACCGATATCTGCTCATACATCATTCGCAAACGGCCTCGCAGCCTCATCGATAAGTTTAAAAGTATTCCACTCGGTGAAATTGGTATTTCTGTAATTACAGTATGCGAATTTGAGTCAGGTATTCCGGGTAGTTCTCGTCCGGAGAAATTACGGTCAGCAATAGATACATTCCTTTCCCCATTTAGTATTATTGATTTCCAACAAACCGATGCTATTTTTTTCGGCATCATTGATTCTTCTTTGCAGTCGAGGGGAACACCGATTGGAGATATGGATACAATGATTGCATCCCAAGCTCTATCCCGAGGACTCATTTTAGTGACTAATAATATTAAGCATTATGCAAGAGTTCCTCATTTAAAGTATGAATCGTGGAAATAAAGTAAGGCTATATAGTTTACGCTGAAAAAGGAAAATAAATTATCTCACCCTTGCAGGGTTGGATGAATGTATTTGTGTTTGACTGTCGGGGTTTCACCCCGACCTGCTTTATCCGACCCCGTTGGGGTCTAAATGCAAATATAATCAACAATCATCCCGACGAAGATATCACTTTGTGAGAAGGGGTCATGCGAATGAGTTACAAAATTCAAGGTTTCCACTCCACCATAGAATTTGACCGGGGTTCCACTATCGATTTATATTCCGTGTGATTATCTGAAACATCGCAATTCTTTTCTTCCCAGTACTTACTTTTCTGCTTACTTACTACGATTAATCTCAATCATAACGCTATTTCGTAAATATTTTTATTGTTTATACATTTTTATAAATTTTAATTAAACATTTCGTTAAGTATTGACGATAATAAAAATAATCATTATTAACTTGTGCTTCAATAATTAGAAGTCGTTCTGAATAATGGGAACCACACAGTGTTTGAACAACTAACCTCAGATGGCGAGAAAAATAAGACGTTTAAAGATGTAATGGGCAAACGAGGTGTACTCAAGAATTTGTCTAGTCATACCGTTAAAAATATCCTCGAAGCGGAAATGACTGATCGCCTCAAGCACAATAATCGCTCGCATGTCCGAACAACTAATGAGAACATCGGGAACGGAATTAAATCGAAGATTGTTCAAAATACAGGAACGATTGTTAGTGGGGGTTCAAGTTATAAAAATAAAGAGTCTAAGCAGATCGTAAATAAAAAATATTGGTGGCGATTGGGCAACATCAAGGAGAAGATTCAAAGGAATTGGAAGATCGTACTGAGAACATTGACTCTCTTGGTCGATCTTGGAGGGACGGTGTTGAGCGGCGTCGCGGCGTACCACTTGCGTAATTTATTGCCGTATGTTCCCCATATAAAACAGCAAATATTTATTCTTCATGGAGCGCTGTTTTGTGCAGTGTTGTTCATCGTCTCTCTCCTTTTGGGTATGTACAGAACGATGTGGCGAACCACTGCCGGCCGACAAAAGCGAGTTGCGTTAAAAAGTTATTTCTGGTCTATCTTTATCGTTTTTAGTTTATTATACCTATTTCAACTCGGGCAATTTCCGAGACGGTTTACAATTCTCTTCTTCCTTCTTGTCCCTCCGGTTTTTGCATTCGGCAGGTACATTATTTATCATTTCAATCTCGCGATGCAGAAACATGGATACGGCAAATGCAACACACTCGTTGTTGCCACGGAAAATAGCCGGAGGGATTTATTCAAACGGTTCGATTACTTCCCGGAACTTGGATATAAAGTGAAGGGATTCGTGCTGAAAAACAATGGCACGATGTTCATCAAACCTCTGGTCAAAGAGATGGAATATTCAGAAGCCGCATTGTTCCGTGAGGCTCCATCACAGTTTAAAAATATTAGAAAGTATATCGATGATGAGAAAATCGGAGGAATTTTCATTCCTTCTGAAAGACTTATAACAAACGGCTACGCTGACATATTGAAAATGTGCCGTGAAAAAAATGTAAATCTTAAAATTCTTTCGCCGGAAACAGAGCATGTGCTTCGGCTGGCAAACATGGATGAGATTACAGGTATCTCGCTTTACAATTCCGAGCGGTGGAGAATAAATTTTTTTCAAAGAATAATCAAACGCACATTCGACATCACGATTTCCGCGCTCATGATAATTATTTCACTTCCCTTAATGATCTGTACTGCACTCGCGATCATTCTCGATTCCGGTACGCCGGTTTTCTTCCGGCAAAAACGTGCAGGATTGAAGGGTGGGAAGACATTCGTTGTTTATAAATTCAGAACAATGGTGCGTAATGCTGACGTTCAAAAGAAAGCGCTTGAAGGCGCAAATGAATCACAGGAAGCGCTTTTTAAGATACGGAAGGATCCGCGGATAACAAGAGTAGGGAAAATACTTCGCAGGTTTAGTTTAGATGAGCTTCCACAACTTTTCAATGTACTCAAAGGGGACATGAGGTTGGTTGGTCCACGGCCTTTACCTATCGAGGATTTTGATCAGGTGGAGGAGTCCGATCGATATTGGGATGCGATGCGTGCACGTGGATACGTCAAACCAGGCTTGACCGGGCTCTGGCAAATATCAGGCCGCAGTGATATAGGATTTACTGGGATGATTTTGCTCGATCTTTATTATGTCGAGAATCAATCCATTTTCCTTGATATTGGAATCTTGCTGGGAACAATCCCTGTCGTCCTTTTTGGCAGGGGGGCGTATTAGTATCTAAAGAGTTAAATCAGTGCAATATGCCGAAGGCATGCCTGTGGCAAAAGCAAAGAATTTTGCCCGCGAAACACACTGAATACGCTAAATGCAAAAAAAAAATTCCGTGTTGTTCCGCGTTTTTTGCGGGCGGCTACGCGCATTAAAATTATCATTTGCATTACGTAAAAGGATTTTGTTTTCGATAAATGTTTGGAGTACATTCTTCCCCCGGAATGACGAATGATCATTAGCAAAATTCGATTCCAACATACAGCAATAATCATCCTGAGTATTATACTGATCAATGGATCACGGGCGAATTCTTTTTCTTCTTCCTCTCAAATAGATTCTTCATTCGATACAACATCACAAATTAATTACACGCGTCTCTCGATCGTCGGAGGATTGCTTCTCGGCGGTATGACGGCAATTCATATTTTCGAACAAAATGGATGGTGGAAAAATAATCGAACGTCATTTCATTTCCGGGAGGACTTACGTTATTCACAAAACGTGGATAAAGCTGGGCATTTTTACGGAGCTTCTGCAATGGCGTTTGTTATCTCAAAGTCGATTGAAACTTGTAATGTCTTAGAAGAGAACGCATTGTTCATCGGCTGTGGAGGAGGACTTCTTTTCCAAACCTTCCTTGAAGTTGAAGACGGTTTTTCGAGATGGGGTTTCGATCGGGTTGATTTTTCGGCAGATGTCGGAGGTGCGGCATATCCGATTCTTCAATATTACATTCCGGTTTTTAAAAATTTCAATATAAAATATAGTTATCACCCGGTTAATTTCAATAAACCGGGAACAGCATCCTATCCCGGACAAAAGCGTCTCATCAGCGACGATTACGAAGGCCAGACACTCTGGCTTAGTGTGAAAATGAAAAACCTCATTCCCAAATCTATTCAACCTCTCTGGCCAAAGTGGTTGGGTATTGCGGTTGGATATGGTGTACGCGATATCGATACAAATCATGATTATCCGGTTTTCTTCCTTGCTCCTGATCTCGATTTTTCGAATATTATCCCGCACGACACATGGTTTCTACGGACACTAGGCGAAGCTCTGGATCATTTCCATTTCCCGCTTCCGGCTGTTCGATTTTCACGCCATGCTCCAATCTGGTATGGAATATATTTTTGATGGAATTTTAAATGATCAAAATTCATAAAAATAATTATAATGCAGAAAATCCTTTCTCGGTGGAATCTAAGATATGCATCTGGCATTCGATTTTATTTTTTGTCATGCTGACGCTATCTTTTACGCAGTTCATTCATGCACAGATTGAGACCGTTCCCGTCGCTAATCCGGTCTATGATTTTCTCAAACGGATGGAAGTCCGCGGGCTGATCGGATCATATTCCGATGCAATTTTGCCTTTATCGAGAACCGAAGTTGCAAATTATATCAACCAGATTCGCTCGAAGGATAATGAGCTGTCGGGAGTTGAACGGGCGCTGGCGAATGAATATTCGATAGAGTTCGGTTACGAACTATCGGGTTCATTGAAGAATTCGTATTCCTTGATTCCATCAAATGAAAGCGATTCTTTATTCTCACTTCTGCCATTATTTGGAGAAGAAGAGAAATATCTTTATAACTATGCCGATTCAAATGCAACATTCTTCGTGGACGGGATTTTAAACATCGATGCACGCCGCAGCACGGGCCAGGTTCTCGGTGGAGCGAATGCGGAATTCTATCAGTTCGGAGGAAGAGTTCGAGGCACGATACTTAATCATTTAGGATATTACATACAGGAAACTAATGCCGCGTTTTATGGAAGCAGAGATGTTTTGAAACGAGATAAATTTATTAGTCAGAGTTACGAACTCTCGGTCACAGACACAAAGAATTTTGATTTCATGGAGGGATATGCACGATACAATGCCGGAATCGTATCGCTCCAAATCGGACAGGAACGACTGTTGTGGGGGAACGGTTACGGCGATAAGATGGTGCTCTCGGATTATCCACGTGAGTTTCCTTTTATACGGTTCGACGTAAAGTATAAAGCAATCACATATACTATGATTCATGCGTGGCTTCTGGGAACACCATCGACACTGAAATTCACTCTACCTTCAGATACAACTTCAATTTTTGAAGAGCCGGTAAATGCCGACAAATATTTTGCCGGGCATCGAATCGGATTTTCGTTCCCAAACCTGTTCGACATCGGTGCACAGGAAATGGTTATCTACAGCAACAGGCCGCCGGATTTGGCATTAATGAATCCTTTCAGTGTTCTCGAGTCGGCACAAAGATCGCGGGGAGAAAGAGACAACACATTCTGGGCATTCGATATCAAGACGAAGTTTATTCCGAAGGTGCAGTTGCAGGGAACAATATTATTCGACGATATAAATTTTCCCGTTCTTTTTTCAAATGTGTGGACCGATCGTTGGGCTGTACAATCTGGTTTAATGATAACCGATCCTGCAGGCATTCCCAACACGAATATGATAGTCGAATACACGAAAGTTGAACCTTACGTATTCTCGCATGGGCGTTCACGAGATGACAACTACTCGAGTAACGGTGTTCTTCTTGGCGATCAGATCGGCCCGAACTCTGACAGCTGGTTTTTACGAATCGATCAAAATCCAACCTGGCGTCTGCGGCTTTCTTTGTCGGGAGAGTTTCAACGAAAGGGTGAAAACATTGTCGATCCTTCCGGACATCTCCTTGAAAATGTTGGTGGTGATTTTTTACAGCCTCACCGCGATGGCATAGACAGCGATACCAAGAATTGGCTAGGGGGTGAACAGGTTCAAACCCTTCGGCTCAGAGGAAGTGCGACCTACGAAATTGTTCATCAATTCTTTATCGATGTCTGGTATCGATATGAAAGGCAACATGATCTTTTCCTTCATACAATTGGGGTGAATCATGATTTTGGAATTGAATTGAGAATAGATTTATAGTAAGTGTAATACTCACCGCTGTTCTGATTCCCCCTAATAAAAATCGAAAACAAGACATCCTTCCAAGTCGAGAATTGGTTTCCCAAGTACCGGAGAAGTTGTTGATTCATAAAGGTTCCGCGATTGTGCGTTGAATCATCACATCATTTTATCTTGACTTTCCTTCAATTTAATGATATATTTAATTTCAATTCGAGCACCAGTTTCTTTATTGGTTGTTCATTCAAATAAGGGGCCGGTGCCTTTTTTTTAGGGCTCTTGGCGCAGTTGGTTAGCGCGCTTCCTTGACATGGAAGAGGTCATAGGTTCGAATCCTATAGAGCCCACTTCGTTATCGGAGATTTCTCCGATTTTTTATATACAGACAAACGACGATTAATGATGAGTAATGTAAAAATCACATTCCCGGACGGCAAGTCGAAAGAATTCGAAAGCGGCGTTACCGGAAAAGAAATAGCAGAGAGTATAAGTAAAGGATTAGCACAAGCAGCCCTTGCTGTCTCCGTCAATGGTGAGACTTGGGATTTGGATCGTCCGATTACAGTCGATGCTAATTTCAAGATCCTGAAGTGGGAAGATGATGAAGGGAAGTATGCTTTTTGGCATAGTTCAGCTCACATTATGGCTGAAGCCGTTGAAGCTTTATTCCCTGGAACGAAATTTGGAGTAGGCCCTCCGATCGAGGTTGGTTTTTATTATGATGTCGATATCCCGGATCACAACTTAACCGCAGAAGATCTTACCCGGATCGAACATAAGATGTCTGAGTTGATAAAAAAAGATTCTCCGTTTATTCGGGAAGAAAAAGTTTGGGTTGACGCTGTTAAATTTTTTTCTGAGAAGAAGGATCCGTATAAACTGGAGTTGTTGGAAGGATTAAAAGGAGAGACAATTACATTTTACCATAGCGGCGATTTTACCGATCTGTGCTACGGTCCGCATCTTCCAAGTAACGGGAAAATTAAAGCGTTAAAACTTTTAAGTGTTGCAGGAGCTTATTGGCGCGGTAATGAAAAAAATAAAATGCTCCAGCGAATATATGGAGTTACATTCCCGAACCAAAAAGAATTGGATTTGCATCTGCAACGTCTGGAAGAAGCTAAAAAGCGCGATCATCGCAAGCTCGGTCAGGAATTAGATCTTTTTCTTTTGACACCGAAAGTCGGCGGCGGATTACCTCTTTGGATGCCAAAAGGTACGGTCATCCGGGAAGTACTAGAAAGCTTTCTGCGTGAAGAACAAAAGAAACGCGGCTATTTGCCGGTGGTAACACCGCATATCGGAAATCTCAATTTATACAAGACGAGTGGACATTATCCATATTATAAAGACAGTCAATTCCCGCCAATTAAAGTTGAAGAAGAAGAATATCTTCTGAAACCCATGAATTGTCCGCACCACTTTCAAATTTACGCAGCACGGCCGCACAGTTATCGTGAACTGCCGATTCGTTTATGTGAATTCGGAACGGTCTATCGATACGAACAATCCGGCGAACTGAATGGCTTGACGCGTGTTCGTTCCTTCACTGTCGACGATTCACACATGTTCGTTCGTCAGGATCAATTGAAGCAAGAAGTGTGCGATGTAATTGATTTGATCAAACTCGTATTTAAGAATCTTGGATTCAGCGATTTCAAAACCAGGTTATCATTTCGCGATCCGAAAGATAAAGAAAAATTTGGCGGGCAGGATCATCTGTGGGAACAGGCTCAATCAGATATAAAAGCTGCTGCAGATCAGATGAGTCTCGATTATACTATTGCCGAAGGAGAGGCCGCATTCTACGGTCCCAAAATCGATTTCATCGTGAACGATGTTCTTAATAGAAAATGGCAATTGGGCACAGTGCAGATCGATTACGTGATGCCGGAAAGATTCGATTTGGAGTATACCGGTAATGACGGCCAAAAGCATCGTCCGGTTGTAATTCATCGTGCGCCATTTGGTTCAATGGAAAGATTTATTGGTGTTTTAATTGAACATTACGCCGGTTATTTCCCGCTCTGGCTTGCACCGGTGCAGGCGGTCGTATTGCCAATATCGGATGCCTTTATTAGTTATGCAGAAGAAATTGTTGGAACATTGAAAAAAAATGATATTCGTATTGAACTTGATTATAGAAATGAGAAAATTGGTTATAAGATACGTGATTGGGAAACGAAGAAAGTTCCCTACATGTTGGTAGTTGGAGAGAAAGAGAAAAACTCCAGTACGGTTTCTGTCCGAATTCATAAAAAAGGGGACATCGGCCAGATGACGATTGGAGAATTAATTTCTCGAATAAAAGATGAAATTGACCGAAAAATACTCACAGCCTAGGAGAAACATCCATCAACAAAGACGAAAAACGCATTCGCGTTAACGAAGAGATCCGCGCTCCAAAAGTTCGTGTGATCTCAGAAGAAGAAGGCCAACTCGGCATCATGGGCCCGAAGGAAGCGCTGCAATTAGCTCGCGAAAGGAGTAAAGATTTATTAGAAATTGTACCGACCGCAAATCCTCCCGTTTGCAAAATTATGGATTTTGGAAAGTACAAGTACGAGATTAGCAAGAAGGAAAAACTTCAGCGCAAGCACCAGCATATAGCTCTGGTAAAAGAACTTCGGTTCCATCCCAACACTGATATTCACGATTTTGAATTTAAAGTGAAACATGCACGACAATTTCTTGATGAAGGAAATAAAGTGAAAGCAGTCGTCATGTTTAAAGGACGTGAAATCACCTATAAGGAACAAGGCGAAGATGTGTTGAAACGTTTGACTGAGAAAATTACAGATGTTTCAAAGATCGATCAGGAATTAAAATTGGAAGGCCGTCAGATGGTGATGATTTTCGCCCCTGACAAATCGAAGAAAAAACAGGACTCCGCTAAAAAACCGGAAGTCCAGAAAGAAGAAAAAAAAGGGAGTACGCATGCCCAAGATGAAATCGAATAGCGGCGCGCGAAAGCGGTTTATAAAAACCGCCAGCGGAAAATTGAAGCGCCACAAAGCGTTTCGAAGTCATATTCTGACTTCGAAATCGCGCAAACGAAAACGAGCGCTTCGTAAACCGACGTACGCGTCGAAACAGGAAACAAAAGCAATAACAATATTATTACAATAACATTAACGTAACGATTCAGGGCTATAATTTTTTGCCACTTCCGAAGGAATCCCTTCGGGAGAATTTCACGAATTGAGGTGAAAAGATGCAACGGAATAGTAAATCATTTAACGATTTATTATAAAAATTCGTGTAATTAGTGGCCTATATTTTATAATGTTGAGTAGTTACACATTCACAATAATAACTGACAGGAGAAAAGAGCAACTATGCCTCGTTCGCAAAACAAAGTTGCCTCCCATCGCCGTCGCAAACGCCTTCTGGCGCAAGCGAAAGGTTACTGGGGACGCAGAAGCAAAGTCCTAACGGTTGCAAAGCATTCGCTTGATAAAGCGATGCAGTATTCATACAGGGACCGTCGGGCAAAGAAAAGACTTTATAGAACACTCTGGATTGCGCGTATCAACGCTGCCGCCCGTTTACACGGAACAACCTATTCGAGGTTGATTTCGGCGTTAAACAAAAAACAGATTGATATCAATCGCAAAATTCTTGCCGACCTTGCCGTCAATGATACAGCAGCGTTTGCCGAAATTGTAAAGTTTGCTTTATCATAATTTTCGTTATCTCTGAGTTTTCCAAGTAGTAGGTCGACCAGACTTGTGGTGAACGGCTCGACCGAGCTCGCCGAGGTCTTGTCGAACCACTGATCGACCTACAAGAATATTCAAAAGAGAACAACGATTTTTTTTTATTTCAAATGTAAGTTCAGGTTAGCTTTAAAAAAGATTTTCTTCATGAAAGAACCGATAAAAGAAATACAGGATCAGGCCCTTAAAGAAATTGCAAAGGCTGCAACGCTTGATGAAATGGAAAAAATCAAGCTTGCGTACCTTGTCCGAAAAGGGAAAATTGCATCATTGTTCGATCAGTTGAAGAATGTTCCCGCAGCCGAAAAACCTTCCCTGGGCAAGTTGTTGAACGAAATGCGAACAATTGTCCAGAGCGCATTCGAAGAGAAATCCAAAAAGTTGGATTTAAAAACAACGGATGCAAAAAAGTACGTTGATCTGTCTATTCCCGGACGGCTGCGTCCTATCGGAACTCTTCATCCGATCAATCAGACGCTGAACGAAATGAAAAGAATTTTTTTCAGTATGGGTTTTTCTGTCGCACTCGGGCCTGAAATCGAAGACGATTATCATAATTTTGGCGCACTCAATTTTGCTCCCGATCATCCGGCACGCGACATGCAGGATACTTTTTTTATCGATGAAGATATTCTTCTGCGGACTCATACATCGCCGGTGCAAATACGAATAATGGAAAATCAAAAGCCGCCGATCAGAGCAATCATGCCCGGGCGCGTATATCGTAATGAGGCGATTAATGCTCGAAGCTATTGCACGTTCCACCAACTGGAAGGTTTGTACGTCGATAAGCATGTGACCTTCAGCGAACTCAAAGGAACGCTGCTTGCGTTCGCGCGGCAATTTTATGGCGAAGATATTAAATATCGATTTAGACCAAGTTTCTTCCCATTCACTGAGCCGAGCGCTGAGATGGATATTTCGTGCTATCTATGCGGCGGCAAAGGTTGTCGTGTTTGTAAACATTCCGGTTGGTTGGAAATTTTAGGATGTGGTATGGTTGATCCGAATGTTTTCAAAAATGTCGGCTACAATCCGGACGAAGTTTCAGGTTATGCATTCGGTATGGGTATCGAACGCGTAACGCTTCTCAGAGCTGGAATTACTGACATCCGGCTTTTATTCGAGAACGATGTTCGTTTTTTAACTCAATTTTGATTTCGAGATTCGGTTATGAAAATTTCATTATCCTGGCTGCGAGACTACGTTTCATTCGACCTTACTCCCGAAGATCTGGCTCATCAATTAACGATGGTTGGACTCGAAGTTGAATCCATAGATTATCGCGGAAGAAAATTCGACGGATTCGTTGTCGGCCATGTTCTGTCTTGCGAAAAACATCCGAAGGCAGATCGACTGACGATATGTAAAGTCGATGTCGGGCAAACCGAACCTTTGCAAATTGTTTGCGGCGCTCCGAATGTTGCATCAGGCCAAAAAGTTCCCGTGGGACTACTCGGCGCAACTGTGCCGTTTAATCAACACGATTCGGATGGCAAACCGTTTGTTCTTGCTCAAGTCAAACTTCGCGGAGTTGATTCGTACGGGATGATATGTTCGGAAGTTGAATTAGAACTGGGTGAAGATAATAAAGGGATTATGGTTTTGCCGGATGATGCACGATCCGGAACGCCGTTAGCGAAGTATTTCGGCATTGATGATATTGTGTTCGAAGTTGGCATAACGCCGAATCGTCCCGATTGTTTAAATCATTTTGGAATTGCACGCGAAGTTGCTTCGCTCTGCAAAACGAAAATGAAAAAACCGGCTGTCCAATTCAACGAGGTGCAGCCGAAAGCAGACAAGCTTGCTTCTGTAAAGATTGAAGATAAAGAAGGATGTCCGCGTTACGCGGCTCGTGTGATCACAGATGTCACAATCAAAGATTCTCCTGAATGGTTGCAAAAGAGATTGAAGGCCGTCGGTTTGCGGCCGATTAACAATGTTGTCGACGTTACGAATTATGTTCTTATGGAAACCGGCCATCCTCTCCACGCGTTCGATTATGACCGGCTCGAAGGACATTCGATTGTTGTCCGATCATCGAAAGACGGAGAGAAATTTTTTACACTCGACAATAAAGAAAGATCTTTGAAATCGGGTACGGTCATGATTCATGACAACCAAAAACCGGTGGCAATCGGCGGTGTGATGGGAGGATTGAATTCTGAAATCTCAAATACAACAAAACATGTTCTGCTTGAGAGCGCTTATTTTTCACAATCGAGTATTCGCCGTACATCAAAATATTTAGGCCTGAGTACAGATGCCTCGCAGCGATTTGAGAGAGGCGCGGATCCCGACATCGTGCGATATGCGATTGATCGTGCAGCTATGCTCATCGGCGAGACGAGTGGAGGAAAAATTCATGAAGGAATTATTGATGTTTACCCGGAGGAGATTATTCCTAGTCAGGTTGAACTTCGTGTCAAGCGATGTAATGAGCTTCTCGGGACATCATTAACTGCAAGCGAGATGTCTGCATTACTTGCTCAAATAGAATTGCAGACGCGTGCATCAAATGATGAAAAACTTAAAATTGAGGTTCCTGCATTTCGACCTGATATCGGACGTGAAGCGGATCTTATCGAGGAAGTTGCTCGAATCTATGGATACGACAATATTGAATCTCGAACTACAGCCACTATCGATTTCACCGCGCTCCATAACATAAAAGATTTAGCAGAAGATATCAGTTCATGTTTGGTTGGCGGCGGATTTAATGAAGTTATTAATAATAGCATGGTGGATCCGAAATGGGCCGAGTATGAAGAAGTAGAACCCAATCGGATTAATGAATTAAAAAAGAACATAGGATATGATCCAAAAGTAAATCCGGTTCGAGTAAAAAATCCATTATCGGTTGAGATGTCGATCATGCGCATGTCGCTTGTGCCAGGGATTTTACAGACAATACGGCACAATCAATTTCATCAGAATGACAATCTTAAATTGTTCGAGATTGGCCATGTTTCAAGAAGATGTGATCCGGGAGAAAAAGGCTCATATATTGATGGAATTCATGAAGAAGAACGGATTGTAGTAGCGATGGTGGGGAATGTCCATCTCGAGGCCTGGGATGAGCATGCGAGAGGTGCAGATCTTTATGATATAAAAGGTGAGGTAGAAGCGCTTTTCAATAAAATTTCGCTTGACAAATACAGTTTTATTCCTTATTCTACCGAAAAGACTTTAAGTGAACATAACATTGCGATTGAAATCAGTGGGACTTATGCGGGTTATATCGGAGAAATTCGCTCCGAAATTAAGAAACAATTTGAAATTGAAGGCCGTGTTGTTGTTGCTGAAATAAATCTCGATATACTGAGAACACAGAGGAGGAGTGAAAGAAAGTATTCACCTGTTTCACGTTTTCCTGCAGTTCGCCGTGACTTAGCATTTGTAATTAATGCAAAGGTTCCAGTTGCAGATATTATTCGAAAGCTGTATTCATCAGGTGGATCGATAGTTCGAAAAATTAAATTGTTTGATATTTTTGTTGATGACAGATTTGGGTTCGACAAGAAGAGTGTTGCATTTCGTCTGGAATTACAGTCTGATGAGCGAACACTGACGGACGAAGAAGTTGATTCCCAGATTAAAAAAATTACTGATTCAATTTCACAATCTTTCAGTGCAGAGTTGCGAAGTGCATAAAAGTGGTTCCATTCATGGAAACTAACTATTCGCCGGCGCATACCGCAAAAGCGGTGGAAGCAATGCTTCGTAACGTGCTTGAAAAAGCACAACGAGCTTCCGAAGTTATTACGCATCTGCGCACTGATAACGCGCGTTTACAGGAACGCGTGCAGGAACTTGAACAAAACGTTGAACGTTTTCAGAGGGAACTTTCAACTGGGGTTCAAGAGTTAGAAAAGATAAAGGCTTCAAATGTTCCTACGAAAACAAACGGTGCTATGAGCGAAGAAGAGAAGAATTTGTTAAAAGAAAAAATTAATGATCTCCTTGCGCGAATATCACAGTACGTTTGAATGCGTGGAATTCATTTATGATTGACAACGAAAATTGTATTTTATTGAAATCTCAATTACTTGACTCTACATTTGACACCTATGGCGACCGACGGTAAAAGCGTCAGAGTAAAAATATTCGGTTCGGAATATCCTCTTCGTGGTGACGATGAAGATATGACGAAGCGAGTCGCTTTGTTTGTGGATGAGATGATCAAAACCATCCATGAAAAAATTCCGGAGCAGCCACCTTTAACTATTGCAGTACTTTCTGCTTTAAATATTACAGAAGATCTGTTTAAAGAACGAGAGGGTGCAAGAGAATTTCTCGAAGTGGTCGAAAGTGATGTCAACAGAATTCAGGAAATTCTCGATAGGTGTCTCGACATCGAATCTACGGATGTTCAATAAATTGCAGAGTCCTTGTTCTTTGGTATAAGGAAGACGGTTTCGCGATGCTTTATACTTAAAAAGCCGCACCGTCGGCCGTTGTCAATCAATTAAAGAACCATATAGTATTGATATTGGGAGCTCAGCTCGAGGGCGCGAATTACAGGCCTCACCTTTCTTCGGAGAGGGATTTCTGCATCGCGTTTCGCGGAAGCAGAACCAGTGGAAGTAAAACCGTTCCGGCGGGCACCCACCGTGAGTGAAAGAGGTTCTTTCATTGCACGTACAACGACTGCCGTGCGGTTTTTTTATTTATTGTAAGTTATCGGAGGTTAGGATGGATTCATATATTATTATTTCTGCAGTTCTTGTTGCAGTTGCATTCTGGGGTGGTTGGATATTCAACACCAGAATTACGCAGGCTAAGGTCGGAACTGCTGAAGAGCGAGTAAAAAAGATTATTGGAGATGCGGAAAAGGATTCAGCAGCATTAAAACGTGAAAAACTGCTCGAAGTAAAAGACGAATGGTATAAGAAGAAACAGGAATTTGATAATGATTCAAATTCAAAGCGAAATAAACTGCAAGCATATGAGAAGCAACTTATCAATCGTGAAGAGAATATTGATAAAAAAGTCGACTTCTTGAACCGGAAAGAACGGGAAGTCACCGCTCAAAAAACGGATTTCGATGCAAAATTGCTGACCGTTTCAACGAAGGAAAAAGAACTTGAACGGCTTGTGAACGAAGAGAATATCCGCCTCGAACGTGTCTCAGGCATGACACGAGATGAAGCGAAGAAAATTCTTACTGATAATATGTTGAATGAAGCTAAAACTCAAGCTGCTCAAATGCTGAAAGAAGTTCGTGATGAGGCGAAGAACAATGCTAAAAAGGAAGCCCAAAAACTTGTTGTGCAGGCTATCCAGCGGACTGCGTCAGATCATTCCGTTGAGACAACCGTTAGCGTGTTGAACATTCAAAGCGACGAACTTAAAGGTCGCATCATCGGCCGAGAAGGAAGAAATATCCGTGCATTCGAAGCGGCAACAGGTGTGGATGTGATAGTCGATGATACACCAGAAGCTGTAATCCTTTCCGGCTTCGATGCTTTTCGCCGTGAAGTTGCTCGTGTCTCGCTCGAAAGGCTTATTGCAGATGGACGTATTCATCCTGCACGTATCGAAGAAGTAGTTGAAAAAACGCGAAAGGAACTTGAAGAAGAGGTATTGAGAGTTGGTGAAAATGCATTATTGGAATGCGGGCTTCATGGCGCTCATCAGGAAATTATCAAACATCTTGGTCGAATGAAATATAGATCAAGCTATGGCCAGAATTTATTGCAGCACAGCATCGAAGTGGCATATTTAACTGGCACAATCGCCGCTGAGCTTGGCATCGATCCTCAACTTGCAAAAAGAGCGGGACTTTTACATGACATTGGAAAGACGGTCGATAGAACTGTCGAGGGTCCGCACGCTCTTCTCGGTTATGACCTTGCTCGCAAATATGGCGAACATCCTATTGTGGTTAATGCAATCGGATCGCACCACGAAGATATTCCGATGGAACATCCCATCGCAGCACTTGTTCAGGCAGCCGATGCGATCAGTGGCGCTCGGCCGGGAGCCCGTCGTGAATCGGTGGAAGGTTATGTTAAACGCCTCGAAAAATTAGAGTCGCTTGCTCAGGGTTTCCAGGGTGTATCAAAAACATACGCCGTCCAAGCCGGACGCGAAGTTCGTGTAATTGTAGAGCACGATAAAATCGACGATGCTCTCGCCGATCAATTGGCGCACGACATCGCTACAAAGATCCAACAGGAAATGGAATACCCCGGACAAATCAAGGTAACCGTCATCAGGGAAATTCGGGCGGTTGCATACGCAAAATAAATAAGGGCATCAGGATGTCTAAAGCACGTCCAGATCCTTTAACAACCATCGTGCCGTCAAAACGTGTGCTTCGTGTCGGTGTAACTGGTGGAATCGGAAGCGGAAAATCTACAGTAGTATCAATTTTTTCTTCTCTGGGTATTCCTGTTTTTTCTGCAGATGAATGTGCAAAGACGTGCATGGTGACTGACAAGATAGTTATCCGCGAGATAAAACGCCTTTGTGGAAACGAAGCATATTCTTTGGATGGACAACTGCAGCGTGAATTTATTGCAAGAAATATTTTTCAGAATAGTGAGCTCCGCAAACAGTTGGAACAAATTGTACATCCCATCGTTTTTCGTAAAGAAGATGAATGGTTTCAGCGGCAAGTTGATGTTCCCTATGCGCTTTTGGAAGCCGCTTTAATATTTGAAAGCGGAAACGATAGAAATCTTGATTTTATAGTTGCTGTCGACGCTGATGAATCCACAAGAATTTCCTGGATAAAGAAAAGAGACGATGAAAGCATCGGAAATATTAAAAAGAGGATGGATGCCCAGCTTCCAGCCTCTACGATAAGAGAACTTGCAGATTTTGTAATAGAAAATAACGGAACCATGGAAGAGTTGCAAAAGAAAATATTTTTGTTAAATATAATATTACAAAGTTATTCTAAACGTGGTTTAAATTCACTCCATGAAGAAGAAGTCGACGAGGGGAAATGAGCACACTCGAAACATCAGCAGATCCTTTTTTTAACACGTACAAACGGTTGCCGGTCGAAATTGAAAAAGGGGAAGGTCCATTCTTATATTCAAAGACCGGTGAAAAATATCTCGATCTATTCGGCGGAATAGCAGTGAATGCGCTGGGATACAACCATCCCGAAGTGAACCGAGCCATCACACATCAACTGCATCGCTACATCCATCTTTCCAATTATTTTATTCAGGACTCACAAATAGCGCTTGCGGAAAAATTAATTCGGGAATCGGGATTCAAAAAAGTTTTCTTCTGCAATAGTGGAACTGAAGCAGTTGAAGGTGCAATGAAACTTGCCCGTAAATGGGGGAAGGATAAAGGTAAATTTGAATTTTTGTCGTTGACGAATTCATTTCACGGCCGGACACTCGGCGCCGTGACGTTGACCGAGCGCCATAAATATCGAGATGGATATGAACCGCTGATTCCTGGAGTCGATTATGTCGGGTTTAACGACGTTGCCGACCTGAAAAGTAAAATCAAGAAAACGACAGCAGCAATCGTTTTCGAGTGTATTCAGGGCGAAGGCGGAATTTATGAATTGACACAAGAGTTTGTTGACGCAATGCTTGAAGTGCAATCGGAGTTTGGGTGTTTGTTAATCGCAGATGAAATTCAATGCGGTTTAGGCCGAACTGGAAAATTATTCTCATTCGAACACATGAATTTCCGGCCCGATGTTTGCGTGGTTGCGAAACCGCTCGGTGGCGGATTACCTCTTGGCGCCGTTCTGGGATCCGAAAAAGTCGCGAATGTTTTTACCGTCGGGAATCATGGCACAACGTTCGGCGGCAACCCTGTCGCGTGTGCTGCAGGCGTTGCGATGTTGACTGAGATTGTCGATAAAGGAGCCATGAAGAATGCCGGTGAAGTAGGTTCATACTTGAAATCAAAGTTATGCAACCTTCAACTTGAATTTCCAAAATTAATAAAGGAAGTTCGGGGAAAAGGAATGATGATAGGTGTAGATCTGACGGTTGATGGCGCGCCTTTTGTGGAAAAAATGATGCAAAGAAAAATATTTATCAATTGTACAGATACCACTGTGCTGCGGTTTGTTCCTCCGTTCATACTGCTGAAAGAACAAGCAGATTACGCTGTCGATGCATTGACCCAGTGTTTCAGAGAATATAATTTGTAGTGTGCAGATAAACGTGAGTGCAGAAGGTTAGAAAAGGGCGCAGCAGAAAATCGCGCCCTTTATTAATTTGAGGAGAGACATGGAATTAAAAACTGATTTCCTTGTAATCGGTACCGGCATTGCCGGATTATCTTTTGCACTCGAAGCGGCAAAGCTCGGAACTGTTGCGGTCGTGACAAAAAAGGAAAAAGCCGATTCGAATACGAACTATGCGCAGGGCGGCATCGCCTCGGTTATTTCATCCGACGATTCATTCGATTTACATGTTCACGATTCTTTGATTGCCGGCGCCGGATTATGTCACAAAGACGCAGTTCAAATTCTTGTTGAAGAAGGCCCCGAACGCATTCAGGAACTTATCCGTATCGGTGTGGAATTCACCATGAAGAATGGAAATCTCGATCTAGGTCGTGAAGGCGGACACTCGAGAAACCGCATCGTTCATACACGTGATTTGACCGGAAAAGAAATTGAACGTGCGCTTCTGGCAAATGTGATGGAGCATCCCAATATTCAGATGTTCGAAAATCATATTGCGGTTGACTTAATTACTGAACATCAACTCGGCATCGGCTCCGATGGTGAACGACATTGTTGGGGAGCCTACGTTCTCGATATCCACGGGAGAATAGTGAAGAAGTTCCTCGCGGGTGTTACAATGCTGGCGACCGGAAGTGTCGGACAAGTTTACCTTCATACAACGAATCCGGCTATCGCAACCGGCGACGGCGTTGCAATGGCGTACCGCGCAGGAGCATTTATCGGGAATATGGAATTCATCCAATTTCATCCGACAACCCTTTATCATCCGGCCACGATGGCTGCAACCACGACATCATTCTTAATTTCAGAAGCAGTTCGTGGATTTGGAGCGGTGTTGGTCGATGAAAATGGAAAAGAATTTATGCAAAAGTACGATGCACGCGGTTCACTCGCACCACGCGACATAGTGGCCCGCGCAATCGATGCGGAATTGAAAAAGAGCGGAAAAGAATGTGTATATCTCAAACTCACTCATCTTTCAGCCGATGCCGTTAAAGAACACTTCCCTTATATCTATGAACGATGTCAGGAATATAAAATTGATATCACGAAAGAGCTTGTTCCCGTTGTCCCTGCGGCTCATTATTCTTGCGGCGGAGTTGTAACAGATCTCAATGGAAGAACTTCCATCAATAGTCTCTATGCATGCGGTGAAGTTAGCATGACCGGCGTCCACGGAGCAAATCGGCTTGCCAGCAATTCACTTCTTGAAGCGGTTGTATTTACCAAACGGGCAGTCGAAGATGTTAAAAAATTGAATTTACATAAACAAACGATTCCATCAATACCGCCTTGGGATGATAGCGGAACATTTAACAGTGAAGAATGGATTTTGATTTCTCACGATAGAAAAGAAATTCAACAGTTGATGTGGGATTATCTCGGGATAGTTCGTTCCGATCTCAGGTTGAACCGCGCTTACAGAAGAATCAGCGTCATTCTGAAAGAAGTGATGAATTTTTATAAAAAGACCAAAGTGACGGAACCGTTAATCGAGCTGCGCAATCTGGCAATTTGTGCTGAGATCATTATCAGATCTGCTCTATCGAGAAAAGAAAGCAGGGGGCTTCATTATACAACGGACTATCCGGAACGGAATGATGCCCTCTGGCTAAAAGATACGATTATTAAGATGGGTGATGATTTTATGCAAATGTAACTACAAAAAAAAACTAATAGCTTTGAGCCAAGACTTATAAGGAAGATCAATCCTTAGAGGAATATCAGAAATGAAAAATTTATACTGGACTCTTTTTTTAATTTTGTTTTTAATCTCTTGTTCTGAGGAAACAAAGCGTGAAGTCCAAGCATATCCCATCGAATTTAAAGATAACGAGTTGGATTCGTTAAATAGGCCGCTTTATGAAAATAAAATGGGTGATTATCATATACTTAAATCTAACTATATACCATATTTAAATCCGAAGGAGAAATTTATACAAGGGACAGAGGCAATAATGGGATATGATTCGATGAATGTCCATTTGATATCGAAAATTCTATACGATGCAACAGAACCAGTTCTTTCATACAGATTTCTCGGAAAAGAAAGTTATCGACTTTTAATTTTTCCTGGAACGGTTAAACCAATAATAATCAGATTCGAGAAAATAGGAGATGGATTTAACAAAATTATTAAATTATTACATTATAACGAAGATACTCACGTTTATCAAATTGAGCACGAATTTAAATCTATTGCATCCTTGTCTGATTGGAATGAATTTCAAAAAAATCTTAATAATAATCACTTTTGGGATACCATCGATATCATTCTAGGTCGAGGGAATGTGATAGATGGAACCGCTATAATTTTTGAAGCACATTGTTCGGATGGATATAAAATAATTAAAAGATATTATCCTATTGACAAAAAAGAAGATTGCTTTGACCCAATCTACCGATATATTTTGTCGGTATCAAAAGTAACTTTTGAAAATCGGAACTGGGTAATTAATTCTAGCTAGTCCGCACTGAAAAACCTTTGTGTCCTTCATAGATCGCCAACTCAGCTTTGCGATCTTTGTGGTTAACCACTCAGCCGGAGGATGATAAGCCAATGGCTTAAAAGTACAGAGAGAATAAATGGTTTTCTATGAAGAGCACGAAGGAATATTTCCTATGACTTATAATTTAATTGACTTTTTCAGCGAGAACTAACTAACAGAACTCAATCGCTTATCTCGAATACATATCAATCATTCTCACAATCGCCGCGGCGCAAACCGGATCGAACGGAACCACATTTAATGAAAACATTCTGCAGTCAATCGACGGTCTGTACAATCCCTCCGAAACATATCCGGCGCCTTCGAACGCACCGACTTTCCCTGCAAGAGCTGGATTATGTATGATCTCATCGGCTGTTTTTTTCAGAGGATCGCGCTTTTGATAATAATCTGGCGCAAGCCGATCGAGCTTTCCGAGAACTGTTTCGATACTGTCGTACGCAGACTTGTTCCATGGAGTCGGAAGAGTAAAAGCCGGATCAACGAGATTTTTCCATTTTAAATTCTTCGGATCCAACAACGCTGTGAGGTTTGGTTCCCATGGCTCTACGCCTTTGGCATAAAAATCATTGTACGCAACCTGTGATGAATAATACTCGTCGCCCAGTCCGGCAAATGAATGGCCAAACTCATGCACAAAAACATAATCACGCTGCCATTCTTGTCCCACAGTGTCGGGATTTGCATAGCAGGTTGCATAGAGATTGAAAATACCGCCTCCGCCGTATCTATTATCGTTTACAAGAATATGAATAAAATCGTATGGCGCCGCCGCGGCAATATCGCGAAGAGTTCTATTCTCCTCGGTCAAAATATATCTGGCACTGCCGAAAGAATTGTACGCTGTTCCAAATATATTATTCTTCCAGATATTTTTATCCGGTTTGTCGATTCCTGATTCTTCGGAAGGCGTTTCAATCATCCAAACATTGAAATCACTTTTTCGCTCTTTGAATGGACTGGTTGAGAAAAATACTAAAAGAAAATGATCGACGTCGCTTCGGAATTTTTTCAATTCATTTTTTGTGTATCCATCGCCAAGGATAAGAAGGTCGACTTTATTCTCCGAATCTCCGTTATACATAATAGGTATTGCCGGATATTTGTACGCAGGTTTCTCCCTGTGAATATCCGTCGGTGAAGCTGGATCGATGGTCGAATAAAAGATTTCATGAAATAGCATTTGTTTATCGCGCCGTGAAATTGATATTTGGATTTTTCGGTTCGGAAAAGGGAAGCGCATCGTTTCATGAAAAGTTTTCATTATTCCGGCATTAGCCTCATCTGTAGTTTGCCATTCATTGAACATCGTCGAATAGCCGCGGGAATAAATTAACGAATTCGTGGCAGCGTCGTACACCTTGAGTAAGTAATCACCAAGATTGAGCGTGTCGATCAAATTCTTTTTGCTTCCTGGCCAAACACCCTCGAGAATTGCTTTATCGATGCTTATTATTTCCTGTCCTTTGGTCCCGGTGTGGTAATAATCCACCCGGAGTGTTGTATTTTGAAAGAAGCGATCAAAGTTCTGCGCATCGAGAAAGAGAGGATTTATAAAGAATAAAAGTGTCAACATCAATAATAATGTTTTCATCGTCTTTCCTTTCTTTGAAGGATACTAAAGCTTTTTTTGGTCATCTAAAATAAAGTAGTTCCTAGTTATATGCAAACCAGGCAATGAATATCATCAATGTAATAACTCTATAGAAATGTCAGTAATCTGCTTATAAAATTTCCTCCGAATGTTCTAAAACCGCAGATATTTCCACTTTTTTGAAATATTATTAACTGATGTTACGCAGAATGTAAAAAACATGTATTAAAAATATCTTTATTACCACGAGCTTTAGCTCGTGGATTAGAAAATCAAAAGTAATATCGGGTTTTAACCCTATTTTCAATATTTTTCATCGGGCTAAAGCCCGCTTCGTTTTATTTATTCTGTGCCAAAGGCACATGCGCCTCTGGTGCAAGTTCCACGACCTAAAGGTCGTGGCAATTTGTCTTCTTTGCGTAACATCAGTTATTAATTTAATCGCTTACTTGACAACTATCCGGAAAGTATTTATATTTTTCTTTATAGATAATGGGTTATTAAGTCGTACTATTAATTTTCCGAAAAGGTTTTCTCGAAAAGGAGGAATTTTATGATAAAATTTTCATTCTACGTGATGGTTGCATTCTTCCTTTTTTTACCATCAATTACAAATGCACAGGTAACTTGGGTGCCTACTAACGGACCTTATATTGGAGATCTAACATGTGCCGTCGTTGATGCCGATGAAACTGTTTTGGTAGGCTCGTCGCTTAATGGGGTTTACCGTTCAGCTGATAACGGTGCCACATGGAAATTGTTAGGATTAACAAATGTAGGTGTCCATTCATTGGCAATAAATAGCGCAAGAACAATTTTTGCGGCAACTGAATCGGGTGTTTATGTTTCGGCTGATCAAGGCAGTACTTGGTCGCAAAAAGTTAACGGACTCCAGTCAGCTTTAACTATTAATAATATCATTGTTACTCCCGCTGATAAGGTAATAGCTGGAACTGTATCAGGTGTTTTTCAATCAGGTGATAATGGAAATTCTTGGACACAGATTGGATTACAGGATAAACCGGTATATACTCTTTCTCTTGATGCAGCTGGTATTCTCTATGCAGGAAGTAATGATGGTATTTATCGTTCCGGAGATAATGGTGCTACCTGGCAACAGTCGGGTTTACCGAATGCAATTGTCAAGAACATATGTTCGTCGTCTGATGGTACATATACTGCTACAGATATTGGAATATATCGTTCCAATAACGGCGGAGATTCATGGATTAATATTCCTATTCCGCAAGATCTACTATATCAGAGTTATATTTTTTGCTTTGGTTTTACTCCAGATGGATTTCTCTTGATCGGTACTGAGTATGGAGTTTTTGCTACAAACAATTTAGGGGCTAACTGGGACGAAATAGGACTCCAGAACTTACCAATTCGCGCCCTTGTCTACGATCCCAACGGGTATTTTTTTGCAGTCACACCCGGCGGAGTATATCCAAGTTATGATCCAGATAATATTTACAAGCAGGGGACAGTAACTTCGGTTTCCAAGGATAATAAATCTATAATTAAAAGATTTACTTTATCACAAAATTATCCTAATCCATTTAATCCATCCACAAATATTTCATTCTCATTACCATCCGAATCCGATATCGATTTATCAATCTATAATACCATGGGCCAGAAAGTTGTAACGCTCGCACATGGTCAGCAGCAAAAAGGGGAACATCAAGCAGTATGGAACGGAAAATTAAATGATAGGAAAGAAGCCGGTAGTGGTGTTTATTTTTACATACTGCGAACAAAAGATGGACAAATCTCAAAAGCGATGACTTTATTAAAATAGAATTACTATCTTATATTTTTTGACGATGCTGTTGATTTCTTCCTGAAATGGAGATTCAACAGCATTTTTATTATTGCCACTCGTGAAATACTGCCTATTCATCAAACTAAAAACCTTATGACTGTTGAATAGAAAATGTGTGATTAGCGCGCACAGAAAAAGTCACAGGACGGTTGTCGAGCGTAGTCGAGACAACCGAAAGTTGATTAAATCTATCGATTTATGTTTCCCTTCCCGCTGAAGGCGGGACTCGGGAAACGAGCTTTTGAAAAATAATATATTTTTTCAGTGCGGACTATTTATCTCCAACCCGTTTGACATTCTAAATCATCTTGTTTCCGGAACCATTTTTTCGTACCTTATAATACTTTTTCGGAGGCAGCACAACGTATCATGATGCATAACAACCCAGATAAACCTAAATGTCATTGTGGTATCTTCGGAGTTTTCGCCCATCCACAAGCTTCTACAATAACGTATTATGGATTACTCGCTCTTCAACATCGCGGGCAGGAGGCTACAGGTATTGTCACGCGGCAATTTGACGAAAAAAGCGGGAAACGAAAATTTAATGTCTATAAAGGTGTCGGACTCGTAAGCGATGTTTTCCAGAATGAAGAGATTCTCCATGAAACTCTTATCGGCGATGCTGCAATTGGGCATAACAGATACTCGACCACAGGTTCATCTGATAATCGTGCAAATGTTCAACCTTTCACCGTGAATTATCGAAGTGGCAATCTTGCGGTTGCACATAATGGAAATCTGACGAACTACCGTTTGCTTCGAGAGAAGCTGAGCAACGAAGGGACGATTTTTCAAACCAGTTCCGATTCAGAAATAATCCTTCACCTGATGGCGAGAAGCAGAAAGAAAAATCAAATCGATCAACTTCGTGAAGCGCTCGATACGATCCGAGGCGCTTACTCTCTACTTGTCTTGACGGACGACGCGCTCATTGCAGCTCGCGACCCTTGGGGAATCCGGCCGTTGGCGCTGGGAAAGTTGGATGGCGTATACATCGTTGCTTCGGAAACTTGCTCGTTCGATATTCTCGGAGGGGAGTATATTCGTGATATTGCCCCTGGTGAAATTCTTGTCATCGATGAAGAGGGAACAAAATCAGGCAAGTTAAAATCTTTTTGGGTTGCAGAAAAGGCTCCCAAATCGCGTCATTGTATTTTTGAATTTATCTATTTTTCCCGGCCAGACAGTCGAATATTTGGTGATAGCGTAGATCGTGTCAGGCGAAAGCTTGGCAAAAGTCTTGCCCAGGAATCTCCTGTGGTAAAAAGTCCTGATGATAAATATGTCATCGTCATCAGTGTGCCGGATTCGAGCAATACCGCAACCCTTGGATTCGTCACCGAGAGCAACAAGCTTGGATATGATTCAAGACTCGAAATCGGTCTCATCCGGAGCCATTACATCGGCCGGACATTTATCCAACCTCATCAAGATAAACGGGAAATAAAAGTAAAAGTGAAGTTCAACACCGTAAAAGGTGTACTGAAAGATCGAACCGTTGTAATCATCGATGATTCCATTGTGCGGGGAACGACATCTAAAAAACTTGTTAAACTCATTCGCGAAGCCGGACCAAAGTCGATTCATTTTCGCATAACATCTCCGCCGATCAAATTTCCATGTTATTACGGAATGGATTTCCCAAGCAGGGAAGAATTGATTGCAAATCAATGTGGAGGTGATGTTGAAAAAATCCGTCAGGAACTCGGAGTTGAAACCCTTGCGTATTTATCGATTCAAAAACTTCTGGAGTCGGTTCCGGTGGAAGAAGGCAAAGGATACTGTACCGCTTGTTTTAGCGGCGAATATCCAATTTCGATTGATTCGGTAGGTTCGAAAGATGAGAATGATATTTGATTCTTCCCGCACAACCGTCCGGGGAATCTGGACCATCTCAAATTTGTTGAGTATCAGTCGGATCATCCTGGTCATACCGATTGGAATTCTTCTTTCTGAACAAACTTTAACATACAGATTGATTGCGGTATTATTCATGCTCGCCGCTGTTGCAACCGACTTTCTTGATGGTTATATCGCACGGATTCGTGATGAAGTAACCGAGTTAGGAAAAATTCTCGATCCGCTTGCAGATAAAATTGCAATCGGTATTGCAGTTTTGATTTTGATGTTTCAAAAATTCCTTCCGGTGTGGTTTGTTTTGTCGGTCATCGGGCGTGACCTTCTTATTCTTGTCGGTGGCTTACTATTGACGAGGAAGAATAAAATTGTGCTTCAATCGAATTGGATCGGAAAATGGACTGCCGGATGCATTGCCCTGACTGTCATTACATCTGTGATGAAATGGGAAGTTTTCACGAACGCTTTGATCTGGATAAGTATTTTTATGTTGTGTTGGTCTCTTCTTTCTTACACAAATCGTTTTCTGAACTTAAACAAAGAACAAGTGCAGTGAGCTATGGCTTTTTTCGATTCGCTTAAATTAAATAGATTAAAAGAAGGTTTGACAAAAACGCGGGAGAACCTATTCGGAAAAGTTCAGCGGTTGATTTCTGCAAAATCAAAAATCGATGATGCAACGCTGGAACAACTCGAAGAAATTCTCATTACTGCTGATGTGGGCATGGAAACGTCTCTGAGTATTATCGGGAGAATCAAACAACGGGTGAAAGAAGAAAAGTATGAAGATACCGCGGAACTGGATAAATTACTTCGAGAAGAAATAAAAAAAATCTTTGATGGTGATTCATCAGATTCCACAAAGGATTATTTCGACATTCCGGACGACAAACGCCCGTTTATAATCATGGTCGTCGGTGTTAATGGCGTCGGCAAAACAACTACTATCGGAAAATTAGCACATCAATATAAGATCGCCGGGAAAAAAGTCATCATCGGTGCGGCGGATACATTCCGGGCAGCAGCGAATGAACAACTCGAAATCTGGGCTAAACGTGCAGGAGTGGATATTATCCAGCAAATGAAAGGCTCAGATCCTGCGGCAGTCGTATTCGATTCCTTGAATGCGGCAAAAGCACGCAACGTCGACGTCGTCATTATCGATACAGCCGGACGCTTGCACACAAAATCATCTCTTATGGAAGAGTTAAAAAAAATCCGTCGTGTGATGCAAAAAGTTATTCCAGAAGCGCCGCATGAAGTTTTTTTAGTGTTGGATGCAACAACCGGACAGAATGCATTGGAACAAGCCCGTCAATTTGCCAAAGCAGTCGGAGTGACAGGTTTAATCACGACCAAACTCGATGGAACTGCGAAGGGTGGAATTGTTTTGGCGATCATACATGAATTGGGAATACCGGTAAAATTTATTGGTGTCGGCGAGCAGATGGATGATTTACAACCATTCGATAAATCGGTATTTGTAGATGCGTTGTTTGAAAAAGGATGAATTCGAAACACGTGATTGTAAAATGGAACTTCGTTATAAAAATTATTCGCTGCAACTAAAACATGCGTTTACTATTACTCGCGGCACAAGAACCGAAGTTCCTGTTGTCCTCACAGAAATTGAACATGACGGCGTCATAGGACGAGGAGAAGCCTCGCCTTCTGCCCGTTATGGAGAAACAATCGAAACCGTCAGAGATTTTCTGCAAAAATTCGACTCGAAAAAATATTCCAACCCGTTTGCACGAGAAGAGATCTTAACAGACCTGAAGAAAAAGGAAAACGGCAATCATGCGGCGATTGCGGCAATCGATATAGCCATGCATGATTGGATCGGGAAAAAATTAGGAATTCCTTTGCGTACCTTTTTTGGATTATACGGGATTCCGGCGCCTCTATCATCGTTTACTATCGGATATGATTCAATCGAAACAGTCAAATCAAAAATTATCGACGCCAAATCATATCCGATTCTAAAAATCAAACTAGGATTCGAAAACGATATTGAGATTATTAAACTTGTTCGACAATTGACGACGGCAAGGATTCGTGTGGATGCGAATGAAGGCTGGCAAACGAAGGAAATCGCTCTCGATCGCATCAATCAATTGGTCAAGTATAATGTAGAATTTGTGGAGCAACCGATGCCAGCTAACCTGATTGATGAGATGATTTGGTTGAAATCCCGAAGCCCAATTCCTTTGATTGCCGACGAAAGCGTTACCACATCGGATTCAATTTTTAAGTGGAAAGATGCATTTCACGGAATAAATATTAAATTGATGAAGTGCGGCGGATTAAATGAAGCGCTTAGAATGATATCCGTTGCTCGCGTTTGTGGGATGAAAGTGATGATTGGTTGTATGATCGAAACTTCGATAGGTATAACGGCTGCTGCACAGATTGCAGCGCTTTGCGATTATGCAGACCTTGACGGCGCGTTACTTACCACGAACGATCCGTTTCATGGCGTCGTTAATAATTATGGGGAGATGAGTTTTCCGGATAAACCGGGTTTAGGAATTCAAGGTTGAATAAAACTTATGGCACGCATTATAAACATATTGCCGGAGAATGTTGTAAATAAAATCGCTGCAGGTGAAGTTGTTCAGCGTCCCGCATCTGCCGTGAAAGAACTTATCGAGAATTGCATCGATGCCGGAGCAACATCGATCACTATTATTGTGAAGGATGGTGGAAGTACTCTCATTAAAGTAGTAGACAATGGCTGTGGGATGGGCGAAGAAGACGCTGTAATTTCCATCGAAAGGCACGCGACGAGTAAAATTAAAACTGCTGACGATCTAGAAAAAATCCGAACACTGGGTTTTCGCGGCGAAGCATTAGCCTCGGTCGCAGCGGTTTCACAAATGGAATTGGTTTCACGCCGGCGAGAAGATGACGTTGCGACACAAATTCGAATCGAAGGAGGTGAAGTTAAAGAATCGGGAAAAACCTCCTTAGAACCGGGCACATCGGTAACGGTCAAAAACTTGTATTACAACACGCCGGCACGGCGAAATTTTTTAAAAAGCGATGCGACAGAATTCAAACATATTGCCGATGTTGTCCAGCGTACCGCGCTTGCTCATCCGGAAATCGCAATCGATTTTATTGCGGATGGCGAAGAAATATTCCGCCTCCCTGTCCAATCGGAGCGGGAGCGTTTCCGGGCGTTGCTTGGAGAGAAACTTTGTCAATCTCTCATTCCGTTTTCAGAAATTACGGATCATCTCACCATTCACGGTCATGTTGCAAAACCCGATTTTGCACGCAAGACGAGATCTGAACAATATATTTATCTCAATAAACGCTTTATAATCAATCGGAGTTTGAATCATGCCGTGTTTCAAGCTTTTGAGCATCTAGTGGAAAAGGGAAGTTTTCCTTTTTTCATCTTACATTTGGAAATTGACCCACAACATGTTGACGTGAATGTCCATCCCTCAAAGATGGAGGTGAAGTTTGATGACGAACGAAACATTTATCATTTCGTTCTCACAATAATACGCAGGGCGCTCGCACTTGGCGACACTTCACCGGATGTTCTTTTTTCCGGCACGAAAACAGAATTCGGGAATGCGAACCTTCGATTTGATTCGGTTTCGAATCGAATCTCGCCGGATGAAATATTTTCTTTCGTTGGCTCGCGGCCTTCTGGCGACAAAACATTTAGTGCGGCACACGTTTCGATTCATCTAGATGTTCCGGCAGATTCTGAAAAAATTCAAGATTCTGTTCTTCAATCTCGAGTTGTCGATGCTGATTCTTCAACAAATCAAACAGCACCGGAATTTCGGCCGATCTGGCAGCTTCACAACAAATACATTCTCTCGCAGATTCATTCCGGGTTAATGATGATAGACCAGCACGCAGCGCACGAACGAATTCTTTACGAACGGGCGATGTTGAGTTTTGAAAATGCAGTGCCAATATCGCAGCAACTCCTCTTTGCTGAGACACTCACATTAAGTCCGACTGATTACGCCGGTGTGAAAGAACTCCTTCCATATCTCGAAAAACTAGGATTCGATATGAAGTTATTCGGGAAAAATACCGTGGTGATGGAAGGAGTTCCGGCAGATGTTCGGCCCGGCCGGGAACATGCGATTTTGCAAGAGGTGATCGATCGCTATAAAGAAAATGAGAATAGCCGGAAACTTGAGATCAAAGAAAATATTGCAGCGTCATTTGCATGCAAAGCAGCTATTAAAGCAGGGGACAAGTTAACACACGAAGAAATGCGAAATCTTATCGATCAATTGTTTGCGGCAAAGATGCCGTACGTTTGCCCTCACGGCCGTCCCGCCATAATTAAAATTTCGATTGAAGAACTTGATAAGAGGTTTGGCCGTACTTAGTAATTTCTTTTCGAAGAAGATGAAGAAGTATTTGGTATTTATGTGGAAGAAATCGTATTTTTGAAGAGTCTAAGACTATGATGATGGTGAAAAGAATGGACATGCAAACTCTTCGGAATATTCTGATTACGGCAAGGCCGCAACAATGGGTGAAGAATTTTATTGTCTATATCCCGCTTATCTTTGCAGAAAAAATTTTCGATCTGCATTTATTAATCATCGTTACATACGGATTTATTCTTTTTTCTTTGGCTTCGAGCAGTATTTATCTCTTCAACGATGTTTTTGATATCGAAAATGATCGTAAGCATGTTTTAAAAGCGAAGCGGCCGATTGCCTCAGGTGCATTATCGCCGACCATCGCATTGGTCGCCGGTTTGATTGTAGGAGTTTGTGTTCTTGTAATCGCATTCGCTTTAAAACCGGCCTTCGGTTATTTCCTGCTATCCTATTTCATCTTGAACATTGCATATACTTTGTGGTTGAAGCATGTTGTGATTCTTGATGTGATGGCGATCGCGATAGGCTTTGTTTTTCGCGTGCTTGCCGGCGCCGCTATTGCAGATGTGACGCCGTCGCATTGGCTGGTGATTTGCACGCTGTTGCTTTCATTATTTCTCGGATTTGGAAAACGAAGACATGAACTGACATTATTAACGGACGACGCGCAGGAACACCGCCATGTTTTAATTGATTACAGCCAAAAGTTTCTTGATCAGATGATTGCTATCGTAACTTCCACCACAGTAATGGCGTATGCACTCTACACCATCTCGGAAGACACGGTGATGAAATTCGGCACGAAGAATCTTTTATACACAATTCCTTTTGTGCTGTACGGTATCTTTCGATATTTATATTTAATTCATAAAAGAGACGAAGGAGGAGATCCATCACAGGTCATATTTACGGATAAACCTCTCTTGATAAATGTTGTCTTGTGGGTTTTGTGCGCAATAGGAATTATATACCTTCATATCAGATAAGATATTTTTATGAAATCGACAGTAGCTGTACTACGGACATCATCACCAACTGTTCTCACAGACATCGAGCGGTTATGCGAGATTGGCGGGATGCGTGATGAATTGTCCCTCTCAGCACCAACAATTCTAAAAGATAACATTTCGTGGCATTATCCGTTTCCGGGAGCAAATACAACGCCGTGGCAATTGGAAGGAACAATACTTGCGCTTTCGCATGCCGGATTTAAAAATTTATCTTGCGTTCAAAATAAAACGGTCGTAACGAATGCGTTCAAAGGGGAAGACCTAAATAACTATCTTCCGATATTCAAGAAGTATAATATTCCTATACTCTATAATTTTCATCCTGAAGATATGAAATGGATTAAGTATTCTCCAAGGCGGCCGATGAGGGTTCTCGATAAAATTTATCCTGAAGGATTATATATCCCCGATTATTTTATCGGCAAGAATATTGTCCATTTGCCGACCGTCAAGTGCCATATCTACACGACCACGACCGGTGCGATGAAAAATGCGTTCGGCGGACTCCTTTCTTCAAAAAGACATTATACTCATTCGTGGATTCATGAAACGTTGGTAGATCTTCTTGCCATCCAAAAAGAAATTCACACCGGTTTATTTTCAATAATGGATGGAACCACTGCCGGTAATGGCCAGGGTCCTCGAACAATGATTCCGGTTGTCAAAAATATTCTTCTCGCTTCTGCAGATCAAGTTGCGATTGACGCCGTCTCGGCAAAGTTGATGGGTTTTGACCCGATGAATATTCCGTACATCAGAATTGCTCATGATGCCGGATTGGGTGTAGGCAATCCCGCCGAAATAAATATTGTCGGAGATGATGTCTCGAAGGAATCGTGGAATTTCAGTGTCGGTGATAATGGAGCGAGCATCGTAGGCGATTTACTTTGGTTTGGACCGTTGAAGAAAATTCAAAAACTATTTTTCCACACTCCATTAGTTAATCTATTCATCGTTGGTTCTGAAATATATCACGACTATTACCGGTGGCCATTAATCGATCGCAGGAAATTTGAGAGATGGAAGAAGGAAACTGAGTGGGGAGTTCTTTTTGAGAAATACGAGAATGGTGAGATAATGAGAAAAACTTCATGAGAAAAAATCGTTTATACGCCGAGATGGCGCTATTCTTAGCAACCTTCATCTGGGGTGGAACTTTTGTTATTAATAAGATTGGACTATTGGATTGTACGCCGATAACTTTTATTGCCGTACGATTCTGGATCGCGTCTGTTGTGTTTGGCGTGATATTCTGGAAACAGATCATCAAAATTGATCGAACTACTTTCGTGAAAGGCACTTTTCTTGGGATTTTACTTTTTTTGGGTTTCGCCGGACAGATCACAGGATTACAATATACAACAGCTTCAAAATCTGGCTTCATAACCGGAATGCTGGTTGTATTTACTCCTATTTCTCAACTTCTGATCGAGAGAAAGTCGCCGACCAAAGGAAATATTATCGGCGTAATTTTAGTGACAATCGGATTATGGTTTCTCACCTCTCCTGAAGGCGCAGGTTTTAATAAAGGTGATCTGATGACACTTTGTGCAGCTTTCGTTTGGGGACCTTACATCGTTTATCTCGATGTTTTTACAAAAGCGCATGATGTAAAACAAATTACTTTTATACAGGTACTAATGACTGCGTTATTGGCTTCGATGATTGTTCCATTTGCTGAGACTCCAACCATACACTGGACTGGAAATTATGTGTGGTCGCTTCTCTACACAGCTATATTAGCGACAATCATAACCACTTACATTCAAGCTCAATATCAAAAAGAAACAACACCAACTCGAGCAGCAATTATTTATTCTGCAGAGCCGGTTGTCTCGGCGATTTTGGCATTTTTTGTTTTATATGAGATCATCGGACTTCTCGGTATTTTTGGTGGAGTATTAATTACTACAGGTGTTCTGGTGTCCGAATTAACAGGAAGAACAGAAACTGGCTTGCAATAATCGTCGACTCGATCTGGGGATCACGAATAAAGTCGAACTGATTTTAATGACAGGAAATAGCACGTGAAAGCTCCGATAACATTGTCTACTTCAGTGCAGTATGTTCATGGGATCGGGCCTCGGCGTGCAGAAGCTCTCCAACAGCAAGGAATAAATACAGTCCACGATCTTTTATATTATTTTCCACGGCAATATCTTGATCGTACGACAATTGTTCGGGTTAATGACTTGAAGCGTTTTCTGTATTCCGATCGTGAGGTTACTGTTGTCGGCCGTGTTCGAAACATGAATCTGGTGCGGGGGAAAGGAACTCAACGGCTGGTCTTGAAGATGCAAGATGACTCAGGTTCGCTCGATTGCATCTTCTTTGCGAAGCCTCAATTATTTGCAAAAATGTTTTCCGTAGGCGAACTCCTTGCTCTCTCAGGAAAACCGCAAATATTTCAACACCACCTTCAATTCACACACCCCGATTTTGACCGCTTGTCGCAGGATGAAGATGAAATAGACTGGGATAAGGCATTCCACACAGGCAGTATTATTCCACAATATCCTACGACAGAAAAACTTCGAGAAGTAAAACTCGATAGCCGAGGATTCAGACGAATTCAAAAAAACTTAATCGAGAATATGGCGATCCGGATTCCCGAATTTCTCCCGGATGAAATATTGGGGAAACGAAAGCTTCTCAACTGTACTTCGGCTTTGCGAGCAATCCATTTTCCTTCATCACTCGAACAACTTGAAACCGCACGACGTCGGTTGAAATATGATGAGTTGTTTTTTTTACAGATCCTTTTTGCGCTGCGGCGTAAGAAGATCAAGTCCGACGTGAAAGGAATTTCATTTAATACCAAGAGCCGATTAGCGCGTACGCTCGTTGATGCGTTGCCGTTTGAATTGACGCATGGACAAAAAAAAGTCATACGAGAAATAGCAGCCGACATGGAATCGGATAAACCGATGAACCGTTTGTTGCAGGGAGATGTGGGAAGCGGAAAAACGATCATTGCATTACTATCAATGCTTGTGGCGGTCGAGAACGGTTATCAAGCAGTCTTCATGGCTCCGACAGAAATTCTGGCCGAACAACATTTCTCTTCAATGACAAAACTTCTTGAGAATATTCCTGTGTCGATTAATCTTTTACTTGGCGGACAAAAGAAAAAAATACGTGACACGATTTCCGAAGACATTCGTGAAGGGAACTCAAATATTATCGTTGGAACCCATGCATTGATCCAAGGTGATGTCACATTTAAAAATTTGGGTTTGGTGGTGATTGATGAACAACATCGGTTCGGTGTACTCCAACGTTTGCTTTTACGTGAGAAAGCAAAAAACCCTGATGTATTGGTAATGACTGCAACACCGATTCCGCGTACATTGGCGATGACCTTGTACGGTGATCTTGATGTGTCTACACTGGATGAAGTTCCTAAATCAAGAAGGATTATAAAAACACGTTTAGTTACTAATCTGGATCGGGAAAAAGTTTATTCATTCATCAGAAACGAAGTAGAAAAAGGACGGCAAGCATTTGTAGTTTATCCGCTCATTGAAGAATCGGAAAAACTGGATTTGCAAGCGGCAACAAAAGGATTTGAATATTTGCGTGACAAAGAATATTCAAAATTCAAAGTCGGTTTGGTGCACGGACGAATGTCCACAGAAGAACGACAAAAAGTGATGATGGATTTCCGAGCCGGCGTTATCAATATTCTTGTATCGACGACGGTGATAGAAGTCGGTGTTGATATTCCAAATGCTACGGTGATGCTCGTAGAGAACGCAGAGCGATTCGGTTTATCACAGCTTCATCAATTACGCGGAAGAGTTGGAAGAGGTGTCGAGCAGTCATATTGTTTATTGATGACATACATGAATGATGAACATAAAAAAAATAAAATAAAAAACATCTTCTCTTCAGAAGAAGAAAGAGCAGTAGCGATAAAAAGATTGCATGTTATGGAATCGACAACGGATGGTTTCAAGATTGCAGAAGCGGATCTTGCTCTTCGAGGTCCAGGTGAATACTTCGGAACGAAGCAGAGCGGCTTGCCGGAATTTCAAATAGCAGACCCTGTCGTCGATCGAACACTTGCGACTGAAGCACGTGATGATGCATTTCAAATTATTGAAAGTGATCCTCATCTACGTTCAGAAGAACTTTCATCATTGAGAGAACACTTCATCGAGCGTTACAAGCAACAACTAACGCTCGTGCAAGTTGGGTGATAAAAAAATAATTCTTAAAAGAAGATGCGATTTGCAGTTTTTTCTTGACAAACAACATGAAAAGATTATATTTAAACAAAGAGAAGAGAAAAATAATCATGATGAAGAAAATAAAACAAGGATTGATACTCGAGAATAATATTCGACGCACTTTATGCACGTTGCTCTGACGTATAATCAAAAAAAAGAAATATCATCCATACAACAAACCGTAGATGACCTTGGAGATCCTCCAAGTACTCTGAAAACAGAGATAGACAGAATCGCTCAACAGAGAAACATCCCTCAACATAATAACGATGCATACGCAGAATGGGATACAGAAGAAACAATATCAGCGGTAAAGTTTGCGATAGAAGAACAACATCGCGTTACAATGATTGAAGCAGATGAAGATGCTTACGAAAAAATTAGAAAAACAAAACCGGATATTGTCTTTAACATCGCCGAAGGAATAAATGGAATTACGCGAGAAGCTCAAATTCCGGCGATGCTTGAATTTTTGAAAACTCCATACACCGGGTCGGACCCGATGACACTCGCAATCACACTCGACAAAGCAAGGACAAAAGAAATTCTTGCCTATCATGATATACCGACACCGAAATTTATAGTAATAACGGAAAGAGGACAAACGATCACAAAGAAAATGAAATTTCCGATGATCGTAAAACCGCTGCACGAAGGATCGAGTAAAGGTATATTCAACGCATCAGTAGTGAAAAATGAAAACGAACTGCAGGAACAAGTGTTGTTTGTGTTGTTAAAATATAAACAACCGGCTCTCGTCGAAGAATTTATTGAAGGAAGAGAATTCACAGTTGCACTGCTGGGAAATGGAAACGATATAAAGGTTCTTCCGATCGTAGAAATAAACTTCGATTCATTACCTGAAAACGTTAACAAAATTTATTCGTATGAAGCAAAATGGATTTGGGACCAGGTTGATCATCCGATAGATGTTCACGAATGCCCGGCTCGAATTACATCGGAGCAAGAAAAAACCATTAGTAAAATATGTAAGAAAACATACAATATATTACGATGTAGAGATTGGAGTAGAATAGACCTGAGGCTCGACGCAAATGGTAATCCAAACATACTGGAAGTAAATCCTCTTCCAGGAATATTACCAAATCCTAATGAACACTCATGTTTTCCGCAGGCGGCACGAAGTGCAGGCATGACGTATAACGCCTTGATACAGTCTGTGTTAAATGTTGCGATCAAACGTCACAATTTATGCTAGAAAAAAAGCACTTAAAAGTCGTTGTTATTTATACTGATCCTTCGCCAACGGAATGGGAAAAGAAGGCCCGGATTATAGGCCAGAGTGAAATAAAAAAAGGAGAAATACCTCCGGAAGAACTCGAACGAGCAAAACAGGCGATTAAGGGTGAAGTCGAACATGAAATTGGTGTTGTTCAAAAATCTCTTGAAGAGTACGGACATTCAGTTTCAAAACTCTGTGTGAATCACAATGTTGTTGATGCTTTTCAAGAATTAAATCAGGTGCACTGGGATGTTGTGTTCAATTTCTGTGAAAGTTCTTCCGGTGATTCGATGCAAGAGATGTATATAGCAAGCGTTTTTGAATTGCTCGGAATTAAGTACACAGGTTCTACACCGCTCGTTCTAGGCATGGCTCTTCATAAAGATATTGTGAAGAGAATTCTCTATCAATCCGGAATCCCGACTCCTGAATTTTGGTGTGTTCGGCCCTATCAGGAAATTCCGCATATTGAAAACCGAAAATATCCGGTTATCATCAAACCGAATCGAGAGGATGCGAGTATAGGAATCGATAATCATGCTATAGTCGTAAATGAAGAACAATTGCGGCAGAGAGTGAGCTATGTTCACAAAACATTCGAGCAGGCTGCACTAATCGAACGGTTTATATCCGGGCGTGAAGTAAACGTTTCGATTCTGGGTACAAAAGAGTTAACACCTCTTCCAATTTCCGAAATCGATTTTTCTGGGATGCCCGAACATCTTCACAAAATTGTAAGCTATGAAGCAAAATGGTCGGAGAATAGTATCGCGTATGGAAAAACGAAACCGGTTTGTCCGGCTCAGATCGATGAGGTACTCGCCGAAAAAGTTAAAGCGATCGCTATGGATGCATACAAAGCAATCGGTGTGCGTCATTACGGACGAATTGATATGAGAATTGATGAAGCAAACAATCCATTCGTGTTAGAAGTAAATCCAAATCCGGATATCTCCGAGGATGCAGGATTTGTTCGTTCAGCTCGCATCGGCGGATATCCATATAGCAAATTAATCAATCACATACTTACGCAGGCGTTACATTGATGAATGTGAGAGAATTACAAGCAGGTGATACACCGAATCTTATTCGGATATTGAAAAAGACAAAAGTATTTAAGGAAGAAGATGTCGAGATTGCAAATGAATTACTCGACGCAGCAGTTTGTGAAGTCGATGAAAAAGAATATGTATTCTTTGTAAGCGTGTCGGAAGATGGAAAGCAAACAGGTTTTGTATGTCATGGAAAAACTTCTATTACCGATGGCACATACGATCTTTACTGGTTGGTTGTTGATCCGGAGTTCCAAAGAAATGGTGTAGGAAAGATTCTCTTGGATCATGTTGAAAATAGTATAAAAAAGGAAAATGGTCGTTTGATTATTGTGGAAACATCATCAACAAAAGAATACGGTCCAGCACGGGCATTCTATCGCAGAAATAAATATGATGAGCTCGCGCGTATAAAAGATTATTATCGAGTTGGTGACGATCTTGTGATTTACGGAAAATATCTCTAACAATATAGGAGTACAATCCTCGTATGGAACTATGGCAAGAGATGCTGCGACAAAGCGTTGACAGCGGAAGAGATCTAGTCGACCGATTTAATTATGACAAAGATCTTGCTGAACGACTCAATAAGCTGTTCCATATTCGCATTAATCCATACTTCCTCAGCCTGATTCGCTATCCCGGAGATCCAATTTGGCTTCAATGTATCCCTGATGAAAAAGAATTGGAGGTTGATAATCTTCCCGAAGATCCCTTAAGTGAGGATTCGCAAAGTCCTGTTCCGAGTATAACTCACCGGTATCCAGACCGTGTTTTATTCCTCGTCACGAGTCAATGTTCTATGTACTGCCGCTTCTGTACTCGAAAACGCAAAGTAGGCGATTCAAATAAAATTAATATGAAATACATTCAGGGTGGGATTGATTACATTGCCGCACATCCGGAAGTTCGCGATGTTGTAATGTCAGGCGGCGATCCGTTGATGCTCACAGACTACATGCTTGAAAAAATTCTAAAACCCTTGCGTGCAATTCCCCACGTAGAAATCATTCGTATCGGTACGAAGATGCCGTGCGTGTTGCCTCAAAGGATCACTCCAAAGCTTGTGAAGATCCTTAAAAAATATCATCCGTTGTATATCAACACACATTTCAATCATCCTTGGGAATGTACCCCTGAAGCAAAGCGAGCTTGTGAATTACTTGCCGATGCAGGCATTCCACTTGGTAATCAATCGGTTTTGATGAAAGGTGTGAATGACAACCCGGATGTTATGCTTGAATTAATGCGCAAATTACTGACAATGCGTGTTCGCCCGTATTATTTATACCAGGCGGATATTACAAAAGGAGCCAATCATTTTAGAACTCCGGTCAGTGTGGGATTGGAGATTATGGACAAACTCCGAGGACACACTTCTGGATTAGCGATACCATCCTATGTGATTGATACTCCCGGTGGAGGAGGAAAAATTCCACTGATTCCGCAATATGTTATCGGACGAAACGGTAACCAAATCATTCTTCGCAATTATAAGTATGAAATCTATACGTACCCGGATGTGGAAGTGGTACAAGAACCAATTGTCGAAAAGAAGTATATGCGAAAACAGCGTAAAACGAAGAAGAGTTACGTACCTGATAAAGCGCAAGAAATTATTGAATAGTTTTAATAGGGTAAATAATTATTTTAAAAAAAGCTCCCCGCTGCCAAGCGACGGGGAGCTTTTTAATATGCGGTAAACTTAAGGAGTTATTGTCGTATTGTAAGCGTGGTCTAATTTAAGCGCTGTTTTAACTTTTGTAAATTGTTTTTCTTTTTGATAAAAGCTGTGACATTCCTTAGGTTTATGCATAACATTAGAGAACTTTTTCGTAAAAGGAGTTGCGCTCTTTTTTTTCTTCAATGTATCAGATTCAAAATCTTTTTCAAAGGCTTTCAACCATTTTTCGATTCTTCCATGAGGAAGTTTAGTAATCCAATGCGATCTACGTCCATCAAGTGATGCCTCTTCTGCTTGAAGACGTTCTCGAGCCGCAATACTTTTATGCTCACGGTTAAGAAGGAGTTGTGTGTACGAGTTAATCAAATGTGTGGGGAATAATTCCTTGACAATCCTGATCTTATTGAAGATCATAGAGTCGGTTCGTTCAGGATGATCACCTGTTGGTTTGAACACGTGCCCTGCAATGACATCCTTCATAACTCCCGATTGATATTTTTTCGGATCGGCAATGTAACCTTTTAATGAAAGATAAACTTCTTCAGACCCCCATCCATCCAAACCTGCAAAGCCTTCCAGGTCAATGTATGTCCCGTAAGTCATAGCATAACATGCACCATGAATTACTGGTATCCGATAGACATCCGGATCTCCGGCAAAAGATTTAAAATATTTTAGTTGGTTACTTGATTTCGCACTAATCCACCGGGGTTCTAGAAGTGTGTCGGGACCGACTATTTCAAGTTCAGTTCCATATAAAAATTCTGCTTTTTCATCCTTACGAACATAAGCATACCAGGTTTTCGGATCTAGATCCACACAAGTTGCACATAACAACCGGTTAGGATTACCCGCGAGGTGTTTCGCTATTTTATCCAGAAAATTTCCGGGGTATCGATCTTGATAGAGATTAGGATTCATATGAGCATCGAGATATACGATTATATCATTTGATTCTAAATTTACGCCTGAATTTTGAACACCAAAATCCCGACATCCTGCACTGCCGAGATTTCCTCCGGAATACTTAATCGTTGAAGAAGGATACTTTTTTGTTATTTCCTCAATGTTAATGGTTGGTTCCTTATTATCATCAACAACGATGATGTTATGCTGGATCTCAGGGATTGGATAATAGAGATGCTCAAGAGTTTTCAATAGGTATTTTGTGGAATCATTTTGTCCCGAGCAAGGAATGATAACAAGTGCTCTCATAAAGTTTCCTTTCTATTTTTTTTATGATGAATTAATAAATATAAGAACAGAAGAGTGAGAAATAACAAGAATGTTGTAATCCAGCTTGGAAAGGGGGAAGGAATAAAATGAAGAGAGTCATTTTTCCCTGACAAAATAAAACCAGCCCAATATATTGGATCTGTGTAACCATCTCGTATTAATGCGCGTTTTGCATCACGAAGAGCCTCAGCTTTTGTTTTGCCCTGTAATAGTTCTTGATAGAAATGTTCCATTAGAAGGGCAGTTGAACGGTCATCGACGTTCCAAAGGCTGACGATCACGCTTGGAGTTCCCGCAGTCATGAATGCTTGAGAGATACCTTGCAAGCCCTCGCCTCTTTGAAGAGCGCCAATTCCTGTGTTGCAAGCGCTGAGGACAGCGAGTTCCGCACCGAGATGCATTGAGTAAAGTTCGAATGTCTGAAAAAAGGAAGCCACTTGTGTGGAATTTGTTGCTGAAAATGCAAGCCGTGAAAATAGCGGTTGTTCATCGTCGATAAAATAATGTGTTGCAATATGAATAACTTGGTACCGGGGAGCCTCTTCCTTGAATCGTTCGACTGTCGCGTCGGTTCCTGTAAGACATTGCGTGCCTGGAATAAGTTCATTAATGCTTTGAACTTCCTGCTTTGTGAAGGGGAGAGAAACAAGCGATGAATCAAGAAAAGCCTGGCGTGTATTACTAATAAATTCTTTGGGCCGCGGGGTTGGCGTTATACCTCGAATGTTGTTGAATACAGGATCGCCTATCGCAAGTACATGCCGGTCGGTAAACGCACGGTTTTCGAATTTCCATCCCAACATTCCTGCCGCAGGAATATATTGAAAGGTATAGTGATATAAAAGAAAATCGACATGCTCATAATCATGCACATTCTGTGAATTCTGCAACGATAATGGCAAGGCCTCGAAAGGGACGTAATAAAGAATATCGTCGGGAATGATGATAAGATGCTTCACATTAGTCAGATAATGCATCAACGGTTGAAATAACGACCGGTATAATTTGTACCCATCCTCGATATTCATCGTAGATTTAAAACGAGCGATGAGATCGCGTGAAGTTTGTCCGATGAAGTATGGCGAAACGGCATTCAAAAGTTTCTGGACAGAATCCCGCGTTGTCTTGAGAGGCACAAATATGTTTCCGGTTGCAGTTACGACGAACGCGCCGTATCCGTAATAGGAGGAGATATAACTGACGATCGCATCGTCAGGTGAAAGTAATTTTTTTATAAGGTCAAGCGGCAAGGTTTCGAAGTAATTTGCAGTCTGCGGCACCAGTAAATGAATTTTATCATACAGATTACTACGGTGCATATCTATCAAATCAATGCTATCACGAAGTGTCTGCCCGGCGGAGGATGATAGTTCAGCAGGTTGGAGGTGTGAAAGTCGCATGGTTAAATCTTGATAACATTGATCAAGCGAAAACAAAGCAAAGCGGATCGAGTCGGGAACAGACCGAGAAAATTTCATAGTTGCGATGAACAATCTATCCTGGAGTGTTCGCGCCCGTGCGCGTTCCGATAACTCGAAAGCTTCTTTTGTTAATCCATGGCTGGCTTGAAGGTACGAATTGTTCATATACAAGCCGATGTGATGGGAAAGAATTTCAGCAGCCTGATATTCGTTTATTACCGATGTTCGAAGTTTTTCGATAACTCGAATACCCTTATTGTAACATTGTAAAGCATCATCTGTTTCATCGAGCAATCCGTGGACATTTCCTTTTTCTTCAAATGTTGTGACGAGTTGCTCCGAATTGATATCCCATTGATACCCACCGGAATTACCCAGCAATTCTTGATAAGCTTTTTTGCACGCTTGATATCGATGATATTTTTTATGAAAGCGAGCCAGAGCGAGATAATAATCAGATTTGCTATCCGTGAATTTGTGCAACAGAATTTCAGCCTGCTTAAACATTCGTTCTGCATCATCAGATTTGCCGAGGGCGCTCATTGAGTTAGCAATATCGAGCAGAAGCATTCCTTTATTATAATTCATATACGGATTGGATCCGATGACGTGTAGACCTTCATGAAAGGTTGCTATCGCGCTTTTAGCATCGCCCAATGCATTCAGAATCTCTCCTTTTATTTGAAGCAATTTAGGATAGCTTAATATATCGCGAGACGGATTGGCCGTGGCGAGTGCTCGATTGATAAAGTCGAGTGATTTTGGATAGTCCTGAAGTTCTTGATATAGAGTAGCAACACGGCAATAATCATCACATGCTAATGATTTTCGCTCACTCGTCCACAACTCTGCGGCTTGTTTAGCCTGAGCGATGGCATCACGGTAGTTACCTAGCTGAGCAAGGGATTCGGTGGCATGTTTTCGAGCATTGGCTTCGTCGTTAATTTGATTCGTCTCATGAGCGATGCGCGCACCGAGAAGTTCTTGATCGACAGCTTTTTTATAATCCCCTATTTCATTATTGATTTTTGAAAGCGCTATGAGACACAATGGCATAAGTTCTCGAACGCCATAGAACTCAGCAAGACTGTAAGCTTTATTGTATTCATTCTCGTAAGCTTGAAGTGTATTTTGATTTTCATGTTGGATATGAAACACCTGCAGAACCAGTCCGAGTGCGCAATGAATTCGAATGCGGAGGGAAACTTCATATTCAGGTGTCGAAGTTACGAGCTTTTGGAGACTTGTTATTATATTTTCATAATGCTTGGTTGAATAAAAATCTTCAAAAATACAAGCATATAAATATTCACTATATATAACATAGGCAGAATCAATCGCGTATGCTTTTTTAATATAAGAATATCCAAAATGTTCACTCTGATTTGTTAATGTAATTTCATATAATCCCACCAAGGGCGCTGCGTTTTTCGGATATCTTTTTGAGAGAGAATCATAATATGCGTGAAGATTGTTTATCGACAGAGTATTATTGTTTAAGTAACAGTCGGCAAGTTCCACATAAGCCGGCAGGAATTTTGGATCAGTGGCAATACAGGCACGCAAATATGTAATTGCCCCGATATCATTGTGGCAACATCTTTCCAGGATTCCACTTGCATACACTGAATTAATAAGATGTAAGTATTGAATGTTTTTAATATATGCTTTTGCACTATCGAGAGTGCGAGCGTCCCTCGAAATAGCGACATAACGTTCCCAAGCTTGTGTGAATGCCGGATAGGATTGTATTACTGCGGATAATTCATGGAGGGATTCTGTATACTTTCTTTCACCACTTAACGACAAAGCGTGCAAGAATTGGCGTTGACCATCGGGTGGAAGTTCATCATTATCGGCGAATGCTACAGTGATGAAGAGCAAAAAAACTGTTATTCTCATCATGGTAATCAGCACGTTCTTTGAACAGGAACATCTAAGAAAAAGATTACCGATTCAGTTTGCTTAATATTTGTCTGGCCTTTGAACGGTATGGGTTATTGCGTTCGATCACTTGCGTAAAGTATATTTTTGCTTCCGTTTCATCTTGAAGCATCAGTGATGCTTTGCCTAGCGCATATCGGCATGCATCTTGTAATTCCGATCGATCTGTAGAATCTTTTATTTGTCGAAGTGCTTCTAGAATCGACCGCGTTCCATCAAGAACTTTCTCGCGATCGTAATGTGTGAACAACCCTAAGAATGATTTTTCTGCCGTAGCTAAATTTACAATGCCGATAAGATATTCCACGGTTGGGTCATCAGAATAACGATTATTAAACTTATGCAAACCGTTAAGCTGAATGAGGGCTTCATCGAATTTTCCTTCTGTCATCAATGCGTTGATAGTTGCTAACGATCCTGCTTTGCCGCGTACGACTAGCGATTCCTGTTCAATCGCTGATATAGACGAGTATGGGGATGCCGTGATTACACTTGCAAGCGTTGCCGCTCCATACAAGATAATAATCGTACTTGCTGCGATGAACGCATATCGTATCTGCGGATAGAAGAAAAATCGATGCCATAGTTCTTGAATGAATGAACTCACCTCAGAAAAATATTTATTATCGGATGTTTTTGGCATTGTTTGAAAAATAATTGGGATGTTTGATTCGTACACCGAAGCCTTAATGTGAGCATAATCCTGCTGAAGCTCATCGGCAATGGAACGCCATTCCGGATCATTGGCAAGAATTTTCTCGATGTGATGGCGTTCTTCTACTGTAAGGTTCGTGTGCTCGTCATCTATACAGTAGTCCATCAACTGTTCGAAAAAAACTTCTTTCTTCGAAGACCAGCCTGCATCTTGCCGGAGAGAATTTTCGTCATCAAATTTTTTATCGACAGTATCCATTGATTTAATCAATCATTCTCCGGTTGTATCCTAATAAAATGTCAGGAGTAAAACTGCCAAGGTTACAACTTTTTTCACTTTTTTTTGCAACAACTTAATTCCTCTGAACATCCTAACTTTTACATTTTGATACGAAATTCCCACTTGTTCGGAAATTTCCGAATAGCTTTTTCCATCTATATAATGAAGGGTGAGAATTTCTTTGTAAGTTTTTGGTAAATATTGAAGTTGTTCGACGATTTTGGCATGAAGGTACTGATTGTGTTCATTTTCGTCTGTCGAAGTGTCCGGTTCCTGCGAGCCATGGTTTTCTTCTAATTCGACGAATCGCGTCCGATGGGAATATTTGGCGATATAATAATTTTTTGTAAGAAAAAAAGCTTTTCGGGCTACAAACGCCACAACACTTTCTGCTTTTTCAATTTTTTGATAATTATCGAGAAACCAAATTAAAGTTTCCTGAATAATATCATCAATCGCGCCGGGATCTTCAATTTTCCACGAGAGAACTCTTCGAAGTTCAGTCCGCAATAAATCGCATATCTGGTTGGTCGCAGTTTTATCTTTTTTCTGAACTTTACGTAAGAGTCCTGCGTAATCTAATTCGATGGTTTGCATCAAGTGTTTTTCCGGATGGCAATTCGCGATTGCATATACTTTTTAAAATAGAAATAATTTTTCCAAAATCAACTGTATTTGGTAACAACTGAACTTTTGAATTTAATTTTATAATGCAAACCATTGGCGGAAAGAATTTGCCTGTACGTTTGTCGAATTTGGTCAGACCCTACTCATCTGTTTATGTGCCGCAATTGGAGTTTTTCCCAGATATTAAGGGACTTTTATTCATTTATTTGTTGATATAGCCTTCATCATGGCAAATTCTATCCGATAATTTTAGTATCTTTATTAGTCACTGATGTTACGCAAAGAGCCATTTCCTGTAGTGGTCACTTCGATACGATCCCGACTTCCGTCGGGATCACTCAGTGACCATGCTAATTTGTTGTGACACCGAGCATAGCCGGGGTGTCGGTTACCGAGTAATCCGCCAGTCTCTTTGGCGGATTCTATCGAGGTAACCAATAAACGCGAAAGTTCATGATTATTATCATTTTACGTAACATCAGTTAGTCATTCTATCAATATTTTATACACTCGATTTTGCATGACGAATCGTTCTAAAAATAAAAATTGAAAAACCCAATGGAATTACACTATTCTTTACCAAAGTGGTTTGATAATATTTTTCCAGAAATCGACCGAAAATACGAAAGCACCGTTGATCGGATGAAGCTTGTGTTGAATTTAGCGCAAAGAAACATTGAAGAGAATACCGGCGGACCGTTTGCTGCGGCAATTTTTGAACGAGAATCAGGCCAGTTAATAGCTCCCGGAATAAATATCGTCACCTCCGCAAATTGTTCCGTTCTCCATGCCGAGATTGTTGCGATTATGCTTGCTCAAAAAAAATCGGTTCATATGATTTAAACAAATCTGGAATGCCGGAATATGAACTTGTCGCATCCACCGAACCGTGCGCGATGTGCCTTGGTGCTATTCCATGGTCAGGTATCAGAAGCATCGTCTATGCGGCGAGGGATGAAGATGCTCGAAGTTGTGGTTTTGACGAAGGAGCCAAACCAAAAGATTGGATTGAGCAATTGGAGAAGCGTGGAATTCTTGTTTGTACCGATGTTTTGAGAAAAGAAGCAAAAGATATTCTGGAGCAGTACACTTCAAACGGTGGTGTGGTGTATAATTGTGCTCTCAAAAAAAAATGAGAGGGGAAGAGGATAAATTTACATCCGCATCTGTGCTTTCATTAATCTTCTTGCTATCAACCCATTTATCTCTTATTATTTAATTCAATAGAATTTGTTGGAGGATTGACATTTGCACATTCCTGATGGATTTCTCGATACTAAAACGGTGATCGCAACGTCGGTGTTGTCGCTCGCAGGTTTGAGTTTCGCTTTGAGGAATATTCGAAAGAGTGTACCTCGGCGGCAAATTCCATTAATGGGACTCACCGCGGCATTTGTATTCACAGCTCAGATGCTTAATTTTCCGATCGGCGGTGGAACATCCGGCCATCTCATCGGTGCAGTGCTTGTAGCTGTGCTTCTCGGGCCGTCGGCAGCCGTCATCGTCATGACCAGTGTCTTGCTCGTTCAGGCTTTTTTCTTTGCGGATGGCGGTTTGCTGGCATTAGGATCAAATATCTTAAACATGGCAATCATCGCTCCTATAACTGGTTATGCATTGTATAAACTCATTCTGCGTTTCAACCGAAATAACAGAGGACGTATTATAGGCGCTACATTCGCGAGCTGGTTTACAACGGTTCTTGCCTCCATCTTCTGCGTGGGCGAACTTGCAATTTCTGGTACGGTGCCATGGAAGGTTGCACTTCCTTCGATGGGAATAGCACATGCTTTTATTGGAATCGGTGAAGGAATTATCACGGCGCTTGTTCTTGCAACAATTCTTAGAATTCGTCCGGAACTATGTTACGATTACAACTCAAAAGAAATAAAGACCCGGCCATCTTTTTATATTTTTGAAGGAATTATTTTAATACTTGCTTTGATATTATTCGTAGCGCCGTTCGCTTCGAATTTACCCGATGGTTTGGAGAAGACTGCCGCTCTTTTGGGTTTCTCATCACATACTATAAAACAAACTCCGGTTATTCCTGAAAAAAGTTTTTTGGGAATTCAATCGGAAGCATTGTCCGTCATCGTGGCAGGATTGATCGGTTCGGTCATTGTCGGTATTCTATCCGTCATTATTGCAAGGGTAGTGATTCCGGCAAACAAAAAGAATCTTTCGACATAAAATATCTGAAAAGGATTTATGCGTCACGATTTTATGGATAAATACAGCAGGATGAAAAGTCTTGTTCACGATATTCCATCCGGTTGGAAAACAATTTTTTTCTTTCTTATCATTCTTGCGATTCTAATCGTTCCTATGAGCCAATCATGGATTTTCGTCGGAATTATTTTTCTTCTCGTGTTCATTCTTATTGTGAGCCGGATTCCAATTCTATTCGTTGTCAAAAGAATTCTTCTTTTGGAGCCATTTGTTTTTTGCATGGCTGTGCTAACGCTCATCCAACCAAACGGAGGTGCTATCTTTGAAAGAATCGTCATAAAAAGCTCGATGTCGCTTTTTTGTGTCATCCTTTTTTCAAACACAACGCAATTTTCTGAAATACTGGATGTGTTAAAAAAAATCAAAACGCCGGAAATCATTGTCACAACACTTGCGCTGTTTTATCGGTATATTTTTGTTTTGGTGGATGAATCGGAACGGATGAACAGGGCAAGGCAAAATAGAACTTTTATACGGAAAAAACTTTCGCTCTGGTTTCTATCGGCGACTGTGATCAGCCAACTATTTCTTCGAACAAGCGAACGCGCCGAACGAATCTACGCGGCAATGTGTGCACGGGGTTGGAAATGAAAAAAATAATAGAAGTTTCAAATCTTTCTTATTCATATCACGATGGAACAAAAGCTCTCGACAATATTACGTTTTCTGTGGAAGAAAATGAATGTATAGGTATTGTTGGCCCGAATGGTTCCGGGAAATCGACGCTTCTGCTTCATCTAAATGGAATACTTCCGGATGATGGAAGGGGAAGCGAAGCGGTTAAAATATTTGACAAACCGATTAGAGAATCTTCGATTGAAGAAATCCGGCGGGATGTTGGAGTGATTTTTCAAGATCCGGAAGATCAATTATTTTGTCCCACGGTTTTTGAAGATGTAGCATTTGGCCCACGGCAATTCGGTTTGAAGGAAGATGAAATACAGAATACAGTTCGCGATGCATTAAAGATGGTCGACATGGAATTTAGCGGCGCGAGGTCTCCGCATCATTTGAGCGGCGGCGAAAAACAACGCGTATGTCTTGCGGGAATACTGGCATGCCAACCGAAAATATTAGTTCTGGATGAACCGACAAGCAAGTTGGATCCGAGAGGGCGAAGAAGTCTGAAAGAATTTTTAAAATCTGTTCCAGCGACAAAAATAATTGCCACTCACGATCTGGAACTGGTTGTTGAACTTTGTCAACGCACAATTCTTCTCGATCATGGCAAGTTGATTGGTTCGGGGAAGACGATCGATTTGTTGAATGATGAAAAGTTGATGGTCGATCATGGCCTCGAAAGGCCGCATATTCTAAGGCATCAACATCCGCACTAAAATGGCGAAGTTCGAATGTCGAGTGACGAATATTGAATGGCGAATATCGAATGGCGAATGACGGATGAAAAGCGAACGCCCGCTTCTATGTTCTATCAAATGGGTTCTTATTACATCAAATGTGTCCATCTGACAAAAATGTCAATTACGCTGAGTAATTGCAAACAGAATTAGTATAACCTTTTCGTTCTAGTTCTATCATACAAAGATATTAGAAAGGAAATCTCGATGAAAAAGCATTTTATTCGTCTTAACCTTATCCTAATTCTTATTCTTATCTCTTCATATACGATGGCTCAAAATGGCGTGCCTTCGTACGATCAACAAAAAATATTTCAACTCGCACCTCCGGGCGCGCTAAAATTCGGGATGTACGGTTTCGATAACCCGGCAACGCTTCGATATGCCGATCATCCGGATTTTTACTTCACAATGTCGGACGCAATAGGAAGATGGGATGAGTTTAACCATTATGGAGCTTTCTTTGCGACGACGAATTTCGGAGCAGGATTCATTCACCAGAAAGCTTCAATTGGAGAGATAACAGACTACCGTTTGTCGACTTCATGGGGAGATAAAACAATGAGCGGTGGTTTTGGAGTCGGCTGGTCGACCGGCGCAACGGAAGAATATCAGAGAACAACTTTTGCTACGTTGGGAACGCTATATCGTCCAAATGAATATATTTCTTTCGGTTTGGTTGGAGCAAGATCATTTAAAAATGCAGGATCGGAAGCGAATGCAGATCTTTCCGTCCGTCCGTTTGCAGATTACGAGTTGACGGCTTTTGTCGAATATGATATTCAAAATCGTCAGCATCTCGCCGAAGGTGAATGGAGTGTCGGTGCAGTCACGGAATTTCTGCCCGGTGTTCGAATCATCGGACGTTATTTTAATACGAAAGCCATCACGCTCGGATTTCAATTGAGTCTAGGAACGCTTGGATTAGAAACGCAAACATATTACACTCCGGATCATAAGTACGGATTCAACACATACGGCATTCACATTGGCGCTTACGACCGAAATGTATTTGATACATATTTGGAGAACAAAAAAAAATATGTTGAAATGAACCTCGGCGGATCTATCGCATATCAAAAATATAAATATTTTGATAACACGAAGACGTTAAACTCGATTCTGGATGAAATTGAATCGGCGAAAGAAGATCCGCGCGTCAGCGGTATCGCGATCAATGCTTCGGCGGTGGATGTCGATCGTGAGAAGTTGTGGGAAATCAGGGAAGCGTTGAGAGCTTTTAAAGCATCAGGAAAACATGTCGTGATTTTCATCGATCGTGCCAACATAGATTTATATCATTTTGCAAGTGTGGCAGATCGAATTATCATGGATGAACTCGGAATGATCGAGATGGAAGGATTTGTAGCGGGAAGAACATTTTTCAAAGGGACGCTTGAAAAACTCGGGATTGGATTTGATGAGTGGAGATTTTTCAAATACAAATCGGCAGTCGAACCGCTTTCACGCGATAGTATGTCCGCGCCCGATCGTGAACAGCGCCTCGCCATCATTCGTGAATATTATGATGAAGCAAAACATGATATTTGTGCAACCGGAAGAGTGAACGAAACAAAATTCGATTCTCTGGTGAATAACGAAGCCGTTTTTACCGCACAACGTGCGTTGGAATTGCATCTCGTGGATACTTTAGCTAGGTGGAACGATGTATCCAAAGTGATAACGAAGCTTGAAGGAGAGGATAAAACGTTCATAGGGCCGAACAAGACGATGAAAAGGAAGATGCCATACGATGCGAAGTGGTCTGAGAAACCGACGATTGCAGTGATTTATGTTCTCGGTTCATGCGCGATGGATGAAGGGATCAACGCGAGACAGCTGGTCCATACTGTGCAAAATGCCGTCGATAATCCGAAGATCAAGGCGATTGTTTTCCGGGTTGATTCTCCCGGCGGTGATGCTATGGCATCGGATTATATCGCAGAGGTAATGCGAAAAGCAAAGGGAAAGAAGCCGATGATTGTGTCGCAAGGATATGTTGCGGCGTCGGGTGGTTACTGGCTTTCGATGTATGGAGATACAATTGTTGCGGCTCCGACTACGATTACGGGTTCAATCGGTGTTATCGGCGGATTCGTTTACAACAAAGGTTTGAAGGAAATGCTGGGCTTGTCTACAGATAAAGTCCAAGTTGGCAATCATGCCGATCTTGGTTTTGGATTTCAACTTCCGTTTTTCGGCATCGGCCTGCCGGATCGAAATATGACGGTTGACGAAAGATCGCGCGTCGAAATAGTCATCAGAAATATGTACACCGATTTTGTGACGAAGGTAGCGCAGGGACGAAATAAAAAATATGATGAGATCGACTCGATTGCGCAAGGACGTATCTGGTCTGGAACAGAAGGAAAGAAAAATGGATTAGTGGATGTAATTGGAGGATTGGAAACGGCGATTTCAATTGCGAAGGAGAAAGCAGGAATCGGAAAAGACGAAGAAATTACGATTGTTGAATTGCCCGAAAAAGGAATAATAAATTTCAGTCAGTTCATGCCGAAGATGAATCCATTCTCATCGAGTCAGGTAGAAAATCTGATTGATCAGATAAAATTCCGTTCTGAATTCAATGGTAGGCCTTTGATGATGCTGCCGTTTGATGACATGGATTTGGTGCCGGAGGAGATTAAATAATTGATGTTACGCAAAGAGATCAAATTCCAAATATCTCCAAAGGAGTCCCTTCGGGACAATTGTCAAACTCAAAACAAATCTCAAAATACAATTGTTGATGAGGAACATCTATGAATCTGAAAAGATTTTGTATAATCGGTTCGAGCATTTTTCTTTTAATATTATCGTGCTCACTACATTCGCAAAATGACTACACACATTCACAACGTGTTGTTGTGAGCGGCAAAGTTCTGCATTTTTCCCAAGACAATATGAAAATTCAGCTTGTCGTCAACCGTGTGGCATTAGGATCAGAGTTGATATATGCTGACCTCGATAGTGTTGGTAATTTTAAAACTTCCTTTGAAAGTTATGTTCCAACAGATGTTTCTGTGGGTTTCCCTAAAAGTTTCTCCTTTTATATTTTGACACATCCAGGCGACAGTCTTGATGTTGTCTTCGATGGATCTCTTCCGGAAGGATCAGAATTCTGGAAAGCAATAACCTTTAGCGGTACTTCCGCGAAACTCAACATGGAAGCCGCTCAATTTCAATATCTTTATTTTTCTAATGAACTCTATACTGACTGGGACCGTAAGGAGCGGACTTCTAAAGAATACACTCCCGACAAATATTTGGCTTACCTAGATACAGTACGTCAAGCCGGATATAAATTGTACGATAAATTTGTGGCTACGTTTTCTCCAAGTCGTGAGGCTGCCGATTGGGCGGTTAATTGGATCGAAGGGGAATACTATTATTACTTATCACGTTATCTAATAATTCATTTTTTTTCTCCGAAGATTTCAATTAAGGATCTGGAAATTCCTGTTGATTACTCCAATGTTTATTTGAAGAGATTGCCGATTAGCTCGTCAATGTACCTTTGCGGCAGCCATCTTTCAACATTTATTAATTCTTTTCATTTCAATTATGCAATAATGCATGCCATTCACGAAAAGCGAGATACTACTAATCCCCGAACAATGGTAAATGATTCTGCGGATACCCTGCTTACCTTTAGAATGCTGAAATATGTTCCCGACACATCGCTAAGGCAAATGATATTAGCAGAACACTTGAGCCAGATGCTTGACAACTACGATATTAAGCTGTTTGAAACGCATCGAGAAAAAATTGAAAGCATCATTCATCAGCCATTTCTAATAGAACCATTGATGAAGAAATACCGTGAGACAAAGGAGAGAATTAAAAATCCTCAAATTGCTTCGGATGCCTTTCTAAGAAAATTTGATAATACATCTGCCAAACAAATAATAGACAGTATCTTGATTTTGAACAGAGGGAAAGTCATCTATGTCGATTGTTGGGCAACTTGGTGCGGAGGATGCAGAGCTGAAATGCCTGAAACAAAAAAAATGATGAAGGAGTTTGCCGGAAAAGATATTGCTTTTGTCTTTGTGTGTCTGGATTCTGAGGAACAGAAGTGGAAAAGCGTTTTGGCTGAGTTGCAAATTGGCGGCCAGCATTTTTTATTGACACCAACCCAAAGTGTCGAATTTAGAAAAGCCTTCTCTATCAATGGAGTACCTCATCACATCCTTATCGACCAGCAAGGAACAATTGTTGAAAATGGAACCAGTACTCCGGAGAAGATATTGTCACTCTTAAATCACAAAGGTGATAGTGGAGGCGGCAAATGAAAGGATGCATAAAGTGAACGTACAGAAGTCCATGGAAATAAATCCCCTCCTTCAACAGGAGGGGGAGAGAGAATCCCGTTATTTAATTCCGAATGAGAGATATCCGATAGTCTTGTTTTCTTTCTTGAGTTATAAAGCCGTTTGACATCCTGCTTTTCCTTCATTATATATGTTTTCATATAATTGTATTATATGAATATACAAGGAGATTAAATCATGTCGGCTGTTAAAGTTGGTGCGAGCCGCCAGGTAGCCATACCTAAGAAACTCCATGAAGCACTTCATCTTCATCCCGGCGATTATTTAGAGGTGGAACTCTATAAAGGAAAGCTCGTGCTCACTCCGAAGACATTGGTTGATAAGCATATCGAGGATCGACTTTCTGAGGCTCTTGAGGATGTTAAACATGGACGCGTTTATGGTCCGTTTCATAACGCGAAAGAAACGGTTCATTCACTTCATACTTCATCACGGAAATCTAAAAAAGGATAATGCAACTTTTCTACACCGAACGGTTTCAACTTTGCGCTATACGACAAGCGATCGATGACATACACCGCGCTGTAGAGTACAGAACAACATAGAAATAAATCCCCTCCTTTAAAAGGAGGGGAGACAGGGGTGGTTGGGAAAAACATCGAGTCGATTGATATCAGCATGGATACTATTTTCAATCCAAAGCGCCAAAAAGAGAAGAGGCAATATTTACGACGTAATGCAACATTGCCGGAAAAAATTATTTGGCATTTGCTCAGGAAGAAACAGCTCTTGGGTTATAAATTTCGCAGGCAACACGGGATAGGATATTTTATCGTGGATTTTTATTCACCTCGACTAAGGCTGGCAATCGAAATTGATGGTCCGAGCCATGAATCTCCGGAAGAAAGAGAACATGATAAAAATCGTCAGGAAATTATAGAACAATGTGGAATTTGTTTTCTAAGATTTTCTGGCGTAGCCATGCCTTCGGCACAATGAAGAAGTTATAACTGATCCAGAAAGAGTGTTCAAGACAATCGAGCGCTATATTATCGACCACCCCCCGACCCAACTCGACAGGCTCGTTGCGACGCCCTCCTTCAACAGGATGGGGAGAGAGAATCCCGTTAATTAATTCCTGTTGAAATATATCAAATAGCTTTGTTTTCTTTCTTGAGTTCCACACATCGAATCCTTATATTTTAGAGTTTATGAAAACAAAAAGTATATATGCTTGTCAAAATTGCGGAGCATCATCGCCGCGGTGGATCGGAAAATGTCCATCGTGCGGTGAATGGAATACATTTGTAGAAGAGATCGTCGTTAAAGAAAATAAAAAGCATAAGCATGGTGCTACGGCGGCTGAAGCATCACCTGTAACCTTCGACGAAATCGGAACCATCGATGAACACAGAATCGCAATCGGGTTGGAAGAAGTTGATCGCGTGCTCGGCGGTGGAATTGTCCGAGGCGCGGTGAGTTTGTTAGGCGGTGATCCGGGCATCGGAAAATCTACCATGATGATGCAAATCGCTGCAAGACTTCAAGTGCCGGTGCTTTATGTGACAGGCGAGGAATCTCTAAAACAAATCAAACTGAGAGTAGAACGTCTGCAATTAAACAATCTCAAACATATCGTTCTTTATGCAGAAACTAATCTTGAATCAATCGGAAATATAATTCAAAAAGTTCAACCGGGTCTTGTCGTGTTCGATTCAATCCAGACGATGTATTGTCCTGAACTCGAAAGCGCGCCCGGAAGCGTGAGTCAGGTGCGCGAGTCGACTGCGTATATTATCCGCATCGCGAAGACGAACGAGATTCCGATGTTCCTCATCGGACACATGACGAAAGACGGAATGATAGCCGGTCCGCGTGTGATCGAACACATGGTGGATACGGTGCTCCAATTTGAAGGAGAACAACATTACGCCTATCGTATTTTGCGATCGATGAAAAATAGATTCGGATCGACGAACGAGATTGGTATTTTTGAGATGAGTGATATCGGATTGAAAGAAGTAAAAAATCCTTCCGAAGTTTTCTTATCCGAGCGGCATTATGGCATTTCGGGCTCGACGGTTGTTTCAAGTATCGAAGGAACACGCCCGATTCTCATCGAAGTTCAGGCTCTTGTGTCGCCGTCTGGTTATGGAGTTCCGCAGCGGACATCGACAGGATTCGATGCGAAACGTTTACAATTGTTGCTTGCGGTTTTGGAAAAACGAGTCGGATTACACATCAACAATCATGATGTGTTTGTCAACATTGCTGGTGGTGTGAAAATCGATGAACCGGCAGTCGATCTAGGAATTGCAATGGCGATTGTTTCCAGCTTTAAAGATGTTCCAACGGATTCATCAACTGTTGTTGTTGGGGAAGTCGGACTTGCCGGTGAAATCCGCACAATCAATTACATCGACAAAAGGATTCAAGAAGCGGCGAAACTTGGATTCAAAAGAATTGTTATTCCTTCCAACAACATGAAGGGTTTGAAGTCCAACAACGGAATAGAGATTATACCGGTAGATACAATCAATCAGACAATAGAAAAAATTCTTTCATAAAAAAACTATGCTCAAAGAAATTATACTAGCGACAAACAATAAACATAAAATCGAAGAACTCACCACAATGCTGACCGGCACAGGAATTACAGTCCGCAGTTTACGCGATGTGGCGAACATTCCTCCAGTCGATGAAGATCAACCGACACTTGAAGGGAACGCGCTTAAAAAAGCGCGGACTGTTTTTCACGCAACAAATATTCCGGCGCTTGCAGACGATTCAGGTTTAGAAGTATTTTATCTCAATGGATGGCCTGGTGTTTATTCTGCGCGGTATGCAGGAGAAGGATGCACATTCGATGATAATAATAAAAAATTGCTGAAGGAATTACTTGGCGTCCCGCCGCGGCGCCGGCAAGCGCAATTTCGTTCGGTTCTTGCTCTTGTCGGATCCAATTACGAAAAGGTTGTCGAAGGAAAAATAGATGGGATGATCACGGAAGAGCCACGAGGTAAATCAGGATTTGGATATGATCCAGTGTTTCAACCAATCGGATTTACAAAAACATTTGCCGAGATGAATCCGGAAGAAAAAAATTCTATCAGTCATCGAGGACTTGCTCTTCTAAAAATGAAAGGCATTTTGTTAAACATGTGATGCAACGCTCATAAAAGATTTTTAGCGGAACTATTTGTCGTAAACATTACAGGCGCATTTCCGGATTCGGTTCGGCGATCAATATTTTTAAAATAGAGACAGCTTTTAGATAATTCAGCATAAAGGTCAAGCGACATTACATTTCGTAAATCCTTCAATCCGATTTCCGCAGTTTTTAAGGTGGACAACCTTTTCATGAAAGAAAAATAGATGTAAAACGTTCCGGCCACAAGATGTGGGTTAGTATAGAACGGAAGATTTATTAATAAGAATTAACTTGCATGGCCGTAAGGGTTTTTTTAGATTTGGATTGAGAAGGGATTTCTCAGAAAGGGGATGTAAATATGAAGTTACTTAAATTGGTGGGGATAATTGTTGCGGTTGCAATTCCTGTTGCTTTGATCGTCAAAAGTATGCAGAAAGAAGAAAAGCAGACGGTGGGATACCCAACGCTTGATGAAATCTTCGAAAAAGAATTCAATGCGAGCTAACGAAGAATCCGATTAGTTTTGTAAGATTGATTCTCGACTTATAGAACGATTTCTTCCGCCAAAAGATTATTGATAACGCGAGTTCTGCCAGCATCGATGTTGGAAGGGAAAGTATTTTCTCGCATTCAAATTGCCAGAGAAAATACTTTTGTTATAGTAACCAATCGAGATTGGTGTGAAACGTTTTTTTGATTCAGCGATAATCTATTTTCTCGTCTCCTGCTTCTTATTTTTATAATCGATCAAACCCGAAATTCAAAAACGTACACTTCGTGCGTGTATGATTGTGCGACGATATTCAGCATCATAAGTTGCTTCGGCCTTCTTCATGACGGATAGGGAATCATATTTCCTGATCTTTCGTTCTGTTTGATAACAGAAAACCTTTTTCATATATTAAAAAAACGAAGATATCATAAAACGGATAGGGGATGGTAAAAACATTTCTCGAATATTTTCAAAATCATGTCATTGTTTTTGATGGAGCCACTGGAACAAACATCCAGACGCAAAATCTTTCTTCGAGCGATTTTGGCGGAGAAAACTTAAATGGCTGCAATGAGTATCTCGTTTTTTCAAAGCCGTCGGCTGTGGAAAAATTGCATTCTGATTTTCTTGAAACGGGATGCGATGTTATCGAGACAGATACATTCGGTGGATCGAGCATCGTACTCGCCGAATACGATCTTAAAGATCAGGCTTTCGAACTAAATCGCAAAGCAGCTCAAATCGCTAAGAATGTTGCGGCGAAATACTCGACAGAATCTCATCCACGATTCGTTGCAGGCTCCATCGGACCTACAACGAAGTTGCCGTCATTGGGCCACATCTCATTTGACAATATGAAACAATCGTACGCGGAGCAAGTTCGAGGATTGCTGGAAGGCGGTGTCGACCTTCTGAGTATCGAGACATGCCAGGATTTGCTTCAGACAAAGGCGGCATTAGTTGCAACCTTTGAGGAATTCAATGCCCGGCAAAAATCAGTTCCTGTCATTGCTTCTGTAACAATTGAATCTATCGGCACGATGCTGCTCGGGACGGAGATCAGTGCTGCGCTAACAACACTCGCTTCATTTCCAATAAATATAATTGGTATGAATTGCGCCACCGGGCCAAAAGAAATGTCGGAAAATGTTCGTTATCTCTGCGGCGCCAGTCCATTACCTGTATTCGTAATGCCAAATGCCGGCATGCCTGAAAATATCGGTGGAATTGCACACTATCATCTGACTCCTGAAGAGTTGGCTTCGTATCTGAGTCACTTTGTTCGCGATTTGGGAGTGCAGGTTGTCGGTGGTTGTTGCGGTACGACTCCGGAACATATCAAGGCACTCGTTGAAGCAATCCGTCCTTTGTCGATTGTGAAACGCACATTTGATTTTACGCCGTCAGTTGCCAGTCTTTATTCTCCCGCTCCAACACATATAGATCCGCCGCCGGTGATTGTCGGTGAGAGAACGAATGCGAATGGCAGCAAAAAATTCCGTGATTTGTTACAAGCGGAAGATTACGACGCGATGGTTTCAATGGCTAAAGACCAAATCCATGAAGGAGCGCATATACTCGATGTGTGTGCGGCTTATGTCGGACGCGACGAAGCTCATGACATGAGTGAAATAATCTCACGCTTCAACACGCAAGTGCCGGCGCCTTTGATGATCGATTCGACCGAATGGCAGATCATAGAGGCATCGTTAAAAAAGATTGCCGGGAAACCAATCATAAATTCGATAAATTTGGAAGATGGTGAAGAACGAATATCGAAAATCGTTCCGCTATGTAAAAAATATGGCGCGGCCGTTGTTGCTTTGACCATCGATGAAACAGGTATGGCGAAGACCGCAGAAAGCAAATTAAATATTGCCCGACGGATTCATGGAATCGTCACCAAAAAATATAATCTACCGGAACACGATTTAATATTCGATACGCTGACGTTCACACTCGGATCGGGGGATGAGGAATTTCGCCGTGCCGGAATTGAAACGTTAAATGCGATTCGTTTGATTAAAAAAGAATTTCCGCAAGTTCGAACGCTTCTCGGTGTCAGCAATGTTTCGTTTGGATTATCGCCTGCACTTCGCACCGTATTGAATAGTGTTTTTCTTCATTATGCAATTGAATACGGCCTTGACATTGCCATCGTGAATGCCCAGAAAATAATTCCGCTTTACAGGATTCCGGAAGAAGAACGTGAACTGTGCAGGAAATTGATTTTCGATGAACGAACTTTCGACTTCGATCCGCTGGGAGCGCTCATCGCATTCTATTCCTCAAAGTCTGATGCCAAGCAAGAGGAAACACAAACGACTTCGATGACTATCGAAGAAAAATTAAAACGAAGAATAATTGACGGAAATAAAGTCGGCCTTCAGGATGATCTTGAAGAAGCACGAAAGAGTTACTCGCCTCTCGAGATTGTCAACACAATTTTATTGGATGGGATGAAAGTTGTCGGTGATCTTTTCGGTAAAGGACAAATGCAGCTTCCATTCGTTCTCCACTCTGCCGAGGTGATGAAATCTGCTGTGGCATATCTCGAACGGTACATGGAAAAAACGGATGCCTCAAACAAGGGAACCATAATTCTCGCTACGGTGAAAGGTGATGTGCATGACATTGGGAAAAATTTGGTCGATATTATTCTTACGAATAATGGATATCAGGTTGTCAATCTCGGTATTAAACAGCCGATAGAAAATATTTTACGCGCTGCGAAAGAAAAAAATGCAAATGCGATCGGAATGAGCGGATTGCTGGTTAAGTCGACGCTCATCATGAAGGAAAACCTGGAAGTAATGAATGAACAGGATGTCGCATTGCCGGTTGTTCTCGGAGGTGCTGCTCTGACACGAAGATATGTAGAAAGCGATTTGCGTTCAAAATATTATGGATACGTTGAATATGCAAACGACGCTTTCGATGGGCTTCGATTCATGGAGAGGTTGATGAAAGGAGAGGTTGAAAAGAGTGCGCCGATATTCAACGAGCGGATAGACAATTCAATGATTTCCGGAGCTTCGGAAGGAACGGTTGGAACACAATTATTTATCAGACGAAGTCCACACATTCGGGAATCAGAAAAAATACCAATCCCTCCGTTTTATGGAACACGAATCGTTGGAGACATCGGCCTGGATGAAGTCTATCCATACATAAATCAGAATGCTCTCATAAAAGGGCAGTGGCAATATCGCCGTGGCAATATTCCTGAAGATGATTACAAAAAAATCATCAATGAGCATGCGATTCAATTGTTGGAGGCATGGAAGGAACGCGCAAAAGAAGAAAGCCTGCTTCAACCGATGGTCATTTATGGATACTATCCATGCAATAGCGATGGTAATGACCTAATCATTTTTGATGAAAAAGGATTGAAGGAGATCACCCGTTTCACATTTCCACGCCAGCATGACGATCGCTTTTTATGCATTTCGGATTTCTTTCTCCCGATCGAAAAAGATAGGCGAGATGTTATCGCACTCCAGATTGTTACCATGGGAAAGAAAGCTTCAGAGTTTTCAAGAGAATTGTTCGAAACGAATAAATATTCGGATTATCTCTATTTTCATGGACTAAGTGTTGAGAGCGCTGAAGCGTTGGCAGAATATTGGCATAAAGTAATCCGGAAAGAGCTTGGTATAGCAGACGGTGATGCGAAGGATATTCAAAAATTATTTTCACAAGGGTATCAGGGTTCGCGTTATAGTTTTGGATATCCAGCATGTCCAAAACTCGAGGATCAGGTAAAGTTGTTTGACATTCTTAGTCCGGCAAGGATTGGAGTCGAACTGACGGAAGAATATCACCTCGTGCCGGAGCAGTCTACGAGCGCAATCATCGTACACCATCCTCAGGCTAAGTACTTCAATATCAAGTAATTAGCGACATGCCCTACACTGCGCTTAAAAAAGGATGAGAATTTTCTTGAAATTCGACAGAGTTTTTAGTATTATTATTAATCTTTAAAAAGACCAAACATCGAATTACAAGATCAAGTCAATAAAGAATGACTTTTGGAAATTAGATGGATCACATTTTTATTTTAGGAGGAAATATTTATGGCAACGATGATCACCGAAGAGTGTATTAATTGTGGTGCTTGTGAGCCTGAATGCCCGAATACAGCTATTTATGGCGGAGGTGTTCAGTATGAATTGAACGGAAAGATGTATGACGCACTCTCGACTGATTTTTATTATATTGTCCCGGAAAAATGTACAGAGTGTGTAGGACATTTTGATACTGAACAATGTGCCGCAGTTTGTCCGGTTGATTGCTGTGTGCCTAATCCAAATTGTGTCGAAGCTGAGGAATTGCTTTTAGAGCGTGCGAAGAAAATCCATCCGGAAAAAGCATTCGGTGAGTTGAATGCATCAAATTCACGTTTTAGAAAGTAAATCACGGGTATAGAATAACAAAAGGTCGGTTGGTTACAGCCGGCCTTTTTTTTTGTAAGCGAGGAACATTGAAGGAAAAGTTACTGTTTATGAAGTTAAAATGACGGACGAAATAAAAAAATATGCACGCGAGATAGGCATAACATTTATCGGAGTAGCTGCTGCAAAAAAATTGGATGAAGAAGCAAACTACCTCGACGAATGGTTGAATCGTGGTTATCACGCGACAATGGAGTGGATGAAAAAAAGGAATTATGAACGTAAAGATCCAAAATTAATTCTTCCATCAGTACAATCAATTATTTGTTGTGGAATAAACTATTACACAACCGATAAACATAAAGATGCTGAAGATACGGGTAAAATATCGCGGTATGCATGGGGAGAAGATTATCATCTAGTTCTAGGAAAACTATTAAAAAACTTAACAACTTATCTTCATTCTATCGATGAGAAAAGTGAAAATAAATGGTATATCGACACCGGGCCGATTATGGAAAAATCGTGGGCTGTTCGTTCCGGCATCGGTTGGTTGGGAAAACATTCGAACGTCATCACAAAGATAAATGGTTCATGGATATTTCTTGGGATCATTCTCACTTCGCTAAAACTTGAATACGATAAACCTTTGCAAGATTATTGTGGTTCATGCAGCCGTTGTATCGATGCATGTCCGACACAGGCAATTGTTGAATCGCATATCGTTGATTCGAGAAAATGTTTATCGTATCTTACAATCGAACATTGTGGAGAGGTGTCTGCAAGTCTTCAACAAAAGTATAAAAATTGGATTTATGGATGTGATGTTTGCCAGGATGTGTGTCCCTGGAATCAAAAATTCAGTAAGAAGACTGAGTTTGAGGAATTTTCTCCACGTTCTGGATTTGCCGTTCCGGAGTTGGATGAGTGGCGAAATATGACTGAAAAAGAATTTAATCAGAAATTCAAGAATAGCGCTATAAAGCGAACAAAATTAGATGGACTCCGCCGTAATATCAAAATCGTGCAGGAGAACAGTCAAAACAATGATTGAATGATTCCGAAAAATATGAAATCCAATCGAGAAAAACATTGTACAACGCAAACTGACGAAGGAAGTGTATGGTTAAGACAAATCATTCGAAAGTTATTATCATAGGATCAGGTCCCGCAGGCTTGACTGCGGCAATTTATACAGCAAGGGCAAACTTAACATCGATTGTTTTCGAAGGCCTTCAGCCTGGCGGACAACTAACAATAACAACCGAAGTAGAAAATTATCCTGGTTTTCCTGATGGGGTACTCGGTCCGGATATGATGGAATTATTTCGAAAGCAAGCACAGCGTTTCGGTGCGGAAACATATTTCCAGGATGTAAATGAAGTCGATTTTTCTACACGACCATTCAAAGTTATCTCAAATGATAAAGAATATTTTAGCGAGACTGTTATAATTGCCACCGGCGCTTCTGCAAAATTGTTGAACATACCATCCGAGAAAGAATATATGGGACATGGTGTCTCTGCGTGTGCGACCTGCGATGGTTTTTTTTATAAAAATCAGGAGGTGGTCGTCGTAGGCGGTGGAGATACTGCAATGGAAGAAGCAAATTACTTGACACGGTTCGCTGCAAAAGTTACTATCGTTCATCGACGAGATGCTTTACGTGCTTCAAAGATTATGCAGGATCGAGTGCTGAAAAATCCAAAGATATTTTTTATTTGGGATTCAGTTGTCGAGGAAATTCTCGGCACAAATGAAAATGGGAAAAAAAGCCTCACAGGTGTCCGGCTCCACAATTTGAAAATGGATTCGCGATCTGAATTTAAATGTGACGGCGTGTTCATAGCCATTGGTCATCAACCGAACACTGAAATTTTTAAAAAATATATCGAGACAGATAGCAACGGTTACATTATATTGCGAGGACGTAACACACTAACAAACGTTGCTGGAATTTTTGCGGCGGGAGATGTGGCAGATAATTATTATCGACAGGCGATAACTGCGGCGGGTAGCGGATGTCAAGCGGCGATCGACGCAGAACGATATATAGATTCAATTGAAAAGAAATAATAAAAATGTCCTTTAGATTGAGAAATAATGGCAGTTCAACAATGCAAAGATGACATAATTATAACGTTTCTGGCAGTATGTTGGCTGATATGCTGACACATTGACTGTACAACATTAAATCAGACGCCTAAAATTTAACGATTTTAGGCATTTTGCATTTTGGCACGCAGATTGAAAATATATTATTCGAAAACGAAAAAAGTATTTTGAAAAGGAGATCAAATCATGTTGTACAACAATAACACAATTCTTTCTGAAGTTTTTTCAGATAGGATAATCGACAATTTATTTTCACCGTTATTTCACGGAACATCAGATAATAAAAAAAGCGGCTATGTTCCATTTGCTGACATATCTGAAGATGCAGATGTCTTTAAAGTTATGATCGACTTACCTGGCGTAATAAAGGACGATATAAAAATTCAACTTCAGAATAATGTTCTCACGATATCAGGAAAAAGAGAGTTTAAAAATGATGATGCCGCAAAGTTATTGCATTCAGAAACTTCAGCAGGCGAATTTTCCAGATCGTTCCGATTCACTCAACCTGTTGATGGTGAGAAAGTAGTTACGCAATTATCAAATGGTGTCCTGACAGTTATGTTGCCGAAGCACGAGAGTGCAAAACTGAGGGAAATAACCATTCAATAAACAACAAAACACAAGATATTTTTTATAAAGGAGGTATGAGAATATGACACTCATTCGTTGGAAACCGACACGCGATCTTACTCGCTGGTCGCCTTTCGCAGATCTTGATAATGATCTAGTTTCGATGCAAAATGAAATCAATCGTACATTCGACCGGTTTTTCGGCCAAAATAAAACAGAAGAAGGTGAAGTAGAAATACAATCTTGGATGCCGACGGTTGACATTATCGAAAAAGAAGATCGATACCATTTAAAAATTGATCTGCCAGGTGTATCGAGAGACGATGTCAAGATTACATTGAAAGAAAACGTTCTGACCATTTCCGGTGAGAAGAAGAATGATCGTGTTGAGAAGAATTCAAACTATTATCGGTCGGAAAGAGCGTACGGAAGGTTCGAGAGATCGTTCACTCTTCCTTCGTCTGTTCAAGGGGACAAAATAGAGGCAAGTTATAAAGACGGTGTCCTTGCAGTTGATATTCCAAAAGCTGAAGAAGCGAAAGTGAAAGAAATTCAAGTAAAAGTTTCGTAACTTCTGTTAGAAACAAATAAAGATGCGGCGGAGATCAAATTACGATTTCCGCCATCTCTTTATGTCTCTGTGAATTTCTTTTTTGTAACAGGCCAAAGAAACCACGGAGCTAAAACAACAAGGACAAATATTCTGTTCATGCATTTAATTTTTGAACATGATGAATTATCAGAGAATGGAAGGCGACCGTGGCGAATTTGAAATCTTCAAAAAGTGATAACAATTATGTTCCAGAAGTCTATCCTGTAATCCCATTGCGTAATACAGCATTTTATCCGCGTCAGGTTATGCCGTTGTCGATTGGGCGTGAGAGTTCTATTAAAGTTGTCGATGAAGCAACGCGCGAGTCAGGTAATGTTCTGGTCCTTGCGCAGAAAGATTCATCGATCGATAATCCGAGTCCGAACGATGTCTATAATATTGGAACTGTAACAAAGATATTGAAAGTATTTTCTCTCCCAGATGGAACTCGAAGCGTCTTAGTGCAGGGTTTATATCGAGCGAAAGTCTTATCGTTCGTCCAGACCGAGCCATATTTCAGATCCCTTGTTCAGCGTCTTGACGATCTTGAAATTCCTGACATGGAAGTCGAAGCACTCGCATCAAATATTAGGACAATTTTTAAAAAAGCAGTTGATCTTTCCAACGACCTAACAACAGAGCATCTTAACGTCGTGTACGGTATTCAAGAGATGGGAGCATTAGCCGATGTAACAATGTCGATTATCAATGTTCCGGTAAATGAAAAGCAGGAAGTACTTGAATGTTTGAATATTAAAAACCGGCTTGAAAAAACTCACCTTTCGCTAAGCAAACTTGTACAACGATTGGAACTAGGAAATAAAATACAATCGGAAGTTCAGGACGAAATAAGCAAAAACCAACGCGAGTATTTCCTTCGTGAACAGATGAAAGCGATAAGAAAAGAACTAGGTGAAGATGAAGGAAATGTTGAAATCTATGAACTTCGAAAGAAAATCGACGATACAAATTTCCCGGAAGAAGTTAAGAAAATTGCAGAGAAAGAACTTGAGCGTTTATCGAGAATGAATTCATCTTCTGCCGAATATACCGTTTCTCGAACATACCTTGATTGGCTTCTTGAACTACCATGGAATATTTCAACAGAGGATCGTCTCGATATTAAAAAAGCACAAAAAGTACTCGACAACGATCATTATGGGCTTGACAAAGTAAAAAAAAGGATCATCGAGTATCTTGCCGTACGGAAATTGAAAAACGATATGCGTGGCCCGATTTTATGTTTTGTCGGTCCTCCCGGTGTTGGAAAAACATCACTTGGTCGTTCGATTGCAAATGCACTTGGCAGAAAATTTGTGCGTATATCATTGGGCGGTATTCATGACGAAGCGGAAATCCGCGGTCACAGACGAACTTACATCGGAGCCTTGCCCGGACGAATTATTCAGGGTTTGAAAAAAGCCGGTTCGAATAATCCGGTTTTTATGCTTGATGAAGTAGATAAAATTGGACAAGATTTTCGCGGCGATCCGTCGTCGGCACTGCTCGAAGTCCTCGATCCGGAACAGAATTTTTCTTTCAGCGATCATTATATCGAAACTGCGTTTGATTTATCGAAAGTAATGTTTATTGCAACCGCAAACATGCTCGAAACAATTCCTCCGGCTTTACGCGATCGTATGGAAATTATCGAGATCCCGAGTTATACCGAAGAAGAGAAACTGATGATAGCAAAAAGATTTCTAATGAAAAAACAAATTCAAGAGCATGGGCTTGATGAATCGAAAATCTCATTTGCGGACGGAGCATTGCGACGCATTATTAATGGATACACAAAGGAAGCGGGAGTTCGTTCTCTCGAACGCCGGATCGCAGATGTATGCAGGGGTGTTGCTCGCAGCGTGGCAGAAGGCAAGAAAGGAATCAAGAGCATAACGGAAAAAAATCTTCACGACTATCTTGGCAGTGAAAAATTCTTCTCCGAGATATCCCAAAGAATCAACAAACCAGGAATTGCTACCGGTTTGGCTTGGACGCCGGTTGGCGGCGATATTCTTTTCGTCGAAGCAACGAAAATGAAAGGGAAAGGAAATCTTATCATTACCGGTCAACTTGGTGACGTGATGAAGGAATCAGTACAGGCTGCGTTAAGCTATATTGCCTCAAAGAGCAAGGAGTTGAAGATAGAAGAAGATTTTAGAGAGAAGCTCGATATTCATGTGCACGTGCCTGCAGGAGCGATACCAAAAGACGGTCCGTCCGCCGGAGTTACGATGCTAACCGCTATGGTATCGTTGCTGGTAGAAGAACTGGTCCGAAATGATCTGGCTATGACCGGTGAGATAACTTTACGCGGCGCAGTGTTGCCGGTCGGTGGTGTGAAAGAAAAAGTTCTAGCCGCTGCCCGAGCTGGAATCAAAACGATTATCCTTCCGGAAAAAAACAAAACGGATATCGATGAAATTCCGGAACATGTGAGAAAAACATTGAAGTTTCATTATGTAAAAGAGATGGACGAAGTATTGTCTATTGCTTTAAAAAATAAAAAGTAGATCGCGAAAATTATTTTTTTTCATTTGAAGATATATTTCCTCTTGCGATGGTTGACTTTGTGTGCAACCTTTTGTATAATACATTAAAAATCAATAAGTTATCGACTTTAAGTTATGACTAAAAATACGAAGATCATTCTCTGGATTAGTGGGGTTGGTGTATTTCTGATTCTTGGATTTATTATTCTGAGCCTTGCCTTTGTTCGTTCAATTTCTTCTTCTGATGAAGAAGTGGAAATCACAAGCGGCGGCGGATATGGAAAGAAGCTCGCGATAGTCGAATTGCGTGATGTGATTTTATCGTCAGAGGATATTGTCAGGCAATTCAAAAAATATGGTGATGATAAATCTATTAAAGGAATTGTGTTCAGGGTCGAGTCGCCAGGCGGTGGAGTAGTGGCAAGTCAAGAAATTTATGAAGCGGTGAAAAAAGTCCGCGATGCCGGCAAACCCATTGTCGTTTCGATGGGAGCCATTGCAGCAAGCGGCGGTTACTATGTCTCTTGCGGAGCCGACAAGATCGTTGCGAACCGTGGAACATTGACCGGAAGCATCGGTGTTATTATGCAGTTTCTCCATTTCAATCAATTGATGCAAAAAGTTGGAATTGATGCCACAACAATCACGACAGGAAAACTGAAGGATGCCGGCTCAGGTTATCGACAACCTACGGAAGAAGATAAAAAATATTTTCAGGATTTGGCACATGATGTCTATCTCCAGTTTGTGAGTGTGGTTGAAAAGGAAAGGAAAATTCCTCACGACACACTTCTTGGTTTGGCCGACGGAAGAGTTTTTACTGGGGAACAGGCTTTGAGAGTAAAACTTATTGATACACTTGGAACTTATGAAGATGCGATAAAAATAACGGCGAAACTTGCCGGAATTACCGGCGAACCTCAACTCGTGAAGGAGAGAAAGAGGAAGAACGCGTTATTCGAATCGATTTTCGGTTCGATGAAAGAGGATTTAAATTCTTTAAAGCAACAATTTTTACAACAACCAATTTTGCAGTATCGCCTGGCAGAACCTTTTTAACCAATCAATGATAAGGAGAGAAACACGTGACTAAAGCCGATATTGTTGACGTGATTGCCTCAGCAACTGGATTGACGAAGGTAGAAACCGAGGCCGTTGTCGATGGTTTTATTTCGACCGTCATCAACACTTTGAAGGAAGGACGTAACATAGAAATTCGCGGTTTCGGAAGTTTCAAAGTAAAAAAACGAAAAGGGCGTATTGCGCGAAACCCAAGAACTGGGGAACAAGTGAAAGTTGATGAACACTTTGTTCCGTTGTTTAAAGTATCGAAAGAATTAAAGGCTCTTGTTAATACAAATTTGCGGCAGAAAGAAGTTGTACGGCCAGAAGCCACACAACCAGCTGAATAAATGACGCAAGGATTTTGTCCAACTTGCGGATTAAACTTCAGGTTGAATCCAGATTCTGTCATGCATGTGGAACTCTCCAGTCGCAGATGGAATTACCTGAGATAGGTCATGAAACAAAGCAACAACTTTATAATGAGTTTAGTAGTGCAGGAAGAAATGTAAAAACGGCATTCATTTATAAAATAAAATCGATCATAAAAGGAGGTGAAACGCGGATGCCAAGCGGTAAGAAAAGAAAAAGGCATAAAATGGCGACACACAAACGGAAAAAACGTTTACGCAAGATGCGTCATAAGAAGAAAAATCGTTAAACGATAATATTTTTTTTATGGGTTACGGCATGTAGGTCGATCAGTCTGATCGACCTATAGAGTATAAGAAAATCATCTTTAAAATAACCCCATAGAAATATTTTTTTTATTGATGTTATTTTGGAGGCAACAAAATGGCTGACAATTCAGTGGCAAAAGGTTTCGTGGTCGGGATGCTGACCGGCGGCTTGATAGGCGCTGCAATTGCTCTTCTTTACGCTCCGAAGAGCGGCAAGGAATTACGTACGGATATAAAAACCAAGGCTGGTGAGATTGCCGATGACGCGGAACAGTATCTGGCTGCGGCAAAACACAAAGCGGTTGATATAATCAACGAAGGAAAAAAAAAGTCTGAAACCTTGATCACCGATGCTCAAAAAAAGGCACAGACATTGTTGAATGATGCCGAGAAAATCTTGACAGATGCTCGAGAAAAAGCGGGAATCGTGATGGAGGAGGGGAGTCGAATAAAGGGTGCCGTAAAGGCCGGCATCGATGCCTACAAAGATGAACGTTCGCGGTAATAACGGAAAGGTATATAATTGTGGAAACAATTTTGATTCTTGCCGGAATAGCACTCGTGGCTGTGTCAATCGGCGCTATTTATGCGTTGACAGTCATGGTGAAATTAAAGGAAACACTTGAATCTTTGGATACGAGTATGAAGGAAGTCGCAAAAAAATCTCTTCCGGTGCTCGATAATATCGAGGTGATCACATCGAAGTTCAAGCATGTGGCGGAAACCGTTGATGACGAGGTGATAAACATTCAACAATCGATCCGAACGATGCGTGATATTGCCGAGAATCTAGTTTCTTTCGAGCGAAGGCTTCAGGATCGTGTTGAAATTCCAATTTTAGAAGCGGCCTCTTTTTTCGCTGCTATTGTCCGCGGTGTAAAAATCTTTTCCGAAAAACTTCGCGGACACTAAATCAATTTCATGTGTGTTTTTCTAAAATGGTAGAGAGGAGTTAAACATAGTGAAAGAATATACATCGGATCATATAAGGAACATCTGCCTCATTGGTCATGGCGGGGCGGGTAAGACAACCTTCTCGGAAGCCTTACTCCACTCCGCAGGTATCACAACGAGATTGGGAAAAGTTGAAGAAGGTAACACGCTCTCCGATTTTCATACCGACGAAATTGAACGGCAAATATCTATAAACACTTCAATGCTCTTCTGTGAATGGAACAATTCGAAAATTAATATACTAGATACGCCGGGTTATACGGATTTTACCGGTGAGGTAAAATGTGCACTCCGAGTTTCCGATCTTGCCGTTGTTCTATTGAAAGCGGTAGAGGGTGCCGAAGTTGGGACGGAATTAGTATGGAAGTACACTCAAGAATATAGTACACCCGCAATTTTTGTCATTAATAAAGTCGATCATGAGAATGCCGATGTCGAGAATGTCATTGTACAAGTGCAGGATCGGTTCAGTCATGATGCATGTGTTGTTCAATTTCCTGTTGGCCATGCTCAAAATTTTAATGCAGTAATCGACGTATTGCGCATGAAGATGTTAAAGTACGGAAACGGTTTAAAAGGAAGTTTCACGGAAGAAGAAATACCATCAGATCTTCAATCGAAAGCATCAGCTTTACACGAATCACTGATAGAAAAAATTGCTGAATCGGATGAAGCTCTAATGAATAAATTTTTTGAATCTGGAACGCTCGATAGAGATGAACTAAAACAGGGAATGCGTACAGCAATACTTCAGAGAAAAATATTTCCCATATTCTGCGTCTCATCTACATTAAATGTAGGATCGGCAGGACTTCTCGATATTTTTGTTGACTATTGTCCTTCTCCGCTTGATCGTGGCGGAGTCAAAGCTTCTCTTTCAGGATCATCAAGTGAAATAGAATTAAAGCCCGATCAAAATGCACCGACGACTTTATTCGTGTTTAAAACGATGTCTGAACCGCACGTCGGAGAATTGTCTTTTTTCAGAGTTTATTCAGGATGTGTGTCCCCTGGAATGGATCTCGTGAACACGACAAATAATAACAAACCGGAACGCATCGGCCAGATATTTATTATGAACGGTAAAGAACGGAAAGAAATCTCGAAACTTTATCCTGGTGATTTCGGAGCCGCTGTCAAACTGAAAGATACTCACACAAATAATACGCTCTGCACAAAATCGAATCCAATCGTTATTTCACCGATTGTTTTTCCCCAACCTGTCATCAATTCTGCAGTAGTTCCAAAAGCGAAGGGTGATGAGGACAAAATAGCAACAGGATTTCATGCGTTGCATGAGGAAGATCAGACATTTACAATGTACGTTGATCCGGAATTGAGCCAGACATTAATTAGCGGTCAGGGTGAATTGCATCTTCAGATCATGACCAGACGTTTGAAAGATAAATACGGTGTCGAGATCGATCTAATCGAACCGAAGATTCCATATCGTGAAGCAATTCGTGGTTCTGCTGCTGAAGTTGAGTATAAACATAAAAAACAAACAGGCGGCCGCGGACAGTATGGACATGTTGTTATAAAAGTAGAACCGTTGCCGCGAGGAACAGGATTTGAATTTGTTGATGCAATTGTCGGCGGTGTGGTTCCAGGTCGTTTTATCCCGGCAGTTGAAAAAGGAATTCAGGAAGCGTTAGTAGGCGGAGTCATAGCCGGATACAAAGTTGTTGATGTCAAAGTGACGTTATTCTACGGATCTTATCATGATGTTGATTCAGATGAACACTCTTTCAAGATTGCAGGCAGGATGGCGTTTAAAAAAGGTTTCAAGGAAGCAAAACCTATTTTGCTCGAACCTATTTACGAATTGGAAGTAACGGTACCTGAAGATTATATGGGTGATGTCATGGGCGATATATCCAGCCGCCGTGGAAAGATTCTCGGTATGGAATCAGAAGGTTCCTTCCAAACAATCAAAGCGCTTGTTCCGCTCAAAGAGTTGTACCGTTATGCAACAATACTGCGTTCAATGACTCAAGGGCGTGGAATTCATCGTCAGAAATTTGATCATTATGAAGAAGTGCCGCGAGATCTGATGGAAAAGATTATTGCTGCAAGTGAAAAAGAGAAGGAAGAGGAAGAAGCGTAAAGAGGGAAGACCAATTAAAGAACGAGATTGAGAAATAAAATTATAAGAGAGCTCTGCTGGAAGTCTCAGCAGAGCTTAATATTTAAAATAATAGCAGGGATGTAGTATGGATAGATTGTGGTCACCGTGGCGATCAAAATATATTGAATCATTTGCAAACGAAAAACAAAAAGGGGAAAAAGATGCAGAGTGTTTATTTTGTGACATGCGACAGAGCAGGGAAAACGATAAAAAGAATCTTGTAGTATATCGAGGTGAAACCGCGTTTGTTGTTTTAAATCTCTATCCTTACAATAGTGGTCATTTGATGATCGTTCCGAATACTCATACGAATGAACTTAAGGGTTTGAACACAGAAGAATCGAGCGAGATGATGGCTCTTGTAAAGCATAGTATTAATATTCTTACCGAAACTTTTCATCCTCATGGATTTAATTTAGGCATGAACATCGGGCGTGTAAGCGGGGCAGGAATCGATTGTCACATTCATTTTCACATCGTCCCTCGATGGAACGGTGACACGAACTTTATGCCTGTCCTCGCCGAAACCAGGGTCATATCGGAATCGTTGGAAGACACTTATGAAAAAGTACGGACAGCATTCGATAAAGTAAAATAGATTATGAAGAAAATACCCATTAAAATTTTACCAGATATTATTTTTCCAAAATAATCTCCCAGATTTTAGTGAAACCGCCAGCTTTCAATTGATAGAAATATACATTACATGCAAAATATTGATTCGCTAATAGCCGAATGCCCACTTGATGCTGTTTTTCACTTACTAGTTTTTAAGTTAATCTTTTTAATCCGATAATTCAAATCACTTATCATTTTTTTAAGTCACAACAGTTTATTTAAATAAAAAATAAATAAACTTGACTTTTTAGAAAAGCCTTCATATTTTCGAGTATTCAAACCGTTTCAATAAACTATTAATCAGTTCAATAAAGAAAAGTTTTTTTATTTGGTTTGATGTGTCACGTTGTTAAAGTATATAAAGAGGTATTTTTTCAAGAGAATGTTTTACTCTACTAAAATATTTTTGTGTTTTTAAAGTATACAGAAAATATTCGTCTTGACAAATATGAGAGATTGAAAATAAACGATATCGATTCTTTTCGGAGAGCGAATGAAAACAAGAATTGATTATTGTTTGGAAAGCAAGGAGAAATCAAAATTTGATATAATTTTTTACTAAATATTTTCACCTTTTATGCATGCGGTTGATTGTTAATGAGATTGCACGGATACTATAAGGTGGATATCCTTCCAAAATTATTTACACAACTTTGAGTTCTCATAGGGGAGTATGATCGCTCACTGTTTTTTCTCAGTTGGGGAACGCTGAACAATTATTGATTAAAGGCGAAAATAGTTTACTTAAACTGAAAGGAGACATTGACTATGCAGCAACTGAAAAAGGTGGCAACGATTATTCTGTTGTTACTAACATCGGTCTCGCCATTGTGGTCAGGCACGACCGGAAAGGTTGCCGGGAAAGTAATCGACAAAGATAATGGTGAGCCTGTAATTGGAGGAACTATTATTATTGTAGGAACATCCCTGGGAGCGGCAACAGACCTTGATGGCCATTTTACGATACTGAATGTTCCGCCGGGGAGTTTCAATGTTCAAGTATCATCCGTCGGGTATAGGAAGGTGATTGTAAGCAATGTTCGGGTGTACATCGATCAAACCGCACGACTTGATATTTCTATGGAACCCCAAATTGTCGAAGTAAGCGCGATGATTGTTGTAGGTGACCGACTGACAATTAAAAAGGATGTTGCTACCAGCGTCGCATCGGTTTCGGATAAAGAGATTTCATCTCTCCCAATTAGCAATGTGGTAAGCGCCGTCGGTTTGCAAGCGGGTGTTCGGGGTGGTTGGTCTTCCAATCCAATTAACGCTGTGGCACCCAGCTATATTTCCGGTCCAAATGGTTATACCCGTGGAAAGGTTAGTGTTCAAGGAGGATTGACGATTCGTGGTGGCGAAGGGGACAATATTCTTTTTATGGTAGACGGTGTCACGATGCGTGATCCAAGAAATAACGAGCCGACAACTGATTTAGCGCTGAGCGCTGTGAAAGAAATTTCTGTCGAGCGCGGTGGATTTAACGCAGAATATGGCCAGGTACGGTCAGGCATAATCAACGTAGTTACAAAAGAAGGAAATAAACGAGGTTATTCAGGAAGCATACAAGGAAGGATTAGTCCGCCTGCTCCTAAGTACTGGACTGGTGATGGCATACCTGATGTTCACGATCCGAACTCATATTTCATGAGAGTTTTTTTCGATCCAAATGTATGCTGGACAGGGACGGGTGCTCCGGTTGATTCGACAAAGTGGGATAAATATACGCGTAGTAAATTTCCAACATTCGTAGGTTGGAACGCAATATCACAACAACTTTGTACAGACAATGATCCGAATAATAACTTGACTCCTTTAGGCGTTCAACGGGTTTTTGAATATGAAACACGAAAAAATTTACCGAACAATCAACCGGATTACGATATTGATGCGGGTTTTGGCGGTCCAGTTCCATTGGTGAGTGAGGCGCTTGGAAATTTACGATTTTTTACTTCTTATCGTACAAATCGTGAGATGCTTCTGTTCCCGCTCTCCCGACCTGATTACAAGGATTTCAACGGGACTTTGCAATTAATTTCAGATATTTCTCCAACGATGAGATTGAGGCTTTCAGGTGTAGTTGGAAAAGAATATACAATGAGATCTAACTGGGATGGTAATGGTACCTACCTGTATCTCCGTAATGCGTCGGACATTGCTAACGAGTTTACCGGATGGGTTGGGACAGAGAGCTATATGCGAATGTTCTCGGATTACACTTTCTGTGAAAGTGATATTGGAAACCAATCTGTTTCAGCTAAGTTGACGCATAACTTCAGTTCTAATTCGTATTACGAAATATCGATCGAACAATTCAGGCGTAATTACGATACAGAACCAATCGGATTACGAGACACATCAAAGAAGACTGAAATTATTCCCGGCTTCTGGGAAGATAGCAATCCATTTGGTTATTGGCCGGATCAAAGCGTTCCACGTGGTATTATAGTATACGGAGGGCAGAATTTAGCCAAGCCTCGCGATTTTACGGTCGTTAACTCAACAACTATGAAAGCTGATTATTGCAGTCAGGTCGATTACCAGAATCTGTTGAAGGGTGGAATTGAGTTTGTGTACAATGATCTGAACTTTGACTACGGTCTTATTGATCAATCATCAGCTGGAAAAGCATATTCTAATCGTGTTCAAATGCATAGCTTTCCGGTGCAAGGTGCCGCCTATCTTCAAGATAAATTAGAGACGCAGGGGTTCACTATGAATCTAGGTTTGCGTTTGGATTATAGCAATCCCAAAGCTAATTGGTGGAATGTTGATCCATATGATATTACTTTTTTTGCACCTTCTGGTAGTGATCTCAGCAAGGTATTTCCATCAGAACCGCCCAAGATACAGTGGCAACTGAGTCCGCGGCTTGGTATCGCACACCCAGTTACTGAAAATTCAAAACTGTTTTTCAATTATGGCCACTTTACAGAATTGCCCCAGTATGAAAGTATGTTCCGTATTGAACGCGACGCGGTAAACAAAGTGACAAGTTTTGGAAATCCTGACCTAATTCTTGCAAAAACAATATCCTACGAATTGGGTTACGACAACATTTTGTTTAGTGATTATTTATTTCAGATTGCAGCGTTTTATAATGATGTTTCCGATCAACAAGATTTTACTCAATATTTCTCAAGTGCTGGTGGTTTTAATTACTATGCATCTACTTCGAACAATTATGAAGATACTCGAGGATTTGAAGTGACTCTTCGAAAGACAAGTGGACGCTGGTGGACAGGTTTTGCTAATTATACATATATAGTGAATACCAGCGGACATTTCGGGCACGCGCAACAGTTTGACAATTCCGCGCAACAACAAGCGTATAACAATGAAACAACAAATCTTTATCAGGATCGACCGATGCCATCACCTTATGCGAGATTAAATCTGAGCCTGTACACACCTAATGATTGGGGCCCGTCCATCTTTGGAAATAAATTATTAGGTGACTTCAGAGTAAACATCGTTTTGGATTGGCAAGCAGGAAGTTGGACAACCTTTAATCCAAATAATATTCCTTACATCGCATATAACGTTCAGACAGTAGATTTCTTTAATACAACATTGCGAGTTGAGAAGGCGGTATCCATCGGAAAATTCAGCGCGCAATTATTTGTTGACATCAATAATGTTTTAAATACACTCAGGTTGTCTAATACAAGTGATCTCGACTACATGTACTCACTTCATCTGCCAACGAATATAGCTTATACCAATATTCCTGGAAATGACAAAGTAGGAGACTACCGGAAGCCGGGTGTGGACTGGCAGCCCGAGGTTTATCAGTATGAAATACAAAAAAATGACGGCACGTTATCCAGCGCTCCGGATGATGAACGTGCGATATTTTACGAAGGAAAGAGCGGCAAATACTGGAGGGTTAATAAAAATCAAAGTACAGGGAATACTTCATGGGTACAGGTTGATCAAGCGACAATTGATCAGATTAATAAAAATAAGGCATACATAAATATGCCAAGTATTTCTTCCTACTGGTTCTTAAATCCACGTCAAATCTTTTTCGGTGTAAAGTTATCATTCGATTTAGGCGAATAAAAAATAATTAGGGATAGCCATGAAAAAACAAATCATAAAATTTAGGAATAAATTTCCAATACTAGTCTTAGGGCTGTTGATCCTGTGCCCAGTTCGTGATACTTTTGCTCAGCGCATCAAATGGCTCAGTGTCACACAATTGCAATCACAGATTAGTGAAATCGGATCAGAGTATGAACTCGAGTTTGCGCAAGGCAGCATTCTTAATTTTTTCTCTTGGCCTGTCCAATATGGCATCGGCCAAACCACATGTCGTATGAATTGCTTATGGATTGGATCTAAGAATTTCGACGATCCTGTGGAGGGAAAGGTAAAAAGTGTTAAGGTAGTCGGTTCGGGTCCTCGGAATCCACTGGATCGTGTCAATGAAGTTTTTGAACAAGATTTAAAATTGATTGGAAGAAGCAAACATCCGACGGTTGTCGTTGATAATGTGAGCGCAAGTTCAATTGATTCCTATGACAAATTGGATAGCCTGGATCAGAATCTTGAGTCGGACCGGATGGTTCTGGTGAAATTCAATACTTCCATCGGGGTCTCAGTTACTAAAAAAGTAATGGCATTTGATTCCCCGTTACACGATAGTTATTTCATCAACGATTATGTGTTTAAAAACACGGGTATTTATGATAGAACCGGAGATGTTAAACAGCAGACACTGACTAATGTTTACTTTTATTGGATGTATCGAAATGCATTTGCTGGTGTGACCAGCGGCGGTTCAGCGACGACCTGGGGAGCTTTCGGTTCTACATGGGGAAATAGTACTCTGAATCATGCTTTCGGTGAAAATCCACTCGCTCCTGGTTTTTCTATGAGAGGATGCTACTCATATTATGGCCCTAGTAAAGATCGTTCAGATTCTTTTGATGAAGAATGGGGATGTCCAAACATTGCAGGAGATGGAACTCTTGGTTCTACTCAATACTCCGGATGTGTAACTCTTCATGCCGATAAAAGTGCAACCGATACTACGGATGATCTCAATCAACCGGCGACAACATGGTATATCGGATCCGATATAAATATTATGCAACAGAACGTCAGTCAATACGACGAAAGCTTCATGCAGGATCGATATAATTGCATGAGTGAGGGACATCCAACCCAGCAACACGACGATATGATTCTTTCAAAACCCGGACAGTATCCAATGGATTATTCAGATCCGCGAAGACAAACAGGCGGAGGTGTTAGCCAAGGCCAGGGATATGGTCCATTCACGATTCCTTTCGGCGACAGCATTCACATAGTATTTGCATCAGGTGTAAATGGATTATCGTGGGAAAATAATCGAAAGATCGGTGCTAATTGGCTTCAAGCGCGTAATTCAGTTACAACTCTGTCGTTAGTGATGCCAGATGGAAGTACTACGACAGATTTTAATGGATATAAAAAAACGTGGTGTTTCACAGGAAAAGATTCTATAATGCAAATATTCAATCATGCTGTACGAAATTATAATTTGGGCTATAAAATTCCTCATCCACCACCACCACCACAACAATTTACAGTTGCTTCCGGTGGTGACCGTATTTCTCTCTCATGGTCAAACAACGCTGAAAGCTCATCTCATTTCGATGGCTATGTGATTTACAGATCTCGGGGTAGTGTTTTGGATTGGAGGAGTGTCTACGAAAAGATTTTTGAATGCAGCAAAGCTAATGTTGTAAATAATTTTGATGATGTTACTGCACTTAGAGGCGTTGACTATTATTATTATATACAATCGAAAGATGATGGAACGCAAAATGATATTTTACCTGGTGTACCACTCTATAGTAGTTTGTTCTGGACGGTGACCGGTGTGCCCGCTACTCTACAACGGCCGGCTGTTACTGCACCGCCGAATGAACCGGTTGCTGATACCGCCAATTGGAAACCGACGGTAGCGAAGGGAACCTGGGATTCGACTGTGGTCAAATATGATGCTTATAATACAGTAACCTACAAAAATTCGGAATATGTTTGCATTAATGATACCGGCGCGTCAGGAATTACAGTAAAGACACAAACTACAAAAGCTCATGCTAACTTGCCGGATACTTCGAGTGATTGGAAACCAGTTGTTTCAAAAGGAGTCTGGGTGTTCGGGTCTGCTTACAGAAAGTACAATTCTGTAATAGATAAAGGGCCAGAATATGTTTGTATCCATGATATAGCTGCTGGCTCGATGTTGGAACAAGTTAGGGTAGTTCCTAATCCTTATGATATCCGTGCTCGGTTATACCAATTCAATGCTGCAGCTTCAGGCCCTGCGTATGATCAAGATCGGATCGCATTCTTCCAACTTCCACCAATCTGCAAACTTATGGTGTTCACGGAACGCGGTGACAAAGTTTGGGAGAAGGATCATACAAACCGCTCAGGCGATGAACTTTATAATTCAGAAACCATCTCAGGACAAATACTTGCAAGTGGAATCTATATCCTCTATGTGGAAGTTACAGAAGATGTACAAGCGCAAACTAATATCATGCGCAATGGAAGTATATCATACCATAAAGGGGATATCACAGCGCATAAAGGCGATCACATAATTCGTAAATTTGTAGTTATCAGGTAAGGAGAAAATAAATGAAGAAGATAATAGGTAGTTTCATCGTTGTGTTTCTCGTGTGCGGCCTGATGACGACAATCGGGTTCGCGCAGACCGATCAGAAGCTGGCACAAACGGGATTTCAATTTTTAAGTGTAGTTTCGGATGCACGAGGCGCAGCAATGGGCGAAGCTATGACGAGCCTTCAGACAGCCTCAAGCTCGTTGTTCTTCAATCCAGCCGGTATGGCGGATATGAAAAATGTTGTTGATGCGACAGCGAGCGTCAACCAGTGGATAGCTGATATAAAACATTACATGTTCAGCGTAGCAATCAGTCCGGCGGGAGGGAATTACGGAGTGTTCGGATTGAGTGTTCAGAGCGTTGACTATGGAGATTTCTACGGGACGGTAGTTGATATGTCGTCGGATCTTCAATTCAGAGACACGGACATATTCAAGTTGAGTGCCCTTGCAGTTGGAGTTGGCTATGCGAAGCAACTGACAGACCGTTTCAGTGTTGGCGGGCAAGTACGTATTGTCCGGCAGGATTTGGGAACGAGCGTTATACCAGTGTTTGGCCAAGACAACACGGGGAAATCTGATACTACGGCTGGCACAGTGTCGAACAAATTGACGCCGCTAGTATTTGATTTCGGGACACAATTCAAGACAGGTATCAAGAGTATAGTGTTTGGAATGTCAGTGCGGAATTTTTCGAAGGAAGTGAAATATGTTCAGGAAGGATTCCAGGCGCCGTTGGTGTTCAACCTTGGAATCTCGATGAACCTGTTAGATCTTCTGTCGTCAGTTCCGGAGAATCAATCGTTGTACATGGGAGTGGATGCGTCGCATTTTCGGGATCATCCGGAAGAGATAAAGGTAGGGCTCGAATACAATTTCATGAACGTATTGAAGTTGCGCGGTGGTTATGTGTCGAAGTCGAGTTACGACCAGAGTTCGTTCTCATACGGAATGGGATTGGCATTCGCAGGAATAGCGTTTGATTACGCGTACACGCCGTTTGGAGTATTCAACAAGGTTCAGCGGATAACCGCACGATTTTCATATTGAGTTGAAGAAGGAGAAAGAGCATGAAATTTAATAGATATGTAATAATTGCATCCCTGATGATTGTCGTGATAATGGCTATCATGTCGGGGTGTAAGTTTGATGTCACACCATCCCAGTGGAGTCAAAGCTTCACACAAGGGGTAAACGACAGCATTACGCAAATTAATCCTGCTCTCGAAGCAAGACCAGGAGTTAATACAATTACTATAACTGGGAAAAATTTTGCAACTCTTCCTGATTCAAATACTGTCTACATTTCAAGAATGGATGGAGATAAAAGCACAGTGACTGCAGATATACTCTCCTCATCTTCTTCTTCCATTACTATCTATCGTCCAAACGTTGTCTCGGATTCTTGTAGATTTGTAATTGTTTCTCCGAAGGCTCTCGTTGTGGCACAATCAGGATTGTACAAGATCGATCCTGTTTTAACGAAATATGGATCATTCCTGGATAACAAACAATTGGGTGTTGTTGCCGGAGATAAAGATGAAAATTTATACGTCATATATTCAATCAATAAAACAATATTTAAAATTACCCCCGATGGTCAAAAAACACAATTAAACACACTGGCAAAGTATCAACCGTACTGTGGAAGAATCGGACCAGATGGAAAACTTTATTTGATGGAGAGTAAATCATCAATTGATGTGATAGATGTACAGTTAGATACATCTACACAGTTTAAGGTTGGTGCAAATGTTAAATGCGGCGATTTCGATTCGCAAGGCAATCTTTTCGTTGCAGGTAGTTCAAGCGATTTAGTAACAGTCGCTCCGGATGGTACAACCAAGCTTTCAGGCTCTTTTGCCTCTGATGTGATCCTTGATATTCGGGTTTACGGTGATTACGTTTATCTCATTGATACAACGAAGAATCCTACAGCCAGTCGGCCTTTAAAATCTATCCAACGTTGTCATATCGATTATGCAAACCATACAGTAGGGAGTCCGGAGTTGGTGCTCGATTGGGCTACGACTGGGGAGTACGCATCTCGTACAATGACAGGGATTACATTTTCTTCAGACGGTAAAATGTATATCGCGACTAATTCGTCTGATCCAATTCTCATGGTCGATCTTAGTACAAATAGTATAAGTATTCTTTATAAAAATATTTTGCCATCTTTATGTAAACAATTTTTTTGGGGAAATGGCACCTATCTCTATATAATAACTGGCAATACATCAAATCCGGCAGTAGATTGGACTTTATATCGAGTCGATGCAGGATTCATTGGCGCGCCATTCTATTAAGAGAACCAGGAAAAACTAATTAAGTCGGCCTTGCTCTTTGAAGGCCGACTTTTTTTATAATATGGTTTCTTCTTCTTAGAGGACATCTAAATTTACTTTGCACAATTCATTAACTTGAAATTCACTGTGGCATACCATTAAGTTCGAAATTTATTTCGAATAATTCTTCTAGAGTATCGCAACAGCAGCGATTGATGTTTCGACATATTTAAGTTATTTTTAAATCGGAATTAAAAAGAAAAGCCTGCGGCAAAAATAAAACCGCAAGCTTATTTTCTGAAACAAAATTATTTTTAAGACGACAAATGTCCTTATTTCATCAATACCATTTTCTTTGATAAGATATTATTGTCGGCTTCAAGTCTGTACATATAAATACCGCTTACAAGCTTGGATGCAGAGAATGTAACATTGTGTACTCCTGCGTTTTGAGTGCTATTCACCAGAACAGCAACTTCCCGACCTAGCATATCAAACACAGAAAGACGAACTTTGCCTGTGTTCTTCAGCGAGTAGGAAATCTTAGTACTGGGATTGAATGGGTTGGGATAGTTTTGGTATAAAGTGTAATTCATCGGATTAGTATTCCGACTGGCGACACCAGCACCCGGGAAAACTGAGGATACATCATCCCACGTAGTTCCGAATCGAATTTCATCAATACTCATTTCGACTTTATCGTCTTTCCCACTGTAATCTCCAAAAGCCATCACAATGGAATTAAATTTTGAGAAACTCGTATATCTGCTTCTTGTATCGGCAGTTGAAGTATCAGGCTCACCATTGGTTGGATCTGGATTAACCCACATGTGCAGTGTGGCAATGTTGCCGTCGTTTCCATCTATCCTTGCGACAAGCCAGACTGGTCCATTATCCCACGTTGCCGAGGATTTTTCATTAGCGCTAGGTGTTCCACCACCGAAAGAATAGACACCATCTCCCCACCCTTTTCCCAATAACGGCCTCTCATTAAGACTGTCATATAAACTTATGCCACACCAAGAACTGATAGATGCGTCATTCCATAACTCTTCTAAAGCGCTGATCCAATATGTATTCCCAACAGCTATTGTGCATTCATGATCTAAAAACCGCTGCTGGCGGATTTTAGAATTAGGGCTTTTGAGAACACTCGTCATATGAAGGCCGCTTTTTGGAACGTTCACCTGAACATCGGAATAATCGAAAGCGGTGTCGACAACAAACATAGCGCTATCAACATTGAGGCTCTCCTTTAAATATTGCCACGGTCCAGCCCATCCACCGCTCGCTGATCCGAGGCCATCAACAACAGAACCTGCCGGATAATCGAAAGATTCTCTTACTTGAGCCGTTGCCAGTGAGGCAAACAAGGCTATAAGAATTAAAGCAGTAAAGATTAATTTGCCATTCATTGAATTGCTCCTTCCGTTATTAATTGAATTTATCAAATTACATGATTGTTGGAAAATTCGTCTTTTTGAATTGATTAAACTCTGAATGAATCGATTCAATCAATATAATTTTTTATGAAATAAAGTCAAGACCTTTTAAGATCGTTTTTTTTAAAATCTTTTCTTTAATAATGATAGACAATTAAGGATTGGATGCTTGAATTATATCACGCTTGATAGAGATGTTGATAGGATGTTCCGATACTGTTTTTTCGTTGCTGATCGTAGAACGAACTCGTGAGTCGACCATCGATCGACGCAATAACATATGTGGCAAAACTGCGGATCATTACACGGTGTTAACAATACCGGCTACGATCGCTTTTTGCCGGTCTCTAGTTATGTTTTTATATTCAGTATTACCTACGACGTGGCATTTAAGGTGTTCGGGGCTGTCTCTTTGCTGGAAAATTATTCTACATCGTTTTCCGCGAGTGTTGCTCCACGTCGCAGAGCTTGTTCATTTAACGGAATCAAGTGATGGTATCGTTCCGGTAATACTTTTTTCAAAGCAGCAAGAATAGATTCACTTTTTACGATAAAGCGCTTTTTAACCAACGCACCTAGAATAATCATGTTAAACACGCGTGTATTCTTTAACTTGGCGGCTTCTTCACTAGCGGGAATGGCTACTATTTCAATATCGGTTCGTGTAGGTTTATTTATAATATTTGTGCTGTCATAGAGCAACAGTCCCCCCGGTTTGACGGTTGGTTGAAATTTGTCGAGTGAGGGTTGATTCAAAGCTACGACAATGTCGTAGCGAGTTAGAATTGGCGAACTGATTCTGGAATCTGAAATAATCGTGACACAATTTGCGGTACCTCCGCGCATCTCAGGTCCGTACGATGGAAGCCAGCAAATTTCTTTATTCTCGATCATTCCGGCATAAGAGAGAACCTGTCCCATTGAGAGAACTCCCTGACCACCGAATCCGGCAAAAACGATTTCGTATGTCATTATCGTTTCACCTCGCCTTCGGGAACCTTAATGTCGCCTAATGGAAAAATCGGCAGCATGTTTTTCACAAGCCAATCGTTCGACTCCTGTGGAGTCATCTTCCAATTTGAGGGGCAATTGGACACGACTTCAACAATACACGTCCCTAATTTATTTTGCTGGTAATGAAAAGCGCGAGTCAGTGCTTTGTGTAATTGTCGACATGCATTGGGGTTGAAGATGGCTTGCCGGGTTACGTATGCGGTACCTGAAAGAAGAGCCAGCAACTCTGTAATCTTGATCGGTACTCCCATCGTGAGTTTTTCACGTCCAAAAGGCGAGGTACTCGTTTTCATTCCAATGATCGAAGTCGGCGCCATTTGTCCGCCGGTCATGCCGTAGATTCCGTTGTTGATAAAAACCACAAGAAAATTTTCACCGCGGTTTGAAGCATGTATACTTTCTGCAGTTCCAATTGCAGCAAAGTCACCATCACCCTGATAAGTGAAAACCAATTTATCGGGAAGAACTCGCTTAATACCTGTCGCAACCGCACACGCGCGTCCGTGCGCAGCTTCTTGCATATCGATGTTCATATAATTGTATGCGAACACCGAACAACCAACAGGAGCGATCCCGATAACATTCTCCGTTATACCGAGTTCTTCTATTACTTCCATTAAAATTGTATGAATAACCCCATGACCGCATCCGGGACAATAATGCATGCGTACGTCGGTGAGCGTTTCAGGTTTTTTCCACACACATTCAAATTGATTAAGATCTATTTCTAAAGGTTGCATTCTATAATCTCCAATATCTTAAGCCATCGCATGAACTTTTTCTTTTTGTGCCGCTTTCACGGCTTCATGGAAAATATCTTCCGGTGACGGAATCATTCCACCCAAACGACCGTGGAAGAAGACCGGTATCTGGCCGTCGACTCCAAGTCTGACATCTTCAACCATTTGCCCGGCATTCATTTCAACAACAACAATTGCGTTTGTTTTTTTTGCGAGCTGGTTGATGACGACATACGGAAAAGGATAGAGCGTGATTGGACGAATAAGGCCGGCGTGTAAACCTTTTTCCGCTGCTATTTCTATCGCTTTTTCTGCGATACGCGCGCAAAGTCCGAATGCGACAATAATTACATCGGCATTATCGGTGTTAATTAATTCGAAGCGCACTTCTTCTTCATAGATTCGTTTGTACTTATCCTGAAGTTTGATGTTAATATTTTCCATCAGTTCAGTTTCAATGTAGAGAGATGTAATAATATTTCTTTCACGGTTTTTTGTTTTGCCGGTTGTTGCCCACGGTTTCGGAATTCGTTTTTTCAAGTCGGCAATTTTTTCACGAAAGGTCACTTTTTCCATCATTTGCCCGAGCGCGCCATCCGCGAGGATCATCACAGGATTTCGCCACTTATCCGCAAGTGCGAATCCATCGAATACAAAATCGGCCATTTCCTGCACAGTAGATGGCGCAAGCACGATGAGATGATAATCGCCGTGACCGCCGCCTTTTGTTGCTTGAAAATAATCAGCCTGCGAAGGTTGGATTGTTCCAAGCCCAGGTCCGCCGCGCATAACATTCACAATGAGAAATGGGAGTTCTGCACAAGTGCTGTAAGACAAACCTTCCTGCATGAGGCTAATGCCGGGGCTGGAAGAGGTTGTCATGACACGAGCGCCTGCGCCAGAAGCCCCGTAAATCATATTGATAGCTGCCAATTCACTTTCAGCCTGCAACACAACCCCGCCTTTCGGAGCAAAATTTTCTGAAAGATATTCCAGAATTTCCGATTGCGGTGTGATAGGATATCCGAAATAGGCGTCGAGGCCGGCACGGATCGACGCCTCTGCAAGCGCCTCGTTGCCTTTCATTAAAAGTGTTTCGTTCAAAATTACTAACTCCTTACGCTGGAATTGATGAAGTTGCTTTTTGCTGTCTATCCGTCTTTTCCTGTTTCTTTGCGCGATAAACAGTGAAGACGGAATCCGGACATACAAGCGCGCAATTCACGCAACCAGTGCATTCATCATTGACTAGTTCAATGTAATTATAACCTTGTGAATTTAGTTTTTTCGATAGTGCAAGACTGTTTTGTTTGCATACAGGGATACAAAGCGAGCAGCCCTTACAGGTTTCTATATTTATTATTACAGTTCCACGCATTTAAATCGTCTCCTCTTGTAAATTCATTGGTCGCTCTTTATGACCTCAAATCGAAGACTTAATTGTCCGAAAGGTCAGTGATGAGCGCCAACTCTAGTAACCTTTTTAGCTGGAAGATAATTCCTCTATTATTTCCTTCTTTTTTATTTAATACTCTATAAATATAGCAAAAAAGAAGTTATCAAGCCAAAGAATTTTGTTGGTTACTACAATTATTCCACAAATCAATGCACGATATTATGTTCGTCGAAAAAATTATTTTACTAAAAGGTTATCAAAACGATTTACTCTTGTTCATAAGGAGCGGATTTCGAAAATCCTTCAACGAAAGTCTTGTTGGCCCGATAATATTTTGATATTCAGCTAACTTTGAACTTTGAACACCGAACATTGAACCAATTATTCTGCCGGTTTTAATTTTGTCAAAATATAATCTGTTGCCGGCGGCTTGAATCCTTGTTGCCGGATCAAGCGAAGAATTTGTGCACGGTGGTGGATGTGGTGATAGTTGATTTGAAGTGCAATATCGAGTAGTTTGGCGCTGAACTTTTTCCCATCTGTCGGACGTGCGAAAACGACTTCGGATTCGAATCCATTGTCATCCAATTTTTCAAGAAATGAAATCCAGCGGTTCACGCTTTCATTCCAATTGGATTCCAATTCGTCGAAAGGTAAGATTTGTCCTGAGAAGGGGAATAAAGAATCGTCGGCTTCTTTTGTGATTCTGTTGTACCATTTATTCTGAGCACCAATGAGATGGCAGAAGAGACGAGTTGATTCCTCTTTATCCGGCAATTGTTTTAGCCCGTCGAGCAATATATGATTCGCCCGGTCGTTGTATTTAAAGAAATCGATGAGGTATTGTTTCATAGTAGCACCTTCATTAAGATTATAAAAAAGAAAAATTATATATATTATTCTCTCAGATATATATTTTGTTTTTATTTCCCGCAAATAATTCAACGATACACTGATATTGAATCTCCTTTGTGGTTTATTCCCTTGTTGTCAACAACTATAATATGCTCGCCAGTGTGACCTTTTAGGAAGGAATTGGAAGGATCACAGTGAATTTAGTGCCGACTTTTTCTTGACTTTCCACAATGATGTCGCCGTGGAAATTTTTGATGATGCCATAACTGATCCAGAGGCCAAGGCCTGCACCTTCACCAAAGCTTTTCGTGGTAAAGAACGGCTCAAATATTTTCGGCAAATTCTCGGAAGAGATGCCGACACCTGTATCTTCGAATTCCATATAAACGTTTTTGTTGAGTACATACGAACGGACACGCACTTCGCGAGGAGCTGTATTTAATGCATCGAGAGCGTTCAACAAAATATTGAGAAACACTTGAATAATCTGATCCTGAACAAGAAGAAGATTTGGTATATCCGGGCCGAGATCTATAACGAAATGAACATCTTCCGCTTTATTGCTATAGCGAACAATATTCACGGCTTCCTGGATTATGGAGTTCACATTTATCTGACGCGTCTCATAATTCGAAGGACGCGAGAAATCTACCAATTGCCGGATTATTTTAGCAATGCGGCTGATTTGATTTCGAACAAGCTCTAATTTTTCGAGAGTATTTTGATCGGTAGATGTTCGCTGGATGAGTTGTACGAGCGATGAAATTGAAGTGAGCGGATTGCCGACTTCATGCGCGATGCCCGCCGAGAGTGTGCCAATGCTCTCGAGCTTTTGCGATTGAATTAATTGCTGTTCGAGTTTCTTTTTCTCCGTAATATCGAGATGCGTGCCGATAAAACCAACCGGCTTACCGGAAGGATCGATAATTGGGGAGATGAGAAGCTCGCTATAAAATATTTCGCCGTTTTTTCGTTTATTAATCACTTCTCCTCGCCATACATGTCCGGAATTTATTTCTTCCCACATGTTTTGCCAGAAGGAAGCGTCATGTTTGCTGCTGTCCAGAACATTCGGATTTAACCCAAATAACTCTTCACGCCGATAACCGGTCACATGTTCAAAAGCCGGATTAACATAAATGATTTTTCCTTCGTTATCGGTGATTTCAATTGGATTCACAGTATAATGAATTGCATTTGCGAACCTGAGCAGTTGCAATTCTGTCCTCCGTCTTTCAGTAATATCCCGGAGCAAAATACTAATGATTGGTGATTGAGTGTCCGGTATTGTGATGAGCGAAAAATTAGAGACGACATTCACCTCAGATTCACGCGGAGTGATCAGAGTCAATTCAATTTCGCCAGGAGTTATTTTTTCGCAGGCGAGAGCGAACATTTTTTCAAATAGGAAGATATCGTCTGGTTTGATGATAGAGCGAATAGTATTACCGATTATTTGAGATTTTGGTTTGCCTAAAATTTGTTCGGCAAATTGATTGCATTCTAGGATAATCGCTTCATGATCCGTGATGAACCATAATTCCGGAACAACATTGATCAGATCTATGAAGGGAATATTTGATGTATTTATCGTATGTTGGTTGTTCGAGGCCACAATTTAATACTCTTATCAACACGCCTCAACACGCCGGGAATACAAACAGTTCCGAAAGCGCATCATGCGATTTTTTTTCTGAAATAATCTATCGTTTTCAATATACCATCTTTCCGTGCAACTTTTGGTTCCCAACCGAGCGCTGATCTGGCTATCGTGATATTGGGTTGACGAACTTTTGGATCGTCTTCGGGTAATTCTTTGAACGAAATCTTGCTTTTACTGCCCGACCACTCGATGCACTCTTTTGCAAGCTGGAGCATCGTAATTTCATCAGGGTTGCCGATGTTTATCGGATCATGAAGATCAGAGAGAAGTAATCTATAAATGCCTTCAATAAGATCTGAAACGAAGCAAACACTTCGTGTCTGACTTCCATTACCGAATACAGTAACAGGTTCGTTTTTCAATGCCTGCGACAAGAAAGCTGGGATGGCACGGCCATCATTTAATCGCATTCTAGGTCCATACGTGTTGAATATTCGAACGATGCATGTGTTGACATTATGATAGCGGTGATAAGCCATCGTGAGCGCCTCAGAAAATCGTTTTGCTTCATCGTATACACCACGTATTCCAATCGGGTTCACGTTTCCCCAATACTCTTCTTTTTGCGGATGAATGAGCGGATCACCATAAACTTCACTAGTGGACGCCAATAAGAATCGTGCATTTTTTGCTTTTGAAAAACCAAGCGCTTTGTGCGTGCCAAGTGAACCAACCTTCAGTGTCTGAATCGGAAGTTTCAGGTAATCAATCGGACTTGCAGGTGAAGCAAAATGCAGAATGTAATCGACAGGCCCTTCGACATAAAGATAATTCGTAACATCGTAAGGGATAAATTTAAATTGGTTATTTCCGAGAAGATGAGCGATATTGTCCATCGAACCCGTAATCAAATTATCGATGCAGACAACATGATGACCTTCCTGAAGTAACCGCTCACATAGATGAGAGCCGAGAAATCCAGCTCCACCAGTGACAACACAAGTTTTATAATTCATATTTGCCTAAGATAAAGTGATTGTCAGACATCAAATTACTTGGCGACGCATTTATTATTTTCTTCCGATTCCATAATAAGCGAATCCTTTTGAACGGAGAACAGGCACATTGAGAAGATTCCGTCCATCGAAAATTACATAACTGCGCATCAATTCTCTCATTTGATCGTAATCGGGTTCACGGAACTCATTCCATTCAGTTACTATGACTAATGCATCCGCTCGCCGGAGTGCATCATAACTCGTGGAAGAAAATTTTATTTTTGAACCAAAGATTTTTTTTACGTCCTGCATTGCAGCTGGGTCGTAGGCATGAATTTTTGCGCCATGTTTCAAGAGCTCATTAATAATGATGATTGAGGGCGCTTCCCTGATGTCGTCGGTTTTCGGTTTGAATGAAAGTCCCCAGAGTGCAAATGTTTTGCCCTGGATATCATTGCTGAAGTGACGAAGGATTTTTGTAATAATTATTTTTTTCTGCCGCTGATTAACGTCTTCAACAGATTTCAGGATTTTCATATCGTAGCCGTTTTTTTCAGCAGTTTTGATGAGCGCTTTCACATCTTTCGGAAAACATGAGCCGCCATAACCGATTCCTGAAAAGAGGAATGATTTCCCGATGCGCGGGTCAGTGCCGATGCCTGATCGAATCTTGTCGACATCAGCCCCGACAATGTCGGCCAAGTTTGCAATTTCATTTATAAATGAAATCTTTGTTGCAAGCAACGAGTTTGCAGCGTACTTCGACAGTTCAGCACTGGCTTCATCCATCACGATGAAAGGATTGCCTGTTCGGATAAACGGATCGTAGAGTTGTTTCATTATCGTGATCGCCTTCTCGGATGATGAGCCGATTACAATGCGATTGGGTTTTATGAAATCTTCTACGGCATTTCCTTCCTTCAAAAATTCCGGATTTGATACAACATCGAATGGATACTTTGTTCTGGTTTTGATAATCTCCGTAACCTTTTGAGCTGTCCCTACCGGAACTGTGCTTTTGTTTACAATGACTTTATAATCATGCATCAAGCGGCCGATGTTGTCTGCTACAGTGAGAACATGCTTGAGGTCTGCTGAACCATCTTCATTCGGTGGAGTTGGCAAAGCAAGAAAAATGATCTCTCCAAAATGAATGGCCTCTCGAATTTGAGTCGTGAAATTTAAACGTTTTTCTTTGATATTTTTTTTGACTATTTGTTCCAGGCCGGGCTCGTAGGAAGGAATTTCTCCCTTTTTCAATTGAAGAATTTTCTTCCGATTGACATCCGCGCATAAGACATTGTTGCCCATCTCTGCGAAGCAGGCGCCTGCAACCAGTCCGACATATCCTGTTCCAATGACTGCAAGTTTCATTTAAGATCCTTTCGATTTGATCGATACCATTCTATAGTAACTTTTAATCCTTCTTCAAATGTAGTTTTTGCTTTGAATCCAAATTCCTTCGATGCACGGGATGTATCGAGCCGGCGGCGCGGCTGGCCATTCGGTTTTGTTGAATCCCATCTGATCTCACCTGAGAATTCACACAAACGTGCAATGAGGTTTGTCAAGTCCTTGATAGTAATTTCATTGCCAGTCCCGAGATTCACCGGATCCGACTTGTTATACAGTTCAGTTGCAAGGAGGATTCCTTCAGCCGCGTCTTCGACATAAAGAAATTCTCTCGATGGTGTTCCATCACCCCACGCTTCGATAAAAGTGTTGCCCCGATTTTGCGCATCAATAATCTTTTTAATAAGAGCAGGAATGACATGGGATGACGAAGGATTGAAGTTATCACGCGGTCCGTATAAATTTACAGGAAGAAGAAAGATTGAGTTGAAATTATATTGCTGGCGATAGGCTTGTGATTGAACGAGCATCATTTTTTTTGCAAGGCCGTATGGAGCATTCGTCTCTTCCGGATAGCCATTCCAGAGATCATCCTCTTTGAATGGGGGAGTGGTGAATTTCGGATAAGCACAAATTGTTCCAAGAGCAACAAACTTCGGCACATTAAGCTGTCGGGCGTACTCTAAAAGCTGAATACCCATGATTGCGTTATCGTAGAAGAATTTTCCTGGATTCTCACGATTTGCTCCTATACCACCAACTACTGCCGCAAGATGAATTACGATATCCGGCTTGGCCTCTTTATACATTCTAATAATCTGTTCTTTATCACGAAGGTCAAAGTCTTCCACGTGTGGTATAAAAATATTCTTGCATCCGCGCTGTGCGAGTTTTTCAGTCACGAATGAGCCAAGAAATCCGGCTCCACCAGTTACAGCAACTCGTTTATTTTTAAAAAAGTTATCCAATAATTTATTTCACAATTACCTGATGCATTTTTACTTCTTCTTCATGTTTGATACCACGTGAACTCAATCTTATTTTAAATCTCAATATTTTATCTTTATCTTTTGTTCTATTTCCAACTTTTTAATATCGGCTTCTACCATAATTTTTATTAGCTGTTTGAATGAAGTTTTTGGCTGCCAGCCTAATATTTTCTTTGCTTTGGAATAATCGCCGATGAGCAAATCGACCTCAGCAGGGCGGAAGTAGCGGTGATCGACTTCAACGTATTTCTTCCAATCGAGATTCACCAATCCAAATGCTTCATCCAAAAATTCCCGGATACTGTGCGTTTCGTTTGTTGCAATAATATAATCGTCGGGTTTATCCTGCTGTAACATTTGCCACATTGCTTCGACGTATTCCGGAGCATATCCCCAATCACGCCGCGCATCAAGGTTTCCAAGATACAATTTATTCTCCAAGCCTGCAAGAATATGGGCAATGGCACGCGTGATTTTTCGGGTGACAAATGTTTCGCCTCTGCGAGGGGACTCATGGTTAAATAAGATCCCATTACAAGCAAAAATGTTATAACTCTCCCGATAATTTACAGTGACCCAATATGCATAGACCTTGGCTGCTCCATAAGGACTCCGGGGATAAAAGGGGGTTGTTTCCCGCTGTGGAATTTCTACGACTTTCCCAAACATCTCCGAGCTTGATGCTTGATAAAAACTAGTTTTAACTCCAGTCTGGCGAATTGAATCGAGAATGCGGATAGTAGAAAGGCCGGATACATCTCCTGTATATTCAGGTATGTCGAAACTAACGCGAACATGACTTTGTGCGCCGAGATGGTACACTTCGTCAGGCTGTATTGAATACAGCAAACGCATCAGATTCGATGAATCCGCAAGATCACCATAATGAAGGAACAATTTTGTTTCGGTGTAGTGCGGATCCTTGTATAAATGATCGATCCGTTCTGTATTAAAAGTGCTCGCACGCCGTATAATTCCATGGACTTCATATCCTTTTGAAAGAAGTAGCTCAGCCAGGTACGACCCATCCTGTCCGGTAATTCCAGTTATAAGAGCTTTACGCATGCTTGACCTCATTGTCATTCGATTACGCAGAACTGCGTTTGACAGAAATATTCATACAATATATGAACGGTATTACAGAAATACAATATTCAATTGTACTTGCAAATCATGGCGTTATTTTCTATCATTAATAATATGAATATATTCGGCATAGAGAGCTCTTGTGATGAGACTTCGGCGGCTGTTAATACAGACGGGATGCTCAGATCGAACGTTATTTCATCGCAATTTGTGCATCAAAAGTACGGTGGTGTCGTACCCGAGCTGGCTTCACGTGAACATCAAAAAATGATTGTCCCGATTGTAAATGCAGCCTTAGCGCAAGCGAAAATGACAAAAACGGATATTGATGGAATAGCAGTCACTTATGGACCTGGCTTGGTTGGATCGTTGTTAATCGGTTTAAGTTTTGCAAAAGCTTTGGCATATTCATTAAATGTTCCTTTCGTTGGTGTGAATCATCTGGAAGGACACTTATATTCTTCATTTTTATCACAGAACGCCTTTTCTGTGCCGGAATATCCATTTATTTGTCTGACGGTTTCCGGCGGGCACACACAAATTATTCTTGTTCGAGAGCCGTTCGATCACACTATTCTTGGTCAAACACAAGATGATGCTGCCGGTGAAGCGTTCGACAAAGTAGCAAAGATGTTGAACCTAGGATATCCCGGCGGACCTGTGATAGATAAATTCGCTTCGAAGGGAAATCCGGAATATGTTATTTTTCCAAGATCGTTAATTCATGAAGATAATTTCGATTTTAGTTTCAGTGGATTGAAAACATCGGTCCTGTACTATTTACGCGATCATGATTTGCTGAATCGTAAACCTGAAGAACTTGGCGACAAGTTAGTTGCCGATTTGTGCGCCAGTTTTCAAGCGGCTGTTGTTGAAATTTTGGTGACAAAAACAATTAAAGCGGCTCGTATTTACGGAGTAAAAGATATTGCAGTAGCCGGCGGAGTGTCTGCGAATACAGGTTTGCGCGCTAAGATGACGAAGGAATCAGCAAAGTACGGACTGCGCGTTCATATTCCATCAATTGAATATTGCACCGACAATGCGGCAATGGTTGCGTTAGTCGGATGGATGAAATTATCTAAAGGCATACAATCACCATTCACTTTACAAGCGATTGCTCATATCGAATGACACACACATCAGAAAACAGAATTAGTTTATGTTGGAAAATGCTCCGAGAAAAAAATGATCGGGCGCTTATTCCATATATCACCCCAGAGTTTCCGATTCCTCATTGCACCGTGCCTCTGCTCAAGGCACTTGATCTTGCTGGTGCGACTATGATCGAGGTCGGAGTCCCGTTCTCCGATCCTTTAGCGGACGGCCCAACGATCCAGCATTCATCACAGATAGCCATTGATAACGGTGCATCGATTCGAACGATTTTTGATGCCGTAATCGAATTCCGGAAGGGAAGTCAGCTCCCGATTTTATTGATGGGATACACAAATCCAATTCTTCATTATGGAGTAAAGGAATTCTTTGCCGATGCGAATGAAGCCGGTGTCGATGGAATGATCATTCCAGATCTCCCTCCGGAAGAAGCCGGCGAATTTCAATCTGCTGCGAAGCAGAAAAATATCAGTCTTGTGTTTCTCATTGCACCTACTACAACAGCGGATCGTATTCAATTGCTCGATCAATCTTCAACACATTTTTCATATTGTGTATCTATCACGGGTGTAACTGGCGTGAAGCATGATTTTTCGACCGACTCTCGATTTCAGGAATTCATGAGAATGATGAAGCAGAATGCGAAAAAACCTTTTGTGGTCGGGTTCAGCATACAGAGTGATGAAGACGTTTGCAGGGTGTGGAAAGTCGCCGATGGAGTTGTTGTCGGCTCGGCGCTCATCCGTGCGATAGAATCTAAAAAAACAATCAATGAAATCGCTGATGCGGCTGGAGCATTCCTCCGTTCCATCCGTCCAAATAATCGAGCAAAGGAATAAGGTGATGACGATTGACGATTGGCGTAAAAAAATTGATGAAGTAGATGAAGTATTAGTAAAATTATTAAACGAACGGGCAAAGTACGCCGATGAGATCGGAAAAATAAAAGAGAAGTTGGGGATAGAGCCTTACACTCCAAAACGTGAAGAAGAAGTTTTACGGCATGTCATTCAAATAAATCGTGGTCCGTTATCCGGACATTCCTTAAGAAGATTATTCGAACGCATCATCGATGAGTCAAGAAAGCTTGAGCGCGAAGCAATGGTTCAACGTAAAAACGGGAAATGAAAGACGGAAGAATGAAGAATTCCATGAATCAAAAAAAAATGATCTCATTCGGAAGTGTAGCTGTTCTTCTTTTATTCTGTCTCATTTCTATCTATATAATATTTTATTCCTCGAATAAATTTTCCGCATCGGCTGATGTGGTAGTAACAATTCCTAAAGGCGCATCATTTTCTGCTGCCGCGGATTCTTTGCGGCATTTGGGTATTTTAAAACACACTTTTTTATTTTCACTTGCCGGCCGCTTGATGGGTGTTACGACTTCAATTCACAGCGGTAAGTATCTCTTCCATGACGGTATCAACAACATCGACTTGATTCGAGGACTCCATGAAGGGAAATCCAGGCTCATGGTCGATGTGACAATCCCGGAAGGATCGAGAACGAAAGTTATTGCAGATATTTTTCAGGAAAAGTTAGACATCGATTCGGAGGTATTCCTGAAAGCATGCAAAGATTCCAGCTTTCTCGCCGAACTTGGAATTCCATCGAATAACGCTGAAGGTTATTTAATTCCGGATACGTATAAATTTTATTGGCAGACGGATGAACGGGAGATTATAAAATGTATGGTGCAGGCTTTTCATCGATTCTTTTGCGATAGCCTGCAGCAGCGAGCCGCTGAGATGAAGAGATCGGTCGATAAAATTTTAACCATGGCTTCGATTGTTGAGTGGGAAGCGATGGTGGATGATGAACGTCCGATCATCGCCGGTCTGTATTATAATCGCTTGAACAAGAATATGAAGCTCGAAGCCGATCCTACTGTGCGCTACACGCTCGATTGTCCGCGAAGAATACTTAATAGAGATCTTAGAACAAATTCTCCTTTTAACACATACATCCATTATGGTTTGCCTCCGGGGCCAATAAACAATCCCGGACGTAAATCGATACTTGCGGCGTTGTATCCCGCTCAACATAAATATTTATATTTTGTGGCTATCGGTGATGGACGGCATGTATTTTCAAAAACTTACTCCGAACATCAACGTGCCGTTAGTCGATACCGTCAGTGGTACGCACATCACAAAGCAACAAGCGATCTTAAATAAAGAAAGATTCAGGATATTTATGAAGTTTCGCTGCCTGATTTTGAATGCAATGATATTTTTCTCTGGTTTTTTTTTAATGTCATGCGCAGGCGTCGCTCCGCCGCCGGGTGGACCCATCGATACAACACCGCCGGAAATTATCTCAACATTCCCGTTCAACAATTCTACTCGAGTATCCACAAACAAAATACGGCTTGAGTTCAGCAAGTATGTTGATCAGATGAGCGTGGAACAATCCATTTTTATTTCGCCGTATGTCGGAATATTGGAAAACTCGTGGAGTGGGAGAGAGATTGAGATTACATTTCCAGATACAGTAAAGAAAAATACGACGTATGTTGTGACAGTCGGAACAGATGTCGTCGATTTGCACAACCGGAATCGGATGGCGCAGGCTTTTTCATTGGCGTTTGCAACCGGTGACAGCATCGATCATGGAATAATTTCAGGGAAAGTGATCGACCAGAAATCTGAAGGAGTGATGGTTTATGCCTATAAGCTCGATAATATAAATCCGGATACACTCAATCCCACACACACAAAACCCGATTTTCTCACGCAGGCCGGAAAGGGAGGCAATTTTGTATTTCATAATGTGCCTGATAATTCTTATCGTGTCATCGCCGTGAGGGACGAATTAAAAAATTTATTGTACGATCCGGGCATGGATGCGTACGGTGTTCCATTTAAAAATATTCGTGTAAGTAACGACGTGAGAATATTTAATAATGTCATCATGAAACTTTCGAAAGAAGATACTACTACAACTCAGTTCATCATGGCAAAATCGCGGGACGATAGACATCTCATCCTGCGTTTCTCGAAAGCGATAGATATTACATCCTTGAAGTATGATTCCATAGTTGTGTGCGACAGCGTTGGTTCGCGGGTTAAAATTTACGATTGGTTTGTAGATGGAAAATCAACATCCACAATCGTTCTTGCGACCGACACATTATCAATGAATAAAAAATATGTACTATCGTTGCCGATAATTTTCGACGAAGAACAAAAAGCAGTGAGGGTGATGGATAGTCTTCGATCTTTTTCAGGGCCGGTTACACGTGATACAATGAAATTACATGTGAATATGTCACCGGCTGACAGTACTCGCGATGTGATGTACGATCAGACAGTAGGTTTTCAATTTAACGATCCGGTTCAGCGTCCGCTTTTCGAGAAGGGATTCACGCTTGTCGATTCTAATCACAATATTGTTCCCGGTTCATTCCGATGGCATGACGGCATTTCGGTCGAATATCAACCAACAAAACCTCTACGCGAAGGAGAATGGTATTCCGCAGAACTCCTGCGCGATTACGTGAAGGATTTTAAAGGAAATCAAATGAAAGATTCTGTGATGAGAAGACGGTTTCGAACTATCGAATCGGAAAAACTTTCCAGCATAAGTGGTGAAGTAATTGATTCTATTGGAGGGGAAGGACGGTTTGTAGTGGAAGCGACAGAGCCCGGAGAGGCGGCTCAGAAAGTGTACAGCACAATAACAGACAGCACAAAAAAATATTCGATAGATAATATTCCGGCGGGATTGTATGTGCTTAGCGCATTTCGCAACAAGTCGGGAAAGAAAAAATACGATTACGGCAAACCATTTCCGTTTTGTTTTTCGGCGCCGTTTGGATATTATCCGGATACTTTGAAAGTACGAGCGCGGTGGCCGATTGAAGGAGTGAAGTTGAAGGTGAAATAGTTTTGAGTTAGAAAAATTGTATTTGAAATAAAGTAATATTTTTTTATGCAAGGCTCTTATTAATATAAACAGAAATATTATCAATAAATATTTTTGCCTGCAGCAGATATTCCGAAATTAATTCTTTTTCAGGAATGATTAAATCCACATAATCAAATTTTTGCCGATATTCAAAAACAGTGTTGAATAGCTTACCATATTCTTTCGGGAAGATGCCGGATTTGACAAATTCTTTATTAAAATACCCCTTTAGTTCTCCGTGTTTTGAAAATGATTTTTCTTGCATCATAAATAATGCTTGAATTGAATAGAACATGGAATAATAAATTCTATTCATTGCCGGTATGTATAAATCATTTTCGAACATTAATTGAGCAGCTTTTATAGATTCATAAGCTCTTTCTAAACGATAATTTACTAAGGCTTCTTTTTCTTCTTTTTTCAAATCGCAATCCCTTCTTTCAATATATTTTGGTATAAAGGAATACTGTAATCAATATTTTGAGGGAAAACAAAAACATCGATTACACAATCATATTCCAATTCCAAATCATATGCCATATTGAATAAATCCTCCTCAATATTTCTGTCGACTTTTAGGAGTCTGACCATTATATCAATATCAGAATTCTTTGAATAATCTCCTCTAGCCGAAGAGCCAAACAATTTTATCTCCAGGATTTTATATTTATTTTCTATTGCAATTTTAAATTGCTTTGTTATCAAATCTATTTTATCTCTGAATGTCATATCATTCTCCTTTAAGCCTATCAAATTTATATAGAATAAAATTTACAATCAATTATCGCCTCTCGGCGCAATTTGCTTATTATCCGGACACTTTGAAAGTTCGAGCACGGTGGCCGATTGAAGGTGTGAAGTTGAAAGTGAAATAATAATTAAAAAAATACGCACGCTGTGAGGGAGTTGCACTCCCGAATCATATTCGACTGAGGGAGCTATGCTCCCCATTTTCTTAGAATTTCTTTTTAGATTCTTTCTAAAAAGACAGGGAGTAAAACTCCGCCTTATTAACTTGCCTCAGGAGTGCAACTCCTTCGGAGCATGCTGTGAGGGAGATTATCTCCCGAACACAACCCAACTTGGGGAGCTATGCTCCCCATCTTTTTAGAATATCATTATAGATGCTTTCTAAAAAAATGTGGAGTAAAACTCCGCCGTATTAGCTTGCCTCAGGAGTGCAACTCCTTCGGAGCGATTCACGCTGTGAGGTAGTTGCAATTCCGAATCACACTCAATCGGGGAGATCTCGCCTCGGTTGAGCGGGATCAAGCTTGGATAAAATAATTAACTTTAACGTTATACTTATATTGCAGCTTTGCGGTGTCGCTCTGAAAGAATTTGGATCGATCTGCGGATGGCTTTTTCATCCACAAGTCGATTTGTCACAAATTTATATAGAATGCTGGAAATCAAAGTTTGATATGGTATACCTTCTTCCTGAGATCGTTTTCTCAGTTCTGCGAGAACCATATCGGAAATGCGAATATTTATATTACGCGCTTTGCGGACTCGGACTAATATGTTTTCGATCTTTCGAAATTTCTTCTTCTGTACTGCGCGATACAAATCCGCAGATCTTTCGATTTCCCTTTCATGTTTATCTAGTGTTTTTTTCATGGCTTTTTGCTCCGTATAAATTATGAAACTTACGACTCGGGAAAATAGTTTTTAGGACGATATTGTCAGCCTCATCTATCACGAATGGAACAACGTGAATATATCCATCGATCGGAACAAGGAATATATATTGTTCTTTCCGGGCAGGATTTTCAAGAATAGCGATATATTCCCTCTGCAATATCAATTCAGCAACGAGATCGAATGAGATACCGCGTTCGCGATTAGTTTCTCGTTTTTCTTTTCGTCCCAAATGATATCCATAGTTAAAATATATGACAAAGTGTAGACAATGTCAATTATAATTATGTAGACTAAAATCTTCTTCTTTACCATTGACATTAAAGGATGTTTCTTTTATCATCATACTATACTACAAAAAAGTTTTTACATAGAATTCGGTGTTAATGTAACAAGTTTCCGTTCTCGATATTGGGTGAGAAGGAAATGGATCAGTGGAGCGGGATCAGGCTCGGATGAAATACTTAACATTAGTTGACATTTTTGCACTAAAACATAATACGAGGAATTTAATATGCCAGAACCAAATCAAGATAGACCTAAGACATCCGAGTTGGTAGAACGTATCAACGTCCCCACTGCACCACTCATTTTTATCAGCCACGACAGCCGAGATGCTGAACTCGCTGAAGCATTCAGCAAACTATTGAGCAGTGTCAGTGCTGGTGTTTTGAAATCATTCCGTTCATCCGACAGTAAGGGTTCACAAGGAATTGAATACGGCTCTGAATGGTATCCAGCATTGATGGCAAAATTGAACGCTGCGTCTGATATAGTTTGCCTTCTTACCCCTCGTAGTTTAGATCGTCCTTGGATTCTGTTCGAGGCAGGAGTTGCTAAGGGAAAATTGAATACTCCCGTCCACGGAATTGCGCTAGGCATTCCACTGGGTCGTGCTCACATCGGACCATTTGCCCAATTTCATAATTGTGAGGATAACGAGGATGCACTCACAAAACTCGTAATCCAACTTTTGGAACGTATTCCAAATTCTGAACCTGATAAAGATGCGATTCAAATGCAGGTCAAGTCTTTCATACAGAAGGCGACGGAGATTCTAAAAAAACTTGGCGATGCCAAGGATTCCAAACAAGACAAGGTTGTTGTCGATGAAACGTCTGTAGCAAAGCTATTTGAGGAAGTCAAGATTATGTTTCAAGATCTTCCCTCACGTGTTGAATCAAGACTTTCCGATTCAATCGACCCGATGCGTAAAAGAAAGATGAGACGATTCGATCCAATGTTCTTTGAGGAAATGCTCCATTTTTCTGAGAAGTCTGACGATCCCTTTGGCTTACTTAATGATAGCTGGGTTCTTCCGAGACGACCTTCCTTGGCTTTACGAAATAGTAATGGACACATATCGAACTATCAGAACTGGAGACCCTGCAGAGATCGAGAAAGCAATGATGAACTTCAGACGAACTATGGAATTTGTAATGCACGGTCCACCAATGGAGATGTTTATGGAATCCAAGGAAGGTCATATGATGTTCAGAGAGTCTATGAGGATGGTAGAAAGATTCCTGCACAATTATTCGCCCGCTTCTAAGAAGGCTGCTCGGAAGGATAAGAAAATAGATGAACACTGAACCCAAGAATGCAAAAACGGCAACTAACAATACGCATTACGACGTTCACTTTTTTTATAACCTCTATAAAGGTTCCTCACTATGAAAACTACAGCCGCATATGTGGAATTTATCATTCCTGGTGTGATTATTTTGTTTTCGATTTTGGTTATTATCTTGAAACTCTTTTCGATTCTGGAACTATCGAATAATCCCAATATCACCCTCACACAGGATATTAAGGATCTAGGCCTTGCGGCGGAGAGCCTTTTGGGAATCCTTTCACTCAGCATAGCTTATATTTTGGGAGTTTTATCAAACAACTTAGGTGGTTTTCTACTCAAAAGAAAAGCTACATCAATATACAATGAAAGTTTCAGGAAGAATGAATATATTCTTAAAGAGTTGAATTATTTTACATTGAGGAGAATTGAAAAATGCAATTTTTCCGGAATTGATATTCGGCGGGAGGCAGCGTTTATGCGTGCATACTGTCGTGTTTCTTCGAACGAAGCAGCTATAGAAATCGGATCGCATTCCAGCCATATACGAATAATGCGGGCATCGTTGTTATCAGTCTTTTTTCTTTTTTTTTCTTTTTCTTTTTTTGCATTCTGCCAATTGCAATGGTCGATTCTCATTAGGACCACCGTGGTAGTTGCCATCATCATCATTGGTTCTTTTTCGTGTATTTCCATTATCAATACATATTTTTATAGATTACAACTCCAGATTAATTCTACACTTGCTCACTTCATAGCGATACGTACTAAAGAAATGATAGGGATGGTAGCACCGAGTAGGAGGAAGAGATAATAATGCTACATCAAATTATAACAGGAACAGATTCAAGAGACATCGCCATGTTTCCCATTGATTTTGGTATCGCTCACACAACTGGGAAAATCCATCGAGCGGTTCATATTGAAATCATTGATTCCAATAACCGCATTCTAATATGGCAAAGGAGAGATGGCCGTTTTGAAATTCTGGGAGGACATGTCAACTGGAATGAAAAAAAGTCCACTCCAGAAACTTACGAGGAAGCAGCTTTTCATGAAATATCGGAAGAATTAGATCTCTCTCATAATCTTCCAATCGAATCATCTAATCTTCTAAGTTGGATAAAGTCCTGCCTGATACCGATGGCTCATTTTGTTAACGTACCACCTACTACACGGAATAACAACTACGAATGGGTTGTTGCTTTCAGACTCAATTGGTTTACATATGAATGGGGCGACCCAAGTTCTTTTCATCTTGGCGTCGAAGGTAATTACAATGCAAAATGGTTAACAATACCGGAGATAGAGAAATTATGCCTTGATAATTCAACCAGAATTAATTCGGCATTACGACATTACTTGGCGCGGAATGGAATTTTAATCCCAATAAATTACGAACGGCGAAAGGAACAGGACCGTGGCTAAAAGTTCTTTTACTGAATCATGTCTTATAGCAGCAGACATCGATAAAACAATACTGACGCAAAGTAGAGGATCCGAGAGGAAGGATTTCGTCGCCGGTATTGCCAACTCATTAATGACTTCGGCAATGTATGGGGTGAATATCGCTGTCATTACAGGCAATAGTATGGATGCCTTGTGTTCTCGTTTTCTCGAATGGTTGACCGAACATTTATGTCATACACAAAACATGCAACTTATCGATAAGTTTCATTTTTTCTGTAATTCCGGGGGTGTTTATGCTAATATTAAGAGCGATCAACTTAAAATGGACTATTCAATAAGACCGGATGTGAATCTAGTACTTCGTGAGATGGTATCATGTGATCAGACGACCAAAAAACAATACATAAAACCTGCCTTTATTGAACTTTCATATATAAAGAAGAATATGATTTATCCATTAGATATCGAGCGGATAAAAGACATAGTCCGTGAAAAACTCGATAATTATAAATTAGAATTAGAAAAATCATGGGAAGATATAAAAGAGAAATATGATGTTTTTATCGACGATGGAAAGTTGAAAGAAAAGGAATTCGATCAGAGGTGTTTATCTGAACCAACGATTGAACTCAGAAATGTTAATTATATGGAAGGGAAAGAAATTTTTGAAGCGACAATTCAAATTACGATTAAACCAATTCTCTCTTTCCGGCATGCAAAGGAGGCTCATAAAAGATCGGTTATCGGCAAGGATATGCGTAAATCGCTGGTAGACGACATAAACACAGCATTACATTCTGCCTCTCTTGAACAGTACATTGCAAAACCCGGAGGAATTTCTTCAATAGACATAACTCTTGAACGTCTTGATAAGGCCTATGCTCTTGAATATTTGATTGACTTCCTCAGAATCAGCGGTTCCGAACGTAAAGAAAGACGAAAGGGCTCAAATTGCCTTTATTTTGGAGATGAAGTAATTGTCGGAGGAGGAAATGATTATCCTGTTACACGGATTCCTGGATTGCAGGTATTCGCGGTGAATCCTGATACCGACCTGATTCCTTTCTTGAACTCAGTATGTGCGCCAGATGAATCAGGGCCTCAAGCAACAAAGAATATAATTGATGAATTTAATATCGTAATCCGTAAAGGATTACACGATCTCAAAAACCAACCACAAACAGAAACAGCAGTTGAAATGTTCAGAAGGGAATTTTTTAAAGAACGAATAACAAAAAAAATTTCAAAAGCTCTCGAAAGCGGCAAACTGAGTGCTGATGATGTGAACCTGCTACACACTATCGTTACTCTCATGGCAAGGGATAACGATGATCACTGCGGGAAAAAATGGCTGCATGTTCTTATTAGTGAATTGGATTCTATAATGCTTAATATTCAAACATCAAATGCCCATGCTCTATCAGCGATTGGAAGCAGTCACAGCGATTGGAGGAACCCATAACTCGAATTTCTTAATTATTGAGAATCTGACTCGTCCGCTGATTCGGGTGAACACGAAGATCTCGGTCTATGAACTCTTCGAGCCTCAGACCGTTGGAGCAGGCCACCATTCCTTCTGGGCCCCACAGGTCTCTCACAGAAAACGTGAGACATGAGTCCTACTAATTCCTCAGCCCCACTTAAAACTTGGGAAGTACCAAATATAAAACACAAGAAATTGGCATTGCAGAATTTATCTTCTCTCTCTGCTAAACCGTTTCTCTATTTCTTCTCCTTCGTACTATCCGTTTGTACTGTTGTGTGGTGCGGGGCTGGCTTTGGCGGGTAACGCAAAACGCGGTCGGGGATAATCCATGCTTTGGTATATCCTTTTTCAGAAAGTATTTTCAAAGCCTGTGCGGCTTCTGCACGAGATTTGTAATCGCCTAGACGGACTTTGTAATACGGCGCTTGGTACATAACGTAAACAATGTCATTCTGAAATAGATATGCAATATCACCTTTCGATTCATTAGCTTCGGTTATGTCATTTGTCACCAGAATCTGCACCCGGTAACCTTGAACCGTTTCCTGAAGAACGCTCGTATCTGCGTTGTCGTTCGGGAGTTTTATTTTTTGTGCAGTCGTCTCCACCGACTTGATTTCAGGATCGTACTTCGACGGCTTAAAATCTTTTTCGAATGTTTGAAGCGGCGCCGATCTAGGCGGTTTGTTCTTTTGTTGGGTTTGCACTTGCGATACGGAAGAAGAACAATTCCAAAGAATAAGCGCACATAGGCCTGTAGCAAGAGTTGTAACCATTCGCATTATTGACTCCTCAACGATTCTGCAACATAAGCATCTTTATAAAATGCAGAATATTTTGATTTAAGACTTTTCATAACTTCAATTGCCGATTCACGCGTAGAAAAAGTTCCTATCGTGACCCGATATTGATTGTGTTTGTTTCGTTTATCGAATTCAATGTATGTCGGCATATCTAAAATATCTTTTGCCTGTTCTTCCCAACGGCAAGCGTTAGCTTCGCTATCGAAAGCGCCGAGCTGGATTGTGAATATACGCGATTTTATTTTGCTGGTGTCTGTTTTTTCTTGAGCCGGTATCGTATCGCGAACAGCAACCATTTGTGTATCAATTTTTGAAGCTGATACTACTTTTACGTCGACCGTATCCCGTTTCGTAACGAACTGTCCGTCCCGATTTGGGTTAGCGGCATTTTGTGATTGCCTGGATGTTTCTGATGAACCGGAACATCCAAGCATTAACATTCCAATAACCAATCCGCCGATGAACTGAACAATGATTTGTTTCATCAGTATTCCCTTTCCATTCCTTGGATGGAGAGTATACGTTTTAATGTCGCCGTAAGCCTTCAAATAAAAATCAGATCCAATAATCATCATGGTTAAAAATATTTGTTCAACTCTCCAACAATTCTTTAAGATTCGTTTCAAGCTTTTCAATAGTTTGCCGGAAATTGCGTTCCTTGTCGCGTTCTTTCTCGATGACGTCAGCCGGAGCTTTATCGACAAAATTATTATTCTGAAGTTTTGAGCTTGTGGCTTGTAATAAATTCTTTATCCGTCCAATCTCTTTTTCGAGTCGGGATTTTTCGACATCAATATCAATCAATCCTTTTAAAGGAAGAAATACTTCCATGCCGGCTACCACAGCAGTAGCAGAGAAGGAAGGCTTCACGATGTCTGCCCCGATTGTCACGCCGGAAACTTTTGACAATCGATGAAGGTATTCCGCATTCGAAGATATTGTTTTTGTTTTATGATCGTCCGAGGATTTGATAAATACGTCGATCGTCTTTGTCGGCGAGATATTCATCTCCCCACGAATATTTCGTATTCCACCTATGATATCCTGAATCAACATCATTTTTTGTGCAGCTTCGTTATCGATCCAAACAGGATCAAACGACGGCCATGTTTGTGTCATGATGGAATCGGAGGCATTGCGGCTCTGCAAATTCTGCCACAATTCTTCTGTGATAAACGGCATGACAGGATGGAGCAGTTTCAACGTTTGCTCGTAAATCCAGAGTGCACGAGAAAGCACAGCGCCTTTTACTGCAGGATCCTGACTTTCGTAAATTCGTGTTTTCATCAATTCAACATACCAATCGCAGAGATCATGCCAGACGAAATCATAAATAATTTTAGTGCATTCGTTCAATCCAAAACCTTCGAGTGCAGAAGTCATATCGCGAACAGTTTCGTTGTACCGGCTTAAAATCCAGCGGTCTGCAAGATCAAGATGCCCGGTATTAAGCGATGAACTATCGAATGCAATTTCTTCGTTTTTAAATTGTTCTACGTTCATCAAAAGAAAGCGGCCCGCGTTCCAAATTTTATTTGCGAAGTTTCTGCCGATCTCGCATTTTTCATTAGAGTAAAGAACATCCTGTCCGAGCGGCGCCAGAAAAATAACTGTGAAGCGCAAAGCATCGGCGCCATACTCTGCAATCACATCGAGCGGATCTGGAGAATTGCCGAGCGACTTCGACATCTTCTTTCCTTTGGCATCGCGAATGATGCTGTTGAAATATACGTCGCGGAAAGGAACATCGCCCATGAATTCCAATCCTGCCATGATCATTCGTGCAACCCAGAAGAAAATAATATCCGGTGCGGTTATAAGTGTGGATGTAGGATAGAAGTAATGTAAATCTTCGCCGTCTTTCGGCCAGCCCAATGTCGAGAACGGCCAGAGCCACGAAGAGAACCACGTGTCGAGCACATCTTCATCTTGCCTGAAATTAATTTTGCCGCATTTCGGGCACGGCGTGGTCGGCGTACTTTTGCCGACGAACATATAAGTGCAATCGTCAGTCGCGCAATAATAAACCGGGATTCGATGTCCCCACCATAATTGGCGTGAGATGCACCAGTCGCGGATATTTGTCATCCAGTGTTCGTAAACTTTAACCCACCTGTCTGGATAAAATTTTATAGTGCCGTCGAGAACCACCTTCAATGCTTTTTCAGCGAGAGGCTTCATTCGAACAAACCATTGGTCGGATAGATAAGGTTCGATGACGGTGTCGCATCGATAGCAGTGGCCGATGTTGTTCACATAATCTTCTGTCTTGACAAGAAAACCTTGAGCTTCCAGATCGTTGATAAGTTTTTTACGGCATTCATATCTATCCAATGATTGGTACTGCTGCGGAACTTGCTCGTTCATTTTTCCGGTTGTATCCATCACGATCATGAATTGTAATCCATGACGAAGTCCCATTTGATAATCTTTCGGATCGTGCGCAGGCGTAACTTTCACCATGCCGGTTCCGAATGATGCATCAACATAATCGTCGGCAATGATCGGAATTTTTCTATCGGTCATGGGTAAAAGCACAGTCTTACCAATCAGATGAGTGTACCTCTTGTCGTGCGGATTCACAGCGACTGCCGTATCGCCAAGCATCGTCTCCGGACGCGTGGTAGCCACAATTACAAATTGATCTTTGCTGACGGAATTTGTTTTCTCATCCCAGAACGGGTAGCGGATGTGCCAGAGATGTCCTTTTGATTCAACATGGTTGACTTCATCATCGCTGAGCGCTGTACGATCTTTCGGACACCAATTTACAATATATTTGCCGCGGTAAACCAAGCCGCGATTATATAACTCGATGAATACTTCTTGCACTGCATCGGACAAACCCTTATCCATAGTGAACCGTTCACGCGACCAGTCGCACGACGTTCCAAGTTTACGAAGTTGTTTGATGATAGTTTCGCCGTATTGATTTCTCCATTGCCACACGCGCTCGAGAAATTTCTCGCGGCCTAAATCATGTTTTCTGATTCCATCTTTTGCAAGATATTTTTCTACAACATTTTGTGTCGCGATTCCCGCATGATCCGTACCCGGAACCCAACAAGCTTCGTAACCCTGCATCCGCCGCCAACGAATAACAATATCCTGCAGAGTATTGTTGAGAACATGTCCCATCGTCAAAATGCCGGTTATATTTGGGGGAGGGATGACAATCGTGTAAGGTTTTTTTGAATGATCTACATGTGCGTGAAACAGATCGTGTTGTTCCCAAAAAGCATACCATTTATCTTCAACGTCTTTTGGAGAATACGTTTTACTGAGTTTGATGTTTGTCGATTCGTTTTGTTCGTCGGAAATATCGGCCATGTTTCTTTCAGAATTATGATGATGCATGAATGGTTCAGAGTTCAGTTTTCCGGGTTCAGAGTTAATTACCCTGAACCTTGAACTCTAAACCTTAAACTATAAATAGATTTTTGTCGTCGTTTATTTTATGCCACTGAAACAGTTAAACTTCCAATCGAATCAATTTCCGCATGAAGCACATCGCCGCTGACTACCGGGCCGATTCCTTCCGGCGTTCCCATGAAAATCAGGTCGCCGGTTTCAAACGTGAAAAGCGTCGACAGAAACGCAATCACATAATCGATTGGAAAGATCATATTTCTTGTATTTGCTTTTTGCCTCACAGTTCCATTCACAGTCAATGTCAAATCGAGCTCTTGCGGATTTGCGACCAAGTCTTTTTTGACAAAATCAGAAAGCGGTGCCGATGTATCGAATCCTTTCGCGATTGACCATGGCTGGCCTAATTTTCTCGCTTCGGCCTGAACATCCCGGAGAGTCATATCAAGTCCAACACCGTATCCTGCAACATACTCCATTGCCTGTTCACGCGGAATATGCTTCCCATTTTTTCCAATGAGGACAACAAGTTCAATTTCATGATGCAGTTCGTTCGATATAACCGGTTTTATTATTTTACCACCGTCGAAAATAATTGCCGTAGGTGGTTTTAAAAAAACGATAGGGGATTTCGGGATTGCCGATTTCATTTCTTTCGCATGAGCTGCAAAATTCTGCCCAAGACAAAAAATCTTGCCCACAGGAATAATATCGTTCGAACTGCTGAATCGTATGCCGTGCATAAACACTCAAATGAATAGAAAATAAAAGATATTACTCAATAAAGCTAAATCCTAAATTCTAAATCTGAAATCCTAAATAATATCAAAATTCAAATTCTTAATATGATAATATAGATAGTGGCGGGGATTAATTCAATAGAAGAATGCTGGAAGAAATGTTGTATGGCGCTGGATGTGCTAATCATCGGGATACCATCTATTTTGAAAGAGTCCCGTCTACGAGCAATTTCAAACATGCGGGACGATATATATATAGAAATCTGAAATTAATAAGTTTAGAATCCCACTCTCACAGTTTCTGATGGCTCTTCTATTCTGCTAGCTGGCGGGATGATATATCAATACGATTCTTCAAAATGCAAATTTCAGCCACCACCACGCTTATTATAGACCCCTCTTGTGTTCTCCCCTTGAACCCACAAAAAACGTGGGCTGCAAAGAACACAGAAAAGGGGAGAAGTTTTGTGTGTGGTGGTGGAATGGGCTATGACAAATGCTAGAATTCAACCCGTCTATAAAAAATGTTTTTCGATGTGCAATTCGAAGAAGAAAAATATTCTTCTCATCGAAAGAAAATATCCGAAGCAATTGTTTGGACATCATCATATGCGCAACCTTCATTTTCTTGGGAAGAGGTTTTAAATCACGTGCAAACCGATTGGTACGAACGATCGTCCGCTTAGCTGATGAAGTTCATCAAATGAGTCGATAAATTTTATCTTGCCTGACTGAATCTCTTTATGTGCAGTCCGTAAACCCGCGAGAAATTCCTTGCGATATAACTCGTTTTGTGAAATAGACATGCCGAGAAATTCTTGAATCGTTTGATACGCTTCGAGAACTCTATCGAGTTGTTTTTTAGAAATTTTAATAGTAATGCTTGACATCATGTATTCCTTTTCTGTTCCTGTTTCAGGAATATGAATTTGAAAAACAAGATGCAACTTGGTGTAAAAAAGGAATAGCTCATTTTGCATTGTTTCGTCTTCTAAATCCTGCGATTACTATGACAGTAATGTCTTTAGCGGATCAATCCACCTTCGGCGGATCAAACGGGAAAGTGGGTCTGTTTTGGTGGGAATTTATAAGAATGGATCGAAGTATGTTTATATATGGAATTCGTGATCGGTGCTTTTCAAATCAACTAATTTCCAATCCGGAAAAGTCAGGCAAAAAATTTGGAGGTGAAACAAAGACCTGATATCCGGCGGAGAGCATCTCAACCGCATCGTCGGCATCATAGCTCGATGTAAAGAGTCCGAAGACCGCCGATCCGCTTCCGCTCATTAGAGTAAATACAGCCCCGCTGTTGATGAGCCTGGTTTTGATTTCTTCAATTTCCGGATATGCTGAAAATACCAATTCTTCAAAATCGTTTTTAACTACAGTCTCCCAATTTTCTACTCTGGCTTTATTCTTGATAAAGAATCGTTTCAAATCCGCCGGCGTTTGGGTTTTGAGTTTCAGATTTTTGTAAGCCCAACTCGTCGAGACATGAACATCTGGATGGACGACGACAGTCCAGTACGGCAGAGTGAAATCGAAGTAATCCAATATTTCGCCGCGGCCTGTCGCGTAAGCGGCAGTCGGTTGAAGAAAATAAGCCACATCAGAGCCGATTGAGGATGCAATAGCTTGGAGTTGTTTGTCGTCGATAGAGACATTCCACAATTCTCGAAGGCCAAGAAGCACGGCTGCCGCATCGGAACTCCCGCCGCCTAAACCAGCACCTATCGGAATATTTTTGTGGATCGTAATATGAGCGCCGCCGGCATAACGAAGATGTGCGCGAAGAGCATTCGCCGCCCGCGCGCATAAATTTGTGGAGTCGATCGGCACATCTGGATGTGCGCAAGATACTATCACTTCATCGAATGGTTTTAATTCGATGTCATCGAAGATGTTGATAGGGTAGAAGACGGTTTCGATATCATGATAGCCATCTTCCCGCATTCGGAGAATATTGAGGCCAAGATTTATTTTTGCAAAAGCTCGAGTCGTAAGGTGGGGTAAATCCTGCAATGACGCATTCCTCCTAAAAACCTAACAATGTCATTACTACGAATAATCAGCTTTCCATTCTTGCCTGAATGCCGTGTGAGCGAAATATTTTCACGGCTTTTCGTGCGTGTGCCTGTGTGTCAAAACTAATGCGGAACGTTCCGCCGAATCCTTCCCGCACCTTCAACAACTCAAGATCTTTAATGTTAATTTTATTATCTGCCATCAGTTTTGTTGTTGTGAAAAGGGAACCAGGTTTATCTTCCAAATTGATAAAAACATCCTGCAAAGGAGTGATAAATCCTTTCGAATTCTTTTTTATTCCGGAACGGAGTTCATTCGCACGAATGAAAGCATGCTGAAGTTGCTTATCCTGTTTATCTACCGACTTCCTTAGCTTTAACAACTGCTTGAGAAAAAGGTCGATGGTTTTCAATACTTGAGTTCGATTTTGTTCGAAGATGTCGTGCCACATTTCGTATGGGCTTGAAGCAATTCTCGTCATGTCTCTAAATCCGCCGGCCGCGAGTTGAAGAGCAATCTGCTTTTTATCGCCAAGTGCATCCACCGTATTCACAAGTGCTACGGAAAGTAACTGGGGCAGATGACTAATTGCAGCGGCAACCTGATCGTGTGTGTGAGGATCGATTAGAATAATTCGTGCGCCGGTCGATTGAATGAGATCGATAAAACGCTTCACACGTGCTTTTGGAGCCGCAGCAGGAATTGCAAGAGCATAAACTGCATTCTGGAATAAATATTGATCCGCGTTGTCGACTCCTTTTTGCTCTGTTCCAGCCATTGGATGTCCGGCAATGAATGTGACATTCGGCGGCAAGCATTTTTTAGCATCATTGACGACATGATGCTTCACGCTTCCGACGTCAGTTACGATTGCACCCTTCTTTAGATACGGCGCGATTTCTTTCATTAAAGGTTTCATCACACCAAGAGGTGTGTTGATGAATACAACATCTGCATCGGTGACTGCCGCGACAGGATCGAATGCGGCGATATCGATCGCTCCACGTTCAAGCGCACGCAACAAAGTTCTCTGTGACGCATGGCCGGTAATTTCAACATCCGGACGAGAGCTTTTTATTGCGAGACCGAGAGATCCGCCGATAAGACCGACACCAAGTAATGAAATTTTATAAGGCTTCATAAAAAATTAATAATTAATAATTACTAATTGCTATTTACACACTGCGGCCGATTGCATCGGCAATAATGCGAATTTCGCGCATGAGTTGTGTGAATTGTTCCATGTACAAAGATTGCGCACCGTCAGATTTTGCATGATCCGGATCGTCATGCACTTCTATTATCAATCCGTCAACACCGGCAGCTACTGCGGCACGCGCCATAGGATTTACTTTGTCGCGTAAACCGACAGCATGCGAAGGATCGGCGATGATCGGAAGGTGGCTCTTTTTATGAATAACCGGGATTGCACTAATATCCATCGTATTGCGTGTTGCGGTTTCGAATGTGCGAATTCCGCGTTCACATAACATCACTTGATGATTTCCACCGGAGAGAATATACTCCGCCGACATCAACCATTCTTCGATAGTCGCAGCGAGGCCGCGTTTGAGCATTATCGGTTTCGAGGATTTTCCTAAGTCTTTGAGGAAAGTGAAGTTTTGCATATTTCGTGCGCCAATTTGTAAAATATCAGCATAATTTTCAACCAGTTCGATCTGACTTTTATCCATGACTTCTGTGATTACCAGTAATCCATTTTCATCGGCTGCTGCACGCAACAATTTCAGACCTTCTTCACCTAATCCTTGAAAAGAATATGGCGACGTACGCGGTTTAAATGCACCACCCCGAAGAATTTTAGCTCCCTGACTTTTCACATGTTTCGCGATAGTGAAAATCTGTTTTTCGGATTCTACCGAGCAAGGGCCGGCCATGATGACAACATTTTTCCCGCCAATGGCGACATCTTTGATCGTAATCACCGTATCATCGTGTTTAAATGCCCTGCTGGCGAGTTTGTACGGTTCGGTGATCCTGTAAACATCATCAACACCCGGGAGAACCTGGATCTGGCGTATATCAAATTCCGGTTGAACACCGAGTGCGCCAAGTACTGTCTTATTCACTCCGGTTGACCGATGTACATCGAATCCCTTCTCGTGCAATATCTTGATGATGTTTTCGATTTGCGTTTCTGTCGCGTCTTTCTCAACAACGATGACCATAAAAATATTCCTTTATTGAAAAGATGAATAACGATCGAGCGTAAAGCCTTCGCCGAGATAAAGCCGGCGGGCCTCTTCATCGTTTGCAAGCGATTGAGATGTTCCTGTTTTTAAAATCTGACCTTCAAATAATAAATACGCTCTATCCGTGATTGAGAGCGTTTCATGGACATTATGATCGGTGATCAACACTCCAATTTGTCTGTCTTTCAAATCGTGGACGATCTTCATGATATCTTCAACTGCAATAGGATCGATGCCGGCAAAAGGCTCGTCTAGAAGAATGAACTTTGGATTTGTCGCGAGCGCACGAGCAATCTCAGTCCGGCGTCGTTCGCCGCCTGAAAGCATATAGCCTTGGCTTTTTGCAATATATGTAAGCCCGAAGTCTTCAAGCAATTGATCCGCGCGTTCGTTCCGTTTGGCAGATGAGAGTTTCTGCATTTCAAGCACTGCAAGTATATTTTCACGCACACTCATTTTTCTGAAAACTGACGCCTCTTGAGGTAAATATCCGATTCCAAGTCGAGCTCGAACATACATCGGTTCATCTGTAATATCTTGATCGTTTATAAATGCACGGCCATCAGTGGGAGAAATCATTCCTACCATCATATAAAATGTTGTAGTTTTTCCAGCTCCATTCGGACCGAGGAGACCGACGCATTCTCCCTGCCGGACATCGATAGAAACATTCTTCACGACATAACGTTTTTTATATCGTTTGAACAATCCTTCGGAACGCAGTACGTCGCCTGTAGTTTGAGTGGTGAGAGTGTTCAGTTCTTTTTGTTCCTGTTCCATAGTTTACTCTTGAATGATATTTTTGTCGATCAACCTCAAGTGAGGCCGGTCTTCGATCCATTTGAATCCGGCAAGATTATAATCCTGCTCTTTGCCTTTAATCATGTTTTCTGGATAATAATCGCCTTGAACGCCGCCGCTTATATTAATCGTTTGTATTTCACCTTTTGTGAACAACATGGTGATGATATCGCCGGATGATTTATTCACTCCGTTCGGTTTTTTTTCATCATAAAGATAGTACAAACTTGTTGCGGTTCGTTCAACAATAATCTTTTCAATTTTTTTATCGGCGAAATCCATCGTCAATTTCCGGCCGTTCATTTGGTTGAACTTTACTTTGGTCAGTGAATCGCTTCGCGAAATTGCAAAAGCATTTCCAATAGAAATCACACGGTGAAGTTGCCTTTTTATAAGATAGATCGTTATTGTATCGCCAGTCATTTGATTGTCTTCATACCATACAATAGGCGAAGTCCAGAGTCTATCGAAGGACGAAGTCCCGAGCTTGTCGAGGGACGAAGACTCGAGCACGATTTTTTCCGATTTAGAGTAATATGTTCCTTTTCCGCCGCGAGCGGCTGTCTTCCCGCTCGTAAGCCGGACACTATCGGTGGCAATAAAATGACGTATTGAATCGTCAAATGCTTCCATCAACTTACTGATGATAATAAGAGTGTCGATGGTTCCATTCGTTGTGTCGATCTGAATGAGCCGTGGATTTGACGGAATTTGCGTGTACCTTCGATCATCATAATGATAAAGAGTGTCTCCGTAGATTGTTGTGTTGCCATTGGTACTCGTGACCTTCACATCGCCATAGCAATCGGCTTTTGTTGTTTTTTGGTTATACATTGCTCGGCGTGAATGAAGGACAGATTCTGAATCTACTACGACAACATTATGTTCGAAGAATGCGAGTTTATCTTCCGTCTCATATCGTCCTGAATCCGAAGTGATTGTGGAATGTCTGTCGTTCAGCATAATTCCGCCGTCGCCATCAGCAATTTTTGTCCGGCCGTTATAAATAACATGCGGAGCGTTCAGCGTAATCGTATCCTGAATTATTTTTACATGACCGCGGAGTTCCATTCTATTTTCTTTCATCATCTGGATCGCACGGTCGCAAGTGATAAAAACGTTACCTTGCTGGAATTGAACATTCCCGATGAATTCTCTGATATTTTCGTTAATGACGTTGAACGTCTCTGCTCGGCGCAAATAAACGATATTCGTATCTTGCGCTTCCGATGATACACACCAAGCAAAAAGAAAAATGAAAAAATAAATATATGTGCGAGAAATCTTCAGCTTAATGCTCCAATTTATTTTTAAGTGTCTGACCGGCGACATGGAATATTTTATAATTCTTCAAACTTTGGTCCGACTCCAGTCCTTCTCCCTGCATCGTTTCGTCAGGCGACGTAACGCTCACAAAATCTTTGGTGTGAATAATTCGTGTTGCGTTTGTCCATTGAAGATTTTCTGTCCGCAATGTTGTGCCGCTATCGGATATGACGACAACATTTTCTTGAGCCTCAAGATCATGATTCTGATCGTTGACAATTCCTTTGTTGGCCGTTAGAAACGATGTATGCTGTTCCTGTAGGTCGAAGAAATCGACACGAATGCCGCCATCCATGAATGTTCTCTGTTTGCGAATATATTGAGTTATATGTCCGGCTTTCAGAATGGCTTTTATTTTCCCAGAATCAGAAAAAAAAATGGTCGAGTTCCAACTTTCTTGTGCCGGGACTTCGTCCATCACCGGTATACGAACCACGGATGGTTTTATTTTTTCTTCGCAAGCAGTAAGAATAAGCATGAAGAACAACGCTATCATTGATATCTTACGCATTGTCGGATGCCAACCCAGCTTTTACCAAATCATGAAGATGAATCATCCCGATTGGGTGAAGTTGATCATCGACGACAATCAATTGTGTGATATTAAAATTCTCCATTTCCTGAAGAGCAGATGCCGCAAGAAAATCTTTTTTTATCGTCCGCGGGTTTTTGGTCATAATTAATTCTGCCGTTAAAGAACTTACATCTGTAGCTTTTTGAAGCGCACGGCGTAAATCACCATCGGTAATAATTCCCTCAAGTGCGCCATTTTCATTTATGACGCACGTAGCGCCGAGACGTTTCGAGGTCATGACGATAATTGCATCTTTTATATTTACAGAATTTTTCACGATTGGGACATTGTCGCCTGCGGCCATCATCTCTTCGACATTTAGAAGAAGCCGCTTTCCTAAATTTCCTCCCGGATGAAATCGTGCAAAGTCTTCCTTCGTGAATCCTCTCTGTTCCAGCAAAGCTACTGCAAGCGCGTCACCCATGACGAGTGATGTTGTTGTGGAGGAGGTCGGAGCAAGATTATGCGGGCATGCTTCTTCACGAACCCCTACATCGAGCACTATCTCTGAAATTTGCGCGAGGCGAGAATTCACGTTGCCGGTCATAGTAATAATTCTAACACCCATCCGTTTCAACATTGGCATGAGTTGAAATAACTCGTCGGTATCGCCGCTTTTGGAAATAGCAATCACGACATCGTCCGGTGTGACAATTCCCAAATCACCGTGTATCGCATCGCTTGGATGAAGGAAGATGGAAGATGTCCCGGTCGAATTCATCGTCGCCACAATTTTTCGAGCGATGAGTCCGGATTTTCCCATACCGGTGATTATTACTCTTCCTTTACAGCCAAGAATCATCGTAACTGCTTTTTCGAATTCACCATTAATGCGTTGGTTGAGCAGAGAGACCGCTTCCGCTTCAATGCGCACAACTCGTTTTCCGATTTCGATTGCTGAACTCTTCATTGAAAATCCGTATTAGATAAGTCCTTGCGTTTTTAAAATGAGATCGATTATTTCACGGACGGCGCCGTCGCCGCCGGCGTGTTTCGAGATATAATCAACCTGCTCTTGTATTTCATCAACGGCGTTAGCCGGTGCGGCACTAAATCCGACATGCTTCAACGCGGGCAAGTCGAGGATATCGTCGCCGATAAAAGCGATTTGATCGCTCGTAAGATTATTTTCTTTTTTAATTTCTTCCAATGCATTCAACTTATCTTCAACGCCGTGATAGACTGTGGTGATGCCGAGTTCTTTGGCACGCCACGAAACCAAATCGGATGGCCGGGCTGAAATGAGGCCGACAAGCAGCCCGAGTTCCAGTGCGCGGCGGATGCCGATTCCGTCGTGTGAATGAAAATTCTTCAGTTCGATTTTTGACAGCCAGAATTTGCCGACGATGATTTTTCCATCTGTCAGGACACCATCCACATCCATGACGACCATTTTAATTTTCTTTATTTTTGCCGATAGATTTTTTTTTGCCATTGATTTTTATTCCGTGAATGTGCGTCGAATGTCGTCTATTGATTTTATTTGAATAATAAGAGTCTCCAGTTTTTCAAGCGGCAGCTGGCTTGCAGCATCGCTCAACGCGTTAGGAGGATCGGGATGAGTTTCGATGAAGACCGCATTTACACCAACTGCGACACCTGCGCGAGCAAGGGGAAGAATGAATTCCGGCTGTCCACCTGAACGATCCACCTCACCTCCGGGTAATTGGACGGAATGTGTTGCATCCAGAACGATGGGGAAGCCTATTTTTTTCATGATCACCAATCCTCGCATATCCACAACAAGGTTGTGATAACCAAAACTTGTTCCACGTTCTGTCAATAAGATTTTACCATTCCCTGTCGCCAAAATCTTTTGCGCCGCATGACGCATTTCTTCAGGTGCAAGGAATTGTCCCTTTTTAATATTTATCGCTCTACCGGTTTCTCCCGCCGCTTGGAGTAATTCTGTTTGCCGGCAGAGAAAAGCAGGAATCTGAAGTACATCGGCAACCGCTGCTGCGATCCCGGCCTCGATTTCAGAATGTACATCGGTTAGAATAGGGAGTGAGAATTCTCTCTTGACATCTGCAAGGATTGTAAGCGCTTCATCGATTCCGATCGTTGAGAATGTAGAAAGATTAGTACGATTCGCTTTTTTGTATGATGCTTTGAAAATTACAGGAATGTTGTGTTTGATGGAGAGCTGTTTGATTTTTCCCGCAGTTTGAAATGTGATGTCATGATTTTCGACAACACATGGCCCGGCGATGAGCACAAGAGGCGCATCATCGCTGAATAAAACAGAACCGACTGAAAATGATTTCATGATATTAATAGAACTTTCGTTTGAAAAATAAAAAAGGCGGAAACTTCTTGGTGCTTCCGCCTCATTTCTACACTGTATCAATGTGTACGAATAGTAGCACCACTAGGGGGTGATCCACCAGTACCGGTAATATCCGTACGTGAATGTGCTGACTTTTTTCATAGAACTAAGTAAAGAAAAATTTTGAAAAAAGTCAATATTAATTGAAAATTCCCAACTCTTGACATTCTTGAAAGCTTTGAGTAAAATCTTGGTAGGATTTTAACATCTTATGGTTTTGTTTTTTTTATTTCTATATTTATATAAGATAAACGTCACGGTTTCAAAAAGAATCCGACACTGAGATTTATCAATAAAAAGGATTACTCTTAATGAAAAATAATAACTTTATCCATTTATTCCTGGCTGCATTATTATTTATTCTATGTTCCTCTGGAGTTATCGCACAAGTACAAACAATCAAAAATGGCATTGAATTAAAAATGCGTGAGCTCTCGCTAAAAGTCCAATTCTACGCCAACGATATTGTACGGATTACAAAATGGAGTCCGGATGGAACTTCAAAAAAATTAAGTCTGTCGGTGATTAAAACTGACATTCCAGATTTGAAGATCAATATAGAAGAACACAACAACATCATCCTTCTCCGATCGTTAAAACTTTCTTTAAAAATCACAAAAGACGAAGGGAGCATCGAATATCTTTCGATTGGTGGTGAGACAATTTTAAAAGAAAAGGGAAAATCTTTATTCACTCCGATTGTGTATTATGGTGATTCCGGTTTTACCGTCCAACAAAACTTTCAATTGTCATCCGATGAAGGACTTTACGGTTTAGGCGAACAGGAACAAGGCTTTTTTAATTTTCGCGGCAAGAATATTGTTTTAGCGCAAGCCAACGTCGGAGCCGCCAACTCGTTTCTTGTTTCAACTAAAAACTATGGAATACTGTGGGACAATTATTCCAAGACGGTTTTTGAAGATCACACAGACGGCGCTTCATTCTGGTCGGATATCGGAAACAACATCGATTACTATTTTATCTACGGCAAAAATATGGATGAAGTGATTTCCGGATATTGCAAGCTTACAGGAACAGCGCCTATGTATGGCAAATGGGCTTACGGTTACTGGCAGAGCAAGGAACACTATGCAACACAAGATGAGGTGATGAGCATTGCTTCGAAATACCGCGCACTGAAAATGCCGATCGATAATATCATTCAAGATTGGAATTACTGGAACGGTCCCCAGAATTGGAGCGGAATGTTTTTCGATAAAACAATCTACCCAAATCCAAAAGCGATGTGCGACGAACTTCATAAAATGAATTTTCACATCATCATTTCTATCTGGCCGGCGCTCGGGCCCAACACGGAAATTTATGCCGATATGGATAAACACGGATTTCTTTACAAACCTATCGGCTGGGCCGGATTCAAATATTACGATGCATATAATCCAGCGGCCAACAAACTCTACTGGAAATATTTGAAGAAAGGAATTTATTCGAAAGGCCTTGATGGTTGGTGGATAGATTCCACGGAGCCGGATGTGGTCAACGCTTGTACGTTGGAATCTAGCGAATACGAATTGAAAAAAATGGGAAGCAATTATTTAGGCTCATGGGCTCGGTACCTAAATTCTTTTTCGCTGGCAATGACTGACGATATCTACAAATATTGGAGAGAAGAAACTTCGCAAAAGCGTGCCTATATTCTGACACGATCAACATTTGCCGGACAGCAGAGGAATGCCGCGACAACATGGTCGGGTGATATTGGCGCAAGCTGGGAAGTTTATCGGCAACAGATTGCCGCAGGAATGAATCATTGCATGGCAGGAGTTCCTTACTGGACATTCGACATTGGCGGATTTGTATTGGGTGCTTATGGCGGTGTATTTATGAACGGCGGGAAAGATCCGGCATATCAGGAGTTGTATGCACGCATGTTCCAGCTTGGCGCTTTCTGTCCGATATTCCGTTCGCATGGTTCCGAAACGCCGCGTGAAATTTGGGAGATGGGAGAATTTACTCAGCCGATTCTCAAGATCGACAACTTGCGCTACCGATTAATGCCGTACATTTATTCATTAGCGTGGATGGTGACAAATAAAGATTACACTATCATGCGCGGACTTCCGATGGATTTTTCTGCCGATCAACACACATACTCAATCGCGGATCAATTCATGTTCGGTTCATCGTTGATGGTTTGTCCGATTACGGAATACATGTATCATCGTCCGCCGGAAGCAAGCGAATTGATTGAAACTGAATTTCTCATGGCGAACGACAGCACGCACGGTTTGAATGCACGGTATTACAAAGATGCCGCACGTACACAATTGAGCAAAGAACAGATCGATCAAAAAATCGATTTCATTTGGTACACAGGAAGGCCGGATTATCTCACAGATTCCACGTACGCGGCGACGTGGGATGGGAAAATTGTCCCGAAGGAAACAGGGAAGCATCAATTTCACTTAAAAAGTTTCGACCCGAAACGTATAATTTTGAATGGCGACACTCTTAAAATGATTTACACAAGTGTAGAGCAATATTCCGAAGTAGTGGAACTTACGGCGGGTAAGAAATATAATTTCAAGCTTGAGACCGAAAACAGCTCAACGGGCGCTGCGAGAATGCTACTCTTCTGGAAGACCCCAGGGATTTTCGCAAAGGAACAGACCCAAGAGAAAAAGGAAAAAGTAAGAGCGGTTTATCTTCCTGCAAATATCGCGTGGTATGATTTCTGGACAGGCGAGAAATATGAGGGAGGGAAAATAATTGCGGCCGATGCACCTATTGAAAAAATTCCATTGTTCGTCAAAGCCGGATCGATTATTCCGATGGGACAATTCCTTCAGTACTCGACAGAGAAACCGGCCGATCCGATTGAATTACGGATTTATTCCGGCGCAGACGGCAGTTTCACACTCTATGAAGATGAAAACGACAATTACAACTACGAAAAAGGTGTTTACGCCACAATCGATTTCATATGGGATGATTCGCAACATAAACTCACAATCAGCGACCGTAAAGGAAAATTTCCTGGAATGCTGAAAAATCGAACCTTCAATATCGTGATCGTTTCAAAAGATCACGGGACTGGGATTGCGATAAGTGAAAAGTTCACAACAGTAAAATACAAAGGGAAGAAGATAACAATAACAATGTAATCAAACTCATAACATTTGACTACTGAGACCTGTTCTGCTAATTTAGTTTTATCTTTTTGCAGGAATTGCCTGAAATTATTTCAAGAGCAAGAGCTTTTTCGTAGCACTGTAACTCCCCGCTTGTAATCGATAAAGATACACTCCACTCGGTAAATTGCCTGCGTTGAAAGTCACAAAATGACTACCTGCATTTTCAATTTTGTTAACCAGCGTTCTTACTTCTCTTCCAAGATTATCATAAACTTTTATTGTTACAAAACTTCGCATTGGCAATTGGTAACTGATGATTGTCGATGGATTGAACGGGTTCGGGTAGTTCTGTTCTAATATAAACTGATTTGGCATTATGGTCTCGGAGTTTGGAATGTTTTTAACTCCAACACTGCTTGGTGCGCGAAGAATTGTGCCATTACTTCCCACCGCCCATCCATGGTTGGCATCAATAAAGGAAACACCATTGAGATTATTCGAAGTTCCGCTTACCTGGCTTTCCCATGTAATCCCTCCATCAGTAGTATGAAGAATTGTGCCAGAATCGCCAACAGTAATACCTGTGTTGGCATCGGTGAAGCAGACTCCAGATAGATAATTTGATGTTCCGCTTACTTGCTCTGTCCAATTTCCCCCACCATTTGTCGTGCGGTCTATCACACCATTGCCACCCACTCCTATTCCTGTATTAGCATCAATTAAAAATACGCCATGGAGCTGATACGTATCACAATACTGATCTGTCCAACTTGACCCGCCATTGGTAGTATGAAAAACTGAACCAGCACATGACCCCACGGTTCCTGTATCGGCATTGATGAAGAAAACACATAAACAGACCATTACCATATTGGTTGGCTGGCTCCAACTTGTTCCACCATTTGTAGTGCGAATTATACCGTCGATGCCAACAGCAGTACCTGTTTTGGCATCGGTGAAGTAGACTCCGTAGAGATTATTCGAAGTTCCGCTTGATTGGCTCGTCCAGTTTGTCCCACCATCCGTGGTGCGAAGAATTGTACCTGACGCCCCAACTGCCGTTCCTGTGTTTGCATCTATGAAGGAGACACCATAAAGAAGGTTCGAAGTACCGCTCGACTGGCTCGTCCAATTCACTCCGCCATTAGTCGTGTGAAGTATTGTGCCTCCATCTCCTACCGCCGTTCCTGTGTTGGCATCGGTGAAGGAGACTCCATAGAGATTATCCGAAATTCCGCTTGATTGGCTTATCCAAGCACCGATAAGTGATGTTTCGAAATTTATATCAGTGGCATTACTGTCCACTATTGTTACAGTGCGACTTGCGGGAATAAAATTAAATGTCGAATTTTGAGGTGTAACAATATAATTGCCCGCGGTTAAACGGTGATGTCCCGAAGTTAGTTGAAAATAGCGCTTGAAAAAAATACAGGCGATAGTTAATCTGAGGTGAGAAAATAACGATTCAAATTATTAAACACCAAAGAAAGGACTATCGCCATGCACAAGATCAAAGTAGCAAAAGCGAATGAAGTAATCAACAGTACGAGCGGAAAACATTTTGAGAAGTTGGAAGAAAAGATCGTTGACACAGTGAAAGAAGTTTTGTTGGGATTAAAAGAATCGCTCTCGGAAGAAATGGAAGGCATCTCCTTACAAGTGATGGAGACGATCATGGAAGAAGAAGTCAAATCACTTGCAGGCGAACGATATAAACATTTACCTGATCGGCAGTGCACACGACATGGAACAAATCCAGGATCGGTGATCGTAAATGGAAAGAGGAAAAAAATATTTGTCACCCGAGTTGTGGATGTTGAGAACAAGCATGCGTGGAGTTTGAAGACGTACGGATTATTTAGTAAGTCTGCAGAATTAATTCAGAGGACATATCGAGATTTGATTCGAGGCATTAGCACACGAAGGTATGAAGAAGGAGTGAGTAAATTTCTAGAAGGGTATGGAACGAGTTCGAGCAGTGTAAGCAGAAGAATGATTGCAGCAACGGCTCAAAAGATAAAAGAAATGTTTGAACGACGGCTGGAAGAATTAGAGTTGGCAGTGTTGATGATCGATGGAATACACATTGGTGATTATACAGTAGTGATCGCGTTAGGAATTGATACTAAAGGGATTAAGCATGTTCTTGGGGTATGGGAGGGATCGGCAGAAAATACGACGATAGCGAAAGGTTTGTTGGAAAATTTGATAGATCGTGGATTACACACAGAGCAATTATATTTGGTAGTGATGGACGGATCGAAAGCCTTGCGGCGAGCTGTCATTGATATACTTGGAACAGACACACATGTCCAACGCTGCACAGTTCACAAGAAACGTAATGTGTTAAGTTATCTTCCAAAAAATCTTCAGGGAGTTGTCAGCAGAAGAATGACGGAAGCATATTCGATGAACGATGCAGTGAAAGCAAAAGAACGGCTGCTATCAATTGCGCAGGACTTGGAGCAAGAGCATTCGTCGGCTGCAAAAAGTTTACGTGAAGGATTGGATGAAACGTTGACGCTGCATCGACTTAATCTTCCTCTTGCTCTGCGCAAATCATTGCAATCGACAAATCTGATCGAGTCGCTCAATTCAGTTGTTCGACAGAAAGAGAGGAATGTAAAATATTGGAAGACTGAAGAACAAGTTACACGCTGGGTTTGTGCTGGAGTGTTGGAAGCTGAAAAAGGATTTAGAAGAATAAAAGGTTACGGTGCATTACCAATATTAATTGACGCGTTGAATAAAAATAAAAAACAAAATTTGCTTGTCGCATAAAAAATATTTATGTTGACAACAACCTCAAATTTCTATCGCTGAATTTCAACTAAGAGTGGGACATTCTCCCACTGAGCCGCTTGAGCCCACAAATAAAAAGAATGCAATAACAATTAAGATAATCGTTATTAAACCGATGTATATCTTTTTTGTTTGCATAGGACAATTCCTAATATCTAATGAGAAATTTTATCAAAAAGCTTATATTCAAATTTAAATATTTTTAATTGGTTGTTATTAGGAAAACCAATTGAAGAACCCATAATCGCATCGGAAAACAATTGTGAATCTGAAAATGCGATCACTTTTCCTTTTCCGATCTGCATATAGTTTGCAACACTTCGGCCGCTATCGTTAAACAATAAAGGATTACCGCCATATATTGTTAAGTATTTTTGTGTGGATGAGATTTTATTTTTAACAGTATCGTAAGAAAAGTTTTGATAAAATATGTGTGATTGATAATACATTGAAAATTTTTGTAATAATCTATTCGCGGTTGATTCAATATTCAAAATATTATCCATAATCAATAACTTTCCTCCGTTTGAGACAAAAGAGAAAATGTTTTGTAATTGATTATCAGAAAAATTTTTATTTGGATTGATTATGCAAAGAATATCACTATTCTTAATTGCATTGTCAAGTGAATAATCAATTTTAGGATATAGATTTATCCTTTGTGTCCAAACAAAAAACGTACTATAACTGGAATATTGATTCCCAGTTAATACTTTATCCGGCAATTCAATATTAGAATGTTCCAGGTCAAACGAGACTGTAGTATATTTTGTATGAGGGCTTGGCAATTCATAAAATATTTTATTTAGAAAATAATTGGCAACTATTCCGCCACCGATTCCCATATTACCAAAAAGGAGTATAGCAAATAAAATTGGAGTGGTTTTATACTTATTCCGTAGAATGAAGAAAAGAATACAAAAACCAATTCCCAAAATTATTAAGAGATAATTCAAAAATACCAAATAGTTTTGCCTGTTCAGCCAATTTAAACTCCCCAACAACAATTCTGGTTTTCCGCTAATAAACATCCAAAAGTTTGAAAATATTGTACTATCTGTAAAAAATAGAATTCTTCCTTTACCAGCCTTTACTCCAGCCATTTGTGTGAACAATCCGCCTGACATATCGGGCGATTCCGGCACATCCGGAAAGAAATTCTTTTTTGAAAAATCGGCATACATCGATTTGATGCCATATCCAGTGATAATGGATTCGGCAAATAACGATGTTTCTAAAGAACACGAGGTGCCAAATAATAAGAAATTGACATTCTGAAATACAGGGTGAGTTAAATATTTCATTGGTTCATAAAATGTTAAATTGCCGGTTGATAAATCGTATGTTGCGTCATAATTATATTTAAAACCGAACTTCTCTGCAATCTGATTAAGATACAAACTCATCCCAAATACATTTGTATGATCGCCGATGAGAAATAAAGATCCACCGTTTTCAACAAAGTTGACGATTGCGGTTACTTCATTTGAGGAAAAGGAATTTGTCGGTGTTTTAATAATAAGGATGTCGTAATTTTCTAAGTTTTGTGAAGTGATACTATCATAGTTTCTGTCAACTTTATAATAGTGGTTTAAGAAATCATATAAGCAATAATAATTGTAGCACGATTTTTCTCCATACCACGTTGTGTCGAATTTTTGTGTTGTCCATTCCCAGTTGCTATGCTTCTCGTCTATTACGACACGTCCTTGCTTTTTAATTCCGGGATCTTGAAAGAATAATCCACCTGTCATTAGAAAAGTGCATAGAAACATGAATACACAAATCAAAATATTATTTTTACTGTATGCGATCTTTAATGGGATGGAAGTTGATCCGCTGAATGGAAGATATTTCATGAGAAGTAATGCCAGCGGAATAAATGAAAAAGTTATAAACCAACGATCCCAAAAAATATTTAGTCGATTCATGTGCACATAAACAGTAAGAAAGAAGAAATATCTGATTATTCCATAGAGAAAAGTAATGGACAGGAGTGAGGCGATATTTTTCAACCAATTATTTTTTCTAAATATTGAAATTACGGCAATAGCACCAAAAATAAAAAGTAATGCAAAATCAAAACCTGATTTCTCAAATGTAGTTGTAAAATTTATTATGCCGGATGTATTTTCAATATAGATGCTATTTTGGTGCCAATAAGAATTAATACCAACCAATTTTAATAACCCGATTAAAAATGGCGAGAATATTTGAATATTATGATGTTGAGGAGCAAACCAATAGTACAGAGGGAAAAATATAGTCTGGGCAATGAGAACAATACTCAAGACTATTATACCATTGGCAATCGAATGGAAAATATTTTTGTTTAACAAGTTCATCAACAAAGCAAAAATTAATAGAATGAAACCACATTGAAAAGGAAAGGGAAATACTAAACAACTAAGTACTGAAGGAATGATAATGAAATAGGTTTTTTTATCGAGGGAAACAGTTATTTGGTTCATGGAACAAATAACAAATAAAACAGATCCAATGCAGAACAACAGAATATCCTTCCCATTGTGGCAGGAAGAATATATTTATCAAGAACCACCATGCTGCTGACAATAATAAAAGGGACAACCACATTACCGCTTTCATAGATTCTCAATTATTGATTTTTTGGAGTAAATTTCTAAAGAACAATATATTATTAATGTTGTACGAATATATAGCTTCGATATTATAATTTAGAAAGAAATTAGAATCTCCGATTAAGCATAAACCACCTCTATTAATTCTTCTAAAAAGAATTACCGGATAGCCTGAACTTTGAGTTAGTACTTCACCATCGCCGTCTTTTGAGTCGACAGACCATGCATTCGGGATTGAAAGTCCTGATGAATTTTGATAACCCTCAAGTTTGCCCAATGGAATATTTTGTATCTTTACATTTAATCTATCTATAAGGTCCTTTACAGAAGCACTTTCTTCCCATCCACAGCTTAGAATGACAAAACCACCTTGCTCGATATATTTGCCCATGATTTCGATTTCTCTTTTCGAAAAAGGTTTGGCCGGAGAAACTAATAGAAGAATCTTACTTCGGGCAAGTCTTTCTTCATCAAAGTGATCAAGTTGAAGGGGAAAATAACCACTCCTCAAAAAACACAATATAGTTCCGCCTAAACCGTTTGTCTCCCATTGATCAAAATTAAAACGTTCCATATGTGATTTATCGATATAGACAATCTTTGCATCCAAGTTTGTTTCATCTCTATGTCGATTGAATATCCCATTGATAAAAATAATGAAGTATCCGAAAATTAAGAGAATCATCAATAAAGAGATATTTATCTTTTGGTTGTATAGAACCAAAAATAAACTGATGAATAAACACAGCAGAGAAAATATTAATGCATAATTTATTTCAAACGAGAATGTCCCACTCTTAGTTGAAATTCAGCGATAGAAATTTGAGGTTGTTGTCAACATAAATATTTTTTATGCGACAAGCAAATTTTGTTTTTTATTTTTATTCAACGCGTCAATTAATATTGGTAATGCACCGTAACCTTTTATTCTTCTAAATCCTTTTTCAGCTTCCAACACTCCAGCACAAACCCAGCGTGTAACTTGTTCTTCAGTCTTCCAATATTTTACATTCCTCTCTTTCTGTCGAACAACTGAATTGAGCGACTCGATCAGATTTGTCGATTGCAATGATTTGCGCAGAGCAAGAGGAAGATTAAGTCGATGCAGCGTCAACGTTTCATCCAATCCTTCACGTAAACTTTTTGCAGCCGACGAATGCTCTTGCTCCAAGTCCTGCGCAATTGATAGCAGCCGTTCTTTTGCTTTCACTGCATCGTTCATCGAATATGCTTCCGTCATTCTTCTGCTGACAACTCCCTGAAGATTTTTTGGAAGATAACTTAACACATTACGTTTCTTGTGAACTGTGCAGCGTTGGACATGTGTGTCTGTTCCAAGTATATCAATGACAGCTCGCCGCAAGGCTTTCGATCCGTCCATCACTACCAAATATAATTGCTCTGTGTGTAATCCACGATCTATCAAATTTTCCAACAAACCTTTCGCTATCGTCGTATTTTCTGCCGATCCCTCCCATACCCCAAGAACATGCTTAATCCCTTTAGTATCAATTCCTAACGCGATCACTACTGTATAATCACCAATGTGTATTCCATCGATCATCAACACTGCCAACTCTAATTCTTCCAGCCGTCGTTCAAACATTTCTTTTATCTTTTGAGCCGTTGCTGCAATCATTCTTCTGCTTACACTGCTCGAACTCGTTCCATACCCTTCTAGAAATTTACTCACTCCTTCTTCATACCTTCGTGTGCTAATGCCTCGAATCAAATCTCGATATGTCCTCTGAATTAATTCTGCAGACTTATTTCAAACGTTGGGTTTGACAAATAGTCAAAAGTATCAAGAACAAATTTAGAATCTTCATTCATTTCAGAATTTTGAAATGGGGATGTATCTCCAAAAACTAAAATCTTTCCTTTGCCGTAAGATTGCTCGGCTACTAACACCAAATCTCCAGCGGTTTCGTTCAACGAAAACAGCATATCTCCTAAATAACCATTGTTTTTATTTTGATAATTTCCCAAATCTGAAAAGCCATATTTACCAGTGATAATTGGGTTTGATCTACTATCTATGGTAAGAGTTGCGCCAATGCCGTAATGCACATTAAAATTGTTTTTTACTCTTTGGTTTATATAGTGCGGACGAAAGTCAATCCCTCTCACCCAATGATTAATAAATGGTATTCCGCTATCAAAGTTGAATTCGATTTTGAATGGCTCTAGCAGATCATTATATGGTTTCCGAATAACTTCGTTTCCCGTATGATCGCCCAATACTAGTAGTGATCCGCCGTTATTAACAAAATCATATATACATTGCTTTTCTGAAAATAAAAATTTCTTATTCAAATTAATCAGTACCAGCACATTGAAGTTTTGTAAATGCGATTGAGTAATAATAGTATCTTGGGTTACACCAAATCCCATATCTCTCAAAAATTCTGGGAGCAAACCAAACATACCCCCATTGAGTGCTCCAAAGCTTTTGTAGGTAGGTAAATCCCAATTAAAGCTCCCATTTTTGTATAAATATATGTTACCTCTTTTTTCTGGAACCGTTACATTGAATGTCAATATAAAGAATGATAGAACAAATAATGCTACTGCACAGATATTTTGTTTGGTAATTTTTATAGTTCCATCATAATTATCAAAAGCTTTCGGTGGATATTTCCTTAGTAAAATTATTGCAGAGGGAATAAAGAATATAAAACTTATATCATAGTGAAATATTTCATAAATATATTCAGGCTTTTGGGCTATGATAACATTTAGAAGATAAGATGTGAAAATTGAATAGAGTAAAAATATTATAAGTAATGACAAAAGTGATATAAAAAATAGTACTTTATTTTTATTCTCCGAGCTACTAAATACACTCACAAAATAAATAATGAATACAACTAGAGTTAAAAGACCTGAATAAGCTAGTCCTCTTTGTCCGAATGTATTGTTTAGTATAAAGGAATTGAAAAATGATAAACCGTATGATACTTTCTGGGTAATGATCCAGACCAGAGAACTAGTTTGATAGAAACATACCAAAATCAATAAGACGAAGGAACAGATAAATAATGATTTTATTTCTGCGTATGACTGTATATATTTTTTGGTTAAATAATTTAACGCATAAAGATACACCGATAAAAGAAAAAGTTTATAACTAAACGGAATAAAGGTTACTGTGAATATCGATAAAATCGAAAATAAAATGTAGAGTAATTTGTCTTTTTTACCATCGACAGGAGAATAAAAGAGGAGAGATAATAACGATAGAAGAATAAAATACAGTCCGTTAATAATCTCATCAGGGAGATTGCCATAGTTCTGTAAAGAAAAGACAAATAACAGCAAGATAAGTAATATTCTTAATACTCTCATAAATCTGATTTTCCACTCGTGAAGCTTTAACACTTGTTCACTTTTTACATTCATCAAGAATGCAATGCTTCAAATCCTTTTTTAAAACGTGCAACGGCTTTTTCAAGATTAGCCATAGAAACCGTGTAGGATAATCGGATGCATTTATCGTTCCCGAAAGCAACACCGGGGACAAGCGCAATCTTATGGTGTTCGAGTAAATATTGACATACATCGATCGATGTTTGAATAGCCTGTCCTTTCAACCTTTTCCCATAATAGGCGCTCACATCCGGGAAGAGATAAAAAGCGCCGGAAGGTTTCTGAACCTTTAAGTCAGGAATTTGCTGAATTTCATTCATTAAAAAATCTCGTCTGCGTTGCAACTCCTCCAACATCGTTGCAACCGTAGTCTGCGGGCTCCGAAGTGCTGCAACGGCAGCCTTCTGTGCGATTGAATTTGCATTGTTGGTGATTTGCCCTTGTACTATCGCGGCGGCTTTAATGATTTCCGGAGGTCCGCCCATATAACCGATACGCCATCCGGTCATCGCGAATGCTTTTGAAACGCCATTGACTGTTACTACATGATCTCGAATAGCGTCGATTGCTCCGATGCTGAAATACTCAAGACCATCATATCGGATTTTTTCATAAATTTCATCGGAGATAACGTAGATACTCTTTTTATGAATAACGTCCGCAAAAGCTTCGATCTCATCGCGCGAATACATTACTCCGGTCGGATTGGATGGTGAGTTAAAAATAAAAACTTTTGTGCGTGGTGTAATGGCTTTCCGTAATTGTTCGGGTGTGATTTTATAACCGCTCTGAACCTTCGTAGGAATCGAAACCGGTTTCGCTCCGATAAGCCGTGCCATATCGGGATAGCTGACATAATAAGGAGCTTGAAATAAAATTTCATCGTCCGGATCGCACAATGCCTGGAGAGCCATGTAAATGCAAGCCTTTGCACCGGATGAAACGAGAATCTGGTCTGGCGTAAAGCGGAGATTGTTTTCTTCTTTGAATTTTATTGCCGCTGCTTCACGCAATTCCGGCATGCCGATGTTCGGCGTGTAATGTGTAAAATTTTCTTCGATAGCTTTTATGGCGGCTTGTTTTACATGATCCGGCGTAGGAAAATCCGGATCGCCTGCCGTTAAACTCACCAAATCGATTCCCTGTCGCTTCATAATCATAGCCTGTGCTGTAAGGGCTATAGTTAGAGATTCGGGCAGACTTCGAACTTTTTCAGAACGCATCATAAAACAAATTTTCTCCGTTTTTCTTCCATCTTCTTTTGCAGCATTTTCTTAACGAGAGGCGGAACAAAATCACCGATGTCGCCATGGAGACGTGCGAGTTCTCTGACGATTGAGGAATTTAAATATGTATGATTTTCATGCGGCATCAAAAACACAGTTGTAAGTTTATATTTCCGTGCTAGTTTCCGGTTCATCAAAGCCATTTGAAATTCAAACTCAAAGTCCGATATAGCTCGAAGGCCACGGATAAGCGCCGCTGCTTTTTTCTGTTTCGCATAATCAACTATTAAACCGGCGAAGCTATCGATTTCAACCTGGCGGAGTTTTTTTGTGGCGTCTTTAAGCATTTCCATCCGTTCTTCCGTTGTAAAGAGCGGAGTCTTGGATGAATTTCGTGCGACAGTGACAATAACCTTATCGAACATCTCGGTAGCACGCTCCAACACATCCAAATGTCCGTATGTAACGGGATCAAAAGTCCCTGGATAAATAGCGATTCTCATGAGAGTCCTTTCCGTCCTGTGGATTGGAAAAATGAAACCATCGTCATACCGAATGCTCGTTGATCAGTCATAATATATAATGATGAAGGTGGAAAGCAAATTTTTTTTGTATGTTCCATAACGAGTATTCCATCTTGTTGAATCAAGTTTCGTTCGAAAATAAGATCGGGAAGTTTTTCCACTTCATCCTGTGCGTAAGGCGGGTCGACAAAAATTACATTGAACTGTTGGAGATTTTCTTTGAGAAATCGATATGCATTAAGACGAATCACCTCGCATCGTGATTCTGCGCCAGAACCAAGTGAGGAAATATTTTCAGAGAGTATCTTAACAACAGGATACGAATATTCGACAAAAACAACCCTTGATGCGCCTCTGCTTAACGCTTCAAGCCCGACACTTCCTGAACCGGCAAAGAGATCGAGAACGGAAAGACCTTCGAATGTAAATTGATTGGTTAGAATATTGAATAGTGATTCCCGAACACGGTCGGTTGCCGGGCGAACGCTCCGGTCTTTCACCGATTTCAACAATCGCCCACGATATTCTCCAGCGATGATACGCATCGCTATGACTTTCGCATTGCAATTCCTACGGCAGGTGTAAAATGATGAGAGAGCCGTCGATATTTTAAACCGTCGCGCAACTGCTTTGAAAATTTCATTTTTTTGAAAGAGTCGGCTACTTCAAACGGCAGCGGCATCTGTTCGCGGAAAAGGCGCAATAATTCGGTTCCCACAAGCGGCCCGTGTACCATCGCCTTTGCAGGTTTAAGATGACTGTATTCGTTCAACAATTCTGAAATAATAGGAATAACCTCTCGCGTCGCCGCAAATTCCGCAGATGAATAAGCAACACATTGACCTGTTCTGATGATGCTGAAATCAAGAGAGTTTTTCTTCAGACCAATAGAAACAATTGTTTGATGTGTAAGATCAGGATAATTATATAACAGAGCAGGCTCCGCACATAAATGGTCGACATCCATTATGTTCAACGAAAGTCCCAATGCCTTTGCTATTTGTTGCATCGACCATACAAAATTTCGGCGGACGGAAATAATCAATTTTTCATGAATACCTTTTTCCGGAACTTCTGCAAAAGTAATAAGGTCGGTCGAAAATTCACGATCGTCAACGGCTCCGAGATTTGTCGCGATCTCCCATCTCACATGATCCTCTAATTCGTCTTGTGAGAGTGAATTGTCTGTCGGCATTTCGCTTATGAAAAGATTTTTGCTGTCAATTGCGCAGGAAATTTTTTTTGCCGACGTCTTTGAACGTGAGAACAAAACTTTGATGTCCTGCAGAAGCTTTTGCAAAAAATCCGGGTGTTCTGGAGAAAATTTTTCGATTTCCGCAAAGTAGTTAGTTTCACACTTCATGGTATCGATTGCAGTGATCATGTAATCACCGCGATTGTGTTCCATTTCAATAAGATAGATAGATTCGTCGACGAAATGGATTCCGAGATATTTTTGTGATCGAAGCATCATGGGACTTTTATATATTGTTGGAATTTATGAAATTTCTTTTCACCGATACCTGACACATTCATTAATTCTTCAGGGGAATTGAACTCTCCATGATTCGTCCTGTATTCCAAAATTCGATCAGCGAGTGCAGGTCCAACTCCCGGTAATTTCATTAGGTCATTTTTTGTTGCAGTATTTATACTCACAATCTCCCCGGGTTCTTTAGATTTTGCAGCCGGTATTTGGTTGTTAAAATTTTTTATGTCCCCATCCGAATTTTGGAGTGATGCGGATCTTTCTGCAAATTCATTATCGGACACGGTATAATCATATTGCGGTAATGCACCGGTCTCTGAATATGATTGATAAAATCGAATTCCAATACCAATTAACAATGTTATTACGAGAAAGTAAATAACTTTTCTCTCAGTTGTTGTAAATCCGATCTTTTGTAGTATTGTAGTTATGGACATGAAATTGGAATATAATCACGAATTTGTTCTACATTTTATCGAAAAAAGACTGACTTGTCTTCTTGCGTTCGTTATCAGTTGGAGTAATATTTTCACATTTCGATAAATCTCTCAGCAATTCTCTCTCTCGGGTTGAGTTTTGTTGGAACCCAAATGTTAATTCGGACGAGTTGATCACCGCGTCCATAACTATTTATATGAGGAATTCCCTTGTCGCGCATTCTTAAAATGCGGCCTGCTGGAGTTCCGGCATCGATTTTAAGTCGTGAGCGTCCTGAAAGTGTAGGGACTTCAACTTCTGCGCCTACTGCGGCTTCAGGAAAACTCAACAGTAAATCAAAAAGAACATCGTCATTATGACGTTGAAAATTTTCGTGGGGCTCTTCCTCAATAACCACGATTATATCTCCGGCAGGTCCGCCACGCCGGCCTGCGTTTCCTTGTCCGCGCAGTGGAATATAATTGTCATTCGCAACCCCTGCAGGGACGGTGACTTTGATAGTTGTTTCTCCATGTACACGGCCTTCACCGGAACAATTCGAACAAGGTTCTTTCACTATTCGTCCTTCACCGCCGCATGTAGTGCAAGTAGTAATATTTACGAATTGACCGAACATTGACCTCGAGACTTGTCTTATTTCTCCAGTACCGTTACACATCGGACATGTTGTTAACGTGCTTCCAGATTTTGCACCGCTGCCGCGGCAAACATCACACAATTTATATTTGCGGATTTTAAGTTTCTTCTCAACCCCTGAAGCAATTTCTTCGAGCGTCAATCGTATTCGAACTTTCAAATCTGAGCCGGGTGAACCGGCTGATGTGCGGCGTTGCCGTTGTTGTCTTCCACCTCCGAACATTTCATCAAAAATGCCGCCGCCAAAAATATCTCCGAAAGCGCCGAAGATATCATTCATATCAGTGTAACCATGGAAATCGGCGCCGGCACGAAGTCCTTCGTGACCATATTGATCGTATCTATGCCGTTTATCATTATCGCTTAAGACTTCGTACGCTTCCGTTGCTTCTTTAAATTTTTCTTCAGAATCTTTATCACCCTGGTTGCGATCCGGATGATACTGTAATGCAAGTTTCCGGTACGATTTTTTTATCTCGTCTTGAGACGCGCTTCGCGGGACTCCAAGCACTTCGTAGTAATCACGTTTTGCCATTATTACTCCTTAACCGTATCGCTTGGATTTGCCGGGACACTTTGTGGTTCACAGGCCACAATCACTTTAGCATGTCGCAAAACTTTATCCTTCAGCATGTAGCCTTTCTCGACTTCTTCGAGAATTGTATGAGGAGCGACTCCTTCTTTTGGTACTTGCATGAGAGCATCGTGAAAATCGACATTAAAATCTTTCCCAACAACATCCATCGGTTTCACGCCTTGCGAATTTAAAAATTTTATTAATTTTGTATAGATGAGTTCGATCCCTTGATAAAAAGTTCCAAATTCTCGCCGATCCTTCCCGCTCTTTAGAGATCGTGTAAAATCGTCAAGAATCGGTAAGAGTTCGAGAATTAATGCCTCAGTCGCGAATTTACTAATGATCGAAATATCATTTTCCATTCTTCGCTTGTAGTTCTCAAACTCTGCCGCTTTTCGTAAAAGCATATCTTTTGAAACTTCCAAAGATTTTTCTAAATCCGAGATTCGCTGATTCAACTTATCGACCTCAGACAGCTCCTCTTGCGGATGCTTATCGTTATTTTGTTCTAATGGCATATCTTGATTTATTTCTTTCCCTTTTTCTTTCATTTTAATCTTAATCTATTATTTTTAAACTAACATTGATGATATCGTTCGTGCAATATAATCGACAAGCGGAACGACTTTTGAATAATTCATCCTGCGCGGCCCGACTACACACACACCACCACTAACTCCGCCGAGACTATAATTTGTTGTCAAAACGCTATAATTTTTCAAAGCATTATTTTCATTTTCAGAACCGATGGAAACAGTGACTCCGCTTTGGTTTGCATCTTTCTTCTCTAAAACATGAATGATCATTTGTTGATTATCGATCAATTCAATTATACTTCTAAAATCCTCTGGATGTTCGAATTCCGGCTGCTTGAGAACATCTGAGGTTCCTCCGATGTGAATTTTTTCAAGCTCGGGTGAATCGTCGAAGAGTTTATCGACAGAGTCGATGAATAAACGAACCAATCCCGATTTATTATCGCTCACATCCCGCATCCGTTCTGCGAACGAAGTTCTAACATCAGACAACGTAAGCCCTGAAAGTCGTTCGTTCATTATGGATGACAATTCCTCAAGGACATTTCGTTTGAGTTCGGCTTGCACTTCGAGAGTAATTGTTTTTACCAATCCGCCTTTGATGGAGATAATGACCAGTAAGCGAGAGTTGGAGATGGAGACTAGTTCCAACTTCTCAAAAGTTCCACTAGAAAGATGCGGCGATGTTATGATGCTTAATTGCTGCGAAATTTTACCGAGCAACTTTGAACTTTGCCGTAATAGTTCTTCCTGATCTTCCGTTGAAGACAAAGCTCCCCGTATTGTATCTTGCTCTTGTTCTTGAAGAGCTTCCACTTCCATAAGATAATCTACATAAAACCGGTAACCTTTATCTGTTGGCATTCGGCCTGCGGAAGCATAAGGGTGGTCGAGAAAACCCATAAACTCAAGGTCGGCCATGACATTTCTGATTGTTGCCGGGCTGAGGCCCATGTCTAGATACTTCGCAATCCAGCGCGATCCGATCGGAATTGCCGCTTGGACGTAATAATGCACAATATGTCTGAGAATTGTTTTTTCCCGCTCGCTGAGATCTTCAGCCATAAAATACTCCTTAGAAATAAAAGTTACCAAATTTCAGGCTGTTTGTCAACTTGCTTCTCCTATCATGCTTTCGTAACTTCATCTGTGATAATAACTTTCTATTCATGAAACATTCGATCTGAATTGTGTGTTTCAGAAGAAAAAAGGTACAGTGGGGGAAAATGATGACTTTGGATGATATTGATGCCGGTTTGGATATCGAAAAAGAAATAAAAATTTTGAAAAAGAAATTGAATGCAGTTGTCCTGGCACATTATTACCAGGAATCGGATATTCAGGATGTTGCCGATTTTGTCGGAGACAGCCTCGAACTTGCCCGCAAGGCAGAACAAACGACAGCCGATGTGATTGTGTTCGCGGGAGTTCATTTCATGGCTGAGACAGCGAAGATTCTTAATCCGGGAAAGAAAGTTCTTCTGCCCGATTTGAAAGCCGGTTGTTCTCTGGCGGATAGTGCTCCTGCCGAAGCTTATAAAATATTCAGGGAAAAATATCCCGATCATATAGCAATCACTTACATCAATTGCACCGCGGAAGTAAAAGCTCTTAGTGATATAATTTGCACATCGAGCAGTGCGGAAAAAATAATAAGAAAAATCCCGATGGAGAAATCTATTTTGTTTGCACCGGATAGAAATCTCGGCGCTTATCTGCAGAAGCGCACCGGACGCGACATGCTGTTATGGCAGGGGACATGCATTGTTCATGAAACATTCAGTGGAAAGAAAATCCGTGCGCTGAAGCAAGAGCATCCGGAAGCTATTTTGATAGCTCATCCTGAATGTGAAGATGTAGTTCTTTCGCAAGCTGCCTATGTTGGTTCCACGACCGGATTATTGAAATATGTCCAATCCATTGATGCGGGGAAATTTATTATTGCCACGGAGCCGGGAATTATTCATCAGATGCAAAAAGTTTGTCCGGAAAAAATCTTCATTCCTGCTCCTCCGGAAGAAGCGTGTGCATGCAATGTATGCCCGTATATGAAATTGAATACGTTGGAAAAATTGTATCTCTGTATGATAAATCAAGCTCCGGAAATCAACATGGAAGAAGATCTTCGCCGCCGGGCGCTTCTTCCAATCCAGCGAATGCTTGAAATGAGTAATTGATGAACCTTAATTCGCTTTTGATTTACAAGGACTAAAACGTCTAGACATTCCAGTCGATGAAGAAAAAGGACGAGGAAGTTATGAGGTTGAATTTAACGCTTCGAATCTTACAAGCGGTGTTTATTTCTACAAGCTCCAGGTTGGGAGTTTCGTAGAAATAAAAAAAATGATTTTGGTGAAATGATATCTACCCGGACTTTTGCTTTTTAAGCAGAATTGTCTTTTTTTGCAGAAGGGATTCTTATAATGTATATTATATTCTCTTATGAGTTAAATCTGTGCAATATGCCGAAGGCATGCCTTTGGCAAAAGCAAAGATTTTTATCCCGCTAAACACACGAAATGCACTAAAGACAAAAACAATTTTCGTGTTGTTTCGCGTGATTCGTGGGAACCTTATTGGTTGCGGCTCTGCCGCGTTAGGAAATATAAAATAGGAGTGTGTATGGTTAATTTCAAAATCGTTTTGGAAAAAGATGAAGATGGCTGGATTATCGCGACATGTCCATCGCTTCCAGGTTGCATTTCGCAAGGCAAGACGGAAAAACAAGCGCTGAAGAATATGAAAGAAGCGATTGAGCTTCATTTAAAGTCTCTTGCGGAAGATGGACTGCCGATTCAATCAGTTAGAGGTGGGAAAAAAGAAGTTATTCTTCCGATTGCAGTATGAACAAACTTCCCGTCGTTTCCGGCAAAGATGTGATAAAAGCACTCCAAAGAATTGGTTACTACATTAGAAATCAAAAAGGCAGCCATGTTCATTTACGTCACCCTTCGAAAATTCCGCTAACTGTGCCAGACCATAAAGAAATAGCAAGAGGGACGCTTCGCGCAATTCTGAAGAGCGCTAAACTTTCCGTTGACGAATTTATCAAACTAATGAAATAATGCCGTTTGATGTGTTGAAGATTTTGATATTAAAGGAGAAAATAACATGAAGAATCTCGACAAATTTGCCGGGTCTCCTAAAAAAGTTTTAACAACCAAGCAACTTGGATCGAGCGTAGCCGCGACCAGTCGAAGCAAATCGATACAACTATAAAAAAGTTAAATTTTTGTTATTTTCTATTTCCCTCGACTGGGTTCGACAAGCTCACCAACCGCCGATCGGGAAACGGCTTTTTGAAAAGAGTTAGTTGTTAGCATGAACTAATTACTTCACAATCGTAACTTTCTCTTTCAATCTAATATCTCGTGAAGATGTGCCGATGAGGATGTTGATGGTTGAATCAAATAATAATTTTTTTGAAAATAATTGCAGTTTTCAGTTTGCTTTCAAAAAAAACTAGAGACAATAATCCAAGAGATAGACCATGAAAAATCTTTTCTTAATATTTTTAACAGTTGTACTTCTCGGTGATTATTCATACTCGCAAAATAAATCAGAAATCCTCGCCGGTAATGCCCGGTTTACGGTCATCACGCCAAATCTGATCAGGCTTGAATATTCTGAAAAAAATAAATTTACTGACAATCCGACGATCTTTGGTTTCGATAGAACGGCACGATGTCATGAATTTTCTCTGGATACTTCAAATAGCCACGTAATACTCAAAACGAAATATATAAAGCTTATGTATAAAAATGATGGTAAACCGTTTTCCGCGGACAACTTGAAAATTTATATCAAAAAAGGTGGGACAGAAACAATCTGGTATCCCGGTTTGAAAGATTCGCTCAATCTTGGAGGAACTCTTACAACCGTAGATCAAGTTGGCGGGAAAATTGATTTGGGCCTTGGTTTGCTTTCCCGAAGCGGCTGGTCGTTGGTGGATGATAGTAATCGTCCAATATTTAAGGACGACTGGATTGCTCAACGCGAAGCAGATGCCGGAACAGACTGGTATTTATTTGGATATGGAAATGATTACAAAACAGCGCTGAAAAATCTGACGACAATCGGCGGCGAAATTCCTCTACCGCGAAAATACGTTTTTGGATCATGGTACTCGCGTTATTGGCCGTACAGTAGTTCCGACTACCGACAAATCGTGAACGAATATCATGAACATCATTTTCCTCTCGACATCATGGTGCTCGATATGAACTGGCACAACGATGGCTGGACAGGCTGGAGTATAAATAAAAAATTGCTTCCGGATTTCGATAGCCTTATGAAGTTTTTCCATGTCAACGACCTTGCCGTCACCTTAAACCTGCATCCGTCAGACGGTGTGCAACCGCACGAAGATATGCATCAACAATTCAACTTGGCGATGGGTGTTACCAAGATTGATTCAGTAATCCCATACGATTGTGCCGATAAAAAATATTTAAATACGTTATATGAATACACACATCAACCGTTGATCGATCGGGGAGTCGATTTCTGGTGGCTCGATTGGCAGCAGTATGAATACACTCGAAGCATTTCGCAACTGAAAAATCTTGAGTGGCTCAATCATTATTATTTTCAGAAAACATCGGAAGATAATTTACGCGGACAGTCATTCAGCCGGTGGGGAGGGTGGGGCGATCATCGTCATCCGATTCATTTTTCAGGAGATGCTGTTGCGATCTGGCCGATGCTCGAGTTTGAAGTTCCGTTTACATCGACCGCAGGAAATGTTGGCTGTTTCTTCTGGAGTCACGACATCGGTGGCCATATGGGAAATTTCGACCAGGAAACGAACACGCGATGGGTGCAGTTCGGCAGTGCAACCGCTGCTCTGCGATTGCATTCTACACGTGATCCACGCATGGATAAGCGTCCGTGGCTTTTCGATCCGGAATATACCGAGTCGATGAGGATCGCTTTCGAATGGCGTTCAAGATTCTTTCCTTACATCTATTCATCAGTGCATCATTCCGTTTCGGAAACAATTCCACTTACGTCGCCAATGTACATCGAGTACCCTGTCAAAGAAATTGCATACCAATCACCCCAACAATATTTTTTTGGGACTACGTTGTTGGTTGCACCGATTACGATGCCTGGAATGGGGGAGAAAAAATTAGCCTTCAATAATGTTTGGTTTCCGGATGGAGTTTGGTACAATATTTTTACAAACGAAAAATATACTGCTTCAGAAAATGCGATCACGGTTTGGTCCGATATTTTTGAGTTTCCATATTTTGCGAAAGGCGGAATACCAATTCCTATGCAACCATTCAGGGAGCGCATGACGACCACCGATCTAGATACATTAGTAATCCGAACCTATCCTGGATTGGATGGTGATGAAGGAACATTTACTCTTTATGAGGATGATGGTTTGACTCAGGATTATAAAAAAAATAAATGTGCGACAACCTTTCTGGAATATAAAAGAAATGGCAAGAACCACACTCTCATCATTAATCCGACGGAAGGAACGTTCGGCGGACAGATAGAAAAGAGGGCAATCGTTGCCGAATTTCCAGCTACGATGAAAGCGGATGAAGCTAAACTCAACGGTCAAAAAGTGCAGTTTGTTTATGACGAAGCGACTGCAACAAACCGTGTTACCATAGAAAAACAAAGCATCCGGAATAAAATTGTAGTTGAACTCAAAACTAATGAAATCAATCAACAGAAGAATCTATCGGCAAATAACGACCGTCGTCACAGAGAATTACTCGGTGCGACATTGTCAGAAAAGCCGGCTGATTTTATTTTCTCGCGTTTGCAGGGAGCGGATTATTCTGACAATGATCGTAAACTAATACTCGCAATGCTTTGTGGACTTCAAATCAAGATTTCAGACAATGAATTGACCTTCACGAATGTCGGGGATAAATCATTTACAAACATGAAAGTGAACACAGTCGAAGAAACATCTCTCAACAAAAAAACAATCTTCGATCAAACATTTGATTTAATGCCGAATACATCAAAAAAGATTGATCTCACGCCACTCGCAGATCATGAATTAGGACTTACGGTAACACAAAAACTTTTCGTTAATTATTCTTTTAATGATAAAAAATATAATGCCGATTTTTTAATAGGTACAAAGAATTCATATATCACTCAATGGCAAGTGGCAGGGCCGTTCGATTACGATCCGGGAAAAAATATCGCTGACATCAATTATGCACCTGAGAAAAATATTAATTTACATGATCAGTACATTGGAAAAGAGAATTATAAAATAAACTGGAGAGAAATCGAAGCAGATAAAACGGATAAAATATCGCTGAAAGATTTATTCGGCGTTGATAACGCGATTGCTTATGCAGTAACGTGGTTAAAAAGCGACGTGGAGCAGGAAGTTACGCTTATAATCGGAAGCGATGATGGCAACGAAATATTTCTTAATGGGGAAAAAATATTTTCGAATAATGTATTTCGTTCGTTGAGTTCTGGAACCGATGTCGTGAAGGGAAAACTGAAGGTTGGTTTAAATTGCCTTCTTGTTAAAATTTCGCAAGCAAGCGGCGGATGGGAATTTCGGGTTGGGATTAGTTGTAGGTCACCTATCTCATGCAAGTCGCATCAATAAAATTGCCGGCAGATTGTGTTGCTAATACAGATTATTCCGGTGCCATATCAGAACCAGTCTTACTCCGCCGATCTTGAATAAAATTGTATCGACGGAGTGAGACCAGCAATTTAATCATTGTCGGAAGAGTACATCATTCGATTTCACAACTATCACTTTCTCTTTCAATCTGATATCACGCGACGATGCGCCAACAAGAATGTTGAAATTACCCGGTTCAACTACCCATTGCATTTTATCGGGATTAAAATAATGGAAAGCATCCTCCTTTAACTTGAACTTCACCTCTTTGCTCTCGCCGGCCTTTAACCAGACTTTAGAAAATGCCTTCAACTCTTTCGGCGGACGGGGGAGAGCCGAGACTTCCTGATTGACGTAGAGTTGTACAATTTCCGCACCGTCTACCTTGCCGGAATTTTTTACGATCAGAGATACTTCCACTCCTTCATCAGGAGTGAATTTATTTTTGTTGACTTTTAAATTGCTGTATTCAAATGTTGTGTACGAAAGTCCGAATCCGAAGGGGAATTGTGGTTCGATATTATTTTTATCGAAATGCCGGTAACCGAGGAAAATGCCTTCGCTGTATTTCACATGTTTATCACCGTCATCGTCGAAATAACTATGATATGTCGCGTTGTCTTCCCAACGTTTTTCAAAACTGACGGGCAACTTCCCGGATGGATTTGTGATGCCGGCCAAGATTTCAGCGACGGCGATGTTTCCATCGCCGCCAGGATACCATGCGTATACAAGTCCTTTTGTTTGAGCCAGCCAGTTTCTCATGTCTACATTTCCGCCGGCATTCAAGACAACTACAAAATCTTTCTTCGTCTTAATAATTCCGCTAATCAGTTTTTCTTGATCGTCGGGCAATTGAAATGTTCTGTCTGCTCCTTCGGTTTCTATCTCGTTATTAAATCCGATGCAGAGAATTGTCAGATCATTTTCGGCAACCACTTTTTGCATTTTATCGATTATAGCCGCATCCGTTTGTGTGTGCACTGCAGGTGTTTCGTAGCCAAGGCGGACTGCACCGATCGCAAGCCACTGCCAATGGTCGAATGAGATTTGATATTCTTTGCCGGCTTCGAGAGGCAGTTCGACAGAGCTGATTGATTCTTTCGGAATGGGCCATGAACCAATCGAATGTTTGCTATAAACTCGTTTCCCATCGATCGATAAACTAAACATCGCACTCGATGAAATTACAAACCTGTAGATTCCCGATGTGTCGACTTTTAGAAATCCCGAGTAGTTCAAAGACAAATAACCTTTAGATGTTTCAGGCGACGATTCATCGAACTGAATATTTATCGATGGAACGATTTTCACGGAATCTGAGATATTGCGATGTCCTCGCCCGATATGATAGGAAAGTTTGAGACCAGGGACTTTCTTACCATCAACATAGGTATAAAAATTTGTTTCAGTAAAAAACTTTTCTGGGAATGTTTGTTTGTTGAACGATCCCGGTTCGTATGTAATCTTTACCTTGTCGCCCACGAGCTTCTTCAAAGCATCGAGAAATGAAATCGGATGTTCCGGAACGACGAACGCCGATCCGCCTCCACCGAATACTGCCGGATGTGCATTCGGACCGACTACCGCTATAGTTTTTATTTTTGAAAAATCAAGAGGCAATATGTTCCCTTCATTTTTCAGTAAAACAATTCCTCCTCGTGCGTCGTCAAGTGCAGTTTTTCGTACTTGAACAGTGTCCATTTTAAATCCTTCACTGATATCCGGTTTCTCAAATAAATTGAACCGTTCGTATTGTCCGAGAATGCGTCTCACTTTATCGTCAATCGTTCTTTCCGACACACGGCCGTCTTTTATTGCGGGCAGGAGAGAGTCCTTACACATAAATCTTCCGGACGGCATTTCGAGGTCAAGCCCGGCATTTGCAGCGCCAACTGCAGAATACGTCGAACCCCAATCCGACATTACAAAACCGTCGAACTTCCAGTCTTCTTTCAAAATTTTATTCAAAAGATAATCGTGTTGTGATGTATGAATGCCGTTGACGAGATTGTAGGAATTCATGACCGAGGCGACATGTCCTTCGGTCACCGAGGCCTGGAACGCCGGCAAATAAATTTCACGCATTGTGCGTTCGTCTATGTCGGATGAAACCTGGTTGCGGTCAAATTCCTGATTATTCCCCATAAAATGTTTTGCAGTTGCCATAACTCCTTCACTTTGCATTCCACGAATATACTGCGAGGCGATTTTTCCGGCGAGGTAAGGATCTTCGCCAAGATATTCGAAATTTCTGCCGTCCATCGGAGCGCGATGAATATTCATCGCAGGGCCAAGCATAATATTTACACCTTTCGCTCTAGCTTCCTGGCCAATGGCTCGCCCGACATCGGAAGCAAGTGAGGTATCCCACGATGCGGTCAAACAGATAGAAGCCGGGAATGATGTCGCAGGCCCATAATTTCTCACACCAACCGGTCCATCGGACATTTTAATTTGCGGAATACCATATTGCGGATAAGCGCGGATGTAAAAATCCATATAACCGCCGATGAAATCAATTTTTTCAGCGATGGTCATTTTATGAATAATGTCTTCTATTTTTTTATCGGCGGGGATTTGCTGACAAAAAGCACGAGATAGCAAAATAAAAAAGTTGAGAGAGAAAAAAAGAAATAATTTTTTCATAATATTTTACCTTTGTAAGATTGTTTGAATTTTTCCATTTGAATCAAAACGAAACCATTTTATTTTTTTCTATTTATGACTCAATCTCTCGACACAATGAATTTTCAACTATTAAAACGTCTGATCAAGAAGAGTTTCCTCTGAAAAACATGTTTTTGAATATATTCCCATTTTTCCATAATGGCAAGAAAATCTTGCCTTATCTTATGAACTTTTGTATATTAATAATTCAGGCGCCGGTAGCTCAATTGGATAGAGTGTAAGCCTCCGGAGCTTAAGGTTCCGGGTTCGAGTCCCGCCGGCGCACGAGTAGAGTTCATTGTTCATTCGAAAAATTCAAGGAGAATTCATGCTTCGAGCAAAGAAAAGAATTTCAAAACACGATCTTAAAGAAGACAAACTTGTCACTTACATGGCAAGAGCCGAATCGATGTACTTTGCGAATAAAAAGTATGTCAATTACGCGATAACTGCATTGATTGCGCTTGCAATTATTCTGGTCATCTATATAAATAATCGCGGTGCTGATGCAGACAAGGCGTCCAACGAATTGGCAAAGATATCTCAATATTATGATACAGACCAATATGAAGTTGCAATTAAAGGAGTTCCAGAAAAAAATATAATGGGCTTAAAGCAAATTGTAGATAACTATGGTAGTTCCGACGCAGGCGAGATTGCAAAAGTTTATTTAGCAAATGCTTACTATGCTACTGGAAAAATCGATGAAGCTTTAAAATATTATGAAAATTTTGGTGGATCGTGGGGAGTAATGAAATCGGCTGCGATTGCTGGCGCGGCGTCTTGTTATGAGTCTAAGAAGGATATTAAGAAAGCCGCAGAGTTATATGAGAAAGCCGGCACCAAGTATTCCGACGCACCTCTCGCTCCGGATTATCTCGTAGATGCAGCCCGTCTCTACGCTCAGGACGGTGATAAAGATCATGCGAAAAATTTATATAAGAAAATTAAAACCGAATATCCAAAATCACCCGCAGCCCGGGATGTCGATTTATTGCTTGCAGAACTTGCTGCATAGATTTTAAGAACTGTGGCCTTCTGTGAAAATAAATAAAAGCAGAAGGCTGCTTTTTTCCTTATGAAAATACGTCGCTTCATTTATATTATCATCCCGATTGTTTTATTCTCTGTTGTTCTACTTATCGATGTATTCCGGAAAAATATGGATACGGAAATAACAGGACTTATGGCTATTCGGGAAATCTTAGTCATTTTCGCTTTTTTTTCTGTATATCTATTTTGGCGTACACTTTCGTCCGTCATGTCGACATCAAATCCAATACGAAGAGCAGGAATTATTTTTTTTATAACGTTGGAACTTGTCCTGTGGTTTGTTTTAGCTACACTGATTCCGAAGGATGGATTTATTTCACAAAAGAATTATCCAACACCCATCGACTATCATTCCATTATCCTTGCTAATTTTTCTGCTATCAATTCAGGTGTTCTGTCTATCGGAATATTTCTTCACCTTAAATCCATGGTTTTGCTCCGAAAAAAGAAAGGGACTCGAAGAAATTTTTTAATTTTTTCCAGTGCTCTTTTGATTACTGCTTTTTCTTCTTATGAAGCGCCACCGCTCGAATCCGGAATTATCACGGTAATTTGCATGGTTATCACGATTACCTTCGCAGTAATAAATTCCTTCAAGCTCTCATGGATTGTCTATCTTTCAAAACGGGAAAAAATATACGGCATCATATACGGCATTCTCCTGATGGGTGCGTTAATCTTCCTTAACAGTCTATATCACGGCGTCTTTATTCAAAAAGCACTGCTTTACTATTCCGCGCCTATGTATTACTTCATCACGCTGGTTACTATATTCGGTGCGATCTATTTCGGTATGACTTTTATCAGCACAGTCTTCCATATGCCGACTGCGGATGTATATGAACGGAAACAAAGCGAGGTTACCTCACTTCATAACCTGGGACGGTTAGTCACGCGAGTTTTTAATTTTGAAGATCTTGTAAAAACTGTGACGCGAATGACGCTTGAAGTTTGTAACGCTCAAAGTTCATGGCTGGAGATCATGGATCTTTCAGGAAAAACAGAAATTGTTTCCATGCGAAACATTACAACGGAACAAATCCAAGAATTAAATGGGGAAGATCCCAACCTGCTGCATTCGATTGCAAAGCAGGAGAAGAAAGTCGTACAATTAAACGACCTCGCACTGGACAAGCGATTCGGACATGCGGGTAAAATTCGAAAGACTATCGGTTCGTTGTTAATTGTTCCATTGTTCTCGCACGACGGCATGCTCGGAACGCTGTATGCAACGAAGGGCCGTGACGATAGCTTCGATCAGGATGATATCGATGTAATTTCGACTTTCGGAGATAACGTGATGATTGCCATCGAGAACTCACGTTTATTTGAGAAGTCAATCGAGCGAGAACGACTACAGCGCGATATGTTGCTTGCCCGCGAGATGCAGCAAAAATTATTGCCACAGGTTTTACCTGTTGATCGGCGTTATGAATTATCTGCGATATCGATTCCGGCTCAGGAGGTTGGCGGAGATTATTATGACATCGTTTATCTGGAGAATGAAAAAATCGGTATTGCCGTTGGTGATGTATCAGGCAAAGGTGTGTCCGCTGCTTTCGTTATGGCGGAAGTTAAAGGGATTTTCCAATCTTTAAGTAAATTGACAGAGTCTCCTGCGAATTTTCTTGTTCAAGCAAACAATGCATTATCCGGAAATATCGACAAGAAATCATTTATAAGTTTAGTGTACGTGATTCTCGATCCAGTAGCTTCGCGATTGAAAATTTCACGGGCAGGACATTGCCCGATGTTATTTTTCTCTGAAGGAAATATTAAATTTGTACAACCGACGGGGATCGGCCTCGGATTGACTTCGAAAACGATATTCGAGGAAACGATTAAAGAAGAAGAAATTATTTTGAAGAATGGAGATATCTGCGTATTTTATACCGATGGTGTAACAGAAGCCCGAAATAATCGTAATGAAGAATTTGGAGTAGAGCGTTTAGGCGAAGTAGTTCGGGAAGCGCAAAGAGATTCGGCGGAAAAAATTAGAGAAGCGTTGATTCAAGCGGTACAACATCATTCCGGGAACGGAATCCATACCGACGATATTACGGTTGTTGTATTGCGATGGCAGGTGCCATAGATATGATTTTAGGAGATGAAGATTCTCGACGAGAGAAAAAGGAGAACCTGAGTTATGAACGACTTTAAAATTGCACTTCGTGATAATGAACGAGTGAGTGTAGTGGAGTTGAAAGGATATCTCGACGCTCACACGGCTCCGGAATTGGAGAGTACACTTCAACAGTTGATAACGAATAAAAAGTATAATATCGTCGTCAATTTTAAAGATTTGAATTATATCAGCAGCGCAGGTCTCGGAGTTTTCATGGCATTCATTGAAGATGTCCGGCAGAAAAAAGGAGATATAAAACTTACAAATATGTCGCCGAAAGTGTATAATGTGTTTGATCTCCTCGGTTTCCCGATCTTGTACGAGATTTATAAGGATGAGCAGGAAGCAATAAAAAAATTCTTCGAAACTGGAAAATAACGGACAGAAGCCAATCATGACCAAACAGGCATCACGTACACGAGAACTTGTGATCCCGAATCAAACGGAACGCTTGAAGGATGTCCGCCAATTCGTTGCAGAAGCTGCGCAGCAATTTGGTTTTGCCGAAGATGACTGCAACAAAATTACACTTGCGGTAGACGAAGCCTGCACCAACATCATCAAGCACGCGTATAACTACGAAAGAAACAATACGATTCGCCTTCACATCAGTATGCATGGAACGATATTTGAAATTACAATTACCGATCAAGGTAAACCTTTTGATCCGAATCTTATCACACCGCCAAACATGAGAGAATATCTGACAAAATTTAAGCGTGGCGGACTCGGTGTATATCTCATGAAGACGGTGATGGATAAAGTAGAATATGATTTTAAACCCGGACCAGTAAATCGTGTCCGGCTGACAAAATATCTTCCGAGAGCGAATCAACGGGCAACTCCATGAGTGATCAAGAATTGATGAGTTTCCAACAAAGGGAGACAACGGACGCACACTCTCTTCAATCTCTCTTTGAGTTCAGCCGCATTATCAATTCATCAATTGACCTCAAATTTATTCTAGACAACTTACTTCTGACCATCATGGGAAAATTGATGGTTGCACGCGCATGCGTGATGCTGCGACGCAGCGAAAAAGTTTTTCGAATAGAAAGCATCAAAGGCGCACCCCAAAAATTCATCGGTGAAGAATTTATCATCGAAAATCCCGCATATGATTTTCAAGAATCAAAAAAAATTCTTACTTCCGATGGAGCACTAAAGTCTTTATTACATGAATGTGAGATACAACTTATTATTCCTATCTTTTCGAAAGAAAAACTATTAGGTGCTGCACTGCTCGGACCGCGTATGATCTCCGGCGATATTTCGTCTGATGAGAGAGAGTTTCTCGATTCGCTAATAAATTTATCGGCTACTGCGATTGAAAAAGCGATTGTCATAGATGAACTTCGTTTGGTTAACCGGACGCTTGATCAAAAAATTCAGGAATTGAACACGCTTTTCGATTTGAGCAAAGAATTCAATGCTGGCCTTGAGCGGGAAAAAGTTATAAAAACATTATTGTTCACATTGATGGGACAGATTGGAGTCCGCCGGTATATTATTTTACTCCGTGAAGGCGATATGATGAAGGCTGTGGTGAACAAAGTACAGCAAGAGATTGTAGATAAAAAATTGCTCGAAGAACTTTGCAAAATAGAATTACCGATAAGCATTGCCGATTTGCCGGAGAACTTCGAATATATTAAGAATGCTCTCGATAGACTGGAAATCAAAATTGCGGTTCCGATGATAATGCATGGAACCACGCAGGGCCTAATCTGTCTTGGTGAAAGAATGAATAAAGAACCTTATTCGGAATCAGATAAGGAATTTTTATCTTCAATCGGCGGTTTGGCCATGATATTGCTCGAAAATGCACGGCTCTTCCTGGAAGCCATCGAAAAACAACGAATGGAAGATGAACTCAAAATTGCTCAAGAGATACAGCGCGGACTCCTTCCTTCAAAATTACCATCTATGGCAGGGTACGAAATAATTGCAGTAAACGTGCCTTCACGGCAAGTTGGCGGTGATACATACGACGTGGTTCAGCTTGCTGACACGAAGTTCATGATCGCAATTGGGGATGTTTCTGGAAAAGGAACACCTGCTTCATTACTCATGGCAAACTTGCAAGCAACGATCAGGGCTCTGATAAAACTCGAATTGCCTCTCGCAGATATCACAAAAAGGTTGAATGATCTGATTCATTCCTCAACGAGTACGGATAGATTTGTAACATTCTTTTGGGGCATTCTCGACACAGATTCACATGAATTTACATATGTGAACGCAGGACATAATCCTCCTTATATTGTTCGCAGCAATGGTATGCTTGAGAGATTAACGGAGGGAGGAATCATTCTAGGTGTATTGCCTACAACGGTACCTTACGCTCAAGGGATTATAAAAATAAATCCGGGAGATATAATATTCATGTTTACAGATGGAATCAGCGAGGCGATGAATTCCAAAAATGAAGAATTTGGCGAAGAGAGAATTGAAAAAATTCTAACTTTAAAGAAGGAATTTGGAGTAGATGAAATTCTGCATAAACTACAAGAAGCAATCAGAAGATATACGCTTGGAACTCCCCAATCAGATGATATTACAGTAGTTCTTTTTAAAAGACTCCAATAAAAACCAACCCAATTTAAAAGTCTTCAAAAAACCTTGACAAATTAAACTTTTATTACTATATTAGCACTCGCCACAAGAGAGTGCTAATAACGATAACTCGTTATAACATAATAACTTTTTAAATTAATTCAATCTTTAGGAGGAGACAATATGAAAATTAAACCATTGGCAGATCGTATGATCGTAAAACCGGCGCCAGCGGAAGAAAAGACCAAAGGGGGGATTATTCTTCCAGATACGGCGAAAGAAAAACCGGTTATCGGTGAAGTCGTGGCAATCGGAACAGGTCGTGTGTTAGACAATGGCACCCGCCAACCTCTCGAAGTCAAAATAGGAGATAAGGTTTTGTACGGAAAATATTCCGGAACAGAAGTGATCCTCGATGGTGAGGAATACATGATCATGCGCGAAAGCAATATCTTCGCTATTCTTTGAAACATGACGAAAATAATTTTTAAATTTTAAGGAGTCAAAATCCATGGGTGCAAAAATTATTAAATATGATACTGAAGCACGATCCGCGTTGAAGCGCGGTGTAGATAAATTGGCCGATGCCGTGAAGGTAACACTCGGTCCAAAAGGCCGTAATGTTGTGATCGATAAAAAATTCGGTGCACCGACAATTACTAAAGATGGTGTAACCGTAGCGAAAGAGATTGAACTTGAGGACCCGATTGAAAATATGGGAGCGCAGATGGTTCGCGAAGTTGCTTCGAAAACTTCCGATGTTGCAGGTGATGGAACTACAACCGCGACTGTTCTCGCACAGGCAATTGTTCGTGAAGGTTTGAAGAACGTCACTGCAGGTGCGAATCCAATGGATTTGAAACGCGGCATTGATCTCGCAGTAGCACAGATTGTCAGTGAATTGAAGAAGATCAGCAAGACGGTCGGTGATGATAAGAATAAAATTGCACAGGTTGGTGCTATCTCTGCAAATAATGACATGATCATTGGACAGTTGATCGCCGACGCGATGGAAAAAGTTGGCAAAGATGGCGTCATAACAGTTGAAGAAGCCAAAGGAACCGAAACGACGGTCGATCTGGTCGAAGGTATGCAATTCGATCGCGGTTACCTCTCTCCATATTTTGTCACGGATGCGGATTCGATGGAAGCGGTTCTGGAAGATCCACTTATTCTCATTCATGATAAAAAAATAAGCGCCATGAAGGACTTACTGCCGATACTTGAAAAGGTTGCTCAAGGCGGAAGGTCGCTTCTTTTAATCGCTGAAGACGTTGAGGGTGAAGCTCTAGCGACACTCGTCGTCAATAAACTTCGCGGAACACTTCGGGTAGCAGCAGTGAAAGCTCCCGGCTTTGGCGATCGCCGTAAGGCTATGTTAGAAGATATTGCGGTTCTGACAAAAGGCACGGTTATCTCTGAAGAACAAGGTTACAAGCTCGAGAATGCTACCGTCGCATATCTTGGTACAGCGAAAAAAGTAGTAGTCGATAAAGACAACACGACAATTGTCGAAGGTAAGGGCGAAAAGAGCGACATCAAAAAGCGCATAAACGAAATCAAAGCCCAAATCGATAAAACAACATCGGATTATGATAAAGAAAAATTACAGGAACGCCTTGCCAAATTAAGCGGCGGTGTTGCGGTACTGAAGATCGGCGCAGCAACAGAAGTTGAAATGAAAGAAAAGAAAGCTCGTGTTGAAGATGCGCTCCATGCTACGCGTGCAGCCGTTGAAGAAGGGATTATTCCTGGTGGCGGTGTTGCTTATCTACGAGTTTCTCCGACACTTGCAAATGTAAAAACTGCGAACGAAGATCAGAAGATCGGCATCGATATCATCCGCAAGGCGCTCGAAGAACCGCTTCGGCAGATTGTCAACAATACAGGTTTGGAGGGTTCGGTTGTGTTGAATAAAGTACTCGAAGGCAAAGACGATTATGGTTTCAATGCGACAACAGAGAAATACGAAAATCTGATCGCATCCGGAGTGATTGATCCAACCAAAGTGGCACGCACAGCACTCGAAAATGCAGCCAGTGTTGCCGGATTGCTTCTAACAACCGAAGCGACGATAGTAGAAAAGCCGGAAGAAAAGAAACCACAGATGCCACAAATGGGCGGCGGCGGAATGGGTGACATGTACTAGACTGAGAGAAGGCAATAAAAGATCGAGGTCAAGGTTAAGATTGAGAAAATGATTAGCCCTCGGATAAAATCCGGGGGCTTTCTGTTTTAAAGAATATTTTATACATTGAATATCAGAAAGTCGTCGGAAATAATTTTAAAGTTAAATAAAGAAAGAATTTATGCACGCATTTATTACTGGAGCTTCGAGTGGCATCGGCGCTGAATTTGCCCGACAACTTGCCCGCAAGGGTTTTTCACTCACGCTCGTTGCACGCAGGATACAAAAGCTCGAATCAGTAGCTACCGAGTTGCGTTCACAGTTCGGAGCAAAGATAAAAATATTTCCTGCAGATTTATCAAATCCGACCGACTTGTTGCGGGTTGAAGGAGAAATTCTAGGCGATCCTTCGATCACTTTGTTGATTAACAACGCTGGTTTTGGAAGTGCGAACGATTTTACAAAAGTATCATTAGAGAAACATCTGGCGATGCTCCGCGTGCATGTGGAAGTCCCAACAAGATTGAGTTATGCTGCATTACCTGCGATGATTAAAAAAAAATCTGGAGGAATAATAAACGTTGCCTCTGTAGCAGCTTTTATTCCATCCGGAGGAAGTGTGAATTATGGTTCGACAAAAAGTTATCTCGTATTTTTTTCACAAGCATTGAATGAAGAAATTCGAGGAACCGGCGTACATATTCAAGCTTTGTGTCCCGGTTTTACAATCACGGAATTTCACGATGCTCTCGATTATGTAACGATCAATGCTCGTGAAAGAGTTCCGAAGTGGGCATGGATGGCGAGTGAAGATGTAGTGAGAAAGTCATTAAATGATTTTGCAAGAAGAAAAGTGTTATGCATCCCAGGTGTACACTATAAAATTATATCCATTTTGTTGAGGAGTCCGTTGGTATCCCGCCTCATTTTACCATTTGCGAGATCATTCAAGGAGAAGAAAGTAAAAAAAATAGGATCTTAAATTGATAATTTTCTCTCATCGGGGGAAAAAGTTATTGAGAATTTGATCTACTTCTCCAAGCCATTCGCGCCGCTGTTCTTCCGTGCGATCTGCAACGATGCTGAACGTTCTGCGATAATAATTTGTAATTCCACAGAACTCGAATACACATTTCTTCCAAATAATTTCGAGAGGATCGCCAAAGACTGACTTCTCCCGTTCCGGAGCCGTGTTCGAAGTATTGAAGACGATTCCAGTTTTTCCCTTCAGTAATCGGATCTGGATTCCTCCTCCTGAATCGCCCTCTTCGAACTTATAAGCCATGCCGTTCCGCATGACGCGATCCATCCAACCCTTCAAGATTGCCGGAGGTTGGCCCCACCAATTTGGATGGATAAAAACAAGTCCGTCTGAATTCAGTATTTCATCACAATAGGATTTTACTTCTTTCGGAATGTTGTCTGTTGCTATCTCATCAACTGATAATAAAGGATCGAAATGTTCTGCATACAAATCGTGAGCATAAACTTTATATCCATTTCCTTCGAGTGTTTGGATGGCTTGATGAAATATCGCATGATTAAAACTTTTTTGGTATGGATGCGCGAGAATGAGAGATATGGTTTTCATTGAAATCTTTCATCATGAAATAAAATGATCTCGCAAATGACAGCTTCGATATTGAATCAATAAACTATATTTAAGCTTAATAAAAAAGAGAAATGTTGAATTACCGATTGTTCCAATTCTTTCCCGAGTCATATCGTTTGCCTTTTTACTGGGCAATATTCTTTTTAGCTCACCTATTTTTACTTAAAATTTTTCGACTTATTACGATTATATTTAGAATAATCCGTTGTTTATTTGACAATGAACTAATACCAGCGTATATTTTTTCTGCTAATACTTTTGCACGTTTCCATTAATATATCGGCTGATAAATAAAGCAAAAAAATCGATCACTAATACAACTTGTGGAGATCAATATCATGAAAATCCAACTAAGTGGTATTGTGCAGAGATCGTTATTATCATTCATTTTCTTTCTCTGTTTTTTTGCGCCAACCTTCTCACAAGAACAAAATGAGCCGGAAAATTTATTTACATTGTCTCTCAAAGAGTTGATGAATGTCGAAGTAACCACTGCCGATAAAAAAGCAGAAAAAATAAACGAAATCCCCGCATCGGTAGTGATATTAACGCGTGAAGACATTAAAACTGCAGGTTACACCGATCTTACGGAAATTCTGGCAAACATCCCTGGTATGTTTATTATCAATGATTACTATTTCACTCTAAGTACCGGAATGCGGGGTTTTTTCCCCGGAGCTGATGGCCGCAACATCATGATTCTTGTCAACGGTGTTAATCAGGTCTATGATATTGCCTCGGATTATCCATTAGCCAAAATTAATGTTCCGGTTGAAGCCATCGACCGGATTGAAGTTGTCAGAGGACCGATGTCGGTAATTTATGGATCCAGCGCTTTCTATGGAGTGGTAAATATTATTACAAACGAAGCGTTAATATCGGAAGTATCGGCTTCGGCTGGTTCTCTGAAAACCGAAAAAATTTATGGAAGGTTTGCAGGCTCTCAAGAGGATTTTCATTATGTTTTTAACGGCTCTTTATATAACACGCGCGGGATTGATGAGCCGATAAACAAAATGATGAGTAATCCGTCGGCGCTGGTATCGGCCGGTATTCCGGCAGATTATACTACAGGCGGAAGGATGGAAGATAATGAAAAGTATTTAAGTCTTTCTGCCGGTTACAAATCATTCACTTTTAATTTTAGTCATAATGAGTCAGCCCGAGAAAGTTTTTATCTTTATCCCGCGCCATCCGATGGAACACTTTGGAAATTTACAGCAACAAACATCTTCCTTGATTATAAAAAAATACTTTCAAATGATATTACTCTTGAAGGAAAATTAACTTATTCTAATAATAGAGAATGGATAAAATATGATTTTCTGTTTAAGGATTTCTACGGAGTTCAAGATGAGGAGACAGATGCATGGGAAGGAGAACTCGATCTATTCAGTAAGCTTTCAGAAAAACTTGATCTGACATCCGGCTTATCCATCCATTCTACATTAGATGCGCATAATATGTACGATCTGCCGTCGTTCGGTCCTTCATTAGAACATCAATATTCCTATCTTGATCCCGACGACAACATTGTTACACGCGCAATTTTTGCTCAGCTTGATTATCAACCATTTGATAATTTGAAATTCGTTGCGGGAATCAGATTGGAACAAATGCCTGATTATACACTAGGAATATTGATCCCGGATGCTACAGGTTTGCATTTTATTAGTCAGGAGCAAGAATACAACAAAAACAAAGTTGCATTCATTCCAAGATTGGCGGCTATATGGTCAGTGGACGAAAAAAATGTTATAAAAATTCTTTATGGCCAGGCAATAAATCGCCCTTCGTTTTTTCAGAATACAAACAATAATCTTAATCCGTCTCTACCCATGTTACAGCCTGAATGGATCAAAACATACGAATTGAATTATAGCGCAACTCTTTCTGAAAAAGTATTAATCAATGCCAGCCTTTTTTATAATTCGTTGGACAGTTTGATTTCCCGGACATCGAAATTTGAAAGTGGTAAGTACAATAGCTGGTTTGCGAACGGCGGGAGAATGTCCACAAGAGGTTCGGAACTGACTCTTCAATCAAAACCGATTGAAGACCTTCAAGTGGAAATAAGCATTACATATCAGAAGACAAAAGACCTGCGAACTGGTTTCACGAATATACCGGTTGCCTACTCACCAAAGTTATTGGGCTATGGAAAAATTGCATATCGTTTTCTGCCTGCCAGACAGCAGTCGGGCTGGCCGGGCATGACAATCGCGCTGATGGGTAATTATGTCGGTGAAATGTTACCCTTCTATGATGAAACAATTTTAAATCCAGACAGCACTTATGGCGCCCGCATAGGGCATAAAGTGAATGGTTACCTGGAATTATTCTGTAACCTGCGGATCGATGATTTGTTTTATAAGGGTTATTATGTGAATGGGAAGTGCAGCAATCTCTTGAATCATGACATTTATTATCCAACAACGACAAGTAATTCGTGGGCAGACAAAGGTTATCTGGCAGCAGGCAGAACATTTCTGGTCAGCATGGGGTATGAATTTTAAGATACTACTACTGTGCGAATCTGAAAAAAAATGCCGTCAGTCTAAATTGTAAAATATACAAAATCAAACAACTAATTAATAAAATATATACTTGCTGAAAAAAGTTAATTTTCCGTGATTATTTTCTTGTAATCGTCTGAAGAAAATTATATCTTATGCTCACATTCTTTTTGCTTTAAAAATCTACGACAAGAAATATTAATAGTCATTTATTAGATGGAGACTAATGTAGATAAGTAGGAGAGGTTATGAAAGATTATATTTTCACAGACCTATTAAAAGTTATCGTTTTAGCCTCAGCATTACTATTTCTATCATCCTCAATTTCTTTTGCACAGGAGACTTATACTCCGGGAAAATTGTTTTCCATGTCTTTAAAGGAATTGATGGACGTTTCAGTCGAGGTGGAGACAGCCGGAAAAACGCCGGAACAGATAGCCGATATTCCTGCCAGTGTTGTATTAATCCAGCGAAAAGATATTGAACGGTACGGATATTCCACTCTTGCAGAAATTCTTGAACACATTCCAGGTATGTACCCAACTAACGATTATTCGTATGATGGAGAGAACTTTGGCGTGAGAGGATTCTGGACGGGTGTTGTGAATCGCAACATGATTATCTTGGTGAATGGAGTTAATCAGATATTTGACTATGAATCGAATTTTCCGCTGAACTCCATAAACATCCCTGTAGAAGCCATAGATCGAATTGAAGTAATTCGAGGACCAAACTCTGTTATTTATGGAACCGGCGCTTTCTTTGGCGTCATCAATATTATCACCAATGAAACCTCGGATAATGAACCCACAAGTCTAGTAACTTCTTCGATAGGCACGCAAAACACAAAAAAACTTATGGCGCGGATTTCCGGTAAAGAAAATAAATTTCAATATGTTTTGAATGCTTCGATCTATAGCACTAGCGGTATTGATCAGCCACTTGATCAAATGATGTCGGCTCCTGCAGACAGTATTTTAAAGTGGTATAATGTCAATAAATATTCCCGTACAGGCGGGAAACTAGAAAATCAAGAAAAGTATTTTGATTTTTCTGGAAAGACAGAAGCATTCAATGTAGATTTTAGTTATGCCGAAACCGATATGAAACAATATTTACTTGCTCCTTCAGTGTCGAATGGTGGTCCTGAACATTTAGAGAATATGAGAATAGCTTTTGGTTATGATTTTCCTCTTTCGGGAAATGTATTCTTAAAAACAAAATTCAGTTATCATAGTTCAATTGTAAAGCCACAATTTGATATTTATGTACCAAATTACGATATGGAACAGGAAGTAGGTAATGATGCATACGAAATCGAAATAAATGCCATGGTAAAATTAAATTCCCAACTTGATTTTATTTCCGGTCTTTATCAACATTCTGTTTTAAAAGACTTTAACGATTTAGTTGCTCCATCATCGACAGAACCATCATTTAAACATATTATTGTGGATTTAGATGATGGAAAAACTTTAGACATTCATGCATTTTATACTCAATTTAATTATACACCGTTAACCAACCTCAGATTAGTAGCCGGCGCGCGCATCGAACAAATGCCAAAATATACAATTCGCATGCAACTTCCTCCTGCCGAAACCCAACAACCTGCAACCATATTGAAGAACGATTATGATTATACTAAATTAGCTTTCATTCCGCGTGTTGCTGCATTATATACGATTAGTGAAAATCATATAATCAAACTACTTTATGGACAAGCAATCAATCGACCGTCATTCCAACAAAATATTGATAATTTTTTTGGAATCCAGGGTTACCTGGAACCTGAGAAAATCCAAACTCTGGAAATTAATTATTTGGGTTCTTTTTATGAAGGTGTGACTGCGAGCATCAGCATATTCAGAAATGGCATGAATGATCTTCTTTTGAGAAAACAAGGATTTAATCCAGATGGCACTTATTATTCATATTTTTCGACTAGCGGGGAAATGGTTACAAATGGAACTGAAGTCACGTTGAGAGCTGAAATTGTACGAAATTTATTGATCGACGTAAGCGGAACATATCAGAATACAAAAAATCAACAGGATAAAAATATTGATCCTGCATGTTCGCCGCACTGGTTAGGTTATGGTTCTGTTTCTTATCAATATAATGATGTAATAGGCTCGATCACTGCTCGTTATGTTGACAAAATGAAAGCATATTGGGATCCAACAATAAAAAATTCAGATGGTACATATGGAAATCGTATCGGTAAAGACGTATTAAGTTATATAAGTGTTGGCGCAAATTTCCGTATTGAAAATCTTTTTGTGAAAGGATTATATTTTAGCGTCAGAGGAGCAAATCTGTTAAATACGAGAATATTTTACCCGACGTACACCAACAATCCGTGGGCCGATGAAGGGACAATTGGCTTGGGCAGATCGGTCATAGGAACAATAGGCTGGAAATTTTAATGAACAAAATAAAAGTCATAGGAAGATTATTTCTTAGTCTTGTGCTACTAGGAATACCAGAAATTATCTCCTCGCAACCTGGCGAGTATATGATGAAGGGAATTTTTCTTGAAAAATTCACACGATTCATAGAATGGCCCGAGTCTGCGGGAATTGAGGATACTTCTAAACCATTTGTTGTGAGGGTAATTGGTAAAAATCCATTCAACGGACTTTTAGACCAACTTTATAAGAATCAAAAAATAAAAAATAAAAAAGTTCAAATTGAATACATTGATAATCCCGAGGAAATCGACGATTGTAATCTTCTGTTCATACCGAGCTCGGAGAGGGCCAGGATTTCCGAAATCCTTGAAAAAACAAAAGACAAACCGATATTGACCGTCGGTGAATCCGAACTGATTTCGGGTAAGGGTGTAATTATTAATTTACGATTGTCTAACAGAAAAATTCGTTTTGAGATAGATGAAAAAGCTGCTCATGGATCTCAACTCTACGTGAGTCATCTGTTACTGAAAGAAGCAATCCTTATTGATACATCCGAGGATCGCAAATGATTCATCTCCGGGACATCCCGATAAAATACAAACTCATTCTTATGGTTCTTATTGTTTCACTCTTTACAATCGGTATTGGTTTTGCCATCATGACGATTATCAACATTCGGACATTGAAAGACGACATAACTCAGAATGCCGTTGTGAATGCGAGGTTGATCGGCGAGTATTCCGTCACTGCATTAGCTTTCCAGGATACAACCGGAGCAAAAGAATGTTTAATCAAATTAAAGGCGATTCCGAGTATATCAAACGGTATTATTTATAACGAAAAAGGAGCCGTATTTGCCCGTTACGACAGAAACAAAGAAAATTTTATTCCTCCTCTTCCATTGAATGCAGATACAAATTTAGCTAAAAATGGCTATCTTCATGTTTTCAAACCTATCGAATACAAAGGAATTTCTTATGGAATAATTTATTTGAGAGTGTCGACAGCACTGCTCACAGAAAGACTTAATCAATCACTAATTACTGCTTTTTTCATACTGACTGGTCTCATTATCTTAAGTTATTTTCTGGCATCACAGCTACAAGGAATCATATCGAAACCGATTCTTAAATTGACAAAAGTCGTCAAAAGAATTTCTACCGAAGCGGATTTTTCGTTACGTGTTAAGAAAAAAGGATCGGACGAAATCGGGGTTTTATATGATGGCTTCAATAATATGCTTGAACAACTTCGTACTCGAGAAATTGAGAGGACAAAAGCTGAAAGTGAAAAAGATAATTTGCAGGCACAGTTGCTTCAATCACAAAAAATGGAAGCAGTAGGAAAACTGGCCGGTGGAATTGCTCATGACTTTAATAATTTTCTGACGATAATTTCGGGATACAGTCAGTTTTTGTTGGACCGGCTCGATGCACAAACACCCGTTCGGGAATATGCTGAAAAAATCAACAAAGCTGTCGGACAAACAGCTTCTTTGACCGGACAACTTCTGGCATTGAGCCGCAAGCAGGAGCTTGAACCGCGAGTTCTGGATATAAATTCCGTGATTGTCGAGGTGCAAAAAATGTTAGGCCGTTTCCTCGGCGAAAATATAATGCTTGCCACTGTATTTGAACCCAATATAAAGCAGGTGAAAGCGGATCCTGGACAACTTAAACAAGTTATAATGAATCTTTTGGTGAATGCCCGCGATGCGATGCCGGAAGGTGGAGAAATTACACTCATCACCGAAAATGTGGTGCTGGATAAAAAAACTGCAGCGGGTATCCTAGAAGCCAGGCCGGGTTATTTTGTCCGTCTCTCGGTTGTAGATACAGGAGTTGGGATCGACGAATCAATCAGTGATAGGATTTTTGAACCATTTTTTACTACAAAGAAGACTGGTGTTGGAACTGGTCTTGGATTATCGGTAGTATACGGAATAATCAAGCAACACAACGGGTGGATAAATGTCGAAAGTGAAATGGGGCATGGAACTACTTTCAAGATTTATTTGCCGGCAGTCTCGGCTAGAATTGAAAGTGAAATTAGTGATAATATAGCCACGGATAGTCTTAGGGGAAACGGCAAACGAATTTTACTTGTAGAAGATGAAATGGATATCCGTCAATTTGCGTCGACCATATTGCGAGAAAATGGTTACGTTGTTTTTGAAGCTGCTAATGCGAAGGAAGCCAAAAGTGTATTTAAAAATGAAAATGGGAATTTTGATCTTATATTCAGCGATGTTGTTTTGCCGGATAAAACTGGAGTTCAACTAGTTGATGATCTCATTTTAAAAAAACCTGGACTTCTCGGTGTATTTTGCAGCGGTTATGTAGGTCATGAATCACAGTGGACTGAAATAAGAGAAAAAGGATTTATGTTTTTACAAAAACCTTATACGATAACCGCGTTGCTCAAAATAATTAAAGAATGCTTGCAGAAAAATTGAGTGTGATGTTATTATCACCATCCGCGACACTGGTTTCTATCCGACCTATATTAAAGGGTAAAGAATAGATTCCACCTCGATCCGAGATTATTGTATTATTCCCAAACCAGTAATCAAAAGGAGAGATTTTTTTTTGTTTAACACTGTAGATGTGAAATTTAGATAGATGAAATCATATTTTCCGGTTATTTGCAACTCTTTTGAGCATACCGTATATTTTAGTAATATGGATTTAAAAAACATACTCGTCGTTCGTACGGATCGTATTGGTGATGTAATTCTCACTCTTCCGATGTTTCCTATTCTTCGTAGTCGTTTTCCCGGCGCGAAGATTACTTTTTTAGTGCGAAAATACACACGAGAGTTGGTGGAGAACCAAAAAGAGATTGATGAAGTCGTTTCAATGGAAGATTTTTCATCACGGAAAAGTTTTCTTTCATTTCTGGCGGAAAAAAAGTTCGACGCAGTCATCGTAGGTTTCCCGAGGTTGTATTTAGCCATTTCTTTTTGGCGAACAAAAATACCACTGCGGATCGGCTCCGGTTATCGCTGGTATTCGTTTTTGTTCAATGAGCGGGTTTTCGAACATCGCAAAACTGCCGAGTATCATGAACTTGAATACAATCTTCATCTTTTGAAACCGTTGGAGTGTGAATTGCCATCACATTGTGAATTGTCGTTGCAGGTCGATCCGATGTCTGAAAAAAGGATACAAGAATTATTTCAAGCGAATGGAATCAATAAAGATGCAGAAATTGTCGTTCTACATCCGGGGAGCGGAGGATCGGCGCGAGATTGGCTTGCAGAAAAATTTGGAGAGTTAGGCTGCATGTTGATGAAGGAAGGAATTCAAATTATTATCACCGGTGCTGCTGGCGAAGAAAAGCTTTGTAACGATGTTGCAACAAGCTCGGCAACCGGGATGCACAATTTTTGCGGTTATTTCTCTCTGCGTGATCTAACCGCTTTATACAATAACGTGAATGTAGTCGTAGCCAATTCCACCGGGCCAATTCACATTGCAGCTGCTGTCGGAACCCCTGTCGTCGGTTTCTATCCTCCGATAAGAGAATGCAGTCCTGAAAGATGGGGGCCGTACACAGAAAAAAAGAAAATCTTTGTCCCTGATAAAGATGACTGTTCTTTTTGCAAAGGCTCAAAGTGCAAAGGTTCAGAATGTATGAATCAAATTTCTACAAGTGAAGCTAAACATGCTGTACTTGCTCTCATCCAAGAGTATTCCAAGAAGGCAGTAACTAAATGAAGGTCAAACAATCTCACACACTATTATTAATCTTTATTATTGGTTTGTCATTCGCGGCAGTTTGTTCCTCTATCGCGCAAACGGATACAAAGTCGTCAGATGATTCTATAGCTCAAACTAATAAAAAGACATCAGATGATTCTATAGCTCAAACTAATAAAAAGTCATCAGATGATTCTATCGATTATAACCCTCAAAAAATTCATAACCTTGCTTTCGGAGTTGGTGAACGTTTGGTGTTTGATGTTAGCTATGGAATCATTACTGCCGGCGAGGCGATTCTCTCAATTCCTGAAATTGACGAAATCAGGGGCCGTAAAACATTAAAAGTAGTATTCGAGGTAAACTCTTTGCCTTTTTTTTCCTGGATATATAAAGTCCGTGATCAATACCAGACGTATTTAGATATTGAAGGAATTTATCCATGGCGGTTCGAGCAACATATCCGCGAAGGAAGTTATAAAAGAGATTTCACCGCTGAATTTGACCATCGGCAGCTGAAGGCGTTCACCAGCGAAGGAGACTATCCAATACCACGATACGTGCATGATATACTCTCAGCATTTTATTTTGCCAGGACAATCAATTATGATAGTATGCGGGTTGGTTTTAAAATTCCACTCCAAAATTTTTACAAAGATAAAACTTATCCGCTTGATGTGAAGTATCTAGGACGTCAACAAATAAAAGTCGACGCAGGGACATTTAAAACTATAATTGTCGAACCACTAATAAAAGAAGGCGGATTGTTTAAAAGCGATGGACGGATTGTTTTATGGATAACAGACGATGATCAAAAAATACCTGTCAAAGTGAGCACTAAAGTTCCGATTGGTACGATAGATGTTGAATTACGCGAATATTCCGGACTGCAAGGTCCTATCAAAGCAAAAATAGAGTGATCCTTATGTCAAAGTACAAGAAGGCCGATCTGTCGAAGATCAAAACAATCTCGATCTTTAAACGCGGAAGCAAGGTTAAATCGGGTGCGTTCGCGAAAGTGTATGATCCCAATCGAGAATCTTTCGAATCATTCATATCGTCAATCCCACAGTTCCTCGCTGGAAATGATTTGAGGAGTGTGGTCGAGGATATTGTTGAATCGAGAAAAAGAAAAAAACCTGTAATTCTAATGATGGGTGCGCATGTGGTTAAAGTAGGGCTTGGCCCTATCATTTGCGATCTCATCCGTCGCAGTGTTATAACCGCTGTTGCCATGAACAGCGCCGCATCGGTTCACGACGTGGAAAGTGCGATGTGGGGCGAGACATCCGAGGATGTCTCAGAAAAAATTTTAGATGGCACATTTGGCATGTCAAAGGAAACGGGTAAATTTATTAATGGAACATTAAAACAAGCATTTGAACAATCGGATTGTGGATATGCGGAAGCTCTCGGTGAGGTGTTGAACAAAAAAAATGCACCATACAAGGATAACAGTATACTCGCAACTTGTGTTAAAGAGAACATTCCAGTGACTGTTCATGCAGCGATCGGAACCGATATTATTCATCAACAACCAACCATGAATGGAGCAGTTGTCGGAGAATTGAGCTATCGCGATTTTCTAATATTCTGTGAAGTGGTTAAAAATTTGACTGGCGGAGGCGTTGTTCTGAATGTCGGCTCAGCTGTAATTATGCCGGAAATATTTTTGAAAGCGCTTACAGTAGCGCGTAATTTAGGTTCAAAAGCATTCGGATTCACGACGGCGAATTTCGACATGCTGCAGCATTATCGGCCGCGCATGAATGTAGTCCAGCGCCCGACTCAAAAAGGAGGACATGGATACTCCATCACCGGTCACCATGAGATCATGATTCCTCTTCTTGCGGCAATGATCAAAGTAAGGATGGGAAAGAGTGGAAGATCCTAATCGACAATTATCATCGCTTTCGGACAATCAATCTCCATTTTCTATCGTAGAGTTTCTGCAAATTCCAGTCTGGCTCTACGTAATTTTTGTTCTCGTCGCGATTTTTATTTTGTACGATGTCGTCGCCTCGTCAATCACAGCTTTTGTTATCGGCAGCGAGACGATCACAAAAGATAATGTCGTGCAATATCGTATTGCGATGACTTTAGGACAAATAATCTTTCTTCTTCTTCCGACGTTGATTTTTTCGAGATTGCAAACGCAGAAAATTGAAACTCTTTTCAGGCCGCGTAGTACGAAGAATGCGACAATCATTTCTGTTCTCATTGCTCTCTTTGCATTTCAGCAGTTGCTGCAGGTGTATATGTATTTTCAAGACATGATTCCATTGCCGCCGGGAATCGGATCAGAGTTAGAATCCGTCCGTTCGATGATCGAAGAAACACAAAAATTGCTGGTCACGGCATATTCAATCCCGGAATTGATGGCTGTCATTTTTGTCGTTGCTTTCGTCCCAGCAATATGTGAAGAATTTCTTTTTCGAGGATTTGTGCAATCGAATCTGGAACGGAGCTATAAAATTCCGATGGTGGGAGTGGTAACAACAGGATGCATTTTTGGTTTATATCATTTCAACCCGATTAGTGTAGTTCCGCTTATTGCACTTGGCGTCTTCTTTGGGTACATTGTTTTTAAAAGTGGGAGCATTGTCGTTTCGGTGGTCGCTCATTTTTTCAACAATACTATTGCAATAATGGGATACTATTTCCATTTCAACGATGAAATTGCAGGAAGTACGGCCCAGGAAAATAATCCGTTGGTTGTGATCTTAGTAACGTTTGTTTTTTTTCTCATGATGTTTGTTTTTTCAATGATCGCATTTCATAAATCGTTGGAAACAGAAATAGTGGAGGATTGAGATATGATTCGATGTCCAGGATGTGGATGTGGAAATCCTGATGACGCCGAGTTTTGTCAGGGATGTGGTGAAGACTTGCTCCCGGGCGATGATCTTACGTGTGAGAATTGTGATGGTTCAATCAAAGTGAACGAGCCATTCTGCAAGCATTGCGGCATTGTGCTTGAAAGCAGTGAAGGTGAATTCGAGTGTGAAGAGCATTCAAAGAAAGAAGCCGTGGGATTTTGTATCGTTTGTGGCAAGCCGATTTGTTCCGAATGTGCGCAAGAAAAACAACATCGGTTGTTCTGCAAGAAACCCGATCATGCGGCAATTCATCATAGCTGGTCAATGGTGTTTACAACAAAAAACGATTATGAAGCAGATATAGCTGTGGCAAATCTGGAAAATGCCGGCTTAAAATTAAAAATGTTTTCATTTGCCGATCATGGTGTGTTTGTTCAGATGAGTGAACACTCAGTTGCTAAAGTGTTTGTGCAAAAAAATCAAGCAAGCCGTGCAAAAGAAATATTACAGAAGCTCGATCTGCTTGAATAGATTCTCCTGCCATCATTAGCGGAAATACATGAGTAATACTTTAATCCGTATCATAGTTGCATTGGTCGGAATTCCGATCATTGTTTTGTTCTGTATTCTCGGAAGCTTCTGGTTGTGGTCCTTCGTCGCGATTCTCTGTATTCTAGGCCTGCGGGAATTTTATGATCTAATGAAAGCGAAAGGTGCACTCCCTTTAACGCCGGATGGAATCGTCGCATCCGTCATAATTATTTTTATTTTTGAGCACGAGAGAATTACGAAATGGTATGCATCCTTAGATCCGCCAAATCCGCTACATCTTCAGTGGCCTTCAATGCTGCAGGCATTATTCATTTTTTTCATTCTTTTTATTCTCTGGATTCTTCTTCGCGAACTTTTCCGGAATAAGGGTTCTGCAATTTTAAATATTGCAACGACACTCTTCGGCGTTTTGTATATCGGACTTTTTCTCGGGACATTCGTCGGCATACGGGAATTGTTCGGTTCCGAGTTCCCGACATTTCGTTTCTTTTCACTTGAAGGAATATTTATCCCGCCGAACGTTCAATGTATAATAGATCGATGGGGCGGTCTCACCTTAATATCCATTTGTGCTATAATCTGGGTGTGTGATTCGGCTGCGTACTTTGGCGGGCGGGCCATGGGAAAACATAAATTATTCGAGCGGGTAAGTCCAAAAAAAAGTTGGGAAGGAGCGGTCTGGGGTTTTATCGGAGCTTTGGCAACAGCCGTTGCCGCAAAATATCTGTTTCTTTCTTATCTCACACTCGGCGAGAGCGTGGTCATGGGAGCAATAATCGGCTTGTTCGGACAATTAGGAGATCTTGTCGAATCGCTTCTAAAGCGCGATGTGGAGATAAAAGATTCTTCACGGCTTATTCCAGGTCACGGCGGTATTCTCGATCGGTTCGATAGTTTACTCTTTGTTTCTCCGATTTTGTATCTTTATCTTGATTTTGTTGTTTTCCATATTTAGTGGTGAAGGAAATGTCTGGAAAGAAAAATGGAATAAAGAAAGTTGCAGTTATCACATTAGGATGTCCTAAAAATATTGTTGACTCGGAAGTATTAATCAGACAGCTTCAGGGAAGTGGCATCGAAGTAGTTGAAGATATTGAAAAGGCTGATACAGCGATTGTAAATACATGCGGATTTATCGAACCGGCGCGCAAAGAATCACTCGATACGGTTTTCAAAATCCTCAGAATGAAAGAAAAAGGAAGTCTTAAAAGCGTCTATATGATGGGATGTCTTGTAGAACTTTACAAGTCTGAATTGAAAAAAGAAGTGCCTGAAATCGATGGATTTTTTGGAACGCACGAACTGCATGCAATTGTTGACAATGTTGGAGGCGTGTATCGGACGGAGTTGCTCGGTGAACGGGTATTAACAACTCCATCACATTACGCATACATAAAAATATCTGAGGGATGCGATAATCCTTGTTCCTTCTGCTCTATTCCTCTGATTCGCGGCAAGCATATATCTAGGCCGATGGACGAAATACTGAAGGAAGTTAAGATTCTTGCGAACAGTGGTGTGAAAGAAGCAATCGTGATTGGTCAAGATACTACATACTATGGTGTGGATCGTGATGGTGAGAGCGCGCTTCCAGAGTTGCTTCAGAAGATCGCAGAGATTGATGGAATAGAATGGATCAGGTTGATGTATGCTTATCCTGCAAAATTTCCGCTCGATCTTGTCGACGTCATCAACAATAATCCAAAGATATGCCGTTACATCGATATGCCGATCCAGCATATTTCAGATTCGGTGTTAAAATCGATGAGACGTGGAATCACCGGCAGAACAACAAGAGAATTGATAACGAAACTGCGGCATGATATTCCGGGCATTGCAATACGAACCACTTTAATAGTTGGTTATCCGACTGAAACTGAAAAAGAATTTGAAGAGTTGTTGAACTTTGTCGAAGAGACACGGTTCGAACGTCTCGGAGTATTTCCATTTTCTCCGGAAGAACGGACTACTTCGTATGAACTCGGAGATCCTGTTCTAGAGCAAGTGAAAACAGAACGCATGAATGCCATCATGGAACTCCAGCGTGACATCTCGGAAGATAGAAATCTCCAACTGGTCGGATCAACGGTTGATGTGATTATCGATCGAGCGGAAGGTGATTTTCTGGTCGGTCGGACCAAAATGGATGCGCCGGAAATCGATAATGAAGTGTTAATTCGCAATTGTACTCTGAAACCAGGAACGATCGCGCCGGTAGCGATTACTGAATCAACAGAGTATGATTTATTCGGGCATCCGGCTGTCTGGAAAAAAGAGGGAATATTATGTTAAAATTATTTTTTAGCACATTGTGCTTGTGCGGGTTAATACATTTCGCCAGTGCTCAAATAGATATGGAGCCGTCAAGTCTCGATAAGCAGATAAATTTTTATTATGATGCCGTGCCGTTTTCTACTGGGGATTCAACAAATTCCAGAGTCGACATTTACATCCAACTTTCTTACGATCAACTGACATTCATTCACGATCGTCAAAAATTTCTCGCTAGTTATGAAGTTACTGCTACCGTGTTGACGGACGACGAGCGCATCGTCACGGAGAGATCGTGGTCGGGGAAAATCGAGCTTGCAGATTATGAACAGTCGATTTCAAGAAAATATTTTACTCTATCGCAACGATCGATGTTTATTAAGCCAGGGACTTTCGATCTTAGGCTGCAGGTTGCCGATCTTGAATCGAAACAAACTACAGTGAAAAAAATCAAGTTAACCATCCCGGATTATTATCATCATGAATCGGAATTAAGTGGAATAATGATTGTAAATGTTCCAGCGACGGATTCTGCACAGAAAACGATTAATCCGCAGTTGTCATGGAATGTAGGAAATTTACCTAAAGGATTTTCACTATTTTTTGAATATTATCCGGCCGGAGATCCCGATTCAGTTCACTTTACTTACACAATTCTCAGTAAGAAAAAAGAAGAATTATTTCAGGGAAACACAACAAGAATACTTACAACAAAGAGAAATCAAGTATTTATTCCTATCGATTCACTTAGTCTTCCGATGGGTACATATACACTTCAGCTCGAAAGCAAGCCATACAGCAAAAAAGACACGCAAAATATTGTTAGTGTTATGAATCATCCCGTGGTCATACAGTGGAATGGCATTCCGATCGCGGTCATTGATATGGATGAAGCCATTCAACAGTTGAAATACATAGCCTCATCCAGGGAATTAGATTCACTCGAAAACGCGAAAACACTCGAAGAGAAAAGAAAAGCATTTGCGGCCTTCTGGAAAAAAAGAGATCCTACTCCTTTAACAGAGGAGAACGAAAGAATGGAAGAGTTCTATCTTAGAGTCGGATATGCAAACAAACACTTCTCACAATTTCGAAAAGGGTGGAAGACCGATATGGGGATGGTATACATCGTCTTTGGTCCACCGGATAATATAAGCCGTCATCCATTCGAAATGGACTCGAAGCCTTATGAGATTTGGTCATACTATCAAGTGGGTGTTGATTTTATTTTTGTGGATTACAATGGTTTCGGCGACTACCTCTTAACCAATCCGAATTGGGATTTGTGGAATCGAGTTCAAAGATAATCTCAAGAAGATGGATATTTCTTCTTGTAATTCAATTACTGGGTTCTCAAGTTATCAAGGCTCAAAATTCAGTTAGCATCCCGATTGAATATCACGGGCTTAAAACTCTCCCTGCATCTGAACGAATATCAAAAATCGTAGTTCCTCAACCTATGAACGACGATACTCTTCGTTCGCGGCTTCGCCCCCTTTTTTCTTGGTACTATTTCAATTGCTACTTTGATGCGAGAATCGATTCGATTCGTATGCGAGGAGATTCAGCATCATCAAACGTTTTTCATGTCTGGTTTTTTGAAGGTGAACAATCGCGAGTCGACTCTCTCTCAATCGTCGGTATGCGTACTTTTTCGGAACGAGAGGCTCTTAAAATATTCGAGATGCAACAAGGTGATCTTTTCCAGCCCTCGAAATTTGAAGAAGGCATTCTTCGGCTAATTGATGAGTATGAAGAACATGGTTATCCATTCGTCTCCATAAAGGTAAGTAATGTAGAAAGAATAAAAGATACACTTCAGCATTCGTTTAAAACATTCGTGGTATTGTCTGTAGATGAAGGCCCGAAAGTTATTATTGAAACTATCGATATTGTGGGTGCAACTATAACGAAGCCGGATGTAATATTACGCGAGACAGGTCTCAATGTAGGCGACGTCTATCGAAAAAGTGTCCTTGAAAAAACACGCAGACGTTTACAAAAAACCGGCTATTTCAAAAATGTGGAAGAACCGGAACTTTTCATGACCGATCGAGGAGGCGGTGTGCGGCTTAGAGTGACGGAAGCGAGAGAAAATACATTCGATGGAGTTGTTGGTTATATGCCTGCGAATTCTGCAGGTGGAAGCGGATATTTTGTCGGATTGGCGAATGTTTTGTTTCAGAATATTTTTGGAACAGGCCGAAAGCTTTCGGCGCGATGGGAAAAAGAAAACACTCAAACGCAGGAACTTGAATTGCATTACTTCGAACCGTGGGCATTTAATCTTCCATTTAACCTTGGTTTCGGTTTCTTTCAGCGTCAGCAAGATAGTTTATATGTCCAACGTTCATTGAATATGCGTTTTGATTTTCCTATGTTCGAAAATCTTACACTCTCGGCACTAGGACTTGCCAATTACGTTATTCCATCTGCAGAGTATGGCGCCGCGGTTCTTCCTCAAAGCCGGGATCTTTCTGTAGGTGGCGAAATTCAATATGACACACGAGACGAACCGCGCAGTCCGACACAAGGATATTTATATCAGACAGATGTCTATGCCGGACAAAAAATATTGGTACAACCCAGCGCGGCAGATCAACAACATTATTCCATCTATCGATACGGTCTTGATTTTGATTGGTTTTTTTCAATATTATCTCATCAAGTGATACTCGTCCGCATTCATGGACGCGATGTCCGAAGCGATGCTCTTTCCGAACCCGATCTCTTTCGGATCGGTGGCTCGAAAACATTGAGGGGATACAGGGAAGATCAATTCCTTGCTTCACAAGTTGCGTGGGGAGGATTCGAGTATCGTTTCCTGACTGGCAAGTGGTCGTTCATGTCCGCCTTTGTCGATGTCGGATATATCAACCAACCTGCCGATGTAAAGCTGCAAATTTCGGAATTAAGAACTTTCAAATCAGGTTATGGAATCGGATTGCAGTTCGACACTTCGTTGGGGTTGCTTGGAGTGAGTTACGCTTTAGGACAAGGCGATACATTTACAAACGGCAAGATTCATTTCGGCTTAATTAATGATTTTTAAAAACCTGTCAGATCATTTTCGATATGCCAGACTTGCTTAAAATTGAAAATAAAATCTGGAAGAAGGGAATTCAATACATTGCCGGAGTAGATGAGGCCGGTCGCGGTCCTTTAGCGGGGCCAGTTGTAGCTGCCGCAGTGATTTTTGAAAGTGGGAATATCCCGGAAGGTATTCGTGATTCTAAAGCATTGACATCGAAACAGCGGGAAACACTTTTTCAAGAGATACGCGACTCGGCATTGAGTTTCGGGATCGGAATCATTTTGCATGATGAGATAGACCGTATCAATATTCTTCAGGCAACTTTTGCGGCGATGAAAATGGCGTTAGCAAACCTTAATCGCAAGCCGGAGTATATTATCGTCGACGGAAATTTGTTTCCATCTTATGATGTACCTGTGCAAACAGTGATCAAGGGTGATGCACTCTCTACCTCTATCGCAGCTGCGTCGATTCTTGCTAAAGTCACGCGGGACAAAATAATGACTGATTATCATCTCCAATATCCCGATTATGGATTCGATAAGCACAAAGGCTACTGTACCCGTGAACATATTGATGCGATAAAAAAATTCGGCTACTCGGCAATTCACCGGAAGTCATTCCACGTAAAACAAATTGAAGAACCGGAATTCTGGGATTGAATCGATGGACAAGCCGGAACTTGACAACAATAAAAAAGAAAAAGGAAGGTATGGAGAGGAAGTCGCCGTCCGATATTTGACGGAACAGGGATATGAAATTCTAAAAAAAAATTATAGATATGGTAAAGGTGAAATAGACATTGTTGCTCATAAAGACGAAATATTAGTTTTTGTGGAAGTTAAATACAGATCAAAAGAAGATGATGAATTACCCGAGGATCAGGTCACGCCGCGAAAACGCGCGCAGGTTCGCCATGTGGCAGAGGGATATTTATTCGAGCATGATATACACGACACAGCATGCCGTTGCGATGTTGTTGCGATAACCGGCAAAGGCGATAATGTTGTGCTGCGCCATCTAAAAGATGCATTCTAAAAAAATCAGGAGAAAAATGTTATGAACGCATTGCCATTAATTATTACTGCTCTCTGTGTGTTGGTAATCGCTTATAGATACTATAGCGCTTTTTTGGCGGCAAAAGTTGTCTGTCTCGACGATTCGCGTGTAACTCCGGCGCACACTCTGAATGATGGACAAAATTATTTGCCTACAAATAAATGGGTTCTCTTCGGCCATCACTTTGCGGCAATCTCAGGCGCCGGTCCGCTTATCGGTCCTGTGCTGGCAGTTCAATTCGGTTATATGCCTGGATTTTTATGGCTTCTGATCGGTGTTGTTCTTGCAGGTGCGGTACACGATTTCACAATTCTTGTAGCTTCAATTCGGCATCAGGGAAAGTCATTGGCAGAGATTGCCCGCAGAGAAATCAGTCCGCTTGCTTCTACTGTCGGATCTCTTGCAATTTTTATAATTGTTGTTATTGCGATGTCGGGATTAGGGTTGGCTGTAGTAAATGCACTTCGTGAAAGTTCATGGGGAACATTTACAATAGGTTCGACAATCCCGATTGCGATTTTCGTTGGGCTTTGGATGTTTCGATTCCGCAAAGGAAAAATTGCAGAAGGAAGCATCATCGGTGTCATTGCGGTTCTTGCGGCGGTAATTGGCGGAGCATGGATACCACATTCACCGTTTGCGGAGTTGTTCACTTTATCTCGAAATCAACTTATCTGGGCTCTTGCAATCTATGGATTTTTCGCGTCGATATTACCGGTATGGCTCTTGCTCGCTCCCCGCGATTATTTGAGTTCTTATATGAAGATAGGAACGATCGCGGCTCTTGTCATCGGTGTCATTATCGTGCATCCAAATTTGCAGATGCCTGGATTTTCGCAATTCATTGGTGGAGGCGGGCCAATTATTCCGGGACCGGTATTCCCATTCGTTTTTATTACGATTGCGTGCGGTGCGATTTCCGGATTTCATTCTCTTGTGTCTTCAGGAACGACGCCGAAGATGCTTTCAAAAGAAAAAGATGCGCGCATGATCGGATATGGCGCGATGTTAATGGAAGGGTTGGTGGGGATTGTAGCTCTCATCGCCGCAAGCGCATTGAACCCGGGCGATTACTATGCAATAAATCTTCCGGTTGCAAAATTTCAGACGATGGGTTTATCGATGGTAAATTTGCCTGAGATGTCGCATGAAGTCGGGGAGGTTGTTGCAGGGCGTCCCGGCGGCGCAGTTACACTCGCAATTGGAATTGCACAAATTTTTGCCGGACTTCCCGGCATGAAGCATTTGCTTTCGTACTGGTATCATTTTGCAATCATGTTCGAAGCATTGTTTATTCTTACGACCATCGACGCAGGAACACGCATTGGACGATTTTTGGTTCAGGAGTTTCTCGGAAAATTTTATAAACCAAATGAAAAGACAGATATCTTCGCAAAACCAGAAAAAATTGGTGGATGGCTAATTCTTCCGGCAATAGGATTAATTCTTGGATGTATCTTATCTATACTTGGATGTATTTTGTCTATAGGTGATATATTAGTGAAGATGTATATCCCGTCAGAAATTCAAACAATTAAAATTATATTCGATATAATTTTAACGGCATTTTTGATTTATGTAACAATCCGATTTTTCAAGAAAAAACACGATGCGCCTGAGCTTATGATTTTATTAATGATCATTACAATTATCTTTGATTTGATCATGTTATTGATATTTAGAGAAAACTATGGGCAAGCTTTAATATGCAATATATTATCAGCCATAATTTGGATACTATATTTTTCGGTCTCAAAGCGTGTTAAAAGAACATTTTTGACGCGCTTCCCCGGAATGTTTGAACGAACCGATTGGCTCCCAGCAAATATTATAGCAACGATTATTGTGGTTTCGTGTTGGGCATATTTTATTTTTGCTGGAAGTATAAGCACTGTTTGGCCGATGTTCGGTACCGCGAATCAATTATTAGCATGCGTTGCTCTCTGCATAGCAACTAACGCAATTATCAATGCGGGGAAAGTACGTTATATTTGGGTGACAATCGTTCCATTGGTCTTTGTGGCGACGACTACGTATTCTGCTGCAATCCTGAACATCACATCGAACTTTTATCCACTTCTTCAAAAACCTGAGACTATGGTTCAAGGATGTGTGAACATAACAATGACAATTCTCATCATTGCATGCGCAACAGTTGTTCTAATAGAAGGATTACGGAAAGCCATCAAAGTAATTCGAATAAAAAAATACGGATTGGAGTACGCGATCCCAAGTCCGGATCAAGTTGTAGTTGAGACAGAGAAAAAATTTTCACCGCCTTTCCGGTGTTGTTAGGTAAGAAATCGCATGAGCAATTTCGAAGCGTTCATCCTTCTTGGCTCGATACTGATTCTCATCAGCATCACCATCATGCGGTTCTCGCAGAATTTCGGTGTGCCGGCTTTTCTTTTATTTTTAGTGGTCGGACTTTTTGCCGGTGTTGAAGGGCCGCTCGGTATTAAGTTTCATGATGTTTCGCTTGCTCAGTCTATCGGTATCATGTCGTTGGTTTTTATTCTCTTCGCCGGCGGACTCGATACGCAGTGGACTTCAATTCGCACAATCATCGTTCAGGGTACAATTCTCTCAACTGTGGGTGTTTTTATAACTGCCGTGGCGGTTGCCGTTGCAATGGTATTGGTGTTCCATGTGCGATGGCTTGAAGGTGTAATGTTCGGTGCAATAGTGTCGTCAACCGACGCTGCGGCTGTATTTGCTATTTTTCGTTTGAAGAATGTTGGGTTGAAAGGGAGATTGCAGCCGTTGCTCGAATTTGAGTCAGGCAGTAACGACCCGATGGCTGTGTTTCTCGCACTCGGAACGCTCGATTTGATTCTCCATCCGAATTATGCCGTTTGGAATCTTCCAATTCGTTTTCTTTTGCAGATGGGAATCGGCGGCGGGTTCGGTTATCTTGCGGGCCGGGGAGCAGTGTTAGCGCTTAATCGTTTGCGGTTGAATGTTGAAGGTCTGTATCCGGTTTTCACACTCGCAACCGCGACTTTAATTTACGGCGTCACAAGTATTTGTCAAGGAAGCGGGTTTCTCGCAGTTTATGTTGCAGGGATTGTGATCGGCCATCACGACTTCGTTCACAAAAAAACTATTCTGAGGTTTTTTGATGGACTGGCATGGATGAGTCAGATTACGATGTTCATGACGCTTGGACTTCTGGTGCTGCCATCGTCATTGATTTCAATTGCTCCGGTCGGATTGTTGATTTCTGCTGTGTTGCTTTTTCTTGCCCGGCCTGCTGGAGTATTCTTCTCGTTGATCCGTTCGGGGTTTACATTCCGCGAGAAATTATTTATTTCGTGGGTCGGCATAAGAGGCGCGGTACCGATTATTCTTGCAACTTTTCTTTTGTTGAGCGGAATTCCAAACGCAGGATTATTTTTTACGCTGACTTTTTTTGTAGTATTAAGCTCAATCACGATTCAGGGCTGGTCGATCACACTTGTGGCGGAATGGCTTGGAGTGTATTCTTCATTCCGTTCAAAGAGCCGTCTGCCGATTGAATTTGCAACATCGCGCACGAAAGATACTGAGCTTGTCGATTTCATCGTGCCTTACCGTTCGATGGTAATCGGTATGCCGATTGTCGAACTTGGATTGCCGAAAGATAGTCTTGTGGTTCTCATCAGCTGCAATGACCGCTTTGTAGTACCGAGTGGTGGAACTGTATTGGAAGAAGGGGATACAATGCTCATTCTCGTAACACAATCGAATGTTGGTGAGGTGAGGAAGATATTGTCGCAGAGAGAAATATAAAAGCAAGGAAAAATTAAAAAGTATAAAAAGGAGACGACGAAAATCGTGGGATTGATTGAGAGAAAAAGATATAAATATTTTATAATCACGATAGGGATGGAATCTTTGTAGTCTGATTTCTCTGCTATTCTGTCGCCGTGAGCGACCCTGTCAGGCAGCTTTTCCTTTTCCGCGGTGAAGAGCAGATTTTTCACGAACTATATCGCCAAGTAATATTTTCAGCATCGATTGATACGGCACATCTTGTTTGTTGGCCAAAACCTTTATCTCTTCAATCAAAGACTCGGGTAGCCGTATGGAAATAGTTCTACTGGTAGCCTTTAAATTTGGGAAAGTAGCCGGCTTGGATTTATTCCACTCCAAATAATCGGCCGAGTCATTCTTTGACCAAAAATTTCTTTCTTCGGCCTCGGATTTAAACTTTGGTATTTTTTTCTTTTTTTTCATTGTAAATATTCCTTTCTCTTCTACTCATTTCTCGTGCTGAAATAACTCTGATTCTTTCCTTGCGCACGGTGAAGGAAATGAATAATAACCGGTTTTTATTTGTATGGCCAAGTGCATAATATCTATTCTCTTTATCAGAATGCTTTGGATCCGGAAGAATGAAAAGGGGATCGTTAAAGAATATATTCTCACATTCCAACCATGAGACTCTGTGTTTGATCCAGTTCTTGGTTCGGTTACCATCGTCCCATTCAAAACCAATTATCTTTCGAGTAATGTCCATGTTATATATATTGAATATATACTCTTTTTTATTAGATGCAACTACGATTCAAGAAGGAGAAAAAGCGCGCCTAATGGATGTACCGTTTCGGAAGTATGCTATTTAATTGTTGAACGTTTTTTGGATCCCGCTTCTCGGAGACTCTTTCTTTTTTAAAATGGCTATGTTCCGCCGCCCGTTTTGGTTCTGGCAAGTTCATAAATATCTAAGTTCTCCAAAACATGTTTTGGGTATCCATACAAAGTTGCATTAATCATAGCAAAGCCAACATCCGATAACGTGGAGACAGCTTTCGGGATAAGGAATTTCCACAATGGATACGGCCACGCTACTATTTTAAAGAGCGGTTTCACATTTCTCTGACCGTCCATCGGCTTCATAAGTCCAGGCCGAAAAGAGTAAACAGATTTGAATGGAAGTTTTGCTAAATGGTTTTCGGTTTTCCCTTTTACTCTTGCCCACATGATGCGGCCCTGTTCGGTACTGTCTGTTCCTGTTCCCGACACGTAGCAAAACGTCATTGCAGGATTGAGTTGTGATAATACCGTTGCCGCTTGCATTGTAAGGTCGTATGTAATTCTGCTGTAGTCTTTCTCATTCATGCCCACGGAAGACACACCCAGGCAAAAAAAGCATGCGTTATATCCTTTAAGCTGTTCTTCAATACTTGAGTAATCGAAAAAATCGTGATGGATAATTTCCTTCAATTTTGGATGAGTCCTCATGCACGATCTTCTTCCGATGACGAGTATTGACTCGACATCTTCGTGGTTGAGCGCTGTCAGAAGCACTCCTTCACCAACCATGCCGGTAGCTCCGAATATTATTGCTCTAATTTTCAATTTTTACCTCATTATAAAACAATTATTGGCGACGCCTAACTATAATTAAACTGATTCGCATAAAGTGTGCAGTTCTGGTTTTTTATCTCTCTTGTTAAGCTTGCGAAAGCTTGCTTTGCAAAGACTTATTTTTTCCAAAGTGGTTAACCCACAACTTACTTCTTAAATATTTATTATTTATGTTCCACATAGTCCTCAAAGCTATGTCCTGGTTTAGATTTTAAAGATTGCGTTTCAACATAGAGTTCGTTTAACCAATCTGGTCTATGAGAAATATTTCCACTCGCAATCATTCGTTGCCACTCCTCATCTGTTAATCTTGAATTGTTTTGAAACTCATAGTAGCTAAAACAAGCGCCTTTTGTAAGATATGGTAATCCATTTATTTCTGCAATGACGTAGATTTCATCTGCTGTTCCTACCGCTTCTTCAAGAGCAATATCGTTATAGCTGTACACATCAGCTATTACTGCAATTTGTTTCTCTCGTTCAGGAAAATGATCGGTGTGCAATATTTTAAATGTAAGACCTTCAATTCTCCCACCAATCCATGACAACTCTGAAAATTCTTTCTCGGTCAAATGTTCTTTCAGTAGTTCTTTATTACTTATAATTAAAAGAAAGTTTGCAAGTTCTTTTAATTCCGAATTTATTTCCTTTGATTCTTCAGTAAACAAACCCATATTGGATAAAGACTTATTTTGATAATCCAAAAGTCCAATAGCATTTCTCCAAAAGCTGACATTTGGTTCAACATAGCTTAAGTGAATCGGCGGTGGCGGACCTCCTCCTTCGCCACACTCAGCAGCCCATGGTTGATCGGTGTAAAGAATCATGTCATGCTTAAGTTCCGACCATGCCGCCAGCGATGTGTTGAGATTCTTTTTTTGCCAGTAATTGGTTCGCATAAATACCGGATATTCATTTGTTGGCCGAAAATTTATGGAATTAATACATTCTAACGTTTTGTTATAAATCGATTCATTCCAATTATCGTAATTTATAAACTTCGATGTAACAAGAGAAAGAGAATCCGAATATTCAGGCCATTTTTCAATTTCTTTGAATTCCTTGAAAAGAATATCTTTGGCTGTTTGATTCCCAAGTGCGGCAAAAACATCGAGTCCTTTTGGGAACGGCCTCTTCGGATTTGGTCTCAAAACATGCACTAAGCGAACTAGAATCTCAGAGTCGAATGTATATCTGCCGGCAGTGAATAAAATATATTTCTTCGATAATTCTTCTTTTGCTATTTCATTACCGGCTTTATTTGGCATCTGTTTCAAATCGAGTCTTTGTAATTGATTTTTTATATTGCTAATATTTTGAGGCTTGCATAAATCCTCAATTTTATCAATACGATTATCATTAAGTATCTTGATCAAATGATTGATTGAATAATTATCTTCTTCACCTGAAAGCATTCCTATAACAGAATTGAACGTGCTGTAATCTTGAGTACAGGTTTTATTATCCTTAATCCAGTAAGCGATAAGCAATGAAGCAAGAAATCTATTGTCATCGTCAATATTTATAGGTGCCGAATTTAACCACTTTACACATCTAAAATAATTAATTAGTTCATCGTTTTTTGTATAATTTCCTCTTGGCTTGAATTGTGAATAAGAAAAGATATTTCTATTTAAGAAAGTAGAGCCAATGCCGTTTGCATCTGTTATTTTTTTCATCTCTTCATTGTAAAAGATATCCTTTTGGGTATCAACACTGTTTTTGTTTCCTTGTATTGCACTAAGCCCAATGGCCAGATAAGTGTTGGCCCATTTTATCGCAATTACCATTCTCTTATCATTGTTTTTTTCCCGAACCTCATTCGAAGTTTTGTAAAGATTTTGTAATAGTTCCGTAACAATCCCTATCAGTTTCTCTTCTTCAATATCCTGCATCAATCCGCTTAAATATTTGTGAAGTACCTGCAAATATAAATCAGTTGTAATAAAATTTGGTATAAAGCCATATTGATTTTCATCATACACATAGAAAAGCTGTTCGTTATTCGATGAAGCAAGAGCAAAATTTTTAGTTTTGAGTGCCTGAAATAATGAATCATGTAAATTATCAAACTGAATGAGATTCACAACATAATCCATGTTTATCATTTTGTTGCTGCCTATCATGACATATCCATCTGTGAATTTTTCATTTTGGATCTTGGATATTTTATCCAGAAAATCTTTTTCTTCCCGATTAATTTGCACTCTAAAACTATCTATGTCAAATATTGGTTGATACCAATCGAATTGATTGAAATACGATCGTAGAGTGGCATCTTTAAAAAGATAGCCGTTTCTGGCAAATATTTCATTCCGCAGCAACCTTAATTCCATATATGTTTTACTTGATAAGTCCATCTTGTAATTAAATGGCGGCGGATAAATTCGATGCGTGTACCATTCTTTTAGATCAAGCAGTTCATAGTATGAAGCCAACTTCGATTTATCTTGAACAATCTCAAAATCAATATTTTCATCTGTTGGAGTTGTCAAATGATTTGTATCAACCGCCTTTGCAACAGTGTCGATATTGATATGTGAAGGTGAACTGATACCTTTATAACTCTTTTTCGGAATCTTAAAAATGATGAAGATTAGAACCAAGATAAGCGTGATAACAATTCCGTACTTAATTGGCTTTTTGCTTAAAATATTGAAGAGCTGTTGAATACTCGGAATTTTCATTTTGATATCCTTTTAACATTAATCCAAAATTATGCCATATGTATCTGCCATTACAAAATAAGTTGTGTTTATCGCATTCGATAGTCAGTATTTCCTTTTTATTTCCGATACATCTAAAATCGATCAGTTCCTGGCATACCCGTGAGCCTAGCCAAAGAGGTTTTATCTTCCCAGACTCTATTTGCATAATGAAGAGGCGTCTTTTAAGGATTGGATCAAAATGGGTAGTTTTAATCACACCAAGGAGGATGTCGGTTTTTCCATCATTATTTATATCGCAGGCATCAAAGCGATATATCGGATATTGAATATATAGATCATCAATTTTTCGATTCTGCCTATCTTGAATCGTGAGGCGATACCCATGTATTGCATGCAGTTTTTCAAGCAATACAAAACCATTAAAATTTGAGTCATGAATCTTTATAGGTGAGAAATTTTGTGATGTGTCAATTCGAAGAAGGTTGGGCGATAAACTATTATCAGCAAGGTTTGTCTGCTCAGACTTTTCCACCTTTAAATTTTCTTTCAATAAAAAATATCCCAAGGATAAGATGATACTCATTACAAATAAGAATAATACAAATAATATGATAAATGATATTTTAATTGCTGTTATTCTCTATTTAAATAAGTAATCGGCTAAAAACAAACCATAGTCTCTCTTATGAGACATAGTGAACTTTCAGCAATATATTTTGCTTGATACGTGGTTTCAGTGCATCCTCCGTCACCAAATCTATTGGCAAGCCGAGTTTACTTTCCAGAAATTCTCTTAATCGGTGGAGATTAAATAAATCTTTGTGTCCTTGTTGAATTTTCACGAGAACATCAATGTCACTTTTATCTCTCGATGTGCCATTAGCATAGGATCCAAATATTCCAATTTTTATTAGATGAAAATCATGCTGCAAGACAAGCATGTTTTCCATGACCACTTGAAATATTGTTTGCTCAGTTATCATAGAAAGACCTTTTTTAAAAAGTAACGAAAGTGAAATTAGAATGCAAGATTAGCAATAAATGAATTAAAAACATAATGACTTGCAGACTTGCCATCGCTTTACAGAAGGTCAAACTTCTTCGAGAAACAAATCATAAATTTAGGGATACTGCATAAGATCATATCCCCTTTTTTGATGAGAGTCAAGTTTTAATTTCCAGAGTTGATCAAGAAACACTGGTAGCAAAGTTGAGATCGAAGGGAGAACATATTTATTACGTTCAGAAATAATTTGCCAAGGTGTTTTATTATTTTTTGATATATTATTTCGAGCGACATTATACCAGAGAATATAAGCAGAAGCTTTGGCAAGGAAGTCTGCCCGGGAGGAAAAAGATTCGACCATGTAGAATTCATTTTCTATTGTGCTGTGAACAGTTTCAACATCAGCTTGCCAAGTGTGAGCAGCAGGAGGAATGGTATGATGAGTAAGACCTTTCACCGCTTGGACCGTTGTGGTAAAAGAGCTGTCGGAGGTTGCATTCCAGGCACCGATGAATTCGCTTCCGTTGTCAGTCTGGAATCGGCAGTTTTTCATTGAGACACCGGAACGATGGAGATGATCTATAATGATTTCAGCAAAGAGCGTTGCAAAGATCAAGGAGCGTTCTTGAGCGAAGGCGATGAACTGCAAGCCACTGACAACCTCACGAGCCGTGTACTGAACTTTAGGAAGAGACAATCGTTTAAGTTGAAAATACAGTTCAGGGATATCTATTAAATCTTTTGTATCGAGGCATGTTTGTTCAAACACACGCCATTTAGCTTTGACAGCGCGGAGGTCTTGTTTGGTACGATGTTTCCGTCGAGGACGTTTCAACAATCCTTCTTGTTGCCAAATGTGACGAATAGCTTTTTCACTGAGTGGTAAATCAAAATCACGTTTAGTTCGTTGTGCGCCCCAGGAAGGAAGCTTTCGTTTCAATTCAATGACACGTTGTCTTATCTCTGGAAGGATTTTTCTTGCTGGGTTCTTGGGTGCTCGAGAAAGTTCTTGAAGACTATCAAGTGTTTTCTGATCCCACCGTGAGAGCCATTTGCGAACAGTTTTTGGTGTAGTGGAAAATTGTCGAGCCGCTGGTTTGACGCCTTGCTCTTTGGCACAGCGAACCAGTTCTAATCGAAGATATTTTGGGTCTTTACTTTTTCGCATAATTGTGTAATATGGTATTGTTATCATCGCTGGAAGATTCTCCTATTCTCTGTCTTTTGTGTCCAACAAAATATCTTAGATGAATAGGAGACTTCCAAGCGATTACTATAGTTGATTAAAAATATTTATTTGAGGGAAGGACTCCGTTCGCTACGCTCACTTCGTCTTTCCCTCAAGTATTGGCTGCACCACTCGGTTACATCTTCTCTTCCTGTTTTACCATGTATCAACAGGGGGATACCATGTATATTCCGATTCCCACAAATCATAAATTTCTTCTTTAATCATTCGAATTATTTTCTTATATTTAAAGCTAATAAATACAGTAGGAGAACAAAAAGAATTGCCGAAGCGAACCGATCTCAAGTCGATTTTAATTATAGGAAGCGGGCCGATCGTAATCGGCCAGGCGTGTGAGTTCGATTATTCGGGAACTCAGGCGTGCAAAGTTTTGCGGGAAGAAGGCTACCGGGTAATTCTTATCAACAGCAACCCGGCAACAATTATGACCGATCCCGAACTCGCCGATAGAACCTACATTGAACCAATTACTCCGGAATTTGTAGAACAAATTATCAAACGTGAACGCCCCGATGCACTGCTCCCAACAATGGGCGGACAAACTGCACTAAACACAGCCGTTGCTCTTGCCGAAAGCGGCGTGCTCGATAAATACAACGTTGAATTAATCGGCGCAAAACTTAAAGCAATCAAAATGGCCGAAGACCGCGAGTTGTTTCAACAAGCAATGACTCGCGCCGGACTCGAAATGGCGCGCGGCGGTTTTGTCCGCAGTTTCGATGAAGCTTTGAAAATTGTTGACAGCATCGGATTTCCACTAATCATCAGGCCGTCGTTTACACTTGGAGGAACCGGCGGTGGTGTCGCGTACAACATTCGTGAGTTTCAGGAAATTGTTGAACATGGACTGACGAATTCACCCATTCACGAAGTCTTGATCGAAGAATCAGTAATTGGTTGGAAGGAATATGAGCTCGAAGTGATGCGCGACTTGAAGGATAATGTCGTTATCATTTGTTCAATTGAAAACTTCGATCCGATGGGTGTGCATACCGGCGATTCGATCACCGTCGCACCGGCTCAGACTCTGACCGATAAAGAATATCAACGGTTGCGTGATGCATCATTAAAAATCATCCGTGAGATCGGCGTTGAGACCGGTGGATCGAATATTCAATTTGCAGTCAATCCAGTCGACGGGCGCGTACTTGTCATTGAAATGAATCCGCGCGTGTCGCGAAGCTCAGCGCTTGCTTCGAAAGCAACCGGATTTCCAATTGCGAAGATGGCCGCCAAGCTTTCCATCGGCTACACACTCGATGAAATTCCGAACGACATAACAAAACTGACGCCAGCATCATTCGAACCCACAATCGACTATGTTGTCGTAAAAATTCCTCGATGGGATTTTGAAAAATTCAAGGGTGTGGATGATACACTCGGCGTACAAATGAAATCGGTCGGTGAGGCAATGTCATTCGGCCGGACATTCAAGGAAGCACTGCAAAAAGCTCTTCGTTCTTTAGAACAAGGCCGTTTTGGACTCGGTGCAGATGGTAAGGATTTGTTTGATATCAATCGACTGACGCAAAAAGAAAAAACCGAGTGGCGGGATAAAATAAGACTCAAACTTCAATCGCCGAAACCTGAAAACATTTTCAATCTGCGCTACGCTCTTCAGCTCGGTATGAGTGTGCAGGAAATATTTGAAATAACGAAGATCGATCAGTGGTTCTTACATAACATAAAACAGATTGTAAATTTTGAAGAAGAATTAAAAAAATATTTGCTCGAAACAATCACGGTGGATTTACTTCGTAAAGCGAAAGAATACGGCTTCTCCGATCGCCAGCTTGCCACACTCTGGAAGACGAAAGAACTGAAAGTCCGCGCGGCGAGGAAAAAATTTGGTATAGTTCCGGTATATAAAACTGTAGACACATGTGCCGCAGAATTTGAAGCGTACACGCCGTATCATTACTCCACTTACGAACGTGAGAATGAAATCCGGAATGCCGGCGGCAAGAAAAAAGCAATTATACTTGGCGGCGGGCCAAATAGAATCGGACAGGGAATCGAGTTCGATTATTGCTGCGTGCATGGTGTCTTTGCGTTGGAAGAAGAAGGTTATGAAACCATAATGATAAACTGTAATCCGGAAACGGTTTCGACAGATTATGATATGGTGGACAAATTATTTTTCGAACCACTCACACTCGAAGATGTGTTGAATGTTGTCGAGATGGAAAAACCGGAAGGTGTTATTGTAAGTTTCGGCGGACAGACGCCGTTAAAACTTTCAAAACCGCTCGAAGAAAACGGCGTTCGAATTCTCGGCACGTCTCCGGAAGGAATTGATATTGCAGAAGACCGCGAGCGATTTGGAAGATTATTGGAAGAGTTGAACATTCCTCATCCGAATTATGGAACCGCATGGAACATTGAAGGCGCCGTCACGATCGCTGAGCGAATCGGATATCCGGTTCTTGTTCGCCCGTCGTATGTTCTCGGCGGCCGTGCGATGGAAATATGTTACGGCCCGGATGCTTTGCGTGAATACATGGGGCGCGCAGTCAATGTTTCACCCGAACATCCGATATTGATCGATTGTTTTTTGGAAGATGCATTTGAGTATGATGTAGATGCCGTGGCCGACGACACGGATGTTTTAATTGGCGGCGTGATGGAACATATCGAAGAAGCCGGGATTCACTCAGGCGACAGTTCATGCACAATACCGCCGATCATGATAAAACATGATCAACTAGAACTTATGAAGCACTACACAATTCAACTTGCAAGAGCGTTGAAAGTTTGTGGTTTGATCAATATTCAATACGCGATGAAAGATAATATAGTCTATGTGCTGGAAGTGAATCCGCGGGCTTCACGAACAGTTCCGTTTGTGAGTAAAGCGACTGGAATACCGCTGGCAAAGATTGCAGCGAAGGTGATGATCGGAAGAAAATTAAAAGATATTGTCGATTTGAATTTCGATTTCATGAAGATCAATCATATTGCAATGAAAGAAGCTGTTTTTCCTTTCAACAAATTTCCGAAAGTTCCGGTGTTCCTCGGGCCCGAAATGCGTTCGACCGGGGAAGTTATGGGTATCGATATTAATTTCGGCGGCGCGACTGCAAAATCGCAAATGAGTGCATTTAACATATTACCAATATCGGGCAGCGTGTTTGTTAGTGTGAACGATAGAGATAAAAATCATCACATCATCGAGATTGTCAATGATTTTATCCGGCTCGGTTTTTCAATCATCGCGACCGAAGGCACGGCGAAATTTCTTGCAGAGCACAGTATTCAAACAACGAAAGTGTTTAAGGTGAACGAAGGAAGCCCGAATTCTGTTGACTTGTTGAAGAAAGGTGAAATCCAGCTCGTCATCAACACTCCGCTCGGTGAAACATCGCGTTATGATGAATACGCAATCGGTTGGGCGGCAATCGAGCATAAGGTTGCTCTTGTAACGACACTCTCTGCCGCTCATGCCGCCGTTAAAGGAATCGAGAGAATGCGAGAAGGGCAGTTGACGGTGAAGTCGTTGCAGGAGTATAATGAGGCTTCGAAAAAATAAAGTATTCCCGCGAAACACACCAAATAGACGGAATTGATTCTCGATGTCGAAGTTAATTTATCCTGAAGAAAGTTACGCAATTATCGGGTGCAGATACTCAATTATCTCAACGCAACGAAATTACAATTCGGATTGTTGGTAAATTTTGGACATTATCCAAAGTTTGAGTATGAGCGTTTTATCCAGACAGATAACGGCGCAGAGATTCAATCGAACAAATGACATCCAACATGAGATTTAGTCACATTCAAATAATAAATAACTTCTGTGTGTTCCGCGTATTCTGTGGGTCGAATGGCTGTGAATAATTCCATTGTTATAAAAGGCGCACGCGAACACAACCTCAAAAACATTGACGTTGAAATTCCGCGCGACCAGCTTGTTGTTCTCACGGGTCTGTCCGGTTCCGGTAAATCGAGTCTTGCTTTCGATACGATTTATGCCGAAGGCCAGCGCCGTTACGTTGAAAGCCTCTCCGCTTATGCACGCCAATTTCTCGGACTCATGGAACGACCCGATGTCGATTACATCGAAGGTCTAAGTCCCGCAATTTCAATCGAACAAAAATCCGGAAGCCACAATCCACGATCGACAGTCGGCACTGTCACCGAAATCTATGATTATCTTCGCCTGCTCTTCGCGCGTGTCGGTGTGCAATTTTGCACGGAGTGCGGAAGAAAAGTAAAAAAGCAATCGACCGATCAGATCATAGAATCTGTTATGTCGCTCGCTGAAGATACGAAGATTCATATTTTCGCGCCGATGGTGAAGGGAAGAAAAGGACATTATCGTGAATTGTTCGAACAAATTTTGAAGGATGGATTTCTTCGGGTTCGGGTTGACGGAGAGGTGAAAGAAATTTCTCCGGGGATGAAATTAGATCGCTATAAGATTCACAACATCGAAATAGTGGTTGATAGAATTGTTGTTAAGAAAGAAAGCCGGCCGCGTGTTGCAGAGTCGATTGAAACGGCGCTTAATTTTGGAAACGGTATTGTGATTGTGAATACGGGGAAAGAGGATCTTCTATATAGTAAACATCTTTCCTGTCCTGAATGCGGAAGAAGTTACGATGAGCCTGCACCGAATTCTTTTTCATTCAACACACCATATGGATCGTGTCCTGAATGTGAAGGATTAGGTGAAAAAAAAGAATTCGATATCGATCTCATTATTCCGGATGAAAATCTTTCGATAAATCAAGAAGGAATCGCTCCGCTTGGAAAACCGAGAAAAACGTGGATGTTCAGTCAGGTTCGGGCAGTTGCGGAGAAATTCAATTTTAATTTTGACACACCGATAAAAAAGTTGCCCAATAAAGTCAAAGAAATTCTTCTTTACGGCGCCGGCGATGAGAGGTTTGAAATAAACTACTCTTCATCATCAGGTCGATCAGTCGTATACCGGCATAGATATAACGGCATTATCGGAATGATGAAGCGCTCGTATGATGAAACATCGTCGGGATACATTCGTGATTGGGTAGAATCGTACATGACAACCAGCGTTTGTAGAATTTGTAAGGGTGGACGGTTGAAAAAAGAAAGTCTCGCAATAAAACTCATCGACGATACAACCGGAAAATTGTGGAATATCCATGAAGTAGTCAGCCGATCTATTATTGATGCACGGGAATTATTTAAAAAACTGGTACTTTCGAGCCGTGATATGGAAATCGGAAAGCAGTTGCTGAAGGAAATTATCCAGCGGCTCGATTTTCTGATTAATGTCGGATTGGATTATCTTACTCTTGATCGGTCAATGAGAACATTAAGCGGCGGTGAAGCTCAGCGAATCAGGCTTGCAACACAAATCGGAACGCAACTAGTCGGTGTGTTATACATTCTCGATGAACCGAGCATTGGTTTGCATCAACGCGATAATATAAAATTAATCAAGAGTTTAAAGTCATTGCGCGATCTTGGGAATACGGTTCTTGTTGTTGAACACGACAAGGAAATGATACAAAGTGCAGACTATGTTGTCGATCTCGGTCCAGGAGCCGGTGAACACGGTGGAAAAGTTATTGCGCACGGAATCCCGGCATCGTTGAATAGCGAATCGCTCACGGGAAAATATCTTCGTGGTGACCGTGCAATCGAGGTTCCTGCTGGTCGAAGAGTATTGGAAAAAGGATGGCAGAAGGATTCCGGCAAAAAAATTACAATCAATGGCGCACGTGGAAATAATCTGAAAAATGTCACCCTTCACATTCCTCTCGGAAGATTTGTCTGCATCACCGGTGTAAGCGGTTCGGGAAAATCGACTCTGATCAATGAAACACTATACAGAATATTCTCCAGAAAATTATATCATTCGAACGATGTTCCGCTTCAGTACGCGAAGATTGAAGGAAGTGAAAACATCGACAAGGTAATCGATATTGATCAATCTCCGATTGGACGAACTCCGCGATCGAATCCGGCAACGTACACAGGACTCTTCACCATAATTCGTGATCTTTTTACTCAATTGTCGGAATCAAAAATTCGTGGTTATAAAGCGGGAAGGTTCAGTTTTAATGTAAAAGGCGGACGTTGTGATGAATGCGAAGGAGACGGTGTCCGGAAAATTGAAATGAATTTTCTTCCCGATGTATATGTACTTTGCGACGTCTGCAAAGGAAAACGATATAACCGCGAAACACTTGAAGTGAAGTATAAAGGAAAATCGATCTCCGATGTTTTGGAGATGACGGTTGAAGAAGCTGTGTTTTTTTTTAGTGAGATTCCTCGCATTAAAAGAAAATTAGAAACGTTGTACGAAGTCGGATTGGGTTATATTCATTTAGGCCAACAAGCGACGACGTTGAGCGGCGGTGAAGCGCAACGGGTGAAACTCGCAACCGAGTTGTCGAAAATCAGTACCGGAAAAACCCTATACATCCTCGACGAACCGACAACCGGCTTGCATTTCGAAGATATTCGAATGCTGCTTTTAGTTCTGAATAAACTTGTGGATAAAGGAAATACGGTGATCGTGATCGAGCACAATCTCGACGTCATCAAAACTGCCGATTGGGTCATTGATCTAGGTCCGGAAGGCGGCGATGTTGGTGGGTACATTGTGGCTCAAGGAACACCGGAAGAAGTAACGGCAGTGGAGGAATCGTACACGGGACAGTTTTTAAGAAAAGAATTAGGAACTAAATCTCACCCATATCCTTAACCTCAATCTTCTTTTCAACCTTGCATTTCATTCAAAGTTCATCTATAATAACCTGAATTTATTCCAAGAGGCAGTAAAGGTAGTGGGTGAATTTTATGAAACTCGTTAATCATCTTGTTGTAACAACACTTCCTTTCGTACCGAAACCTCTTGTCCGATTTTTTGCCGGCCGTTACATCGCAGGGGAAACACTCGAATCAGCTGTAGATCTGGTAACACAACTCAACATAAAAAATACTTTGGCAACTCTCGATGTGCTGGGTGAAGACATCACAAATGAGGCCGAAGCCATCGAGGCACGTGAAAAAGTAAAAGAAACATTCCGCACAATTTCAGAAAAGAAGCTCAATTCAAATATTTCGATAAAATTAACTCAATTCGGATTAAAACTGAACAAGGAATTTTGCTTTACAAATGTTCGTGAACTTGTAAAGTTTGCTGCTTCGCTGAATAATTTTGTTCGAATCGACATGGAAGATCACACCTGCACCGATGATACCCTTGAAATATTTTCCAGGCTTCGAAAGGAATTTTCGAATATCGGCATCGTCGTTCAGGCATATCTAAAGCGCAGCGAGAATGACGTGAAAGAGCTGATAAAGCTCGGAACAAACTATCGACTCTGCAAAGGAATTTATGTGGAACCGGCAGAAATTGCGTTTAAAAACCGTAGGCAAGTTCAGGATAATTATTTGAAATTACTCGACATGATGCTTACCAAAAATGCTTATGTTGGAATTGCAACTCATGACAGTTATCTAATCGCCGGTGCTAAAAAAATGTTGCATGGCTTCGCAATCGATAAAAATAAATATGAATTTCAGATGCTGCTCGGTGTGCGAATGGATCTTCGTGATATGTTATTGACAGAAGGCCATCGCCTGCGTGTGTATGTTCCGTTCGGTGTGCATTGGCATAAATACTCCCTCCGTCGTTTCAACGAAAATCCTGAGATTGCAGGTTATGTCCTGAAAGCATTATTTGATTTTTTGAGAATAAACAGAAAACATTGAATCAAACAGACAAAAGGAGAAATGTATGACAGAAAGCTCCTCGCAAGGTCCGAAATTTCAATCGTATGTTTCATCGGAGACATCGATGAAGGAATTTACGATCCGTGCTTTGTTAATTGGATTAGTGATGTGTGTAATTCTTGGTGCCGCGAATGCATACTTGGGTTTAAAAGCAGGCATGACGATTGCAGCCACATATCCTGCCGCGGTCATAGGGATGGCTGTGCTCCGGTTGTCGCGCGGAACATTACTCGAAGAAAATTTTGCGCGTACCGTAGGTTCAATCGGCGAATCGGTTGCGGCAGGCGCCATATTTACGATTCCGGCGTTCGTTGTCTTAAAAATCTGGAGCTTCAGTCCTCAAAACATGTTGTCGGAATATCTTACAGCTGCTTCATTGATGATTCTTGGCGGAGTTCTCGGAATCATGTTTGTCACTATCCTTCGTCGTGTTATGGTTGAGGATCAAACACTTCCATTCCCTGAATCTGTCGCCGCTGCCGAAATACATAAAGCCGGTCAGCGAGGCGCTTCAGCGGCGATTCAACTTTTCAAGGCTATGGGTGTCGGCGCGTTCATCAAACTTATGGATGGTTTGAATATTTTTCATTCCTCGAATGATTTTCAGGTGATGGTAGGACGAGCGAAAGAATCATTCGTCAGACTCGGACTTAGTGGGGATTCACAAAAAATTATCGGCGGCGGTATTACAACGCTTTCCGCTCCGGCTGTAACTCCGGCGTACATGGGTGTAGGTTACATTATTGGGCCGGAACTCGGCGCGTTGAATTTCGCAGGCGGCGTACTTGCATGGGGATTATTTGTACCACTACTTGTATTCTTTATCGGGCCGCATGAAATCGATAAATATATGGCGTTGAATAATAACGACACGCTCAGCGCGTGGGCTGCGTTGACAGGTCATCTCTATCGATATATCGTTCGTCCGATCGCAGTAGGAGGGATGCTTGTCGGCGCATGTTACACATTGTGGAAGATGCGAAACAATTTAATTCTCGGCATCAAACGTGGAATTGCAGATGTAAAAAAATCTGCATCAGCCAAAGCTGCCACAGAGAGAACTCAAAAAGATCTTTCTTTCAAAATTGTAATCCTCGGGATTGCCGTAGTGTTCGCTTTGATGATCTGCTTATACTTTTATTTCACAAACATGCTGCTCGGAGCAATCCTTGCGGCTGTCGTGATGTTAATTGCCGGATTTTTCTTCGCGGCGGTTTCTGGAAATTTAGTCGGCATGATAGGTTCATCGAATAATCCAATATCCGGGTTGACGCTGGCAACAACCGTAGTGGCTGCTCTCACTATGGTAATAGTTGGCGTGAATGGACCTGCGGGAGTTGCGGCCGTACTCGGTGTAGCGGCTGTTGTTTGTGTCTCATCTGCTGTTGCCGGTGAAATGCTGCAGGATCTTAAAGTCGGTCACATTCTTGGCGGAACTCCTTCAAAAATGCAAACCGGCGACATTATCGGAGTGATTCTTGCCGGCCTTGTAATGTTCTTCCCGTTATACGTTCTGCATAATTCTGATCTTGCAAGTAATCCTGCAACAGGCGGTTTTGGAGGACCAAAACTTCCGGCGCCACAAGCAGGTTTGATGGCTGCCTTATCTCAAGGAATTGTCGGCGGCGAGATGGCATGGCCATTAGTCATTGTCGGGATCGCGTTGGGAATATCTCTCATCATGATCCGTGTAAAAAGTCCGATGCTTTTTTCGGTTGGAATGTATCTTCCGCTCGAAACAACATTTGCCATTTTTATTGGCGGACTTATTCGCGGTTATGTCGACAAACGAGCTGTGAAGCGAGGTTATAACGATGCACAGAAAACACGCGTAGAAAATGCAGGAATCTTATCGGCATCAGGTTTAATTGCCGGTGAAGCGTTGATGGGATTGTTCATCGCAACTGTAGTATTCATTCGAGATCGAACAAGCGGTATTCCTGAATTCTGGTCGATCGATATGTTTCAAGCGATCGCATCATGGCTTGCTATCCCAGTATTCATCGTCCTTGCAGTGTACATGATTTACATTCCATTGACGAAGGCCGGCAGTCCGGATGAACCGGCTCCACCGACTGTGATGATGTAAATTTCGAAGTTCGAATATCGGGTGTCGAAGTGAGAGGATATTCGACTATCTTTGATAGAGAAATAGTATGAGAGATTTGAAGGATAGAACAAAAGAATTTGGTATTAATGTGATTCAGCTATGTTATATGTTTCCTCAAAAACAGGAATTCTGGATCATAACAAAACAACTTACTATTGTTGAAGAGGAAGCAGATGAATGTATTTACTGGATGGAGGTTCTTGAACGGATAATCGATTTGAAAAATGGAGAATTAGACAAATTAAAAGATGAAGCTAATCAACTTGTGGCGATAACAGTTACATCTAAGAAAACAGCACGATCACGAAAATGAATTTCTCATTTTATAAAGATTACTTTATATTCGACATTCGGAAATCGTAATTCGACATTCGATAAGAGGAGGTTATTATGTCATCAGCAATTGAAGGTCTTGAACCAAAACGTTTGTGGGAATATTTTGCCGAGTTGAGTGAAATTCCCCGCGGGTCGAAACACGAAGCGAAAGCAGCAGCTTACGTTTTCGGTGTGGCAAAAAACTTAGGACTCGAAGTTGAGCAGGATAAAGTCGGAAACGTCGTGGTACGCAAACCGGCTTCGCCTGGACTTGAAAATGCTCCGATGATCGCGCTCCAGGGGCATATCGATATGGTGTGCGAGAAGAATAAAGAAGTTAAACACGATTTTATGAAAGATCCAATCAATCTGAAACGCGATGGAAATTTTGTAACTGCCGATGGAACAACTCTCGGAGCCGACAATGGAATCGGTGTGTGTACAGCACTTGCATTGATGGAAGAAAAAAATATCAAACATGGTCCGATGGAGTTTCTTTTCACAATTGATGAAGAAACAGGACTAACCGGAGCAAATAATCTTCAACCTGGTTTTATTAAGTCAAAAATATTATTAAATTTAGATTCAGAAGAAGAGGGAATATTGTACGTCGGTTGCGCCGGAGGCGCGGACACTGTAGGAATTCTTCCAATCGTATACGAACCATGTCCACCTAAACATACAATGATGCTGTTGAAAGTGGATGGACTTCGCGGCGGGCATTCAGGTTTGGAAATTAATTCGGGGCGTGGTAATGCAATTAAATTAATTAATCGCGCTTTGATGAATCTTTCAGATTTTGGAGTAAGGCTCTCGTCGATAGAAGGCGGTAATAAGCGAAATGCGATTCCACGCGAAACGGAAGCCGTAATTGCTGTTCCCTTAAAAAATACAGAAACTGTCATTAACGAAGTTGCGGTCTGGGATGCGATTTTTAAGGCAGAATTTGCAACAGTCGATGGTGGTGTGAAATTATCGATCGAAGGACTTAAAGGCAAGAAAGTAAAAGTTTTGAAAAAGGCTATTCAGAAAAAACTAATGAATCTTTTGGCGGCAATTACTCACGGTGTTATAGCAATGAGTCCGGATATTCCGGGACTTGTCCAGACATCGACAAATCTTGCTGTGGTGAATACAACGAAGAAGAGGATTGCGATTGCGACGAGCCAACGAAGCTCTGTCGAAAGCGAGAAGGCAGCAATTCTTCAAAGCGTGACTTCAGTATTCCAACTTGCAGGTGCGGAAGTAGAACATAGCGATGGTTATCCAGGCTGGAAACCAAATCTGCAATCAGGAATTTTAGAGATAGCAAAGAAAACTTATAAAGAAAAATTCGGCAAAGAAGTAGAAGTAAAAGCAATACATGCCGGACTGGAGTGCGGAATTATCGGTGAAAAATATCCTGGCATGGATATGATTTCCCTTGGTCCGACAATGGAAATGGTTCATTCACCAGATGAACGAGTACACATTAATACTGTAAAGATTTTTTGGGATTATTTATTAGCTATATTGGAGAATGTATCAGCATCATGATTAAGATGATGAGTACGAACATTTTATCATTCTCCATACGTAATTCTTAATTCTCATAATCTTCACACGAGGTGAACGCGTTATGTCAAATGAAATAGGAAAGAGCGTCGTTATTCATCGAGAGCATTTTACAAAAATCTTCGATGCGCTTCACTCTCTTGGCTATCAGATTGTAGGACCGACTGTTCGGGACGAAGCAATTATTTTCGACCAAATCGAAAAGCTCGAAGATCTCCCGATCGGATGGACAGATGATCAAGCACCGGGATCATACCGTTTACGTAAACGCAATGATGCCGCGGTGTTTGGTTTCGGTGTCGGGCCGCAATCACCCAAGAAGTTTCTGTACCCTTCTCGGCTGAAGTTATTTTCTGCTCAGAAAATATTTCATGGATTTAAAGTAACTTCGAATCTAGAAACAAATACGACAGCCGTTCCACAATATGCATTCATTGGCGTACGGCCATGCGAGTTAAGCGCTGTTGCAATTCATGAAAAAGTACTTCTCGAAGGCTTGCATGCCGATTCGATGTTTAAATCATTCCGAGACAAGGCTTTTTTTATAGTTGTAAATTGTACCGAATCAGGCGAGACTTGTTTTTGTGAATCCATGAAAACAGGTCCGAAGTCGGTGAAAGGATTCGATATTGCATTGACGGAAGTACTAAAAGACGGTCAGCATTATTTTGTCGCAGAAATTGGTTCGGAAAAAGGCGGTGATGTCTTAAAAAACGTTCCGAATAAACCGGCAGAAGCTTCGCAATTAAAAATTGCCGAGGAAGCCGTAAAGAATGCTGCTCAAAATATGGGGCGGACTTTAAAGACAGATGGAATTCAAAAATTATTATTCGACAACCTCGATCACCCCGAATGGGATGTCGTTGCAAAGCGTTGTTTAACATGCACAAACTGTACATTAGTTTGTCCGACATGTTTCTGCTACACCGTTGAAGATACCACTAATCTTACTGGAGACACAGCAGAACGCTGGCGCAGATTGAATTCATGTTTTACTTTGGATTTCACCAAGGTTGCGTTCGGTACATTTCGCGTCTCTGCAAAATCTAGATACCGTCAGTGGATGACGCACAAATTAGCAGGATGGTATCAACAATTTGGAATGTCCGGTTGTGTTGGTTGCGGCCGGTGCATAACGTGGTGCCCGGTTGGTATCGATATTACGGCAGAAGTTGCAGCAATTCAAGGTGACGGATCGTCACGTTTGAATAAAAACAATTAAGGAGGAGCATTATGGAACCCGAGAATCTTTCTGAACTTATAAAAAATCATCCTTTTCTGAAAAACCTGGATGAAAAACATCTTGACACACTGCTCTCCTGTGTAACTAATGTACGATTTAAAGAGGGAGAGTATGTTGCTCGTGAAGGTAAACCGGCTGATCAGTTTTTCTTGATTCGTAATGGAAGACTTGTAATAGAGATCAACGCGCTCGAACGCGGTACGCTGCAAATTCAAACCGTGAATCAAGGTGAAGTCCTTGGTTGGTCGTGGTTGATTCCACCGTATAAATGGCGATTTGACGTTCGCGCATTAGAGGATGTGCGTGCATTTGCATTGGATGGAAAATGTCTTCGAACAAAATGTGATGAGCATACGGATTTCGGATATGAAATGTTAAAAAGATTTTCACAGATCATTGTTCAACGGTTGGAAGCAACACGCATCCAATTGATTGATGTCTATGGATCGGGAGGAAAACACTGATGTCTACAAATGCAATGGCACAAACGCTGGAACTTGAACAACCAATGATCCCAAATCCAATACGCATCCAAAAAGTAGCGTGGGAAAACGACGATACTTTTTCTCTAACACTTGACATGAACACTTATGATGGTGAATATCAATTTTTACCGGGTCAGTTCAATATGTTGTATGCGTACGGAATTGGTGAAGCAGCTATCTCCATCAGTTCCGATAATGAGAATACAAAGGCACTCATTCATACCATTCATCAAGTCGGCATTGTGACAAGCGCTTTATCACAACTCAAACCTGGGGACGAAATAGGACTTCGTGGGCCGTTTGGCAATAGCTGGCCTATGGATGCCTTGAAAGGAAGAGATATCGTAGTTGCTGCCGGTGGAATCGGACTGGCTCCTTTACGTCCCGTTCTGTATCATGCATTCAGAAAACGAAACGATTACGGACGTATCATAATTTTATATGGTGCTCGAAGTCCGCTGGATTTATTATTCCGTGTGGAACTTGAACAATGGAGCAAACTTCCCGGCGTCGAAGTTTTCGTCACGGTTGATAAGGGTGACTACACATGGAAGGGAAATATAGGCGTAGTCACAAAGTTATTTTCATACGTGAAACTCGATATAAAAAATTCTATAGCACTCGTTTGCGGTCCTGAAATTATGATGAAGTTCACCGTTGCCGAATTGGATCATGTCGGTGTTCCATTGGATCAGGTTTATATATCGATGGAACGAAATATGAAATGCGGTTTCGGTATCTGCGGTCAGTGTCAATATGGACCAATTTTTATTTGTAAGGATGGGCCGATATTTCAGTATCCACAACTTCGATCCTATCTCGAGCAAAAGGAGCTTTAACCTATGGAACAAAATAAACCAAAAGTTGCAGTATATAAATTTGCTTCTTGCGACGGATGCCAGTTGTCTTTGCTGGATGCTGAAGACGAACTGCTGGATATTGTCGGTGTAGTCGATATTGCAAATTTTGTTGAGGCCAGTCGTCTTGTCGTCGAAGGACCTTATGACATCGGATTGGTGGAAGGGAGTGTCACAACACCCCATGACGTGGAACGAATACGCGAAATTCGCAAAGAATGCAAAGTGCTGATCACAATCGGTGCATGCGCAACAGCGGGCGGAATTCAGGCGCTGAAGAATTGGAAAGACGTAAAAGAATTTACAGAGGCGGTGTATGCACATCCTGAGTATATTTCCACGCTCGATAGATCACTGCCGATTGGTTCGTTCGTACACGTCGATTATGAATTACGCGGATGCCCGATAAATAAACTTCAATTACTCGAAGTAATAAATGCTCTCTTGCATAATCGTAAGCCGAATATCTCGGCGTATTGTGTATGTGTAGAGTGTAAATTGAAAGAGAACGTCTGCGTGATGGTTGCACACGGAACGCCGTGTCTCGGGCCGGTGACACATGCAGGTTGTAATGCGCTATGCCCCTCGTATTATCGGGGATGTTTTGGATGTTATGGACCAATGGAAAGCCCTAATACCGGTTCGCTAAGTAATCAATTTGAGAAAGATGGAATGAGTCAACACGATATCATGCTGGCTTTCCGAAGCTACAATGCGTATGCAGAGGCATTCCGGAAAGAGAGTGAACTCCATGATAAATAAGACGATTAAGGTTGATTATCTCGCCCGTGTTGAAGGTGAAGGCGCGATTTATGTCAAAGTTGAGAATGGCGAAGTAAGCGATGTGAAATTCCGGATTTTTGAACCGCCGAGATTCTTCGAAGCATTTTTACGCGGTCGAAAATATACTGAAGCTCCTGATATCACTTCTCGTATTTGCGGTATTTGTCCGGTGGCGTACCAGATGAGTTCCGTTGCTGCAATGGAAAATGCACTTGATGTTAAAATCGATAGTTCGATACGAGAATTACGGCGTTTGCTGTATTGCGGTGAATGGATCGAAAGTCATGCGCTTCACGTTTACATGCTTCATGCTCCCGATTTTCTCGGATATGAAGATGTAATTCAAATTGCAAAGGACCATCTTCCGGTTGTTCAACGAGCGCTTGAATTAAAAAAGATCGGCAATGAGCTCATGATTCTCCTCGGCGGACGCGAAATTCATCCAATCAACGTTCGTGTCGGAGGATTTTATCGCACACCGACAAAAAAGAAACTCGAGACGATGGTCGCAAAGCTCACATGGGCTCTTGAAGCTTCTATCGAGACTGCTCGTTTTACAAATACACTTCCGATGCTGGATTTTGAAGATGACTATCAATTTGTATCGTTGAGTCATCCCAACGAATATCCTTTGTGTGAAGGCCGTCTGATCTCGAACAAAGGGCTCGATATTGAACTTCGGGATTACGAATCACATTTCATCGAAGAACATGTGGAACATTCAAACGCACTGCAATCGCATATCAAAGAAAATGGGAACTATTATGTCGGACCGATTGCGCGTTTCAATCTAAACTTTGAAAAGCTAACGCCGATGGCAAAAAAGGTGGCTATTGAATTAGGTCTAAAGCCGCCGATCAAAAATCCTTTCAAAAGCATCATCGTGCGGAGCATCGAATTGATTTTTGCATGCGAGGAAGCGTTGCGGATTATTTCGGAATACAAGCAACCTAAAAAATCATTTGTGGAGTCGGTGCCGCGTGCATCGTTCGGTTTCGGCTGTACAGAAGCTCCTCGGGGCACTTTGTATCATCGTTACAGGCTCGGCGACGATGGATTAATCCATGAGGCGAAAATAGTTCCGCCTACTGCACAGAATCAGCCGACGATCGAATCCGATCTTCGGAAGTTTGTGAAGAAAAATGTGAAACTTCCAAAAGAAGAATTAACATGGAAATGCGAACAGGCTGTTCGCAACTACGATCCTTGCATTTCCTGTGCTACGCATTATGTAAAACTCGACATCTAATAAACTGGTTATATTGTGACCAAATGGATGGTCATCGGTGTAGGAAACGATCTTCGAGGCGACGATGCAATTGGTTGTGTCGCCGCCCGAAGGCTTTCTGCAAAAAACATCCCAAGTGTAATTGTAAATGAAGTTCAAGACGATTGCACAATTCTTCTCGATTATTTCCAGCAGTCGGAAAATTGTATTTTTATCGATGCAATTGTATCGGGCAAAAAAATAGGAACAATAAGCAGAATTGATTTATTAAATTCTCCGGCCGATAAAATTCCTTTACAACCTTCCAGTCATACTTTCGGCATTCTTGAAGCAGTGGCTTATGCGAAGCTGACGAACAAATCGCCGAAAAAAAGTTTTCTTTACGGAGTCGAGAGTGGTAACTTTGAATTTGGAAGTGCTATGTCGAAGGAAGTTGAGTCTGCAATTCCTGAACTCATTGAACGGATTGAGAAAGAGATAGAGGAAAAAGAAAAATAACATGCAGTCCACGGAACACACCACCGAAGGTGTCCCTTTGGGAGAAATACACAGAATAAATTTTCCGATTATTCCTCCATGCCAAAGGCATCCCCGTTGGTCATGCGCGTTAAGTTAATTTTATTTTAGTAAAGATTTCAATTTTTTTAGGCGTTTTAGAACAAAAGTATTTCTATCCTGCACCACCCACTCAAAAGTTTCACTTTTTTCAATATTTGATGATTCTGCAAGAGCAGCAGGGAAATTGATGTAAAAGGACTTATTTGTTGGCCGTTCTACCTTCTGCATTTTTACCTTATACCCCATAATTCACATCTCCTGTATATGAGAATATAATTGATTATTATCATAAATACTTGTATGTTGTAATATAGTATATATACTATATACATACAAGGAGAAATACTCATGGAATCAATATCACTTCACAACTTATGTCCGGCATTATCCACCGAAGAAATTAAAAGAATAGCCCATGAATGTAGATTTTCAAAACGTGTGGAAAAAAAATTTTGCCCGAGAAATATCTCTCATTTCTTTGTCAAGAATCTATCAAAGGTACTGTGAGCTATAATGATTTAGCTTCTAAACTTTCTTGTGACACGAATTGCGATGCAAGTCGACAAGCATATTATTATAGGACTAAACAAGAAGCCGTGGAATTTTTTAAACAGATACTGGAGACGGTTATAAAACAAAAATATCACCTATCCGACATTTGTTACTTTCGATCTACTTTCAAACGGGTTCTCATACAGGATAGTACGATAATCCGGTTACCCTCAAAATTATATGAAATTTTCTCCGGAGTACGCAATGGAACTACGCATGTATGTAATGCCAGAATTCAAGGCGTATATGAGTTACTTTCCGGAAAATTCATTTCATTTTCGATTGATTCGTACAGTGAAAATGATGCAAAAGTTGCCCAAAAACTTGATGTGCAAGAAGGCGATTTGGTTTTACGAGACAGAGGATATTTTATTACTTCCTGCATTGAATCTATGAAAGAACAGGAAGCCGATTCAATAAGTCGCTACAAACATAAAATACGTTTCTATGATCCGAATACTTTGAAAGAGATTGATTTGTTGAAGCGATTGAAAAAAGAAGGATCATTGGACATTCGGGTAGTATCCGGTAATAATAAGAACGTTACCCTGCGTATTTTAGCCGCGCCAATCCCCGAAAACATTGCTAATGTCAGAAGGATGAAGACAAAAAAAGAAGCAAAAGGAAAATCATGTTCATACGATGTATTGCAATTACTGGGCTGGATCATTTTTCTCACCACCATTACTGATGAATCTCTTACCATTCAACAGGTATCTCGGCTGTACGCATTACGGTGGAGAATAGAGTGTATATTTAAAACGTGGAAGAGTGAATTTAGCTTCGATAGAATTCACACCGTATCAGATACTCAATTGCGAGTATTGTTGTATGCGCGTCTTATTATGATAACATTGCTTTATGAATATGTTTACAAACCACTGGAAATATCGATCATGGCAATGTACGGCAAACAACTCAGTCTCATGAAATTCATGAGGTATATAAACCGCAACCTTTTTTATGTTGTTCAGCAATTATCGGTGTTCCCTATGTGTGAAGCAGCTGTTTTTAAAATCATTCGCTACTGCTCATACGAAAAAAGAAAAAGAAAAAACTTTATCGATTTGATGAGTTCTTTAGACTTATCTTAACGCGCATGCCCGTTGGGGTGCTTTCAACACACTTCGTGAGAAGGGACACTCCCAAAGGGATCCCTTCGGGACTTCGGTGGCGTATTCCGTGGGCAAAAATCTTTCCACTTGCTCGTTGAATGTAGTGATTCAAATTCTTGCTTCTTTATTCTCTGTTTACTAATCTTGTTTTAAGATATTACATGAAAAACTCTATCAGAAAAACTATCATAGATAAATCCCGAAGTATGAAACAAAAGACACAGTCTATTGATTTTTAAACCTTTATTTAATAAAATGGAGTAGCAGTTTAATTAAGTATTTCATACCAAGCGTATTCGATTTAAAAAGAGTTTCAATTAAATAAAAAAATGTTGGGTGAGAGTTCTATAATGAAAAACAGAATATTCCGACAACGATTAGAGTTGGTGAGAAGTAGAAACTGAATTATGAAGAGGCAGATATTTCAATGTGCATAAGCTTATATTGAAATTATGATTAATGTATGATTTAAGGGAAAGATAATAATATGAAGAAAGTAAATTACTTTTTATTACTTGGTCTCCTCTCGATTTTCATATTTGGCGTAGTTGATGCAAAAAATAATCGGCATATAAAAGTAAAACATAATAAATACGCCAAAGTGAAAGATGTAGTATCGCCTTATAAAATTTGGAGAACCAACACTGCTCCAGTGATCGATGGAAAGATGGATAAAATATGGTGTAGTATTCCATGGATACCTATAACACATTATACAATTGTCGGAAATGCCACACCGGATAGTGAAGATAATGCAGGATTGACTAAGGCGATGTGGGACGATAACAACTTGTATCTATTGTTCTATAACGAGGCGCCAAACATTTATGATAACACTACAAATCAAGTCTGGAACCAGACTGCTGTTGAAGTCTATATTGGAGCAACAGATTCTAAAGCTCCTGCATATACCGCAACGGATTACCAACTCGCATTTTCTCATTGGATGCAAGGCCAAGAAGCGTCAAGTTTAGGAAGTATTGATGAAGCAGGTGGAATGCCAACAGCAGGTGTTCAATTCGCAATCTCTACAGATTATTCTTATGCCACAGACTCAACTGCAGGACTTGGAGGCTGGTGGTTGGAATTAAAAATCCCATTATCAAATCTTAATATTCCACCTGTTGGCGGAACTATAATAGGCTGGGATTTACAGCAAGATATTGTGGAAGATCCTACGGCAACCGCACGTCAATACATTTCGTATTGGTGGGACACTACAAATAATAATTGGAAAGAAACCGATACATGGGGCGAAGCTATACTTTCACCTGATGTAAATATCGGGATGGCAAAAATCTTTTATACTAAGCAAGCGCCTACTATAGATGGTATTAAAGACGACGTGTACTCAGCCTCTAAAGATCAAAGTGCAGACTATTGGCGTTTTGTTGATGGCACACTGGATGATTGCCCGAATCCAACGGCTTCAAATGTCGTAGCCTCGGCATTATGGGATGATAACAACCTTTATTTGTTTTTCGATGTTAACGATAATAATATTACTGATCTTCCAGAAAATGTAAACTGGAACCAGTCTGACGTTTGTTTTTACCTGGGTCCGGATGATAAGGCGAACCCGTATAGTGCTCTTGATCAAATATATCAAATTCCAAATTGGATGAAAGGAAAAGAAGCTGGTAAACTTACATCCATTTTCGGAGGGAAAATAGACACTACAGGTTGTGTATTCAAGATTGCCGACAGGGGTGACGGTACAGGTTATGGTGTTGAAGTGCAGATCCCATGGGCTAATCTAAATCTGGGTCTCCCAATAAATTCAGGCACTAAAATAGGATATTTGTTCGAGATGGATTATTCCAGCAATGGTACTGCACGTACAGGTGTTGCGCAGTGGTGGGATAATACAAATGGCAATTGGAACGATGCAAGCATTTGGGGCGAGGCTGTGCTTGAGAATGGAGGAAACATTGTGCTCCCTCCATCCATAAATACAACCGTAGCAACAACGGTGACGAGTATAACGGCGGTATTAAATGCTAAAGTTAATCCGAACGGTTCGGCAACGACAGCATATTTTGAATGGGGCACAAACAATACACTGTCATCACCAACAACAACGGAGGCGCAATCAATTGGATCAGGCACAAGTAATCAAACAATTACAGCGAATCTAACAGGATTAAATCCGAATACGACATACTACTATCGTGCGGTGGCGCAAAACAGCTCCGGAACACAACGAGGCACAATTGTAAGTTTCCTTACTCTTCCTACTACTGTAACACTCTCAACTCCATCAGACGGGGCGGTGAATCAATTGTTGACATTGAAATTAACTTGGAAACAATATACAGGAGCTACAAAATATCATCTACAGTTGTCGACAGATCAAGGATTTAATTCTTTAATCATAGACAATTCGGCAATCACGAATGTATCAACAGAAATTGGTCCTTTAACATTCGAGACAACATATTACTGGCATGTCAGCGCAATAAATGATGTAGGCGAAAGTCGGTATTCAGCAGCTTCAAAATTTAAAACCATACCTGTTCCGCCGACAACAATAGCTATGAACAAGACTTATACATATCCACAAAAACAGAATGTGTCGGATTATACAAAAGAAGATTTTAAAATAATCGGGTTGCCCGGTTCAAGTAATCAGGACATAACAAAGTTTTTACAGGGTAGTGAGAAGAGTGATTGGGAAGCATATTGGGATGATGGAGGCACAGACAATTATGATATCAAGTACAATGGCAGTTCAAATTTCATATTGACTGCTGGTAAAGCATTTTGGGTAATCTCGAAGAATAACATTAACGTAAATGCAACGATACAAGCCGCGGCAATGAATACTAATTATGAGGTTGAAATCCCGCTTCACTCGGGCTGGAACCTCATCACAAATCCATATGCCGCTTCAATACCATGGGCTAGGGTTGATAGCGCGAATGGAATAACCACAGTAATCCATCAATATAATGGCGGGTCGTATTCACAATCGTCATCGTTCGATCCATACATAGGCTATTATTTCTTCAACGGCACACCGAATACAACACTCAGCACGTTGAGAGTTCCATATCAAAGTATTTATGCAAATGTTGTCAGTACCGAAAGCCTTACGAAGAATGATTGGCGTGTGAATGTGCAATTACAATCTGCCGGGATCGTTGACAAAAGTTTATCGTTCGGAGTTTCGAGCGCGGCAAGCGCAGGTTTGAATAAATACAATTTCCGGAAACCACGAGCTTTAGCCGGAGTGCCCGAAATTCATTTTAATCGTACAGATTGGGATTCAGACTTTCCAGCATTTGCAGCGGATATCCGTCCTTCGATAGGAGAAGTTGAGAGATGGCAGTTAAGTGTGAATGGGAAGCAGGGAGCATCGGCTAAACTTGTGTTTGGAGGAATCAATGAAGTTCCTGCAAGCTGTGCGGTTTTTATTGTTGATAGTTTGCACGCAACATTCGCGGATTTAAGAAAAGATTCTGTTTATGAATTCATACAACCGACAAATAGTACTTCGATGACGATTCTTGTCGGTTCACCGGAAAAAGTTGAAAAAGAAGCGCAGAGTGTTCTTCCAGTGAGCTACGAGCTGAGTCGGAATTTCCCGAACCCATTTAATCCGAGTACAAACTTTCTGGTTCGATTACCTGCCGCATCGCCCGCCTGCCGGACGGGCAGGCAAGTGACAGTTCGAGTGTATAATATTTTGGGACAGATGGTTCGAGAAATATATCATGGCAATCTTGATGTTGGCCAGCATTGGTTCACGTGGGACGGAAGGAATCAGAATCAGCAGAAGATGCCGAGCGGTGTTTATTATTGCAGGTTAGAAGTGTCCGGGAAGCTTTCGCAAAGCATAAAAATGGTTTTGATCAATTAACACAAGAATCTCTGAGTCCAGTCACCTGTTTGCCTTCCTCATACTGCTGCCGTTGTCGCTCTATATCGCAAGTGGCGTTGATATTCTTTTTGCAGTATGTATAATGCTGATAAATGTGTTCGCTAATTTCTATCCATTCATTTTACAACGTTATCTATAGATTGAGATTGCGAAATTCGAAAACATAAGGCATATGGAGATTGCTTAAATGTTTAAGCCATTATTTTGCGCTCGAAGCCATTTTCAGAATAAGAGGGAAGAGACATGAAAATTACTAGCGAAGACTTGCACGATCTTCGATTAGCTAAACAAGTTCTTGAAAACCCAGGTCTTGCAGTGAAAATCACAAATGTTATTGGAACCCCAATTGAAAAAGGATTTGCGCTCTTACCCAAAAAATGGTCGGGGGTCGTAAGTAAATCGACAAAAAAAGCGATAGGAACTGCGTTAGATATCTCTCTGCTTACACTCAACAAAGATGGTCGAGGTCAAGCTCAGAATATCTGGCACAAAATTGCAGTGACTGTTTCGGGTGGCACTGGTGGAGCCTTTGGCATTCCGGGTTTGATTGTCGAATTGCCGATCTCGACAGGAATTATGCTCCGGTCAATTGCCGACATCGCGCGTGCCGAAGGAGAGCAATTATATCTGCCCGAGGTAAAGCTAGCTTGTGTTGAGGTTTTCGCGTTGGGTGGAAGAACATCCAAAGACGATGCCTCTGAATCCGGCTACTTTGCGGTGAGGGCTGCTCTTGCTAAAGCAGTTTCAGAAGCGGCAGAGTTTATCGCAGAAAGAGGTCTTGTAAAAGAAGGCACACCCGCTATCGCTCGCTTGATATCTCAAGTAGCAGAACGATTTGGAGTAATTGTGTCCGAGAAAGTAGCTGCCCAGGCCATCCCAGCAATCGGTGCCGTTGGAGGAGTTCTGATCAATTTGATTTTTATAGACCATTTTCAAGATATGGCAAGAGGTCATTTCACTGTGCTCAGACTTGAAAGAAAATATGGTTCTGAAACCGTGAAGGCGGCGTACATCGCACTCCCAATTAAGTAATCCAAGCTTGAGGAAGAACAACGTGCATATAAAATTTGTCAGAACGCCGGAAGAAATCGAACAGATCCGAAATCTGTTCAGAGAATATGCCGCGAGTCTTGAATTCGATCTTGAATTTCAAGATTTTGCCGAAGAACTGCAGACTCTTCCGGGTTCGTACGCTCGACCTGAGGGTGAATTATTTCTCTGCGAGGAAGATGGTGTATCAATCGGTTGTGCGGCATTGCGCCGGATAGATCCGGACATTTGCGAATTAAAACGCATGTATCTTAAACCGGAATGGCGCGGAAAAGGATTAGGCAAAGTAATCGCATTTGAAGTAATTAAACATGCCCAAGAATTGGGATATAAAAAAATAAGACTCGATACAATTGCAACGATGAAAGAAGCAATCGCTTTGTATGAAAAAATCGGATTTAAGGAAATTGCGCCTTATCGTTATAATCCTATTAAGGGCGCAAAATTCATGGAACTTATTATTTAAGGAAATTGATTTGACTTCACTTTTTACCCTTCTTATATTAATTTTTATATTAAAAAACCCAAGTAAACCGGATGTAGCGTTTTTTTATCCCTGCAAAGGCGCAAACCATGCCAGCCTTGAAAGAGAAAATTGGGTTGTATGTAGTTTCAACGCATGAACTACGATTAGAAAAAAAAACTCTTTACCTATTTCAGATTTATAAAAATTCCACCGATTATTTTATACAGATGTTCAGGCTTAGGAATTATTGTGAATTGACTGAAGATGACATTAGAATTCAATTATATTTATTAATCAACAAAAAATATTTTGAGTCAATGAAACGGTTTGAAGACACTATGCTAGTAATCTTGCTTATAGTAAACATGAGAACGGTATAAATGAGGAATGTTATGAAGAATAACAAAACAAGAAAATCGAAAAATGAGCCCTCAATGGAAGAAATGTTCAACCATTTCATGGAAAATAGTCCGATTTATGTATTCTTCAAAGACGATAAAATCAGATCCATTAAATTGAGCCGTAATTATGAGAAAATGCTGGGAAAACCTCTAGAGGAATTACTTGGCAAAACTATGGATGAGCTGTTTCCATCCGACCTTGCAAAAAGCATGGTTGCTGATGACCTAAGAGTGTTGAAGGAAGGAAAGCAGATAACAATTGAGGAAGAATTAAACGGACGTTTCTATACGACCACAAAATTTCCAATTATTCACAATGGTAAACCTTTATATCTTGCCGGTTATACTATAGATATTACTGAGCATAAGTTGGCAAATGAAGAATTAAAAAGCCGGAATACTTTGCTCAATGCTTTAATTAATAGCGCAAGTGATATCATTATTTTCTCTTTGGACAAAAATTACTGCTATACCGCTTTTAATGAAAAGCATAGTCGGGAGATGAAACATGTATGGAATACTGACATTAAAATTGGAATGAATCTGCTTGAGTGTATGCGGATACCTGAATTACGAACACTTGCAAAACAAAGTATGGATCGTGCGTTAAAGGGAGAAACCTTTTCGGAAATACAACACCAATTTGATTTGAATATTTATTACGAGTTCATTTGGAGTCCGATTCATCAAAATGAAGAAATTGTTGGCATCACAGCTTTCGTTAGAGACATCACTGAACACAAGAAGTTGGAAGAGACATTACTTCGCATTAATAAAGCAGTGGAAAGTTCACGTGATGCCATTGGAATATCCGCCGCTCCCCATGCCCATTACTTCTATCACAACAAAGCGCTTATTGAAATGTTAGAATATACTGCGGAGGAGCTTCAAGCGGTTGGCGGAGGTCCTGCAGTTTATGCAAATAAAGATGTTGCTCTTGAGGTATTTAATACAGTTAGGAATGGTGGATCGTGGAGCGGTGAGGTGGAGATGGTATCCAAGAGCGGTCGTAGGTTTATTGTGTTACTGCGTGCGGATGCTATCAAAGATGAAAATGGTGTGCAGATTGGAATCATAGGAGTGCACACTGATATAACCGAACGTAAGAAGGCAGAAGAAAAACTTAAAGAGAGCGAAGAAAGATACCGCGCTCTTATGGAACAGGCTTCAGATGGTATATTTCTTGCAAACAACGACGGACAATATATTGATGTGAATACCGCAGGATGTAAATTGACAGGATACACACGCGAAGAAATACTCAAATTGACGCTTCGAGACTTAGCAAAAATTACGCCTGATAATCCGTTGCATATGGAAGAACTGCGTGAAGGAAAGGCTCTCCTTCATGAACGCGAAATAATTCGTAAAGATGGAACACTGGTTCCGGTGGAAATAAGTGCAAAAATGCTTGCGGATGGTTGTCTTTACGGAATATTACGCGACATCAGCGGTCGTAAACAAGCCGAGGCCGAAAGACTTAGGCTGGAACAACAAATTCAGCAAGATCAGAAACTAGAATCACTCGGAATTCTCGCCGGAGGTATTGCTCACGATTTCAACAACCTGATGGGCGGAATTTTTGGTAATATTGATTTAGCCCGCTCCGTATCAAAGGAAGTGAAAACTATCCAGTATCTTGAAGCAACACTTAATACAATGAACCGCGCACGAGCACTTACACAGCAATTGCTAACCTTTAGCAAGGGCGGCGCACCTATCCAAAAAATTACACCTTTAATTTCATTTATTCAGGAAACAGTGCAATTCGCTCTTAGTGGTTCGGATATTTCTTGCAGATTCGACTTGGCGGAGAACCTCTGGCTGTGTAATATTGATAGGAACCAAATCGGCCAGGTAATTGACAACATTATTATAAATGCGGAACAGGCAATGCCAAACGGCGGAACCATTGAAGTAGCTGCTAAAAATATTTCTGTTGGAGAAAAAGAACTTTTGAATCTTACTAAAGGCAATTATGTAAAAGTATCAATTAAAGATTTTGGAATCGGCATTCCAAAGGATATAATGCCCCGCATTTTCGAACCGTTTTACACAACAAAAACAAAAGGGCACGGACTCGGACTCGCTACTTGTTATTCAATTATTAATCGTCATGGTGGTGCGATAGAAGTAGAATCTGAACAGGGCAAAGGCAGTACATTTCATTTTTATCTGCCTGCTTCTACAAAATCTGTTGTCGCGAATACAGACACGGTCATTAAACGCGTGGGCAGCGGTACAATCATTGTTATGGATGACGAGGAAGTATTGCGCGTCACCACCAGGCACATGCTTAAAGCAATGGGCTACTCTGTAGTATGTAAAAATGATGGAAAAGAAGTATTGGACTTCTTTATTAAAGAAACCGAAGCCAACCGTACATTTGCTGCTATTATTTTAGATCTTACAATTCCCGGCGGAATGGGGGGGAAAACAGTTATTGCAGAAATTAGAAAATTGGATAAGGAAATACCAGTTTTTGTAGTTAGTGGTTATACCGATGATCCGATTATGAAAAATCCTATTGAATATGGTTTTACAGCAAGCATTTGTAAACCATTTACAATGGCAGAGCTTTCGGAAATGCTGAACAAGAATATGAAGAACTGAATTGAACGAAAACAAGTGCAGTTTTCCTATCGGCTGATAGAGTTCAACTCGTCTGATGGCATGCAGAAATAATTTTATTGTCTTTTCAAACAAGGAATTTCGAAAGTCATATTCGTATTATTATAGAGAGGAAATTAGATGAAAAATTATTTTTGAACCACTGCAATATTCGTCTTTTTTTCTTCGTTGCTTCAGGATGTTTTGATAGGCACTTTAACAAGCATTCGGATTATTCCGACAGCGTTATCGGATCGGGATATATTCAGACGTTCGGATTGACATCGGAGAATTGTACCATCACAATCTCGGGAACCGGAGAGGCTGAAGTGACAGCCACAAAAAGCCTTAACGCACAAGTGTCCGGAGTTGGATCAATCTTTTACAAGGGAAATCCTCCGTCTGTGCATAGCACGGTTAGCGGAGTGGGCACAATATCGCCGAAATAAAGCGATTCAAAAATGTTCTTCAAAAAAAGGAACGGGACAGAGGGGAGGTCTCGTTCCTTTTTTTTCTTTCGACTCATCCCGCCGAACAACAGGGGTGGGATTCGCTCAGGGTAAACTTTTTTCATTTACTCATTAGCATCCTAGATTTATTTTAGATAAATATCTTTTTTTTCTATATTTCCTAAAATTTATTCTCACCAATATTTCGAATGCTCCGAAGGAATTGTACTCCTGAGACATGTGAAACGGTCGGAGTTTTACTCCACATTATTCAGGCAGACTCAGGGCGCGCATCGTTTAAAGCGGGCTGCGGAGTACACAGCATGCAATATAAAATTTGTTTTAGAGGATCGACTACGACAGATAGATAGCGAGAATATTTTGAATAAATGGAAACTAGATAATCAGAATTGACAAATCCTTTATACAGTATTGATTGTAAAATAATTTGAAATTCTTCCGCAACAAAGAATCTGACAATACGTATCACAAATAAGCATTGTAGTAATAGTTGTTTTTTTATCTCTTGTTGCATCGGAATGTTTCGACTGACATCACAACAATCATCCAGAATGTTCGGATGACTTTACTGAATCATAGCAATATGCTTCAGAAAAAAATTATTTATTAATATTAAAACTGATATCATCATGAAAAATCAATCTATCTTAATTTTTGTAATCAGTCTCCTCATTTCCGGACTCGTTAAAGGGCAGAATGTAGTAACTGACAGCCTGGAATTGGGAAATAGGGAAATTTTTGTTTTAGGAACTTTTCATTTCAGGGAGCATGATTTCGAAAAATACCCTCAGGACATCGACAAGGAAATAAAAAAAGCTATCAAATATAAACCTGATATTGTTTGTGTTGAATGGATGAATAAATCTGAAGGACTTGATATTTACAATATTGATTATTCTAAAAACATCAATAAATTAATTGAAAAAATGAAATTGGATACCACAAATGCCCCACATATTATTGATAGCCTTTATCATGGATTAATTAAAAATCCTGATCTTGTACAAAATAGAGCAAAGTTGGCAAATTATTTATATGTAACAAGAGATTATATTAACGCCTGTTACCAATGGTATTTAATTGAAAATAAAATAAAAGACAGCATAAAATTGAAAACATTACTGCCCGAAGATATTAATACCTATCGGCGAAGTTTATATGAAGACCCAGGTAATCAAAAAAGAGAAATAGTAGAAGTGGCTTTCCCGATTGCGAAATCAATGGCTCATGAGAGAATATATTCAATTGACTACAGACACGATGAAAAGGAATACGGTCCGCATATCAATAATTTTAGTGAACGTTTTAAAAGCAGTCATGGATACGACCCCTTGCAAAAGAAAACAGAACACTTACAAAAAGTGATGTTTGAATGGCTCGAATCGGATCGATTGAATAATAAATCAACCTATTATGAGAAATTGAACTCTAAAGAATTCAAAAATCTGCTATTTACTTATTATTTTGATATGTTATTTTCATATAGCTATGATTCCGACTACAGAATATGGCATGAATTGCAATTGGAAAAACGAAACTGGAAAATATTCGAATTATTAGTCCAGTCAATACATGAATCGAATGCGCAAAAGACATTTGTTTTAGTCGGAGCAACGCATAAAATCTTTCTTGAGAGATATTTAAATGAATTTAATAAATTTAAAGTAACAAATTATGACGAATTGGAATAAGTCGAGTAGGTAAGGGGGAATTTCACACCCAAACATCTTATTCTGGTAAGAGCAAATTAAAAATATCATTGATAAAGTCATGTTAATCTAAAAACTATTCAATCACTCGAAATCTCCGGCACAGGAAATACTTCGGCTCAGTCATCGATCTCTTCTGATTATCCATCGTGTGTGATTCAAGGAACCAGAATATTTCAGCGAGCAGCGTTGTGCGAAATTATGTTTGCACAATATCACCGAGATAAAGTGATTTAAAAATGTTCTTCAGAAAAAGGAACGGGACAGAGGGAAGGTCTCGTTCCTTTTTTTCCTTTCGACTTTCATACTTTTTCTCTATATTCATAAAACTAAATTCTCAAAATATTCTGTGAGAAAGAAATATGCCCTCAAAAGATTTTAAACCTTATGTCCCCGCAGATACAACGTTAAAGGAACTTTCAATAAAAGCGCTCGTCATCGGAGTTTTGCTTGCCGCTCTTATGGGTGCAGCTAATGCATATATCGGATTGAAAGCAGGAATGACAATTTCAGCTACGTTCCCTTCGGCAGTGATTGCAATTGCACTCCTGCGTGCATTTAAAGGTTCTATTCTAGAAGAAAATATGGTTCGAACGACGGCATCAGTAGGCGAAGCATTGGTTGCCGGAGCGATTTTCACTTTGCCGGCATTCATTATTTCTGGAATTTGGAAAGAATTTAATTACTGGGAATGCACAGTGATCATGCTGGTTGGCGGCGTGCTAGGTGTGTTGTTCGTTGTTTTACTGCGGCGTGTCCTTATCGATGAATCCGATCTTCCGTATCCCGAAAGCATTGCCTGTGCGGAAATAGTTAAGGCAGGACAGAAAGGTGAGAGCGGAGCTAAATATGTTTTCGGCGCGCTCGGAATTGCGGCGCTGATAGAATTTTTCAAAAACAGCAGAGGATTGAAAATATTCGGTGAAAATTTTTCAGGATTTATTCCGTTCAAAAATTCCCTTATTTCGATTGGTGGAAAACCTGCAGAGTATGCAGGCGGATTGTTTCTTCAATCACCTCTTGCTTCGCCAGCATTGATTTCTGTTGGATACATTATCGGTTTCGAACTCTCTGCAATCACCTGGGCAGGCGGTGTGTTTGCATGGTTCTTCCTTGTTCCACTCGGTGTTTTTCTGAATGGGAGGTTTTCCCTCTCTGGCGACATCGCCGGAATCTTCAACGATGTTTGGTATACTCAAGTCAGAATGGTTGCAATCGGCGCCATGCTCGTAGGTGCGGTTCACACATTGTGGGGACTTCGCAAACCGTTGTTCGAAGGCCTCGCACGTGCTTTCCATGATTTACGCAGTCTTGGAAAATCACAACTTCATCTTTCCCGGCTCCAAAAAGATATTCCATTCGCGTGGATATTAATCAGTATATTCTTCTTGTTGATCCCGATTTCTGCTATTTACTTTTACTATACTCAAAATCTCTTAGTTGCAATCATTGTTGCCGTAATAATGACATTAACAGGATTTTTATTCGCCGCTGTCGCCGGATATCTTGTCGGCGTCATGGGTGGTTCGAATAATCCAATATCAGGATTAACTTTGCCTTCGCTTGTAATTGCAGGATTACTGATGGTGGTATTTGGAATTACAGGCCACGGTGGAATCGCAGCAACACTTGGCGTGGCGGCAGTTGTGTGTTGTGCGCTCGGTATTGGAGGGAGTATTTTACAAGATTTGAAAGTCGGCCACATACTCGGCGGGACCCCATGGAAAATGGAGATTGGTGAAATCATCAGCGTCATCATCACATCGTTTGTTCTTGTCGCACCGATGGCAATTTTACACGCAGGCACGCCGGGTGGAATCGGTGGACCAAATCTTCCTGCTCCCCAAGCCGGACTGATGGCGGCTCTTTCGCAGGGTATCGTCGGTGGAACAATGGCGTGGCCTCTGCTTTTATTTGGTGCGGCATTTGCGATCGGACTCATTCTGATTAAGTCACCATCACCAACATTAATCGCCGTCGGTATGTATTTGCCTTTTGAGACAACATCTGCAATTTTTATAGGCGGTGTTTTAAAATATATTTTCGATAAAATCAGGACATCGCGAAATTATTCTAAAGATAAAATGGAATCGACAGAGAACAAAGGAATTTTGCTCGCTTCAGGACTTGTAGCAGGTGAAGCAATCACAGGCGTTCTGCTTGCAGGATTATTTCTATTAAATATTTCTTTGCCGCAAATTTGCGACAGCCCGACACTTGGTCTTCTTATTTTTGTGGTGGTGGCAATCCTTCTAATCGCGATTCCGTTACGGCAAAAACAAACATCAATCATAACACAATAAAAAACTATGACAAAAAAAATCACAGTAGCTGTAATATTCGGAGGACGTTCCGGAGAGCACGAGGTCTCGCTCGTCTCTGCAACGTCGATAATAAAAGCTTTGGATCCTGAAAAATACACTATCATTCCTGTAGGTATCACAAAAGAAGGGAGATGGTTAAGTTCGGGAGAGGTTCTTCAAGCGCTGAAAGAATCTAAACCGCAATTATCAGATCGTGAAATGTTATTGTTGCCCGACCCGACAAAAAAAAGTCTTGTTGCTCTAAATCCTTCGGACAATATTTCATCAGGAGGTGAGATAGATGTTGTATTTCCGATGATCCACGGAACTTATGGCGAAGACGGAACATTGCAAGGGCTTCTTGAGCTTACCGGTCTGCCGTATGTTGGCGCAGGAGTTTTAGCATCTTCGGTCGGGATGGATAAAGTTGTTCAAAAGCAGTTATTCATTTCTGCGAAAATACCAGTTGCACCATTCCTCTTTTTTCTTCATGAAGAATTTCAGAAATCGACAAAAAAAATCGTTAAACTTATTGAAACAAAAATCGGTTATCCTTGTTTTGTGAAGCCGGCGAATTCCGGTTCGAGTGTGGGTATTTCAAAATCTCACAACCAGAAGGAATTGATTCATGATATTGAATACGCGTCTCAATACGACCGAAAGATACTGATTGAATACGGCATACGAAATGCCCGCGAAATCGAATGTGCCGTTCTGGGTAATGACGATGCAAAGGTATCAGTGCCGGGTGAAGTTATTCCTTCAAACGAGTTTTATGACTACGATGCAAAATACGTCGATGGAAAATCGGAAACTATTATTCCAGCAAAACTGGATAAAAAAATTGAAAAGACGATTCGAGAATATGCCGTCAAAGCATTTAAAGCCATCGATTGTTCCGGCATGGCGCGAGTCGATTTCTTTGTCACACGAAAGACAAATAAAATTTTCATCAACGAGATCAACACAATTCCCGGTTTCACATCGATCAGCATGTATCCGAAGATGTGGCAAGCTTCCGGCTTAAGTTATCCCGAATTACTAGATGAATTGATTCAATTGGCAATTGAACGCTGGCAAAAGAAGAATGTGCTTACAACATCTTACAAACCAAAAAAAGCGTGGCATAGAGAATAGAAGGATTTATACGATAAGAAAAATTATTTCTTGACCTCAAACTGTTTATACCAATCGTAATGACTTTGATTGAAGCAAACGATAATAACTTTTTCGATCGATTTGCTGGTCTTAAGGAAATTCTTGATCTCTTCTAGAGCAATTTTCGAAGCTTGATCGAATGGATAACCATACACGCCTGTACTGATGCCGGGAAAAGCGATTGTGCGAACTCCATTTTTCTCAGCCAACGCGAGAGAATTTCTGTAGCAGTTCGAAAGAAGTTCTGCCTCATTTGATTTTCCGCCATGCCAAACAGGTCCTACCGTGTGGATGACATATTTCGCAGGAAGTCGATATCCTTTTGTAATTTTCGCTTCACCTGTATGACATCCGTTAAGCGTCCTGCATTCTTTTAGCAATTCAGGTCCGGCAGCGCGATGGATTGCGCCATCGACACCTCCGCCGCCAAGGAGTGAAGTGTTTGCTGCATTCACAATTGCATCCACATGCAGTGCAGTAATATCACCCAAAACAACATCAATCTTATCATACACAAACATTGACATTCTCCGATCGAAAAGTGTGTTACGAATGAATATGAATAAGTGATTTGAGAAAATCAATAAAAATCGCCATTTTGAAATTATGTGCCGTCGCAACAAATGGTATGAACCTGCGTATCAAAATATAGATGCTTGAAGAAACCAAGAGCAAGAGTGAGGGGGGACATATCATGACAAACGAGACGACACAATACAAACGTTTATACAAATCCCGGACAGATAAAATGATTGCCGGGGTATGCGGAGGCATCGCGGAGTATTTTAACATCGATTCAACGGTACTCCGACTTGTTTGGGTGCTTATGATTTTCTTTGGCGGAACAGGGATTTTGCTTTATATCGCAGCAGCGATTGTTATGCCGCGTAATCCCTCATTAGGTGTGTTCAATGCAGAGGGTACTTTTCAAAAAAGAGTTCCTTCGCTTTCCGGAGATCGATTTGTTGGTCTGGTTTTGATTGTGGTCGGAGGATTTTTACTAATAGGAAATCTCGGACTCTTCAATATTTTTCACTTATTTCATATCGGATGGGGCATTTTCTTTTCAGTTATTTTTATTGGAGTGGGTATCGCTTTGCTTCTTCGTGGTGAACCGAGCCAATTTCAAGGTGCAAATACGACTTGTGAAAGTTCGACGGCTGCAGAAAAAACACAGCCACATCGATTTGAGCGTTCGATATCTGACCGGAAGTTATTCGGTGTTTGCGGAGGTCTTGCAAAATATTTCAATATAGATTCCACAATTGTAAGGATAATATTTATTCTGCTTACATTACTTTCGTTTGGATTGGGAATCATCGTTTATGTAGCGATAGCAATTGCTTCTCCTGAAGAAAGTATTTTTACAAAAGTCTAAGTAGAAAGGTGCTAACGTCATGAAAAGACAATTTCCTTGGTTTGGTATTTTTTTAGTTTTACTAGGAACGACTCTATTACTCGGCCAACTCCATATTCTTCAATTCGGCTGGGCGAAATTATTATGGATCTTTTGTGTGATATATGGCGGAGGAATAGTAATCCGGGGCTTTGTTGCTCAACGCCCAGGAAGTATATTTTGGGGGACAGTTCTTTTTTTGTCCAGTATATTTATTACACTGCACCAATTCGAAGTGATCGAATATCATGCTTTAATGATGCCTGTCATCGGATTGTTTATATTTGGATTTGGGTTCTTGATGAAATTTGTATATTCGCCTAGCCGCCATTGGTTTTCACTCCTGCCATCCATAATATTTTTGGGACTTGGCTGTGCATTAATTCTTGCCGATCTCGGATATTGGTATCATTATGATGTTTGGAATTTTGTACGGATATATTGGCCGGTAGTTATAATTCTTTTGGGAATCACGGCTTTCTTCAAATCCCGAAGATCAACAAATGGTAAGACTTGAAAAAACAAAAAAGCCGTTCATAAGAACGGCTTTTTCATTCAACTCTGAAGCGGTATGCTTAGCAACAACTCGATTCCCGAAGATTCTGTTCGGACATGAGAAAACGCTCCACCGTAGTATTCCACAAGTGCCTGGCTGATCATTAATCCTGTATTGTTTTTTTCATCCGCAGGCTGGAATTGAGTTGCCTCAACGGCTAGGAGAAGTTTTTTATCTCCTTCACGAACGGTCATATTCAACGTACTGCCTGTCATGATGTGATTCATTACATAATCAAAGATTACAGCGCAGAGATGCCGGAAATGATGTTCCTGCATAGCTATCACACATGTATCGGCCTGAAAATCTTTTTTTAGATTAATTTCTTTCTTCTTCAATTCATCTTGGATTGGATTGATAAGCGTATCAAAGTATTCTTTTAAATTGACTGTATACCCTTTTTTCCCAATATCGGACTGTTCCGAATGGCGAGATGATGAACGAAGTTCAACATACAATAATATGTTCTGAAAAATCTTGTCGATAACTGATAAATTTTGATTTTTTTGAATTGCCGAGTGAATATCTTCCAATGGACAACGTTCCAACTCGTTGAAAATACTTCCTCTAAAATTCGTAAGCGGATCGATCGGCGCGAGTGATTCGAGAGAAAACGACTTTTTTATATTTACATTTTCATCAGTAAACTTTCCCTTCAGGGATCGCATGCGTTCCAGTTTTGTTTGAACGGCAAGCAGAACGTCGATGATATCGTACGGCTTTACAAGATACTCGTCGGCTCCTGCAACGCGTCCTGTGCGGACAAATTCTTTATCATCGACCGCCGATAAAAATATAAATGGGATATCCTGAAATTGTGGTTTTTCCCTCACATGCTGGCAAAACTCGAAACCATCCATGCCGGGCATCCGAACGTCCGAAACAATTATGTCGGGCCAGTATGTTTCCATTTTTTGCAGTGCATCTATTCCACTTGCAGCAGTTTCGACAAGATAACCTTGTTCGCGCATAACGTCGGCAATGAGTAATGTAACCTCGATTTCATCGTCGACAAGCATCACCTTGTCTTTATGTTCTGTAAAATTAATTTGTGGCATCTTTTTCTTGTGTAAAACTCATTTAATGATTACTTTAATGTACGGGAATGTTGTAAAGTTGTCAAGACTATTTCTCTTTTTTCTTTTCAGGCACATTATGGAACGCCACATACTTGATGATGTCATTTATCCCCCTTTTGAAGGGTTTCCGGAAGATGGGCTAAAGTTCCTTAAAAAACTCAAAAAGAATAACACCCGTGAATGGTTTGGCAAACATAAAAGTGAATATGAAGATTATGTAAAGTTTCCAATGCAATGTTTAATTTCCACTCTTGCGCCGCAAATACATGAGTTTGCTCCTGAAATCGAAGTCCATCCGCAACGATCGATGTTTCGTATTTATCGCGATACGCGCTTTAGTAAAGATAAAACCCCATACAAAACCCACGTTGCCGCTCATTTTTCTCCGACCGGGAATAAAATGGATGGAGCCGGTTTGTATGTTCATGTTGAACCTGGAGAAGTATATCTTGGGGGAGGATATTACATGCCGTCGAGCGATCATCTGCGGGCAATCAGACGGGCAATTGATAAACGCAGCGAAGAATTCTTAGCTTTTCTCGGTGGCCATCATTTTAAAAAAACTTTTGGAGAATTGGTCGGCGATAAACTCTCGCGTGTGCCTCAAGGATTCGAAAAAAATCATCCGATGTCGAACTATCTCAGGATGAAACAATTTTATGCCGGAGTATCGCTGCCGGAAAACGAAGCGCTCCGTCAAGATTTTCCGAAGAAAATAATCGAAGTCCTTCGAATTGTTTATCCATTAGTCGAATTCATCAACTCAGCGATAGGAAAAGGAAAATGAATGATAATGGGATTTTTTTTAATGATAAACTGACCCGTCGTATCGTGCACATCATGATATTACTGAATTAACTTTTTCTTCTAAAAAATCTTGACTCTCTCTATAAAAATCGCTAAATTTAAAAGCTTTTGAAAACTCGTTGATTTTGTATGGACTGGAGGTTGCTTAGATTTGAAAAATTCAGCAAAAATTACTCGCTTCTTAAGAGAACAAGAGACAACTCAAAAATGGTTTGTGGTGGATGCCAGCAATAAAGTATTAGGACGGCTTGCCAGTGAAGTAGCGCATCGGCTTCGCGGAAAACATAAACCCGAGTTTACACCCAATGCGGATCTTGGAGATTTTGTTATCGTGGTGAATGCAGAAAAAGTGAAAATCACGGGAAAACGTTCCGAGATGAAGGAATATTTTCATTACACCGGTTACCCTGGTGGAGCGCGGTTCGAGAAATACCAGGATGTCATGAATACAAAACCGGAACGCATTATCGAACATGCAGTCAAAGGAATGATTCCGCATACGCGTCTTGGACGCCAGATTATTAAGAAGCTAAAAGTGTATGCCGGTCCAGATCATCCGCATGCAGCACAGAAACCAGAAACAATAACGTTGTAATTTACAGGAGATTGGATGCATCAAATTATCGCCGTTGGACGCCGTAAGACTTCCGTCGCCCGCATCAAGCTTGTTCAAGGTTCAGGTAAAATTATTGTGAACAAAAAATCGTTGGAAGCTTTTTTTCCTATTGCGACTTTGCAGCAGGATATATTAAACCCACTTCAGCTCACAAATTCGGTATCGAAATTCGATATTTTTGCGACTGTGCGGGGAGGCGGTACAACAGGCCAAGCCGGAGCGATACAACTTGGAATTGCTCGCGCACTTCTTTCAGCCGATGAAGAACTTCGTTCACAACTCAGGAATGCAGGATACTTAACCCGCGATCCTCGAATGGTGGAACGGAAAAAATACGGTCAAAAAAAAGCACGCAAGAGATTCCAGTTCTCGAAACGTTAATAACAACAATCAAACATACTTCCTGATTTTGCCGGAAGTGCTTGTGACGCGGAGCGATGCAAATTCTCCGCGTCGAGTCCCGGCGAAACATGACGGAAGTAGACGAACACAAAAACTAAAGGAGAAGTATGGCAAGGGTAGAACTTACCGATCTGCTTTCTGCAGGTGCCCATTTCGGGCATCTCACACGACGTTGGAATCCAAAAATGAAACCGTACATTTTCATGGAACGCAACGGTATTCATATCATCGATCTGAAAAAATCCCAGGAACTTATTGAAAATGCGTGCAATGCAATTTCAAACATTGCAGGTGAAGGAAAACGCGTGTTGTTCGTGGGAACGAAGAAACAGGCACAAGATGTACTCCAGAATGAAGCGAAACGATGCGGAGCATCTTATGTTACTAAACGCTGGCTTGGCGGGATGCTGACTAATTTTTCTACAATCAGAAAAAGCATCAAGCGTTTGAACAACATCGAAAAAATGGAATCAGATGGCACATTCGACAAAATTACAAAAAAGGAAGCGCTACAGCTTGTCCGTGAAAAAGATAAATTGAGCGCCGTATTGCTTGGTATTCTCGACATGACAAGACTGCCAGGTGCGTTGTTCATTGTCGATGTCAAGAAGGAAGCTATTGCCGTGAAGGAAGCAAAAAGTCTTGGCGTTCCGGTTTTTGCGGTTGTCGACACGAATTGCGATCCGGCAGATATCGATTATGTCATGCCGGCAAACGATGATGCCATTAAATCTATCCAATTAATCACCAAAGCCTTCGCCGATGCAGTACTCGAAGGACGTGAACGAGCGAAAGCCCGTCAATTGGAAGATAAGGAAGAAGAGCATCGTAAAATAACCGAAGAAGAAAAGAAAAAAAGCGAAGAATAAATCCGAAAGAAAGAGATAGAAAACATGTCAGGAATAACTGCTGAACTTGTTAAAGCACTCCGTGAAAAATCGGGAGCCGGAATGATGGATTGTAAAAAAGCTCTCGAATCTTCAAATGGCGATATGGAAAAAGCGATGGAAGAGCTCCGCAAAAAAGGAGCGGCCACTGCCGCAAAACGTGCAGATAAAACAACAAACAATGGTGTCGTTGAATCTTACATCCATGCTGGCGGAAGAATTGGAACACTCGTCGAATTAAATTGCGAAACGGATTTCGTTGCCAAGACTGATGGTTTCAAAACGTTGGCACATGACATCGCAATGCAAATCGCTGCAATGAGCCCGATGGTTGTATCACGGGAACAAATTGAAAAAGCGGTCGTCGATAAAGAAATTGAAATCTATAAAGTCCAGGCTCAGAACGAAGGAAAGCCGCCGCAGATTGCAGAAAAAATCGCGCAAGGCCGTCTAGAAAAATTCTACCAGGAAGTTGTTCTGATGGAACAAAGTTTTATAAAAGATTCAAGCAAGACGATTAAGGATTTGATTAACGAAGCCGTGGCGAAGATGGGCGAAAATATTACTATCCGTCGCTTTCATCGGATCCATCTCGGTGAGAAATAAATTTGTTCAATATAAAAAAGGTCTCTGTGTGAGACCTTTTTAGTATCACACCCGGCGAACGGGGGAGAGTGAAGGCGATGCGATGGCACAAGCTAAGTTTAAGCGAATCCTTCTAAAGTTGAGCGGTGAATCTCTAATGGGCGACAGGGAATTCGGAATTGAACCTCGCATTCTCCGCCATTATACCGAAGAAATAAAATCTGTCCTTGAACTGGGAGTGGAAGTTGCCATCGTCATCGGCGGAGGAAATATTTATCGCGGTGTTGCCGGGTCGGAAGATGGACTTGACAAAGTTACCGGCGATCACATGGGAATGCTTGCAACAGTAATAAACTCTCTTGCCTTACAAAATATTTTAGAAAAAGATGGAATTTATACCCGCTTACTTTCAGCAATTCATATGGAACAAGTTGCCGAACCTTTTATTCGCCGGCGTGCAATCCGCCATCTTGAAAAAGGCCGTGTTGTAATATTTGGTGCAGGAACAGGAAATCCGTATTTTACCACCGACACTGCAGCAGCGCTTCGTGCTGTGGAAATCGAGGCGGATGTCATTATAAAGGGAACACGCGTCGAAGGTGTGTATGACGCCGATCCGGAAAAGTTTCCCGATGCATTTCGATTCCAGGAAATTTCATTCTACGACGTTATCAAGAAAGATTTGCGTGTAATGGATATGACTGCGATAACGTTATGCCGCGAAAATAATCTTCCCATCATTGTCATGAACATCAACACACCCGGGAACTTACGGAAACTCTTGATGGGAGAAAATATTGGAACGAAAGTATATGATTTGAAAGACACATTGATTACGAAATAAAATACATCACTTCCGAAATAAGGAGGTCATTTATGGTTACACAAATTTTAAAAGATACCGAACACAAGATGGTAAAAGCTGTTGACGTTGTCCGGCAGGAATTTACAAAAATCCGGACAGGAAAAGCCACTACTGCATTGCTCGATGGAGTGAAGGTTGAATATTATGGAACACCGACGCCGCTCAATCAAGTGGCGAATGTCAGCACGCCAGATGTTCACACGATCACAGTCCAGCCATGGGATAAAGCGATGATCCAGCCGATAGAAAAAGCGATACAAACGGCAAATCTCGGATTGAATCCTATTTCGGACGGAACAGTGATGCGGATTCCAATTCCGCCGCTTAACGAAGAACGAAGAAAAGAACTTGTCAAACTTGTGAAAAAATTTGCTGAGGAAGGTAAAATTGCCATTCGCAATGTCAGGCGCGATTCAATCGAACACCTGAAGAAGTCGGAAAAGGCAGAACATTTTTCAGAAGACGAACGGAAACGCGGTGAACTTGAAGCGCAAAAGCTGACAGATAAATTTATTAAAGAGGTTGATCACCTTGTTACGGTCAAAGAGAAAGAAGTAATGGAAGTGTAAAAAGATAGGATAAGGTTAAGGATAAGATCAAGATTAAGATCGAGAAGGATATGGAGAAGAGTATTCTTGATTTGATCGACAGAGTAATTTTTTGAACTAATTAATGTTACGTAGTTTGTAATTTTTTTGCCACGAGCTTTTTCCGAAGGAATGCCTTCGGCAAGCTCGTGGATTAGAAAATCAAAAACAATAGTGGGTTTTAACCCAATTTTCTTATTGACGAAGTAATTTTTTGGATTTCGATTTCATTAGGATGTTAATTTAATAATACGTATATTATACCAGTCGCAAGTTGCGGCTGACCGCATCCGTGCAAGTAGGCACTGGGAGCGGACATTTGAGACTCGCTCTCCGATGATACATAGCTAAAGTTGCACGGACTACAAACAATCTCCGCGCGTTAAAGCTTCTGCTGATACCCATCTATCTGGCGTGTTTCTTCATTTTATTATAAGGATTTATTAATGCCGTTTTCGAAACTCGGTCTTTCGGACCGAATCGTACAGGGAATTCTCGCAACGGGATACACTGTACCAACAACAATTCAATCACGCGCAATTCCGCCTGCCGTTGCAGGCCGCGATATAATCGGATGTGCGCAAACCGGCACAGGTAAAACAGCTGCATTCGTTTTACCGATGCTAAATAGTTTTATTAATCAAACACGATCTCGCAGAGAGCTTCATATACGCGGGCTCATCCTGACTCCGACACGGGAACTTGCACTGCAGGTCGAAGATTTCCTCGATGGATACGGACGTTTTCTGGACATGAAGAACGTCACCATCATCGGCGGCGTCAACATGGAAAAACAAATCAAGCGGCTTCGCAACGGAGCAGACATAGTTATCGCGACGCCCGGACGTTTGATCGATCACATCAATCGTAAAACTATAAATTTATCACATGTAGAAATTCTCGTTCTTGATGAAGCCGACCGGATGTTCGATATGGGTTTCATCAATGATGTCAGGAAAATAATCGGCCGCATTCCGGCGAAACGGCAAACGATGCTCTTTTCTGCGACAATATCGAGCGATGTCAAAGCGCTCGTGGCGTCCATCCAAAAAGAGCCGGAGGTTATTGAAATCGGAGAACAGAGACGCCCGGCAGAAACAGTGAAGCAATATTTTTATTCAGCGACGCAGGATAGAAAAACGGATTTGCTTATCCATATTCTCCAGACACAAAATTTAGATAGCACGCTTATTTTTTCACGTACAAAACACGGCGCGGATAAACTATCGCAGCGGTTAGAACATAAAGGGATATCTTGCACCGCCATTCATTCGAACAAGAGCCAGTCACAACGTCAGCGCGCTTTGTCCGGTTTCAAACAGGGACAATATAAAGTATTGGTGGCGACAGATATTGCAGCCCGCGGTATCGATGTGGAAGGCATTTCACTCGTCGTGAATTTCGACACGCCGCCGTTTGCGGAGGATTACATCCATCGCATCGGTAGAACGGGACGAGCATCGATGACTGGAGATGCAATCACACTCGTGTCAGACAATGAGTTCAAATATATGAAAGGCATCGAAAAACACACGGGCAGACGTTTCGAACTGAAACAATATCCTGGTTTTGATTATTCTAAAAAACCGGATGCAGGCGTAAAGCATGATGACGCAGGATATCCAAAAGAAAGACGGACAAAATCTTTCGGCGGACAACGGTTTGGGAAAAAATCTTCCGATCGATCACGTGGTGAGTTTAAGTCGCACGACAGGCGCGATAGGAATGACCGGAGAACCGGATCGTCGGGTAGGAAATTGAAATCAGCAGAGACACCGGCTTCACGGCCATCGACGCAGCCCCGGCAACAGCAAGCTGATTGGAAAGCATTGCTGACTTCGGTAGAAAAATAATGGTGTGAGGGAGATATTCTCCCGAACTATACACAATATTGGGGAGCAGCTTGCTCCCCTTTTTTTTGAAACCTTAGAGTTCTTCTCGAAAGATGTATAGCCACGACCTTCAGGTCGTGGAACTGAATGAATAAAATAAAGCGGGCTTTAGCCCAATAAAAAATGTTGAAATAAGTAAAATTATAGTTGATCAAAATGTCATAGATCGTCATTGACATTAGTTGATGTTTTATTTAAAATCATATCATATTTAGATATAAAAGATCTTACAGATAACCGGCATTAATGTAAAAAGTTTCTGATCTTGAGAATAGGTGAGAAGGAAATGGATCAGATAGATTAGGCAAAAAGCTTTCTGAAGCGATCGTATGTGAAATTTACCTTGTGAGCTGTTATTTATGATAAAGGATTTATTTTCTAGTGATATTTTATATTCACCAAAATAAATAATCAATTACCTCCGGCAAAGCCGGAGGTTTGATGTTGTGAACCGCTCAAAGCGGTTTAAATTATTCCTTGAACATTGTTAACTGGTCCACTCGCCTGTCTTCTTCCTCTTGTTCTCGGATGTACTCCCGTATTGTTGCTTCGTCTCTTCCCACTGTCGATACATAAAACCCCCTCGCCCAAAAGTTCTCTCCCACAAAATTTTTCTTTCTACCTCCATAATTCCGAGCAATGTGTATCGCACTTTTTCCTTTGATGTAACCTACCATAGAACTTACTGCATATTTTGGCGGTATACTAATCAACATGTGAACATGATCGACCACTAAATGTCCTTCTTCTATCTCACTCTCTTTCTGCCGTGCTAATTCGTGCAACACATTCCCAAGATATTTTCGCAATTCCTTATATATTGCTTTTCGTCTATATTTCGGGATGAATACAATATGGTATTTGCATTCATATCTCGTGTGTCGTAAATTGCTTTGTACATTCATTTTGGATCTCCTTTATGCTTCAAGCGGTTCACACATAAAGGAGATTCTTTACTATTCCCGCAAAAGTCAAACTTTGGGAGTCCCCCGGCAAAGCCGGGGGTTTACCTTTTTAAATTACACAATGCGTTGCTGTGGATTCCAAAAAGAGGAATATTTATTATGAAAAAAGCCGCCAATTTTTCTAATGATCGCAAGTATCGTTATTCTCTTTCACGGATATGGGATGAACCGAAGGGTCTTGTACTCTTTGTTTGCCTTAATCCATCAACTGCGGATGAATCAATCGATGATAAGACTGTCACAAAATGCATTAAATTTGCCAAAGCGTGGAACTATGGGGGGATTCTTATCGGCAATCTTTTTGCGATAAGATCAAAAGATTCCAACATACTATATAAGGCTGTTAATTCTATTGGTCCCGATAATGACAAATGGCTTAAGAAACTTGTAGTTCGCGCTAAACTTACTATCGTTGCTTGGGGCAACAAAGGATCTCATATGAATCGGAGCATGCAGGTATTACAAATTATTCATACTCCATACTCTTTGATTATAAACAAGACTGGTGAACCTAGGCATCCTCTGTTCATATCGCTGGGCACGCAACCAATTCCTTATGAAAATCATGGATGATAAATTGCTATTTTATATCTATGGCTGCAACGAATATATAACAAGTCAAGAAAAAAATCTACGACTTAATCTAAGCCAAGATTCTAACACTCAAATAATGAATTCTATTTCATGCCATGACATCGTTTTTTCACGATTCGTTATACGAAATTGCCACAATTGGAGATTAGGATTATGAACCTGATCATATTTATCATTTTTATCGCCATCATTCTTCTTTGCTATTTAATTGCGAAAAAAAAGAATCTGAATCCTCAGATATGGATTTTACTAGGAATGGGTTTCAGTGTTCTTGCTTTAATTACAATTCTTTTTATTAAGCCGCGACCAACAATCTATTCCGATTCTTCAGTAAAAAAAAATGGTCTGAATCCTGTGCTATTTCTTTTGTTGCTTCTTCTCGCTGGTATAATGTTGGGAGGTCAAATTGGTTTAATAATAGAGCGAATTGATGAATTATCTCCTCAACAAAATTTAAATAGTTCAGTATCTTCCAAGATCGAAGCTCCTGAAATTGTCAAAAAAGAGGAGACCCCAACATCACCGACGATCATACTTTCTAAAAATCAAATAGCATTCGTGAGAGCAATAGAATCTGTAGAAGAAGAATATAACGCTGCTCCAAATGAATTAAAGAAATCAGCAATTAGAACCAAGCGAGGTAAACTCATAAGGTCTGCCCTCAATGGCGATTTGCGGATTTCAGGTTGGATCGGCAAGCTTATGCTCATGAAAACCAACAGCGAAGGAAAAGCATTCATCGAGATTCAACTAGAAAACACGAATATCACTATCAAAACTTGGAATAATGCTATATCCGATTTGCTCGATAATACTCTAATCCCTCAAGAAAGTAGGCTTTATTCAGAAATTTCCGAACTGTTAATTGGCGAGAGAGTGGTGATTAGCGGGATATTCTTGCCTTCGGATAAATATGATTTTGTGAGAGAAGCAAGCTTGACGGAATCAGGTAGCATGTCATCACCTGAGTTCGTTTTTAAATTCGATGCAGTGAGAAAGTATTGACACGAAATATAATATGGCAAACAACCACGCTTCATTCTTTATAAAGAAAAAAATATTTGTCTTTTTATTATAGTTCACAGAAGCATTACATTATTACTGCTGACATCGATTATAATCTCTCATCGCAATCATCGAAAGGAAAATATATATGAAAAACGGAATCAGGTTTTTATTGGTGTTGGTATTAACATTAAGCAGTACGTACGTGGCATTAGCACAATGGGTACCGACGAACGGGCCATATATTGGTGGCGGAAGATTCCGTTGTTTTGCGACTGATGGCACAAATATTTATGCCGGAACTCAAGGCGGCGGCGTGCTTATTTCTACCGACAACGGCGCGACATGGACTCAAGGCGGAACTGTGTCGCCGAACGGAGTTATTTATTCCCTCGCGATAATTGGAACCAATATTATTGTAGGAACAGCAGGCGAGTCTCAACAGATAATGGCGTAAGCTGGACAACATCGAATACAGGGTTAACAAATCTCGTTGTCAATACATTGAGCGTGTACACTTCTAATCTTTATGCTGGAACTAACGAAGGCGGAGTTTTTCTTTCAACAGATTATGGCAATACATGGAATTCAATCAATACGGGATTGCCGAGTTACAATGTCAATGTGATCGTAACAAGAAGTACAAATTTGTTTGCCAGTATCAGTGGCAATGGAATCTATCGTTCCACCGATGGGGGAGCAAGTTGGAGTGCCATGAATCATGGATTATCCAATTTAGATGTTAACTCTATAGTGATGAGTAAAACAACTATGTTTGCAGGTGCTTATGGCGGCGGTGTATTTCGATGTGCGTATAGTGATACAAACTGGAGTGCTATTAACAGCGGTTTGAAAAATTTGCAAGTTCACTCTCTCACAATGAAGTTGATGATGGCGAGTAAAATCGATTTATTTGCCGGAACAGAATCAGGCGGCGTCTATCTTTCCACCGATAATGGCGGAAGCTGGACTGCAGCTCATACAGGATTACCAAACATTCCTATTTTTGCTCTTCTTTTTAACAATAATCTTCTTGCAGGAACTTTAGGAAATGGCGTCTATCTTTCCACCGATAATGGAACAACCTGGACTTCGTCCAACAGCAGTATATTGCTAAATGTTCACACGCTTGCTGCCGGTAGTGAATATATTTTTGCCTCTACAAATAACGGCCTCTTTCGTTCTAACGACAATGGAGTAACTTGGACGAACGTCAACACAGGTGCCGCTAATTCCAATATTATTACTCTTGCGGCGGATGGTACGAATGTTATCATGGCTTACGATGCGAGCAGCATCGTATATTTATCGACGAATAGTGGTTCATCATGGTCTTCTATCGATTTTACCGCAATACAATTCTCGTCGGCAATTGTGCAGTTAGTAGCGGTAAATGGTCAGAATTTTCATGTAGAATTAATAGGCGATATACTTGGAATTTTTTCCGGTGTTGCTGTCGAAGTTACATCCGATAATGGTGCAAATTGGCGTGGATCTTTTAAACCTTCCGGACTTGACGGAAGAAATATATATTCAATTATTTTGAATGGAAATAATTGTTTTGCAGGAACAGATGCAGGCGTTTTTCTTTCAACGGATGATTCAACTTGGAGTGTAATCAACTCAGGTTTCTCGAAGAACGATATTTATTGTTTGACCAGCAATGGCACTTATGTGTTCGCAGGAACGCATGATGGAGGAATTTATCGTTCCAGCAACAATGGAACACAATGGAATCCTATTGACATGGGATTGACGAACAATGATGTAAATGTTCTAGCCGCGAAAGACAAAAATATTTTTGCAGGCACTTATGGGAGCGGCGTCTTCTTTTCTACAAACAACGGCACAAATTGGAACCCAATAAACGATGGTTTAACCAACGGTGATGTTCGCTCGGCTGCTGTTGATAGTACATACGTATATGTGGGATTTAACGGTGATTGTGTTTGGCGTCGGTCATTATCGGAAATAACTTCTGTGACTAAGAAGAGTGTCGATCTCCCAACAGAGTATTCGTTGCGGCAAAACTATCCCAATCCATTCAATCCATCGACCGTCATCAATTATCAGTTGCCTGTCGATAATCGCGTGACTTTGAAAATATTTGATGTAGTCGGTAGGGAAGTGAAAACATTGGTTGATGAACGCAAGAAAGCAGGGAGTTATTCGGTCATTTTCAATGCAGTTAACTTGCCGAGCGGAGTATATTTTTATCGGCTTCATGCGGGAAGTTACAGTGACACAAAGAAGCTTTTGTTCCTGAAATGAGCTGGCAACTGTAACTATCATGCGTAAAAATATTAGCTAAGCAAATGGTGGAAGAGAATTGCGCCGCTAACAGAAAAAAATGTGTCATTACCAGAAGGGATGCCTTCGGAAATAGTTTGTTGTACAATGTCGTTTTTTTACGTTCCATTAACTCAGTAGTGGCTCGCCTCGCTACGCTTTTACGCATTCTTAAATCGCTTAGCGGAGCGGGCTCAAGCTCGGATAAAATATTAAACGTTATATGCTATGGCGTGCCGAGTGATTGTAAACTATAACACAACAGAAAGGAGACAAATTATGAATTGGTATTTATCGGTATTAAAGAACTACGCTGTATTTATTGGGCGAGCAAGACGAAAAGAATACTGGATGTTTGCATTGTTCAATATTATTTTTTGTATTGTTGCAATGATTCTGGATAAAATTTTTGGAACTGCTTATGCTGGCATTATGGGTGGCGGTTTAATCTATTATTTATACTGTTTGGCAGTTTTGATACCTAGTTTAGCGGTCGCAGTGAGAAGATTTCATGATGTAGGAAAAAGCGGTTGGTTTTTATTTATCGGACTGATTCCTATTATTGGTGCTATATGGATTTTAGTGCTTTTGTGTTCTGATGGAAATCCCGGCGCAAATATATATGGAGCAAATCCAAAAGAAAATGCTAACACATAATGATAGATACGCCATAGCACGTAACCTTTTAGAAAATATCAGCAGACATTACAACACAAAAAACGTCCCATCTGCCTATCATTTAATAAAGGATAGGTGGATGGGGTTTCGGCCCGCAGGCGGGCAACAGTATTAACAACGGCGTTCCAAAAATAAAATAGAAGGAGAAGATTTATGGATGAGAAAGATTGGTTATCACTGGTAATTGAAGAATACAAAACTGCAAGAGAAGAAAGTCTTGATGCAGATAATAATGCGCAATCTATTTTAAAGTTTGGCATAGCCATAATCGGGGTTGTCATTTCATTGGGGTTCAATTTTTGGGATAAGAATCCAATTCCTGATTTCATTTTTTTAGTTTTTAATCCCATCCTCTGCTATTTGATTCTCACAATGTGGATTGGTGAATTTGCAAGAAGAATCCGAGTAGGCCATTTCATAATCGAAGAGGTTGAGAAGAAAGTGAATCGCAGATTTAAAAAAAATCTTCAACCAGCATTGATCCTCGAAACCTGGCTCAGAACTCCGGACGAGGAAGGAAAAACCCGGATGTTCAAGTGGAATCGTTACGCAACTATTGCGCTTCTTCTCGTTACTGCAATTGGCTCAATAGCTATCGGCAATTATAAAATCTTGAGTAACCCCGTGCACGGCAATTTATTATTAATCAATACTTTTGAACTTCTCTTTTTTGCGGCAGTGGTTGTTTTCAATTATTTAGTTGGGAAGAAATTGGAATGAGTTTGACTTTTAAACTGAGAATATATAAAACTGGCGAGATAACAAACAGTTTTTCAAATAATCGCAAGAAGAAAAAAGTTAATGTGTGAGGTTAAAATGATGTGTGAGGAAAAAAATCCCGGAAAACCGGAGGCAGGCTAACGAAACCGAAAAATATTTTGTTTAAAGACTTCTTCGATTTTCATTTTCCCGTCTCCGGTCTGAGTTCCCCGGTTTTACTTCTCAACTTTATTTATTCTTTCTGCCGTGCCGAATTTTGATAAATGGAATCAGTTTGAAGTTAACGCTGGTCATTTTTCTTGGACGGCGATCTTCATCATGATTTAGATGAATTGCTATCCGGGAAAAAAGTTTCTTTTCCACGTCCGATGGAATCGTTTCTTTTTCAAGTAATTCTCGAAAATCGTTACGAAGCCGGGCGTAGAAGGATAGCTGATTATTCTCTTCCTCGGTCGTAAGTAATATTTCATCCATTTCCACCATTTCATTATCAAAAAACGCACTCAAATTAATTCGATAGCGAAGGTTCATAGTCCTCCTTTTTTGTGAAGTCAATCGGGATGTGTGGAATAAGAGTTTGTTCCATACACCCCGTGTTGTATTTTATCATGCCAACGTTTTGAGTACAACTCTCAGCCGCTCGCGCGCCCGGAAGAGGCGAACTTTCACACTAGCTAACGACGCTCCAGTCAACCGGGCAATATCTTTGTAAGCGAACCCTTGAATCTCCCTCAATAAAATTATTTCCCTTTGTTCCGGAGTAAGTTGATCAAGCGCCTGTTTAAGTTCTTCACGGTGTTCGATGTTGTCGTAAGAATTGACAGGTGAAGCCATTTCTTCGACATCGTTCACCGATTGGTGATTTTTTTTACGGCGCAACGCGTCGTAACAAGCATTGCGTGCGATGCGAAAGATCCATCCGGCTATGCTTCCGGTTCCTTTGAATGAACCGCATTTTTGATGGATGCGTATGAAGGTTTCCTGAAACACATCCGAGGCGAGTTCCCGATCGTTAACGATCTTCAGGCAATAAAGCCAAACTTGCTTTCGATGAAGCTCATAAATTTGTTCGAAAGCTTTGTCATCTCCTTGTTGCAGGCGACGAACAATATCAGCGAGCTGTTCCTGCACGTGACTTTCTCCCGTACTTGTGTGATTGGTTATATCAGAACTCCATCGATAAATCGACGAAGCGGAGGTGGGAAGTGTTACATCGGCCCACCGAGATTATTTATAATCTCAGTAGCAAAGAAACTATATGCGAATTCCTATCGTGAATTGATTCATTTTTATATCATAATTGTACAAAAAAACCGGATTACTGTCAAGTATAATTTGTTTTAAAATAATACATATAAAATTTTTGATGAATGTCGGGATTTTTAAAGAAAAAAGCCGCATCTGAATGCGAGACGGCTTTTACTATATATAACCTTCTTTCATATCATTTCATTTCTTCTTCATCTTCTCCACAATCATCGCAGTATCGAGTGCGATCACAAGTTCCTCGTTCGTTGGAACAACGAGTACTGTCACCCGTGAATCCGGTTTTGTTATTACTTTTTCCTTTCCGCGAAAATCATTTTGGGTCGGATCAAAGTTGATTCCTAAGAATTCGAGGCCTTCCAACACAGCATTTCGAATAAGAGGAGAATTTTCACCGATGCCGCCTGTGAAAACGACTGCATCCAATCCGCACATCGCAGCCGCGTATGCTCCGATATATTTTTTCACACGATAGGCGAAAATATCGAACGCAAGTTTTGCTTGTTTGTTTTCTCCCATCGACGACTCAATTTCACGCATATCGCTGCTTACGCCGGAAACGCCCAACAAGCCGCTGTGTTTGTTGAGAAGTGTGTTCGATTCCGACAACGTTAATCCCTCTTTTGTCATAATGTGAAGGATAATACATGGATCCATGTCGCCAGATCGTGTTCCCATCAGCAATCCTTCGAGAGGCGTAAAACCCATTGTCGTATCGATCGATATGCCTCCATCTACTGCGGCCATGCTGCAACCGTTTCCAAGATGGCAGGTTACCATTTTCATTTTTTTTAAAGGACGGTTCATTATCTCAGCTGCACGTTCTGACACATATCGATGAGATGTTCCGTGAAATCCGTAACGTCTAATTCTGTGTTGTTTGTAAAATGTATATGGTATTCCATACACGAATGCTTTTGGCGGCATTTTCTGATGGAATGCGGTATCGAAGACGCCTACCTGAGGCGTTGCCGGCAAATTTTGCTGGCAAGCAAAAATACCTTTTAAATTTGGTGGATTGTGCAGGGGTGCTAATTCGATATTGTTATGTATCTCCTGGATTACTTCTTGCGTGATAAGAACTGAATCGGTAAATGTTTCTGCTCCGTGCACGACCCGGTGACCGATGGCATGGATCTCACTTCTGTCTTTGATCACTCCATGATTCGGACTTAAAAGGACCGCGAGAATGTATTCAATAGCCATAGTATGATCAAGAATATCACCGGTAATTTTAATTTCATCGCCATCATGACGTTTATTGGTGAGTGAAGCTCCGTCCATGCCGATACGATCGACAAGACCTTTAGTGAGAACTTTTTGTGTCGATGTTTCAATGAATTGATATTTTACGGAAGAACTTCCGCTATTTAACACTAATACTCTCATAGTAATCTTTTTCGGTTTTTAGTGAGTAAGGTTTGAATTTATTTTTTTGTTATTCGAATCATATTTGAAAAATCCTTCTCCGGATTTTTTACCAAGCTTTCCTTCACGTACGAGTCGTCGAAGGAGGGGACAAGGACGGGAGTGTGATTCGCCCAACTCACTCCATAACGATTCCAACCATGTAAGAACTTCATCCAAACCGATCGAGTCCGCCATTTCGAGCGGCCCCATTGGAAGATTATATCCGAGTCGCATCGCTTGATCTATCCCATCGGCGGATGCGACACCGTCCATCAATACATTGAATGCTTCGTTAAGCATCGATACGATGATGCGTGTAGTGATGAATCCGGGAAATTCAAAAACTTCAATGGCAGTTTTCCCGATTCGTTCAGCAAATCTTTTCACAGTTTCGTGTGTATCATCCGATGTATTTTTTCCACGGACAAGTTCGACCACAGGCGTTTTCGGAACCGGATTCAGAAAATGCATGCCGATAATCTTTTCCGGACGTTTTGTTGCTGAGGCAAGTTTCGATAAATTAAGCGTCGATGTGTTGGATGCAAGTATTGCGGTTTGTTTTGCAATTTCATCAAGCTTCTGAAAAATCATTATCTTAGTTTCATAATTCTCATCTACTGATTCAATGATCAAATCACATTCCCTCACATCATCGAGCGAAACAGAAGATTTAATATGCGAGAGAAGAGATTTCTTTTCGCTCTTGGTGATTGCCCATCGACTAATTTCCTGATCAAGACCTTGACTGAGCAAATCAAGCGATTGACGAAGTGTCTGGTCGTTTTTTTCGATCCCAAGAACTTCGATTCCTGCGCTAGATATTGTTTGAGCAATCCCTCGTCCCATCGTTCCAAGACCGATGACGGCAACTTTTCCGATTCGCTCGTTATCGCCGGATTTAAGCGATATTTCCCCGACAATATCCTGTATTTTTAATTTTACTTCCGACATGTTAAAAATCTTTCTTTTGAAATAAGATTGCTGCAACTATTAATGCCGCCGCCCCTGATGCTGTGGTGTAGTAGAAAGGATATGGATTCATGGCTGAACCCGAGATCAGCAACACCGTGTTTTTTTGTATATCTGATAATTGCGGTAATATATAATAAAGTCCATCAAAAATATAATGGAACACTTTATTCGGAAATAATTGAAATAAGATTCGTTCACGATTGCACAACAGACCATCTAGGATGAAAATATAGATGAAAGAAAACATTATCGTGAAGCCGGAACTGCGCATCACAACGCCGAATAAAACTACATAACAAATAATAACAGCAAATGAATAGAAAAAGAGAATAAAAGAATACAAGAACAGATAATTCCAAACACCGGCTTTCAGACCGATGATAGCCCAGATACCGAGGATCACGTACAAAATGTTGATACCGACGCCGCTGAGAGCGCCGAGATATTTTCCAAGAAGAAGAAACGTTCTGCTTATTGGTTTGGAAAGATAGAGATCGATTGTCCCGCGTTCCATAGTGCTTGGTAATATGCCAGCTACGGCGAATACACCGAAAAGGACAATTCCAAAAAAAGCAGTCTGTACCAGAGCCATTTGAATTGCCTCAATTAATTTCGCTTTCGCATCGTTCGGTAGCGGATTGCCGAATAAGAAAACGGTTTGAACTCCGTTTACGTCTTGCACTTTGAAAATTAAAAAAATCACAATAAGAATAATTGTAGAGATACCGAAAAAGAAAAGCAGTGTGCCCTTCGATATGGTTTCGCGTAATGTATCGGTTATAATTGCTCTAAGTTTCATAATTCTGATTTTATGAGAGAAATGAATGAATCTTCAAGTGTTGCACGCCGTTGCCCGATTGACAAAATAATAATATTTCGTGATCGTAGAAGATCTATTACCGCATTAAGTTGTCGCGCATTATCATTATTAATGACCACGGATGAATCAATCTGTTGGATAGCCGGACTGATGTTCATCAACTCAGCAATAATATTTTGGTCGAGTATAGTTCTGGTTGTGATGACATATTCGTTCGAAGTCTTAGTCAATTCATCGGTTGTTCCTAATTTTATCAATTCTCCTTTATTAAGAATTCCTACACGATCAGAAATTATTTCGACTTCAGAGAGGAGGTGAGAATTTAGAAAAATTGTTTTTCCTTCATCCCTGAGGCGACGGAGAATATCGCGAATTTCTTTTCGGCCAATCGGGTCGACGCCGTCTGTCGGTTCATCGAGAAACACAATTTCAGGATCGTTAATAATTGCCTGCGCTAATCCAATGCGCTGCAGCATGCCTTTCGAGTATTTTTTAATTTTTACTTTTGCCCAACGTTCCATACCGACCAGTGTAAGTAATTCCTTGACTTTTATCGAAAGCTGATTGGATTCCAGGCCACTAAGTTTTCCAAAGTACGTGAGTACTTGTTCGCCGGTTAAATAATTTGGATAACGATGATTTTCGGGAAGATAACCGATTCGTTCCTTAAACCGGAAATCATCGAGTGGTCTACCAAGAATAGTCGCAGCTCCTGACGTTGGATATATTATGCCGAGAAGGAGTTTAATAAAAGTAGTCTTGCCGGCGCCGTTTGGTCCGAGTAAGCCAAATACTTCACCAAGATTAACAGAAATACTAATAGGCCGGAGAGCTTCAACTCTCCGCTTACCGATCAGGCCATTCCGGTAGGTCTTACAGAGGCCCTGAGTATCTATGACCGACATTAACTTTCCGAAAAAAATTTATCATTTAAAGATACGGAAAAATGGAATAATGTTCAAGGATTATTTTATTGACTTTTATACGAATTTAAAATAAATTATAATAATAAAAATTGTTTGAGGAACTACAGTTTCTCAAAATGTGTTCTTAATTATGACTTAATTCGAAGTCATTTTTTTTGGAACAAAATAAGACTTATATAGTCGGGTATTATGTTACGTTTATCAAAAAAAGTTGAGTATGGAATTATTGCTATACGCCACGTCGCATTGCATGGTGCTCCAGGATATGTGACTACTGCAAAAGAAATCTCGGATCTATACGACATCTCTTTTGAATTACTTTCAAAAGTTCTACAGCGGCTGACGAAGGCGGGATTGATTGTCTCGCACCAGGGAGTTCATGGTGGATACACACTTGCAAAGAGTTCGAATTCAATAACAATCTCATCCATTATTTACGCAATCGAAGGAGAGTCTCCGGCAATCATTCAGTGCACTTCGGAGAGAGCGGAAAAATGTACAATCATGGATACATGCACAATCAAAAACCCGCTAGAAAAAATTCAAAGTAATATCCATCAAGCCTTTGATAAAATTACATTAGCGGAGATTGTTTAAAGCGATATGAAGGTACCTGTTTACATAGATTATCATGCAACTACACCTATGGATCCCCGCGTGTTTGAAGTTATGGCTCCCTATTTTGTTGAGAAGTTTGGCAACGCATCGAGTCGGGTACACGCTTATGGTTGGGATGCTGAGTCTGCAGTGAGTCAGGCGAGAAAAGAAATTGCGTCGCTTATCAACGCTCGATCGAATGAAATCGTATTCACCAGTGGAGCAACAGAATCGAATAACCTGGCAATAAAAGGAGTAGCCGAGGCTTACAAGAGAGTTGGAAGTCACATTATTACAGTTACTACCGAACACAACGCTGTACTTGATGTATGTCGATCACTCGAAAAACGAGGAATTGCAGTAACGTATCTTCCCGTCAATCAAGATGGAAATCTTGATCTCGATCTCTTAGAAAATGCAATTACAGATCGAACGATTCTTGTGTCCGTCATGGCCGCAAATAACGAGATTGGTGTCATCGCACCGCTTCGGCAAATCGGAAATTTGTGTCGGAAGCATGGTGTTTTATTCCACACGGACGCTGCTCAGGCGCTTGCAACAATAAAAATCGATGTCCAGGAATATCAAATCGATTTGATGTCAATGAGTGCGCACAAAATGTATGGCCCGAAGGGTGTAGGCGCGTTGTATGTCAGGCGCCGACAACCACGCGTCAACCTCCAACCACAGATGGATGGCGGCGGCCACGAAGAAGGATTTAGATCTGGAACATTGAATGTTCCGGGAATAGTCGGATTTGGCGCGGCAGCAAATCTTATAGCAAAAGAATTGTCTGAAGATGCGGTTCGAATCAAATTATTGCGCTTAAAGTTGTGGAATGGACTAAAAAACAACATTAACGATATTTTCTTAAATGGTTCTTTCGAAAACAGGTTGATCAATAATCTTAATTTCATAATTAAAGGCATTCCTTCAACGACATTAATGATGGAATTGAAAGATATAGCCTTCTCTTCCGGCGCGGCATGCAGCTCCGCCAATCCGGAGGCGTCGCACGTTCTTCATTCAATTGGTTTAACAGAATCAGATGCACGTTCATCAATTAGGATAGGAATTGGGAGATTTACTACCGACGAAGAAATTGAATATGTCATTCACCGATTCATAGAGGTTGTAGGAAAATTGAGAACTTTTTCATCAATCCATGATCGACCGATAAACCAAAAATCTTTGGTACCACAAATCTGATAGGAACGAGCTATGATGCAGCAAACGGAATATATCATAACAAACTTCAGAGAAGTCCTCAATTTTTTGAAAAAAAACTATCCATTGTATCATTTGTCGAATGTTTTTTTTCGGGATATTCAGTTCGGGATGATTAAATATTTCGAATCAAAAAATCAAAAACTCCAGTTGCGCCACGCAGAACGGGTGGCGATAGGATTTATCGAATTTCTTAAAAAACAAAAAATATTATTTCAGATTAACGAGGTCACATGGAAGTTAAACTATCCGGATTTTGTCGCAAAACCTCCGGTTCAAAAACAACCATCGGCCGCAACAACGATTCAAAAATAATAGGTAAATAAAAATGGGAAGAACGTTAGAAGTACAAAATTTACATGTTGAAGTTGAAGGAAAAGAAATATTAAAAGGTCTTTCCCTTATTATCAATAAAGGCGAAGTACATGCAATCATGGGGCCGAATGGTTCCGGTAAAAGCACACTTGCGAATACTTTAATGGGGCATCCGGGTTACACTGTCACAAAAGGACAAATACTGTTCGAAGGCCATGATATCACCTCGATGAAACCTGATGAGCGCGCTGCACTCGGAATGTTTCTCGCATTCCAATACCCTCTTGAGATTCCGGGCGTGACGTTGTTTAATTTCCTTCGCACAACAATGAATTCCCTTCGGAAAAAAAAGACAGGAGTCGACGCGGAGAAAGATAAAAAAATTGCCGCTCAATCGTTGCGGGAGTTCAATAAAAAAATGAACGAGAAAATGAAATTGCTTGAAATGGATCAAGCTTTTTCATCAAGATATTTGAATGAAGGTTTTTCAGGTGGAGAAAAGAAACGAGCCGAAGTGCTGCAACTTGCTATGCTCGAACCGGAACTCGCGATATTGGACGAAACGGATTCCGGTCTGGATATCGATGCGATGCGAATTGTGGCGAATGGCGTCAACAGTCTTGTAGGACCGAATATTGGAATTCTTCTGATTACACATTATCAACGGCTTCTGGATTATATCAAACCTCAATTCGTCCACGTGTTAATCGATGGGAGGCTGGTGCTCTCGGACGGGCCAGAGCTTGCGCTTAAATTGGAAGAAAACGGATATGATTGGGTGAAGGAGCGGGAAGGAAATGTGATCGCATCAAATGCTTAGTAAGGGGAAATAATCATGAACGACAAAGTTCTCGAACTGCGAGAAAAAAATAGATACACGGAAAAATACGGTTTCCATGACACGGATTCGTTTGTTTACAGAATGGAAAAAGGCCTCTCCAAAAAAGTTGTGGAGGAGATTTCAAGCATTAAAGAAGAACCTGAATGGATGACCAAATTCCGTCTGCGTGCTCTCGAAATATTTTATAGAAAGCAAATGCCCAGCTGGGGCGGGGATTTATCAAAATTGGATTTTGAAAATATTTACTATTACATCAGGCCGGCTGACAAGAAAAGTCGGAATTGGGAAGACGTTCCGGCAAAAGTCAAAAAAACTTTTGACCGTCTCGGGATTCCTGAAGCTGAAAAAAAATTTCTGGCCGGTGTCGAGGCTCAATACGACTCGGAAAGTGTGTACAGCAGTTTGAAAGGCGAGTGGGAAAAATTGGGCGTGATATTTTGCAGTACTGATGAAGCGGTAAAAAGATATCCCGATATTGTGCGCCAATATTTCGGAACTGTCATTCCGCCCGCTGATAATAAGTTTGCGGCTCTGAACAGTGCGGTTTGGAGCGGCGGCTCGTTCATCCATGTGCCGGAAGGCGTTCATGTCGATATTCCTCTGCAGGCGTACTTCCGCATTAATTCAGAAAATGCAGGCCAGTTTGAACGAACGCTCATCATTGCAGAAAAAGGAAGCAGCATTCACTACGTTGAAGGCTGTACGGCGCCAACTTATGCGGTCGATGCACTTCACAGCGCTGTTGTTGAAATCATCGTGAAAGAAGCTGCCCATGTTCGTTACACCACAATTCAAAACTGGTCGGACAATGTGTACAATCTTGTGACGAAGCGAGCAACAGCGTATCGCGACGCAACAATGGAGTGGATCGATGGAAATATAGGAAGCAAACTTACAATGAAATATCCAGCGATTTATATGATGGAACCCGGCGCACACGGCGAAGTGCTTTCTCTTGCTTATGCAGGCGATGGCCAACATCAGGATACTGGCGCGAAGGCAGTTCATTTCGCTCCTCATACATCATCGATCATCACTTCAAAATCGATCAGTAAAGGAAGTGGACGCACAAGTTATCGCGGATTGGTGAAAGTTCATAATGGAGCTCGTGGGATTAAATCGAGTGTCAAATGCGATGCGTTACTGCTTGATGACATTGCACGAAGCGATACATACCCGACAATTGAAGTGGATGAGGACAATGTTCAGATCGGACATGAAGCCACGGTGAGCAAAGTCGGCGACGAACAACTCTTTTATTTACAAAGCCGGGGTCTGAATTCGGATGAAGCGACAGCTTTGATTGTAAGCGGATTCATTCAGCCTATTGTCAAAGAGCTTCCGATGGAATATGCGGTTGAATTAAATCGACTGATTGCCCTGGAGATGGAGGGATCGGTAGGATAGAGAAAAGATCAAGATTAAGATCAAGATTAAGGTTAAGGACAAGATCAAGGTAGAGTTAGAGCGATAAAAATTGAAAAGGAAATAAACTTAATGGATGTTGTAGTGAGAGAACAAAAATTATTGGAACTTGGTGAGTTTAATCGAGCAAATCTCGAATCATATTCACAAAAATCGAACGAACCAGAATGGATGCTGGCAAAACGTTTGCGCGCATGGACAATTTATTCTGAAATGCCCGGACAATCTGCACATCAGGAACTTCCGGTTTCACAACGAATTGACATAAAAGATTTGCGGGTTGCTGAACTAGCAAACCCATTTTTTAGAACCAACTCCTATTTGCCACAGAAAGATTCGAAGCTCATCGATAATTTACAACAGCAAGGTGTGATTTATTCAGACATGCGATCGGCACTAACGAATCATCCGGATTTGATCGAAAAATATTTTATGACCGACTGTATCCGGATCAATGATGGAAAATTTGTGTCTTTTCATGCCGCATTCTGGGATGGAACAGGCACCTTTCTCTATGTTCCAAAAAATGTTTCGGTGAAGTTTCCATTGTTCGATAAAGTGATGTTAGAATATGGAGTTGACGCTATATTTCCGCACACATTAATCGTGGCCGAAGAAGGAAGCAGTGTCACGTTTGTTGAAATGTACGAATCGAGCAAGCGGGAGACACAGGCACTTGTTAATGGCGTTGTAGAAATAATTGCAGGCAGGTCTTCGCATGTGAATTACATCAGCGCACAAACGCTGGATCCAAACATTTATCATTTTTGTTTTAAAAGAACGATTTCAAAGAAGAACAGCATCGTCAAATTGTATGAAGCCTCGTTCGGAAGTAAAGTGTCAAAAAATAATGTTGAACTTATTCTTGATGAATCGGATTCTGAAGGAGAATTGCAGGGAATATTCTTCCCGATGGGCGACCAACAAATAGAATTTAAAACACTTCAGGTTCACGCAGCTCCGCGGACAAAAAGTAACTTATTATACAAAGGGGCTCTTAATGACAGAGCGCGTTCTGTTTTTGAAGGGATGATTCAAGTTCATAAGGGAGCGCAACGAACAGATGCTTACCAATCGAACCGAAATGTTCTCCTAAGCCCAGAGGCGCATGCAGATTCAATCCCGAAATTGGAGATCGAGGCAAATGATGTACGATGCTCGCATGGCGCGACAGTAGGACCTCTTGATGACGAAGCATTATTCTATTTGATGAGCAGAGGTTTAAACAAGGAAGAAGCAACGAAAATGCTTGTGGTCGGATTTCTTGTTCCCGTAATCGATAAAATTCCGGTTTACGGTATTCGTGAACAACTCCTGCAATACGTTGAAGAAAATATTCGGATATCCTGATCATGGGTGAAAAAAGGAAGGTTGGGAAATTGACCGAGCTAATTCTTAACAAATCAAAATCCGTCATAATTGATGGAAAACAGATTCTACTCATCAAACTCGACGACGGTGTTTTTGCTGTCGATGGCGTTTGCACTCACGAAGAAGAGTCGCTTGCTGAAGGATACATTGATGACGGCACAATCGAATGTCCCCGGCATGGTGCGATATTTGATATTCGTTCCGGTGTTGCAAAAACGCTTCCAGCAGTCGAGGCTCTTCAAACGTATTCAATTTTTATTGAAAATGACGACATTTATTTGACCGGTTTATAAAAATGAAAGGAAACATTGTGTTTGATGTCCAGAAAATTAGAGAAGATTTTCCGATTTTATCCCGGACATTTTTCGGGAAACCTTTAACATATCTCGATAACAGCGCCACAACGCAGAAACCCTCGGCAGTTATCGAAGCGATGAATAATTATTACAGGAACTCAAATGCAAATGTCCATCGCGGGATTTATGCACTTAGTGACGAGGCTACTAATGCATACGAAGACGCCCGCGATAAAGTAGCGCGATTTATTAACGCACCATCGCGTGAAAGCGTAATTTTTACTTCAGGCACGACGGACAGTATAAATCTTGTTGCAAATATTTTAAGCTGTGACCGTATTCGGACGGGTGATGAAATATTACTGACTCACATGGAACATCACAGCAATCTTGTCCCCTGGCAAATTGTGGCTCAAAAAACAGGGGCGGTGTTGCGTTTCATCCCGCTCACTGAAGATGGACATCTGGATCGTGAAGAACTCCACCGGCTTGTGTCGGAAAAAACAAAAATTATTTCGATCATTCATATTTCAAATGTCCTTGGTACAATCAACCCGATCGAAGAGATTATTAAACTTGGTCATGCGTACAACGCTCTAGTTGTTGTCGATGGCGCACAAAGTGTGCCTCATGTTCAAGTCGATGTTCAAAAACTTGATGTGGATTTTTTAGCATTTTCGGCTCACAAAATGCTCGGACCCACAGGATGCGGCGTTCTCTATGGAAAACAAAATTTGCTTCGTGAACTTCCTCCATGGCGTGGGGGCGGTGATATGATCAGTGAAGTTCAGTTCGAATTCTCGACCTACAAGGACATTCCGTATAAATTCGAAGCCGGAACACCGAATATATCAGGTGCAATAGGTTTAGGAGTCGCAATTGATTATTTGAGTACGATCGGATTCGATGAGATTCAAAAATATGAAAATGAATTAGTAGAGTATGCAGTTTCAAAACTCGAGATGATACCTGGTGTGACGATCTACGGCCCACGGCATCATCGAGGAGATTTGATTTCATTTAATGTGCAGGGGATTCATCCGCATGATGTTTCGACAATTCTCGATCAGGATGCGATTGCAGTCAGAGCGGGACATCATTGCGCTCAGCCATTGATGCGGTTGTTGAACATCCCGGCTACAGTTCGTGCGAGTTTCTATTTTTATAATGTCAAGGAAGAAATAGACCGTCTTGCTGAAAGCATTCGAAAAGTGAAGGAGGTTTTCGCCGGTGTCGCTTAATGATCTCTACTCCGATATTATTCTCGAGCATTATAAAGAACCACGCAATGCCGGCACGATTGAAAATGCACAAATCAAATCACGCGGTTATAACGAATCATGCGGCGATGATATTCGGGTGTTCATCAAAGTTGAAGACGATAAAATTGCCGATATAAAATTTGTCGGGAATGGATGTGCCATCAGCCAGTCTTCCAGTTCCATGATGACGGAACAATTGATAGGAAAAACATTGGATGAAGCAAAATTATTCATCGATGATTTTAAAAAAATGATTACGGGTGAGCGTGCATTTCCCGACGATGATGCTTATTTTGAATTGTCGGCATTGAAAGGTGTCATAAAATTTCCTGTCCGTGTTAAATGTGCCACGCTTGCATGGAACACCGTCAAGAATGGCATTGCAGAATACCTGGAGAAAGAAAAGCAAGAAAAACCGGCGGACAAAGAATAACGAAAATGTGTGAAGGAAGAAATGGAAGAAGAAAATAAACCCATCAATGTTGAAAACGGTGAAGTTAAGCATTTTACTGAAAAAGATGTTTGGGATGCACTTCAAGAATGCTACGACCCGGAAATACCTGTCAACATTGTCGATCTAGGATTAGTGTATAATCTTCAAATCATTGATGAAAAAATTTTAGTACAAATGACATTAACGGCGCCAGGTTGTGGATTAGGGCCGGTAATCGCGAACGATGTCAAATTGAGATTGCTTCAGATACCGGGAGTGAAGGATGCAATCGTCGAAATCGTATGGTCACCAATGTGGAATCCAAATATGATGTCGGATGCGGCCAGGGGCATGCTCGGATTTTGATGAAAGTGGGAACATTTAAACTTGAATTAATGTTATACATAGCATAGAATCGATTAATTATTTACAAATACAGATAAGGAGATATTGCTATGGCGTACGAATGGAAATTTAATCCGCGTCCTTATTCCGACGAAGAAGCGAAGAAACTATTGGCGGACGTTGTCAGCGCTGAAACCACGGATTGGCATTATAACACGCACCAAAAAGGTTATGTAACTGCTCTTAACACCATTGAAAAAAATCTTGAAACGGCAGACCGCACGACGCCGAATGGAAATTACAGTCCAATTGGAGAACTGAAACGCCGGTTCACATGGAATCATTCAGGTGCATTGCTTCATGACCTTTATTGGATCGGCCTCGGAGGAGATGGTAATCCGAAAAACGGCCCGGAAATATTATCCGCAATTGAAAAAGAGTTCGGATCGTTTGAGAATTGGAAAGCAGATTTTCGCGCTACTGCGATTTCTGCAAAACTTAGCGGCTGGGGTTTGCTTGTATTCGATGCTTTGTATTCACAACGATTATTGAACGTTCTTGTAGATGAACATCAATCAGGTGCGATATGGGGCGGTATTCCTTTGATCTCACTGGATGTTTTCGAACATGCATATTATCATAAGGATGGTCCGGCACGTGCGAAATATGTCGACAACGTGATATCACACCTACATTGGGGACGCATTAACGATCGATATAAAAAATTCGTGTTGCCGTTAAAGAAGTAATTGCAGAAAGATTTACGACTAAGGCGTGATGTTAATTGTCACGCCTTTTTCATTATGGATGAAAATTTAAAAAATATTCCGCTTTTTCCTTTGCAAATCGTGGTATTACCCGATTCTGTCATTCACCTTCATATTTTTGAAAGTAGATATAAATCGTTGATCCATGAATGTGAAATTGGAGAGAACTGTTTCGGGATTAATCTGGTTCTCGGGGGAAGAGTTCATCGTGTCGGGTGTTCTGTGAAACTCCTGGAAATTATAAAGAGATATAATGATGGACGGCTCGATATTCGAGTCCAAGGGATAAAACAATATCGCTTGCATCAGTATCATAAGGAGACGACGCCATATTTTATGGGTCGAATAGAATATATCGAAGACGACATCGATTCTAACAAAATAGATTTAAAGCCTATCGCAAAAAAATTATTTGATGAGATTATCGGAAGAATTTATTCTGGAAAGGAAACACCTGAAACATCCATCGTTCAAGACGAACTATTATCCTATCGACTCGCAGAATTTTCCGGTCTCGATCTTTTCCAAAAACAAATAATTCTAGAGACGGTGAGAGAAGATGACCGGCTGCAATTGTTAATCGTGCATTACGAGAAGGTTCTCGAGAAGATTCGGATTGCAGAGGAATTAAATTCTATCATAAAAATTGATACAAATCGGTGGAATTAAAAAAATATTTAGTTATCTTTAATGTATAATTTTAATAAACAACCTATCAAAAAAAGGGAAAACGAAACATGAATAAGAAAAAAGCAAATGCAATAAAAAAGCATCGGAAAAACGCAATACGGTTGAAAGCGCTTATGAAAGAATCTTTAAAGAAGAAGAAATAAAAAAGGTTGACGCCCTCATATTCCGAGGGCGTTGCTATTTCATCTCGCGTTGCGAGTCGATTCGAATTTAAGTATATTTTTTAGCTTCAATGTTTGCAAAATAATGAAAGAATCCAAGAACTACATAATTGGCGGACGTAATTTCGATTTTGCGGCAAGAACATTCATTATGGGTGTTGTGAATGTGACGCCCGATTCGTTTTCCGATGGTGGAAAATATTTCTCAACCGACTCTGCTGTTGAACATGCTCTTCAAATGATTGAAGATGGAGCCGATATTGTCGACGTCGGCGGAGAATCAACAAGGCCGCGTGACCAACATACGAAAACCGATCCATGGCCTATTTCAGCCGAAGAAGAATTACGGAGGGTTGCCCCGGTAATCGAAAAAATCCATCACCACAAAAAGGATGCAGTCATTTCTATCGACACATTCAAAGCTATCGTGGCCGATTCGGCGTTAACTGCCGGAGCGACAATGGTGAATGATATCAGCGGGTTTCATTTTGACCCGGATCTTTCACACGTTGTAGCTAAACATCGGGCGACAGTTGTCTTGATGCATACGCGCGGTACGCCGCTCACGATGCAGGATCATCCGGAATACGGCGATCTTATCGAAGAAATAAAAAAATATTTATCAGAGAGTGTGCAAATTGCACGGGATGCCGGCGTCGTACAAATTATTCTTGACCCGGGAATAGGTTTTGGAAAAACAGTTGAACATAATCTTAAAATTCTCGCAATGCTTTCGGAGTTTCATGTCCTCTGTTATCCAATTCTAGTTGGCCCATCACGAAAATCATTCATCGGCCGGCTCACAGGCGCGCCGATTGAAAAACGTGAAGCAGGTACAGCCGCGGCAGTCGCTTGTGCAATTTTAAACGGTGCAAATATTGTACGTGTTCACGATGTAAAATATATGAAGGATGTTTGCGTAATAAGTGATGCGATACGAACAACAATGGGGAAGGAATGGAACTCTTTCATATCGGTTTCATGAGTGTAACCATTTTCGATCTGGTGGATATCGCCCTTGTGGCATTTTTAATCTACAGGTTGTACATGGTGATGGAAGGAACAATTGCCGCTCAAATCCTGATAGGTTTGATTATAATCGTCGCGTTTTCTTTTATTGCGCAGTTGTTGAACCTTAGGGCAATGACATGGCTTCTGAGCACTGTGAGAGATATTTGGGTAATAGCTTTCGTTGTTTTGTTCCAACCGGAGTTGAGGAGATTTTTGACGATTGTCGGACGAAGTCAGGTCATCCGTTTCTTTGTTCGATTCAATGTTGCGGAAACCATCGATGACATCGTGCATGCGTCAATGGAACTCTCAAAGAAGAAAATCGGCGCGTTGATCGTCATGACGAAAGGTACGGGAATTAGGACCTTCATCGAAACCGGCATACCTCTTCAGGCGCGAGTAAGTAAACAATTGCTGGCTTCTATTTTTAATCCGAAATCACCATTGCATGACGGAGCAGTAATTATCAAAGATCAATTGGTCGAAGCTGCGCATTGCACCTTGCCGTTATCGACCCAAACACAAGTTGGCGATGCGATTCTGGGCATGCGGCATCGCGCAGCATTAGGTATTTCAGAGCAATCAGATGCAGTCACGATCGTTGTGTCAGAAGAAACAGGAACGATCTCGGTTGCGCACGACGGACAGCTTATTCGCGGTCTTCATCAGGAATCGCTGACGCACAAGTTACGCGATCTCTTCGATGAAGGCAGCAAAAAAAAGAAAAACATATTTATTCCACCACTTCAACCCTGAGAGAACTCGCCATTGTTTGAAAAAGAACGAAAAGAAATGATCAGCCTGCTGAAACAACGGGGGATCGAAGATGAAAATGTGATCAATGCGATGTATTCCGTGGAGAGACATGCTTTTGTAGGAGGAGCTTTTTTACCAAAAGCGTACGATGATTCTGCTTTGCCAATCGGTTGTGCACAAACAATTTCGCAACCTTATACAGTTGCGCTCATGACGGAAGTGCTGCACGTCCAGCGAGATCAAAAAATTTTGGAAATCGGCACAGGATCAGGTTATCAAGCTGCGGTGTTGTCTGAAATGGGGGCACGGGTATTCACAATCGAACGCCATTTCGAACTTTTTTCACAGGCGAAAAAGATATTCGAAAAACTCGGATATAATATCGCATGCAAAGCCGGGGACGGCTCGGTCGGATGGAATGAGTTTGCCCCTTTCGATGGAATCATTGTCACGGCAGGCGCTCCTGAAATTCCAATCACACTCGTAAAACAACTGAATCCTAGCGGCGGACGCATGGTGATTCCGGTTGGCGATCAGGAATTACAAAAAATGATCATCGTCACTCGGAATGGAGATGAGACGAGTAAAAAAGAGATTGATGGTTTCAAATTCGTCCCATTAATAGGGAAGATGGGATGGCAGCAATAGATCAACATCCTGCGGTTCTGGTAATCGCAGGCCCGACGGCTTCGGGTAAAAGCGCGCTTGGCATTCTTCTTGCCGATAAACTTGGCGGTGAAATCATTTCTGCCGATTCACGGCAACTCTACCAAGGATTGACAATCGGAACCGCAAAACCTTCCTCAGAAGAATTAAAAAAAGTCCGGCACTATTTCATCGATACGTATCCGCTGAGTCATCATTGCAATGCAGGAGAATTTGGGAAGGAAGCTTCCGATGTCGTTAATCTGATTACGCAAAAAAACAAAATTCCGATTATTGTGGGTGGATCTGGATTGTACATTCAGGCGTTCATCGATGGATTGTTCGAAGGCCCACCAGCGAATCCGGAGGTGCGTGAAGAGTTGATGACTCGAATTAAAATGGAGGGATCTGAAGCATTATTGCAGGAGTTGATAGAAGTCGATCCGGCTATTGCCGGAACAATGAACCCAAAAACTATCCATCGAATTGTTCGTGCTCTCGAAGTCTATCGTACAACTGGAATTGCACTCTCGCGTCATCATGAATTACAAAAACGAGAAGAAAAATATAGAACACACATGGTTGGTTTGGAATGGGAGCGGCCGGTATTGTACCAGCGAATTAACGATAGAGTAGACCGAATGTTGCGCGATGGGTTAATCGATGAAGTAAAGTCGATACGGGCAAATGGTTTTACACCTGCGAATTGTAATCCACTCCGGACGGTGGGTTATCAGGAAGTTTTCGATTTTTTGGATAATGTTATTTCCGAAACTGAAATGATCCGATTGATCAAAAGAAATACACGCCGTTATGCAAAGAGGCAATTGACGTGGTTTCATGCCGATTCGAGGATTCATTGGCATCATATTGCGCATGAAAGCGAGATCGCGAACATAGCTGAAAGAGTTCAAACTGAATTTCAAGGTTTCTTAGACGGTTTCCGGTAGTGGGCTATTTTGCCCGATGAATAATTGTTAATTTTCAAATTTGGTGGCGGTGTGCGATTTGTTTGATTGAATTTATATCATTTTTTAGTACCTTCAATCTATAAATCCATCATTTCGGAGGTTACGTCTTAATAGATTTTTCAGTTTCCTTTTTAAATTGATTTAGATTGCTTTGAACATATTGGTTTATAAGTGAGAATAAATCGATGGCGATGTCGTCAAAGTCGGATAAATCTGGTCCGCAATCACTACTGAGATTTCCATTTATATTTTTACCAACAAATTGTTTCAGTTCTTCATGCGAGGGCAAAATTATGGTAAACATAAGTAAGATATATCCTTTCTTTGATGCCGAAGATGAATTCGCTAAAAGCTTCGGTCAAATGATTATTGATTTTTGTGGCATTCAGAATATAATTACAGGGTTTATTGTTAGACTTATTGCCAATTCTGATCCGCGTTTCGCACATGTTGCTGTTAATGAACTTAACTTTAATCGACAACTTAATGTCTTGATGTCATTATATGAGTTGCGGGTGACGGAAAGAGATAAAATTGAAAATCTTCGAGTGTTATTAGATAAATTAGACGTTATAGAAAAAAACCGCAATGATTATATACATTCTTTCTATTCGGACTCATTATTCCTGCCTTCTGAAAATCCAGCGAAGGGCACTATTCGAAGATTCAAGCAGAGCGCCAGTATGAAAAAAGGATACAAAATCCGACATTCAGATTTGAAACCAAGTGAACTTAATGAGTTATCGTTAAGAATCCGGTCTCTTGGGGTCGCGCTACAAGAAATAGAAAAAAAATATTTTAATATAATCTATTAAGAAAATTAAATGAGATCTTGACGGTCATTTTGAAAAACCTAATTCAAAATAGCCCACTACCAGGTTTTCAGAATACTTGATAATTTTTAAGACTTTCTGTATATTGAACATGTTGTAATCAATATAGATTAATCAAAGCATTTTCGGGGCGTGGCTCAGTCCCGTTCCGACCGGGGTTAGCACTCAGGTTTCGGAAAAGAGCTAACCCCGTTGTCGGAACGAGGATCCCGACCAATTAGGTTGCTCATTGAAAGTCGGGACCCGGTGTTGTAGAAAAAAATAGTAATTAAAGAATTTTCGGGGCGTGGCTCAGTCCCGTTCCGACCGGGGGTAGCACTCCGGTTTCGGAAAAGAGCTAACCCCGTTGTCGGAACGAGGATCCCGACCAATTAGGTTGCTCATTGAAAGTCGGGACCCGGTGTTGTAGAAAAAAAGTAATCAAAGGATTTACGGGGCGTGGCTCAGCCCGGTTAGAGCGCTTGGTTCGGGACCAAGAGGCCGGCGGTTCGAATCCGCCCGCCCCGACAAACTAAAAAATTATTTAATACTCGCGGAAATCAAAAATGGCGAACAAAGCAGTTATATTGGTTGTTGATGATGACCGTGTCTTGCGTGAAACCTTCTCCTATTCACTTGAAAATGCGGGATATAAAGTTATAAAAGCCTCTTCAGGTCAAGAAGCGATTGGAATAGTAAAAAAACAACATCCGGATCTAATCCTTCTTGATGTCCAGATGCCTTTGATGAATGGATTTGAAACCGCCGAAGTATTGCAACGTGATGAAGAAACATCAGAAATTCCAATTCTGTTTCTTACCGGCGAAGCCCGCGATTCAGCATCCGTTGAAAAAGGATTCAAGATTGGCGCGGATGATTATTTAACAAAAGGCCAAAGCACAAAAGAAATTCTCCTGCGCATTGAGCGAACACTCAACCGCCGCAACCGCCGCAGTGTGTCATAAAACCATAGGTTGAATTAAGCCGCTTTCGCGGCAATGCAAAAAACTATACCTATATCACATCAAAAAATAAATCTTATGAAGAAAATATTTTATTTTTCTGTGATGATAATGACTCTTTTCATTTCATGTAATAATGAAACTGAAAATTTGAATCGATTAATTCAGAATGGTGAGTTTTCAAATGCAATTAATATAATTAACCTTAAACTACAGGACAAAACCAAGCTTTCAGTTAATGAGATTAAGATATTGCAAAAATATTTGAATGATATTCAGGCAGTAAAAAGAGAATACAGATTATCGTATGATTCTGTTTATAAAACATTAAAGTCTAAAATTCCCGATTTGTCGGAAGTGGATATGAATAAATGGGAGAGAGATTCCAGCCTTGAATATTATTTGATCGATGGTGAAAAAAAATATTTTAAAGGCTGCATTTATGATCTCTTTCAGGTTAATAAGGAGGCAGCCAGACGTGCAAAATTTTCTGAAGATGATAATTATGACGCTTCCCAATACCCACTTGAAACAATTACTTCCTTTGAACATGATTCGGTATTATCAAAAAAAATAAATATAGCATTCAGTTATTTTCAAAAAATTGAAAGCTTACCTGATCAGACTTTACTAAAAGCATGGATACCTTATGTTCTGGAAAATAAGTTTCAATCGAATATTAGAATAGTTCATTCAAGCATCAGTGATATAGTACTTCCAAAAAGTGATAATTTGACTTCAATGATCTATTTCGAAAAGGTAATTGATAAAAAGAACAACTCAAATACAGAATGGAGAAATTATTTCACAAAACCTTCACAGAGTTGGATTAGACCAACGAAAAACCCTGGATCTATCAACGATTCCATCTTTGTTTGTCAATTTATCTACGAATATGAATCAAAGGGGTATTATAAAAAAATTAACCCAATAGATATTCAGCCTTACGATACTTTAGATAAAAATTATCAAAACTATACAAAAGAAACAGAGGATAATTTATTTACACCGTATTTGAAAAATTTGTCAAAAGAAATAGTTGGCAACGAGACTAACGGTTACCTGAAGGCAAAAAATATATATGAATGGATTTGTAAAAATATTATATGGACTAATTCAAAACCTGTTCTGGAAGATTATGCAGAATATACTGCAAAATATAGGCGCGGAGATTGTGAGGCAAAAGCTACCCTCTTCATTTCTCTTTGCCGGATTAATAAAATTCCCACCAGACTACAAGGCGGATGGGCGGTTCGACCTGATGAGGGCCACTCTCAACATACATGGGCACAAGTATATTTTAAACCTTATGGTTGGATACCTGTAGATGCAGATGCAGGTGCCCGTCTGATTAATCATAAAGATAAAAGAGTCAGCTATTTTTATTTCGGAAACTGTACCCCATATCATCTGATCATTTCTGATGATGATACAGAACTTCTGCCTACAAAAGTTTTTGAAACTATCTATGGTGGTGGACCACAATTAGGTGCATTCGAATGGAAAGGCGGGGATATTGGCTTTGATGTAAAAATTGATTCACATGTTGAATAATTCGTACAAATATGAAAATAATTACAAAAAATAAGCATCTTGGCAATTTGATAGTGATGAACTTCGAAGTGCCCGCCTGCTTTTAACATCGAATATTATGTCAGAATACATCGTAGCAATTGTCGGTCGTCCGAATGTCGGGAAATCGACTCTTTTCAACAGAATACTCGGTAATCAGCAAGCGATCGTGCATGATATCGCCGGCGTAACGCGTGATCGTCATTACGCACGAACTGAATGGACTGGAAAATATTTTTCCATTGTCGATACCGGAGGATTTGTTCCGGAGAGTCACGACGTCTTCGAAGAAGCAATACGAGAACAAGCTCAAATTGCTATTGAAGAAGCAGATTCTATCCTTTTTCTCGTCGATGCAATTGACGGCTTAACTGCGATGGATCACATGATTGCAGATATTCTGCGACGAGCTCGAAAAAAAGTTCATCTGGTTGTGAATAAAGTCGACAGCGATAGGCGGGAATCATCCGTAGCAGAATTTTATCAGCTTGGATTGGGAGAACCATTTTCAATATCGGCTTCAGTCGGAAGAAAAATCGGCGATCTGCTGGATATAGTTACAAACGATTTTTCAGAGCTTCCTGCCATCGAAGAAGACACACAAAAATTGCTTCTTGCAGTTATTGGCCGGCCGAACGTAGGAAAATCTTCCCTTGTTAACGCACTGACCGGCAAAAAAATAACTATCGTCACCGAGATACCCGGCACAACCAGAGACTCCATCGATTCGATAATCACGCACGAAGGGAATGAATATCACTTAATTGATACTGCCGGACTTCGCAGAAGAGCAAAAGTTCGTGAGAGTATCGAGTTCTTCAGCACAATTAGAACCGTAAAGAGTATTGAACGCTGTTCCGTCGCTCTCGTTCTCGTCGATTCCACTCTCGGCGTCGAGCGGCAGGATCTTCGAATCATCCAGACTGCTGTGGAACGGAAAAAGGGAGTGGTACTTGTTGTTAATAAATGGGATTTGATTGAAAAGGATACGAACACAGCAGATCAATTTACGGTAGCATTGAAAAACCTTTTAGGCAGACATACATACATTCCAATTATTTATACATCCGCTAAGACAGGGCAAAGAATCTGGAAAGTTCTCGATGTTGCATCTGAAGTGAATAAAGAAAGGCAAAAGGAAGTGTCGACAAGCAAATTGAATAGTATCTTGCTGACAGAAATTGAACGCAATCCTCCATCGTCAACATCCGGGAAAGAAATCAAGATTAAATATATCACGCAGGTAAAAACGCGTCCGCCTGTGATTGCTTTTTTTGCTAATGAACCAAAACTTATACAAGAAAACTATCGCCGATTTTTGGAAAATACCATTCGAACGCATTTCGGTTTTTCGGGAGTTCCAATTACGCTTGTTTTTAAACAGAAGTAACTTTCATGCCAATTCATGCAGCAATGAAATCATGATTTGTGAAAATCTATTTTTAACAGTTCCGGCTGTCTCTATTACTTCTTGATGTGTAAGTTTCTTTGGACTAAGCCCGGTTGCCATATTGGTAATGCATGAAATACCAACACATTCTATTCCCCAGCCTGATGCAATGATCGCTTCCGGGAATGTCGACATTCCAACAACATCACCACCCATTCTATGAATCATCTTAACTTCTGCAGACGTTTCATAAGACGGTCCTGTCACCCAACAATAATTTCCATGACGCAAGGGAATTTTCATTTCGGATGCTACTTCAGTCACCTTATTGCAGAGGAATTCACTACAGGTAGATTTATATAATTCATTCGTTTTCAATATGTTAAGTGGATACTTCGAATTCGATTTCTCGCTTGTAAATTTTATGTAATCATGGATTAACATCAAGTCGCCAGGAGAGAATAATGGGTTTATTCCTCCAACTGCGCAGGTTAACACCAATCGTTTCACGCCTAAAGCATGAGCAATGATAATCGGAAGAGTTGTTTTTTCAAAATTTCCTGATTCATAGAAATGTACTCTCCCTTGAAAAATCAAAACATCTTTTTCGATACCGGCTTTATCTTTAATTTGACTAAAAATTATTTGTCCTGGATGTCCTTCAATTGTTGATTGAGGATATCCTTCGATCGATGAGGTTGGGATGCGATTTTTTTTCAGAAGTGTATCGGCAAAATCACTCAGTCCTGTTCCGAGTACCAAGGCGAGTTCAGGAATTGATTTTGTGAATTTTCTGATCTGTTGAATTATTTTCTCTGTATTGTCAGTTGACATATTCATTTAAAAACTAATTTCATGGAACATCTTTATCATCCTCTACAATTATCGCACGATTGTTCTGATTGTTCAAATAGAAATGCAGGAAGTGAAATTGTCTAATCTGATGGCGGCACAAAACATTTTCTGCAGCGTGCCTCATACATTTCAGATGCTCCGACAGCTATTCGTTCAGTATGGATATTTGTTTTTCGTTGTGTTCTGTCGGCCGGATTACCGCAAACCACACATATTGCGAGTGTCTTTACAATATACTCAGCGACAGTTAACAGTTGCGGCATCGGATCGAATGGACGTCCGCGATAATCTTGATCTAAACCGGCAACGATAACACGTTTTCCGTCATTCGCAAGTTCTTCACAGACTTGAATCAGATTTTCTTGAAAGAATTGACTTTCGTCGATTCCAATTACTTGAGCATCGGCAGCTAACGCAGGAATTGCGCCCGCATCCTCGACAATTGTGGATTGAAACGATTGATCGTTGTGAGTAACAACAGAATCTTTACTGAATCGGTCATCGATTTTTGGTTTGAAGATCATCACTTTCTGTTTAGCTATTTGTGCGCGCCGTACACGCCGGATTAATTCTTCCGTTTTTCCGCTGAACATACAGCCGCAGATAACTTCGATCCATCCAATATCTTTAGGAAACGTATGAAGCGTTTCTTCCATAATCTCTTCGTGAATAAAAAACTAACGTTAATGTGCGTAAATATACCAAAAGGGTGATGGCAATGCAAGTACTTCTGTTGCTACTCTTTCTTGCATTTCGTATTTTAACTTGTTGTACAAGCCCCTGTAGCTCAGTATGGATAGAGCAGCAGTTTCCTAAACTGTTTGTCGGGTGTTCGAATCACCCCAGGGGCACTTTTAAAAAAACAATTAATAATGAAACTGACGATAATAACAACATAACAACAATCATTCTGAAAATTGCTTGAGCCAACACTTGTTCAATTGAAGAAAGATGTAAAAGGAAAAAAATGAAAAAATCGATTCTGCTGTATCTAGGAATTTTTATCCTCATGACGGCATTCGCTTTCGGACAGGATGAACTAACCGACTTCCGTGAAATAAACAAAATTCAAAATCCGTCCAATAAAATTGTTGCGCTTCAATCATTCCTCAAAAATTATCCTGGAAGTAATTTAAAAAGCAGAATCTACCTCGAACTTTTCCGCTCCTACTTGCAATTGAACGCCGTCGATTCAGCCCTAGACGCAGGGCGGCGGGGAATCGCATTGACGCCGGATGCCAATCGAGATCTGAACTATTGGCTGATCGCGGTCGGTTTACTGTCGAAAGGAGTAGCTCTCGATACTGCGGAAGTGTACGCAACACGAGCCGTGAAATGGGCTCAGGATGTACAATACGCTGAATATCCGGAAGTTCTGAACACGCTCGCTTTAATTTTAGAAAAAAGAGGTAAAACAAAAGAAGCAGAAAAATGCGCACTTGAACTTGTCGAACTCTCACCGAATAACGCAGAATATCAGTTTACCCTTGCCCTGTGCGAAAATGCAAATTACGAATTTGAATCAGCGCTGAAATCTTTGGTCCGCGCCATTTTATTCGGCAAATCCGATGATGCGGTCAATATGTTTAATAATATTCTTCATCAATGGAAGTTGCCGGACGAAAGTGAAAAAGCAAAAGTAACGCTGGTGAAAGAAGTGATCGATGCGTTTATGGATAAGACTAAAACGGTAGACTTAGCTCATGCACAAAGTATTTGTGCCGCAGTTTACGCCAGACTTGGCGTCGATTTGAAACATGCGCGAGAATGGGCAATTTCGGCTTTACAATTCAAAGATGAAAATATCGATCTTGACGAAGAAATCGAACGAACAAAGAATTTTGCGCTTGTCTCGATAGCGCAAGAGAAATATCAGGAAGCGACTGCAACACTCTCGTCGATATCCGATCTTGTAGATCCATGGAACATCGAATTCTGGAAACTGTTTGGTCAGGCATACGAAAAACAACAGAAGCATGACCAGGCGCGAGAAGCATACTTAAATGGATTGGTGGTCGGAAAAGATTCCATTCTGCTTAATCTTCATGAACGGCTTCGGACAGAAAAAGAAAAAAGTGAAACTCCAATCGACACGTTGATTCAGAGGTGTATTCTCAAACTAGAGAATTTCAGGCCCAAGGAAATAACAAAAACAAAAAATCGTAACGGTCTTGTCGTGCTTGCAGAATTATTTACAGGAGCCGAATGCGGTCCATGCGTCGCGGCTGATAAAGCATTAGACCTTCTTTCCGATATCTATTCGCCTGAATCACTTGCAATTCTTGAATATCATCTTCATATACCCGGTCCTGATCCGCTGTCGAATTCTGATTCATGGGACCAATATCTATCATACGGCGCGAATTTTGGAACCCCGACGCTGATAATAGATGGCAAAACAAAACTTACAGGTGGTGGGCCGAAATTACTTGTTAAAAATCGTTATAATGTTTTCAAATATTCTCTTCAGAGGGAGCAAAAAAGAAAATCGAAGATATCGATGACATTAAATTCGAAGCTTAGAAGCGACAGCATTCTGATCAATATCTCCATTCAATCGAGCGGAATAGATTCTGTAAATGCAAATTATTTGCACATCGCCGTGGTAGAGAAAACGGTGGAGTACAAAGGAGGAAATGGAATAGATCATCATTCGTATGTTGTACGTGAATTACCCGACGGCATGAATGGAATACCTCTTGACATGAAATCCGGTCGATCAAATATTACAAAAATCGTTCCGGTCAAAGAAATTGAAAAAAAGATCAAAATGTATCTGGACAACGTCGTCACCCATCAATCATGGCGTTCGTCGTTTGGAAATTTCAAGGGATGGAAACAGAGACCGGACACGATTAATCCGGAGAATTTGGTGATTGTCGCTTGGATCCAAAATCCAGTATCAAGGCAAGTTGAACAATCTGCGATGACAAAAGTGAACCAATAGAAGGTGTTGCAATGTCCCTGAAATCCTCTCAAGAAGATTCGGTAGTAGCCGAAAATAGGATAGAAGGGGTCTTAATGTTAGCATACGTTGCAACAACTGAGAATATAAAAGTGATTGTCCGGCCTATTTATTTGGATGGGCAATCGAACATGATGGAAAAGAAATTTGTTTTTACGTATTTTATTCGTATTGAAAATCATAGCGGGGAAAAAGTTCAACTCCTCCGGCGGCATTGGATCATCAACGATTCGAAAGGAAATACCGAGGAGTTAAACGGAATAGGTGTCGTTGGCGAACAACCGTATATTTCTCCCGGCGATGCGCATGAATACAACAGTTATTGTGTGTTGAAATGGTTCGAAGGTACTATGGAAGGTACTTATGAAATGAGACATGAGGGAGGCGAAGATTTTCTTGTACAAATCCCAAAGTTTTTTTTAAAGGCCGGAGTCAACTAATTGCATAATATTGCAGTACAAAGTAAAAGTTTTTCCATGAAATCGATAGACTGTATTCTTTTACTCTTATTCGTCGTTGTTTTCTCGTTTTTTAATTCTTGCACGACTTATGTGTACACACTTTCAGATTCTACAATTAAAGACGGCAAGTACGACAGCGAATTCCCCACAAAAAGTCCTTCAAAATATCTTGAAGACATTTCAAAAACTATTCGAATCATTAACAGCATCAATTCCTACGAGACTTACATTTTTTCCGAGGAGAGTGCCGTCACACTTGACGATATCATGAAAGATGGATTCGAAAAGAAAGCGGTAAAATCTTTTCAATCCAACAACACGATGTCCGGTACCGGCACAATAATTTATAAACAAGGAAAAAATGTGGCAGTTCTTACATGTTCACATGTCGTAAGTTTTCCGGACACAGTAATATCGTACTTTAAAAACAAAAATGGAAGCTCGCGTTTCATCAAGAGAGTGTCGATTCAAAAATCGAGAGTATCATATATAAGCGATTTCCCTGACGGTGGAGAAGTTTACCTCCTCTGTATAGATAAGAATAACGACGTCGCTCTTCTCGGCAGAAAGTACAATGAATATCCGGTACGACAACTGGAACCATTCAGCGGAAAAATCGGAAGCGCGGAGGAATTGGAGTGGGGAACTTTTGTTTACCTTTTTGGTTTCCCAATGCTGAATAAGATGGTAACAACCGCAGTTGTCAGCAGCCCGAATAAAGACTTAAAGCACTCATTTTTACTCGATGCATCTTTTAATCGCGGCTTTAGCGGCGGCATCGTGGTTGCAATACGCGACGGCGTCCCGAACTTCGAATTAGTTGGAATGATCACCTCCGTCCCGGCTGAAAATTATTACATGCTTACTCCTGCAGAAAAAGACGACGAAGATGAACTCGATACTGAATCACCGTACAGTGGCGACATCTATATTCAAAATCGATCGAATATTATTTATGGAGTGACCCGCGCAATTTCCATCGAGACGATCAAAAATTTTCTCACAAAGAATAAAGAATACTTAGAACTCCAAGATTTCCACATCGATTCATTTTTCCAGGCACAGGTGGATACTGTAAAAAATACGCCGCCACCGAAGGTTGGAGTGCCGGCAAATTAGTCATCCGGCATTCGATTCAACAAAATGATAATTATAAATTCAGAATTGCTCATTTTTAAATCAGACTGGACCACATAAAATTCCTTAAACCGCAATTCTTTGATTCCTGCCGTAATTTTCTTATCTTTTAAAGATAAATAGTTTATTCCAAACGACTCAGAAAGTTTCAGAAGCATAATCGTATGAAAATAACGCAGATATTTATTCCAACTTTAAAAGAAATTCCGTCTGATGCAACCATACCCAGTCATCAATTGATGCTGAGGGCGGGTATGATGCGGCCGTTGGCAGCCGGTGTGTACAGTTTTCTTCCGCTTGGTTATCGTGTGATGAAAAAAGTAATGCAAATCATCCGTGAGGAGATGGATGCGATTGGCGGCCAGGAATTTCATTTACCTGCATTAAATCCGATCGAGTTGTGGGAAGAAACAGGGAGAGTGAAGGCGTTCGGAGATACGATGTTTCATATAAAAAACCGTCCGCTTGTTCTAGCCCCGACTCACGAGGAAGTTATGTGTCATCTTGCGAAGAACCATCTTAGCTCATATCGCGAGTTGCCGCAGATATGGTATCAAATCCAAACAAAATTTAGAAATGAACCTCGTCCCCGTTCAGGCATTCTTCGAGGCCGGCAATTCACAATGAAAGATTCTTATTCGATGGATGCAACGTGGGAAGGCCTCGATAGGAATTACGATTTGCATGCGGAAGCATATAAAAAAATATTTTCTAGATGCGGGCTAAAGTTTTTCATCGTCGGAGCTTCGAGCGGCGCCATGGGCGGAACCGGGTCGCAGGAGTTCATGGTTGCATCGGGTTCCGGTGAAGACACAGTTTCTCATTGCACAAATTGCGGCTACGCGGCAAACCTCGAGGTTGCGACTTCGGTCGTCGAAAAAGGGAAATACTTTCCAAACACGCAGTTGCCGGAAGAAGTATCGACTCCGAATATTCGAACCATAGATGAGGTAGCTTCATTCTTGAATATTCCCGTTGAGCAATGTGCGAAATCTCGTGTGTATGTTCATGATGAAAAACCGATTTTGGTTTTCATGATGGGGAATGATCAGGTGAATGAAACAAAACTTCTGTCGGTACTTGGAAGTGAAGTTCGTCCAGCTCACCCTGATGAATTGATAGAATGGACTGGAGCAGATGCCGGTTCGATCGGACCGATCAATCTTAAAATGAAAATGAGGATGATCGCCGACAAACGATTGGAAGGCGCGAATAACCTCGTTAGCGGCGCCAATAAAAACGATTACCATTACAAAAATATTGATTTTACTCGCGATGTAAAAATTGACGGCTTCTACGATCTGCGTACAGTTGAAGATAATGAGAAATGTCCGAATTGCAGTAGCTCTATGAAAATAGTGAATGCGATTGAAATCGGTCACATCTTCAAATTGGGGACGAAATATTCAGTCAGCCTCAACGCGGTGTATCTTGATGAAAAAGGAATTGAACATCCTATCATCATGGGAAGTTATGGCATCGGCGTCGAGAGGATTGTTGCGTGTTACATCGAACAGAACAATGATCAAAACGGAATTATCTGGGATAAAGCGATTGCGCCGTTTCATGTTCATTTGATCGCTGTTAATCCGGGTTCGGCTGATGTTAAAAGTACTGCCGATTTCATTCATAAAGCATTGGAAGAATCCGGTATTGAAGTTTTGTACGATGATCGTCTTAACGCATCGCCCGGTTTCAAATTTAAGGATGCAGATTTGCTCGGCATGCCGCTTCAAATCATCGTCGGGGATAAGAATTTAAAAAATGGAAATGTGGAATTGAAAGATCGCCGCACAAACAAAAGAACACTCGTTAGCGCTGAAAATGTTATCAATGAAGTAAAAAGTTTTTTAAACTTTTCGTAGACGCAAGTGGCAGAGTTTATACATCTTCACAATCATTCTCATTACAGCCTGCTCGATGGCGCATGCAAGGTACAAAGCTTGATCGATGCTGCTGTAGAAAATAAAATGCCTGCTGTGGCGTTGACGGACCATGGCGTGCTTTTTGGAGCGATAGAATTTTACAAAAAAGCAAAAAAGGCAGGCATCAAACCGATCATCGGAAGTGAAGTTTACATTGTTACGTTCGGCTCGCGTTTTGAGAAATTAACTAAAGAAGAAACACGCCGTCAAAATGGAAAACACGGAGCGTACCATCACCTTGTCCTTCTTGCAAAAAATGAAATCGGATATAAAAATCTCGTAAAACTAATTACACTCGGGCACACGGAAGGCTTTTACTATAAACCTCGTATCGATGCCGAATTGTTAAAGCAGTATTCTGAAGGCCTTGTTGCGCTATCAGCATGCGCCGGAGGTGTTGTGGCGGCTCATCTGGTCGAAGGACATCATGACACAGCCCGTGAAACTGCCTTGATTTATAAAGAAATATTCGGCGATAATTTTTATCTCGAAATTCAAGATCACAATCTTGAACGTGAAAAGCCGGTTCTCGAACAGATGCCGTTGTTGGCAAAAGAGTTGGGCATAAAGCTGATTGCAACGAACGATTGTCATTATATCAAACACGAACATGCGCTTGCGCATAATGTTCTGCTCTTGATTCCGGAAGCAAGCAGCACAAACGCGGTCGATTATACCAAAATGCGATATGGAACTGATCAAGTGTATTTTAAAACCGCGAATGAAATGACGGCGCTCTTTCGCCGGTATCCGGAAGCCATTGAATCGACATTGGAAGTTGCGGAAAAATGCAATCTGGAAATTGAACTGCATAAAAATCACATGCCGCAGTTTCCAATTCCGGAAGATGCCGGAGTGAGTTCATTGAACGATTATCTGAAGAAGATAGCGCACGACAAACTTCCGCACCGGTATAAAATTATTACAAAAGAAATTGAAGACAGACTCGAACATGAATTGAACGTCATAACGAAAATGGATTATGCGGGTTACTTCCTTATCGTTCAAGATTTCATCAATCAAGCGAAGAATATGGGTGTTTATGTCGGCCCAGGACGCGGAAGCGCAGCCGGCAGTATTGTTTCATACGTTTTAGGAATCACGAATGTCGATCCGTTGAAATATGATCTTCTTTTTGAACGGTTTTTAAATCCGGATCGTGTAAGCATGCCTGATATCGACGTCGATTTTTCGGATGCAAAACGCGGCAAAGTAATCGATTATGTCAAGCAGAAGTACGGGACGGAATCAGTTTCACAAATTATTACCTTCGGCAGTTTGTCTGCGCGTGCAGTGTTGAAAGATGTCGGACGGGTGTTGGGAGTTCCGCTCAGCACAATAGAATCGATTACAAAAGAAATCCCGGTTGTCCAGGGGAGAGTTAAACATCTCGCGGATGCCATTTCGGAAAATCCCGAATTGAAGTGGGTGAAAGAAAGTAAGGACGAAAAAATTCGCCAACTTGTGGAAATATCGCAAGTTTTGGAAGGAATGAATCGCAACGCTTCCATGCATGCCGCAGGAGTTGTTATTGCACCTGGACCGGTTAGCGACTATGTTCCACTGTACAAATCGCCGAATACGGAAGTCATGACGCAGTACAATATGAAAGATCTTGAGGAAGCGGGACTTCTCAAGATGGATTTCCTTGGACTCCGAACATTGACCGTGCTTGAGAATGCTCTGGCGCTTATCAAGAAGCGTCATGGCATCGACATCAATTTTGACGAAATCCCAATCGACGATAAAAAAACATTTGATCTGTTTTCACGCGGGCAAACAGTTGCAGTATTTCAGTTTGAAAGTTCCGGCATGCAGGATTCTCTTCGAAAGCTGCAGCCGTCTGCAATCACCGATCTCGTTGCTATGAATGCATTGTATAGGCCAGGGCCAATGTCGATGATAGACGATTTCATCGCGCGTAAGAATGGCAAACAAAGAATTGAATATCTTCATCCAACATTAGAACCGATCTTGAAGGAAACATACGGCGTCATTGTTTATCAAGAACAGGTGATGAAGATAACGAATGAAATTGCCGGATTCACTCTTGCACGAGGAGACGTGATACGTCGCGCCATGGGGAAAAAAGATAAAGATCTTATGGCGAAGTTCAAGGGTGAATTTGTCGACGGCGCTATTGAGAAAAAAGTTGATAAAAAGATTGCGGGCGAGATTTTCGATTTGATAGAAAAATTTGCCTCATATGGATTTAATAAATCGCATAGTGTTGCATACTCTGTGATAGCGTATCAGACCGCTTACTTGAAAGCACATTACTCCGCTGAATTCATGGCGGCGAACCTTTCAAGCGAAATCGGCGATACAGACAAGATCGTCTTATTCATCAACGAGTGCCGCTCACTCGGGATCGACGTTCTTCCCCCCGACGTGAATGAAAGCTATACCGATTTTACCGTTTCTGATAAGGGAATACGTTTCGGGATGAGTGCGATTAAAAACGTTGGAGCGAACGCGGTAGAGAACATCGTGAATACAAGGGAAGATGGAGGAAAATTCACATCGTTGTTCGATTTTTGCACTAGAGTTGACCTGCGGGCTGTTAACAAGAAAGTTCTAGAAAGTTTGGTACAAGCCGGTGCGTTCGATTCGATTTCAAAAAACCGTTCGCAATTGTTTGCAACGATCGAGCGTGCGGCGATGTTTGGCCAACAGGTGCAGGAAGATCAGGGAAAAAATCAATCAAATCTTTTTGATGTATTATCTTCAACACAAAAACCGGTAATCATTCCGCCGTCATTAATTGAAACAGACGCATGGAACGAGATGGAGACATTGCGCAGAGAAAAAGAAATGCTCGGTTTCTTCGTCTCCGGCCATCCGCTCAGAAAATATCAGGATGTTGTAGAAGGTTTTTCAACGGCCCAGCTTGGCGATGCCGAACGAATCACACAAGCGTCAACTGTACGGGTTTGCGGGATAATAACCAACATCAAAAAAAAAATTGATAAGCGCGGCAACATGATGGCATTCATTGGTCTTGAAGATTTCTCCGGAACCGGCGAGTGCATCGTCTTCTCGGATGCTTTTAAACAGTACGGCCAGTTTCTGAATGAAGATGCTATGGTAATGGTGGTTGGCAAGGGGGAACCAAGCGGAAAAAATCTACGCGTGATTGCCAGTGAAGTCCATCCGATAGAAAAAGTTAAAGAAGTGTTCGGGAAGAGTGTTTTTTTTACGATCGATGCTGGAACAAACAACGAAAATGTGATCAAAGATTTAAAAAAGATTTTAGAAAAACATCGGGGCGGTTCGGCATCATGTTATTTTAATATTGTAGGACTTCCAACAAATGTGCGGAATACATTTTATTCAACAAAATATACAGTTCACATTAATGATGAATTTTTAGAAGAAGCGCGCGCGCTGCTTGGTACGGAAGCTGTGCGCATCAGCGGATAATTTTTAGAAAGGGATTATTATGAACGCAATAGAAGTAACCGACTCAAATTTCATGTCGGAAGTTCTTCAGTCAACAGTGCCTGTTCTAGTAGATTTTTGGGCTGTGTGGTGCGGTCCGTGTAAAATGATTGCTCCGATTGTCGAAGAACTCGCTGGAGAGTACAATGGAAAAATTAAAATGACTAAGTTGGATGTCGATGCCAACCAGCAGACAGCGATGCAATACGGCATCCGGAGTATCCCGACTTTACTACTTTTCAAAGGTGGTCAGGTCGTAGATCAAATTGTTGGAGCGGTTCCAAAAAAAGTTCTGGTTGAAAAAATCGAACGAGTTTTAGAATTATAGATAAGAATAGTCGGAAAGGAAACGAAAACGCAGAATGCAATACACTAAACGCACTCACACTTGTGGAGAATTACGTTCTCTTAACATCGGACAAGTAGTAACACTCAACGGATGGATCGATCGGAGAAGAGACCTTGGCGGTGTTATTTTTGTTGATCTCCGCGACCGCTACGGAAAAACTCAAATTGTTTTCCAGCCTCAGCGAAATGAAGAAGTATGTCAGCTTGCAAAAGATATACGGAGTGAATATGTCATTTCGATCACAGGAGTAGTTGAAAAACGTCCGGAGGGGACAGACAACTCGAATCTTTCAACCGGTGAAATTGATGTGTTGGTTGATTCTCTGACCATAATCAATCGCGCAGACACGCCGCCGTTTCCAATTGAAGAACGAGTGGAAGCAAGCGAAGATATTCGCCTTAGATATCGTTATCTTGATTTGCGCCGTGAGCCGATGCAAAAAACTATTCTGCTCCGTCACCGTATGAGCCAAATTACGCGGCAATATTTCGATCAACATAATTTTGTGGAAATCGAAACACCGATTCTTATGAAAAGCACTCCGGAAGGTGCGCGTGATTTTCTCGTTCCAAGCAGGTTACAGCATGGTAAATTCTACGCGCTTCCGCAATCACCGCAAACATACAAACAAATTCTTATGGTTTCAGGATTTGATCGTTATTTCCAAATCGTGAAATGCTTTCGCGATGAAGATTTACGAGCCGACCGCCAGCCTGAATTCACTCAGATAGATGTGGAGATGTCGTTTGTAGACGAAGAGGATATACGAACTCTCGTCGAGGGTTTAGTTGTTCGATTCATGAAAGAAATAAAAAATGTTGAAGTCAAAACTCCGTTCCTCAAACTTACCTACAAAGAAGCGATGGAACGTTATGGAAGCGATAAACCGGATCTTCGTTTCGGGCTTGAACTGCGTGATGTGAGTTCGATCGTTGCGACTGCTCCTTTTAAAGTCTTTGCAGATAGTGTTGCGAAAGGCGGAGTCGTTGCCGGATTCATCGTGCCTGGAGGCGGATCTTTTGCACGGAACCAATTGGATAACATCGTTGACCTGGCGAAGAAATTAGGCGCCGCAGGATTGGTGTATGCACGAGTTGGTGAACAGGGAATAGAATCCCCGATTGAAAAACACTTAGGGCAAGATGCCTTCAAAAAAATTGCTGAATCTATGAAAGCAAAAGTCGGCGATTTGATTCTACTTGTTTCCGACAAGTGGGCAAAAGCATATACGATACTCGGCAATTTGCGGCTTGAGATGGCACAACGATTGAATTTACTCGAAGGAAAAGAAAACGAATTCCGGTTTTTGTGGGTTGTAGATTTTCCATTGTTGGAGTACAGTGAAGAAGAAAAGCGGTTTGTAGCCGTTCACCATCCTTTTACTGCACCAAAGGATGAAGATATTCCTCTTCTCACCACCGATCCCGCTAAGGCTCATGCCCGCGCTTATGATCTGGTATTAAATGGAAATGAGATCGCTGGAGGAAGTATCAGAATATGTGAAAACGAGCTTCAGTCAAAAATGTTTTCGCTTCTCGGTATTTCTGCAGAAGAGGCTAAAAAGAAATTTGGTTTCCTTCTCGATGCATTCCGATTTGGCGCTCCGCCGCATGGTGGAATTGCCTTCGGATTGGATCGCACAGTAATGCTTCTTGCAGGCAAAGATACAATACGCGATGTGATAGCATTTCCTAAAACGAGCAGCGGATCGTCACTGATGGATGAGTGCCCGTCGGAAGTCGACCAAAAGCAATTGGATGAATTAAATATTAGGATTAAGAAGTGATGGAATTACCATTTACTATTGAGGCATAACTCGTTTGATTAAAGCGGATTAGATCCGACAAATTATATAATTTCGAGGCATACATGTTCGAAGATTTACAGGAAAAATTACAGGGATTAAGTAAAAAAATTGCTTCATTACGGGAGTTTCTTTGACTTAGATAACAAAGAAACTCAAATGAAAGAGCTGCAAGAAAAATCGCATATCGCTAGTTTTTGGAATGACAATATCTCTGCACAAAAAGTGATGCAGGAAATTACCCAACGAAAAGTATGGATTGATGCTTGGTCAAAATTGCAATTTTCGGCCGAAGAAATCCACACGATGATCGAATTGGCAGAGGAATCCAACGACCAATCCTTTGCCGACGAAGCTCGACTTGCGCTCACGAAACTCGAGAAAGACATCGCTGACCTTGAATTTAAGAATATGCTTAGTGGTGAAGACGACCACAGAAATGCTATCTTGACAATTCATGCTGGTGCCGGCGGTACCGAAGCCCAGGATTGGTCTGAAATGTTGATGCGGATGTATCTGCGTTGGTGTGACCAGCATAATTTTAAAACAGCGCTTGTAGATCAACAGGAAGGTGAAGGTGCTGGAATAAAGAGTGTTACATTCGAAGTCATAGGCGAATTCGCTTTCGGGTATCTTAAAGCGGAAATTGGTGTCCATCGTCTTGTAAGAATTTCGCCGTTCGATTCAAATGCTCGCCGGCATACATCGTTCGCATCGGTTTTCGTTTATCCGGAAATTGAAGATGATGTTGAAATTGAAATCAATCCTGCCGACATTGAATTCGAAACATATCGTTCGGGAGGAAAAGGGGGACAGAACGTTAATAAAGTTGAAACTGCGGTTCGAATCAAACATGTACCCTCAGGAATTATTGTGGCATGTCAACAAGAACGCTCGCAGTTCCAAAATCGTGAACGGGCAATGAAAATGTTGAAATCGCGTCTCTATCAAGTTCGAAAAGAAGAAGAACAAGCCAGATTAGCTGCGATAGAAGGAACGAAGAAAAAAATTGAATGGGGCAGTCAAATACGGTCGTATGTTTTTCATCCTTATAATTTAGTTAAAGATCATCGAACCGAAATCGAAACGTCAAACGTCAACGCGGTGATGGATGGCGATCTTGACGCATTTATCAAAGGTTATCTAATGGCATTCTCGACACTTAATCAATGAACACGCCTCTCTTCATAGCCAGAAGGTATATCAATTCCAGGCGGGGAGGAAGTTTTCTCTCTCTGCTGACAATCTTTTCAATTGTCGGGATTACTATCGGTGTTGCGGCCCTAATTATCACTCTCTCTATTATCAATGGTTTTGAAAAAGAGATACGCGAAAAAATAATCGGCTTTAACGCGCATGTTCAAATCCTTGGATTTCAAGGCCAACCACTTCCACATTTCACAGAGGTGGAAGAAAAAATTCGAAAAGACTTTCCGGAAGTCCGAACACTCATTCCATTCGTTGCGCGCGAAGCTATGCTCCGCTGCCGACAGGAAGTTGACGGTATTTTTCTGAAGGGAGTTGAGCCGACTGCCGAACTTTCTATCATCCGCAATCATATCGTTGAAGGCGATTTTGATCTAGGCAGCGGCAATGGCCCTCCGTTGATAATTATTGGAAAAAAATTAGCCCGGAAGATGAACATTCATCTCGGAGATATGGTCGTCGCATTCGCTTTATCCGGGAAATTAGAATCTGCAACACAAACACAAATTCGCGCATTTCGAGTATCGGCGATTTATGAAACCGGTATGGCTGAATTCGACGATATTTTCGTCTACACTCACATACAACAAGCTCAAAAATTATTCGACCTTAGTAATTCCGTATTGGGGATTGATATTTTTCTCAACGATGCAAATCTTGCAAATGATGTAACTTCAAGACTTGCGGATGAACTCCCATATCCATATTATCCGCAATCGGTGTTCAGACAATTCAGAAATCTTTTTTCCTGGGTAGAGCTTCAGAAAAAACCTGCACCGATTATTTTGGGTTTGATTATTGCTGTCGCCGTTGTCAATATCATCGGTACTCTTTTAATGCTTGTTCTCGAAAAAACTGGGCGATCGGTGTCTTAAAAACAATTGGAGCGTCGTCAAGGGAGGTTGCGCGAATTTTTATTTATGAAGGGATGTTTATAGGTATCACAGGAATTATCCTCGGCTGTCTTCTTGCCTATGTTCTTAGCTGGATACAATTGGTTTACAGGCCGTTCGCGCTTCCTGAAAATATCTACTTCATGACGGCAGTTCCTATTTTAATGCGATGGCAAAATTATTTTATCGTTTCGATTCTCACGATAGTTTTATGTTTTCTAGCAACGTTATTACCTTCACGCTTAGCAGCGAGACTAGAACCAATTAAAGCAATACGTTTTCTTTGAATATGAATGTTCCTTCATACATAGCGCGCCGTTATCTTCGAACAAAACGAAAAACCGGATTTATTTCCATCATCACACTTATTTCAATCGTGGGTATAACAATTGGTGTGGCAGCGCTTGTTATTGTCCTTTCGGTATTCAACGGTTTCAACGGCTTGGTTACGCGAATTCTTATTAATTTTGATCCGCACATCCGCATTGAAGCTGCGCATGGTACACGTTGCGAAGATGCATCGAAAATTCTTCAGCAAGAAAAGAACAATCCGGAGTTCAAAGGAATTTCTCCTTATGTCGTCGGCAAAGCTATGGTATTATCTCCCGATCGGTCTCGTGTAATATTTCTAAAGGGAATCGACATTTCAACGTTCGGGTCGGTTTCGGGAGTCGGCGAAAAAATTGCATTCGGAAAGTTTTCGCTTGGCGATGATGGGAAAGGAATTATCATCGGCCTCGGACTTGCAGATCGGTTGAATGTCATGATTGGCGATTCCATTGCGGTTATCAGCCCCGGAGGTGTACAAGCCACGCTTACTCAGCTATCCGCGCCAGAGATCCGTAGATTTTATATTACCGGCATCTATGAATCCAACAACAAAGATTATGACGGTCTGTATGCCTTCGTCTCTTTGCATTCGGCTCAAATGCTTTTCGATCTTGGCACTGATGTCAACGGTGTTGAAATACGTTTGAATGAATTTTCAAAATCAGAATTTATCGCTCAGGAATTACGCCAGCAATATCCATCGGACAATATCCAGACGTGGTATGATCTTCATAAAGATCTATATCTGATGATGCGCATCGAGCGATGGATTGCGTATATTATCGTCTGTCTAATTATCGCTGTGGCAACATTCAACTTATTAGGATCTCTGACAATGTCGGTGATTGAAAAAACACGTGATATCGGTATCCTTCGCAGCTTCGGCGTACAACGAAATGGTATCGCGAGCATATTTTTATTTGAAGGAGCTTTTGTCGGTTTTCTTGGAACTATTTTCGGACTGCTGCTTGGCTGGATTATTTGTTATCTTCAAATTTCCTATCAGTTATTTGCATTGGATCCGACAGTCTATATCATTCCAGCACTTCCGGTTGAAATGCATTGGGATGATTTTCTTCTTGTCGGTTGCACTGCAATTTGTTTAGCCACTATAGCTGCATGGTATCCAGCGCGTAGAGCCGCGCAACTTATTCCGACTGAAGCCATACAATGGGAATGAATTATGAATGCACTTTTTTTTATCGACACTCTTCACAAAATCTACAATGCATCGAAAACACATTCGGGTGTTCATGTGTTGAAAGGCTTGACCTTCAAAATTTATGAAGGGGAGATGATCGCAATCGTCGGTCCATCGGGAGCCGGAAAAAGCACACTCCTTCACATTCTTGGTGGATTAGACAGACCGACGCAAGGAACTGTTTATTATAAACAAGACGATATGAATGCTTGGGGCGATCAACAATTGACGCAATTTAGAAATATGAATATTGGATTTGTTTTTCAGTTCCATCACTTGCTGCCGGAGTTTACCGCGCTTGAAAATGTGGCGTTGCCCGGTTTCATCTCCGGGAAAAATGCAAAAGAATGTTTGAAAAGGGGAGGGGAATTATTGCGTGCTGTTAGTGTTGAACATCGAGCAACTCATTTCCCCGCCGAACTTTCAGGCGGTGAACAGCAGCGGGTTGCATTAGCTCGCGCCTTGATTAATGATCCTCAAATCATTCTTGCAGATGAACCTACGGGAAATCTTGATACCGAAAATGCAACACAACTGCATCAACTGCTCCATGATTTGCACGCCAAATTGAACAAAACATTTGTTATTGTTACCCATAACACTGAATTTGCTTCGAAAGTCGATAGAATTGTCAGGCTGGTTGACGGTCAAATTGAACCTGAAAAATCGTAATAAAATACTTGAAAAAATTAAATATTATTCATTTTTTTCTTGACAAATCGATTCTTTTTTCTTAAAATTGAACAGACCAAGCAACAGCTTCTCCCCTGACTGTTGCAAAACAAAGGGTCTAGCCCGGCGTTTCCCCCAACCGCTGGGCTTTTTTTTTGAAAACAATGTAAAAGGAGAATACATGGACACAACAATTAAATCTCGGATTCAAAAGAGAAAAATTAAAAAAGAGTTACCACTCGCTTTTGGAAAGATAAATTACATTTTCCTGACGATTGGTGTGATTGTAATTCTGGCCGGCTTTTATGCTTTAAGTCAACCGCCTTTGATGGGGACGATGCCGCTTGTTGTTGCACCAATTCTTTTGATTCTGGCTTATTGCATCATTCTTCCGGTTGCAATTATGTATCGGAAAAAAGAAAAATCTAATACAATTCAGCCGGAAGAACCGCGTAAAAACTGAATGTAGCGTTGCATTTTTCTCCTTGCAAAAGTGAATATTTTTTTGTAATTTGAGTGTGCTTTGAACGTCACATAATTATTCCGGAATTTGGACAGAGGTGATTTCGCTCCACAAGCTTCGCTGAGCGAGGCGAGGAGCGAGGTGAGTATTGAACCGTTGTATCCCCGGGAACATTGATTGATCGCGTAGCTCAGCAGGTAGAGCATCTGCCTTTTAAGCAGAGGGTCGATGGTTCGAGTCCATCCGCGGTCACAATACTTTGCGGAAGTGGTGGAACTGGCAGACACACCATCTTGAGGGGGTGGCGCTCAAAAGGCGTGCGGGTTCAAGTCCCGCCTTCCGCACAACTCAAAATTTAGTTTTTTTTAATTTTTTCGATTTTAATATTGACTTTTAAGGACTCCAAATCTATATTTCAAAGAACCGATAAGGTAGTATCCATGCGTTCAGTATTATTCACCATTATTGTATTAGTATGTCTGGTTTCGGCTTCATTTGCAGGAGCAGCGATAAACCATATTTATCTCTCAAATGAGAATGGTCAAATCGTGTTAACATGGACAACAGGACAAGAAGATAATGTTGACGGATTCTTCATCGAACGAGCGATGGTCGGCAGTGATCAATTCATCTCAATTATTGCAAATAAAATACCAGCCACAGGTTCCGGAAGTACGTACCAATTCAAAGATCTATCGGCTCAAAAAGTGGAAGCTACCGCATACCATTATCGGCTGGTAACTGTTAATAAAGATCAATCAAGGGATATCACATTATTTCCAGGTATTATATCACCAGGCGCTCCAATCTCAGCCGTGAGACGTACGTGGGGAAGTATTAAAGCACTATTCAGGTAATCATTGACGAAGAAAAGAACTTTGCAAGCGACTTCAAGAGTCGCTTTTTTATTATTATAAACTCTTATGGTCGTTCCAAAAAAACTTATTCTAGCATCTCAATCGCCGAGACGAGCATTATTGCTGAAACAAATCGGGTTAGAGTTCGAAGTTATCCCGAGTCACGTGTCTGAAAACATCGCCTCCAATTCCGATCCCGCAACAATTGTAATGTCTCTGGCACAGGCAAAGGCTCTTGAAGTCGGATCGATCGAGAAAAATGCTTTCATTATTGGCGCAGACACGATCGTGGTAATTGACAAAGATATACTCGGCAAACCAGCTACGTCAGATGAAGCTGTAGAGATGCTCCATCGACTAAGCGGCAGGGAGCATACAGTCTACACCGGATTCTCTATTCTCGACACTCCTTCGATGAGGGTATATTCAGATTTCGAGCAAACACAAGTTCATTTTCGTCATCTTCATGATGAAGAAATAAAAGAATACGTCGCAAGCGGTTCTCCGATGGACAAAGCTGGTGCTTATGGCATTCAGGATGATTATGGAGCTGTCTTCATAGATTCTATTCAAGGATGTTTCTATAATGTTGTAGGTTTCCCATTGGCAAAATTTTATATCGCATTCGAGAATTTTATATCGTCGTTTAATAAAGAGTAATCATTGTCGCTTACATAAAGGATTGGACAGCAATTCATTTGTGCTAAAGGAATTAAACTGTATCGTCCAGCCAAATTTGCGGATCAGGTTTTTGGTTATCATCGAAGACAGATCGTTTCTCATGATTTCGAATGGTGATCTTTTCAGGCGCAAAACCAAATAGATCGTCTGTCGAAAAAAGAAGTTTGAAATCTTCCTGTGAGAAAAGGAAAGAAAACTTAGCAGCCGCATCGATCAATTTCTTTTTATAATAAAAAATATCTTCGTCAGGATTATTTGGCAGCCATTCTTCTGCCAATTTCCATTTCTCAATTCCAGTTGAAGTTATATCGCGCTGCGTGCAATAATATGCGACTATATCGCCACGTTGGAATTTTCCAGGATTCGAAGAGGCTAGTTCGTAGATAATAGACCTGTGATGTTTCATCTCTTCACTGTCTTGAAAAATTTCCAAGTTCTCGTCCTTCAACGTTTCAAACCTCGCAAAATCTTGAATCGGCAACTTATGCGACGCGATAGCTTCATGAAGGTTCAAATAGTAGTCATGAAATCCTTGGAAATCGCTCTGCAAAAGATATTCGACAATTTTTCGAATAAATAATTTTATGAACCGTTCGGAGTTCCGGGGTTGAAGAATTATTCCATGCAATGTTATCAAATCGTCATAACTAAGAAAAGCAAAATTATTTTTTTTGATTGCGAGCATTTTTTTATGAAGATCCTGAATTGATAACTGAATGTTTGCCGGAAGAGTCTTGTTCACATGCAGTATAAATTCTCCGATCGATTCATAATCCGATTTTTCCGGAGGAGGTACGATGAATGCTGTGTCATAGTCTATTTCAATAACACGCCCGAGTTGATTTTCGACCTCGACTATTATCTGTTTGAGAATGTTATTTCCTTCCTCGTATAATTGTTCCGCAATTTGATCGTCACGAAACAATCCGCGTGCGGATGATATATGGGCAATAAAAGAATGTTCTAATATATTGATTGCATCTAATTTTGCACGGTTCAGATTGCCGGAAGCAGTTTCCTCATTCTTCCGCATCGCAGTAAGCGATTCAACCGACTCTGAAAATACTGCCAAGATATCGGTCGATGGTTTATACTGGTGATCAATAATTACGGTTGAGAGCAGATTCATTATAGAACATTGAATGACCGGTGCAAAAACTCCCGTAAGCAAAAGATCTTTCGATATAGTCTCCTTTTTCTCGTGATAAACTCTTACAGGAATAGAGTAACGCTGATGGATGTACTCGCGAAGAAGCATTAATTCCGATTTCATTGTTGCACTCATCCTTGAGAGCGCATTGTATGAAGCCGGAACAATTTGCGCCTGGTAAAAAATGGATTCTGCAAGCAAGTTTGTTATTGCGAGTATATAACGGACGTTGTTTTGTATTGTCAGCCGCAGAAGCTCCCGATCGTTTTCCCAACACCACATTAATTTATCTTCCCGGATATAAACATCGTCGGTCGTGGCGATGTGAAAATATAATGCAGCATCATAGAGATCGTAGTCGAAATATTCTTGTTTACCGGAGAAGTAATTGTGTAAAAGTTGATGTGAATCTAAAAAATGCCTTCCGTGAACCGAGTAGATCGGCGTGTCCATTCCGCGGTCTCCGCCGGCATAACTATATTGCTGGATTGTAGGAGAACTTTTATCACGGCCAATATTGAAATCAAGCCGGTGGTATTCACAACGCTGGATCAGGTATGGAAGAACAAAGGAGAAAAGATCGAATCCTTCGATGATATCAGGATCCTGTCGCTCAATAATTTCCATAAGTTGTTTGAGTATTTCCAAATCATCATCGCCGGTTCCACGATGCGACCATTTATAGCCGGTTGAATCGGAGACTGCGATTGCTGCGATGGATTGATGAAAAGGTTTTCTATAATTGTTCTTTAGAGGGATCAGGTCAATTTGCATCCTGCGGAGAGATGAAAACTCCATACCATTGAATAAAGTTCTTCCGCTTTGCAGCATAAATTGGATCACCGGATCATTGATTAAGAAAAACTGATCGGTCTCATGAAATGCTTTTATAGATCGACCGGTTCGGTTCGCGATCACCGCCATACTATGACGAATCAAATCCCAGAATTCCGACCATTTCTGTGTGGCACACAGGTAATGATAATAATTATTTCCCTCAAGTTTTTTCAACCAATATTTTCGGTCATAATCCAACAATAGAGATGAATCATTCAGAAAAAGAAATGGAAAGAAATCAGCCTTCTCAACAATCGTCTGATTTCCATCACGTTTGAAAATATTCATGTGATAATCAGAAGTCGGGCTGATTGAGACAATCTGCTCTTCAGAATTATGGCCGTAGAGAAGTGGATTCATTGGCGACGAAAAGAAAACCCGGAGTTTTAACCGACCTCCGGGTGCGCTAGTTCACTATTTAGTATTCTTCAGCGAATTGGCCGCTGCATCAAAAAATGGTTTGACCAAATCGATGGGAATTGGAAATATCGTCGTAGAATTATTTTCCGACGCAATCTCGACAAGAGTCTGCAGATACCGTAGCTGAAGAGCAATGGGATGTTCGCCAATTACTGCCGCAGCTTGCGATAATTTTTCCGATGCCTGAAATTCACCTTCGGCTGCGATTACTTTTGCGCGCCGTTCGCGTTCAGCTTCGGCCTGGCGAGCTATCGCTCTTTGCATCTCCTGAGGTAGGTCGATTTGTTTCACTTCAACATTCGACACCTTGATTCCCCAAGGTTCCGTTTGACTGTCGATAATTCGTTGAAGTTCGGCATTAATTTTTTCTCTCTCAGATAAGAGATCGTCAAGGTGCATTTGTCCGAGAATGCTTCGCAGCGTCGTTTGTGAAATCTGAGATGTTGCAAAAAGGAAATTCTCGACTTCGTTCACAGCTTTTTCAGGATCGATAACACGAAAATAGACAACCGCGTTTACTTTTAATGAAACATTATCGCGGGTTATGATATCTTGAGGCGGCACATCGAAGACGACAGTCCGCAAGCTCACTTTAACCATGCGGTCTATTCCCGGCCAAAGAATGAAGATACCAGGACCTTTAGCCCCGATCAGCCGGCCGAGACGAAATACAACGGCACGTTCGTATTCGCGTAAAACCCGAATCGCGTTTGCAATAATGATAATAACAAAAATCACTCCGACAAAAATAAAAAAGAAGGTAGGTTCCATAATGTTTTCCTCTTGAATATGTTTTTATGAATTATTTTTTTCTTCGACATAAAGTGTGAGTTTTTCAATCTTCACCACTTGAACAACTGATCCTTTGGAAATTGTTCCTGAAATACTGACGGCGTTCCATAATTCGCCGTGAATCTGAACTTTTCCGTCCGGATTGAGATCCGAATAAGCAATCCCGGAACTCTTGACAAGACCTTCCCGTCCGGTTTGAATTTTTTTTCTTTGCGCTCGTAATCCCAAACCGAGAATGAAAACAAAAAAGATTGTAGAGCATATAACCATAGGTAAAATCACAAACCACGAAAGCTGGAGAAATTCCAATCCCGGTTCTACACGAATCAACATCACAGAACCAAGAAACAAAGAAATTGTGCCGCCGACAGCAAGGATGCCATGGCTTACAACTTTTATTTCCAGTATAAACAAGATTATACCGAAGATGATAAGTCCAAGCCCTGCGTAATTTACAGGCAATGTATGAAGTGAATAAAATGCCAATATCAAGCTGATTCCTCCAACAACCCCGGGAAGTATCGCACCCGGATTATAAAGTTCGAATAAGATGCCGTAAAACCCCAACATCATGAGAAGGTATGCTATGTTTGGATCCGATAAAATGTCGAGCAATCGGAATTGCCATCCCATCTCATGATCGACAATAATACAGTTTTTGGTTTGAAGTACTTCTTTTTTACTATCGATAATCACTTCTTTACCATTCAATGAATCGAGAAGTGATTGAATATTTGGCGCAATAAAATCAATTACATTTTTTTTCAGTGCCTCTGTTTCTGTAATCGATACGCTTTTTCGTACGGCTTCTTCGGCCCAGGTAACATTCCGGTTGCGTTTTTCTGCGATTGTCCTGATGAATGCAGCTGCATCGTTAGTTATTTTGCCCATCATAATGGAATCTATTGTTTCGGATTGCGATCCTGAAACAGGATGGGCGGCCCCAATATTTGTTCCGGGAGCCATAACTGCAAAATGCGCTGATAAGGTAATGAACACACCTGCCGATGCCGCTTGTGATCCAGAAGGAGAGACATAGATTGCTATTGGAATTTGGGAATTCAAAAAGTCGGATACAATAACCCTTGTAGACTTTAACAGGCCGCCCGGTGTATTCAGTTGAACTATAACGAGTTGAGCATTTTCATTTGAAGCTTTCTGGAGTTCATCTGAAATATAATCTGCAGTGGAAGGATTAATACTGCCATCTACTTTTAACAGAAAAACTTTAGATTTTGATTCTGAAAATGAATGATTTAAAAACAGTAACACGAAAAAGATGTTTAATGCTACCGTTCGTATAATGTGTCGGGCGTGGTTATTATTCATTGAAAGCCCTATCTTAATAATAATGTCATGGAGAGAATAGATCGACTACGTTCCTAAAACGAACTTCGTCGATCAAGCCTGCCAAACGAAGTCCCGTTCTAAAACATTTTAACCGGAAATGGAACGTAGTTTGGCGGAGCGTCTTTTTCAATCTCCGAACTTTTTTTGTCGAAAATCTTTAAAAACTGGTGCGCGCTAAAAAATATTTAGAGTTTCGTCCCGCTTAAGCGGGGCGAACACAACTTTTTATAACGCTGTGCCTTGTTGTCAAAGAAGGAAACCGACAATTTCTAATTTTTATGCCGCCTTCTGGCGGCATTCAACAAATTTTTGAGACCCTTGATAGTCTCGAAAATTTGGTGTCTTTGGCTGCAAATTCTTTTTCAAAGATAAACAAAACGATATTGAATAACAAATAGAGTTCTTTGAGTAATAAAGAAGGATTGATTTAAAATTTGACACAAAAAACGGATATTCATATATTAACAATGGCGATGGAGTTCGCCATGAAATATTCCGTACAGGAATTGATGACTCCTACATCGAGGCAGATTGCTTGCGACGTAGGAGTTTTTTCGTTTAATGAGAGGATGATATGATTCGTAATTATTTGTATGTGTTTTTGGGCGGTGGATTGGGCGCTTCACTCAGGTATTGGCTGTCAGGTCTTATCCCACGATATACAGGAAGCCAGTTTCCGTATGGGATTCTCATCGTCAATATTGTGGGATGCTTCTTTATCGGTTTTCTCATGTCGGCTTTGGAAGAAAGATTTCTTGTTAATCCATCACTTCGTATCTTTCTTACGATTGGTATACTCGGCGGCTTCACAACTTTCTCAACATTCAGTTATGAAACAATTGCGATGATGCGTGATAGTGAGTTCTTAAGAGCATCTCTTTATGTCGGACTCTCCCTTGCGCTCGGATTGGGTGGAACACATATTGGTTCTTTAATCGGTAAAATAATTTAACCGGAAGAGGTGATCTATGAAACTTGCAGGTGATGGTAAACTCTTGCGTATATTTATAGGTGAATCTGACAAGTTTCACCATCAAGCACTATTTGAAGCAATTATCCATTCCGCGAAAGAAAAAGAGCTCGCAGGATGTACGGTGTTGCGTGGTATCGAGGGCTATGGTGCTGACAGCCGTATAATCCACACCGCAAAAATTCTACGGTTATCCGAGGATCTCCCAATAGTAGTTGAAATCGTAGATACCGAAGAGAAGATAAAGAACTTCCTACCCATTGTAGAACAAATGATTGAGACATCGGGGTGCGGTGCAATGATAACGCTTGAAAAAGCGGAAATCATCCGATACAGCCACGGAAAATGATACAACTTTAACATATGAATTATGATGCCAAAGATTAGTACTAAGTATCGACGGCGGAAAGGTGTTCCATACGCTATCGAACAATTCAGCGGCAAACAATTCCGCTGCCGGCATTGCAACAAAGTGTTTTGGGAAGAAAGAGACCTTAATCAGCATCTTGAATATGTCGGTAAAGCGAAGCGAACGGGGACTATAGCGGTTGACCACAATGCACCGCAATTAAATCAAATGTTGGAGCTAAAAATCGGATATATGTACGATATAACTGACTGTATGAGACGACAGTATCTTAAATTGAAAAAGAATGAAGTATATGATGGAATTACTTTTACTAAACGAAAAAAAGAACAAGGAGATGAATGATGAATATCAAAACCATTATCGCACGACAAGTCCTCGACTCACGGGGAAATCCAACTGTTGAAGCAGAAGTAAAACTTGACAACGGAATCATTGGAAGGGCGATTGTTCCATCCGGCGCATCCACGGGTGAAAAAGAAGCTGTGGAACTCCGCGATGGAGATAAGTCGCGATATCTTGGAAAAGGAGTATTGAAAGCTGTCGAAAATGTCAATACGAAGATAGCTCCCGCACTTATCGGAATGGATGTAACTGCACAACGTGCTATCGATACAAAGATGATAGAATTAGATGGAACTCCGAACAAATCGAAGTTTGGCGCGAATGCTATTCTATCTGTCTCAATGGCAACAGCTCACGCAGCCGCACGCGTTGTGGGTTTACCGTTGTACCGCTATCTTGGTGGATCGAACGCCTCACTTCTGCCGGTTCCTTGTATGAATATTATTAACGGCGGTAAACATGCAGACAACAATGTCGACTTTCAGGAATTTATGATTGCGCCGCATAATGCGCCAAGCTTTGAAGAAGCGATTCGTATGGGAATTGAAACATTCCATACATTAAAAGGCGTTCTTGCTAAGAAAAATTATAACACCGCTGTCGGAGATGAAGGCGGATTTGCTCCAAGTCTCAAATCCAACGCCGAGGCAATCGATGTCATTCTTGATGCCATCACGAAAGCAAGCTATCAACCCGGAAAAGATATTTCCATTTGTCTCGATCCTGCCGCCAGTGAAATGTGGGATGATGGAAAATATGTTTTCTTCAAGTCTGATAAATCGTCAAAAACTTCTGAACAGATGGTAGCTCATTGGGCTGATTGGGTTCGTCAATATCCTATCGTCCTACTAGAAGATGGTATGGCTGAAAATGATTGGAAGGGATGGAAAATGTTGACGAACGAAATTGGAAAAAAGATTGAACTGGTAGGGGATGATGTTTTCTGCACAAATCCTGCCATTCTCGCAAAAGGTATTGAGGCAGGTATTGCAAATTCTGTTCTTATCAAGCTGAATCAGATCGGCAGTGTTATGGAAACGCTCGATACCATCGAGTTAGCAAAGAAAAATAATTACAATTGCTTTGTCTCTCATCGCTCCGGTGAAACAGAAGATACGACAATTGCCGACTTAACCGTTGCGGTTGGTGCTGGACATTTGAAGACAGGTTCTGGCTGCCGCAGCGAACGCATCGCAAAGTTCAATCAATTGATACGCATTGAGCAAGGACTTGGAAAACAGGCACGTTTTGCTGGTAGATCGACTTTCAAAACTGTCGCACCTTAATATAAGTGTTGTTTTTTATTTCGATATTTATCGGTATAGTATTTGGATTTATTGCAGCACTTATGGCATTTGTCGTTACTTGGAACGAATATGAAAAGCATCAATTTGAACATAAACGCTTAATGAGAGAATCCATTCAAACAGCTGTCGTTACATTTGTTTTCTTTTTGATGTTATCAATACTTATGGGCTTTGTCATAACAAAATATCTTCTTATTTAATGTGGGTATTAGCTTCAGATTTCGTATTATAATGAATTTAAAGGAGAAGAAAAAATTTGCCGCTGGCTAAAAAGAAAGTTCGAGCCGATTTATTTTTGTTCTTTGGCAGTTTTGGCTTCAGACAACAAGGCACAGCGTTATAAAAAGTTGTGTTCGCCCCGCTTAAGCGGGACGAAACTCTAAATATTTTTTAGCGCGCACCAGTTTTTAAAGATTTTCGACAAAAAAAGTTCGGAGATTGAAAAAGACGCTCCGCCAACCGTCGCGCGGCGCGTTTTGCGCCGCTTGCGCCAACAAAAAATGCGGTTGCGCCCATTGTTATTGAAATATTAATCCCAATGTTTTCTCTTGTTTGCCCCGCGTGCGCGGGGCAAGAGCCAGCGGCAAATTTTTTCTTTCATCTTTTATTAGAGGTTAAGCGATGCAGTTAAAATATTTTCTTTATGCTCGTAAGTCTTCTGATGCTGAAGAGCGTCAAATAAAATCCATAGAGCAACAGCTTTCTGAATTAAAAGAATTTGCAGCCAAAGATAAATTAGAAATTGTCGGTATCCTTCAGGAAGCCAAAACTGCCAAAGAACCGGGTCGCCCTGTCTTTAATGAAATGCTTAAACGTATTGAAAAAGGCGAAGCTAATGCTGTTCTTGCATGGCATCCAGATCGATTAGCCCGCAATTCTGTCGATGGCGGCTATTTAATTTATCTTTTGGATTCTGGAAGACTTTTCGACTTAAAATTTCCGATCTTCTGGTTCGAGAATACTCCGCAAGGCAAGTTTATGCTCAATATCGCTTTCGGCCAGTCAAAGTATTATGTTGATAATCTTGCCGAGAACATAAAGCGTGGCATCCGTCAAAAACTTCGTACAGGTATTTGGCCTCAGTGGGCTCCGCTGGGTTATGTCAACGACCATAAGAACAAGTGCATCGCCGTCGATAATGAAAAAGTGAAATTAATCCGCCGAGTCTTTGAACTCTATGCAACCGGAAATTATTCTTTTACAGAATTGCGGGCTATCGCAAAGGACATTGGTTTAAAAGCAAAAAAAGATGGGCCATTAAGCCGTTCAAACATTCAATACCTTCTCAAGAATCCGATTTACTACGGCTTAATTCGTTATAACGGAGAAATTTATGAAGGAGCGCACGAACCTCTTATCAGTAAGCAACTTTTTGATAAGGTGCAGGAAGTAATGACAGATCGCAGCCGACCGAAGAAAAAGAAATTGAAAGATTATGCCTTTCGTGGACTTTTCCGTTGCGGTGAATGCGGCGCAATGATAACGGCAGAAACACAGAAAGGTCATAATTACTACCGATGCACAAAAAAGATAAAGCCTTGCTCTCAATCGTACGTGCGAGAAGAGAAATTATTGGAGCAAGTTAAAGATATACTCAAACAGGCTTCATTATGTGATGAATGGACAAATTTCATGCTTGCTGAATTGGGGAAAGAAAAGGTCAATCTAGATGAATCCATGAGAATAGTAGCGGAAAAGTCTCAAAATAATCTTAATGACATCGAAAACAAGCTCGGTCGGTTGCTCGACCTGTATCTTGAAAAGTCTATCAGTGCGGATGAATACCAAACGAAAAAGTTTGAGTTGGTCAATCAAAAAGTTGCTCTAAAGCAAAAACTTGAGGAGGTTCGTGCGCAGGGCAGGTCTTGGCTCGAACCGATGCAAGAATTCATAATTGAAGCAAATCAAAGGGAAAAAGTGATAGAGACGGGCGACCCCAAAAAGATTTTGGAATCTTTTAAAAATATCGGCTCGAACTTTCTTTTACAAGAGAAAACATTGCGATTTCAATGGGCGCAACCGCATTTTTTGTTGGCGCAAGCGGCGCAAAACGCGCCGCGCGACGGTTGGCGGAGAGAGTGGGATTCGAACCCACGATACCCTTTCAAGTATACACGCTTTCCAGGCGTGCCAGTTCAGCCACTCCTGCATCTCTCCGAAAAGCAGTGTAAATATAATTACCTTTTCTCCAAAATGCAATTTCTTGCTTTTTCAGTCCTTTTTTGTTAGAATGGTTCAATTATGTCCATCAGAAAGATATTCATCATCGACGATATTCATCAGATAGTCCCGTTTTTGGAATTCTCTATTCAGCGGTTTGGTTATTCACGTATGACTTCATTCAACGATGATGAGTTCAAAGTGAGGAAATAAAACATGCCTTTCTCAGTGCTCGTTGCAGAAGACGAACCACATATAATGACACTCGTCAAATTCAAATTACGCGATGCAGGTTTCACGGTTCTGCCTGCTGAGGACGGGAAAAAAACACTTGAAATCGCTCAAACCCAAAAACCCGATTTAATTCTTCTCGATGTAATGATGCCTTTACTCAATGGCTATGAAGTACTTGAGGCGTTAAAGAAAGATGATAATTTAAAAAACATTCCTGTAATTATGCTTACCGCTAAAAGTTTTCAGCATGAAGTAGACGAGGCTATCAAAAAAGGAGCGGATGATTATATCATAAAACCATTCAGTCCGGCTGAACTAGTTGAGAGAGTAAAAAAGATTCTGGATAATAGAAAATAATACCAATTATTTTCAGGGGGGACGATATGAAAAAGATATTCGTTTTGACTATCTGTTTTACCGTTTTCTTCTTTGAAAAAGCATTCCCTCAATATTATGGAGAAAGATCAGTCGAAAAGTCGTTCGAACAGAACGATCTATTCTTTCAACCAAATTACATCAATCCATACGGAATAGGATCATTCTCGACAGTAACGCCGGGAATTATCGACGATCCATTTTTAAATCTTCAAATCAATCCCGCTCGGTTCAATCTCGATAGTGCTATCTCCAATTATTTCTACGCTGATTTTCGTTCATATCGACAAACAACAAACCAATATCAACCTGTGTATCCGGTTCTTGCGAACGAATCGATCATGACAGAAAACTCTGTCATGTATCCTTATTTTTATGTAGAATCACGTCCTATCATCGAACCAATCCTGTCTCTCGGATATCTTACAACTCCGCTGCCGTCCAGCTTACCAGGATTATTCCTGGGATTTTCTTATCAGGCGATAATGGAAGATTCGAAATATTATTCGATTCCATTCGGCGTTTATCAATCAAACCTTGGTGCCGATTACAATGGTAAAACAATGGCTAATGGTTCAGATATCCCAATAACAACCGTCTCCGCAGGCCAAGATAATATGCATCATTCAGGAAATCTCTTCTCACTCATCGCCAGTTATAAGTTTTCACCTGATTTGCAAATAGGATTCCGTTTCGGCAGGGCATTCTTCAAAGAGAATGGTTCGTATGGTAACGATAATTACTGGGAAAATTATTATTATAATTCCGGTTCATCACTGTATTACAATATCGAAAGCAGAAATCAAGATTATAACCACTGGGACATGTCTGGTGGTGTCGAATATAAAATTACAGCTCAAACCACTATAGGAATTTCGGGTGGATATTTGTGGGGAGTGGCTACTCAAGATTTTTTAAATCGTGATACATCGAATTATTCTTACAATTCAAATACTGATTTGTCGTCGGGAACAACCACTCAAAATTGGCGTCATGACGGCAAAACAAAAATCCTCGGACTCGACCTTACTTCACGCCTTAATGATCGCCAGACCATAATGTTCTTATATCAATATAACAAAGAGAACGTTGACATCGGACTTAACTCGAGTGTACTCGATACAGGTTGGTACACCTATTCATATTCTTACGACACCAATTACTATTCGAGTATATCGCACAACTCTTTCACGGCGGCCAGTAGTGGGGGAGGATCGATGACTCAAACGAATCAAAGATTTCTTGTGTCGCTAAAATGGAAATTCAACAGCGCAGCCGAATTGGACATTGGCGGGATTCTCAATATCATGAAAGAGACTGAGAATACCAACGAACCCACAATTTCAAACGGGAATTCCTATGATAAAAATATTAACAATTCCACAACTAATCTCTATTACGACACAACAATGCAAAATAAAAATATTCAATGGAATTTTTCCGTAGACAAATGGTCTATCGATATTCCTATTATTTTTACGTACAAATTTTCGGATATGGTTTCATTGTTGATCGGGCTCGATAAACAAATTTCAGAATGGCAAATAAGCGACGAAACTTTGGTAATTTATTATCACAACTACACAAATGATAGTTATAGTGGATTAACGGATAAATCGAATTATGGTGAATTGTACAGTTCACCGCAGCAAAACATAAGCGACGTCAATACTACTTTTCTCGCCGGGTTGACTATTTCGCCGTCGAAGGAATTCAGCGTAAGATTACTCCTTTCGCCAAGTGTCCACACTTCAGTCGAAGGCGTTTCGGTCAGCAATTTTCAATGGTGGCTCAGTGTCAATTTATTTCCATGATGCGTTGATCGGTTCAAAATCTCTTGGATGAATCCATTCTTGAGTGATGAGTGAACTTTGTTTGCATCAAATCAAATGATTTGGAAATTTATTTTAATCCCGAAGTGATTTTTATGAGGAATGGTCGACTGCGTTCGCTAAAGCGAACTTCGTCGATCAAGCCTGCCGAACGAAGTCCCGTTCTGAAGCATTTTGACTGCAAACGGGACGCAGTTTGGCGGAGAGGCAGGGATTCTCCCGAAGGGATCCCTGCAGGAGAACCCTGGATACTCTTACGAGTATAACGGTTTTCGAGACCGCCCGATTCCTCCGAAGGAGTTCCTTCGGGAAATCACTCTCGCATCTCTCCAACAATCTATTTGATAATTCCATTAGATTTAAGCCAATTGTATCCATTTATTGTTTGAAAAATCTCTCTCTTGCGATTGCTTCTTTTCTCGTATTGAATTTTTCAGAATAATGTAAGACATACGGCAAATGTCCTTTTGTGTAGTGTGTCTTTTTACTATTGTGAATCTTCAATCGCGCATCAACATCTTTTGAATGTCCGTAATAATATGTAAAGTCTTTCAAACTTTGTAGGATATAAGTATAAAACATACCGACCTAACCGGAATTTGTAACAGACCGATCAATAACTTATCAATTTGATTAGATTTCTTATAATAATGAAATGATCTTTTTAGCGGAGAGGCAGGGATTCGAACCCTGGATACTCTTACGAGTATAACGGTTTTCGAGACCGCCCGATTCAACCACTCTCGCACCTCTCCGAAATTCTATTTATCAGTTCCTGAAATTTTTTATCAAGCCAAGCGCGTCCTACGCCAGTTTTTAAAAATTGCTCTCTGTGTCTTGCCGAGGAATTTGTCGAAAACTCTTCAAAGTGAATTAAGACCCAAGGGATACCGCCTTTTGTAAAATGGCTCCGTCCTTTATTATGTTCAAGAATGCGGTTTTCCAAATCCTTTGTCGAACCGACATATCGTTTCTGCAACCTTTCACTCCAAAGAACATAAACCCAAGACATATCAAATTCGCTTGAGTACGAATTTCATTTTTTAAACGACCGCCCGATTCTGCGCCAGGCTTTATGAAATGTCTTTTTGATGGCGCATGAGCCTCCGGCTCAAACCACTCTCGCACCTCTCCGAAAATGGTCATCAAATATAATTATTCCTGCGTGTAAAAACAATATTAAATAATTTCTGGAACTATTTATCGCTCCCTGCATGTTGTACTGATAACAATTATCATTGCTGATAAAATATAAACCACCTTTACATTACTAACACACGAGGCTTATCATGGCACTGAAATTAGGAGACAAAGTTCCCTCGTTCTTACTCTACGACACTGAAAGAAAACGAAGATCACTAAATGAATTTTTGGGGAAGAAACTGGTACTCGCTTTTTATCCGGGCGCATTTACAAGCGTCTGCCAGAAAGAGCTTTGCACTTTTCGTGATTCGCTTTCAAATCTTTCAGCTCTTGATGCACAAATCATTGCGATCAGTGTCGACAGCCCATTTGCGAATAAAGCGTTCGCGGCCAGTAATAATCTGACATTTCCAATTCTCAGCGACTACTCTCGTGGTGTGTCGGAACAGTATTCCGGAGTCTACAAAGATTTTGCAGGCCTTGACGGATATGCTGCTTCAAAGCGAGCAGTATTCGTCGTCGATCAAAAAGAAATAGTGAGGTACGTATGGATTACAGATAATCCCGGTGTCGAACCGAATTACGATGAGATAAAAAATATTTTGTTGGAAATTTAACAGGAAAGGAATTCAACATGCCGACCATTGGCGAGAAAGCTCCGGATTTTTCACTTCCCGATCATTCCGGGAAAACGATATCTTTAAAAGATTTTAAAGGAAAAAAAATGGTCTTATATTTTTATCCTAAGGACAACACTTCCGGCTGCATGGCAGAAGCATGTTCGTTTCGCGACAATCTTTCTTCAATTCGCCGGAAGGGAACAGAAGTCCTTGGCATCAGTGCTGATAGCATTGAATCGCATGAAAAATTCAGAACGAAACACCAGTTGCAATTCTCTCTTCTGAGCGATGAAGAGAAGAAGGTCATCAGTGCATACGGTGTATGGAAACAAAAAAGTATGTATGGGAAAAAATATTGGGGGATTGAGCGAACAACATTCATCATAAATGAAAAAGGGATCATCACTCATATCTACCAAAAAGTAAAAGTAAACGGACATGTAGAAGAAGTTCTTGAGGCTTTAAAAAAGATGTGATCATTTTTTAGTATGAAAGAAGGATTTGCCGTTGAGGGCTAGGGAAACCGATGACCTCTCAAAATTGTACAAAAAGCGGATAATAAAGGCCATTTTAAAGAGTTGTATACCTGATGATTTACAAAAGCGCTTTATAGTTTGAAGTCAAAAAGTACATTTTTTTCTTTTAATATTAAGAAGGGTTGTGTATCTTTATAATGATCGTAACCCTTTATTTACAAAAGGTTAGAATAATTGGGTTTGAAGAAGTGTGATTTTGAATAATCTTTAAAAATTGCCGATCCATTATTTCAACGGGTCGAGAAATTCCACCCAGAAAAAGTTGATTCGGATCGTGCTTCGGCCGGATTGCAAATTAAACAAGGAACGAATAGTTCATTCGTGCATCCGGTTCAGATTATTTATATAGTTTTCGGAATTTAAAAAACATAGGATTGTGTATGCAAAAAATTTCCATAAATGAAATTTTAGCTCTTCCCGAATATGAAAAAGTACGTCCGGATTTTCAAAGGAAGATTGTCGAATTTAAAGAGCATCGACGACTCTCGGTCGGACCAAACATTACACTTGTGTTCGAAAATCGAGACACGGTACGATTCCAGATTCAGGAAATGATTAGGATCGAAAAAATTATCGATCAAAAAATTATTCGACGCGAAATTGATTCCTGCAATGCATTAATTCCGGATGATAACGAGCTGAGTGCGACAATGCTCATCGAAGTTGAACGTGAAGAACTTTTCAAACCTGTTTTGGATTCGTTGGTTGGTTTAGAAAAAGACTCCGTGTTTCTCAGGATAGGGAGGTATCTCATTCCAGCATATTTTGATGAAGGCCAGGTTTCTGACTTTCATATAAGTACGGTTCAGCATATAAAATTTCCATTCACACCTCAACAGATTCATGGCTTTCGAAATTTCAACGAACAGGCGACGATCGTCATCAATCATAAAAATTATAAATACGACGCGGAAATTCCGATTGAAATTCGTAATTCATTGATCGAAGATTTTGGAGTTGAATGATGGTATACTTGACACGCCGGGCACAATTTTGCGCCGGACATCGCCTGCACAATCCTGAATTAAGCGATGAAGAAAACTCACGAATTTTTGGTAAATGCAACAATCCGAATTATCACGGACATAATTATACACTTGAAGTTACAATTGTTGGTAATCCAAATCCCGTAACCGGCATGGTTATGGATCTAAAAGATCTTCAAAGTTTGATTGAACAAGAAGTGATTGAGTATGTCGATCATAAAAATTTGAATATTGAAGTCGATTTTATGAAAGGGATAATTCCCAGCGCTGAAAATATTGCAATTGCATGTTGGAATGTTCTTGAGCCGAAGATTCCTGCCGGGAAATTATTTTCCATAAAAATCTGGGAAACCGAAAACAACATCGTCGAATACCGTGGTTGATTTCCTATTATTCTTAATAATCCAATGGTGATAGATGAAAACCGACAATCAACGTCCTCTCGAAAAAACAATCAGACAACTTCTTATCGATATCGGTGAAGATCCGGATAGGGAAGGTTTAAAGCGTACTCCATCTCGCGTTGCGAAAGCATACGACGATCTCACATCGGGTTATTCGAAAGATGTCAAACAAATTTTAAACGGCGCCATCTTTAATGAACGATACAACGAGATGGTTATTGTGAAGGATATTGATTTTTACAGCCTTTGCGAACATCACATGCTTCCGTTTTTCGGGAAAGTACACATTGCGTATATTCCAAAGGGAAAGATAGTTGGTTTGAGTAAACTGCCGCGTGTGGTTGATATATTCGCGCGACGCCTTCAAGTACAGGAACGATTGACGCAGCAAATAGCCGAAACGTTGTACGATGCGCTGAAGCCTGCAGGCGTTGCAGTTGTTATTGAGGCTCAACATTTATGCATGATGATGCGCGGCGTTGAAAAACAAAATTCTTTTGCTACCACAAGCGCCATGTTCGGTGAATTTCACAAAGACGATAAAACGCGTTCAGAATTTTTGAACCTAATACGGAATTCGCTTTCAAAATGACAACAAAACCGGTTGTTTGGGTCACAGGTGGAGGCCGTGGAATAGGACGGGCAATCGCGGCTGCCTTTGCAAAAATTGGAGCCATGGTGATCGTGTCAGGCCGGACGTTGCCGGAACTCACCGAGTGCGTGAATGAAATTCGATCAAATAATAACGACGCAAAGGAATTCCAATGCGACATTACAAATTCGGACGAAGTGACAAAACTTGTCAGTAATGTCGAAAAACTTTACGACGGTATCGATGTCCTTGTAAATAATGCAGGGGCTTCCATATTTAAACCTTTTCTGGAAACTTCCTTGGAAGACTTTTCGAAAATCTTCTCGACGAATTATTCCGGCGCGTTGTATGCGACGAAGGCAGTTCTTCCATCGATGATCGCGAGAAAGCACGGATTTATTTTTTCGATTCTTTCAATTACGACAAAAAAAATATTCACAAATTCCACTGCGTATGCGGCTTCAAAATCGGCGCTAGGTACCATGATGAATGTTTTGCGAGAAGAACTTCGAGGTACTGGAGTGCGAATCATCAACGTTGTTCCTGGCGCAACAGATACTGCAATTTGGCCGGCAGGAGTCCGGAAAAAATATTCAGAACGCATGATGCCTCCAGCCGTCGTGGCTGATGCGATTGTCAATGCATATCGGTTGGCTCCGGAAGCAGTAATGGAAGAGATTGTTCTCCGGCCATTGAACGGCGATTTATAATCTTGCCTAATAAAGCAGGCAATGCAATACAAGACATCGCAAAGATTCAAGACTGCAACGACATAAAAGAAAGGCACGCATTTTACTATACGCGTGCCTTCTGTTGCTTCTCCCCTCAAAAATATTTTACTCTTCAGAACGGTCGTGACGCCATTGCCGGCGATGCATCTTCCCATGACCTTCAGCGAGCATCTTTCCGAGTTCTGTCTTCCATATCTTTTGCTGTTCCGGCGTTAATATCTTTTTCACATCAAACCAGTTATTCACCCGGAGAAGTTTCTGGCTTGTTTTGATTTTTTCAATATCGCCAAGTTTTTGTCCGATAGCGTCTTTATCCGGATTCTCCGCTATCATCAAATCTCGCAACTCTATTTGAGCTGTTTTTAATTTTGCCTGCAACTGAACTGCTTGTTTTTGCATATCGCTTCGTTGCGTTTGCAATTGTTGTTTCTGTGTGTCTGTCAGTTTGAGTTTTTCACACACTTGACCTCGGTGTTCCTTATGTTTTATTTTCTGCTCTTGCCGATCAGGTTGAGCAGTGGCCATAGCAGCGCTAAAAACGAAAATTAGCGCGAATAGAAGCCATGAATACTTTTTCATTATAATCTCCTTTTTCTTGTTCATAAGTTGGACACATTACAAGTAACAAAGTTTAATTCCAAGCAGTCTTGATAGTAGAAAAAGTTATTCTTATCTTAAGCATAGTGGGTAAGGCAATAATGTCAATGGAATCACACCGAGTGCAAGAAGAAAACTGCTTTTCGTATATACCGTTTATTCTCATTGTTTTTCTCCTATTTTCCGGCTGTTCTGTTCTGGCTCCGGTTGGCGATTTTATAAGCCAACGTTATGTAAATGCAACGGCCTATTTTAATACGTACTATAACGCATCGACGGCATTTGATGATGCATTAACTGAATTACAAAAATATCAACTGCAGCAAACCGCAAAAGAACAGAAATGGAAAATCGGCGACGTCCCCACAACATCAAAAAAGAATTTCGATGCGTCGATTGAAAAGTTATCAAAACTGCTCATGTACTATCCGACAAGCAAATGGATCGATCGCTCTCTCATGATGATCGGAGAAGCGTACTACTATGAAAATGAGTTGGTGAAAAGTGAACGGAAATTTCTAGAATTATTAGCACAATTGCCCAACTCAGAATATCGCCTGGATGCTAGATTGTGGCTCGGCCGTGTATTTATGGCACAAAATAAACTCGACAGTGCGAAACAACATCTCACATTTCTCGTTCAGATGGCTACAGATCAAAAGGCACACGAGATTGTCGGTGAATCAGGCTTGCTCCTCGGAGATATAAATTTACTTTTGAATGACACAACCGGCGCGATATCTGCATATCGAATTGTGTTAACGCAATCGAATGACGATGAACTGCGTGCAAGAGCACAACTGAATATAGGCGATGTGTACGCTATGATGGATTCCTCGGCCCAAGCAATGGAAGCGTATCAGCATGTCCAAGAACTAGGTCCTGATCCTCAAACGGAATATTTGGCCCGAAAGAAATATGCGGATTTCATGCTGACACTTGGAAGATATTCCGAAGCGGAGAGCCGTCTTGATGAATTAATGTCCATCAATCGTTACCGCGACTATCGAGCACAGATTGAGCTTTCGTATGCTATCGCAAAATATAAAAAAGGAAAGATTCGAGAAGCCGACGACTATTTTGCAGAGATCGATACGCTATATCCCCGCTCCGATGCATCCGCACAAAGTTTATATTATCAGGGACTCATTCAAGAAAAACATTACAACAATTATGACTCGGCTTTGAAATTTTTTGATCGATCAAAAGCCGAGTTCCTGACCTCATCCATCACTCCACGAGCAACGGCTAAAGCGGAAACGATTCAACGATATGTCGCCAACAAACGTCAAATCAAAGTTTGTGATTCACTCTTGAACATTTATTGTACGAAAAAAGATTCTCTTGCCCGATTAGATTCTCTTCGCCAGAAAAACATAACGCAAGCCCCAACGGTTAGTGTAAACCCAAAAGTAGATTCTTCAATTGGGCGGCATGATCAAATTGTTCCGAGTAATCAAATCCCTCCAAAAGACTCTCTCGATCAACCGAATGTTAGAAGGGGATTGAAACCTCTTTCCGAACCCGGCATTACAGCTAACAGAGATTCACTTATAAGTAATAAAATCCTTACAAAAAGAGATTCATTACTTTTAAAAAGCAGTACACCAATCGACAAGAAGAAAGACACCAGCAAAGTCAAAGAAGCTCCAATCAGATTGGATTCTGTGAAGATAGCGACGGACAAGTTGATTGCAATGTATGATCTTGCATCGCTTTTTTATATTCAAATGACGGAAATTGATTCTGCGTTGACAGTCTTTAATGCGATTCTTAGTATGAACCCGCCTGCAGATATCGCCGTAGGTTCACTTTACACAATGAGCCAAATCTATAAAATTGAAAAAAAAGACAGCATAGCCAAAAGTGATTCCCTTTATTCGGAAATACTGCATAAACATCCCAGAAGCCGCTATGCAAAAGAAATTAGAAGACAACGGAACTTGCCTGCTTTCGAATCGGAAGATGAAAAAAAAGCGGAAACTATGTTTTTAGAAGCGGAAAAATTGATGCTGGAAGAGAAACATCAAGATGCAATTGAACGACACCGGTTATTGGTAACTCAATATCCGAAAACAGAGTTCGCCGCCCAATCAGAATATGCGATAGGATGGTTGTTTGAAAACGAACTTTTTCAACCGGACAGCGCCGCAGTTTGGTACACGACCCTAAGCAAGGAACATTCCACTTCACAATATGCCGCACGCATCAAGGATCGGCTGACTGAATACGAAAATGCAAAAAGAAAAGCCATCGAAGATTCTATCAAATCTGTAAAGGAAGATAGTATTGCTCAAGCACGAGCCAAACAAAAACAAGCTGCGCAAAAAGATTTGAAGGCGGATAGCCTTTCGACCGTAAAACCATCGAATGCTCAGGAAGCAAAAAAGGATACATCAGCTACCAAAAAACAAATAAATCCGCAGGAGATAAAAAAAGATTCTCTCAAGCTTGTGAAACCGGATTCTCTTCGAACCGATAAAAATTTTCCGAATAGCCGTGTTGTTGAAGATTCCACATCGGCCAGGTCAAGATTGATTAAACGCGATTCAACTAAAATCAAGAGGGATGTCATCGAATAATTATGTCAAGCAAGAAATATCGTGATGTTCGGATTCATTCCGTTCGTCACATCAATCACAATAATTATATTATCACTCTCCAGGATAACTTCATCGCTCAACATGCACGACCAGGTCAATTCCTGAATATACGTGTATGGGAATCAACTGTGCCGCTTCTTCGAAGACCGTTTTCGATTTATCGTGTTGAAGATGAATTCATAGAAATTCTCTTTCAGATCGTCGGAGTCGGCTCCGACTGCCTCGCTAAAAAACGTGCCGGCGATGTGATAAATGTTGCGGGCCCGTTGGGCAATTCATTTTCACAACAACGATCATCACCTGCACTTCTTGTTGCCGGCGGAGTAGGTATTGCTCCGATGCCATTCCTTACCAACCATCTGAAGCGGCAGGGGAGAGAGATCGTTACTTTTGTCGGGGCACGGTCGAAAGAATACTTGGTGACAAATTATCTCGAAAACCTTTTTATTGCAACTGATGACGGTTCCGCAGGTCTGCATGGGAATGTGGTTGATCTTCTGAAAGAAGTTTTACCAAAGGAAAAATACTCTTCGCCATACATTTATGCATGTGGTCCGACTGGAATGTTGCGAGCCGTCCAACAATTCGCAAGTGAATTTAATATTCCCGGCGAAGCATCTCTCGAAGGCGAGATGGCTTGCGGCATCGGCTTATGCCAGGGATGCCCGGTCGAAACCGCAGACGGAGATAAAAAATACAAACTGGTTTGTCATGATGGAACGGTCTTTAATTTCACATCAATAAGAATTTAATATGGTTACATCTGCATTTAAAATTACGGGCGTTGAATTTCAGAATCGCGTTCTGACGGCATCTGGAACGTTTGGATATGGTGATGAAGTAAATGAGATTACCGACGTTAATCGGCTCGGAGGCATTGTCACCAAATCGTTATCGTTAAAACCGAGAGATGGCAATCCACCGCCTCGAATTGCCGAGACTCCAAGCGGGATGTTGAATTCAATCGGCCTGGCGAATATTGGGATTCACAATTTCATCGCACAAAAATTACCATATCTTCAAAAACTCAAAACGAACGTAATCGTCAACATTGCCGCGAGTTCGATAGAAGAATATTGTGCCGTGCTGGATCTTCTGAATCAACACGAAGGCATTGCAGGTTACGAGATCAACGTTTCGTGTCCGAATGTGAACGAAGGTGGAATGAATTTTGGAATCAAATGCGAGATGACAGCCGAAATTACACGCCGGCTTCGTGCTTTGACGAAAAGACTTTTAATCATCAAGCTTACACCTAACGTCACGACCATCGGAGAATTTGCACGGGCATGCGAATCGGAAGGTGCCGATGCATTGTCTGTGATCAATACGCTTGTCGGCATGAGTGTTAATATCTATACACATGAACCGAGAATTTCAAGCGTCACTGGCGGGTTGTCAGGACCGGCTATTAAACCTATCGCGTTAGCAAAAGTGTTTGAGTGTGCGCGCAGCGTGAAAATCCCTATTATCGGAATCGGCGGAATAATGAATTGGAGAGACGCGATCGAATTTTTCCTCGTTGGAGCTTCGGCTGTACAGATCGGAACAGCAAATTTTATTAATCCGGGAACGGGTGCTGAAGTGGTAGAAGGAATAAAAAGTTTTTGTGAAGAACAAAACATCGATGATGTCGGTGAATTGATCAGTGCGATGAAACCTGGTAAAACTACATCGATTATTCAGAGCTGGTTATGAAGAAGAATTCATTTCAGGATTCACTCAAATATCTTTATTCTCTCCAAAAGACAGGAATTAAATTCGGTTTACAAAATATTGCCGGACTCCTGGCAAGTATCGGGAATCCGCATGGCAATTTTCCGACAATCCATATTGCAGGAACAAACGGTAAGGGATCGACGGCTTCGATGATAGCTGCAATTCTCACGTCTGCAGGATACAAAACAGGTTTGTATACTTCTCCGCACCTTGTGTCATTCACAGAAAGAATTCGAATCGACGGAAAACAAATTCCGGAAAAAATTGTCGGCCAATATACACAACGTTTGCGGCCTGTCATTCAGGAATTAGACGCTACTTTTTTTGAAGTAACGACCGCAATAGCATTTAAATATTTTTCAGATGAGAAAGTCGATGTGGCAGTTGTCGAAACCGGATTAGGCGGGCGCCTCGACGCTACAAATATATTATCACCACTCATAACAATCATCACTTCGATCGATTACGATCACATGGATCTTCTTGGAAAATCACTTTCGGCAATCGCGCGGGAGAAAGCGGGAATTATGAAACCGATTACTCCGTTAATTACCGGTGAAACAAAGGAAAACGTTCTGAAAGTATTTAAGAAGACCGCTGTGAAATTAAAAGTTCCGATTTCAGTAGTTGGAGAATTAACAGAAGTTCTTAATCATAAACATTCCCTCACAGGAACGGTGGCGACTATCAGAACGCCGTTGCGTGTCTATAAAAATATCCGGATCGGACTTACTGGCCATTTTCAGATAATAAATGCATCGATGGCGATTCTTTGCGTCGAATTGTTGACGCCCTATTTTAAAATTCCTGTTAAAGCTATACAATCCGGCTTAGAAAATACGAGGATGTATTCTGGGCTGAGAGGCCGGATGGAGATACTTTCGAAACGTCCATTGGTCATGCTCGACTGTGCACACAATCCACAAGGCATTCAACAAACAATTACGGCCGTCAGATCATTTTTTGATAAAAAAGTTATCATCGTTTTTGGAGTTATGGAAGATAAAGATTATTCAAAAATGATGGATCTGTTAATTCCAATCACTCAGGTACTTGTTGCTGTTGAAGCAAAAACTAAACGAGCACTAAAGGCAAAAGAAATACTCAGGGAAGCTAAGCGGCGGGGAATGAGTGCGATGGAAGGTCCCGAAACCTGGAAAGGGCTCGAAAGAGCCATACGGCTTGCAGATAGAACATCGTGGCCGATTTTAGTTATCGGATCTAATTATGTTATTGGTGAAATTATCCGAAGATATGAATCATAGAAATTACTTGACTTTCAGGGGTAGATAAAGTATATTTATTTTATAATAGATTTAAAAGAATGGGGTAGCGTGATGAGGGGAAAGCACGCGTAACCACCCAAAAGGACACATCAGTTAACTAATCGCGAGTCCACCCAGATCTAATAATTATTGGATGTAAAAATCAGGACTTTAATTAATAAATCAAACGAATTTTATTCTATCAATAAGGACTTACTTCTATGTCAATGGATATTGCTGAGCTAAAATCCAAAAAAATCTCAGAGCTCACCTTAATCGCAAAGGAACTTAATATTTCCGGCTACAGTGATCTCCGGAAACAAGAACTGATCTTCCGAATTCTGGAAGCACAAACAGAAGCAGATGGGCTGAACTTCAGCAAAGGTGTGCTCGAAGTCTTGCCTGATGGATATGGATTTCTTCGAGCCGTCGATTACAATTATCTCCCTTCTCCTGATGACATCTATGTTTCTCCATCCCAGATAAAAAAATTCAGTCTGCGAACCGGTGACTCAGTTAGTGGCCAGGTCCGTCCTCCAAAAGAAGGAGAGAGATTTTTCGCTTTACTCCGCGTCGAAGCGGTCAATGACGAGAATCCGGATACGATCAGGGATCGAGTCTTGTTTGACAACCTGACACCATTATACGCAAACCAGCGTATTCATCTGGAGACTTCGCCTGGTGAATATTCTATGCGCATCATGGACCTGCTCAGTCCAATTGGCAACGGCAATCGTGGCATGATCGTCTCACCACCCAAAGCCGGTAAGACAATTCTCCTTCAAAAAATGGCCAACAGTATTACACGCAATCATCCTGAAATTAAATTGATAGTGCTGCTCATTGATGAACGCCCCGAGGAAGTGACCGATATGGAACGATCGGTGCAGGCAGAAGTTATTTCCTCGACATTCGATGAACCACCCGAGCGTCACGTCCAGGTTTCCGATATGGTTCTGGAAAAAGCAAAACGATTGGTTGAATCAAAGAAGCATGTCGTTGTTCTCCTTGACAGCATCACTCGTTTAGCGCGAGCGCACAATACGGTTGTCCCGCATTCCGGAAAAATACTCTCCGGTGGTGTCGACGCAAATGCGCTTCATCGGCCGAAACGATTCTTCGGAGCCGCGCGAAATATTGAAGAAGGCGGAAGCTTAACGATAATTGCGACAGCCCTTATCGAAACCGGAAGCCGCATGGATGAAGTGATTTTTGAGGAATTCAAAGGAACAGGCAACATGGAGGTTGTGCTTGATCGGAAGCTGTCGGATCGGCGTGTATTTCCGGCAATTGACGTGAATAAATCCGGAACTAGAAAAGAAGAACTGTTGCTCGAACCCGACGAACTAAGCCGTGTCTGGATCTTAAGGAAGATTCTTAGCGAATTCAACAGTGTCGAAGCGATGGATTTCCTGCTCGAGAAGATGCGCGGTACAAAAACAAATAAGGAATTTCTCAAATCGATGAACAGTTAAACTGAAGATGAATTGCTAATGTTCTACACTTGATATATTTAAGCCGGTCCAAAATTTAGATCGGCTTTTATTTTTTGGAGTATACGAACTGAAACAATGAAATGGAAAACATGAGAGAGGTTAGTGTTGATTCCGATTTTTTCTCAAACCAAATTTTTCCAATACTCGCATATTCAAACGATTGTTGATTTTAAATATTTTGGTAGAAAGTTGGAAGTTAAGATTTTATATTGAACAGTAAATGATGTAGAATGCTAATTGAAGAAAATATGCTTGACATTTAACAGTAATAGATTTATATTTTTCAAGGTTTCTTTTGATATAGTCCAATAAGAGAAACTTCACCTATCAATTCACACATGTACTAATTTATAAGGAGCCATATAATGAAACGCATTCTTCTGATTTCCATGCTGTTGGTTATCGCGGTAAGCTTGTCATTTAGCCAGATGGCGTACAAAAAGGGCGACCAGGTTCTGAATATTGGGATTGGACTTGGCGGTTTTGCTGGTGCTTATGGTACAGGTGGAATTGCAATCACCGGCGGATATGAATCTGCTATAACTGAAAACATCTCTTTAGGCGGTGTGATTGGTTATTCTTCATCATCCGAAACATACGATTATGGTTTTGGTAGTTATGGTTGGGATTATACCTATATTGTTATCGGTGCACGTGGCTCGTATCATGTGGATTTATTGCATAATCCCAATATCGACACGTACGGTGGAGTTATGCTGGGTTATAATATCGTTTCATCAAAAGCAACTGGTTCGTGGAGTGGTGTATATGGGGCTTCTGCATCATCAAGCTATCTCGAATACGGCTTGTTTATCGGTGGTCGTTATTATCTTTCACCGAAATTGGCAATTCAGGCAGAGTTAGGATACGGCCTCGGTATCCTGAACATTGGTATTGCATATAAGTTATAATCGTTTTTTCGTAAACGAATACAGGGAGAAAATCTAAAATGATTTTCTCCTTTTTTTTGCTCGTCACACTGTATTTGCTCGTCAAGTAGTCGCTGATTAATGAAGAATGTACATCGTGATTAAAGGAAAATTGATCATTAAAAAGATAAAGGCGGTCTATTAAACCCGCCTTTTTTTGTTGCATTCACTTCCCATTTCTCGTACATTGTAATAAAAATTTCAGTTTTATCACCAATTCACTGCACAATTTAAGATAAGGTTGTGTAGGAGATCAACATGATCGAATGTCCTGTATGCAAAACAAATAATAGCAACCTTGCCGTAACTTGCGTGCAATGTCATAGTTTTTTGCAGACACGCGTACAGACATTAAATTTTTTTGAAACTCTTTGGTTAATGACAGAATCTCCAAAAGTCGCAATGAAACGAATAATTCTTTCCGAACAGAAAAACTATATTCATCTCCTAACAGGTGTGTTCGGAATAGGTTTATTTTGTTCATGGCTTTGGGTTGTTCGAGGCGGCTGGATGTTCGAGAACTTGCAATGGGCAATTCTTGCTTTAATCATCGTCGGTCCGATTGCAGGAATTTTTATAATGTATCTATCAACATTTATCATCCTGATACTCTCGAAATTATTGAAGGGGCGGGGCACGTATCGGAATGTTAAAGTTATTCTTGCGTATTCATTATTTCCATTAAGCCTTGCATCGGTTTTTCTCGTTCCGTTAGAGTTAGGTTTATTTGGGATGTACTTGTTCACTTCAAATCCGCCGATAGAACTCATCAAACCACTGGGAGCTTATCTCTTGATGGGATTGAATGCAATGGCGATTGTCTGGTCTTTCATCCTTTTTATGAAAGGGTCAAGAATCCTTTATGAATGGTCGACGATACGAAGTATGTTACTCACACTTATGGCTTTCGGTTTTTTAAGCTGCATTTTTATTATAAAAATATGATAGGAATTACACAGGAGGAATTTGAAGAAATAGCTGAAGAAGCGTTTAATATTTTACCGGCTAAGTTTCGTGATGCAGTTGACAACGTGGAAATAGTCGTCGAGGATCGTCCGTCGCCGGAAGATCAAGGACGCTTTGAGGGAAGCGGGCGGCTTCTTGGATTGTACAAGGGGATTCCATTAACACACAGAGGGCCATGGTATGGGACTTCGCCGACGCTTCCGGATCGAATTTATCTCTATCAAAAAAATATTGAATCGATATGCAGATCACGCGCTGAGTTACAGCGGCAAATTACATCAACCTTGTATCACGAACTTGGACATTATTTTGGTATGTCGGAATCTGAAATTCGCCAAGCAATGGAAGATGACGGATGGTCAACTTCCTTATGAGAGTTTATAAATCATCAATAACACATCTTGAATGGAGGAATACAGCACATGTCTCGAATTATTTTGATTGTGAATTACGAAATCGATCCGGCAAAACGTGAGCAATATCTTGAATTAGCCCGAAGAATAAAAGAGCATTACACTACGGAACTAAAATCGAACTATTCGGTCTTCGAACAGAAAGGGAGGCCGAATCATTTTACTGAAATGTTTATGTGTGAGTCCCAGCAAGAATTTGACGCTCTTGAAGAAAACCAGACGGAAAAGACAGAATCCCTGCTGGAGGAACTTCAGGGATGCGTTAAAGCTGGGAAAATGAAATATTCAACATATACCGAGATATTATAGATGAAGAAAGGGCGCTCTAACCCGGCGCCCTTTCTTTGCTCATCGACCTTTTAAGGTTCTGTCCAGATTCCACACTTTCTACATTTCAGTTTTATATAAATCGCCACCGATGGAAGGAATATTTCGTGCAAAAGAATGTATTAATCAGCGGTGCAAGTGGCGGACTTGGATCAGTCATCACGTCGTTTCTGCTGAAAAGAGAATTTCGAGTCATCGCACTCGGAAAAACATCCGACTCATTGAATCGATTGAAAAAAGAAAACCAATCTAATCAACTTTACACCATTCAATGTAACCTGTTTTCAGAAAAGGAGGTTCACTCATCTTTTGAAGAAGCAATCGAGCAGTATGATGGTGTTGATATCTCTGATTGCGGCGGTTGGCGGAATTCATCCGCGGAAAACTGTCGGCGAACTCTCAATTGAAGAATGGAAATCGATGATCGACCTAAACCTCACTTCTGCATTTCTTCTCATGAGCGAAATGGAACGCCATTTATCAAATAAAACATACGGGCGAATAATAACGATTGGCGCCATGAGCGCATTACAGCCTTCGGCGGGACGCGGAGCATATTCGGCTTCAAAAGCAGCTCTCGTAGCATTGACAAAGACTGTGGCTGAAGAATTTAAAGGGACTGGGAAAACTGCAAATGTGATTGTCCCGGGAATAATACGAACTAAATCCAATCTTGAATCGATGCCTGATGAAGATTCATCACATTGGGTTGATCCGATCGACATCGCGCAATTAATCCTCCATCTTTGTTCGGATGCCGGAAATTCCATTAATGGTGCCGTCATTCCGATTTTGGGTGGTTTGTGACTTGATTTTTTAGGCTTACTATCGTATTATCATGTAGTAATTTTAAGGAATCCATCCGACCGCAAAATCAGGAATTTACCAAATGAACTTAAAAGAAAAGATTAGTGAAGATTTAAAAACTGCAATGAAATCCGGTGATAAATTGCGGTTAGAAACAATTCGGACAATATGCGCAGGAATAATTGAATTTGAGAAACGAGGTTTAAATAGAGAATTAACTGAAGACGATGTCACACAGGTACTCCTGGCGAACGCAAAAAAACGCAAAGAAGCCATCGAGATGTTTGAAAAAGGAGGAAGACCGGATCTGGTAGAAAAAGAATCTAAGGAATTGGAAATCATTCGGGAATATCTCCCTAAGCAATTAAGTAATGAAGAAATAGAATCTCGCCTCAAAGAAATAGTTGCACAGATAGGCGCTACGAGCGCGAAAGACCTGGGCAAAGTAATGGGTATTGCAATCAAAAAAATGAAAGGAACAGCGGACGGGAAGCTGATCCAGGAAATTGTAAAACGTTTACTTGGGAGTTGAAAAATGAATATAACTGACATTCTTATCATCATTTTTATTTTAATTTCCTTCGTCATAGGTATTCGCGACGGATTATTAAAAAAATTATTCGCTATCATCGGTGTAATCTTAGCGCTTGTCATGGCTACAAAATATATGAAAGAGGGTGGCCATTATGTGCAAGACTTTTTTAAAATGGAATCTGAAACGTCGTTCATCATCAGTTTTGCATTTATTTTTGTTATCGTTGTCGTGTTGACAAATTTTATTTATCGATGGTTTGGAAATGAAAATAAAGGATATCATTTGTGGGATAGAATCGCCGGCGGTGTTGTTGGAATTGCAGAGGGCGCTGTTGTGTTGAGCCTCGTCCTAATACTCATGAACTTATTCGATGTCCCTTCAAGAGAAGAAAAAAAGACATCGACTTTTTATGAGTCCGTTTCTTCTGTTGCGCCCGCTATGTTCGATGAATTTAATAAACTGTTTCCCAATACTAAAAAATTCAAAGAAGAATTATATAACGCAATTGAACGATACAAAAAGTTAGAAGCCAGTCCTGAAGGACAGGGTAAAAAGAAGTAAAAACTGATGTTACGCAAAATGATAATAATCATGAACTTTCGCATTTATGGGTTACCTCGATAGAATCCGCCAAAGAGACTGGCGGATCACTCGGTAACCGACACCTCGGCTATACTCGGTGTCACAACAAATTAGCATGGTCACTGAGCCGTGCACCGAACATGTTGAGGTGTGATCCCGGCGGAAGTCGGGATCGTATCGGGCGAAGCCATGCCTTCGGCAGAAGTGACCATTACAGGAAATGGCTCTTTGCGTAACATCAGTAATAAAATATTTTTTTTCACAACATACGATCATGATGAACGATTTTGCATCTATCGCGTCAAAACTTGAATTCCAAAAAGTAAAACAGCGATTGGTTCATTATGCAACATCTGATCTTGGTCGTCAATTGGCGGAATCAATAACTCCTGAGACATCGGTAGATAAAATCAATCTCCATCTTCAAAAAGTCTCGGAAGTAAAGCAAATTCTCGAAAGTGATGATACGTTTCCCATAGACGGTATTCGGGACATCCGTTCCTCGATTCATCGAGCATCGATGGAAGGAATCGCGATTTCCGCTCCAGATCTCCGCTCAATTCTCATCGTACAAAAAACAACTCGATCAATTCGGTCATACATACAAAAACGTGGTATAAAATATCCGTTAATGTCCGAAGTAACTTCCGGATTGTATGTCGATAAAGTGCTTGAGTTTAATATTGAACAAGCCATTGATGAAGAAGGCCGAGTTAAGGATAATGCAAGCAAAACACTTCACGACATTCGCCGTTCCATGATCGCAATATCTTCGGAGCTTCGGCGGAAGCTCGAGAAAATTATTAAACATGCGGCGGCTGATGGTCTGGTGCAGGAAGAAATCATCACGACGCGTGAAGGAAGAATGGTGATCCCGGTTAAGGTGGAATATAAAGCGCAAGTTCCAGGCTTCATCCACAGCGCTTCAGCGAGCGGCGCCACCGTATTTATTGAACCGGCGGAATCTCTTGAATTGAATAACTCCATCCGCAATCTTCAATTCGAGGAACAACGAGAGATAGAACGTATTCTGCGGGAGCTTACCAGGCAAGTACATGAACTGCGCGATGAACTTTTGAACAATTGTTCGATCCTGGCGGAAATAGATTTCATATATGCGAAAGCACAGTATTCGATCGAAACGATCGCGCATCAACCTATTGTGAAAGCAGATGGCCCGATTAAAATTTATGAGGGACGGCATCCGGTTCTACTCCAGAAGCACAAACGTAGTGAAGTGATTCCATTGACGTTGACGTTAGGTGAAAACTATGTCACTCTTATAATCACTGGTCCGAATGCTGGTGGAAAAAGTGTTACGATGAAAACAGTCGGAATTCTTGCGCTTATGATCCAATGCGGTTTGCATGTCCCAGCGGCTCCCCACTCGGAATTTCCTATTTTAACAAAAATACTCGTCGACATCGGTGACGAACAATCCATCGAAAACGATCTCAGCACTTTTTCTTCACATCTGCAGAATCTGAAAAACATAGTGGAATTAGCCGATGAACAATCTTTGGTTTTGATTGATGAAATCGGAGCAGGAACGGATCCGGCAGAAGGAGGGGCTTTAGCTGCTTCAATACTCGAAAGGTTGACGGCACGGCACGCGTTGACGATTGCAACTACACACCACGGCTCTTTGAAAGCTTTTGCACACGAGTCCGAAAATATTACCAATGGTGCGATGGAATTCGATCAAATTACTCTCCAGCCGACATATCATTTCAAAGCAGGTTTACCCGGTAGCAGTTATGCCTTGGAAATTGCCCGACGCATGGGACTGCCTGAGCAAATCATCGCTAGATCCAGAGAATTTATAGGAACACAAAAAGATAAATTAGAACATCTTTTGTCTGACCTGGAAATGCGTTCACAGCAACTTCAGAATGAATTAAACGATCTTCGCAAGGAACGAGACGATCTTCAAGAGGCAAAGAACGATTACGAATCACGTACTCAAACATTGAAAAAAGAAATGAAAGAGCTCCGACGGACTGCGGCAGAAGAAGCTGAAAATATAGTTCATGACGCGAACGCTCGCATTGAAAAAGTTATTAAAGAACTACGTGAAAGTAATGCGACAAAAGATGCAATAGCAAATGCAAAGCAGGAATTATCTCTTGCGCAATATGAGGCTGTTAAAATTCGCAAATCAACGATTGATTCGGTTGAAGTTGAGAAGAAACAGAAGATCGAGAAAGGTGATAGAGTCGTTCTCAGATCAACTGGAACGGAAGGTGAAGTTCTAGAAATTATTGTGGACGGAAAGGAAGCAATCGTTGCAGTTGGGACGATGAAGATGCGTCTGTCCCTGTATGATTTGAAAAAAATTGAGAATAAATCCCATAAACAACACCTCGTCAATACTGCGATTGTTGAAATTCCGCGAGAATTGAAAAGGGAAGTTGATTTACGTGGGATGATTGGATCGGAAGCAATCGAGGTTGTAGATAAAGTTCTCGATGAAGCTGTTGTATCAGGTTTGCATCGTGTCGACATCATACACGGAAAAGGAACTGGTGCATTACGAAAAAAGATCCAGGAATTCCTGAAAACACATCCTCATGTAAAGTCTCAACGATTAGGGGAATGGAACGAAGGAAGTACTGGAGTTACCGTGGTTGAATTAAAGGATGAATAACTAACCCATAGATAATCCTATATTCACTTACAAGAGGAGGAAATCGTGAAAAAACGAAACACAGGAATTGTACTCGCACTGACTTTATTCTTATGGTCAGCATGTAATGTGTATGCAGGGGGATTTCAGCTTAATGAGCATGGAGCCCGCGCGATAGGGCGTGCCAGCGCTTTTGTCGCAAGTGCGGATGATCCATCAGCCATATTTTATAACGTTGCCGGGATGACGTTCCTCAAAGGAACAAATATCATGGGCGGTGTCTCATTCGTTATGCCAGAAACATCATTTAGAGGTCCAACCGAAGATAATTCGAATGATGAGACTGATATGCGAGTCCAGACATTTATACCGCCGAATCTCTATGTGACGCACACAATGGACAATGGTTTGTCCTATGGAATCGGTGTGATGTCGCCGTATGGATTAGGAACAGAATGGCCGAGCAATTGGACCGGACGAGGAATTACAACTTCTATTCAACTTCAAACTTTTTATCTCAATCCGAGCGTTGCGTATCGCTTAAACGATCTCTTTATGAATGGGGACGCAATTTCAATTGGAGCGGGATTTGACTATGTGTTTGCTAATGTGACGCTTAAGAAAAAGATTGTCAATTTTTCACAAGAAGGAGATCTTGATTTAACCGGAAAAGGCCACGGGACCGGATTCAATGCTGGCCTGATTTATAGACCTTGCTATATAGTTTCTGTGGGAGCTTCCTATCGAAGTAAAGTAAAAATTGATTTTAAAGGAACAGCCGACTTCAGCAATTTCTCGCCCATTGTTTCATCATTGTTCCCGAGCGGTGATGCTTCCACCGCTATCACACCGCCCGCCACTTATTTCGCCGGTATATCTGTAAAGCCAATTAAAGATCTTGAAGTGGAATTTGATTATCAGGGAACTCAATGGAGTTCTTACGATACATTGAATGTGACTTTTAATAATCAAACCGAAGCAGTACAAAACCAGTCATCGCCGAAAGATTATAAAAATACTTATATGCTTAGATTCGGAGTTGAATATACATACGATGTCTGGCAGTTTAGGGCAGGATATATCTATGACCATACACCTGTGGACGACGCGTACGTCGATCCGCTATTACCAGACGCAAACAGGAATGACTACGCAATCGGTGTTGGATATCAAATCTGTCCAGCACTCCGCATCGATATTGCTTATATGCTGGTGGCGTTCAAGCAGAGGACCATCACAAATTCTATAATTAATTTCGACGGCACGTACAATTCTTATGCGAATATAATAGGCCTCGATTTTAGCTATCACTTTTAATTGAATTAAACAGGTGAAAGGTATTGATATGAAAAAGTTTTATATAATATTCCTCATCGTATTTCTCGGTACGTTATTGCTCTTCATGTCGTGCGCGAAGAAGACAGACGTACCAACATCGCCAGGCGCTCCGACTGCTTATTCGAATGGAAATGCAAACTTTCTCAGTATTGTCGCGATAGGAAATAGCCTCACTGCGGGTATGCAATCTGACGCACTATTTGAATCTGCACAAAATTATAGTTTTCCGCAACTCATTGCAAATCAAGTTGGAGAAGGAGGAAATTTCACCCAACCATTGATCAGCGATCCCGGTATCGGTGGACGAATCCGACTTACTGCTCTCGTTCCATCTCCTTCGTTCGTCACCGATGGTTCAACGGGTCTACCATTAAATTTGAATTTACCTCGGCCTTATAACAATTTGGGCATTCCAGGCGCAATTCTTTATGATATGGTCGACACATCTGATTTTACTACCAAGTCTGATCTTCGCGGAAATCCATTTTTCCAAATCGTTCTTCGCCAGAATGCCTTCGGTAAAAGTGTGGTCGATCAAGCAACGGCATTACATCCAACAATGATGTTTGTATGGATCGGGAATAATGATGTGTTAGGTTATGCGACATCTGGCGGTACAAGAGGAACCGATCCAACAGGCGCACTCCCAACTCCAGCAACGACATTCGCATACTTGTACAATCTCATGATCGGCTCGCTGAAAGCGAAAAATCCAGGTGTACAAATTGTTGTTGCGAATATTCCGGATGTGGTATCAGTTCCTTTCTTCACAACTGTTCCAAGATTCTTTACCAATCCGCAAACCGGGGCTAAAGTTTATTTTGTGATCCAGACAAAATCCGGTATCCGACAGGCAACAGATGACGATTATATACTCCTGACTGCTTCCTCGTATCTAAGCCCGGATTCTATTTTATCGAGCGGACACGGCCTGCTGGCATCTCCAATTCCCGATGCTTACGTTCTTGATCGGGATGAAGTTGCTACTGTAAGAAGCGCAACACAAGCGTTCAATAGCGCTATTCAAACAATTGCACAACAGGATACTCTGGGGCTTGTTGACATGAATGCTTTCTTGAATGAAGTAAATACTGCCGGCGTGACACTGGATGGACAAACATTCACCTCAAGTTTTGTCACTGGCGGTCTTTTTAGCTTTGATGGAGTACATCCGACGGATCGTGGTTATGCATTGCTGGCAAACGAGTTCATCAAAGTAATTAATAAACAATTTAGCGCTAATATTAAATTCGTAGATGTAATGTCTCTCTCTGGAACTGCATTGGGAAAAAAATCAATCCAGGATGGCATCAAAATTCCATATTATGCAATTCCACCGGAAGCGGCTAGGAATGTTCAGCGTATGATTTTTGGAAATCAATTTTAAAAAAATCACCACAACTATTCTTTTTATCCCGACTCGGAAATGAGTCGGGATTTTTTATTTCTTTTTCCGTATATTGAAGAACAATTTTCTTAATTCTAGTGGATGAAAGCATGACAGCACAAGAACCGATCGTCAATTTTGAACTCGCAAATCAACATGGCTTAACAAAAGAAGAATATGATAAAATTTGTTCCATACTAGGCCGAATTCCTACATATACTGAATTAGGAATTTATAGTGTGATGTGGAGCGAACACTGCAGCTATAAGAACTCAATAGCTCTCTTGAAAACTCTGCCGCGATCAGGAAAAAGGCTTCTCGTGGGTGCAGGGGAAGAAAATGCAGGTCTTGTTGATATTGGAGATGGATTGGCGGTTTGTTTCAAAATCGAAAGCCACAACCATCCTTCAGCCGTAGAACCATATCAGGGTGCCGCAACCGGTGTTGGCGGGATAATGCGCGACATCTTCACAATGGGAGCACGCCCGATCGCGTCACTCGATTCATTGCGTTTCGGCGATTTATCGGATGATCATGTACAGCATCTTTTCCGCGGTGTGGTGAAGGGGATAGGGGATTATGGAAATAGTTTCGGTGTTCCGACAATTGCTGGAGAAGTGTACTTCGATAAATCGTACAAAGGCAATCCGCTTGTCAATGCAATGTCAGTAGGCATTGTGAAACATGGAGAAGTTGCAAAAGCAATTGCAAAAGGTGAAGGTAATCCCGTGATGATTGTCGGTTCATCGACAGGCCGGGATGGCATACACGGTGCAACTTTTGCTTCTGAGGAAATTTCGGAGGAGTCCGAAGCAAAACGTCCGTCGGTTCAGGTCGGCGATCCATTTACTGAAAAATTATTACTCGAAGCGACACTTGAGTTGACAAGGCAAAACTATCTTGTAGGAATACAAGATATGGGCGCGGCTGGAATTAGTTGTTCAACATCCGAAATGAGTGCAAAAGGAAATTCGGGAATGGATATTGATTTGGATCTTGTTCCCGTTCGAGAAGAAGGAATGAGTGCATACGAGATTATGTTATCCGAATCGCAAGAACGAATGCTCGTGTGTGTGAAAAAAGGATACGAAGAAGAAGTAATGAAGATTTTTAAAAAATGGGATCTTCATGCTGTTGTTGTCGGACAAGTTACTGCCGATGGTATACTAACAGTACGCCAAAATGGGCAGATAAAAGCTCAAATTCCATCTCAGACGCTTGTTCTCGGCGGTGAAGCGCCTGTATATCATCGTGAAACAAAAAAACCGTCGTATCTAAAAGAAATTAAAAATTTTAACACAAAAAAAATTCCAATTCCAAAATCATATAACGAAATATTATTACGCTTATTGAGTTCACCCAATATCGCGAGCAAACAATGGGTCTATCAACAATATGATACAATGGTGAGAACAAATACGGTTATTGGCCCCGGTCCGGCTGATGCAGCAGTTCTACGCATCAAAGAAAATGGAAAATTCCTTGCAATGAAAACCGATTGTAACGGACGATATGTTTATTTGAATCCGCGAAAGGGTGCACAAATTGCTGTAGCTGAATGCTCCAGAAATATTGTGTGCACAGGTGGTAAGCCGCTTGGAGTAACGAATTGCTTGAATTTTGGAAATCCATACAAACCGGAAATGTACTGGCAATTTAAAGAAGCCGTAACAGGTATGGGTAAAGCTTGTCGTGTATTTGAAACGCCTGTGACAGGCGGTAACGTGAGTTTCTATAACGAAAATCCGGAGACGGCCGTATATCCGACGCCGGTAATCGGTATGGTAGGACTGATAGAAAAAGAATCGCATATTACAACTGAAACATTCAAAGACAAAGGCGATAAAATTCTTGTAATCGGAGCTAAGAATACAGGACATATTGCCGGCAGTGAATATGCTTCAACAATTCATTCCATGGTCTCCGGTGATTGTCCTGAAATCGATCTTGACTATGAGAAGAAACTTCAAGATGTGTTGCTTGATTTAATCCAAAATGGTTTGGTGAAATCAGCCCATGATGTGTCCGACGGAGGAATTGCGATAACGCTAGCTGAATGTTGCATAGCCGACCAGGTGCATTCGATCGGAGCCACTGTTAAATTGCCAATAAAAAAAATGCGGCCAGACTTTTATTTATTTAGCGAAGATCAATCACGCATTGTTATAACCGCCGACAAGAATAATATCAAAAAGATTTTGTCAAATACAAAAAGAAGAAAAATTAATGTTTCAGAAATTGGTGAAGTAGGTGGAAATCGTTTAAAAATAAATAATTCTATAAACCTTGATTTAGAAGACCTAAAAGAGAAGTATTATTCAGCGATTAAAAATATCATGAAACGCTGAAAATAAGCTAAGAATAAGGATAGATCGTATCACCCGTTATTCATATAATCAGTATTATGTAAAGTTAGCATTATATTAGAAGTCGCTTTTTATGGCTTTTTACTTTTTGTAGTTCCTCCCTTCTGCTTTTCTCTTCTTTATTCTCGATTTTAATATCAATTCCTTTTTTTAAAAAAATATATGTTTTATCTCCCAAAGAACATTTTTTATTATTTTATTTATTGATGAATATAGCTTAAAAAAAATCTACTCTTCTTACCACCTTTATTATTGATATCATTTAGATTCATGTAGATCATTTATGAGGCTAGTATAACTGCCTCATTTATCAACGATAAACCGTCAAGACCTACAAAATATTCGATGGCAAAAAAACTACACTAGATTAAATTCAGATGAGTTTAATTTTACATTTCGGTTTGAAAACTTTGTGGAGGTGGCGGGAGTCGAACCCGCGTCCGAAGATAGGCCTCTCAGAACATCTCCATACTCAGTTTGTCTTTTTTTGTTTCGCCTCCAAGTACCCGGACAAACACGGTTCCTTGAAAACTAGCCCAGGGCTTTAATTTAGCAAACTCTGCCTAGACATTGAGCCGCGAGCCTGACTAAAGTCGACGCCCTATCATCACCCATCAGGCGAGGTCACGATAGAACGGGTTGCTAATTAAGCAGCCAGTGCGTAGTTGTAGTCTGCACTTAGATTTTTTCCGCGATATTTACGTGCATGCAGAGAGCACAGTATGCAGTTCTGAATTTCCCGATCCCCGTCGAAGCCGTATCACCCCCGAGAATCTATTCTAATATACGAACACTAAGACCAAAACGCAAAAATGTGGCCAAAAGTTCTTGTTTCTGGAAACGTCTCTTACTATATTAATGTTAATAAGATAATCAATCTAAGATCATCAAAATAATAGTATGAAATATGAAGCTTGACGTCTTAGCTGTAGGTGCTCATCCCGACGACATAGAACTCGCGTGCGGCGGAACAGTTGCCAGATTAGTGCAGAAAGGTCACCATGTTGGTATTGTTGATTTAACTAGAGGCGAACTTGGCACACGTGGATCGAAGGAAATACGTGAACAAGAAGCTGCGGATGCTGCAAAAATACTCGGTGTTGATGTAAGAATAAATCTTGATATACCTGATGGGAATATTCAGATCACAAATGAAAATGTTTTACGCTTGATTGAGGTTATCAGAACTTACAAACCCGATGTACTTTTCATTCCTCATTGGCTTGAACGCCATCCTGACCATGAGCATGCGCATACACTAGGAAAAGAAGCATGGTACTATTCCGGATTGGAAAAGATTCAAACATCTATTGATGGAATGAAACAGGAACCACATCGCCCAAAAAAGTACTACCATTTTCGCCAGCGATATGATTTTACGCCGTCGTTTATCGTCGATATATCCGATCAATTAGAAATTCGTATGAAGGCCGTCCGTTGTTTCCAATCCCAATTCTTCGATCCAAACAGCAAAGAGCGCGAGACACTTTTAAGCCGTCCTGATTTTCTTGATGCCGTGGAGGCACGTTTACGCTACTTTGGAAATATGATCGGAACAAAATATGGAGAGGCATTTTTTTCGGTTGAGCCGATTGGAATAAGCGACGTATTCAACATAATCTAATTTTTATTCGATTGATTATCGGTGGCTTCATATTTAGAAGGACATTTGGTTAAGACTTGAGATGCGTGAAAATATCCGCTTTCAAACCGGCCGATTGCAACCACGAGTGATGCAAGTTCGAAGTTGTTTGGTTTCGGACCATCGAGTACAACTTTTACTCCATTTTGAGAAGAATCTCGCATGTAGAAAATAAAATGATTTTCCTTCGGGTCATACGCAGAACCGCGTTCCTGTATCCATTGTCCTTTCACCGATACTTTTTTTCCGTTTTGCTTTGCATGTACAAAATCGGTGTACTCAATTGTAGTTTCGAGAAAAGATTTTGCTCCGAAAATTAAAAAACCAACAACTACAATCATACCGGCGATGACCTTCGGTTTCATCCGCCACTCCTTCCTTATTGAGTCAGGATCTGGATTTCGTTTTATTCTCCAAACGTTTTACACGCCTGTCGAGTCGAAATAACGAATAATATATTCCACCCCATATTACCAACACGATTATTAAAACAACAAAAATCGAATTCTGATTCAAAAATTCAGACATAAATTAATCCTTTTCAGATTCAAAATGAAGAATTTCTAACTTTCCAATTCGAACAGCGACATTCCACATCCAAAAAAAGAAGCCGGTGAAACCTACGAGTGAACTCATGAAAACGATGAACATTGTTTTGTTCATCTCGAGTTGCCCTTGTGTGTTGATGATCGGTTCCGGGTGAAGTGTTGGGACGACACGCGGAATAATGAAAATAAAAAACGGCACGGTAATAAAAGCGATGATTGAATATACCGCAGAAAGGCGCGCTTTTTTTTCATCGACATCGATGGAAGACCGAAGCGCAAAATAAGCGCCATAAATCAGGAGCAAGACAAATATCGATGTCTCGCGCGGATCCCAATTCCAGAATGATCCCCAATTGAATTTTGCCCAGATCGAACCTGTAACCGTCGCCAGTACACAAAACATTGAACCAAGCCCAGCCGCGGAAACTGAACGAACGTCGTCTATCATATTTTGAGACCGCAAATACCTTATTCCGTAAATCATCGAAACACAATACGCGACAACGGTAACCCATGCCGTCGGAACATGAAAAAAAATAATCCTCCCCCGCTCTTCAAGTCCGGGTATATTCGGAATATTATACCAAGCTTGCGGATTTGGCACTGCAGGCAGAACTAGGCCGACAACAATCACAATAGTTAGCCATATACCCAGGATAATTTTCAATGCCATAGATATATCCTTTCAATGAAATAACCGGCAATAACTTTTTTGAAATTCATCATAATTCAAATTGTAGTTAAAGTAAATAACAACTATAATCCTTCCTTATTCATTCCAAATATATTCAAAAAGGAAAGTAGAAGCTGCAATAACTACCCCGCAATACGAGATAATTATTTTTATTTCGCCGGAAGCAATCTCAATCGAACCTCCTTCGAGAGCTATTTTTGTACCGCTAATCAATGCCAAAAATAATGGAAGAAGGATGGGAAAAGATAAAACAGAAAAGAGAGTCCCCTTCGTGTTTGTTTTTGCGATTATTGCCGCTACTAGAGTCGAAGCCGCTGCAAGTCCGATACTGCCTAAGAGTAAAAGAATAAAAAAAATGTTCCACGAGCGAATAGAAAACTGTTCGACAAAAATGGTATATAAAACTGTAATCAATATTGTTAGAAAAATGGAAAGCAGAATGTTAAAAACGAGTTTACCAGCATAAATCGTTCCTGTTGGAGCCGTCAATTGCAGCGTTAAAACTGTACCTCTTTCTTCTTCGCTGACGAATGTCCGAGATAAGCCCGACATTGCCGCAAAGAAAACTACTATCCAGAATACACCAGCGAGGACATCGCGTGAAACCGGTTCGGCAGCAAAAGCAAAGAGTGTAATCGATAATGTTGTAACGACAAACATCACGAGCGCGTTTAAGGAATAGCGCGTTCTGAGTTCAGATCGAACATCCTTCTGTACAACAGCAATTGCCGATCGCAGCCATGCATTCATGGTTAATTATCCTTCTGCAGCGAGATTACCTGATCTATAAACCGAAGATCCTTCTTATCATTCGTGGCAACAATAAGAATACCTCGAACGATCTGTTCTTTCATGATTGAATGAACCATCTCTATTCCCTCTTCATCGAGATTCGAGGTTGGTTCATCCAGAATCAACAACTGTGGTTGATGTACAAGAGCGGCGGCGAATTTCAAACGCTGTTTCATACCGGAAGAATATATTCGAACAAGGTCATCGCGGCGTTCATGTAAACCAACTTTCTTTAATAAATCTATTGCGGCTTGAGTATTCGGTTTTAAGCCTCGAAGTGAGAAACTCAAGATTATGTTTTCATAAGCTGTGAATTCATCGTAAAGTTGTAGATACGGTGCAACAAAACCGGTACAAGAAAATAATTTTTCTCGAGATACTATGTTTCCATCACGAGTGACCAATATTTTCCCCGATGTTGGTGATAAAACACCTGCAATAATTTTTGCAAGTGTGGTTTTACCGCTGCCGTTCCTGCCTGTAAGCGCTAGAGATTGCCCCATTTCAATTGAAAAAGAGATGTCAGAAAACACTTCACGGTGTTGAAATGTTTTTGAAATATGTTGTGCTGAGAGTCGAATCATCATTTTCTAATGATAGCAATCTTGCCCTTCTGTTCACCTGACGGTGTTTTCAAAATATAGATATATACACCACTCGACACAATATTGCTTTTATCATCTTTCAAATCCCATTGAACGACTGGGCGTCCATACGGTGAAAGCACGGAATGAATTCCCTTATGTACTTTCAGGAAATTTGTAGAATATATTTCCAGCTCAACCGGTCCTTGATTGTTAGAAAGTGGAAAAAACATTTTTTTTGTCCCATCTGAAACCACAGGATTAGGATATGGTGGGTCGAATGGAAGATCGCCGGACGATGTCATCAATCCGATAACTTTCCAATCATTCGGATCAGGAACGATACATTTAAATCGCCAGCCGTTGGGGAATGCACAATAACTCTTATCGTAATTTGTCGTGCGTACGTCAAAAGTAAACGGAAGTTGATCCTGAAGTCGGTTAACCGCGGCTGTGTAATTTATATTGGCTACGATCACCATACCTGTATCTTTGTTTACAACCACGATCGGAATAAATGCCAACTGTCTTAAGGAAAAGTCACGCTCCATCATCGGTGGTAAAAAATTCAAAGTATCATTAACTCCTGCTTTAAGTGTAGGGTATGCTTTCGCATCAGGAAAATAGTTTACACTATCCGCACGGATTCCTGTATAGAAATGCCAGAGTGCATATTCTGGAAATTCCTGCTCAAGCGATACACCGTGATTCTGTAGCGTAGTCTGGATAGCTACAAGTGGAGAATAATTTTTTATATTCTCCCAGATTTCTTTAACAATATTCTTGCTGAATTTGAGCGAAAGAAATTTATTAAAGATCGCCCTGCCGTATTCGACATCATAATCTGTTTCGTTCAAAGGAACATCGGTATGCTGGAACACTGCCTGAAGATAATAGTAATAATCATTCACCGACGGGTACACTTCATCTTCCATCCATACCGACGACATTTCGTAGTAGAATATATTCTGCCAATTTTGTGAAGGCCAATAACCATAGTTCCCTACTTGTATTGCGTGGAAGAATTCATGCGCTGCTGTTACCTTCAGTCCGGCAAGGCCATAAGTATTTACACCTTCGGAAAAATCAGCATCGATTAAAATCCATGATGTATATAAAGGATTGGTTGGTGAATCCACAATCGGCAAGTCATCGGGTGTCGTCTCACCATAACTATTGATTTTCTCGATGTAGATGTCATATCGATCGTCGCCGCCCAGTGTCCCGTCAAAAGGTTGTTGAGGATATCTATAAATTATTGTCTCGACATCCCATACATAATCAAAAATTGTGGCAACAGAGTCAACGTAAGCAAATGCGGTATTGGGAATTCGTCGATTTTTCAAATCAAGGAGTGCTGGAGTATTTTCACCGATTGTGTCGAAATGGATTCGGAAATGACCTTCCGGGCTGACAATAGATGTTTGAAGAGCCGGCCTCTCATCAAGAATTTTCAGTAACGACGCTGCTTTTGCATTACCTTGCCGGCTCGCCGATTGGAGTTCTGAAATCAAACCAAATAAGCACTTCGAGTTTTCATTTTTATGATGAAGAAGAAGACGGGCTTCTTGTATCGCAACATTGCGAGATTGAAGAACTGATGAGAGTTGTTGAGCTTGCACAATACTACCAATACAGAAACCCAACGCGATTAGATTATTCCAAAATAAACTTTTCATTCTATAGACACGATTCTTATAGTATTTCGTTTCGGACAAGTAACTACAAGAACCGGTTTTTCAAATCCCGATCCATGAAGAATGTCAAAGTCTTCGATATCGTCATTCTTCAACAACAATTCAGGTGCAAGGAAAGTCCCGTCTCCATTTCCCTTATACCGATAAATTGAATGAGTCGGTTCTTGGTATACCAAAATATCAAGATTCCCACCACCATCAACATCGCGCACTTTTATTTTTCCATGATGTTCAGATGGAAGTATCGCAAACGTCTGTCTAGTTATTTGAAATGTGCTGTCGCCATTTCCAAGTGCGATGTACATTTTTGCTCCGTCCCTCTTTTTAACATACAAGAGTATATCTTCCACATTATCATGATTAAAATCACCATGAAGGATAGTGGCAGAGAGAACGTTGGTATCAGGAAGATATGACGACATTGTTTGTCCATGAATTTCAAGAAGCGAATCGCTGAATGAACTCGCCAGATATGGACGTGCTCTGTGTATATCTCGGGCGACATACGTTAGGTCAAAACAATTATCGTTATTCACGCGCATGGGTACTGCGCCAAGCAGAATGTTCGGAGAAGCCGGTTGATAATTTTTTTCCACGAAGCGTGTCGGTCCAATTTGTGTAAAATATGAAACCGATTTTGGAATGCGATTACTTTCATTGATCGAGATAAAATCAAGCTTATCCGATTGGTTGCGAAATGCACAAGCTATTTTTGGAATACCGGCATTCGGAATTTGATACATCTGGGCCTTCGCTTCCTTCCTGTCGACGTCAACAATCGTGATAGATTCAACTGTGTCGGAAGTACAAATAAACTCGGAATGCTGTTCTGAAGAACCGCCGAATATGAGTGATGATGCCGCTATTGGAAGCATATACGTCTGCTGTCCATGAAATTTTCTATTTTTTTCTCCGAATAAAATCGATAATGTTTTAGAACCTTCATCGACAAGAGCGATATTGGAAATATGATCGTTGTTAAAATCACCGACGATCAATCCTGAAGGAGATTTACCGGTTGCATATTCTAATTGATTTATCGATACGTTATGGTCGTTGCTATATATCAAAAGTTTCTCCTGCCGACGATCAGCCACAAATAAATCAGGATATTTCCCGACTATCGTTGATCCAACGATAAATGATGCCGGTTGGATTCCGGCAGAATAAATTGTACAATCACCGAAGAACCCTCTCCCCATTCCGAGAATCATTCCGAGAGTTGAACTATGTTTGTCGAACACTACGAGATCCTTCTTTTTATCCAGATTAATATCGACAATTTTAAATTCTTCCGGAGAAAAAGGAAGCGGAATTACCTGAGCTTTATAGAAATCACCTGTCCCCGTTCCAAAAAATGTATGAATTGATTTTGATTCATTCGATGAAAGAATGATGTCCGTTATTTTATCGCCATTGAGATCAGCCACTGCAACATCACTTATTTCATCACTCATTCGGAAAGTGGATTCTTCAGAATAACCGCCGAAACCATTCCCATAATAAAATGTGATAGTGTTCGTCACCCAATTATGAATTACCACATCAGGAATTCCATCTTCATTGAGCGACTGAACGATGATTTTGCCTACAGGTACATCCGGAAACATCACCCTCGGCAACCGAAATGTTCCGTCGCCGTTTCCAGGAAGAACTGTCACACCAAGATTTTTTCTCCCGTAAAGTATAATATCAGGCCGGTTATCCTGTGTAATATCGGCTATTATCACATTATCGAATTGTTCATCAAGAAAAAATTTTCCTGAAGCTTGGAACTTTCCTTGCGATGTCCCAGCATAGAAATATATTACCTTTGATTGTTGTGAAAGAACAGCTATATCGGTATATCCATCATGGTTGACGTCTCCTGCAGCTGCAGCATCACAGGAATCGGGGAGAAGAATATTTTGTACCAAAGTAAATTCACCGGATGGAGATGTGCGATAGACATTCAAAGATGAAGGCGAACGAGAGACAATAATCAGTTCCCGGCTAGAATCAGCGTAATAATCTCCAAAAAGAAGTACAATCGGACGTGCAGAAAGAGATATCTCCGAATAGGTTGCGAAAGACGGTATTTGTCGCTGTGCAACCATGATTGACGTATGGATAAACAATATGAGGGAAAAAAATATCCTCAATTTCAATAGTAGCCAAACTCTCGAATGATCAGGATCTTCCACTTCATCCAACGCTGTTGTTTCACTTATTGCGGTTTACGATGCAACTAACGGATTGTCTGTCTCTGCAACGCTTCTTTATATCTCTTCTTCTCCTCTTCAGGTTCAGAAATCACGGTAGAAGTTTCAATTAGGTTTCGATTCTCATAGATTGCTACGAAAGTGAGATACGCAAGATTTATCCTTTTCTTCTCGCCGGTTTGCATATTCTTGGAGAATACTTCCCAATTCATCTGCGCTATTTTGGGAAACGAATTCCGTCAATTCGCCGGATTAGTTTCTCACTATCCGGAATCTTTCACTCATAGCATAATCCGGATTGCTATTATTTTTTTTCCTGCTTTTTATCCAATGCCAGTTGAATATTTGAAAGCAATTGTTCGCCTTCAACGCGGCGAGTGCTCGAGGGGTAACGATCCATAAATTTCTGAATTTCATCGTATGCCTCCGGGTATTTTTTTCGATTATAAAACGCGAGCGCCTTTCCAAGTTGTGCATCGTCTGCAAGTTCGCTGTCGTGGTATTTTTCGAGCAACGCGTCGAAATAAATTATTGCCGCGCGAAAGTATCCCATTTTCATATACATACTGGCAATACTATATTCCCGTTCCGCAAGTTTGTTGTTCAATTCCCTAATATATGCTTCTGCATTTGGAACCAGACTATCGGCCGGAGTATATTCTATGTACGATTGAAACGCGTCTATCGCTTTTCGGGTATTTTGTTGATCAAGCCTTGACTCTGACGAAAGATTATAATAACACATCCCCAGTCTAAATCGTGCTTGCGGCAATAATTTACTTCCGGTTCTACTGCGAACCATATTTTCATATTCATATTCCGCCAGGATGAATTCCTTCCGGTTGTAGTAGGAATTAGCCAAAAGAATTTGTGCTGAATCGCCATAGGCGCTTCCCTGATTTTGCAATGTCAGGATTTTTAGATCTTCGATGGCTTCGAAATAGCTGCCGTCCGCATACAAATTCTTGGCTCGCTGCCACCTATCGTCAGGATCCATTGTTGCATTCTTGCTTGAATCGCATCCAATCCAAATGATCGCACACACACATACAAGTGTTATTTTTGACAGAAGAGTCTGCATTTATTCCCCTTTATCCTTTTTCCATGGAACTGTAACATTTGACAAACGTTTCACACGATTAAATACCTCTGACTGTTCAGCCGAACCAGGTTGAATAACCGATGGTTGAAGACCGGCTCGAATAGGTATTATTGAAACAGAATCGATCTCAACCGAATTATTATTTTTTGAGAAACTCCAGCACATCCCGTAACTTTTTTGTGTCCATTTTTTTTGCGGTTGCCGGAAAACAAAATTACCGAGAGAAAAAACCTTCCATGTATTATGATCGGCTTCAATCCCTTGAGGGACATGAGGATGATGACCAATGATAATATCCACACCAGCTTCCGTCAGATACTTAAAAAATTTCCTAACCTTCTTCGTCGGTTGATCTATATATTCTTCACCACCATGATAACTCACAATCAGGACATCGACTGAATTTCGTATCCTCCGGATTTGCGGTAAAAGTTTCGTAGTATCCGCCCAGGCTACATACGGTTTCCATTCCGATGATTTATCATTCATCAATGCAGTCACAGCAAAAAACGCGAATGTAATTCCCTTTCGTTTGATGATTTCAGGGTCGTATACTTTCGTCGTGTCAGCGCATGTTCCCACGTGATATACACCTGACGAATCCAGGTTCTTGAGTGTTTCAAGAAGTGCCCGGAATTTATAATCGTACGCATGATTGTTCGCGGTTGAAACAATTGTAATGCCCCCGCGAGCCAACGCTTCACCGCCCACCGGCGGTCCGGTAAAAATAAGATTATATTTTGGATGTTGTGTCTCGCCTCCTTGATCGGATAACTGGCTTTCGAGATTCGCGAACACAATGTCTCCTTGTTTCAAAATATTTTGCATGTTCCGAAACGGATAGAGTGTGTCTCCTGCCAACAGCGATTGACCAACGATGCGTCCCAGGTTCACGTCACCGAATGCAAACAATCTCACAACAGTTGTCGAATCCCCTGCAACAACCGGAATGGATAATAAACTAACCAGAAGAAAAAAAGCTGAAACGAATCGTCTCTGCATTAACTTCTCACCGTAAACAAAAGATAAACAACCAACCCGAGTGAAGATAGAATAATTATCGGCGACAAGATCGAATCAAAGAAACTTCTCTCCGGAGCAATTCCCTGTGAACATCTATATGATTTATCTTCGAGTCTTGGAATGATATCGGCATCAATCGTATCTTGAGTTGTGTGATAATACTCTCTCGAAAAATTTACGAGCCCGATTTTATCGGTTTTCTGGATTGCCAATTTAACTCCCACTTTGCGCTCCGTTAAAGCCGTTCCCAAGAACGATTCATGAAAAACAGGTGAATACGACACACCAACCGAAACAACCTGTAAAATTAATGACGGCAGAGTGCTCAATGAATCCATCTTTTGAGAAAATGGCTTCAGCTTTCGTTCGAGCATCGTTTGAGTAAAAACCTGTGAAACAATTACGGACGCTTCCCCCGGAACAATCGAAAAACAAACCGAATCGTTTTCCCTATATCCTGATTCCTGCAAAATTGTCAACGCAGTCGCTGCACTTAGCGTTCTGATTTGTTCGATGTTTGTGGGAGGCAGTACACTTTGTGCATGCATACTATTGAATGCCGTAACACACCACATCATAAGTAAAAAATGAAAATAGCGGATGTTCCGTTTTTTCAATACCGATGATCCTTAAGTCAATAAAAAATATAGTCCCTATATATTATAAAATACGAAAAAGGAAGGTCAGTTTCAATAAAAGCCGATTGATATTATTCGACGACAACATCGCTGGACAATTCATTTTTCTTTGCCCCGTTCTCGGGGAAATGGCGAATTAATAATTCTCCCACCTCACGAACCGCTGCTATTATACCGTCACAAAATCTCTGTTCCCGAAAATGTGAACTCATCAATTCTGCCACCCGATCCCACGTGCCATCATCTAGTTTTTCGTGGATACCCTTGTCGCCAATGATCTGGAATTTTCTCTCGGAGAGGAGAAGAAATATCATGACACCAATCCGGTGTTTGGTTTTTTGCATCCCAAGATGATGAAATTCTTTGACTGCTAGATTATGAAGCGTTAATTTTTTTTCACCCCAATGTCTGCGTTTGCGGATAGCCACCCGAATCTCACCGAGTGTGAGTTTCTCAACGTCGGTGATTGTTGCCGAAATTTTCTGCAGTTCTTCATCCGTTAGGATGTTGTACAAATTCTTTTTCTTCATGGCTCAACTCGAAATGTCGAACATTCTCAGGTCTTTTATGTAGACTACTGTTTTATCATCCTTCAATTGCTTCAGTCGTTCAATTTTCTTCTGCATTCGTTCAAGGTTATCGCGCATGATGACTAAATAACTATGGATATCCCTCATCGAGTCGTGTGTAAGAAGTTGTTCGACATTTTTTTTCATCAATTCGATGGGATGATTTAACTCATTGCTTACTGCAAGGACCATCTCTTGAACAGCTTCTAATCTTTTTTGACTGATTTCTAATTCTGCGAGCTTTTTCTGCAATTTACTTTTTTCTATTACGCTCAGGATTGTACGTGGAAGAACGGGTGTGGATATCTCTTCCTTGACCAAATAACCTTCTATTCCAAGCTTCATCGCTTCGATTGCCAGAGAGATATCTTTATTCACTGTGAGGAAAATAATTGGAACGAGATATCCTTTTTCCTTCAGTATCGTCGTGACTTCAAGGCCGTTCAGCCCAGGTAAAAAATAGTCCATCAGGATAGCGTCTGCTTCATTTCCTTCTTCAAGCCAAACTATTGCGGCTTGACCGCTTTCCTTTGACACAACCGAAAAGGCCGCATCGTCATACCGTTGAAGGTACAACGTGACAAGGCGAACAAAATTCTGGTTATCCTCAACTAATAATATTGTTATCGGCGATTGCATCAACTCCCTTATGTCCTGATCTGGGCAACAATGCAACTTGTCCCCAGTACTTGTTAATTACTTCCATCGCTTGCGAGAATTCTTCAAACACAGCAGATTTGCTGATGTATGTATTCGCTCCCAACGCATAAGCCGTTGTAATATCTTCATCGCGTTCCGAACTGCTGAACACGATTACAGGTATTTGTCGAAATTCCGGTTTTGATTTGATAAACCGCAATACTTCTTTGCCATCAATCCCTGGTAAATTTAAATCGAGAAAAATTAAATCGGGACGGATTTTTGGAATATCTTGTTCATTAAACGCTTTTTCGGACGTTAAATAATCAAGAGCAGTTTGTCCATCACGGACAAGAATCGGCCGGATTTTATTTTGATTTTGTTCCAATGCCCATGTGATGATTCTAATATGATCCGGATTATCATCAACGATTAGTATTGATAATTCTTGATTTGGCGAAGTCAATAAATTTCCTTTCCTTCCTTTTTATGTTAAATTTGTTTTGCAATCGTGAATGAAAAGGTTGAACCTTCTCCTTCACGTGAAGAAACCCAGATTCGTCCTTTATGAAATTCAACGATCTTTTTCACAATTGTCAATCCAGCTCCAGTCCCTTCATATTCTTCAACGGGATAAAGCCTTTGAAAGATAATAAATATTTTCTCAAAATACTTTTCCGGTATCCCGATTCCGTTATCGTGCACCGAAAATCGAAAATGTGTTTCGTCCTCCTCCCAAAAAATATCAACGAGTGGATTTGCAGAATGGTTGAATTTCAATGCATTGGAAATTAGATTTCGGAAAACCAATTTCATTTGTGTTTTGTTTGCTTGAACAATCGGCATCGGTTTTTGAATACGAAGTTCGGCGTTTCGATCACTCAGTGTAAACTCGAAATCCTCTTTAATCTCTTGTAGAAGTTCATCCATTGATAAAGGAGCAAATGTTTCCGAGACACGACCGATTCTCGATAGTTCAAGCAGATCGTCAATGAGTGTTTTCATTCGGCGGCATGACTCCGAGATTGCATGCAGATATTCAGCCCCATCCTCCCCAAGCCCAGCTGCAAAATCAGAAAAAAGAATTTTACTATAGCCTTCGATGCTCAGCAACGGTTCTTTTAAATCATGAGAAACGACATACGTGAAATCGTCTAACTCCTTATTACGCCCATGGATTTCCACCGACTTCTCAAGTGTTTCTTTATAGAGCATAGCTTTTTCCAGAGCTAGTGCTGCGAGGTTTGCGACATTTTCAGAAAGATGAAGATGATCGTCGGTATAAAATTCTGAAGGTTCACTTTGAATCGTCATCACGCCAAGAATTTGTTCCTTTGAAAAGATGGGCACTGCAATTAAAGAGATCGGAAGAATTTCCTCTGAAGAAATTTTGGAATTTATTTCGTGATAGTTCCGGAGAATAAACGGGACACGATTCGTCACCACATTAAAAGATGGGGTTCCTTCTTGTATTTTTTCCGGTACAAATGCGTCGTCTTTTTGGATTCGATTTCCGTTTTGAATTTCTATATCGACGAGAGTAGTAAGAGTTTTCCGAGAATGATCATATTTTTCTATCTTGAAAGAGTTATAAGGTACAATCTTCTCCATTGAAAGAGCAGTTAAGTTCGCAATCTCTTGTGGATCAAGCGATGAAGTAATCTGACGGCTAAATTCATATAAAACATGAAGCTGGTGCATTTGTTTGGAAATTTTTAGTTCGGCTAATTTTCTTTCCGTTATATCATGGACAATACCTTGAACGCCTTTTATTATTCCCATATCGTTTATGATGGGCGTCCATGAAACAGAACCCCAAATGATGGATCCATTTTTATGATAAATTCGGACTTCAATATTCTGATTGTCGTGTGGAATATCAATGCCACGCTTGAGAAGACGAATAAAAGCTTGAAGACGCCTCAAATCATTCGGATGGATAGTCCGTTCGCTAATTCCTTTCCGATGTAACTCGTTCGGTGAATAACCTGTGAAATTATATGCGCTCGGACTGATATAAACAAAATCGCCGTCTAAATTCAACGCGAATACCATGTCGCGTGCAGTCTCAACCAACAAACGATATTTCTCTTCTGAATTTCGAAGTTCACTGTACAACCTGGTTTTCTCGATAGTCAGAGCGATGTGATCGATAATCGGCTGGACGAGTATGGTCATCTGTTCGGAAAATGCATCCGGTTCTGAACTTAAAATATTGAACACCCCGATCGTCAAATCTTTGATATGGATGGGGATTGATATTGCGGAGCGGTAGCCGTTTTGATATTCTAAAGTCGATTGGCAATCACTTCCCTGCCCTCCAAAATCATTGATCAGAACAGGTTGAAGTTGATCAAGTGCAAAACGTGAAATCGATGAAATATATGGTATCCTCATTCCTTTTGGAAAAAAGTCGTGCTGAATAGATCCGGCGGCTTCGAGATAAATATTCGATGGATCAAGATACCACATAGTAATCTGGTCAAAACTAAAAAATGTTTGTAATTCATCGTGAATCAAATGCAACAATTCATCGTTCATCATATTTGCATTTGCATGGCTGATAATGCGATTCAACATTTCGATCTGTCTTGTTCGATGTTCGAGTGCTTGAGCAAGTCTGGTGCGCTCAGTGATGTCGCGGGCGATGTTGAGCATTGCTACTGGTTCACCGGTTTCATTTCGCAGCATGGTTGTATTCAAGCTAATAGCAATCTGTGTTTTCGATTTTGAAGTCCAATGAATATCGAAGTCATGCATCGATGTTTTTAATCTTAGTTCTGAAATCCAAAGCACCATACGCGGCATTTCATTATCAGGCAACCATGGATACGGGAATACCTGACCGATCACTTCCGATTTTGAATAACCGGTTATTGTTTCAAAACCTTTGTTTACTTCTAATACTGTACCCTCAAGATCGGTCAACAATATTGCATCGGCCATTGTATCTATTAAATTCCGGAACAGGTGTTCTGATTCCAGTAAATCTAATTCGAAACTTTTTCGTTTAGTGATGTCGCGCGCACTTTTGAGAATTGCAAACGGCTTGCCATGTTCATCAGTGATCAAAGAGGTTACCAGCGAAACTATTACGCTTTTTCCATCTGCCGAACGGTACTCTACATCGCCAACCCATTTTCTATTTTCAATTGTTTGTTGGATAATAAATTGAAGGTATGGTGTTTCTGAATCATGCGAATATTTTTGTATGCTCCGGCCAATTATTTCGTGGTGACCAGTTCCGATTAATCTTTCGCGCGCTTCATTTGTGTAGAGTATTTTTCCTTTTAAATCTATTATACTGATGGCATCATCGGCATACCATAAAGCTGTTGCAAGCAAACGCAATTGACGGGCTGACTGGGCGCCATCATGCGGCAATACGCACAATATTGTATTGCCGTTCCGTGTAAGATGCATTGAGCATTTGGTAATAGATTTCTTTGTTGAGAGTGATTGAACGTGGACTACAATTCGCTGTTCGCTGGTTTTTCGTGAAAATGCTTTTTTAAGACGGGAGTGATCTTTTTGATCGACGATTTCGAAAAGGCTTTTTCTTTTTAGGATCTGACGCGACGCATCAAGAAAAGAACATGCACCTTTACTAGCTTCAACAATTCTTCCTTTTTCATCACACAATAAAAGTACGTCATCCATTAATCGGAATAAATGGTGTTCCTGCTCGGGATGTAAAACAAGTTTAGATTCCATAGGTTTCTACTCTACCAACTTCCGCTTGCTCCTCCTCCTCCGAATGATCCACCTCCACCGCTCCATCCTCCCCCACTGAAACCACCGCCTCCGCCGAAACCGCCGCTTCCAAATCCACCACCCCAAAAACCGCCCAAGCCGGAAGAATACCTACGATGGCCGGAACCGCTGACATGATATCCGAATGCACGAGCAAATCTCATTATCATAGAAAAGAAAACGAAAAAGAGAAAGATAATAATCGTGCAAATTGATTTTAACTCTTTTTGATTTAAGTGTGATGTTGGAGTTGCTTTGTATTCACCTCTTGTAGCTTTGATAATTGATTGAAGTCCGGCCTGAAGTCCTGCAAAATAATTGCCTTGTCTAAAAAGCGGTTTGATTTCTTGATCGATGATTATAACCGCAACCGCATCCGGCACACTTCCTTCCAACCCATATCCAACTTGAATGCGAATCTCATGTTCTTTAACGGCAACGAGAAGAAGAATACCATTATTATGTTCCTTTGTTCCTATTTTATTCTTCTCTGCAACTTGTTGCGCATAATCGAAGAGATCATTGCCGTTGAGAGACGGAATCGTCAATATTGCAATTTGATTCGATGTAGAATCTTCATAGCGTGCGAGCATCTCTTCCAGCATCTGTCTTTCGCTGGAGCTCAGTATTCCAGCGTTATCGGTTACACGTTGATGAAGTATTGGAATATCTTGCCCAAATGCAGATTGTGCAATAATAATGGATATCCAAATAATCTGAATAAGAAAAATAATATTTTTTATTTGTTTGTTTTTTACTGCCTTACATTTACCAGCTTCCACTTGCACCTCCTCCGCTGAATGATCCACTACTGCCGCCACCGCCTCCAAAGCCACCACTACCACCAAATCCTCCGCCAAAAAATCCACCACCACCCCATCCCCAACCGTAAGAGTTCCAGCCGCCACTCCCGCCATAATATCCACCTCCACGACCGAAAAAGAGAACGGCTACAACGAGGATAACAACAAAGACGATAATGAAAACAATTGAATGTTCGCCGAACGGATGAAAAGATGAGATTCTATATTTGTCAAATGATAATCCATTAGATTCACTTCCAGTCTTCTGCATAAGTGAAGTGAGGCATAACTGAAGTCCGATTGCGTAATGTCCCTGCCGAAAATTCGGTTTAATATTTTGTTCGATGATTGCCGATGCAGCAGCATCCGGAACTCTGCTTCCAAGTCCCTTGCCGACTTGAATACGGATTTGTCGCTCTTTTATGGCAATAAGAACAAGAATATCCTTGTGATCCCCAGTTCCGATGGAATTCTTTTTTGCGACTTCTTTCGTGTAATCAACAAGATCATTGTCCCACAACGAATAAATTATTAAAGCATTAATTTTAACCGACGTTGAATCTTCAAAATTGGAAAGCATTTTATCCAGCATCGAGCATTCAGCGCTTGTCAGGATACCGGCATTATCAGTCACATGTTGATTGAGCGTGGGAACAATTTGCCCCCAGCCTTCATTCGTAATTACAAAATTGATGAAGAAAAATATTATTAGAAAATATATTTTAAGATGAAACTTCATTGTATTAGTTTAACATGATCCTTCGTCTTAGAATTTTACTTTGGGCACTTGTTCAGCTCCAGCTTGTGCTTCGAAATACGGTTTCTGTTGAAAACCGAACATTCCGGCTATTGCTGATGTGGGAAATGTTCGAACTGTCGTATTAAATTCCTGAACAACTTCATTGAAGCGTTTCCGCTCGACCGCGATTCTGTTTTCAGTGCCTTCCAACTGGGCTTGCAATTGCAAAAAATTCTGATCAGATTTAAGCTGCGGGTACTGCTCTACGACAACCATCAAGCGCGACAGCGCTCCGGATAAATTATCTTGTGCGGATTGAAATTGTTTGAATGCCTGCGGATTGTTCAACACCTCCGGCGATATGTTCATCTGCCCGACTTTCGCACGTGCTTCTGTGACACCGATGAGAACAGTTTGTTCTTGTTTCGCAAACCCTTTGACAGTCTCTACAAGATTAGGAATTAAATCAAAGCGCCGCTGGTATTGGTTTTGAACCTGGCCCCAGGCTTCTTTCACGCCTTCATCTTTCTTCACTAATCCATTGTAAATTCCTATACCCGAACCGATTATTAGAATTGCAAATAAAATAAGTATGCCAATAATTCCGAGCGCTATGATCCAGCCCTTGGATTTCATACTTCCTCCCTTGAATAGTATATTTTTGTTTTTATTCTTTTCGATAATTAATCTAAATCTAATTTCCTCTCACTCACTGTCGTACTGAACAAGTGAGAATACCGGATAATTTTTTACTTTATCGCGTCCAAGCAAGTAACTTAATTCAATAATGAATGATATCCCGACTACTTTAGCACCAAGTCGTTCAACAAGTCTGCATGCCGCGCCGACGGTTCCTCCTGTTGCCAGCAGATCGTCATGTATCAACACTTTATCGCCGGGATGCAAAGCGTCCGCATGAATTTCGATTGCGTCAGTTCCGTACTCAAGTGAATACTCTTCTTTAATTTTTTTCGCCGGCAATTTACCCGGTTTCCTAATCGGGACAAATGCGACACCAAGGCGATGTGCCAAGGCTGCACCGACAATAAAACCGCGCGATTCAATTCCTACGACTGCATCGATGCGATCTGTACGATATTTCTCAACGAATGTTTCAACGAGTTCAGCGAACACTTCTTTCGACTGCAAAAGTGTAGTGATATCGCGAAACATAATTCCTTTTTTGGGGAAGTCAGGTACAGTGCGGATGTGTGCGCAAAAATCGATTGGTGCCATGGATTTACCTTCAATCGCCGGTTGTTTTTTAAATTAATAATAAGTAAAAAGTAATACTCTGACCTGCCAAAAGCAAATAACGCCCCGATCCCTTGCGGAACCGAGGCGTTACCGTAAACCACCATGGCTAATAGTGGCAATCAGATCGTCCTATTCAAGCATCATTCTAGCAGTCGAAATACAATCCAAATTCAAATGGATGAGGACGAAGCGACATTGGCTTCACTTCTTTTTCAATCTTATAATCAATCCATGTATTAATCACATCTTCCGTAAACACATCGCCACGGAGCAAGAAATCGTGATCGCGTTCCAATGCTATCAATGCTTCTGTGAGTGAACCTGGAGCGGACGGGACTTCCTTCAACTCTTCCGGTGACATATCATAAATATCCTTATCAAGTGGTTTTCCCGGATCAATTTTTTTAATGATACCGTCCATTCCAGCCATTAGCATTGCGGCAAATGCGAGATACGGATTACAGGATGGATCGGGACATCGATACTCGACGCGTTTAGATTTTGGACTTACGCTATACATCGGTATTCGCACCGATGCGCTGCGGTTACGTTGTGAATAAGCAAGATTAACCGGAGCTTCAAATCCCGGAACAAGCCGTTTATAAGAATTCGTTGTGGGGTTTGTGATTGCGCAGAGAGCTGGCGCATGTTTCAATAAACCACCGATGTAATATAAAGCCATCTCGCTCAAGTTCGCATACTTATCACCATAGAATAGCGGCTTCCCGTCTTTCCAAAGACTCTGGTGAACGTGCATACCTGATCCATTGTCTCCGAATATCGGCTTTGGCATGAATGTTACCGTCTTCCCCATTGAATACGCTGTATTCTTAAGAACATATTTAAAGAGGGTTAAGCTATCAGCCATTTGAAGAAGTGGTGAAAACCGCAAGTCGATTTCAGCCTGACCAGCGGTTGCAACTTCGTGATGAGATTTCTCTACATGTAAGCCGACAGCAAGAAGATTCTGCACCATTTTATCGCGAATAGGTATTGTTTGATCTGACGGCGGAACCGGAAAATATCCTTCTTTATATCGTGGTTTATATCCCAGATTCGGATTTTCATCTCTTCCAGAATTCCATCGACCTTCGATTGAGTCGATATGATAATAACTCTCGTGCTCATTTGAATCGAAACGAACGTTGTCGAGAATAAAAAATTCTGCTTCGGGTCCGAAGTATGCGGTATCTGCCATGCCTGTAGACTTCAAGTAAGCTTCTGCTTTTTGAGCAATGTTGCGCGGACAGCGGCCATATTTTTCCTTGGTCAGCGGCTCAACAACGTCGCAAATTAAGCTTAATGTTTTTAACTCAAAAAACGGATCAATGATGGCCGTTGTCGGATCCGGCATGATGAGCATATCGCTTTCGTTGATTGCTTTCCAACCGCGGATACTGGAACCATCGAATCCATTGCCTTCTTCAAAAATATCTTCATCAAATTCCTGAATCGGCATCGAATAGTGCTGCCATAGTCCAGGAAAATCCATAAATTTAAAATCGACCATTTTTACTCCCTCGTCTTTAACGAGTTTGAGTACTTTTTCGATTGCTGCTGCGTTCTTATTTGCCATTGATTTCTCTTGTTGATTGTTAGATTTTTTCAGTTAGTATATTTAATTTCCTTCAACACTTTTTCGAACCATATGTTCTGTTTTCGACACTGCAGGTTTTGGCAGTTTGACTGCCAACGATTCCTTAATTGCCGACAACACTACATCCGTCGTTGTTTTTACGACACCCGGCCATGATTGAATCTTTGAAAGGATTTTTTCAAGAGATAAAGTATCTTCGAGGCGGATTTTTAACAGGTGAGTACCTTCTCCAGTGATCGAATGACATTCAAGAATTTCTTCAACCTGTTTCGTGTGATCGATGAATGTTTGATAATGACGAGATGAATCGACCGTCACTGTGATAAATGCCGTCAAACTTTTTCCTAACTTATGCGCATCGAGCAGTGCATAGTAACCGAGTATATATCTATCCTCTTCGAGTTTGCGCATACGTTCACTCACAGCCGGAATGGATAATTCTACTATTGTTGCCAGATCGCTTCGCCTTGTGCGGCCGTTTTTTTGCAAAATTTCTAAGATTTTGATATCGATTTCATCTAGTACCATGTTCAGTACTCCGAATATTTTTTTGATCGTGAAATCATCCTCATTCACGATGCAAAGTAAATCTGAATAAATATATTAATTAATTTGGTTTTTGTCAAGTATTAAATTAATTATTTAATAATTTTGTCTCTTTTTCCTTAATAATGAAGGGGCACGAGGTGATTCTGAAAGAATCCGGACACGGAAACTTTTCTTAAACATAGTTTCCGTTTTAAATTGGAGAGATGGCCTTTTCTGCTGCTACTCGAAGTTCGTGCACAGCGGCAGAAATGTTTTGTTCTCCAAAGATGGCTGTGCCTGCGACAAAAATGGTTGTACCGGCGCGAGCCACATCTCCAATCGTTGATAGATTGATTCCTCCATCCACTTCGATAACCGCTTCCGATGAAGTTTTGCGGATCAATTCCGAAACTTCACTAATTTTACGAAGTGATCCTTTAATAAATTCCTGTGCACCGAACCCGGGGTTGACAGACATGATCAAGACAAGATCAATATCCCGTATTATCTCTGATAAAGTTCCAATTGGTGTTGATGGATTTATCGCAATACCGGCTTCAACTCCGTGCTCTTTTATTGAATGAACTGCACAATGAAGATGCGGAGTAGCTTCTTGATGAATCGTCAACCTCTGTGCTCCAGCTTCAATAAATTTTAGAATGTATCGTTCCGGTTCAACAATCATTAAATGCACATCAAGTGGAATTGTAGCGATACTTTTTATTGCACGTATCACCGGCGGGCCAATTGTAATATTCGGCACAAATCTTCCGTCCATCACATCACAATGGAGCCAGTCGGCACCTCCTTTTTCCACGAGAACTATTTGCTGCCGAAGATTTACAAAATCCGATGCCAGTATCGATGGTGCGATTTGCAGCTTTTTCTTTTTTTCTGTTGATGCGTTCTTTATTGTATTTTCAGAGATCATTGTCTTTTAATTGTCCTTGTTATTCTTGGATTTCTTTTAACTTTTTTCCTCCGGGTTGTACGACGAATAAGTCGACAGTTTGGCCCATTGTTACTGGTATCCCCGGATGAGGAAACTGTGATAGAATTGTATTCGATGGAAGATCCGGATTCACCTGATATGAGATATTGCCAATCTTTAATCCTCGTTGAGCCAATAATTTTTCAGCTTCGTGAGTAGTCTTTCCATTAAGATCGGGAACCTCAACTTTTCCAGTTCCGTCGCCAAGGCTCAAGACCACCCGAATATATGCTCCTTTTCGTACCCCATCCCCCGCTTCAACCGATTGTTTTATTACTGTATTTTCCGGATACTCCTTCGAAATTTCAAAATTAATCTCGCCAAGATTTAAGCCATTCCTCATCAATAAAAAACGGGCGTCGCGCTGTGAACGACCTTTAAGATCGGGCACAGTAACAACAGGCTCGCCACCGCTTACAGTTAGATATATACGACGGCCAAACTTCACTGCGTCTCCTGCCGGAGGATTCTGCATAACCACAATGCCCGCTTCCCTCCGTGGATCTGTCCTCACGTCACCTTTTCTGGCATCAAATCCCAACGAATCGAGAAAAAACTTCGCTCGATCGAATGTCATTCCTTCAACTTCGGGTACTTTAATTATGCCGCCATGGTTTACAATCCAAGGCATTATAAAATAATTAACGGTTATAAAGAAAAAAGCAAGAATACCCACAACGAGGTATGCTCGAACGGCAAACGTTGAAACGAAAATATTTTGAAGTCTATATTTAAGCGACATTTTTCTCCTACGATGATATAATATAACCAAAACTTTTTTTATTCTCAAGCCGTTGCATTTGTATGTATGATCGACTTAAAGGTTGAGATGTGCCTAAAATGAAACGAATTGTCAATTGTGAATTATTAAACAATGTGCTTCGATCTTACGAAACTTTTTCCTTTTTATAGATGATAGAGAGAATGTTTTTTTATATACTCTTCTACAAGTTGAGGAACTGTGTACTTGATGGATCGTCCAGCTTGCACACGTCGACGGATTTCACTCGACGAAATTCCTAGAAGAGGCGCATTCACAAATTGTACGGCATCCTTCAATGTTGGTGGAATATCTTCAAATTTATAACCGGGACGATTAAAAACGATAAGTTGAACCATGTCGAGAAGCTCTTGGGGTTCGCGCCATGAATAAAAATCGATGAGATTATCGATTCCAATAATCAAAAATAAATCTGCAGAAGGATATTGCTGTTCGATTTGTTTTACCGTATCGATGGTGTACGAGACTTGACCTCGTTTTATTTCAATCTCCGATACTTGAAAAAATCTATTTCCTTCAATCGCAATCTGCAGCATTACAAGGCGGTGTTCTGACGATGCAAGGCTTTGGTACTGTTTATGAGGCGGAATAAAGGACGGAATGAATAATATTTTGTTGAGAGAGTATTGGTCCCTCGCAAACTCACCGAGCAATAGGTGGCCGTAATGCGGAGGATTAAAACTACCCCCAAATATTCCGATTTTCATTCACTAACCTTAAGGTGATTAAAGCAACGTTCGTGGTGCCGCAAAAATTCCAGTGTTTTCTTCGGATAACATTGATGATGTTCCACCATCTTTTCAATCGTTTCTCTGATATAATGAAGATCTTCAAGTGTAGAACATGCAGGTAATGTTTCCAACGGAAATATCATGCTCTCCGTACTGCAGAATTGATCAAGGTACATACTCCTGGCATGAAAAATATTTTCATCGATACGGCGGAGAAGTTGATGCTCGCTATTCATTCCGCAAAGATATAACAATCCTTCTTCGGTAGCGCCATAGACGATTGTATCTTTCTCATGTTCGAGCATGCTGAACGCACTTTGAATGTGTCCGGGAGTGATGAGCGGGTGAAAGCCGGCAAGCATCACGACAGATTTCCAACCCATTTTATTTTTCATTTTATCAAGAATGAAAGAATAGGAATAATTATTCGGCGGATTGTCATCCGTGTGAAGTTCAATGTTTGTTAAAAGATGTGGAGCTAAAAATTCTTCGTACCCTGGTATGGATGTAAGAATCATAAATTTATATTTTTGCGTCCGGTGTGAATGGCTAATTATATCGATAAGAATCGAAGAATTAAATTGTTTGATTTCATCCGCAATGAATGTACCGTTAAAAAGCTTCGCCGCTTCATCGTCACGAACATCCGGCACAATTGATAACAAAATATTCCCTTGCTGGTTCATCGACTCTCACATGCTATTGTTGCGTGTATGGTACAAGTTTTCTTTGAAAAACTCAAGAGGCGAGGTGTCTTGTCTCCGTCGTAGATGCAAAATCGGTACAAATGAAAAAAGATTTTACGATAGAATATTGTCGTCCACTCCGTCATCGAATCCTCTCTAATTCTATCGTGGGAATAGAACGAGAAAGATTTCATTTGCAAAAATAATTCAAGACGAAAACAGAAGTACGGACTGCATAATCGATAGCTGTCCGTTCAGCAAAGTCATTGTGTCATTCGAAGTACTGTCGCTAAGTCTTTATCGCCTCGTCCGGATAAATTGACGATGATCGATGAATTCTTACCCAATTTTTTCGCCAACACGATGGCATGTGCAAGTGCATGCGACGATTCCAGAGCTGGAATTATTCCTTCACATCGAGCAAGCAGATGAAATGCTTCGAGAGCTTCACGATCTGTTACTGAAACGTACTTCGCGTAGCCGGCATCTTTCCAATAGGAGTGTTCCGGTCCGACGCCGGGATAATCCAAGCCTGCCGAAATCGAGTGAGCAATTTGTATTTGTCCGTTTTTATCCTGCAGTAGATATTGAAATGCTCCGTGAAGAACGCCGGGTGTTCCCCGTGAAAGCGAAGCCGCATGTTTCCCGGAATCTAATCCTTCACCGGCAGCTTCTACACCGATCAATTTTATTTTATCCGCTACATCGATGAATGGAAAGAAAATTCCCATCGCATTGCTGCCGCCTCCAACGCATGCAACAATAGCATCAGGAAGACGATTTTCATATTCATAAAACTGTGTCCGTGTTTCCTTCCCTATCACCGATTGAAAATCACGAACAATCTTTGGATATGGATGCATTCCTACAACTGATCCGATGATATAAAATGTTGAATCGACATTTGTCACCCAATCGCGGATAGCTTCACTTGTTGCGTCTTTCAATGTCCGACTGCCTGAGTTTACCGGACGAACTTCAGCTCCAAGCAATTTCATGCGTTGAACATTCGGAGCCTGACGTTCAATATCTTCTTCTCCCATATAAACTATACACGGGAGTCCGAACAAAGCACAGACTGTGGCGGCTGCGACTCCATGTTGACCTGCTCCTGTCTCCGCTACGATGCGCTTTTTACCCATTCTTCGTGCCAAAAGAATCTGACCAATGGTATTATTTATTTTATGCGCACCCGTATGACACAGGTCTTCACGTTTCAAATAAATTGCCGCCCCTCCGGCGTATTCGGTTAAATGTTCCGCTTTGTAAAGTGGAGTCGGACGGCCAGCATATTTCTCCAATAAAAAATGGAACTCTTTCCAGAAAACCGGATCGTTTTCTACCTCCGAATAAACGCGTTCCAATTCTTTGACTGCTGAAACAAGCGTCTCTGGAATATATTTTCCTCCGAATTTTCCATAATGTCCGTCGGCTGTCGGATAAGGATACTTTTTTTCTTGATAGTTCATATTGTTGTCGATTTTGCCCGAGTGATGAATTCTTTTAGTTTCTTAAAATCTTTTTTTCCATGATGACTCTCGACTCCGGAACTGACATCTACTGCGTATGGTCGAACGAACCTTATCGCATCTTCAATGTTTTTTGGATTCAATCCTCCTGAAAGAAACATTTTTCCCATTGATCTTGCGCGTACTGCAATGTTCCAATCGAACACCTCGCCAGTCCCACCTGCTTTTCCATGACGAAGCGTATCCAGGAGAAAAGCATCGACTTCATATCTTGTAATTTGTGCAACATCAAATGTCCCTCCAACTCTAAAAGCTTTTATGACTGAGACATCGAACCCTGTGCAATCTTCCGGATGTTGTTCGCCATGCAACTGGATAGCGCTCAATTGAGCAACGCGAATTATATTATCGATATCCCGCCGTGTTGCAGACACAAATACACCGACCTTTGTAATGTGTTCCGGCATCTGTTTGATAATTTCGCATGCAACTTCAGGTGCGATAAACCGCGGGCTTTCCTTTGCGAAAATGAAACCAAGAGCATCTGCGCCGCAACGTACAGACTCCTGCGCATCTTCAAGATTTGTGATTCCGCATATTTTTACCAGGATATTATTCATTTAAGGTCCACAAGATTATTGAGCGCTATCACACGGTCATCTTGTTTCATTAAATGTTCGCCGACAAGAATTGCATTAAAACCGGCTTCATGCAATTTCTTAACATCGTGTTGCGACTTAATCCCGCTTTCACTAACGCTGATAATATTTTCCGGGATATATTTTTTTAATTCGATCGAATGTTCCAACCGCACATCGAAAGTTCTCAAATCACGATTATTGATACCGATGATTGATGCTCCCGCTTCAATCGATTGCTCAATTTCATATTCTGAATGACATTCTACAAGGCACTCAAGGTTTAATTCGTTCGCTAATGCAATGTATTTTTTTAATTCTTCTTCACTCAATACCGCTGTAATCAATAAAAATGCATCAGCATCTATCGCCTTTGTTTCATAGATTTGATATTCGTCGATGATAAAATCTTTGCGCAAGACGGGAAGCGAACAAGCATTCCTTGCTTCGATAAGCGCTTGCACCGAACCTTGGAAAAAATTGATATCTGTCAAAACCGATAGCGCTTTGGCCCCGGCGTTTTGATACTCGTTTGCAATTTCCGCCGGTACAAATCGATCAACCAACACACCTTTTGAGGGGGACGCTTTCTTTATTTCTGCAATGACTGAAATTTTTTCACCGTGTAAAGCCCCGCTGAATGAACGGCGTTGAGCGTTAATTTCATTCGCTCTTCGAACCATCACATCCATCGCGACAAATTTCTTCTGTTCGGCGACCTCTTTTCGCTTGTATTCGATGATTCTATCGAGTATCGTTGCCATGCTTCGCTTTCATTTCTAATGAAGCTTTTGCTTCGATCAATCCCTTCACCTTGAGTTGCCAGATTCGGCGATGACTTTTTTTCGTGACAATAAATGTGATCGGACCGTATCGAATTTCTTCATTCAATTCAGGAATTTTGCCTGAGATGTTCAGCAGAAATCCGCTTATCGATTCATAATTCGCATCTTCGGGTATGAGAGTGCCGAATCTCTTGTTAAAGTCGTCTACAGAAATTCGTCCGTCGACGAAAACTGCACCATCGACGAACGATTCAACTTGTTTCACCTCTTCGTCATACTCGTCATGAATTTCGCCGACAATTTCTTCCAATATATCTTCCATCGTTACGATGCCGTTAAAGGTTCCAAATTCATCGACAACGATTGCCATGTGAAAATGTTTCGATTGAAGTTCACGCATCAACTGGCTTATTTTTTTTGTTAAAGGAACGAAGAGAACCGGACGGACGATGTCGTGCAATATTATCAACGCTCTATGTTCCAGGAGATTGATTAAGTCCTTGGCATAAAAAACGCCGACAATATTGTCGAGCGTACCATTATACACCGGCATTCTTGAATAGCCTTGTTCTATCACGATGTGTATCAGATCTTCAGGTTGTGTAGAGATATCGATTGCCACCACATCCGGACGAGGAACCATCACTTCTTTTGCGATTGTATCGGTAAATTCAAAAATGCTTGAAATCAATTCATGTTCTGTTTTATCAATGACACCGGTCTTCGTTCCTTCCTCGAGCATGAGTTTGAACTCTTCTTCAGAAATCCTTGATTCCATGAAACTTGTTTTATCTTTCAAAGGTTTCAGTATTAGATTGCTGACGTATGCCAATAATTTGATTGGGATTGAAAGGATTCGCGAAAACCAAGATATGATTGGAGCTACAAAAAGAGCGACTTTAATAGAATGGCGCATGCCGAGAGATTTAGGAACAAGCTCTCCGATGACAAGGGTCGCAAATGTTACAAGAAGAACGACTAAAGACACTGAAATTGGTTCTGCGTATAATCCGATGCCATTGATTTGTGCAATCAATGGTTTTAAATATTCTACTGCGGCGACACCTGCAAGAGCAGACGCAAGGGCACCCATCAACGTCATTCCGATTTGCACAGTGGCGAAGAAAGAATCGGGTGATGACTGAAGATTTTCTATGTGTTTTGCTCTTCGGCTTCCCTGCTCGCTTAATTCTCTTACTTTACTTTTACGGCTGGCAACAATAGATATTTCGCTGGCAGCGAAAAAGCCGTTTAGAAGAATCAAACACACAATAAGTAATGCTTCAAGCCAGATATCTACCATAATAAAATATACATATTTTGAATTTAATTTGCCGGATCTGAATTTCCTTGATTCCGAAACTATCCAGCGTGAGAATAACGCCGCAACTCTTCAAGTTTTTTTAACGCGCATCCGTTATCGATCGATTCTGAAGCTTTTTTGATACCCTCGGGAAAATCGTTTGCAATTCCCGATACAACTAATGCAGCGGCGGTATTCATTAAAGTGATGTCGCGATACGGTCCTTTCTTCCCCCCGAATATTTGGAGAAGAATCTCTGCGTTATTCGCCGGATCGCTTCCTTTTACGTCTTCGACATTAGCAATTTTAATTTGAAATTCTTCAGGGTTAATATAAAAATTCTTGACGTTCTGATTTTTAACCTCAAATATGGTTGTTTTACCGAGAGTCGATATTTCATCAAATCCACCCGCGCCATGAACAACCCATGCATGTTCCGTTCCGAGCATCACAAGAACGTCCGCGATTTGTTTAGCTAAGTTCTCGTTAAATACTCCAATGACTTGTCGCTGAGCGCCTGCTGGATTAGTAAGCGGGCCCAGTATATTAAAAACCGTTCTGAAACCGAGTTCGCGTCTGATAGGGGCTGCAAATTTCATCGCGCTGTGCAGAAGCGGCGCGAACAAAAACGAAATTCCGATTTCATCGAGCGATTTCGTCATCATCTCCGCAGTCATGGTTTCAACTTCGACGCCGAGCGCTTTCAATACATCCGAGCTTCCGCTTTTGCTTGAAATTGCCCGGTTGCCATGTTTAGCAACGATTGCGCCTGCACCGGCGGCAACCAATGCTGATGCGGTTGAAACGTTGAAAGTAATTCCGCCATCACCGCCGGTACCGCAGGTATCGACCAAAGTTTTGTGTTTTGTTGGAATGCGCGTTGCTTTTTCACGCATCACTTTTGCGCAAGCAGCTATTTCTTCGATAGTTTCTCCTTTAACACGTAACCCGGTTAGAAAACTCGAAATTTGTACAGGCGTTGCTTCACCCGCAAAAATTTTCTGCATGGAGTTGTAAGCTTCTTCATAACTTAAATTTTCTCCACGCGCTAACACTGTTAAGGCATGTGCAATCATTTTATTTTCCCAATATTATGTATAGATTATTTCCCACAGGAATAATCCCTGTGGCGGAGCGGCAAAACCAGCCGCTGTTCTGTCTTTTGCTTCCATGATCTTTGAGAATTCTTCCAGTGGCGTATATCCACGGCCAACATTCACCATCGTGCCGACAAGCGCACGGACCATTCCATGTAAAAATCGATCGGCAGAGATTGTAAAGATGATCTGTGAATTACCTTCTTCCCATTCAGCCGAATTGACTATACATCGATGATGTAAAACATCCGACTGTGTTTTGCAAAATGATCCAAAGTCGTGCTCGCCGTGAATTTGAAGTGCGCACTTCTTCATCAATTCTATATCAAGTTTATGTTTTACCCACCACTGATATTTTCTGTTGACCGCAGAACGGCTCTTTGAAATAAAATATTTATATTTTCGTTCAATAGCTGATTGTCGTGCGTGAAAACTGGCTGGAGCTTCCTCAATCGAGCGAAGGACAACATCCTCAGGCAATACTCCATTTAAAGAATGTTGAAGTTCCGGAAGAGGTATTTCTTTTGTGATTCTACAATGGGCTACCTGCCCGATCGCATGAACTCCGGAATCAGTTCTGCCGGCACCGACAACATCTACCTTTTCCCCGGTAATTTGTCGAAACGCCTTTTGGATTTCATCCTGCACACTTCTGCCGTTTAATTGAAATTGCCAGCCGACAAATTCAGTTCCGTCATATTCAATCGTCATTTTAAGAGTTCGAACTGCCATACTTGTCCTATATCAAAAAGCCCCGACTACTCGAGGCTCCGTGACAAGGTTGTTAAAAATTAGTTTCAAATCGTAGTTGGATACCGTCAGGAATTCCCGAGAGCATAGTAACTTCCGGTGCAATTCGCCATTCCCATTTGCTTGCAATTGATTTATTATAATCGGAGGCAGCTTTCCCGGCGCTTATCGCACTCACAAGATGATTTACAATGATTGCACCGACGACATAACGAGTGTTATAGAGAATATTATCAGATGAGACACGCATCGCCCTATACTGCTGCCGGTTATCATCAGAATTCCATTGCCATCCATAACCGGCTTTGGAATTATACAACAAATCAGGAGTTCTATCTTGCATTTTTTTATCGTTATAATCATCTGTATTCATGAAATTTCCTATATTCACGTAGAACAGGTCATCTTTGCCGTTCTCATCTATTCCTGCATTTATTTTTGCATACGAATGCGCGTCTTTTTGAACAGCGTTACCGTAGATTTCGAAGCTGGCATAAGTACCCCACAGCGTTGCTTCAGAAATAGTAAAATATTTTCCCCTATGATATCCATCGGCATAATACTCACCGGCACCTGGAAGAATAAGTGATAAAACTGCAGCAAGGACGACAGATTTTTTTTGTGGTTGTACATCTGATGAAAACAAAACCGGTTTTTCAACCGATGGAATCTGTTGGATATCAGCATTGATCGAAAAAGAATCTTTTCGATCTGATCCTGCATAGCTTATACCACACGATAACAGGAAAAAGAATATAATATGGGAAACAAATTGTATTTTCATAATATACCTTTAATAATAAGAAGAAACGAAATGAACCGCAAGTTTCATAATGGAATGACGTTAGAGAAGAACTATACGTTACAAATTCATGATTTTGGCCTCACACATTGTATCATCAACTTTTTCGATGTATGCCGGAGCGATTGTGTTAAAGAATGATGGAACAGCTTTTGTCCGGACGCGAATATAATTGTCCGTAAATCCTTCCATACTTCCGTTTGGCTGAACTGTCTCCTCCCATAAAACGGGAAGAGACTTTCCGACATACTGAGAATAGAAATTTCTCTTCTTTAAAACAGATAAGGCACGCAGCACTTCACTTCGCCGTGTTCGTTCTTTCGGTTCAATATGGTTCTTCATATCTATTGCCGGAGTATTCGGCCGTTCCGAATAGCTGAAAACGTGCAAATACGACACCGGCAAATCTGCAAGAAATGAATGAGTTTCTGAAAAATGTTCCTTCGTCTCACCCGGAAAACCTACAATAACATCGACGCCAATTCCAGCATCGGGAATTTGAATTTTAATTTTTTCTATCAATTCTCGATACTCACGGCTTCCATACCGCCTGCGCATTTGATTTAAAATATCATCATTGCCATTTTGAAGAGGAATATGAAAATGTTTACATGTTTTCTTGGATTGCTTGACAAATTGAATGATTTCGTCGTTGAGAAGATTTGGTTCGATCGAACTAACACGGATGCGTTCCAATCCTTCCACTCCTTCCAATTCTTCCAACAACTTAAAAAGTGAGGAATTATTTTTCATTCCATAGTCGCCAACGTTGACTCCTGTAAGCACTATTTCTTTGAATCCTCGCCTCACCAATTGATTTGCTTGATCGATACATTGGTCGATCGATTGGCTTCTACTTTGCCCTCTTGCTAAAGGAATTGTACAAAAACTGCAACTATAATCGCATCCATCTTGTATTTTCAAAAACGCTCTTGTTCTTCCGCCTTCGGCAGAGGAATAAGCCGGACCAAAATCGTTAAGTTCACTTATTGGACCGACATGAATTTGAGAAATAGCTATCTTTTTAAATTCTTGGATAATATTGAAAATTGAAAATTTTTCTTTTGTTCCAAGCACGAAATCGACACCTTCGATAGAAGCTATTTTTTCAGGATCGAGCTGCGCATAACATCCCACAACAAGAACAACCGAGGACGGAGACTGTCGATGGAACCGTCTGATTATTTGGCGGCATTCTCTGCTTGCACGTTCGGTAACGGAACATGTGTTCAGTAGATATAAATCGGCTTGTTCGTGGTCTTCGACAAGTTGAAAACCGTGTTTTTCAAATTGCTCGCCTAGAATCGAAGTTTCGGCATAATTCAATTTGCAGCCGAGAGTATGTAAAGCAACTTTTTTCATTATGCTTGTAAGAGAGAGCTTGAAAAAGATTAAGAATTAGATCAAGATCGAATTTAAAGATATAACAAAAAAGAGTTGGCCTTCGTTCTGAAGACCAACTCCTCGATTTGGAACTGAACTTTAACTTAGTTTGTGCTCGGAACTTCGTTGATGTCAATTTTTTCTATTCCCACAGCAACGTCCTTCAACGTCATTGCCGGAAGTCTATGCTTTTCGACATATTCGTTCAGCACGTTTTGATCTTTACCGCGCATATATTCGAGCACGGATAAAACAATTTTTTTGCTTTCTTTATCGAATTCAATCACACGCAATGGGAGTGAATCGCCCGGTTTGAAAGAGTCTGCAATATTCTTCACAGGTGATTGCGCTAATTGCGATATTGGCACGAATCCATCCACGCCGAGCGGCATCTCGACAATCACACCTTTTTCAATGATGCGAACAATCTTCCCTTCAACATCCTTGCCGATGTGATATGTCTCTGCAAATCCATCCCATGGATTGTCAGTTACTTGTTTATGGCCGAGTGATATTCTGCGTTGATCGACATCTATTCCAAGAATCACGACATCGATCTTGTCGCCTTTCTTCACAACTTCTCCGGGATGTCTGATTTTCTTGGTCCACGAGAGATCGGAAATATGCACAAGTCCGTCGACACCTTCTTCAAGTTCAACGAAGACTCCGAAATTTGTTAGGTTTCTAACAATGCCATTATGCCTCGAACCGATTGGGTATTTTTGCATTAGCGATAACCATGGATCGGGCTCGAGTTGCTTCATTCCCAGTGAAATCTTTTTTGAATCCTTGTCGATACTAAGTATGATAGCCTCGATCATTTGACCCATCGACACCATCTGCGACGGATGTTTAATATGCTGAGTCCAGCTCATTTCTGAAATATGAATAAGGCCTTCGATTCCTTTTTCGATCTCAATGAATGCTCCATAGTCTGCGAGTGAAACAACTTTTCCTGTAACCTTCTGGCCAACTTGATACTTCTCATTAATTTTTTCCCAGGGATGTGATTGAAGTTGTTTCATGCCGAGAGAGATACGTTTCTTTTCTTGATCGAAGTCGAGGACGACAACATTTACTGTTTGATCAAGCTTGACGACTTCCGATGGATGCGTAACGCGGCCCCATGAAAGATCGGTAATATGCACTAAACCATCTACGCCGCCGAGATCGACAAAAACACCAAAGTCAGCAATAGCTTTTACGTTGCCTTCGAGAATTTGTCCTTTCTCAAGACTATTGAGGATGGCCTTGCGCTGATCGGCCATTTCTTCCTCAACCAGAACTTTATGGCTGACAACAACATTTTCAGACGGATGATTTATTTTAACGACTTTGAAATCCAATTCTCTTCCGAGGAATGCATCAAAATCACGCACTGGACGGATATCAATTTGCGAACCCGGCAGAAATGCATCGATGCTCATAAGATCAACAACGAGTCCGCCTTTAATCCGACGAACACAGCGTCCTTTCAACACTTCACCTGTTTCAAACGCCTTCGTAATCCGTTCCCACACGCGCATAAAATCTGCACGCTTGCGGGAAAGAATCATTTTCCCATCTTTGTCTTCGACGCTTTCAAGGAAAACTTCTATCTCCTCGCCGATTTTCAAATCATTGAGATTCGGGAATTCATGTTTCGGAACTACTCCTTCCGATTTGAATCCGATATCAATGGACACTTCACTATCACCGATGGCGATAACACGACCGCGGACTATCTCGCCTTCACTGATTTTTCCCAGTGTGCTTTCATACATCTTTTCAAGTTTTTTGAATTCTTCTTCCGAGTAACCTTTTTCGTCGAAGTCCGACACATTCTCGGGATTTACGTCAGTCATTAAACCTCCAAACACTCTTTTCATCATCACCGCCTGAAGCCGTCATCAAAACTTCATGCGTTGTGATAAAAAGATATACTCATATTTTTTTAATTGATTGCACTAAGTGAATTATGTGATGACTAAAACTTTTTCTTCGATTTTTTGTTTAACGTGATCCATCAGCCATTGCGGTGTCGATGTCGAACCTGTAATGCCGACGCTATCCTTTCCATAAAACCATTCATCTTTTAATTCCGAAACATTTTCAATGAAATACGTTGCCGGATTGACTTCGCAAGCAATATTGAACAACACTTTGCCATTTGAACTCGCGCGTCCTGCGACAAACACAATCACGTCATGTGATGCGGCAAATTCACGTAATTTCTTTTCCCGCCCTGAAACTTGCCCGCAGATCGTATCTTTTGCATGGAACTCTATCGCCTCTTGCTCGAAAGAATCTACGACAAATTCTTTTATTCGCCTTGCAAGTTCATCTCGGATTGCATAAAAAGTCGGTTTGTCCATCGTAGTTTGCGAAAATAGAACCGTTTTCTTGCTGTAATCAATTTTCCCAACTTCTTCAAGCGATTTTACGACTATTGCTTTACCGTTTGTTTGTCCGACCAATCCGATAACTTCAGCATGATCTATCTTCCCAAAGATCACTACCTGATAACCGTCATTATAAAATTTTTTAATCCGTTCTTGAACTTTCGAGACTACCGGACAAGTAGCATCTATCAATTTTATTTTATATCGTTTTGCTTTTTCGTATGTCTCAGGCGGTTCACCATGTGCCCGGATCAACACTTTTTCACCTTTTACCCTACCCATATCGTTATGAGTAATGGTTCTCAATCCTTTTTTTTCCAGTCGCTGTATCTCCATTGGGTTGTGAATAATTGAACCAAGAGAATACAGCTTCCCTATTTCATTCAATTCCAGTTCTGCGATATCGATAGTTCGAATTACACCCCAGCAAAAACCGGAATTTTTATCGACAGTAACCTTCATTATTTTTCCAAAATTGCTTTTGCTTTTTCCAGCACAAATGCTACTTGCTCATCGATGCTGCGCGATGATGTATCGAGTTCGATTGCATCATCGGCTTTTCGAAGCGGACTAGTTACTCTTAATGAATCATATTTATCGCGATAAATAATTTCATCTTCAAGAGTTTTTAAATCTATCGAGATTCCCTGTTCGGCAAATTCACGTGCTCTGCGTTCGGCACGAATTCTGGCATTGGCAACCATAAAAATTTTTAATTCAGCGTTCGGAAATACAACAGTCCCGATGTCTCGTCCATCAAGAACCACCCCGCCATCTTTACCAAGTACGCGCTGCTGAGCTACAAGCACTTTTCGCACTTCCGGATAACTACTCACAGGACTTACCGCTTTAGTCACGTTAGGACGGCGAATTTCCAGAGTAACATCATGCCCGTCGATATACACTTTCAAAGAACGATTGTGATCGTATTCCAGTTTCACACTTACTTTTTGCGCTAATTCAGCAACCACTTTTTCATTTTCAGGGTCGATCTTTTCATGGAGAACACACCATGCGATGGCGCGGTACATCGCTCCAGTATCGATATATAAATAATTTAACCGTTCAGCAACCAACTTTGCGGTAGTGCTTTTTCCCGACGCCGCAGGACCGTCAATAGCAATAATTATTTTCTTCAATGTGCCTCTTGAATCTATTTTTCCCAAAGAGTTAAAGTATACGAATTTTCATCAAAATAGGCAAGTTTTTATTGTTTTTATTATATTAGTGAATTAAAAATTTTAGTTCCTGCTTGATAATTGGGCATTTATGACAATCGATGCGTAAACGAACACATGACGAAATATCGACTCAACGGGTGAGCCGCGGTTCATTCGAGATGTATCCGCGTCTTCCTATCTACGCACTGATAGATAATGTGCGGTCATTGTATAATGTAGGATCAATCTTTCGTACCTCAGACGGCGCTTGGATCTCAAAGTTATTTCTGACAGGTTTCACTCCTCATCCGCCGCGAAAAGAAATCGAAAAAACCGCATTGGGTTCTACCGATACCGTACCCTGGGAGTATTACAAAGATCCGGTCGTCCCGATTCGCCAAATGAAACAACAAGGAATTAAAATTTGTGTATTGGAATTGACGACGAAGAGTTTTCCTTACACAGAAGTCAAAACCGAAGATTTTCCATTATGTCTGGTGATCGGGAATGAAATTACCGGCGTGTCCCATCCAATTATTGATGAAGCTGATTTCGCAATCGAAATTCCGATGTTTGGAACAAAGCAATCTTTAAACGTCGGTGTGGCTTACGGTATCGCTGTTTTTGAATTGGTAAGAATAATCAAAAAAAATAATTCACCAACAAATCCGTAAGAGAATTTTCAAAATGAAGTTTAAAGAATTAAATATGAAAGATTACTGTGCATTCTTCGTGCTTTTAGGTATCGGTTATCTCTTCATAGTTACACAAAGATATCCTTGTTGGTTGAAACACAGATAGTTTAATTATATTTCAAAGGATAGAAGTATGTTTAACGATGCTAGAAGTAAGAAAATAATTATTACTGCGCATTGCTTAATGAACCAAAATTCTATTTCTGACGGGACTGCAGATTTACCAAGTCAGTTTGATAAGGTCATCAATCTTATAATGGCTAATAAAATTGGAATAATTCAGTTGCCTTGTCCTGAGGTTGCCTGTCTTGGATTAGATAGACAAGATAAAGATGGCTCTCAAAGAGAGCTTTTACTTGAGAATACTCGCATAAGAAATCTCATCGAGAAAAAAGAAAATCAAAATATATTAAGAAGTAAAGCAAAAGAAATAGCAATCCAATTAGAAGATTACCAAAAATATGGTTTTAAAATTTTAGGAATTATAGGAGTAAATAGATCTCCTAGTTGCGGAATAGAAACAACCACTATCGATGGGAAAGAACAAAATGGACGTGGTGTATTTATCAGCATCATCGATGAAGAGTTAAGAAAGAAAGGAATAAAAATAAGGATGGTCGGATCAAAAACGAGCAACGAAGAAGAATCGGTAGAAATGATAAAAAGATTTATCGAAAAATAAATAAACTATTTTAGTTCTCTGCAAATGTAACTTTCCCATTTTTACTCCGTAAACAAAACGAAAGATAGAAATAGTTATATATGAATGTACAATACCAAGGAAGGATTTTTCTATGAAACCGTTCGCGATAATGCGATTTTTTTATCTTTTTATTTTTTGTTTGATTTTGAATAGTCATTCTCAGTTGTTATATGCCCAGAATGTCAAAGATAGCCTCTTAATACGCGAACAGCATCCTTTTGCACTTAAAATCGGTTTGGAAGGTTTTGGTATAGATTATAGCATTGGAAGATATGTAGCTATTGATGCAGCTACACTACTTTTTATTAATAATGCACGGCTTCGGTTTTTCCTCTTTGAAAAAAATTCTACACCCTTTGTGGGAATCGGAACAGAATCAATTGCATGGTTTGATGATCAAAGTTGGATTGGAATTCATCTCGGATGGGAAGTAGCATATAAACATCTGCTTCTTCAGATATCAATGCAACATCAGTTTTTTCGTCACGGTAAGGAATATGCATCTGGCAGCTTTTTGATACCGGGTTTTTATATTGGATATTGTTTTTAAGAATATCAGGCAAGTGTAAAATAATCGGTTTTTTCTAATGTGTGAATGCGTACTACTCCTGCCCTAACGAGCCGGACAAGAGTTCTCGAAGCTCTGCGATCGGAAATATTAATCAGTTTTGCAAATTCCTTCACCGTGATCCTTTCGTGTTTTTCAAGATGACGGAAAAGTCTTTGCTCGTTCTCTCCAATTTCAATCTTGAGCGGCTTTGCATCTATTCGTTCATCTCTGAGAACTCGAATAACTTCTTTTGAAGCGATTACGGTTTTATCATTCACTCGGATATAAACCCGTTCGCCTCCATTTTCCTCAGTGGCAGCATCTGCGAGGAAATAATGAGGCTTATTGTCGCTTTCTGAAACAGTGGCGACAATCACGTCAATGCCATTGACCGGTACGATGTCGATGTCGGGAATCACCGGAGGTTCACACAACTGTTCTCCGGCAAAAGTGATTAGTTCTATTTCTGTCTTTTCACTTTCAATGCCGACAATCGTACCATCATCATCGACACCGAATAAAATGCAGCCGCCATGTGAATTCGCAAATGCCGAAAGAGCGCGAGCTATTTTTTCAGGAGTCGATACTTTTCTCTTGAATTCAATCGTCGAGCCTTCACCCTCATCGATCAGTTTGTCAAGATCATGTTTATTCACTACCAGCCTCTCGCCTCCATCCTGTGCAAGATAATTCCCGAACGACGTATGACATACCTGCTGTTTTGATTTGGGGACTGTTTAAGAGGGCTCGGAATAACCGCGGCAAGCTGCGACGCTTGCTCCCTGCTCAAATTTGCAGCCGACACTCCGAAGTACTTTAATGCAGCTGCTTCGACTCCAAAAATTCCATCACCCCATTCGATGATATTTAAATATAGTTCAAGAATTCTTTGTTTCGACAAGTGTTCTTCGATCCTCAAGGTGATAATCGCTTCCTTTATCTTTCGGAATGGATTTTTTGATGTAGAAAGATAAAGGTTCTTCGCGAGTTGTTGTGTAATCGTACTCGCCCCTCTAATCTGTTTTCCATCATCAAGATTCTGTTCAATCGATTCTTGTAATTCGTACCAATCAAAACCACTATGTTCAAAAAAAGTTCCATCTTCTGAAACAACGACAGCATGTATTACATTCTGAGATATTTTTGACAGTGGAACCCATTTTTGCGCGACTCGAAATGGACGAGATGCTTCCGCTGCTTCGTTCGCACGTTGTTCCATCAAGGCGGTCACACCTACATTATGAATTCGTAAATCTTCTATACTCACACTCGGTAAAGTAAAATATTCAAATGCTGCGACGCATCCAACGGCGATCAATATCCAGCGGACAAAATTAGAATGCACTATTTTCGATATTTTCAAAATTAAGTTTTTCAATCTTGATTTAAATCCTCACGGTGTTCATACGCTTTCGCATCAAGAAAATTCTGGAGTATAATTGCCGCTGCAATCTGATCCACCCTTCCTTTTTCCCGGCGTTTTTTCTTCTTCAACCCGATATCGATCATCGACTGCTGCGCCATGACCGAAGTATAACGCTCGTCCCACATCATAACCGGAATCTGCAGCCATGAGCGGACGAGTTCCACGAATTCCACGGTCTCGTTTGTTTTTAACGAATTTGTTCCTCGTGTAGTTACAGGCAGGCCGACAACAACTAATCCGATGTTATATTCTTGGACTATTTTTAATAATGTTTGCTTTAAGGATTTGTTATTGATGAGTGTATCAAGTGCAGATGCAATGATTCTGAGCGGATCACTTACCGCAAGTCCTATACGAACAGTTCCATAATCGATTGCGAGTATGCGTTGTCCGGTGGTCAGTGCGTCCATTGTGTGTTTCCCCGATCATCTATTTATTGCTTTTCGAAACGTTCTACTTCGTGAATACCCGGTACTTTTTTAAGTCGTGTTATTATTTGAGCCAAATGTTCGAGATCATTCACATAAATGAGAATCCATCCGTGGAACATCGTTTCTTTTGAATCGATATTCACGCTTCGGATATTTGTGTTGTTATAAGATGAAATTGTTTTTGTGATTTCGTTTAACATGCCTGGACGATCATCACCTGTGAACTTGATACCGCCTACAAACAGTTGCCCCTGTGTAACAGGCCAGCTCACTTCAATCAAACGATCTTCATGCGCCGCATATAGTCGTTGTGCATTTTGGCATGATTTACGGTGTATCTTGATTCCTTCACCCGTGGTAACGAATCCGACAATTTCATCACCCGGAACAGGATTACAGCATTTTGCAAAAGTGTGCATGAAGACGTCTTGTGTGCCAGTAACCAAAATACTACCGAGTGAATTCCGCGCAGTCTTCACAAATTGTTTGAAGATGGAAGTCTTTTCTATCGATTCCTTTTCCGGCTCGACAGGTTGTGGATGCCGAAGTTTTAATTCGAGCTCTTCGATAAATGCATCAAGGTTGACTGCATTCTGGGCAATCTGTGAGTAGAATTCAGTGAGGTTATCAAATCGGGCATTTCGGACATATTCGGTGAGATCATCGTCGCTGATATGAAGTTTTACTTTTTTAAGTTTCTTATCCCACAATTCTTTTCCGGTAATAGCAAACTTCCGCTGTTCTTCTTTGATCCATCGACGAATGTGAGTTTTAGCTTTATGGGTAACAACAAATTTATCCCAATCTGCATTAGGAGTTTGGTTTTTAGAAGTTATTATTTCGACCTGGTCACCGCTTCGCAAGATCGAATTAAGAGGAACAATTCTGCCGTTCACTTTTGCACCAATCGCATGCGATCCAACTTGCGAATGAATTTCGTAGGCAAAATCCACAGGCGTCGAGCCTTTTGGCATTATCTTTAATTCACCTTGAGGTGTAAAAACATAAATTTCATCTTGATACAAATTAAGCTTAAAACTTTCGATCAATTCTTTTCGAGATGCGTCGTCATTTTTGTGGTCAAAAACTTCACGAACCCAACTTACCCAATCTTCAAGTTCTTTATCCAGAGCTGAAACATTTTCCTTGTAACGCCAGTGTGCGGCAACTCCTTTTTCTGCAACTTCGTGCATAGCTCGTGTCCGGATCTGAACTTCAACCATCTTTCCATTCGGCCCGACAACGGTCGTATGTATAGATTGGTATCCATTCTTTTTCGGAATCGAAATATAATTCTTAAACCTCTCTGGTATCGGTATATAAATCTCGGATGTAATGCCATAAACTGCAAAACAATCGTTATTATTCTCGGTATCAAGTATGACGCGAACCGCGAACAGATCGTAAATTTCTTCGAGCGGTTTATTCCGCTGCTGCATTTTGTTATAGATACTGAAGAGGTGTTTAGGCCTGCCGCTGATTTCGAATTGCATTCCTTCTTCGTTCAGGCGTTTTTCGATTGGCTGGATGAATTTTTTGATAAAATGCTCGCGTTCCCGGCGCTTTGCATTCAATTGGCGCGATAGTTCATCATATATCTTCCTGTTGGAGTATTTAAAAGCGAGGTCTTCGAGTTCCCATTTTATTTTTCCCAAACCAAACCTGTGAGCGAACGGCGCATAAATTTCGAGTGTTTCTTTGGCGAGCCGAACTTGTTTCTCCGGAGGAAGATATTCGAGCGTACGCATATTATGCAAGCGGTCCGCGAACTTCACCAACATCACCCGAATATCATTCACCATCGATAACAAAAGCTTCCGATAATTTTCTGCTCGAGTGATTTCATGACTCTTGAAGATATTGGTGATTTTTGTAGCTCCGTCAACGATGTCGGCTATTGTACCGCCGAATTCCGCCCTCACATCATCGATGGTATATTCCGTATCTTCGACAACATCATGTAAAAGAGCGCTTGCAACCGATACATCATCGAGCGGTATTTCACGCGCAATGATTAATGCGGCTTCATACGGATGATCGAAAAATGGTTCACCGGAAGCACGGATGTCGTTCTTGTGGGCATCAAAACTAAAATTGAAAGCTCGTTCGATCAGTTCGGAATTTACTGTTCGGAGGTTCTTCCTACAAACGGTAAGAAGCTCTTCGAGCTTCTTCTTATATTTTCCATTTTTCGATACAGCCATATCGTTTAGTACCCCCCCTTTACTAATAACATGCGGGAAGGATAAAATAATTCTGCCATAAACTTCACTTTTAAATAATATAGCTGTTTAGAAAAGAATGTCAACTATCGGTGAATGCGTCCACACTAAGTGAATGTGAAATGCTAAAAAATTAATTTGATTCTGGAGTCAGAATTGGAGGCCTGTTCTCTTCAAATTGTTTTATCAATTGCACTTCCGCATGGTATGAACTTCTAACGAGCGGCCCCGATTCGACATAAGAAAATCCCATCGACAATCCGATTTCTTTCAATCGAATAAATTCTTCCGGCGTAGCATACCGTACGATTGGATGATGTTGTTTTGTTGGTTGAAGGTATTGCCCGATTGTCATAATATCACAATTAACTTTGCGTAGATCTTTCATTATATCGATAACTTCGTCAATCTCTTCTCCGATTCCGACCATTACGCCTGTTTTCGTGATGGCGTTTTTTTTCTTTGCACGATCAAGAAGCTCGATGGATCGCTCATACTTCGCCTGAGGCCGTACTTCACGATAAAGGCGCGGAACGGTTTCGACATTGTGATTCAGAATATCCGGTTTCGCATCCAGAACAATTTGCAGAGCTTCTTCACTTCCTTGAAAATCGGGGATAAGAACTTCCAGCCTGATCCCCGGCACCGCATCTCGCGTCAAACGGATGGTCTCGGCAAAAATATGTGCGCCGCCATCCTTTAGTTCATCACGATTGACAGAAGTAATTACTGCATGTTTAATCTTCATTAATTTTATCGTCTCGGCAACTCGGCGTGGTTCATCTTCATCGAGCAATGTCGGTCTGCCGGTCTTCACTGCACAGAAAGAACAACTTCGTGTACAAACGTCGCCGAGGATCATGAATGTGGCTGTTCCCGCATTCCAACATTCTCCCATGTTCGGACATCGTGCTTCTTCACAAACCGTGTGAAGCTTTTGGGCGCCGATGATCGAACGAAGATGCGCGTAATTCTTTCCACCGGGTAATTTCGCTTTTAACCATTCCGGACGCCGGAGTGTCGGTTGCTGTGTTTCGTTCCTTATAATTTTTTCGTACATTGTAATTTCATTCAGGCTGAAAAATTTTCATTAATGTAAAGATTGCTATTTCAAATAGCTGCAAAATCATACTCTTCGAGATACTTCGTCACTCGCTGAACAAACATTCCTCCCAATGCTCCATCTATGATCCGGTGATCGAATGATAGAGTCAGATACGTCATTGTTCGAATTGCAACGGCATCATCGACAACTACCGGGCGTTTTTGCAATGCTCCAACACCAAGTATCGCTACCTGCGGAGGATTGATGATCGGTGTTCCGATAATATTCCCGAATACTCCGTAATTCGTGATGGTGAATGAACCACCGCTGACATCGTCAGGCATTAATTTTTTTGCTCGTGTTTTTTGAGCGAGTTCGTTGACGGCACGGGCAAGTCCAAGAAAATTTTTTTCTTCAGCATTTTTTATTACCGGAACAATCAATCCATTGTCGGCCGCAACCGCAACACCGAGATTAATAAACTTCTTCAGGATTATTTTATCTCCCTCGATGGAACTATTAACAAGCGGAAAATCTTTTAATGCCCTGATCGTGGCACTGACAATGAAGTGAGTATATGTTAATTTGAATCCTTCTCTCTTTTCGAAATCAGCGCCATGCTGTTTTCGATACTTTACAATTTTTGTCATGTCGGCTTCAGAAATTGCAAACACATGCGGTGAAGTATTCCAACTAGCCGACATGTGCATGCCCATCTTCTGCACAATGTTGCTCATCTGCAAAATCTCATGTTGAGGCGCAGGATACTTAGCCGCTAGCGTTGCATCGTCGACGATTTTTCCTTTACTTGCCGGACTGACATCTATCGAGACGGCTTGGTGTTCTGTTGGTTTTATTTCTGTCGGAGACATAGAAATAACAGGTTCAGATTGTCTTTTCTTGATATAAGAAAGAATATCATTTTTTGTAACGCGCCCTTCGGTTCCCGATCCAGGAATTTTCTCTAGTTCGGCCATGCTTACGTTTTCTTGTTGCGCGATATTCAGAACGAGAGGCGAATAAAAACGAGATCCCTTCTTCTGCTCGGAAACTGCTAAAGTCGAAACAAGCTCCAGTGTCTCATTTGAAACTTTCTTAGTACCCACCGAGTTATCTTCTTTCTCTTGAGTAACAGTCGGCACAGAATCGACGGTAACGGCAGAACTTTCTGTTTCAATTTCTGCAATGATTGTTTGCACGGGAACAGTCTTTTGTTCCTCCACCAGAATATTGACGAGGGTACCAGAAACAGGCGCAGGAATTTCCGAATCAACTTTGTCCGTGCTGATTTCAAGCAACGTTTCATCTTTCAAAACTTTATCACCCTTTTTTTTGTGCCACTTGGCTATTGTTCCTTCGGTGATTGATTCCCCCATTTGCGGCATGACAACTTTTACTATCGACATAATCTATCCTCGGATATTGGAAACAATTCTTTCCGGTAATACATTAACTATATCATGATTTCCTTTTTGATATGGAGTCGATTTTGAAGTTCTTCTGCATCAATCCATTCAGCCGAAGAATTGAATGTCTCTTCAAAATGATCGACTATTTTTTTTATGACTCTCTCCATCAATATCGATTTCCCGTTAAATTTTTCCATCGAAGTCACCCCTTTGTGAAATATTCCGCACGGGATAATTCTATCAAACAGCGAGAGATCGGTATTGACATTCAACGCAAACCCGTGCATTGTAATCCACCGACTAACCTTTACTCCGATTGCAGCAATTTTTTCATCATCGACCCAAACTCCCGTGAAATCAGGATGCCGCTTACCATGAATATCAAAATCTGAAAGTGTTCGAATAATAACTTCTTCAATATCTCGAAGGTATCGATGAATATCATGATATCGTTCATCCAAACTCAAGATCGGATAACCGACCAGTTGACCTGGCCCGTGATATGTTATATCTCCGCCACGATCGACATCTAAAACATCGATATTTTTTTTCTGAAGTTCATCTTCGTTTGCAAGCAGATGATTTTTGTCGCTTGACTTTCCGAAGGTATAGACATGTTCGTGTTCGGTGAGGAGAAGAATATCGGGAACTCGGTTTTCCCGGCGTGTATTAAATAATTCCTGCTGCAGTTTCCATGCATCTGCATACCTTGATCTTCCGATATTACATACGAGCAATTCCATCAGATATTTATCGCTTCTCCAAATGCGACACCTGCCGCTTCCATTACCGCTTCGCTGAGTGTCGGGTGCGCATGAATCGTCTTCATAATTTCGTGTCCTGTGACTTCCATTTTTTTGGCGAGAACCAATTCCGCAATCATTTCAGTCGCATCAGAACCGAGAATATGAGCTCCAAGTAATTCATCATATTTCGCATCGAAAATTAATTTCACCATTCCTTCGCTCTCGCCGATAGCCATGGCTTTGCCAAGCGGACGGAAAGGAAATCTTCCAATTTTAAGATCATATCCCCGTTCACGCGCTTTTTCTTCCGTTAAACCGACACTTGCAAGCTGAGGATGGCAATATGTGCATCCGGGAATTGTATCATAATCTATCGGAACAGGATTTTTTCCGGCAATATTTTCGATGCACACAATTCCCTCTGCTGATGCTACATGCGCAAGCCATGGCGGGCCATTCACATCACCGATTGCATAAATTCCATCGACATTCGTTTTATATGTTCGATGATCTACGACGATTGCGCTACGTTCTATTTTTACTCCAAGATCTTCCAATCCGAGATTCTCCACATTTCCTTGAACACCGATGGCAATCAACACAACATCTGCCGCAACTTGTTTCAAACCATCCTTTGTTGCAACAGTCAAAATTACTTTTTCTGATTTCTCAACTTGTTCAACTTTTGTCTCTGTCAAAATTTCAATGCCACTTTTTTGAAACGATGAAGCAAGCGATTTGGTTAACTCCCCGTCTTCAATTGGAAGAATGCTAGGCAGCATTTCGATAAGTGTTACTTTAGTTCCGAAAGTATTGTAGAAGTAAGCAAACTCAACACCGATCGCGCCTGCGCCGACAATAGCCATAGATTTTGGAATTTCCGGCAGTAACATAGCTTCAGAACTCGAGATGATTTGCTTTCCATCAAATTGAAATCCAGGTAATGCACGAGTTCGAGCTCCAGTCGCAATTATTATGTGCGCAGAAGTCAATTGGATTCTTGAACCATCGGATTTCAAAATATCAATCGTATCTTTCCCGGCAAATCGCGCTACTCCGGGATAAACATCGATTTTGTTTTTCTTCATTAAATATTCTACACCTTTGACAACTTTGCTCGATACATCACGACTTCGTTTTATCACTTTAGTAAAATCAATATTCACGTTTTCAGAGGAGATGCCAAAATCAGATTGATGTTTCGTCTGGTTGAGAATTTCAGCGGATTTTAACAAAGCTTTTGTAGGAACACAACCCCAGTTAAGACAAACGCCTCCGAGTTTATCACGTTCGATGAGTGCTGTCTTGAATCCCAACTGTACAGATCTGATCGCGGCCGTATAACCGCCAGGCCCGCCTCCGATAACTATAATGTCGTATTTGTCGGCCATAGCTCTCCTTGAAATAAGAAAACAAAAATCGCTTTGAAGAAATTCCCCGACGAATATAATGAACACCAAATCCAAAATCAAACACCTGACTGGATAGAAAGAATGGGTCGTGAAAGAATTTTCATTGATTCTTTTTTTATTTCATGCTATCTTCATGTCAGATTTGTTTTTCAGGAAAAGAATGGCCAAGACGGAAACAGAGATCGAGAAAGTCGTAATCACCAATCGAAAAGTGCGGCACGAATACTTTATCTTGGAAACATTCGAAGCAGGTATTGTACTCAAAGGGACAGAAGTGAAATCCTTACGAAACGGTGATGCAAATTTGAACGATGCTTATGCGGTGGTGAAAAACGGAAATGTCTGGATCCTGAATATGCACATCAGTCCATACGAACATGGGAACATCAACAACCATGATCCCCGTCGTGACCGGAAGCTTCTCCTGAACAAACGGGAGATCCGCAGATTGATAGGCAAAACAACCGAAAAAGGATTGACGTTAGTTGCGCTTCGTGTGTACTTCAAACACGGAAAAGCCAAACTAGAACTCGGCCTGGCCCAGGGCAAGAAATTATATGATAAGCGAGAAGATCTCAAACGCCGACAGCACGAGCGCGAAATGGAACGCCGGTTTTCGGATGAATCATAAAATTATTTTGTGAGGTACGATAGAAAAATTGTTTCCATCCGTTAACGAACAAATGGATATTATCCGCCGCGGAACAGCGGAAATAATTCCTGAAGAAGAGCTTGTTCAAAAACTTGAACACTCACTCAAATCAAATTCTCCACTCACTATAAAACTCGGCTGCGATCCAAGCCGGCCTGATTTACACTTAGGGCATTCGGTTGTTCTGAGGAAGATGCGCCAAATTCAGGATCTCGGTCATAAGGCGATTTTAATCATCGGTGACTTTACCGGAATGATTGGAGATCCATCGGGAAAAAATAAGACGCGCCCTGCCCTATCGCTTGAACAGACGAGAGAATACGGCCAGAGTTATTTCGAGCAAGCATCCAAAATTCTTTCGAAAAAAGGAATTGAGATTCGGTACAATTCAGAATGGCTCGGGCCGATGTCGTTTCAGGAAGTCATCAAGCTTGCTTCAAAGTACACGATCGCACGCATGCTGGAGCGAGACGATTTTTTTAAACGTTATCGCAACGGCGAACCGATCAGTGTGCATGAATTCCTTTATCCTCTTGCGCAGGCGATGGACTCGGTAGCCATCAAAGCTGATTTAGAACTTGGCGGAACCGACCAGAAATTCAATCTGCTGGTTGGAAGAGAAATCCAACGCGAGTATGGCGTCGAAGCACAGGTGATACTGACCATGCCGATTCTTCCCGGAACCGACGGGGTTGATAAAATGAGTAAATCTCTTGATAATTATATCGGTATCAGTGAATCGCCAAAAGAAATTTTTGGAAAAACAATGTCGATTCCCGACTCGCTGATAATCGATTATTTTACTCTCTGCACTTCGGTTCCACTAATCGAAATATCGAAAATGAAACAGTCGATGATAGATCAGGATGTTAATCCGCGGGATTTAAAACGTCGTCTGGCACGAGAGCTTGTTGCGTTGTACTATAATCCGGAATCGGCACAGTCGGCGGAAGAGGAATTCGATGCACTTTTTGTGAAGAAAGAAATTCCAGACGATATAGTAGAATATAGGATGCCAGATGGAATATCATCAATTTCATTAATCACTCTTATGTTAGATGCAAAATTAGTTTCATCTAAAAGTGAAGGGCGCAGGTTGATTCAACAAGGAGGCGTCAGCATCGATGGAAATAAAATCAACGACGAAAATTATATTATAAATATCGACGGGCCAAAAATCGTCAAAGTTGGTAAACGCCGATTTGTCAAAGTCATGTGTTGAATTGTTAATTATTTTATAATTTAAAAACGGAGATGTTACATTGTATGTGCCGACGAAAATTTTCTTTACAAAAGGTGTAGGCAGACATAAAGATTACCTGCAATCCTTCGAGCTTGCACTTCGTGATGCTCAAATTGAAAAGTGCAATATCGTTACCGTGTCAAGTATTTATCCTCCGGGGTGTAAAAGAATTCCCAAAGAGGAAGGTTTAAAATTGCTGTCACCCGGACAAATTACATTTGTCGTGATGGCAAGAAACGCGACAAACGAACCAAATCGTCTCATTGCTTCATCCGTCGGAGTGGCAATTCCGGCAGATGGAACTCAGTATGGATATTTGTCGGAACATCATCCATACGGTGAAACGGATGAACGAGCAGGTGAATATGCCGAAGATCTTGCGGCAACGATGCTCGCTTCAACGTTGGGTGTTGAATTCGATCCGAATACCGGATGGGATGAACGGGAACAGTTGTATAAAATGAGCGGCAAGATCGTCAAAACGTACAACGTAACGCAATCTGCCGAAGGCGATAAAAACGGCCTGTGGACGACGGTTATTTCTTCGGCCGTATTGCTTCCATAACTGATTTCTAATAAATAAAAACGCCTGCTTATTTTCTTAAACAGGCGTTCTTGTATAAAACAAATTCTTACTTTTCTTTTCACCTAATCGTACATTTTCTGGTAGAGATCGTAATACTCCATCACACGATCCACATACTCGATGGTTTGATGTGAACCGTTGAAATAACCGCTTCGAGGATGATCAGTCTCCCATACCAGTTGATGTAATGTTGAATAACGCTTGGACAACATTTTCAGCGCTCCCTTTACTCCATGCCAAGAATTTGAATCATCGGAAAGAAACGTGGCAAGTTGCTGAGCGTCGTTTATTCTTCCAACTCCTGCATTGTATGCTGCAAGTGCCATTTCGAGTCTGTCTTTATCATTCAACGATTTGAAGATTTCCATGAGTGTGGATAAATGTTTTATCCCTGCAGAAATGTTCTGTCTAGGATTAGTAATGTCTCGTATTCCGATTTCATTACTGATATCATTAAAAGTCGTCGGCATAATCTGCATCAATCCAATCGCTCCGCGATTGCTTTCAGCGCTTGTATCGAACTTACTTTCTTGATAAATAATAGCAAGCACAAATCGCCAGTCGATATTATACCGATGAGCATGTGCTTTAATCGTTCTGCCGTATTTTTTAATGATATAGTTAATCCTCTTGTTATTCAGGTCATGATTATCGGGAAATAATTGAATTGAATCAAAAGATGCGTTCTGCATCGATACCGATTCTTCTGTTTCCTGATCTAAAAGCGATGCCGGTGTCGTCCATGAACAACTAATCGTCAACGGAATAAGTGTGACGGCTACCAAACCAAGAATTCTTTTCATCTTTCAACCCTCCTCTTCTTTATATCTCGCCTTCCCACATGCTTCGGAAAGAGAGATATCATGATTTGAGCGGTATAAAAATATTCGCTTGCCGACATATTGTCAAGAAAAAACCTTTATTGGTTACAGCCAAAAATATTATTTTAATAAATGGATTTAGTATTTATGTTATAAATATGAAACATTTGCAGTTCTAAGTTATTATCGGCATTAAGTACGATAAACATTAGCCATTTTATCGCGGCAGATTGGCAGAGAATAAGTAATATTTTTTTTAATTTGATTTTCATATATGTAATAACAAGAGTCCTGAATAATTAGTTCATTAGAACAAACAGAATATTCAGGATGCAGAATTAATATTTTCAGATGAAAAATGTTATCGTAAGAATTTTTGTATGCAACAATATTTCATGAAACACAAAAGGGATGTTCTTCAACAACAAAATACTAGATGATTAATTGCTTTTTGGTTCCTTGGGTCCCCACTCGATCACCTCAACTCGAACATTGGCGGTTCCCGGGCCGATCATGTTAAGTTCTTTTGCAGCCATATACGATAAATCGATGATTCTGTTTTTCACAAACGGCCCGCGATCGTTGATACGAACGATAACAGTTTTACCGTTATCTAAATTCGTAACTTTCACTCTTGTATTGAACGGATGTGACGGATGAGCCGCAGTCAATGCATGCATATCATAGATTTCGCCGTTCGAAGTTTTTCGGCCGTTGAATTCCTCGGCATAAAATGACGCCACTCCTTCTTCAATTGCCGACGATTTATCGGGCCTCACAGCATCCTTTTTTCCCGAATAGAACCTGGGAGATGATGCGCATCCATAAAAATAAAAAAGGATAAAGCAATAGAGGCTGATAATTACAAGTAATCTAGCGCCTCGATGAAAAAACAATTTGATTAATTCAAAACTTGAAGACAATTTTTTTATATTTGGGCCAGATTCAGATCGAAGAATAACCATCATTCTTTTGAAATTCGACACTAGAGATATTCATTTAATTTTTTACGGCGCAGATAATCTACAATTTCTTTGACTTCTTGAGATTTTCCTCTTTTGCAGATTAGTAAAGCATCATCCGTGTTGATAACGATAAGATCTTCAACATCAATTAAGCCGATAACTTTTTCGGATGTCTGGATGATGCAATTCTTCGTATCTTTTGCGATTATATTTCCAGAGATAACATTTCCATTCTCGTCTTTCTCAGAATATCCGATATACTTCATCCCACGATCCCACATCACTCCATCCAAAATTGCCTCGAAGAACGAAAACATCCTTAGCTTTTTCCATGATTCCGTAATCGATAGATATGCTCCGGATGATGCCGTACACGTATTCAAGTGTCGATGTATACTTCTCGGTTCCTAGCACTGCATCCACCTTTTGAAATTCTTCGTACATTTCAGGAAGGTGCAGCCGGAACTTTTCAATAATTGAATCTACACGCCAAATGAACATCCCGCTGTTCCAGACAAAATCGCCGCTTTCGAGAAAACGTTCTGCCAATTGAAAATTCGGTTTTTCGGCAAATGTTTTTACACGAAATGCGCCAAACGGCATATAAGGATTATTTCTGAGTTCATCATCCGCCACCTGAATGTATCCGTATCCAACTTCCGGCCTTGCGGGATGAATTCCGATTGTGACGAGCGCGCCTGAATCACTTGCAACCTGAATTCCATTTTGTACAACACGGAGAAATTCTGTTACATCTGCGATAATATGGTCAGCAGGTAAAACCACCATGACCGCAGTCGGGTCTATGCGTTGCATGAAAAGAGCGGAAAGAAAAATGCATGGCGCAGTACTTCTGCCAATAGGTTCTACGAGAACGTTTGATGGCGGAATTTCAGATAATTGTTTAAGAATTGGAGCTTTTTGTGTTTTATTTGTAATGATGAAAATATCTTTTGGATTGATAAGATTTTTAATGCGGCCAACTGTATTTTGGATTAGAGTTCCATCACCAATAATTTGGAGTAATTGCTTGGGGAATTTTTCACGGCTCTTCGGCCAAAACCGTGCCCCGACCCCACCGGCCATTATTAATCCAAACACACGCGCCATTCTAATGTTATTCCTTCTAATCTTTCCCGGTTTTTTATAACGATCGTGAAGCAGTGCGCATTGCAGTTGTCTGGTTTTTAAGGCCAGAGATATCGAATTTTGTACCAGTTCCGACGATTTTTTCCAGGTTATTGGCAGTCGCTGTTAAAAGATCGATAACCTTTGGAGAATTTCGAATCTTCTTCGTTGTCGCCACCTGCAACACCTGTGTGAGTACTGCAACAAAATCGTTGACTGACGGGTTGTTCAATACCAGCAGCTCTTTCGATTTTTCTTCACAGACTTCTTGTAAATGGTCGAAAGCATTTTCGAAAGCGTCTGGATCCTCACTCGATTCTTTTAACTGCATTATGAGGACTTCTAATGATTGTAAAAAAGGAGCTGTAATAGTGTCTGCAGGCACAGATGGCGCTACATTGCCGGCTGGAACAGGACTAGCCGGTTTTGTTCCTGTGGTTGCGGGTTTTGCTTGAGGAACTGGCGGGAGTTCTTCGTCCCATTCGATGAAAGGACTCAACGTCCGAGCTATGCGCTCGCGATCCGCCTCGTATTCTTCATCTTTGATTCCTGATTTCCTTGAACGATCAGTAATCCACATGCAGGTTAATGCAAATGATTCCAATCCAGTCACTCGATAGATGCGTTTTAATTCTTCATCTACGATTTTCGCTTTTTCGATTTTTGTAATCATTTGTGAAAGTCGACTAGTATTTTTCTCTGAGAGAAATCCTTCGACTTCCGAACTGCACGAACGAAGCACTTTTGTTAAATAAGCTTGAGCATTATCCATATGTTACTCCACATAGATTCGGGGAACCCGGGGTGAAATTAAGCTTAATACTTCATACGGAATAGTACCAAGTGCGTCGGCAATGTCCCATGCGGTAATTTTTTCAACTCCGTCACTACCCAACAAAGTTACCCGATCACCGAGATGCACTGGTACGTCCATTCCGACATCCACAAGAATTTGATCCATGCAAATTGCACCTACAACCGGAAAGCGATTCCCGTTAATTAGTGCAGACGCTTTCCCTGTCAAAAGTTTACTATAGCCGTCTGCATATCCGATTGTAACAGCGGCAATTCGCGTTTTTGATTTTGTTGTATACAATCTTCCATAACTAAGCGGAACTCCGGCATCGACTGTCTTAAGATGATTAATTCGCGAATGCAACGATAATGCCGGCTTCAGAGGAATCCGTTCCGAAGTTTGGTGAGATGGATAATAACCGTACAACATCAAACCCGGTCGGACGATGTCAAAATACGATTCAGGAATATCAAGAATTGCTCCGCTGTTGGCACAATGAATCATGGGAATCGCGATACCTTCTTCTTTCAGTTTGTCGAGAACACTTTGAAAACGTTCCAATTGAATATACGAAAATGTTTTGTCGGCTTCATCCGCAGTTGCAAAATGCGTATAAACTCCGTGTAATTCAATGTGAGGCAATCGAACAATACGCTTGATGAACGCAAGCGCTTCCTGCCACAACACACCGACACGCCCCATCCCGCTGTCAATTTTTATATGAACTCCGGCTTTTAATTTCAGAACACCTGCAAGTGTGTTAAGAGCTTCCGCAAGTTCATAATTGCATAAATCTATATCGATTGCATTTTCGACGTACAATGGCAGTTGATCTACGACCGGTGGAGAAAACGCCATGATAGGAACATCTGGAAATGATGTTCGCAACGTAACTCCCTCTTCAGCAGTCGCAACTCCGAGCCACTTTGCTCCTGCATTCAACACAACATGAGCAACTCGAACATCACCATGGCCATAAGCATTCGCCTTTACAACAGCCATTATATCTGTCTTGCCGACAAGTTGTTTTATTTGCCGGAAATTAAACTCTATGGCTTTCAGATCGACGATCGCATGCGTCGGCCGTACAATATTCATTCTGGTTTGTCGGACTTTTAATGATTGACGAATATATCATTTTCAATTGTGAGAATCAATCTTTGAATCTTCAAGATATCTACTCTTTAGAAATTTTTAGTATCCCGAGAGCTGTCGCCTCTACTTCATCTAGTGTAATTTCCTCTATGTTTCCATTTTTCCCCTGCAGATATTTATGGCCTGAATTCCATGGCGCCCATTCGTGAGGATTCGTTGATCCGAATAATGAAAGAATATGTGTTCGTGTCGCTGCGGCAACATGCATTGTTCCGGTATCGTTCGTTACATAAAGATCAAATGAATCTATAAATGCTGCGATTTCCTTGATGGAATAACCCCGCAAGATTGTGTACGGACAATTGAGATGCGTTCTCATAATCTGAACAGGCTCATCATCCATCGGGCCTGCAGTTATGACTATGTGAACGTTGGATGAAGCGTATAACCTTTCAGCAAGTTGAGCAAATTTTATTGCATCCCATCGATTGGGCGGCTTTCCTGCACCGGGATGAATTCCAACGATTTTTTTTCGGCCATTTTTTTCTTTTTCAAGAAATTTTCTTGCTTGAGTCAGATCCGCTTCACGAAGTCCGATATCGAATGAATAATCGGTTGTATCGGCTCCGAGGAATCGTACGGTGTCAAGATTTCTATCAATTTGATGACGCTGCGGTGTTGCACTCCAATCAAGAGGCAGCGGATGTGTGAAGAAAAATGTACTGGCATTTTTCTTTCCATTTATCTTGAACGGACCTACACGAATTTGGGCGCCTGTTATCCAAGCAAGCGCATTACTAGTGAATGAGCTGGATACAGTTGACATGACGATGGCAATGTCCGGTTTTGGATTTCGTATTTGATGAAGGAAGGAAAAAAACATGAAAGGCGATCTGGACAATACAACTTTATCGTAGTTCAAAACTTTGTCGAGTAACGGGCAATCTTCCATTACTTCATAATTAACCGGACTTGCAATCAACGTCAATCGTGCAAGGGGAAATCTCGTCTTCAATGCTCGATAGGAAGGAATGGCACATAACATATCGCCCAATTGATTATGTTGTCGAACGATATAAATATTCCTAATTGTAAATGAATCAAGCTGAAGCAAATCGTTCATCCGATACTAATTTACCGTTACTTTATCTTGCCAATTATCATCATGCAATTCATTTTGATGCGTAGAATGCACTAGGATATAATCGGAAAAACCCGATTGGTCGGCAAAAACAAATATCACTCCACCTTGAATATTTTGATATGTCCAAATTTCATAAGGACGCTCATTTGATCCATTCGGATGCCGTTCTACATCGTCCGGTGGTCCATATATGATATATACTCGTCCACGATCTGTTTTAAATCCTTTACGCCCCATGGCTCTAAAATTTTGATTTGCATATTCAACACGTTTCAAATATTCTGATTTAAAGTCGGTCATTGATGCTGAAGTATCTCGAACTCTCCAAAAGTTGTACATGAAATTCCGTTTAGCATCCACGCCCGCTAATGCCTGATAATGAGATTTGTCATCGCCGGTATAAAGATAAGATACCACCTCAAATTCTCTATTCAATTCTTCTTCGTCCATTGTTGCGTAAACGCTGCTTGATACACCTGAGAAGGCAGTGACTATCTTCGTTGTATCAACTATACCGGGATTATAAATGAAAAACTTTTTCCCTGATACGGCAAGTTTTCCACCCAAAGAATCGTTAATGGAAAATAAAAAAGTATATGTTCCATTCGGCAATTTGCTAATATTAATTGTTCCTGCTTCAACGCTCGATTCATTATGCCGGGGCTTTGATTTTTTCTGCGAAATAACTTCTCTCCCCATTGCGTTAAATACGGATGCTTGTGTATAGAAATTTTTCTCACTCGTATTTGCATTTAGGTTATATACTTCGACATAGTAAAATAGAATAGGCATCCCGACTCCAAAGTAGTGAATCGGGTTTGGAATCACTTCGAGTGTATTTTTATAGAACGGACTTTCTTTCGCTCCGTCACTCTTAATTGAACTGCATAATTCAACATCGCTCAATCCAAGCAAAGATTTATCAGTGAATAGAATTGATTGCATGGGTATTGAAAGACTATCGTGAAATGAAGGCTTGAACTCATCTTCTACTTTGATACACACATCGTATTCTCCTGCAGGTATGAAAAATGAATATAAGCCCGCGAGAGCATTTTGTGGTTGCCTGCCTACGGTATCGGTATAAACTTTTGGAATTCGCCACCGGCCTATTGCGATAACAGAGTCAGATTTCTGTTTTTTAACTTGAGCAGTAAATAAAGCGCTTACCTCATATCCTTTATCTGTCTTATGAAGAGACAAAGGCTGTTCCGAAAATGAGTAATATATTTCCAAATAAACATTCGAAGAATCTCCCCGGTAACGAGAATAATCGACATTAAGACCTAGATTCTGCTGAGAAAACACCAGCAATATCATACTTGTCGAGACTATTAAAATATTTACAATGTTCCTTATTTTCATTTTACTATTCTCCCATTACTTTTATAATAACACGTTTTCGTCGCTGACCGTCGAATTCAGCGTAATAAATTTGTTGCCAAGGTCCAAAATCCAATTTCCCAGCCGTGATCGGAACAATCACTTCATGATGAAGAAGCAAGCTTTTCAAATGAGCATCTCCGTTCGTTTCTCCCGTCTGATGATGTTTATAATTCGGATTGTACGGAGCGAGATGTTCAACCCACTCATCAATATCTTGTATAAGGCCTGATTCGGCATCGTTTACATAAACGGCAGCTGTAATATGCATTGCAGATACCAGGACCATGCCTTCTTTGACTCCACTTTTTTCCACGACATCACGAACATCGTTGGTGATGTTTAAATACTCTCGATGTTTTTTTGTCGAGAATGTAAGATATTGTGTATATGACTTCATATTAATCCAAATAACGATGCATCAGTCGAATTAAATTCGCCGTGCTGATTGGTTTGACAAGAAATTCATCGGCTCCATTTTCTAAAAGTTGTTTCACTACGAAACGTTCAGAATAACCGCTTGTGCTTACAATTGCAACGTCTTGCTTCATCTCTCTAATTTTTTGGATCAGAACCGGCCCTTCTAGTTTCGGCAGACTAAGATCTGTGATCACGAGCTTAACACGGTCACAATGCTGACTAAACTTTTCCAGTCCTTCTTCCCCGTCTCCGGCTGTAATAACCTCATGACCATTTATTCGAAACAATGCCGAGATAATTTTCCGAAGTGCATCATCATCTTCAATAATTAATACGTTGGCGTCCGACTTTTTTCCCTGATTATCCATCATCTATCCTTTACCATAGTTATCATTAGAAATATAGTATTCATATTATAGAAGTGCAAGCCTGCTCTTCCTCACAGTATAAAGTTCTTTTGCGGGGCGAAGCAGGCCGACTCCGCCGAGCGTCTTAGAATTTATTTCAGGTATTACAAGGCAAGTACGAAAAAGCCCTGACCGTTTTTTCCGATCAGGGCTTTCTCCCCCATCCATTTGATCCGTCTACGTCAAGACGCGACGAGATAGAAAATAATACAGATCAACAGGACGATACCAAGCAATGGTCCTAATTTCATTCCACCTCCCTTTCCTTTTTGGATCAACATCGTCCACCTTGAGCTACCCCGTGGATGCTTTCTCCACCGACAGAGTTTTGTGCTCAGCAACTTTGAGAGCCTATCTCATCTCTCACTTGAATAAAGTATAAAATCGATATAATAAAGTTGTGACAAATCGCACTCGTGCTATCGACTTGCCTATGCTTGTGATATTTCTCACTCAAATTTATAATGCATTGAAATACTTGCAGTTATGCCTTCCCTCATTTTCAGTTTATCTTTTTCAGTTCAAAATACTATCTACATTTTTTTTATTTTCTTGACAAATGATTTAGAGTATATCGGATTACCAATAGAAGAGTTATACTTTCTTTGCAAAAACACATACAAAGAAACGTAATATATCGAAGGTCGTTCTATTCCCAAGTGCAGGGTCAGGAATATTCCCCACCTAGCATGAGTTATTATTCATCGAAAGGATAGATTTGGATTTGTATTGCTCATTAACATATGAAAATATTAGGTGTTTCCAATAAAACTCTATGATGAATGGTGTTGCTTTTTAACTTATCCTTGCGTAGAATTATTGTTAAATGGATTGATTGATATGACCTTAAGTTTGATGGAACTCATCGCTTTTCTTACATTGCTCCAATTGATTTTTTTAGCAATCGTTTTATTTAATTACAAAAAGGGAAAAAGGCTGAGCAACCGCATCCTTGCCGGATTCATGATTTCGAATGCTCTGCTGATTGCACAATTTCTTCTATATCATTACGGCTTGATATCGCATTCAAAAAATATCGTCATTGCTAGTTTTTCATATTATCCGCTTCTTATGCCGTTTTTATATTTGTATATCCGTTCGCTCTGCTATTCAGATTTTCGGTTGAGGCCGATACACATTCTACATCTTCTTCCTTCCATGGTCTGTACATTTTCAACGATGATTGTTGATCTTCTCGTTCACAATGAAACACAGGCAGGAATATTTTCGACTCAGCTGGAGGAGATTTTTCATTTAACGGAATGGAGTTGTGCAGCCATCCTTCATCTGCAAATCATCAGCTATCTTGTTGCTTTGTATGTCATGCTTCGGACATATCGAAAGAATTTGAAAGATATCTATTCAACTATTGAAAGAATCGACCTCTGGTGGTGCAACATACTGCTGCTCGGATTCGCAACAATGTGGCTCATGGACTTCCTGAGTTGGATTCTTAGGTTTTCGTCTGCGACTCCTCCATTTGTTTTTTATTGGCTGTTGGTTTTGTCGCTGTTCATCAATCTTGTATTGACAATGGCTATAACATACCGTGGACTTACTCAATCAGAGAGTTTCTCCGGTATCCAGGCATTTTCTAAATATGCTGCATCACGTTTAACACACTCCGATTGCGAGGAAATAATTCAAAAATTGGTGGAATGCATGGATAAAGAAAAACCATATTTAACGCCGTCTCTTTCGATTGACGATCTTGCAGGAAAAATCAATGTTCTGCCCAAACACCTATCGCAAGCAATTCACGTCTGTTTGAATCAAAGTTTCTATGATCTTATAAACTCCCGGCGTATTGAAGAAGTCAAAAAACTTATACACGAAGACAAATCTCAGAATTTGACTCTCATTGCGATTGCGTACGATGCAGGTTTCAATTCCAAATCGGTATTCAATGAGGCATTTAAAAAACATGCAGGTATGACCCCAAAGGAATTCAAACGTCTTTCATTCAACTGATTCATTTTTTCTGATCTCTTCAATTCAATGAATCTAATGAAAGATGTCCGACATTCGGAACTCGGACGAATCCTAATTATATCTAACATATTTTGTATGTAATCTAAGCCAGATAAATAATGGGAGTTTCAATAAATAAATATTCTTTTTGAGAACGGAGAAGTTAAAATGAAAAAGACACGTTTTATTAATGCGGGATTACTCATGCTTATAGCGTTGCTGGTTTGCTTTAGTAATATTTACGCCCAGGATACAACGATACTACAGCCGGGACCGGATGGAAAAGATACCTATGTTTGCGATTGTTTACCAAACGTTAATAATCCTAATGGGCCAATAACTGTTTTATATCAAGGCCAATATGGAATTTGTTTTGATCGTTTCCTTATTCAATGGGATATATCATCACTTCCTAAAAATATATCCATTTCGAGTGCGATTATGGAATTGAAGTGCAGTAATATTTACGGTTCGATTAGTGGTCGACCGGTATATTATCGTGTCACAGGGAATTGGGAAGAAACACAAGTAACCGTTGCAACATTGCCCACCTATACGAAAGAAGATTCCGTGGCCACCGATTGGCCTACTGTAGGGCAATGGCATTCCGTGGACATTACAAAGTTTGTACAGAAGTGGATTCAGGACACTACTTCAAATTGCGGCATTTATGGACATTGCGCCGGTACGACAGGCCAATGTGACGCCGAATTCTATTCATCCGATGCTTCTGTAAGCAATTCCCGGCCCAAATTAACCATCACCTACGCTTCAACGAAGGTTGAAAATTTGAAACCGTCTCAACCCATGAATTTTCATTTAGGTCAGAACTATCCTAATCCCTTCAATCCAACCACAAAGATTCAGTACACGATTCCTCGCAACGAATTCGTTTCACTGAAAGTATTTGATCTGTTAGGAAATGAAATCGTAACTCTTGTGAATCAGAGACAGAATGCAGGAACCTATGAGTCACTTTTTGATGCGAGCCATTTGACCAGCGGAATTTTTCTCTACGAACTACGAGCAGGCAATTATCACGATGCTAAAAAATTAATGTTGCTCAAATAGTGAAATAAATTATGAATGATATAGTTACTTGTGCCTGGCGTGAATTGATACGAAGAAAGAGACGTGCGTTAACAAATATTTTTGGATACACACTAGCAGTGGCGATGATGATCGTGCTGGTCGGCAGTCTTTTCAATTCAAAAGAGAAAGCCGACCAGATTTTGAATCATACGGGGACACATTTTATCGCATTTTTACCGGATTGTATCGCAGGATGTGCGCCGTACAGCAAAGATAAGTCGCTCAAGGAAAACGAAGGTTTTATAGCAAACGGAGTATCTACTAATCTCATTCCCATTAGTTTCGTTGATGAAGTTAAGAAACTTCCCAATGTAAAAGATGCCGCACCATTCTTGCTTTTTCAATTCAGAAGCTCCAAAGACAATCACCTGTTTACGATAGGAGGTTTTGATCCAAACGATACGATAGCGGTTGGCACAACGAGTTGTGCTCCGAATGATATTGTTGCGGGTCGTTTTCTGACAGTAAAGGATTCCGGTAATGTAATAGTTGAAGAATCTTATGCGCTTTTGAAAAAAATAAAAGTCAACGATCGGGTCGAAATCGCAGGCGATTTATATCCTGTAATAGGAATTGTCAACGCCGGCATTCGTCCTGCAAAAGCAAACATCTATCTGCTATATAACCATGCTGAAAAAATTATCAATAAACACATACAGAAATTTCCAATTCATAATCAGACAAATATTTTACTCGTAGAAGCAAGAAACGCAAAAGTACATGATTCGGTCATGAAATCAATTAAAACACTCTTCCCTTCTCTTACATTCTCCACCTACAATTGTTATAAGCCGGCTGCAGAAGTAATGGGATTGAATGAAACAGCTGTGTGGTCGTTGATCATTGTCATCGGAGCGGCTGCGTTGATTTTATCATTGAAATCCCAGTTGACTTCTATTATTGAAAGAAAACGAGAGATTGGAATTTTGAAGTCAATTGGCTGGAGCAATCGAAATGTGGTAACACAACTCCTGGTTGAGTCGCTCATTCAGGCTGCATTAGGAGGATTTTTTGGATGTGTCATCGCACTTATATTATTGCTGTTTGTTCCCGGCATAATACCAGGGGGAGAAATGATTTCATTTCCTGATTCAATTCTCGCTTTGATATCGATTGCCAGTTTTATTCTTTCACTTGTTGGAGGGATAATAGCAGGAAGTATCCCCGCTTTCCTGGTTGCCCGTCAGCAACCTGTGGATGCACTAAGAAGTATTTGATCAAAAACCAGTTACAGGATAATTAAAATAATGGACTTAAATCAATCTGATATTCTTTTAGCGTGCGATCATATTACGAAAAGTTATACGACAAATAAACGTTCAACTCCCGTCTTGAAAGGAATCGATCTCTTAGTACATCGAGGTGAAATTGCAATCATAAAGGGCAAGAACGGCGCGGGTAAAACTACCTTGATGGAAATTCTTGGCGGAATCTCTCGTCCTAATTCCGGCAGTATTTTATTTAACAGACGCTTAATGGAAAGCCAGACGAATGAGCAATTGGCGTTCGTGCGACGTGAGAAGATCGGTATCATTTTCCAGAACTTTAATTTAATTCCTACATGGACGGCATTCGAAAATATTGAGGCCGCTCTTTTACATAGAGGATTCTCTAAATCAATTCGACATAAGAGAGTGAATATTTTGCTTGAAGATATTGGATTGAAAAATGAAAAAGATCACCTGCCTTCAGAGCTTAGTGCCGGCCAGCAGCAACGAGTCGCAATCGCGCGAGCTTTAACCCATGATCCGATTCTCATCATCGCTGACGAACCGACGTGTGAGCTGGATAAAGAGACATCAATGCAAATAATAAATCATTTGATTACGCCAATAAAGGAAAAAGGAGTCACCCTTATTGTCGCTACACATGGATCCTTTCCATTGGATGTCGCCGACAGTATCTATCTTTTGGAAGACGGAATTCTCCAGCACTCAAACTGATCTATTACCAAAATTTTCTCTTCGATTCCGAAAACAGTACTGCCTAAAATTGATCATTCATCCATGCGAATGTTCGGAAGTGAACCCTCCGAGGATTTTCGAGTATCTAAAATGCCGGGGTTCTAAGGAAGTAAACTCTTTTCGTACGTATTATTAAGGAGATGAAAACAGACACTGTTTCTGACGCTAAGTTATCGGCAATGATGTAATTAAATTCGAGTTATGATGTCCAAAACGATTTTTCAAATAGTTATTACGGAAAAATTTGAATTGATAGAATTATTGTACAAAAGGAGAAGTCATGATTCCACTAAAGAATTCTTTTCGATCAATGAAAAAGCAATATCTCATACATCTTATCGGTTTCGTTGCCCTACTCTGGTTCCTAATCCGCGTTATCCCAAAACCAATTAGAGCATCATACCCTTGTCAGCGAGCGGCATTCCCTCTTGCCTCGGCTTTTGTGCTTTGGCTAATGAGCTTCTTGGGGTCATTTCTTTTTTTCAGGAAAGCCAGGACATTAATCAGAAATTCAAGGTTTGTCCTTGCATCAATATGTATTTTAGTATCGCTCGTACTGCTCGTATGTTTTCAGGCGCAGCATGGGGCGGTACCACTCCTGGCCGAATCAGTTTTGAATACACAACCTGTGATGAAAGACGTTGCGGCGGATAGCGCTGTGGTTCAACCTCGCAGCATAGTCGCCATTGTACAATCTTCACAAACAAATGCCGACGATATCGATTCTGTTGAAATAGACAACATGGTTAGACAGGCGGTTGAAATGGCGGGAGGCATCGATGATATTGTGCACGACAACAGCGTTGTAGTTATTAAGCCGAACCTGGTCGTTTCAGCGGTAACGGATGATAATCTTCAGCCTGTTAGCACACTGCCGGAAAAGGTTAATAGCGTGACGACCGACTACAGAGTCATTCAGGCGGCAGTAAATCTTGTGAGAGAGAAAAATCCTCATGGGAAAGTGTACATCGTAGAAGGTTCGGCAGTCGGGAATGTTCGTGACAATATGACGAAGATGGGTTGGTTTAAAGTGCGAGGAGTCGATGAATTTATTTGTCTGGATGAGGCATGCGGAAATTGGAGAGATAAAACATCAGCCCAACTCACGAAAGTTTCATTGCCGATGAACATACCCTTATATTCAATTGCGAACAACGAGTATTATTTCAATAAAGTATATTACGAAGCCGATGTAATCATTAGTCTCCCGATTTTAAAAACACATTGTTATACTGCATTTACAGGCGCGGTGAAAAACGTAGGCATTGGAGCGTCTCCGATAAATATCTATGGTTCTTCAACGATCAATCCATGGAGGTTTGATGTGATTGATCATGGAAGTACCAATAACTATGCTAATCTACATGACTGGATACACGATTTTTATATGTGCAAGCCCGTTAATTTTGCAATAATGGATGCCTTAACCGGTATGCAGCACGGTCCAAATCCAGGGAACAACGATCCTATTTCACTTCAGAAGAAGAATACCCGGTGTATTATTGCGAGTAGAGATCCTATTGCGATGGATGCCATAGGATCATTGATTGTTCAGGTTGATCCTTCCAAAGTACGACATCTGGTAACATTACATAACGGTAATATGGGTTGTGCCGATCCTAAATACATCAGGGTGAAGGGCGTGAGGGTTGACCAGGTGAAAGATCACTATGCCAACTACGTATTATAATTAAGATAACTTAACACATTACGTTTCTTGTGAACTGTGCAGCGTTGGACATGTGTGTCTGTTCCAAGTATATCAATGACAGCTCGCCGCAAGGCTTTCGATCCGTCCATCACTACCAAATATAATTGCTCTGTGTGTAATCCACGATCTATCAAATTTTCCAACAAACCTTTCGCTATCGTCGTATTTTCTGCCGATCCCTCCCATACCCCAAGAACATGCTTAATCCCTTTAGTATCAATTCCTAACGCGATCACTACTGTATAATCACCAATGTGTATTCCATCGATCATCAACACTGCCAACTCTAATTCTTCCAGCCGTCGTTCAAACATTTCTTTTATCTTTTGAGCCGTTGCTGCAATCATTCTTCTGCTTACACTGCTCGAACTCGTTCCATACCCTTCTAGAAATTTACTCACTCCTTCTTCATACCTTCGTGTGCTAATGCCTCGAATCAAATCTCGATATGTCCTCTGAATTAATTCTGCAGACTTACTAAATAAATGTATGCTTATTATTCTAATTTCACTGCGCCGCAGGCCAAGATTACTTCATACCAACATTCCGGCGATACATTGTACCTGCAGCTCAACGTTAATTCGAACGTAGTTAAGGTTGAAGTGGAAGTAAATGATGCACTCCTTGCACCTATCTATATAAATAATTTCGATAATCTGAAAATATATCTTTCGGCATCGGTAACCGATCTTAGCAACGTAAAAATTTATATCTATGATCATTATTTGAACTGTTCCGTTCTTCCGCTTTCATCCACCGGCGTCGGAGCCGCACATAGACCGAACTCCCCCTGCCTCACTCAAAATTATCCGAACCCATTTAATCCATCTACGATAATATCCTATTCGATTCCGCAGAAGTCGTTTGTATCCCTGGAAATCTTCGATGATTTAGGAAGAAAGATTCAAACCCTTGTGCATGAATCTCAGGAAGCCGGAGAATATCACGTACAATTCAAGGGAGATCGCCTTTCCAGTGGAATTTATTTTTTCAAATTACAGGCTGGCAACTTTGTTGATGTAAAAAAAAGTATCATTGTTAAATAAGAATCTATTATTAACAAAATTTGTATAGTGAATAAATAATGAAATACATCAAGATAATCGAACAATTCACAACAAGAAGGAAATCCAAAATGAAATATCGAACGTACGTTATTTATCTTGCAAGTGTATTCTTGTATTTTAATTCCGCATTTTCACAAACTTTTACTTTAGCGCATGACAGCGTACAACGGGAATACCTCGTTCATGTACCAACATCTTATGATGGTTCTGTTTCTGTGCCTTTGGTGGTAGCTTTGCATGGTATGGGTGATACACCCGTGAGAATTGAAAATATGTCCGGCTTAAGTAAAAAATCGGATTCTGCTGGATTCATTGCTGTTTATCCTAAAGGAATTGCAACGGTTCCAAGTCTCGGTTCGTTTGGTTGGAACCAAGATACAACCGGTCTGGATGATGTTGGATTTATTTCAGACATGCTGGATTCTTTATTCAAGAACTTTAAAATTGATACGTCCCGTGTTTATGTGACAGGTTTTTCTATCGGCGGAGGCATGTGTTATCGATTAGCCCAGGCATTATCCAATCGAATTGCGGCGATTGCTCCTGTTTCTCCATTTTTTTCTAATAACTTTTCAAATCTTTTCCCCTCCAAACCTGTTCCAATCATTCAATTTAAATCTCAGAATGATAGTTATAATATGATCTTTCCAATAATAAATTATTGGATAAATACAAATCGTTGTAAAATCACATCGGATACAATCCTGAACCAACAGAATATTATTGGTGAAAAATGGGAATCTCAAGGGAATCAGGCTGAGATCGTTTTGTATTCGCCCGTTTCAGCAGGACATGTTTGGATGGTTCTCAGTAATGGTATTTCTGCCACAAATGCTATGTGGGATTTCTTTCAAACCCATACTATCTCTTCTTCCTCACCATTTGCTGCTATCGCAACAATTAATTCACCGGCTAATGGAGACATCTTTGAAGCCCCTGCTCGTATTCAATTGAGTGCAGATGTTGCGGTTGTTTCCGGAACTGTTTCAAAAGTGGAATTTTATCAAAATGCTATTAAAATAGGTGAAGCTAATTCTGTTCCCTACAGCTATACATGGACAAGCGTTGACACTGGTAATTACAATATTACTATAAAAGTTTTGGATGGATTGGGTAATGTAATGAATCCAACGCCAACTGTTGTAATTCGAGTGATTCCACCGAATATTGCTCATAATCAAATTGCGTATTCTTCGTCCCTTGAAAGCACGGATTATCCTGCTCAAAATGCTATTGATGGTAAAATGAGCACACGGTGGTCAAGCTTTTTTTCTGATCCTCAATGGCTCTGTATCGATTTAGGATATACTACATCCATAAAAGGTGTTCATCTTTATTGGGAGGATGCGTATGGGAAAGCATATAAAATTCAGGTTTCTGCTGATTTAATAAATTGGAGGGACGTGTATTCTACTACGATAGGAGATGGAGGAAAAGATTCAATTTCATTTGAGCCGGTAAGCGCGCGATTTGTCCGGATGTATGGCACACAACGGGGAACTGCATTTGGATATTCGCTCTATGAATTTCGCATTGATACAGTTCAGTCAAACGGCGTCAAGGAAGCTCATGCCGGCTTTATACCAAAAGAATTCGCTTTACACCAAAACTATCCCAATCCATTCAATCCATCTACGATAATATCCTATTCGATTCCGAAAAGGTCACTTGTGTCTTTGAAAATTATTGATGTCTTAGGAAGAGAGATTGAAAGTTTAGTGAATGAAGAACAGAATCCCGGAGAGTACCACATCCGATACGACGGGCATCAGCTCTCCAGTGGGATATATTTTTTAAAAATCGAAGCGGGAAATTTTGTTGATATAAAAAAATGTATGCTGATCAAATAGTGTCAAACCATTAGGAACAATCAAAATGAAAAATAAATTAGTATTTCTTTATTGTATTATTTCTTTTTCTGTTCTCCATGCACAAAACCCAGAGTGGATAAATTATACTAATGGACTGACTGTTACTTCTACCGTTTTTGAAGGAGACAATATTTGGATTGGAACAGCTGGAGGTTTGGTTAAATTTAATAAAACATCAGGAGAGAATATTTTTTTTAACAGGGCTAATTCGGTCTTGCCTTCAAACCATATTACTTCAATAGCGATAGATGGTTCAGGGAATAAGTGGATTGGGACTAGTGATGGCGGTATAGCAAAATTTGACGATACAACCTGGACGGTTTATACCACATCAAATTCGGGCTTGTCCTCTAACCAGATCTCTTCAATTGCTATAGATGGTTCAGGGAATAAGTGGATCGGAACTGTATATGGCGGTATTGCAAAATTTGACGGCACAATCTGGACGATTTATACTGCTTCAAATTCTGACTTGCCTAATAAAACTGTTTTGTCAATAGCGATAGACAGTTCAGAGAATAAGTGGATTGGAACTAATAATGGCGGGATTGCGAAATTTGACGACACAACCTGGACGATTTATAATGCTTTAAAATCTGGTTTACCTAATAATGTTGTTTTTTCAATAGCAATAGACGGTTCAGGGAATAAGTGGATCGGGACTGGTAATGGACTTGCCAAATTTGATGGCACAACCTGGACGGTTTATACTACATCAAATTCGGACTTACCTGACAAAAAAATCACTTCAATAGTAATTGATAGTTTGGGGAATAAGTGGATTGGGACTACTCCTTATTGGAGTGGTTCGGTTTATGCGGCTGGTGGATTGGCAAAATTCGATGGCACAACCTGGACGGTTTACAATACTTCAAATTCAAACTTGCCTAATAACGAGATTAATTCTATAGCGATAGACGATTCAGGGAATAAATGGATTAGTACTGGTGGTGGACTTGCCAAATTTGACGGAACAACCTGGACGGTTTGTCCCACTTCAAATTCGAGCTTCCCATTTCCTACTAACAATGTCTATTCAATAGCTATAGATGGTTCCGGGAATAAGTGGATTGGGGGTGGAGATATTATCGGACTTGCCAAATTTGACGGTACAACATGGACGGTTTATACTACTTCAAATTTGGGTTTGTCTTATAATACTGTTTCCTCAGTAGCAATAGATGGTTCAGGGAATAAGTGGATTGGGACAACTAATGGCGGGATTGCCAAATTTGATGGCACAACCTGGACGGCTTATACCTCTTCAAATTCGGGCTTGCCTGATAACCGAATCACTACAATGACAATAGATAGTTTAGATAATAAGTGGATTGGGACTGAATATAACGGGATTGTAAAATTTTACGGCACAACGTGGACGGTTTACAATACTTCAAATTCGGGCTTGCTTTCCAACACTATTTTATCAATCTCAATAGACGGTTCAGGGAATAAATGGATCGCGACTGAATTTGGAGGACTTGCCAAATTTGATGGCACAACCTGGACGGTCTATAATGCTTCAAATTCAAGTTTACCTAATGACTACGTCGCTTCATTAGCAATAGACGGATCTGGGAATAAGTGGATTGGCACTGGGTATGATCCATTAAAGAATTTTGAACTATCAAAATTTGACGGCACTATCTGGACAATTTATACTCCGTCAAATTCGAATTTGCCTGCTCACCGAATTGATCAAATAGTAATAGACGATTCAGGAAGTATATGGATAGCGACTAGTGTTGGACTTGTCAAATTCGACGGCACAACATGGAATGTTTATACTACTTCAAATTCTGGTTTACCAAGTAATTCTGTCGCTTCAATAACAATAGACCCTTCAGGGAATAAGTGGATTGGGACTTATGGTGGCGGTTTAGCGGTTTATAAAGAAGGTGGTGTGGTTCGTGCAATAGATGAACCGAAAAAAAAAAGTTCCTGACGTATTTACATTATTCCAAAATTATCCAAATCCATTCAATCCATCAACAACGATTTCATATTTAATTCCGAAGCGATCGTTTGTGTCACTGAAGATATTCGATGTATTAGGAAGAGAGGTTGAATGTTTGGTGAATGGGAACCAGGAAGCGGGACAACATCAGGTGATCTTCACAGGCAATAACTTTTCCAGCGGTATTTATTTTTTCAAACTTCAGGCAGGTAATTTTGTGGATGTAAAAAAATGCGTATTAGTCAAATGAATCAGTGAATCCTTCAATTATTATAGTGAGGATAGATAAAAACAGAAAATGCTAGATTGATGCAGAGAAAATCGCTCATTGGAATGTATTCTAAAAAAAAGATAGGGGGCATTATGAATAATCGTACAAAGTATTTCTTCATGCTGATAAGTATAATCTTTCTGAATAATTTAACAACAACGGCGGTTGCATCCTGGGTGGAAACACTCGATATAAAAGTGGCTCAACAAACAAATACGGCCGGTTTTTTAGATAGCGATTATGGTATTACAGTAGGTAACAATGGAGCTATTTATCGAACGATTGACGGTGGGCAAGGTTGGGCCGCGGCTGAGAACTACTCGTGGTGTCTTTTTGGTTTAGATATTGTCGATGAGTCGATTGCATGGAGTTGTGGAAATGCTTGTAACGTTCGTGTCAGTACGGATGGGGGTTATTCATGGAACGAAGTAACAAATTATGGTGCGTATGAACCTAACCAATGTAGGTTTATTAGTTTTTTAGATGACAGAATCGGATGGATTGCCAGCCCAATTCAACTTGGGTCAACAACTGATGGTGGTAATTCATGGATAGATATAAAATTACCGGATAGCATCAAGACTATTGTAGGCATGACACTCCTAAAAACCGGGCAGGGGTATTTCCTCGATTCGGATTGCAATTTGTATATTACTAAAGATGGAGGAAATCACTGGCTCAATCGCGATTTAGGATCTTTTAAGAAAAATGGAATAAAATTACCAAGTGGCTGGGCACCAAGTACTGCAATGCGTTTTTCTGATTCTGATCACGGACTTGTTGTTGTAATTTACACTAATAAAACAACAGCAAAAAACGAGGTATGGGCATTACGAACTGCTGATTGCGGGCAAACATGGTCAGAGGAATTAATAGTAGAAACTTCAGGTGCATTGCACCTTTCACACGATGAGAAAATATTAACTATTTATACTCCGGGACGAATCAGAGTATTTACAGATGAAGTAACGGCTGTATCGGATAAATCAAATCACTCTTCTCCTCCCAAGAATTTTTTGTTGGAACAAAATTATCCAAATCCATTTAATCCATCAACAACAATTTCATATTCGATTCCAAAAAAATCTTTTGTGTCCCTGGAAATCTTCGATGTTTTAGGAAAAGGGATACAAAGCCTTGTACATGAAAGTCAGGAAGCTGGAGAATATCACATACAATTCAAGGGAGATCACCTTTCCAGCGGGATTTATTTCTACGAACTATACGCAGGCAGTTTTCGCGACGTTAAAAAACTGATGCTGATTAAATAACGTCCAGCTATTAGGAACAACCAAAATGAAAAAAATATTCGCTTTTTGTCATTGTATATTTTTCTTTTCTATTCTCTATGCACAAAATCCCGAGTGGATAAATTATACTAACGGCCAAACTGTTACTTCCATCGCTCTTCAAGGAGATGACATTTGGATTGGAACGACAGGGGGTTTGGTTAAATACAATAAAACAAATGAGGGGAAAACCTTTTTTTTACAGGTGTAATTCCGGATTACCTTCGAACCTTATTACTTCAATAGCGATAGACGGTTCCGGGAATAAATGGATCGGAACTTATAATGGACTTGCCAAATTTGATGGTACAACCTGGACTGTTTATACTACTTCAAATTCGGGCCTGTCAGCTGATCACATTACTTCAATAGCAATCGATGGCGCCGGAAATAAGTGGATCGGGACAATTAACGGCGGGGTAGTTAAATTTGACAGTATAGCATGGACGGTCTATACTCTTGCAAATTTTGGTTTGCCTCAAAATAATGTTTTATCACTCGCAATAGACGGAGCAGGAAATATATGGATCGGGACTGGGACCAACGGGATTGTTAAATTTGACGGAAAAAACTGGACGGTTTACAATCCCCGAAATTCCGGTTTGCCGAATCAAACAATCTGGTCAATAATGATAGATAGTGCAGATAATGAGTGGATCGGGACTAGTAACGGACTTGCCAAATTCGATGGTACACTCTGGACAGTTTATACTACTTTGAACTCCGGTTTGCCTGACAACCACATTACTTCAATAATATTGGACGACAAAGCGAATAGGTGGATAGGTACTTCTAATGGACTCACTAAATTTGACGGTACAAACTGGGCGGTTTATACTACCGCAAATTCGAGTTTGCCTGATAACCGCATTACTTCAATCGTAATAGATGACACAGGAAATAAATGGATTGGAACGGCAAATGGACTTATTAAATTTGACGGCGCAACTTGGACCGGTTATACTACCTCAAATTCAGGCTTGCCTTTTCCAACTAACAATATCTCGGCAATAGCGATTGATGCCTCAGGGAATAAATGGATCACGGCTGAGGATAGTATCGGCCTTGCTAAATTTGATGGCTCAACCTGGACCGTTTACCATCTAACAAATTTCGGCCGTACGGATAATGATGTTTCATCAATAGCAATAGATGCGTTAGGGAATAAATGGATCGGAACAACTAATGGCGGAATTGCCAAATTTGACGGTACTGGCTGGACGTATTATACAACTTCAAATTCAGGCATCCCCTCTAACAATATTTGTTTTCTTTTAATAGATCGTTCAGGAAATAAGTGGATGGGGACCGAGTACAATGCCGTTGCCAAATTTAACGACACAACCTGGACATTATATAATAAATCAAATTCCGGATTGCTGAATGATGAAACTATTTCAGGAGGGATGGATAGTTTGGGGAATAAATGGATCGGGTCCGAATTTGGCGGGGTTGCCAAATTTGACGGCGCGAGCTGGACGGTTTATACTACTTCGAATTCCGGATTGCCCAATAACTATATCACCTCAATAGCTATAGATCGATCGGGGAACAAGTGGATTGGAACCTATGATATGTTAGGCAATTATAAACTTGCTAAATTTGACGACACGAGCTGGACGGTTTATACTCCTTCAAATTCCGGCTTGCCTAATGAGCGTATTAATTCGATTGTGTTCGATAGTCTTGGGAATAAATGGATCGGAACTTATGGCGGCGGTTTTACCAAATTTGACGGTACTACCTGGACAAATTTTACGATGTCAAATTCGAACCTTCCTGAGGATAATGTAGGTTTAATAGTAATGGACGGTTCAGGGAATAAATGGATTGGGACAGCCAAAGGCGGCTTGATAGTGTACAACGAAGGCGGTGTGGTCAGTGCAATAGATGAACCAAAGAAAAAAGTTCCTGAAGCATTTACAGTGTCCCAAAATTATCCAAATCCCTTCTCCGCCAAAGGCGGATCCGCCTCCGGCGGAAATCCATCCACAAACATTTCATTTAGCATTCCAACAAAGTCGTTTGTGTCGCTCAAAATATTTGATGTTATAGGAAGAGAGGTAGCAACAATTGTCGCTGAAGAGTTATCTTCAGGCGATTACACACGACGCTGGAACGCAGCACATATGGCGAGCGGAATTTATTTTTATCGGCTTGTGGCGAATGCCATCCCTTCGGGACAAACCTGTAAATTCACTGAAACAAAAAAAATAATTTTGTTGAAATAAATAAAAAACATTTTGGAATAAGAAATAAGGAAGAAACTATGAATTGGCAAAAGTGGATTATATATATAATAAGCCTTCATGTGATGGTGCTATTCATTTTTGCATGTAATAAAGGGGATGAGAACACAAATTCCAATCCTTCTTCCCCTTCCCACTATGCCGGCGAGTTACGAACTGATAATAAGAGTATCCAACAGGTCTGGGTTGTTCCCGACACATTTCAAATGGGCACAACCGAAGCAGAGGCTGCGGCGATCAAAGCCCTCAGTCCTCCTGCTTTTGTAAATGGAGAACTTCCCAGTGAACAACCCAAGCATTTAGTCCGTTTGACAAAGGGATACTGGATAGATAAATACGAAGTTACTAATGCCGCATATCAAGCATTCATCAATGATAGCGGTTATAATAAAATGGAACTCTGGTCTGATGAAGGCATACAGTGGCTCAACACACAATCCACCAGAACTCTCCCGCTCAATACTGGAAAAGAAATTCCTAATTGTCCGCGCGTAAATATCACATGGTATGAAGCGGAAGCATACGCCACTTGGCGCGGCGGGCGTCTTCCCACAGAAACTGAATGGGAATTTGCGGCTCGCGGTCCTAAGTCACTGATCTATCCATGGGGAAATATTTACGATACCGCGAAAGCAAATATAGTGAACAGCACTGGTCTAACACCCGTTGGGAATTATCCTGATGGCGCAAGCTGGGTAGGCGCGATGGATATGGCCGGGAACGCTATGGAGTGGATCAATGATTGGTTGGATGTCGACTATTACAAACAAAATATAACAGATAATCCACAAGGACCAGTTACAGGGACAATCAAGATTGAGAAAGGTGGCTGGTGGGGAAGCAATATTTTTGTTGCACGCTGCGCATATCGCCATTTTGAAGATCCGCCGACATATAGAGATCATCATATTGGATTTAGAATCGTTTCTGACCGGTAGTAACTGGAAGAAAAAGAGAAGAGCTTCTTGTTCTTTGAAGTAATAAGGTTTTCTTTTTAATATTACCAAACAGAATTAGTTTTTTTACAGTCGATGAATTTAGGTTAATAATAATACTCAACCCATAAAATGATCTTGCAAACCTCCGAAAATTTAATTATATTTGTTTTGCAATTGGTCAGTTCTAACATTTTTTCTAAAACATTTTAATGTTAGAAATGAGTGTTTAGGTTTAAAATATTGAAAAAGAATTTTCTATTGGGGTCGTAGCTCAGTTTGGTTAGAGCGCCTGCCTGTCACGCAGGAGGTCGCGAGTTCGATCCTCGTCGACCCCGCAAATTTGAAGTCTCTCACTTCTGAGAGGCTTCGTGATTTTATGGCCTACTACACTTATATCATCCAGAGCGAATCTGATGGATCCTACTACATCGGTTCAACTCATGATCTCAATCTCCGTTTATCGCGTCATAACGATGGTTGGTCACGTTCTACCAAATCTAAAAGACCATGGAAATCGGGATAAATAATTCAATCATGGTTATCGATCTAGAGGATTTGACATTAAAATGAAGAATCGTTATATACAGAAAAAATTATTCGAGGAGGTTTTATGAAATGGTATCATTATGTCGCTTGCATTTTAGCCGGCATATTCTTGACTAACACTGTTCCACATTTCATACATGGTATATCCGGCGACAGTTTCCCAACACCATTTTCAAATCCGCCGGGCAAAGGATTGTCATCTCCGACAATAAATGTTTTGTGGGCTCTTGCTAATCTGCTTGTCGGGTACTTTCTATTGAGAGTAGGTAAGGTTTCTCAGAAAAACAAATGGAGTCTGCTCGCATTTTTTGCCGGTGTCGTTTACATCAGCATAACGTTGAGCATTGCCTTTGTTGATAAAATGCATTAGGAAATAAAGTCGTGCAAAAAACATCTCAAAGCGATCTGGAATTGAAGAACGAGATGACCGGTGAGATTCCGATTTTGATGTGCTTTAAAAAGGGTAACCAACGAAAACCCCTCATCACTCATTCTTCAACGGAAACCATCCAAAATATTGTTCTCTTTTTCAAAAATGATTCCCATCCTTGACAACGTTCTTTGGAGTCAACTTAGTCTCTAATTATATTTAGTTACACACAGGTAACCGTTTGATATCATAGAAGTTATCCGACAACATCTAGAATGATTTAACGCTGCAACGAGAGCCGGTATTACGACACAGTTTTTATATCGAATTGATTCTTCGACAAAAGACTTCTATCGATAATCATCCCCATCTTGATTCCATTCTAGAAGAGAAGTATTTTGTATGAAACTACTTTGGGACATTCTTTGCAAGACAAAAAAAATACTATCCTGATGGATCAACTCCGTCATTCACTCGTGGCCGAATTGTGTGAGTTGCTTGAGAAAAACAATTATATCATTCATGGAGCGATAGACAATTCTAGCTTTCCATCACCGGCTCCGGTTACTAACGGAAGATTCGGCGATCTAAACGATGTAACACCCGACGTAGAGGCATTTGATTTGCAGGACAAGCGAGTAGTTTATGGGATTGTTTGCACAACCAATAAAGAGATTGATTCAGAAGACACACAAAAACGCTGGAATGTATTTTTAAATCGGGATGTGAAGAAGGGCGAAAAAACACCCCTGGTTGTCGTGATGGTTCCTTCGGCTAATATTCAAGATTTAACTTCAATCATCACACATGCACTTCATCCTGAATATTGGGAATCAGTACGGTTGGTACGGTCGGAAAAATATTGATTCCAATTTATTCTTCTTGAAAAAATTAAACATCCTTTCTTCTTATTTTTATTTGGATGGCTCCTTTGATCGGCTTCTCTGACACAAAAATAATATATCCACCGCCACCGGCACCTGATAATTTCCACCCGTATGTTGATTCTTTGTAACGGTCTATCGCTTTAAAAATATCGTCGTAAACCATGTTGTGGAACATTTTGATTTGAGCTTCGAATGATTTCCGGCAATACTCACCGAATTTTTCTAAATCTTTATTCACGATTGCATTCCAACAGCGTTCTGCCGAGTCGCTTAAGCTTTCGGCTCCTTCTTTGTCAATGCTTGTATTGCTAAGTACATCATAATGTTTTTTACGAGGGCCGAGCATTACAAGATATAAATGTTCCTCAATCCATGAGAGAATTTTTTCATCATGAATCGAAATAATGCTCTCAGGCCAGTAACCGCCGTTGTAATGAAGTTTATTCAATCCCGGTAAAACAATACCGACGGCATCCTGCGATCCGGCAATAATTTTAGTACCCGGCGGATTTTCATAACTAAAAAGAACTCTGGCGAGCTGTTCTTTGTCCCCGCGCGGTATATCTGTGTGCCACAATTCAATAGCCTTTCGTCTCGTGCTTGAAGCCATGCCGCTCCGCTCATTGAATTCAATTGTGGGTTCGATAGAAATTGTTATAACCGGACCTGCCGAGAATTTACCTACAAATGGTTGATCAAGCCAACCTCCGGCCAGATCTATTCTATACGGCATGGTACACACTTCTCTCAGCGCGGTTGTTGAACGAACCGGCATATTTTTATGAGGAATTCTTTTCAACACTATATATTCAATGCCGAGCTTTTTGCTCAATTCCTCTTTTGAAGGAGAATTGCCGTCCTCGTTGACAACAAATAAGTCTGGCTTGATATCATTTATTTCGTTTAAAAAATCCATAATGCCTGAGCCAGAGTTAATAACACATTTCTTGACACATGCCAAAGCATCGATCATGAATTTTCTTTCATCCTGGTTGTTGACTGGATATCTTCCCTTCAAATTATAAACCGTCTCATCAGACCCAAGCCCGACAAATACATCTCCATAGTTTGCGGCTTCTTTAAAAAATTCAACATGACCGCTATGAAGCATGTCAAAACATCCTGTGACGAATACTTTTTTCTTGTTATTCACGATGTTCATTTCCATTTATGATGAGTATTCCGTTTCTGTTTATTTTTCTTCAACAATTACTTATTTTTGATCATGCTAATAATTGATCAAGTAGAAGGAACCTTCATAGATGCTCTCGGGTATATTGTCGGTGATTCGGAATCTAATGAAGGCATCTTTATCGATGCTCCTTTCGGAGCGGCAACCGAAATGCTTTTAATCGCTCAAAAACATCATTTGAAAATTACTTCAATTATTAATACTCACGGCCATTGGGATCATATTCCGTCAAACTTTGAACTTCATACATCTACACATGCCCCCGTTCTCATTCATAAAGCTGACGCTCATTATCTCAGCGATCCGGAAACAACTCTTTTCAATCTTCAATTTCATATCCAGCCAATTGAACCAGATGCATATTTAATAGACGATCAAATCATTGAAACCGGTACACTCAAATTTCGCGTGATCCATACACCCGGCCACACACCGGGCAGTGTTTGTTTATATCTCGAACAATGCAATGTACTTTTTTCTGGCGATACGTTATTCCACGGAAGCATTGGCAGAACCGACTTGCCGGGTAGTGATCTTCGGACTCTTCTTTCATCCATCCACATAAAACTTCTCACACTGCCATCTGAAACGGTTGTTTATCCTGGCCATGGACAATCAACAATAATAGGATTTGAACACCTTAATAATCCTTTTCTCGTCGACAATAAAAAAAACTACTGAGGTATTGTGATTTCATCACCGGGTTTTATTTTTTTTCTCAATTTTGAATTAGCCGATTGTAATGCCGAAACCGTGGTATTGAATTTTAGTGCGATGGCCCACAATGTATCCCCCTCTTTCACAAGATACCTCTGACCTTGATTTTTCATTTCCTTCGGTGGATTATTTGCCGTAGCAGGTTTTGATTGTGGAGGAGTTGAAGAAGCGATTTTAATTGATTGACCGGGTATAATTTTATTTGTCCGCAGGTTATTTATCCGCTTAATGAGAGTAACTGTTGTTCCATAAATATCGGCTATTGAAGCGAGTGTCTCACCCTTTTGAACAATATGTACCGATTCATTATTTTGCGTTTGTTGTGAGGAAGTTTCCTGATTCTTCTTGGATTGCTGCGGGGTTTGAGCCTCGACGATCAATTCTTGTCCAACCTTTATTTTATTATTCTTAAGATGATTCCATTTTTTTAGAACACTTACACTCACCTTATATTGTTCGGAGATTTCACCTAATGTCTCATCTTTCTCAACGATGTGCTTGCCATCCACAGCAAGCGGAGGTCTCACTTGCTTCTCCTTTGGCTCAATAGTTTTTTTTACAATGCCTTTTTTGGGTGGATAAATTTCGAGTATTTGGCCTACTCGAATTTTCGAATTATATGCAATATCGTTCCATTCTTTCAAATCGCTGATCCGTACATCGAATTCAAAAGCAATTTTCCCGAGTGTGTCACCTCTTTTAACTTTATACTCCATTACATCTTGGTCGCTCCTAACCGGTCTTAACCTTCCTCGTTTTAGACGTGGAGTCTTCTCTTCCTCCACATCCGCAGTGTAAATTGTCCCGTCATTCGGAACAGGAATCGTAATAACTTTTCCTATTCCTATTCCTCTGTTTCTTGGAATATGATTCATCTCGCAAATGATATCGGTCGTCACTCCATACCTTCGAGCGATATGAGATAGTGTCTCCCCTTTTCGAATTTTATGTACAGCAAAATTCTGTCGTTTTTCAGGAGGAAGTTGGGAATATTGCTTCATGAAAAATTCTTTTCTTCCTTTTGGGACACGCAACGCATATTCTTTCTGACCCGGCGGCGTTACCCATCGTAAAAGCTCGGGATTAAGTTCTTGGATGGTGTCAAGACTTGTCGCCGCACATTCTGCAAGAGCTTTGAGATCAATACCACCATCGACTTTTACTTCATCCCATATAAGCTGCGGCTCCACATCAATGGAATCAAATCCATAATCTTTAGGATTTAAACAGATTAATGTAACAGCTATATATTGTGGAATGTAATTGCGAGTTTGCCGCGGTAAATATTTTCGCATTGTCCAAAAATCCTGTGAGTGACTGCGCGTAATTCCGCGATTTATTCTACCGGCGCCGGCATTGTATGCTCCTAGTACAAGATACCAATCGTTATATTGTTGATATAGATTTCGAAGATGTTCAGCGGCTGCACAGGTGGCTTTTTCAAAATCGCGGCGTTCGTCGATCCACCAATTTGATTTTAGCCCGTACAACATCCCGGTTCCTTTCATAAATTGCCACAGTCCTACAGCTCGTGCCCATGATCGCGCTCCGGGATTAAGGCCGCTCTCCGGCATAGAGAGAGTAACCATTTCTTCCGGAATTCCATTCTCCTTGAAAATTTTCTTCATCATCGGGAAATATTTTCCGGAAAGCCTGAGCCATCGCTCCATGTAATCTCGCGCCCGTCCCTGATAAAACGCCAGGTGCTGTTCTACCGCATAGTTTATAACCAGCGGGACTGTCACTTTTGGCAATTGGCTTGGAATATGAACATTATCCACTTTTACGGTATCGATGACCTGATTCAATTTTTCGCGTAAGACGAAGACCGAACTTTCTGGACCGAGAATATCGACAGATGCAATGTATTTTTCATAATCCTCTATCACACTTCGTAGCAGATCCTGATAGTCTTTATTGCTTTCAATGTCGGGATAGTTTCCGAGTTGATCTAGCGAACTGATTGCTTTTTCAAATTCTGCCGCAGCCTGAAGAGAATCCCGCACACTTTCCGCCCTAAGCGCTAAGAGATAATGTTTGCGTCCTTGTTCGAGGGTTCTTATCACAAAATCAGCGGAATCAGTCGCCGATGTATCTGCATCGAATTCAACGGCCGTTGTGTCGGTCGTGATCGTCGCCCATCGATTTGTTGAGTCACCTTCTGATCGATCGAGACTATCGAGAGCTGTCAGTGAAGAACGGGGCACCTGTGATTCTGATTTAGTGACCGTATGTTGAGAAGAACAACCAAAAATAAGAAACAGAATTAAAAATAAAAAAAACCGTGTGATACTACCCTGCATCCATTCCCCCAAATAACCCCAGAAATAATAATTGTATACTCAATATATTTTTTCTCCGAAGAGAATCAAGTATTATTTCACTCGGTATTATTTCACCGGGAAAATATTCAAGTGTAAATAGAATCGATAATCCCGCCGCCAACCACATCGCTTCCTTCGTAGAGAACGAGCGATTGGCCGGGAGTGATTGCACGTTTTGCAGCATCGAATATGACTTCAAGAGAATGATTATCAATTTGACGGACAAGAGCAGGACTTCCCGCATCCTTATATCGAATTTTTGCCATTAAGGTTTTCGGCTCTTGTAGGCGTTCGTATTTAATAAGATTTATATTCGAAGCGATAAGCCCTTTTCGAAATAAATCATTTTTCTCGCCGAGTGAAATAGTATTCGACTCCGGATCGATATTAGATACATAAAGAGGTTCCGATGAAGAAATGCCAATTCCCCTCCGCTGACCGATTGTATAGAATGGATATCCATGATGTTTCCCGACAATTTTTCCTTTATAAACAATATCGCCGTTATCAACTTTTTTTCCAAGGTCTGGAACATTATCGCGCAAAAAACGGCCGTAGTCATTATCCGGAACAAAACATATTTCAAAACTCTCGCCCTTATTCGCACAATGAATATTAAAATCCTTCGCAAGAGATCTCACTTCAGTTTTTGTTTTATCAGCAAGCGGAAAGATTGTTTTACCGAGAAAATCCTGCGTTAATCCCCAGAGTGCGTACGATTGATCTTTTGTCTTATCTTCTCCACAAGAAAGAACAAATCGATTCAGTGTTTCATCGTGCCGGACTTTTGCATAATGGCCGGTTGCAATTGCGGCAGCGCCAAGCTCTTCGGCTTGGGAAATAAGTGCCGCCCATTTAATAGCGCGATTACAGATCACACACGGATTCGGAGTTCGGCCTTTCAAATATTCGTCGATAAAATTTTTAATGACTTGATTATGGAATTCTTTACTCAAATTTATAACGCGATGCGGGATGCCTAACTCTTCAGCCACCTGACGTGCATCATTTATTCCAGCCAGTGAACAACAACCCTCGTCTGTATCGATATTGCCGCCAACATCCTCGTAGTTGTAGGTTTTTATTGTAATTCCAATAACTTCATACCCCTGCTCGACCAAAAGAGCAGCAGCAACCGACGAATCGACTCCCCCGCTCATTCCAACAACAACTTTTTTTTTCTTGTCTGCCATCATTCTTAAATTTACTAAAAATTAAATTTAATTCCGAGGCTTTCATAATGACCAATCAAACTGAAATCTGAAACCATATATCTTATTTCCCATAATCTGATCAGTTCCTGTACCGAGTGAACTGACACCGTGTTTCACCGTTTCTGAAATCTTTACATCAGTATGAAGTGAATTGGAAATAGAGTATCCTAAACAAAAATACCAACGAATACCAGTTCCGAAAAGAGCCTGCGAATTCCACGCTCCCGGAACGTCATCTTCAAGTTCAGAGCATCTTGTACTATAATCGTCAGTCCGAAAATAAACGATTCGTGCGTCGGTTGTCAAAGAATTTATTTGATAATGCAGATCATAAAAAACGAGAATGTCCCATACATCCGAGATATCTTTTATTTCTCCACGCGCTTCCATTGTGCATTTTTCTGTTATTCGATAGCGCATATCGCAACGAACACCATCGCTGTTGAATTCAGATACCGAACTCGATTGCACGTGGTTGTACAGAAACTTTGTTTGGAAGTCGGGAGATAATTGATGTGTAAGTTCGAAATACAATTTGCGGCTATATTCCGGAAGTGGATTGGAAGAGGAGCAATCAGGATGAACTAAAAAATCTTCAAAGAATGAACATGAAGTCGAGGATGAAACCTGCAATGTGAGGCCGATCCGAGCGCCTTTTTCGTTCTTCATCGAACCGTCTGAAAGCGCATTTCCGTGAATCGAACAAAATCCAGACGGATAAGTGCGAAATGAACCATAAAGCACGTAACTGTTGGTTTGAAATCGAAGGAGAGTAAGCCCTCCTATTGTGTTGTTTTGATCTTCCATCCATTCCCCGGTCAAATGAATCGCTTTTTGTTCGTCCAAGTCGACCAAGTGAAGATTGTAAGATATTCCAACCGCAGACACGCGATCACCGTCGATGTTCAATGTATTTCCTTTTGAAAAAGATCTATTATAGCCTGATGAATAACCTGAGCATCCTACATTTCCCAACCATGTTTGAATATCAAACCCTCCACCAACTACTTTCTCCTGCGTATTCCACTTTTTAGAAATTTCGGTATCGGTCCTGTGATAAGTATTTTCTGAAAACGATGTAATAGAACCTTGAGTGTCGAGATTTGCGTCGATGTTTTTTGAAGAATAAAATAAGAATCCATGAATCAACGAAAGATCAATATCCATACAAGCGCCACGATAAAATGATGATGGAGAAGTTGAATGATTGGGTGATGACAAATGACTTTGTGGAGACCATGAAAGATGTAATCCTGAATAATTCCGGAATGCAGATGAATTAAAAAACTCGACTCCTTCTCCCCTGTCGATCGAATAATCTCCAATAATACATGACTGAATTATTCGACCCGGTCGAAGCTGAATGTATCCGCTGGTGAAATCGATTAAATCCTTATCGCCGGCATCTCTCTGCGTTATTATTCCGCACTCGACGGTTTTGGTTACATTGATTTGCAGTCGATTGTACAACGCATAGTTCGATCCTTTGTATGATCCATTCAAAAAACCATTTTCGGCGGGGAATCCTTCTATCATACGCGATCTGAGCTTAATACTCGAAGTCTTATTCTCGTTCACCGTCGAACAGCAAAAAGTAAGCGTATGGAATAAATCAGGTGTCATGCCTGGAATATTTTTTAATTCACTTAGCGAATAAATTCGCCCAACAGATTTTCGATACTCGACGATAGAATGCAAAGGCAATTCGCTCATTCCGGGGATCGACCCGAGTTCGTCTTCAGTGGCTGTATTAATATTTAGTATTTTTTCGAATCGTTCGAAAAATTGTTGAAGTGACGATTCAGATATCGTTTCTTCATCCATGTCGACTATTTCACGAGGTTTTTCTGCCGTAGCTGAATCGCTGATTGGAGTTTCAGCTTCTACATGCATCAATAAAAATTGAAGAATGAGGACGAAGAGAAGAGAGCGAAGGAACATTCTACGGTTCCTTCTCCATAAAGAAGTATTCATTAATTTTTTTGAAGAGTGTCGGAGTTATTCCCTCGACCTGTAATATTTCATCAAGCGACTTGAATCCATTGTGTGAGTTGCGATAAAGAATCATCCTTTCGGCAAGTTCAGATTTTAGGCCATGTACTGCCATTAAATCGGTTATTGAGGCTTTATTCAAATTTATTTTGTTCGAAAGAAGACATTCAGCCGGCGGAATTCCCGATATATCTTCGCGTGTAATTCTTAAAGGAATCGAAAACGTAACAAAATGACTTAAGCCCAATATTTGGTGGTACTCAGCGGCATATTCAACTTGAACTCCGAAGGAAGAGATACGAAAGCCTCCGGCAAGCAAATCTGGCGTGGTACTCGATCCAAAAAATAAATTCAAGGATCTAATCGGACTGAACTCGATTCCATACCGGATGGATGCCGGAAATGATTTTTCATTCCATGTCTCGACTGATAAAACAAGGGAAGGAAGAAATTGAATGTGGATTCCGATTCCGGAACGAAACGGGAGCTGTTCTTCCAATGAACCCAGACGCGGCGTATTAACATTTTGGAATAGCGCCCCGAGATCGATTCCGCTAAAGAGATGGTTACTCAATCCAATATCGAAACCTATTGCTTTGTTTGTACCGTAATTTTTAATTGATTGATTATAATAGTGCACTGAACCTCCAACACTCATGAAATTTGCAAGACAACAACCTAGAGAAGCAGTGCCTGTCAGTTCTTTATAAAGCGGATTTCCGAAAAGAAACATTACTCCAGAAAAATTGACAACATTTGATTCTCCGCAACAAGCAACACCTCCTTCCGAAAGATCCTCGATACCGAAAGGTTGTGGATGAAATGAACCGGTAACCTGCCAATTTTTTACGCCAGCAAGCAATGCTGGATTCAGAATCCACCCTTCAGACTGACAGGCGATTCCTGTGGATCCGGTTCCGACGATTCCGGCTGTTCGAAATTGTCTTTCAAATCCACCGAAACATAATTGAAGCGATATTAAATAAAGAAGAATAAATCGAACCATGCTCTATATCGAAATTATTATTTATTTATAGTCTCGATGAGATTGTTGGAGGTTACAGGTTTTCTAAATCAAAATGTGGTAATTCAATGTGGCGGGGTTACATAAAATCGATGTATGAACACCGGATAAGCGACATGTCGGAGACCGAAAACATTCCGCGAAGTTCTTCCATCAATTGCTGAGCTTGCTCCTCAGTGGAATCAAGAATCACTTCGAATTCCAAAAAAGTTCCAAGGTTTTTAACAGCATCAAAATGTATTCTGGCATTTTGGTATTGATAGAGCTTCCGCTCCTTTTCAACTACACCACGCAGTGGAAATGCTGCTTCGAGAACCGAAAGAAGTCCGTTCAAATTTGATGTGGGATAAATTTTATATACACTCCAGCGTTCGTTCTCCGACTCGCTTCGCTCATAAAAAATTAATTCACCCCCGATTCCATCTATCTCGCGAAGTTTAAGTCTTCCGTTTGGAACCGTAAAGTAAATGTCACGATGCTTTAACACGCCTTTGAATTCAGCCGGAAGGATTTTGGCAATATTTTCTGCTTCAGAGAGTGATGGAATTCTCGCCTTGATTTCCAGATTAGTGGGCATCAGGAATCACCTGCCGATTTCTACTATTTCATATTCCAGTGAACCGGCCGGAACTTTCACCTGAATAATATCCCCTTTGGTTTTACCCATTAAGGCTTTTCCGATGGGTGAAGTACAGGAGAGTTTGTTTTGTTCAAAGTCGGCTTCTTCAGCCGAAACCATTCGATATTGAAATTCTTCCTTTGTTTTTCTATCACGTACTGTTACAACTGATAGGATATAAACTTTATCGATCGGTATTTCCCGTTTTTCAAGAATGCGAGCCCTGGAAAGTGTAAGTTCAAGTTTCGCGATTCGCAATTCTAAATGTTGTTGAGCTTCTTTCGCTGCGTCGTACTCCGCATTCTCGCTCAGGTCGCCATAACTGCGTGCCTCAGCGATGCGCTGGGCAATGTCTGCGCGACCCTTTATCTTTAACTCGTGAAGTTCTTTTTCCAATTCAACCAATCGTTCACGTGTCAAGTACACTGTACCGGACGTATTTGAACCACTATCACTCATACGATTCTCCAATTCATATTACAATCGCCGACGCAACTGAGAAAAACAAAAGCCATCATCGCGAAACCGTGATGGTGGCTGTTTTGAACAATGTATAAGATTTGAAGCTGAAAGGCAAGAAAAAAATATTTTCCTGCGTTATTGCGTTATAATTCTTTCTTGTTAAAAAGAATAAGATGCCCGAGTTTATCCCGTTTCGTCGTCAGATATTTCTCGTTGATACTGTTCGGTTGAATTTCTAATGGAACTCTTTCGATAATCTCAAGCCCATATCCAGTAAGCCCTACAACTTTTTTTGGATTGTTGGTCATCAAACGCATTTTGCCGACTCCAATATCCCGAAGTATTTGCGCGCCGATACCGTAATCTCGCAAGTCGGCACGAAAACCGAGCGATTCGTTGGCTTCAACCGTATCCAAACCTTCATCTTGCAGTTTATACGCACGAAGTTTGTTCATCAAACCTATGCCGCGACCTTCCTGCCGCATGTAGACGATAACTCCAGCACCCTCTTTCTCGATCATCTTCATAGATGCAATAAGTTGTTCATTGCAATCGCATCGCAGCGATCCGAATACGTCGCCTGTCAGGCATTCGGAGTGAACACGAACCAGAGTCGGAAGATTAGAGTGTATTTCACCTTTTGTAAGTGCAATGTGCTCTTTTGAATCTGTTTGACTTTTGTAAAGATGGATTTTGAATTTTCCGAATTGCGTAGGCAGTTCTGTCGAAACTAGTTTTGTCACCAATCGTTCACGCAGCATCCGGTACTCGATCAAATCCTTGATCGTCACCATCTTCAAATTAAATGACGCTGCGATTTTCCGAAGATCCGGCACGCGTGCCATGGTTCCATCTTCGTTTAAAATTTCACAGAGCACTCCTGCTGGAACCAATTCTGCAATTTTACAGAGATCTACAACAGCTTCAGTATGGCCTGCCCGACGTAGTACTCCACCATCCGAAGCGCGCAGAGGAAAAATATGTCCGGGACGGGAAAAATCTGTTGCTTTTGCGTTCGGATCGACGAGCGCACGAACAGTCGCCGAACGATCCTTCACGGATACACCGGTTGTAGTTCCGTGAACATAATCGATCGACACCGTGAACGGTGTTTCATGAAGCGAGGTATTGCTGTCGACCATTGGACTCAGTTCAAGCTCTGCACTTCGCTTTTCTGTCAGCGGAGTACAAACAACACCGCGCCCATGTTTAATTAAAAAATTTATTACTTCGGGTGTCGCGAATTCAGCCGCCGCGATAAAATCACCTTCATCTTCCCGATCCTCATCATCTACAACAATGAGAATTTTACCAAGCTTCAGATCTTCGACAGCTTCTTCTATCGTATTAAAAATTGCCATAGCGAGTTATTTTGTGTCTGTTTTAAATTCTTCACCATCTCTGATGATTGTTGAGACCGCTGATTTATCCAGTTTTACTTTTACATTATCGGCAATTTGCACTAATATTGTTTTTTCTTCAACACCGATAACCGATCCGTATATTCCGCCGATCGTCACAATTTTATCTCCCTTTTGCACGCTCGACAACAATTTTTGCCGTTCTTTCTGACGCTTTTGCTGGGGACGAATAATCATAAAGTAAAAAATAAAAATGATTGCGCCGAACATGATGATTGTTGACGTCATGCTGCCTCCGCCTTGAGCACCGTTTTGCGGTGGCGCCATAAATGCAAGAAATGCTGTTACCAACTGAACCTCCTTTGATTTATAATATGGAATTTACGATTTTATTATTTTCAAATTTTTGTATAAAAGAATTCTTCCATGATAAATAATTTTTAGTTTTAATTGCTTTTCGGGCTTCACTCACTAACCATATATAAAAAGCAACATTGTGGATAGATGCAAGCTGAAGCGCCAGTATTTCTTTTGCCATTACAAGATGACGAATATACGCGCGCGAAAAGTTCTTGCATGCGTAACAACTGCATTCATCATCAATCGGACTAAAATCATTTTTATATACAGCATTCCGTAAATTCAATTGTCCTGTTTTAGTAAAAACCTGCCCATTCCTGCCATTGCGTGTCGGCATCACACAATCGAACATATCGATGCCTCGAGCTATGCTTTCAACTATGTTCACCGGGGTTCCGACTCCCATCAGGTACCGTGGTTTTGTCGATGGGAGAAAATCACAACATAACGCTGTGATTTCATACATCAATTCGTTTGGTTCGCCTACCGCTAATCCTCCGATGGCGTAACCATCGAAATCGAGATTCACAAGTTCGCGAGCATTTGCTTCACGAAGTAATGGATAAATACTCCCCTGAACAATCGCAAACGCAGCTTGGCCGCTACCGTATAACGATTCTGTTTTCACAGATCGTTCTTTACAACGTCGAGCCCAACGAATAGTTCTTTCATGCGATTTTTTTGCATAATCAAACTCACATGGATAAGGCGTACATTCATCAAGCACCATCATAATATCTGAACCAATTGCCCGTTGAATATTTATTATATTCTCCGGCGTAAAAGAATGATACGACCCATCGATATGGGATTGAAACCGAACTCCTTCTTCTTCAATCGCCCGAAGCTCTGCTAGGCTAAACACCTGAAATCCGCCGCTGTCCGTCAGGATTGGTTTCTGCCAATTGATGAATTTGTGCAAACCTCCAGTTTCATGGAGAATTTCCGTCCCGGGCCGTAAATAAAGATGATACGTATTTCCGAGAATGATCTGTACACCGTGTTCGATAAGCTCCCGTGGTTCAACCGCTTTAACACTGCCTTGCGTACCGACGGGCATAAAAATCGGGGTTTCAATCACCCCATGCGATGTTTCAAGCCGACCAACTCGTGCGGGACCATCCTGATGTTCAACAATAAAATTCAATGTGTTAAAAGATACCGAAAATGAGTCCGAAATGCAAACTTTTTCAGAAATCCCGATTCAACAGTATCTTGAATTATTTTGTACGCGAACAACACTATTGGAAGTTTTTCATGATAAAAATGTATTTGAATAACTCAAAAATTCCAAAAATAATTCATGGTTGAACTTGAACCGGAATGATCGTCTTTTGTTTAGACACAACTCGCCCAATGAATAATCCAATACCATCTCCTTGGATATTCCACGCGGCTGGCCCGCGGGTCGGAAAAGAAATGTCAGTCAACGGATCGACAAGAGTAGCGTTATTCTGAGTCATTGAGTAAGCGTAGTACGCTGAATCCATTGCCATGACAGAAAATGTGAGCGAATCTCGGAACTTTGTACTCCAGAGAGTATCAGTTGTTATTTCTGCCATCGATAAGGGTGCAATTATTTGTGAAAAGGTTTTGAAAGTTGGTTTTACGTCCGTAGGTGCCTGTATTGCAGCACTTAGAACCGAAGGAAGCGTCCCAGATGTTACGTTGCCGGTCCATCGCACAACGATTCCTTCCATCGAATTATACAATTCAATTGAAATAATATTAATCGTTGCCGGCATAGGAATATAAGTAGTTGATGTGATGAATTGATCGCCCGATAAAGCGTGCAAAGTATAAGTCTTGCCTGGTTCTACCTGCAATCCCTTTGTGAGATATGATGAATAGCCTGTGAGTTGTCCATTCGGCATCCATTCTTGATCATAGTAAAGCGAATATGAAACCCCTTCACATTCAATCCAACCTGATGTCAAGCTTGGTTCAATTTTTCTTTTATTCAAGTTGTTTTCAATCGGTGATGTACGACTAAATAGCACTCTAACATAAGCTGAATCCGGATCAAGTGTCGCAAAAATCACCAACTTCGTTTTGGATGGTTCAGGTGATATGTCTAAATTTTGATTGCACGAAATAGATGAGAACAGAATAAAAAGAACCGGAAGTATTTTAAACAACCAGGTTTTCATCATTTTTTTCTCGAAAATGAACATCGAAATCCAAATGAAGGAAAAAACGGAAGCGCAGAAAATTGTTCGAATATAGGAATCACTTCCGTCGGAATCTCCGATGGTGTGTTCGGGATTATATTTCCGTCTTTATCCTTGAACACAACCGAGACTGCCAGAGGATTTTGATGACCGTAAACATTATAAATTGTGACAAAAAATTCACTCGGCAAACCAAAGAGGTTGAAATGATAACTGACTTGAAGATCCATTCGGTGATAACATGGAAGACGATCAACGTTTCGCTGAGCCGGATATTCAGCACCAATTGAACCATCCGGTTGGATGAATAGATCTGTTGGAACAGTAAAAGGTTGACCGGTAGCAAACGTCCACGAGATACTGACATCCAAATCATTAGTAATCGAGCATTCACCCCAGATCGAAATTACATGCCGTCTGTCAAACATTGGCGCAATGGGAAATCCTTGGTTTGCATTTGGGAATTGTTGCTTCGCTTTTGACAATGTATAACTTACCCAAAGATGCAATGGTTTTTCCTCGATCTTGAATAGAAACTCACAGCCATATCCAATTCCTTTGCCTCGTTCGAACTGGTCACTCTCGTTAATATTCGCCAATGACACAATGTTTGATACCTGTTCATAAATATTTTTCTGATCGTTTACATATCCTTCAATTGTGAATCCAGTAGTTCGAGATATCTCTGATATCAGAACCTAGCGAATACTGATACGTTGCCGTTGGTGGATTCGGTTTTATTGCGGGTAGCCATAATTCAATAGGAAATGCCGCGCCATACCTGTTACTTTGAATAATTGATTGATGAGAGATTCCAAATTGAGCCATCAATGAAATCTGGCTGTTAATCTGGTAGACAGATGAGATCCTTGGTTCTACGAAAATGTAATTTCCATTTCCATATGAAGCAAACCTGATGCCGTATGCAAGAGTCATTGCTTTTACAACATCCCAGTCGTCGTGGACGTATAGTGCGCCTTCATCTATCCAATACGTTTTTGTTTGAAAGAATGGAGTTGAAATGAGATTGTAATCATACGGCAAAACATCAAGAATGTGACGAATGTACTCTATGCCGATTTTTGTGTCGTGTGAAGAGAAAAATTTATCCTGATATTCTCCCCTGACAATTCCATCCTGTATGGCAATATTAGATACATTATTGTTCATGATTGTATAAAATCGATAGTCGGAAAAAATAACAGAAGATGAAAAAAAAGCAGCATCAGAAAGAATATGTGTCCAGCGAATGTTCGCGGCTTCGTTCTCCCATCGTGTTTCAATTTTTGTGTAATCGTATACATCTTGTGTAACATCCCTGCTATAATAAGCACTCAAAAAAAGGCGGTCGTCTGACGAGAGATCGTAGTTTATTTTTGAAGTGAGGTCGTAATATTTATCTGGTTTTTCCGGAATACTCCCGAAAAGATCGGGGAGTTTAAAAAACATACCACGGCCTGCCAAAAGAAAACTCCCTGCTTGTCCAACCGGGCCCTCAATGAGTAACGAAGAGTTTAACATACTCAATCCAACAGAACCTGTTATATTCTCTTTCGTTCCTTCTCGAGTCGTGATATCGATAACACCTCCACCCCGGCCGCCATACTCTGCAGGTGGCGCCCCTTTTATGAATCGTACATACGATAACGCTTCCGGGTTAAAAACAGTAATCAGCCCGCTCATGTGACTAAGACCGTACATCGGAATTCCGTCAAGTTGAACAAGATTATGTGATGGCAATCCTCCACGAATAGAAACTGCTGTAGAAAGTTCTAACGGAGCTTGAACACCAGGCAATAGTTGTAGTGAACGAAAAACATCAATATCTCCTGCGAACGACGGAAAATCTTTCATGCTTGATATGCTCACATAATTAACATCGGCTGGATTCGCCTCTGCCGGTATCTGACTATCAATAACCATAACTTCCTGTATGTGGACATCTTCACGTTTCATCGTCAAAGGAATCCAAATCAGGTTGACGGTATCATTAACTACGCAACGCTGCATTATCGTGCGATAGCCTATGCCCCGTGCCACCAGGATAAAAGACGAACAATTAGGTGCGTTAAACGAATAATAACCATACTTGTTTGTGGTTGTTCCTGTTATTGGTTGTGGATTTGCATCGCTTGAATCTGGAAGCATATAAATTGAAAATCCGATAAGAACTTCGCTACTCTCCTCTTCGGTAAGCATGCCGGCAACTTTGATACGTCCGGTTTCGGCTGATTTCGATTCAATATAATCCGGATCGCTCAGCTCGAGCCGCTCATCGGCAATCCCTTCCCACATTCGACTTTGTTCTTGGTTCGGTTCGGCAATCTTGATAACTTGTTGACCGAATAAAGTCGCGATGAAAAGAAATTGCACGATAAAGAAAAATATATTGAGGAACCGCACTTGCATATTCAAATATGCGAGAAAGAGTTGGAAACATCAAGAGCAAATCGTCTTGGACGAAAGATGTTTGAATAATCAATCAATTTTTTAGATTATTTTTTTCCTTGACAATCATTAAGATATTGTGGTATGATTTTAATTGAAGGTTCGTTGTCTGGAGAATTTCTTTCAACACTATACCCACAGGGATATCGTAGAAATCGCCGCTCACACGAATTCCCTGGACATCATTCAAACAGAAAACAATCTCAGCATTTGTTTCTTTTTCAATTCTAAAGAGAACTTTTTCCAGCGGTTCTTTCGAGATGGTGATTGTTAATCGTTTCGATTGAGCACTCGCACAAGGCGCCTGCAAAACAAAAACAATCCAAATAAGTAGTATTATTCGGAATCGGGAATTATTCATTCGCTTATTTCAATCGACGTAGGATCCTTTTTTCTGTACTTTGCATCAGCGACCGAGCAAAGCACAGTTAGCACTTCATCGAGTGTCCTGTTTTCGAACCTTGCAGAAATAATCCGTTGTGCAAGTCGATCGGATGAGATTGTAATCTTTACTCCGTATGCGACCTCCAATTCTTTTGCAATGCTCGCAAGTGTACTATGCTCATAGATAAATATATGGTCATCGATGGATTGTTTCTCCGCTCCCGCAAGGGCCATCGGTTGAATTGGAATACTATTTCCCTCACATTCACTTCTGTATCCGGCGCTGACAACTCTCACGATTGATGAGTCCCCCTTCAATGATCGAAAATGGACACGGCCTTCTTCGACGATAAGGCTCGTGATGTTTGGATGCGCGAAAACATGGAATGTAGTACCAACTACTTCAATCATCGTGTTTGAAGTGATAAGGTGGAATGGATGCCCATTATGCGCGACGCGAAACGTCGCTTCGCCATCGAGGGAAACTTTCCGGACGGCATCATTTTCTATGGTTGGAGAATATATTACCTCAGATGAATCGTGTAAAGTGACTTGAGTTCCCTCAAGTAATGTCACCGTTAGTGTTTTACCGGATGAACATTTGACATTTCTTAATTCGAGTGCGGGTTGTCGGTGCATGAAGAATAAAATAAGAACAGCAGCGATGCAGCTTCCCGCAAATGTGATTCGCAAAGGTGTAAAAAATTGCCGCCGCGTATTACGCGAAGGAATACCATGTACAACGGTACTCTCCTGCTTCAGACGATTTTCAATACGATTCCACAAGAAATCAGTCTGTGGTTCTGTAGACGTATGTAAATCTGAAGTCACCTTCCAAACATGGAGAAGTTCGTGATACTCATTTTCGAGTTCCGGCGATTCCTTCACCCATGAATTGAATTGAGCATCTTCTTCAGCCGTAGCAGAACCTTGTAGCTTACGCAGCAAAATATCTCGATGTTTTCGATCCATCTTTCGCCCCATATTCAATACGTTATAAATGAAAGAATTTCCCTAATTATTAAGGTTTCTTAATTTCCTTCTTCAAAACCTTTAAAGCTTCCCACAATCGGTTTGAGACTGTTTTTTCAGAAATATTGAGCATTTCTGCAATTTCTGTCCTATCAAAACCTTCGATCCGGGCCAATAGGAAAACCGCTTTTGCTATTGGATGCAGATTTTTAAGCAAACTCTCGACTAATTCACTTGTTTCAAAATTTTGAATAGCTTGGTCTCCATCGAATTCTTTTATTTGCCGTTCTGCATAAGACCGGCGAACATTCGTCTTTCTGATTGAATCAATCATTAAGTTATTCGCAATTTGAAAAACAAACGATTTTATCGACTTTTCCGCGTCAAGTTCTCCACGATGCTCCCATACTCTAATAAAACTTTCCTGAATTACATCGTCGATTGTATCACTCGATCCCGATAAATGATAACAGAATCGATGGAGTGCCTCCGAATAACGATAAAAGAGAACCTTCAAAGCTTCCGGATCGGAACGCTTTAGGCCTGCGATTATTTCAGGGTCGGTATATGTGGTGTATTCTACCATCTAATATACAATTTAATCCAGTTTCATTTTGTCCTTAATTTACGAATTACAAAATAAATCACAAATAGAATTCCTCCTATCGTGTCTGCTGTCGCATCAAGAATATCGGCAGTTCTGGTTGGAACATATATTTGGTGAAATTCATCGGACAAACCATAAAGCATTACTATAATCACGGTCGCGAACAAATGATAACGTTTTAAAGAAAGAAAGTGTGTTTGATGAAGGATGGCTCGATCAATTGTTGCCCCAAGAATAAAAAAAATGCAAATATGCACAACTTTATCTATATGAGGAATATCAATGACCGGAAAACTTGATTGATGCATCGACGAAAGAATAAAAATCACAACCATCCAAACAAGTGCCGGAAGTTGATATTGAACAAAATTTTTCATTTTAATCCATTATTTAACAAAACAAATTGTAAAGCATGAGATAAATGTTTTTGAATATCGGAGGCTGTCAATCCGATGCCATGTTCTTCGGCGCCCATATCTCCCGCCAAACCGTGAATATACACACCGCATAAGGCTGAATCGACAGGCTGACGGATTTGTCCCCACAAACCTGCAATAGTTCCGCTTAGAACGTCTCCAGCGCCCGCTGTGGCCATCGCCGGATTACCTGTGCTATTGATGAACACATTTCCATCAGGTGCGGCAATAATTGTTGGCGCTCCTTTCAATACAAGAACAATTTTATATGTTATCGCAAAATCGCGTGCTATATCGACAGTGTGGCAAAGAACTTCATCGCGGTGCAATCCGGAAATCCGGCAAAATTCTCCGATGTGCGGAGTGATGATTGTATCGGCTTTTCTTTTTCTCAGCAAATCGACATGGCCGGAAAGAGCAGTCAATGCATCGGCATCGAGTAAAAGAGGTTTATCACATTTCACAATCAGATCGCGTAAAAGTTCATCTGTCTCGTCATTCCGGCCGAGTCCAGGGCCGAACACAAGACAATCTGCCCAGGAAAAACGTTTTTGTATATCTGCAAACGCTGACTTCGCAATCGTCATCTCTTTTGTCTGCGCCAGCGGTTGCGTCATTACTTCTACATTTTTTTTTGCAAATATTTGATACAACCCTTCCGGAACTCCGAGAACCACAGCGCCTGCACCCGCACGCAACGCTGATTCAGACGACATCTTCGCTGCGCCTGTAAGGCCGCGTGAACCGGCTAGAACAAATATTTTCCCTACAGAATATTTATGTGCAGTTCTTGAACGATGAGGAAGTCTTTTGACAATATCTTCATATTCCACCATGTATGTCGCAATGCCTGATGTTTCATAAACGACACGGGGAATTTCTATGTCGGCAACAATCAGCTCTCCGCTTCGATCAGGCCCGTCGTTAATCATATGGCCGATTTTCGGCAAACCCATCGTCACCGTATAATTTGCAGAAATACTGATTGCATTGCTCACACCAGTGTCACCATGCAATCCTGAAGGAATATCAATCGCAATTACCGGTGAACCGATTGAATTTATTTTTTTGATTGCCTCCGCGTAGATTCCCGTCACCTCACCGGAGAAACCTGTTCCAAACAGCGCATCAACAATTAAATCGGGTTTTTCATTAATTTTTTTTGAAGAAAAAGATTCTATAATTAACCTGGATATTTTTCTTTCACCGGAAGTTATTTTTTTCAAAATTTCATAATTGGTCAATGCATCGCCGGTAAATCTATCTCCGCCGCAGAGGAATACCCGGACTGTCATTCCCAAATTATAGAGATGCCTCGCCACCACAAAACCGTCGCCGGCATTGTTTCCTTTCCCGCAAAAGATGAACGCGCTTTTACCTTGCAACGGCGCGAACGAATTCTGGATCAAGCGCGAAACAGATCTTCCGGCATTTTCCATGAGAAGTAATCCGGGAATGTTATATTCGCCGATCGCGCGCTGATCGCACTCTCGCATTTCATCCGGTGTAGCAATGCGGATCATACCAACACTGCCTCATTAGAATAAATGTTGCGTGAATTGTGAAACAGTGCCCGGGAACATTCCGATAATCAAAAGAATCACTGCAGATATCGCCAGCGCTGAAATTCCGAATTTTGTAAGATCGATTTCTTCCGTTGCCGTCGGATCCCTGAAAAACATTACGACTACAACCCTGAGATAATAATACACGGAGAGAATACTGGCAACAACTCCGACAATCGCGAGCCACGTGTAGCCGCCGTTGATTGCCGCGGCAAAAACATAAAACTTTCCGAAGAATCCTGCAAATGGCGGAATTCCTGCAAGCGAAAACATAAAAGCCGCCATAAATAAAGCTAAAATCGGTTTGCGGAACCATAGTCCATTAAAATCATCGTACAGCACATTTTTATCTTCCGATCGTTCGAGGATCGATACAACTCCGAATGCACCGACATTCATAAAAACATACGCCGTCAGATAATACAAAACTCCGGCAGCGCCAATCATCCCGCCGCCGGTCAAACCCGAAAGCATATAACCAGCGTGCGCGACGCTCGAATATGCAAGCATCCGTTTTATGTTGCTTTGAGCTAAAGCCATCACATTGCCGACGATCATGGAAGCTGCGGATAAAAATGCGAATATGTCGATTAATTGCTGCGGACGGTTTGCGATGGAATATGAAAAAATTAAAATGATTGCAGAAAAACCGGCGGCTTTTATTCCTGTTGACATAAAGCCTGAAATTGGCGTAGGCGCTCCTTCATAAACATCCGGTACCCACATGTGGAACGGCACTGCCGCCACTTTAAATCCTAACCCGATCAACATAAGAGCTGAACCGATCCAGAACAAAAATGGCTGTTGGAGCCCTGATATTGATTTCATGATAACCGATAAATTGGTCGATCCCACGGCGCCGTACATCAAAGCAATTCCATATAACAGGAAACCAGTTGCGAATGCACCGAGAAGAAAATATTTTAAAGCCGCTTCATTCGATTTCCATCGTTTCCGGAAAAAACCAGCAAGAATGTAGACGCATATCGACATAAGTTCGATGCCGAGAAAGATCATTATCAAATCCATTGCTGAAGCGATCATTATCATTCCTGCCGTGGCAAAAATCAACAATGGATATAATTCACCAAACATCACTTTTTGTTGTTCGAAATATTTTTTTGAAAGGATGACTGTCAGTCCGCACGCGAAACAAAATATGACTGTCGCTACGCTCGCGAATGCGCCGCTCGAAAGCATTCCATGATACGCAACAATCCGAAATGGATAGAGATAAACTGCCGCAGCGATTACGGCAACTAAGCCGACTAAAGCTACAACGATGAGAAGATTATTATTCTTCCTCTTCGTTGCTGACAGCATCATGAGAATTAATGCGAGCCCTGAAATGATAATAAGCGGCATTGATGCCAGTAAATCCGTACTCGAAAAATCTAAATTCATATTCCATCCTTATTTTTAACCCAGTATCACTTGATTCTATTTCAGGAATAACAATTTTTTCGCCTCAACAAAACTGCCTTTTTCCAATCTATAATCTGACAAACCATCTGAATTACCAATTTCATGTGCACTTAATGTCCGAACATAATTTTTTGCACTGAACTCGATCCGGCCTCTTGTTGATGAATATATTCAACAGTTTGTTTGACAGGAACTGACGTCAATTTTAAAAATGTCGACGGGTACACTCCGATCCAAACAATGAAAACCAGAATTGGCGCGAGTACAAATATTTCCCTAACAGACAAATCTTTCAACGATTGATTTGCCGGATTAGTGCATTCACCGAAAATCATCCGCTGATAAGCCCACAAAAGATAAACCGCCGCAAAGATAACTCCGGTTGCTCCAATGATTGAATACCAGTGACTGCCGAGAACGGATGAATTGAAAGCGCCAAGCAATATTAGAAATTCTCCAACAAAACCATTCAGCCCCGGCAATCCCATCGATGAAAGCGACACAACAAGAAAGAAAAATGCGAAGTACGGCATCATCTTCACCAATCCGCCAAAATCATTTATCATCCTTGTGTGGCGACGGTCATAAATCATACCAACCAATAGGAAGAGTGCGCCTGTCGATAATCCATGATTTATCATCTGGATCACACTTCCCTGCAAACCTTCTTCAGTCATTGCAAAAATTCCTAGAACAACAAATCCCAAATGACTGACAGACGAATAGGCAACGAGTTTCTTTATATCCTTTTGTACCATCGACACAAGCGCTCCGTAAACAATTCCGATGACGGCAAGCACGCTTATCACCGGCGCAAATTGAATTGCGGCGTGTGGAAATAACGGCAGACAAAAACGAAGCAATCCATACGTACCCATTTTCAGTAAGACTCCGGCAAGAATCACACTGCCGGCAGTCGGCGCCTGTACGTGCGCATCGGGCAGCCATGTGTGAAAAGGAAATATCGGCACCTTGATTGCAAAACTAATTCCAAATCCGAGAAAGAGCCATGTTTGAATATTCAATGGAAGTGCCGGTGCAATTGATCGTAGATCCATCAAGTCTGTCGAAAATCTTCCAAGTGATGTCCCCGCGGCTGAAAATCCCAGCCATAAAATTGCCACCAGCATGAGAACACTTCCAACCATCGTGTATAGAAAGAATTTCACAGCGGCATAAATTCGGTCCTGCCCTCCCCAGATTCCAATGATGAAGTACATCGGAATCAACATCGCTTCCCAAAAAACATAAAACAAAAATAGATCTATCGAGCTGAAAACGCCGAGTATCCCGGTTTCGAGCAGCAGCATCATGATTGTGAATTCTTTTATTTTTTTCTCGATCGATTTCCATGAAGCCAGCAATGCAAGCGGAGTGAGAAATGTTGTCAGTAATATCAACAAGAGGGAAATACCATCGATGCCGACCGCGTAATTAATATTCAGAGAAGAGATCCACGAAATTTTTTGAACAAATTGCATTCCGACAGAATCGGGATTGAAATAGAAATAGAGGTGAAGAGAAAATACGAAAGTCAAAAGTGAAATAATGAGTGCGAACGTTTTTATCAACGTTTTTTTCTCTTGCTGAATGAAAAGAAGGCAAACCGATCCGATCAACGGAAAAAATATAACGAGCGACAAAATAATCATATTAAGAGATTCCATAATTAATTCCAATATAAAAACCAACCAAGTATTAACGCTACACCAATGATGAACACTACGGCATAAAATTGTACGACTCCATTTTGAACTTTTCGGACAATATTGCTGAATGATTGCATCAAGCGTGCGCTGCCATTCACAATTCCGTCGATGATGTTTTCATCAACGCCGGCCCATAATAATTTTTCAGATCCTTTGACAATTGGTGTTACTACTGCAGCATCGTAGACCTCATCTGCATAATATTTATCAAAGAGTATTTTGTATGGCACTCGGAACTTTTTCGCCAACGTATCTGCAAGTCCCGCTTTTTTCTTATATACTGTCCATGCGGTATAGATGCCCGCAAGCGCAACAAACACAGACGCAATCATGAGAACATATTCAAGCGTATGCGTTCCGCTTTCATAATATCCAATTTTTATATTTGCACTTTCAAAGACCGGATCGAGAAATTTTTCGAACGCATCAGCGCCTCCAAGCGCAGCCGGTAAACCTACAAATCCTCCGAAGAGCGACAGAAAGGCAAGAACAATGAGTGGAATGGTCATAGTCTTCGGTGCTTCGTGAGGATGAATATGTTCGTGATCGTAACGCGGTTCTCCAGTGAACGTCAGGATTACAAGCCGTGTCATGTAAAATGCAGTCAGAGCAGCACCAAGCAAACCGATTCCCCATAAGACGTAAGACTCATGCGAAAACACACGCCAGAGTATTTCATCCTTGCTGAAAAAACCGGATAAAGGAGGAATGCCCGCGATTGCCAACATGCCGATGAAGAATGTCCAAAACGTAACTGGCAGCTTTGATTTTAGTCCTCCCATGTTTTGAATATTTTGTTCTTCATGCATGGCATGGATCACTGCTCCAGAACCAAGAAAAAGAAGCGCTTTAAAAAATGCGTGAGTCATGACATGGAAAATACCGGAAGCAAATGCGCCTACGCCCAATGCCAGGAACATATATCCAAGTTGACTGATTGTCGAGTATGCTAAAACTTTTTTGATGTCGTTCTGGACTATTCCAATAGTTGCGGCAAATAATGCAGTCGCCGCGCCGATGATAGCCACTACGAGCATCGACGTTGGAGCAAGCGCGTAGAGAACCGAACATCGAGCAACCATATAAATTCCAGCGGTCACCATCGTTGCGGCATGAATCAAAGCGCTCACCGGTGTCGGGCCGGCCATTGCATCCGGCAGCCATACGAATAATGGAATCTGCGCCGACTTTCCTGTAGCACCTAGAAAAAGCGAAAGCGTAATCAAAGTCATAATCGGAGTACCGATGGCCCAGGATGACGCCTGCGAGAAGACACTCTCAAAATTCAAAGTTCTAAAATTTGTAAAGATGAGAAACATTCCGATTAAAAATCCAAAATCACCAATTCTATTTATAACAAATGCTTTCTTTGCGGCGTCGCCGGTTGTACCCTTTTCGAATTTCTTGTCATACCAAAATCCGATCAGCAGGTACGAACACAAACCAACTCCTTCCCATCCTAAAAACATCAACAGGAAATTATCGGCCAAAACAAGATTGAGCATTGCAAAAATAAAGAGGTTGAGATATGCAAAAAATCGCCAAAAGCTTTTATCACCGTGCATATAACCGATGGAATACACATGGATAAGAAAACCGACTCCCGTCACGATCAGCGTCATGAGGATCGATAATTGATCGACCTGATACGCAACCGAAACATTCAGCGAACCTGCAGCAATCCATGGAAACAACTCCACGATGTGCTTTCTCGATTCGACCGGAAGCCCGATCATCTCGATGAAGATTCCTGCCGCGAGTAAAAAGGAAAGCCCTACCACGCCGCTTCCAAAAATCCCCAATAATTTTTCCGATTTGATCTTTGAACCAAAAAGGCCTATCAAAAGAAAACCGATTAAAGGGAAAAGAACAATGAGACCAACATCATTAAACATTCGTTCACCATTTCATTATATTTATTTCTTCCACGTTCACCGTGAGTCTATTTCTATAAATTGCGATCACAATTGCCAACCCGACCGCCGCTTCGGCTGCAGCAACAGCCATGACAAAGAAGACAAGAATCTGTCCTGTCATATTCCCGAGAAAGGAAGAGAAAGCAATCAATGTCAGGTTGACTGAATTCAACATAAGTTCGATAGACATGAAAACAATGATGGCGTTTCTACGGGTAAGAACGCCCACCACTCCAATCGAAAATAAAATTGCGCTAAGAACCAGGTAATGACTTAAAGGAATCATACGTTGCTCACTCCAATTTCTTTTTCGCTAAAATAATTGCTCCTATGATCGCAGCGATCAAAACGAGCGAAGTTAATTCAAAAGGCAGCAGAAAATCGGAAAACAAAACTTTACCGATATTTTGCACCGTTCCCATCTCAACAGCATTTTGAGCTTGTTGCACCGGAAATTGCAGTCGGGTTAATAAAACCGCAATGAGTTCAAGTGCAACAACAAGCCCAAGCACAACGGCTATAATCCGTTTCCAATCGAATCTCTCAGAAACTTTCGATTCCTTGCCGAGATTCAAAAGCATGATGACAAAAACAAACAGCACCATGATCGCGCCGGTGTAAACAATTACATGAACGAATGCAATAAATTGTGCATGCAGCATCAGGTACAAACCTGCGAAACAAAACAATGTGTAGATTAGAAAAAGGGCGCTGTACACCGGATTCCGCCGTGTGATCATCAACAAAGATGATGCAATTGCAATAGCGCCAAGACCATAAAAAAGAAATATTTCAAAATTCATGGAGAATCAAATCCTTCTAATAAAAATAATAATAGAATCCGATTTGCGGGAGCGGCAAGATTGTTCCGTCGCTGAAATATGTAAATGCTCCTTCAAGCATAACATGCATCGGCCCATTTATCACAAATTCTGCCCCTAAACCAAGACCCGCACGGAACGGACCCTCTAAATTGTTTACATTTGATGTGCCGCTATAATAATAACTTAACCCACAAAAAACAAAGTACCTTCCACGATTTCCACGATTGAGATCGTATTGAAATTCAGTTCCCACATCGTAATAAAGCTTGTCATCGACTTTTATAATTCCTCCGGTGATCGTGTACGAAAATGGTGTCTGAAGATGATGCCGAAAACTGATGCCTACGCCACTTATTGGCCCGAGAAACACCTGTACCGAAAACAGGCCGGTCATAATTCATTTCATTTCGTTCCGAGACGATGACTTGTGCCGCAGCTGTCGCACACATCAACATTCCGATCACTATTAAAAGTTTCTTCATATCTTAGGCCTCCTTTAGCCAGCGCATGATTTCACTAAAAGTTGGACGTTTGCCTGTAATTAAAATACCAAGCCTGAATATTCTTGCCGCAGCCCACATCATACCGATAGTACTAACGATTAGAATTAAAAGAGTGCCGACTATTTCCCACAACGGCGGCATGCTGATGGGAATTCGCATCAACATTAACGAAGGTGTGAGCAAAGGAATAAAACTGATCAACTTGATCCAAGTAGCATTTGGATCTTGGAGTGCGACGATTGATATTGTTATCGGCATGACAAGGATGAGTGTAAGATACGCGGTGAATTGTTGCGCCTCTTGTTCTGTAGCCAACGGTGCGCCGACGGCTACAAAAATTGCCGCATATAATAAATATCCCAACACGAAGTAACACAAGAGAAGAGGCAATGCTGTAAGTGAAATAATTGAAAGATTCAACGACATCGTTATTGCTAAACCCATCACAAACCAGAATGCAATCTGGGTCAAGCCAAGCGCACTCAGCCCAAGAATTTTTCCGACCATGAGATCGGTTGGCGAGCATGACGAAACCAACACTTCGATAACGCGGTTCGATTTTTCTTCAATAACGCTTCGCACAAGAAATTGTCCGTTGGTGGCAACCATCATCACCAGCATAATGATGAAAAGATAACCGGTGAAAAATACTTTCTCAAAACCCGATTCTTCTTCGAGTCCATTTTTATCTAACTTCACTGTTTTTATTTCGATGTTGTGTGTAATTTTCTTTACAAGTTCGGGATTCACTCCCTGGGCAGAGAGTTTTTGTTCAAGATCAACCTCGCGCAAACTGCTTGAAAAATGTTCTATATCTCTGATGTTTCCAACATTCTCCGATCTGTATTCAACAAGAAGGCTGTCCTTCGCATCTCTGCTAATGATAAGATAGCCGGTAATCGATTCATTTGCCACCAGCTCATTTGCTTTTCTTTTTAGTTCATCGATATTATTTGATGAGGATGTACGAAGGTTTTCTATCAGGTAATTCGAACGTCCATCAGGAAGTTTATACTTCGAATCGGTATTCTGCTTAAACTGCATGAACACCGAGTTAGTCATATCAATGACACCGATTGTATGCTGTTCAGTGTCGGGACGTGACGCAAGCAGTGTAGGAACAAAACCCATGATACCGATGATTACAGGAAAAATAAATAAGCCGAACAGAAAAACCTTTGTTCTAACTCTTTCCAAATATTCCCATCGGGCAACCATCCAATATTTTTTCATGCCGCGACTCCCTGCGTTTGCGGCATACCGACGACATTAATGAAAATTGAGTGCAAGGAAGGTTCCTTTACTTCGAATTTTCGAATTTCTAATTTGTTCAAGAGTAATTGCAGCACAGATGAATTCGAGACTGAATCTGTTAATTCCAATTCGGCAAAATTTTCGTAAACATCGGCACGCGAAAATTCTTTCATGGTTTTGAGAAATGAACCATCACCGTCAAATTCGAGATGGACAGAATTTTTTCCATACCGTTTTTTTACCTCATGAATTTCCCCATCCAGCACCTTATGACCACGATCGATAAGACAAATTTCATCGCACAATCGTTCGGCCTGATCCATCTGGTGTGTGGAGAAGATTACAGCCTTTTTGTTACTCTTCAATTCCATGAAAACATCTTTCATGATCGACTGATTCACCGGATCGAGTCCGGAGAACGGTTCATCGAGTATCACCAAATCGGGATTGTGCATGATCGCAATTATAAATTGTAATTTTTGCTGGTTACCTTTGGATAGTTCCTCGATTTTACGATCTATTCTATCCAGTAATCCAAAACGTTCAAGCCAACGGTGAGCTTCAAGCGATGCCGATCGAGCATTCAACCCTCGAAGACTTGCAAAGTATTGTAATGTTCTAAGAAGTTTATTCTTCTGATATAATCCACGTTCCTCCGGTAGATACCCAATGCTATTTGCTATTTGAGTAGAATATAATTTCCCATCGAACCATACTCCCCCACGATCAGGCTTTATGATATTCAGAACAATTCGAATTATTGTAGTTTTGCCTGCCCCGTTGGGTCCGAGAAGTCCGAAGATTTCTCCGCGCCGAACAGCGAACGAAACATCATCGACGGCAACTACTGTCGAATATTCTTTTCTTAAATGTGATATTGTGAGCATTTAAAAGTCTTTTCAATCATGGAGTTAACCGATAAATCATTCGAGGAAATGGAATTGTTTCGCGGACATGTTCCAATCCACATATCCAGGTGACCGTCCGTTCTATTCCAAGGCCAAATCCGCTGTGTGGAACAGAACCGTATTTTCGCAGATCAAGGTACCAATCAAAAGCGCTTGGAGGCAGATTCTGTTCTTGAATTCGTTTCACCAGTACATCATAGTCATCTTCACGCTGGCTTCCACCAATGATCTCGCCATATCCTTCCGGCGCAAGAACATCGACCGCGAGTGCATACCGTTCGTCCTTCGGATCGCGTTTCATGTAAAAAGCTTTCACTTGATGCGGATAATGATGAACCATCACAGGCCGATCGAATTGCTGGGACACCACTGTCTCGTCGGTCCCACCCAAATCATTTCCCCATTCGAAGTTGACATTATTCTTGTGAAGAATTTCTACAGCTTCTTCATAATGTATTCTCGGGAACGGACGTTTTACTCTCTCGAGAAAATTTGTGTTTCGTTCCAGTGTTTTCAGTTCCGGCTGGCGATCTTTGAGAACAGTTTGCACGATGTGTTCTAGAAATTCTTCCGCAAGATCCATGTCGTCGTACAGATCGTTGAATGCAACTTCCGGTTCCACCATCCAGAATTCGGTCAGATGCCGGCGTGTTTTCGATTTTTCCGCGCGAAATGTCGGACCGAAACAATAAACCTTACCGAATGCCATCGCTCCTGCTTCAGCATACAATTGTCCGGATTGGGTCAAGTACGCTTTGCCGAGGTCAAAATATTCTGTGTCAAAAAGAGTTGAAGTGCCTTCACACGCAGCCGGAGTGAGTATCGGCGCATCGAATAACAAGAATCCCCTGCTATCAAAAAATTCCCGGACTGCCTTGATGATAGTGTGGCGAATCCGCATAATCGCATACTGGCGCGATGAGCGAAGCCAGAGATGCCGGATGTCCGCCAAAAATTCTATGCCGTGTTCCTTCGGTGTGATTGGATATTCTTGCGCGAGCTGATATACTTTGATCTCTTTGACATCGAGTTCAAAACCACCGGGAGCACGATCTTCTTTTCTCACAACACCGGTCATCATGAAAGAACTTTCCTGAGTAAGTTTATCTGCTAGATCAAACTGCTCAGGCGAAACAGCAGACTTTACCATGACACCCTGTACAATTCCTGTCCCATCGCGTAACAACAGGAATTTTATTTTCCCGCTTGCGCGTTTATGATAAAGCCATCCGTGAAGAGTAACCTCTTCACCAACGTGGTTATTCAAATCTTCTATATAAATCCGTTTCACGGGCATTCTGTATTTATCATGGACAGAAAACGTTGATAATATAAAAATATAGAGAAAAAAAACTTGAGCTTCAAGGAAATTAAACATTTGAATATTATATTCATTCTCACAATTTTTGAACGGAAAATAATTTTTTCAATCCCCTCAAATACCTTCCTTGACATTAATTCACCCATTTCATATATATTGAAACAATTTTATCCGATTATCTGTCAGAAGGAATCCAAACCCTGTTCACGAAAATCCGAATTCTGGTTTGTTCTTTTCTCCCACCACCCGAATGGCGGATTTCCGTTATTATCCTTTTTGGAATTCTTATCGGCATGGGTGCACTCATCCTTCGCATGTCGAATGCCGTCTCTTATCTATCTGACGATCCGGCGGCGTGCATGAATTGTCATGTCATGGCTCCGCAATATTCTACTTGGCTTCACGGCAGCCATGGAAGAAATACCGTCTGCAACGATTGCCATGTTCCTCATGATAATATTTTTATGAAGTATTTTTTCAAAGCAAGCGACGGCCTGCGCCATTCATACGTGTTCACTTTTCGGCTTGAGCCGCAGGTGATTCAAGTGAAGTCGGCTGGGATTGCAGTCATTCAGGAAAATTGTAAACGATGCCACAATAATCTTATGAGTAGAACGAATATCGGTTTTGTCTCGACCGGAGATGCAGTACATGGTGCAGATGAACTTTGCTGGGATTGTCATCGCGAAACGCCTCATGGCCGCGTCAATGGCCTTGCATCGGTTCCGTACGCACGGATACCTCAATTGACACCGGTAACTCCCGATTGGCTTCGCGCCATGATGGATCGCGCAAAATCAAACAATCTTTTGGAGATAAAATGAAGAGTATTATTGAAATCGTTCAACAAAGAAAATGGATTGGGTGGTTATTATTTGGATGCACGATCGTAGTAGTTTTTCTTGTCGGTTTATTCGGCGCATCTATCATGGAACGACGATCGGAATCAGTGCTCATGTTTCAAATGTTAAAACCGATTCCGGCGTGGGAACCACGAAACGAAGTGTGGGGTGAAAATTTTCCACGCCAATTCGAGACTTATCGGAATACGCTCGATACAACTTTCCGAAGTAAGTACGGTGGATCGATAAAAAGAGATTATCTCGCTAACGATCCGAATCTCGTAGTGCTATGGGCAGGATATTCATTCTCGCTAGATTATAAACAAGCACGCGGGCATTATCATGCGGTGGAAGATATTCGAATGACATTAAGAACGGGTGTTCAACAACCGGCAACATGCTGGACATGCAAGAGCACCGATGTTCCTCGTGTGATGGAAAATATGGGTATTGCAAATTTCTACAAAGAAAAGTGGGATCATCTTGGTTCGGAAATTGTAAACAATATTGGCTGTCAGGATTGTCATGACCCGAAGACTCTGAATCTTCGCATTACTCGTCCTGCTTTGATCGAAGCATTCCAGCGGCGAGGAATCAATATCAACAAGGCAACTCATCAAGAGATGCGATCACTCGTTTGCGCTCAATGTCATGTAGAATATTATTTCAAAGGTAAAGAAGATAAATATTTAACTTTTCCGTGGGATAATGGTTTCACGGCGGACAGCGCTGAAGCGTATTATGACAAAATTGATTTCACAGATTTCGTTCATGGTTTAAGTCGTGCTCCAATCTTAAAAGCCCAGCATCCGGATTTTGAATTATGGGGTACCGGAATTCACGCCGAACGAAATGTTGCTTGCGCCGATTGTCACATGCCGTATCGCAACGAAGGAGGCGTGAAATTTACAAATCACAAGATTCAGAGTCCTTTGAATGATATTGCCGGCTCATGTCAGGTTTGTCATCGTGAGAGTGAAGAAACGCTTCGAAGAAATGTGAACGATCAGCAGGATAAAATTCGTGAGCTCGAAATGATCGCCGAAGAAGCGCTTGTGCATGCTCACATTGAAGCCAAAGCGGCGTGGGATAACGGAGCAACTGAAAATGAGATGAAACCGGTTCTCACACTAATCCGCCATGCACAATGGCGTTGGGATTGGATTGCAGCCGCTAATAGCGTCGGGTCCCATTCACCGGTTGAAGCCGCGCAAATTCTCGGAACATCGATCGAACGATCGCAGGAAGCCCGGACAAAACTAGCGAGGATTCTTTTCGCACATGGAATCAAGAATGAAATTCCACTTCCCGATCTATCCACAAAAGAAAAAGCGCAGGCTTATTTAGGACTGGATATGAAGACTGCATATCAACAGAAAGAAGAGTTTCTGAAAAACATCGTACCGCAATGGGATAAACAAGCAGAAGAACGAGAAGGCAAGAAAAATTATTAGAAGACAAAAAGAATTGTTCGGAGTTCTGGGTTCAGAGTTCAAGGTTTGACAAACAAGCAACTATGAATTCTTTATATCAAACTCGTACTTTGATTTTATTATGAAGAATTTCAAATCTTGCCGGGAGCTTTCCGATTAACTCTCCGTCAGCTTCGATAAATACATCGTCGTCTGAATCGAGTTCTATAATTTTTCCTTGAAAATAAGACACCTCACGATGATGGATATTCTTACCTTTCATCAAATGAAATATTTTTGCCAGATAAGCCGGGACACTTATATCGCCAAAATGCGCAATGTGAAAAATTCCATCATCTATCTTTGCATCCGGCGCCGGGCAGAGTCCGCCTGCAAAGTATCTGCCGTTTGCAACTACAAATGCCAGAGTTTTCCCTCCTTTATACTCCACCCCATCTATTGAAAATCGGAGAGTTAATGGTTTGAAATTCATGAAAGATTGTGTAATCGCAATCAGGTAGGCGACTTGACAGCCAAAAACTTTGCTGCTCATCTTCACTCTTCTTATAACATCCGAACCGATCCCGGCATCCGCGATATTTATAAAATAACGGACTGTTTCATTCCCATTGCTGTTTCTGCAACTTATCTTTCCTATGTCAACCAGTACAGGTTTTGATAGTTGATAATTTTTAATTGCCTTTTCAATCTGTTTTGGAATTCCCAGTGTTCGAATCGTATCGTTGCCGGATCCGAATGGCAAGATGATGAGTGATGAATCAGGCGAAATATTTACATCACCTTCAAAAAAGCCATTCACAACCTCGTTTATTGTTCCGTCTCCTCCGATGACGAATATTTCTTTTGCACCGGACAAAAGCGCTTCATGTGTAATTCTCGTTGCATCTTCTGGCGATTGTGTAATTTGAATATTAACATTGCCGCCTATACAGTTGCAAAAGACATCCTTTATATCGTCCCATGCTGTTAAAAGCCGGCCAGCTTGTATATTTGCAATTAGCACTTTATCCATTTGCAAAATATAGGCAAGCAGACGAAAAATCGCAAGCGGGCTTGCATTTTTTTCCAGAAGTGATTATCTTATTGTTATTCAAAGAGATGAATTCAGACGTAACAGGATTTTTGAGTGAGATGAATTATCGCGTATTACAATTACTACACTATGGTCATACGTCAACACCAAAAAAAATAACACACAACAAATTTCACAGTGTCCCGCCCCATCCGCGGGACACTTTTTTTATAGTCTGCCGCTATGATTGTCAACAATATCATAAATATTCTTGAGGAATGGGCGCCTCCAGGTTCGGCATGGGAAAAAGATAATGTCGGCTTGCAAATTGGCAATACAAAACATGATGTACGCCGAATCCTTCTTGCGCTTGATTGCACGGAAGCGATAGCAGACGAAGCAGTTAAAAATAACATCGACCTAATCATCACTCACCATCCGTTATTTTTTCGGTCGATAAAAAATATTACAGATGGTTCGCGGCGCGGTCGAATAACGCAAAAATTGATAAAGTCGGATATTCGTTTGTATGCTATTCATACGAATGCGGATTTTATTCGAGATGGAGTAAGCCTCTCGCTGGCTAACACTCTCGGATTGCAGGAAACATCGATCCTTGCACCGCTTTCGGATCAGACAATAAAGATTGTGTCTTTTGTTCCGCCGGAATCGATTGAAAAAGTAACTGAGGCAATGTCGCATGCCGGAGCTGGAGTAATCGGTAATTATTCAGAATGCTCATTCCGCGTCGAGGGAACCGGAGCGTATCGACCCGGCAAAGGATCAAAACCTTATATCGGAAAGCAAGGCGATCTCGAAACTGTGAAAGAAATTCGTCTGGAAATGATAGCGCCACGATGGTCTATGCAAGCAATTATAAAAGCGCTGATTGCTTCTCATCCCTACGAAGAAGTCGCGTATGATATTTATCCAACGGAAAATACAAATCCTAACTTTGGCGCAGGCCTGATTGGAACTTTACGAAAACCGATGCCCTTAAAACAATTTCTAAAAATTGTGAAAAAAAATATAGCACCCGATGGTTTCCGATATACAACGGGGAAAATGTCCGATATAAACCGTATTGCAGTTTGTGGCGGTAACGGAAATGAATATATCAATTCCGCAATAACAGCTGGAGCCGATGCATACATCACAGCAGACATCACGTATCATACATTTCAGGATGCAGAAGGTGCACTTACACTTATTGATGCAGGCCACTTTGAGACCGAGCGATTTATTCTATTCAGGATTGAACAAATTCTGAAAGAATATTTTAACGACAAAAAAACATTTGCAGTTATTCATTCGAAGACGAGAGTAAATTCTATTCATTATTTTTAAGGAGAGAGAATTGGAAAACAAACTCCGACTATTGTACGCATTACAAGTTATTGACAATAAGCTCGATGAAATCGATGAGATGAAAGGTGATCTCCCTGCCCTAGTGCGGGAGTTGCAACAAACAATCGAACAGTTAGAGACAACAATAAAGGCGAATGAAAAAGCCATACAGCAAGCCCATAACGATAGATCGAAATCTGAACAGGACATTCAATCCCTTCTCGAAAAAATTGAACGATATAAGAGTCAGCAGTTCAAGGTCAAGAGCAATAAAGAATACGATATGCTGACCAGAGAAATTGATTATACCGAGAAAAAAATCTCCGATATGGAAAATAAAATAGATGAGATGGCGGATTTCGTCCAAAAAACAAAAATTGAAAATGAAAATATAAAAACAAATCTTGAAAAACTAAACGAAGATATAAAAGAAAAGAAAGCAGAATTGGCAGATGTCTCCAAGGACACCGACAAGGAAGAACAGTCGCTCCGACGCAATCGCGATAAGCTGGTTCATAAAATTGTGAAGTCGGATGTCGCCGCTTATGAACGTATTCGAACTGCAAAAGGAAAAGCAGTTGTTCCTGTCCGCCGCGGAGCTTGTGCCGGATGTTTTAATGCCGTGCCGCCACAACGAGTGTTGGAGTTAAGAAAAAATACTAAAATTTATAAGTGTGAACGATGCGGCCGGATATTGGTCTCCGACGAAATCGTCGAGAGCAGCAAAGATTTGCTATGAGACTCACTGCGCACATCGATGGTGCAGCACGCGGAAATCCTGGCCTTAGCGGTATCGGTGTCATTGTTTTCGACGAATCAGGTTCCTGTGTACTTGAACATGCCGAATTTCTCGGAACTGCAACTAATAACATGGCAGAATACACCGCACTGCTCCGTTGTCTAAACGCAGTTCAAGAAAAATTTCCGGCATGTTCGGAATTGAATATTCGATCCGACAGCGAACTGCTCGTGAAACAATTGAATGGCAACTATCGTGTGCGCGACTCGAAGCTCCAAAAATACTTTCATGAAGCAAATCGAATCATGCAGAATGCTTCATGGAAATGTGTTGTTGAACATGTTCCCCGAGAAAAGAATAAAGATGCAGATCGTCTCGCGAATCGGGGAATTGATGAACGAAGAATTTAGTTAATTAATTAATATATAAACTAATAGTACTTCATTGCGTGGAGGGTGCAAACCAGGCAATCGCTCCGCCGCTATTGAAAATAGCGGCGGAGAGGAAAGTCCGAACTCCGAAGAGCAGGGTGCCGCCTAACGGGCGGACTCCGATCTGCCAAAGCGGGTTGGAGATGGATAGCGTCACAGAAAATATACCGTTCCAAGAATTCCGCAAGGAAATTTTAGAATAAGGGTGAAATGGCGAGGTAAGAGCTCACCGTCCCGCCGGTAACGACGGGAGCATGACAAGCCCCACTCGGAGCAAGACCATGTATAGAAACATTTGCATCGTTATTGAATGCAAACGATGCTGCTCGCATCGTCAGATTTCAGGGTAGGTCGCAATCTGTCATGATGAATGACAGATGAGTTATACTGCAAAGTATAATCGAGAGAAATGATTGCCTCCTCCGCCTTTCAAGCGGGGAAGACAGAATTCGGCTTATCGGTCTGCATCCTCCTCCACACAATGAAGTGTGGAGTACTCATGGAACATCGGTGGAACATTGTTTCTCCTGCTGATCCGGATACGATAAAACAACTGGTAGAAGAGTTGAGTGTGCCGGAAATCCTGGCGCAAGTGCTCGCCAGTCGTGGAATCGATACATTTGAAAAGGCACGGCGGTTTTTCCGGCCGGAAGTTGAGTTTTTGTACGACCCTTTTCTCATGGATGGGATGGATCGGGCAGTCGAGCGCGTACTAAAAGCGCTTACAAACAGTGAACGTATCTTGATGTACGGCGATTACGACGTCGATGGAACCAACAGCGCCTCGATGTTGTATCTCTTTCTTAAAGAATTGGGAGCCTTCGTAGAAGTTTATATTCCCGATCGCGTGAATGAAGGATATGGCATCTCACAAGCGGGAATAGATCGGGCAAAAGAAAATCAAACATCATTATTGATTTCAATCGACTGTGGTATCACGGCAGTCAGTCAGGTTGAATACGCCAGATCACTCGGCATCGATGTCATCATTTGTGATCATCATGAACCGGGACCGGAATTGCCGGATGCTTATGCAGTGCTCGATCCAATCAAACCGGGATGTAATTATCCATTTAAGATGTTGTGTGGTTGTGGTGTTGGATTTAAACTTGCACAAGGTGTTTCGATAAAACTCGGAAAACCGGATGTGCCGTACAAATATCTCGATTTTGTCGCTCTGGCAAGCACTGCAGATATCGTTCCTCTTGTGGATGAAAACCGGACGCTTGTAAAACTGGGTATGGATATTATCAACACTTCCCCACGTCCAGGAATTCGAGCGTTGATCGAAAGTTCCGGTTCACGCTTCGGGTCCATTACTACTGGACAGATAGTCTTTGTGTTGGCACCGCGTATCAATGCAGTCGGTCGATTGGGAAGCGCTCAGCGCGCAGTTGAACTTTTAACTTGTTCAGAATATGAAACTGCCGTCGGCCTTGCAAAAATCATGGAAGAAGAAAATCGGAACCGGCGGAAAATAGATGAAGAGACATTCCTTCAGGCACAAGCGGTTGTAGAAAAATTCTTCAACCTGGAAAACGATGCAGCTATAGTTCTTCATCAAGATGAATGGCATCCGGGAGTTGTCGGAATTGTCGCATCACGGCTTGTAGAAAAATATTACAGGCCGACAGTGATGATGACGACTGTCGACGGAGTTGCCAAGGGTTCAGCCCGCAGTGTGGCAGGCTTCGACATTTATCAAGCTCTTAAAAAAGTGGAAGACAAATTGCTGCAATTCGGCGGACACAAATACGCAGCTGGATTATCGATAGACATCGATCGCGTCGACGAATTCCGCGAAGCCTTCAATGCCGTAGTAAAGGAATTGATGAATGAAGAATTGAAGACACCGGAAATAAAAATCGATTGCGAGATCGACTTGTCCGATATAACTCCGAAATTTGTACGACTATTAAAACAGTTTGCTCCATTCGGGCCTGGTAATATGCGCCCTGTGTTTCTCGCCAGAGAAGTTGAAGTGATAGGATCGCCGCGCGTATTCGGAAAAAATCATTTGAAATTTAAAGTTCGATCCGGCAATATGATTTATGATACAATCGGTTTCGGGCTTGGTTCTTTGGCATCCAGGATTGAACCAACGAAAAAGGGACTAGATATCGTGTTTACTGTTGAAGAAAACGAGTGGAACGGCAATGGCTATTCAAACGATAAGCCTGCTGAAATATATCCGCAATTAAAGATCAAGGATTTAAGATAAAGGAGCACTCATGTCAGGTCATTCCAAATGGGCGACAATCAAACGCAAGAAAGCTTCGATCGATGCGGCCCGAGGACGAGCTTTCACACAACTTATCAAAGAAATCACGATCGCCGCAAAAATGGGAGGCGGCGACCTGGATGGCAACCCGCGCTTGCGCTTCGCAGTCGATAAAGCAAAAGCAAGCAACATGCCGGCCGATAATATCAAGCGCGCAATACTGAAAGGAACCGGAGAATTGCCCGGTGTGAGCTACGAGGATGCTATCTACGAATGTTATGGCCCGGGTGGCGTTGCCATGTTGATCGAATCTGTAACCGATAACAAAAACAGAACGGTTGCTGAACTCCGTCACCTTCTCGAAAGGCATGGCGGTAAACTCGCTGCTTCCGGTTCGGTCGCGTTCCAATTTTCAAAAAAAGGAACCATCATCCTTCCCAAGGAAGGATTGGATGAAGACAACGTAATGAATATCATTCTCGAAGCTGGCGCCGATGATATGCAAACGACTTCCGAACATTTTGAGATTTACACGACACCTTCTACATTCGAATCTGTCAAACAAGCCATCGAACAAAAGAAGTTGAAAATAGAAAGTGCCGATCTTCAGATGGTTCCGCAAAATACTGTGAAGGTGGAAGGAAAAGACGCAGAGCATTTGCTCAAGTTGATGGAAGCACTCGAAGAACATGACGATGTGCAAAACGTTTATGCCAATTTCGATATTGATGAAAGTGTAATGGCGGCGTTTAATTCATGATAATCCTCGGCGTTGATCCCGGAACGCTTGTAACCGGCTATGGTGTCATTGAAGGAACCGGCCGATCGATAAAATTGCTGGCTTACGATGTTGTTCGTAACAACGGTACTGTGAAGATGCCGATGAGATTAAAATGCATTTATCAAGCGCTTCAACGAATTATCGAGAAATACGCGCCGGATGAATTTGCAATCGAAACAGCTTTCTACGGAAAAAATGCTCAATCGGCTCTGAAGATCGGACAAGCTCGCGGCATTTCAATTCTTGCGTCGGTACTAAACGAAATTCCCACTACCGAATATTCTCCACGTGAAATTAAAAAAGCTGTCGTCGGAAATGGATCGGCTTCAAAACAACAAGTTCAGTTTATGGTGAAAACACTTTTGAATATCAAGGAAACTCCGAAACTCTATGATGCAACGGACGCTCTTGCGGTTGCGCTGTGCCATTATCACCGTCAGACTGCTCCGCGAGCTAAATTCACCAATTGGAAATCTTTTGTAGAAGCACATCCTGAACGTATTGTTACAATTTCACACTCAAACACAACCAGACAATCATGATAGCACAACTGCGAGGAAATCTTATATCGAAATCTCCTACCGACATTGTCGTTGATGTTTATGGTGTCGGTTATCAGCTAACTATTCCGGTTTCAACATACCAGCGTTTACCCGACATCGGATCGGAGATCGCTCTACTTACGCACCTGCATGTTCGTGAAGATGCAATTCTATTATTCGGATTCTTTACTGAAGCCGAACGCTCGATGTTCCGATTGCTAATTTCTGTTTCCGGTATCGGCCCGAAAATCGCATGCGGAATTCTTTCCGGTGTGGGCGTTGACGATTTACGCGATCACATTCTTCACGCGAACACTTCTGCATTGACAACAATCCCCGGCATTGGTAGAAAAACTGCTGAACGTCTGGTGGTCGAGTTGCGCGATAAATTAGGCAAAGACGAATTCGTCTCGACTCAAATTCCTGCAATCGCAGATCATGCCGCGCATGTTCGTTCAGAAACGTTGCTCGCATTAATTGCTCTTGGTCTCCCCCGCGCGACAGCGGAGAAAGCGATACGCCAGGTTTCAGCCGAAATCGATCAATCTACAATCACAGTAGAAGAATTGATTAAAAAAGCTCTCAGACATACTTCATAATTTCCGGGAAAGAATCTTTGCAAAAAAAAGACGCGACAACTCCAGAACGGATTGAGAACGATAGTGAATTCGATCAAACACTGCGGCCGAATCAATTTGCTTCATTTGTCGGACAATCGAAAATTGTCGAGAACTTAATCGTCTTTATAAAAGCCGCACGGCAACGCGGCGAATCTCTTGATCACGTGCTCTTCACAGGCCCGCCGGGACTTGGCAAAACGACACTCGCCTACATCATCGCGAATGAGATGGGTTCGAATATTAAAGTGACCTCCGGCCCGGTGCTCGACAGGCCAAGCGATCTTGCTGGTGTACTGACTAATTTGGAAGCAGGTGATGTTCTTTTCATCGATGAAATTCACAGATTGAATTCCATTGTGGAAGAATATCTTTATTCCGCAATGGAAGATTTTAGGCTCAATATCATGATAGATTCCGGACCAAGTGCTCGAAGCGTACAAATTTCTCTGCCGCGGTTTACGCTTGTCGGCGCAACAACAAGAGCCGGACTGCTCACATCGCCGCTTCGTTCGCGATTCGGCATCACCAACCGTCTCGATTATTACTCATCCGACGATTTATGTCGAATCATCAAACGCTCTTCCACAATTTTAGATATAAAAATTGAAGATGATGGAGCAATCGAAATCTCTCGACGATCACGAGGAACACCACGCATTGCCAACCGTTTGTTGCGGCGTTGTCGTGATTTTGCACAAGCCGATCAATCTCTCGCACGTTTCAAGGGCATTATCACTCGTGAAGTTTCGGAAGTCGCGTTAAAAGCGCTTGATGTTGACTCAAAAGGTTTGGATGATATGGATAAAAGAATTTTGTTAACGATTGTCGAAAAATATAATGGCGGCCCGGTAGGACTCAATACAATTGCCGTCGCAGTAAGCGAAGAAGCCGGAACAATTGAAGAAGTGTACGAGCCTTATCTGATCCAGGAAGGATTTCTAAAACGAACGCCTCGCGGCCGTGAAGCAAGTCAGCTTGCCTACGATCATTTTGGAATCCAGAGAAAGAAATCCGGTAACGATCAACCAAATTTATTTTGAATTATTTACTGTTGCTTGTTTTATATCCCTATAATTGATATATTAATCATGGTCATTATTATATGTAATAACTTATGGCATTTTTATATATCTAAAGTTGTTATTATTATTGACGATAATAAGAATCATGAATTGTTTGTCAAAAGAATTGGACGGAGGAACAGTGGATATGTTAATATTATCTAATAAAAAAGAGAAAATAAATTTTCTAGCACCTCACGAATATATTGCCAGAGCAAGTCGCCTCGCAAAAGAATTCAATTATTCCTTGAGCGATATATACCGACAAGCATTAATAAAAGTTATTGAAGAACTTGAAAATAAGAAGATTGAAAAAGAGGTGGAAGCAGCTTGCAGGAATTATTATGAATTCAATAAGCAGTTCTCAAAAAATTGGTCAAAATATGAATCGAAAATCAAATGAGCATACAACGCGGTGAAGTTTACGAAATCTATCCAGATCCTTCAATTGGCAGGGAGATAACTAAGAAAAGGCCATGTGCCATTGTTTCATCTAATATTCTGAATCTTCAATCTCCTTTGGCTGTCGTTGTGCCATTGACCGACGCATCCGGGAAAATACCCGACATTTTACATGTGGATGTGTTGAGAAAAGAAGGCGGCCTCTCAAAGAATAGCATCGCTTTATGTGATCAAGTAAAAGCTATAGATCAGAGTCGCATTGGACAAAAGCTTGGCAATCTTCAAGTAGATACTATGGCAAAAATCGATCGCGGCCTACGACAAGTATTGGACATTTAACTACCTAAATAAATGATTAGAACTTTCGATTCACAGAAAATGAGAACGAGTATCGCTCTTCCGAAATCTTTTTACACCCGCAAGACCCTTAAAGTGGCCAGAGAATTACTCGGTAAAATTCTCGTCCGGATATATCACGATGAATTCCTGGCAGGCATGATCGTCGAAGTCGAAGCTTATGACGGCTTTAACGATCCGGCATCACATGCATACCAGCGGAGAAAAGGCCGTTCCGAAATAATGTATAAAGAAGGCGGCCTTGCTTATGTCTACTTCACTTATGGAATGTATCATTGTTTGAATGTGGTAACTGAGAAGGAAGAATATCCCGCTGCGGTTTTAATTCGTGCACTGGAACCGGTTAGCGGAATTGAAACTATGAAACGATTGCGAAACAACATCCAGATTCATAATCTCACCAACGGACCTGGAAAATTATGTATGGCGATGCACATCACGAAAAATGAGAATTGGAATGACCTTCAATCCAAAGACTTGCATATCGTCGAAGGCTCTCACATTAAATCATCAAAAATCGGAACCAGTGCAAGGATTGGAATTTCACGCGGAACAGAATTCAATTGGCGATTTTATATTAAGGAGAATCCTTTCGTTTCGAAAGTATTATGATTTGGGATAAAAAAAGTCCGGCCATCGTGACCGGACTTTTTAAAAGTCTCTGATGAAGTTACTTAGAACTTTCCATTTCGTTTCAGAACTTCTTTTGCAATCACCAGACGTTGAATTTCGTTGGTACCTTCAAAAATGCGATTGATGCGCGAATCGCGATAAAAACGTTCAATCGGAAGTTCGCGCGAGAATCCCATGCCACCATGAATTTGAAGAGCCATGTCGACAATTTTATCAAGTGCGTCGGAACAGAATAACTTTACTGCCGCGGAATATCTCGAAATCGGTATTTGCTTATCGTACATCGCTGCAGTGCGGTAGGCCATTGATTCCATTGCATAAATCAAGGTTGCCATTTCGGAAAGCATGAATTGAATTGCCTGGAAATGCGAAATCGGCTGATCGAATTGCTTCCTCTCCTTTGCATATTTGGTGGAGAGCTCGAGCATTTCTTTGGCACTGCCGATGCATGCGGCACCGAGTCCGAGACGGCCGGCATCCAACGTCTTCATGGCAATCAGGAAACCACGACCGTCGTCCCCGATAAGATTTTCCTTCGGTATACGGCAATTATCAAATGTGATCGGAGCAGTATGGCTTCCACGAATTCCTAACTTTTTTTCTTTTGGGCCGGCAACGAAACCGGGGGTTTTCGTATCGACAACGAATGCTGATATTCCCCGTTCTGTGCGTGCAAAAACTGAAATAAGGTCAGCAATGCCGCCGTTGGTGATCCACAACTTTTCACCATTCAGCACCCATTCATTTCCGTCGAGAACAGCTTTTGTTCTTAGGTTGAAAGAATCTGAACCTGCAGTCGCTTCTGTCAGCGCAAATGCACCGATTTTTTTCCCTTCCGCAAGCGGCGTTAGAAATTTTTTCTTTTGTTCTTCATTCCCACCGATATAAATTGCGTTAGCGCCGATCGATTGATGTGCCCCAATGAATGTTGTCGTCGACATACATCCGCGTGCAAATTCCTCCTGCATCAGACAATATCCGACTTCACCGAATCCGCCGCCACCGTAGGCTTCGGGAAATGCTGCCCCCATGAATCCCATCTCACCTAATTTTTTGATGAGGTCTTGAGGAATATGTTCGTCTTCGTCAATCTTTTTTGCAATGGGTTTGATTTCAGCGTTGCAAAAATCACGCGCAGTCTCCCGAAGCATTTTTTGTTCTTCGGTAAACTCAAATTCAATCATTTGCTTTTTCTCCGGTTTATGTTGATAAATGCTATCATTAATAAATTTTATGAATAAAATATTCTCTTAACAATCATAAGATATTGTATTAAGTTAACATTTTTTGATAAAAAGGCAATGATAAAAAAAGATATAATCTAAATAATCGTAAGTAAAAAAATATTATTTATAAAATCTCGTACCTGCTTCATGTTTGATGGCCTGTGGCAGGTGTTCCGGAGAAGTGATGATCGCATCCTCGCCGCCATTTTCCAGAAAATCAATCACTGCCTCGATCTTTGGCCCCATGCTGCCGGCTGGAAATTGCCCTTCCAATAAATACTTTCGAGCTTCAGCAACTGAAAGTTGATCTAGAAAAAATTGATCCGATTCTTTATAATGTAAAGCAACTTTTTCAATATCTGTCGAGATGACGAACTTCGATACTTCCAATTGACCGGCCAACATTGCAGAAGCACGATCTTTATCAACAACAGCTTCGAGTCCGTAAAACCATCCATCGTCATGGCGAACAACAGGAATTCCTCCGCCGCCGCAGGCAATCACAATAATCCCTTCGTTAACACATCGGTGTACGGCATCTATCTCAACGATCTCCAACGGTTTTGGTGAAGGTACCACACGACGATAACCCCGTGCCGAATCTTCAACCATAGTCCAATGCAATTCTCGATGTTTTCGTTCTGCATCTTCCTTTGAATAAAATGGTCCAATTGGTTTTGTAGGTTTGCGAAATGCAGGGTCGGTTTCATCGACAATGACTTGCGTTATAACAGTTGCAACAGGAATAGAAAGGGAATGGCGCACGAGAACTCTTTGCAGAGAACTCTGAAGCATGTAACCTATGCTTCCTTGCGTGTCTGCCACGCATACATCAAGTCTTGAGGGATATACTTGCGGCTGAGCAAGTTCGGATCGAAGTAATTCCGCGCCAACTTGCGGGCCGTTTCCGTGAGTAATCACCAGATTGTAGCCCAACTCAACAACCTGCACAAGATATTCGCACGTATATTCGATGTTCTCGAATTGTTCGGAGATCGTTCCTTGCTGACCGGCTTTTGCAATGGAATTTCCTCCGATGGCAACAAGAACTATCGGAGCCCCCGGCTTCATCGAATCATCCTTTCAACAATTCGTGCATGATTGCTTTTTGTGCGTGCAGTCGATTTTCCGCTTCCTGAAATACAACCGATTGTGCAGAATCAATCACTTCATCGGTTACTTCCGAATTTCGATGCGCCGGCAAACAATGCATGAAAATTGCATCCGGTTTTGCCAACTTCATAAGAGTGATGTTAACTTGATACGGCATAAAGATTTTGCTTCTTTCGTCGGCCTCTTGCTCCTGCCCCATGCTCGCCCACACATCCGTATAAATAACATCCGCATCTTTAGCGGCTTTCTTGAAATCATTCGTGATAGTTATCGAGCCGTTTGTTTTTTTAGCATCGTCGGTTGCTGACTTTATTATTTCCGGATTCGGTTCATAACCCGGCGGTGTGGCTATCCAAACATGCACCCCAAGTTTTGCTCCTCCGAACATCAGTGAATTCGCAACATTATTTCCATCACCGACGAAAGTCAGCTTTAATCCTTTTAACGAGCCTTTAACTTCGCGCATTGTCATATAATCAGCCATCGCCTGGCACGGATGAAGGAGATCCGTCAATCCGTTGATCACAGGTATGTTCATGAATTTTGCCATATCGGTGCAGATGGAATGCGCAAACGTTCTGATCATAACTCCATCCACCCATCGCTCGAGATTCTTCGAGACATCGTACACCGATTCACGTTTACCCATACTAATATCCTGCGGCGTCAAATAAACCGAGCCGCCTCCAAGCTGCTGGATTCCGACCCCAAATGTCACCCGTGTTCTAAGCGAAGGCTTTTCGAAAATGAATGCAAGTACTTTCCCCTCGCAGGAATGCGCATACGACTTTGGATTTTTTTTAATGTTCGAAGCGAGATCAAGAAGGTGTTCGATCTCATCTGCCGAAAAATCATGGATAGAAATAAAATCTTTTTTCATTGAACATTTCTCCTTCAGGATGGATATTTTTCTATAAAGTCTGTCAGAATATCTTTCAAATCAGGCCGGGCAATTTCGTCAAGTTCATACTTCACACGGACTGAAGGTTTATTAATTTTAATTTCGCGTCTTAAGTCGATTGGGGTTCCGATAATTACAGCATCACAATCGACCCGGTTGATGGTAGTCTCAAGATCTTTTAATTGATCTTCACCATATCCCATCGCCGGCAAGAGCGGACCGATTTTCGGATATTTTTTAAATGTCTGGTCAATTGTATTGACCACCCATGGCCGCGGATCGACAACTTGTGATGCGCCGAACTTTTGCGCGGCGATAATGCCTGCACCGTACGTCATTTCACCATGAGTTAATGTTGGACCATCTTCAACGACCAACACCCGCTTCCCTTGAATTACCTTTTCATCGTCGACAGAAATCGGCGATGCCGCTTCGATAATCGTGGCCGTTGGATTTAACGACCGAACATTTTTTCTTACAATATCAATATTTTCTCTTGATGCCGACTCTACTTTATTGATTATGACTACATCTGCCAATCTAAGATTTGTTGACCCGGGATAATAAGTCAATTCATGACCGGGGCGATGCGGATCGACGACAGTGATAGTCAAATCCGGTTTATAAAATGAAGTGTCGTTATTACCTCCGTCCCAAACAATAATATCGGCTTCTTTTTCAGCCTGACGCAGAATTGCTTCATAATCTACGCCGGCATAGATGACCGTTCCATTCACAATATGCGGTTCATACTCTTCCATCTCTTCGATAGTACAATGATAACGACGCATGTCTTCGATAGAACCAAACCGTTGAACTTTTTGCTTCACAAGATCACCATAGGGCATGGGATGACGAACAGCAACGACTTTCTTTTTCATACTTCGAAGAAGATTGCACACCCTTCGGGAAGTCTGGCTTTTCCCCGCTCCCGTGCGTACCGCAACAACGGCGATTACGGGTACGCTGCTCTTCAGCATAGTCTGAGCAGTTCCGAGCAATTTAAAATCAGCGCCAGCCGCAGTCACAAGAGACGCTCGTTCCATCACATATTGATGACTGACATCAGAATAAGAAAAAACCACCTCATCGACATCGAACCGTTTTATCAAAGCCGTCAATTCTGTTTCGGGATAAATAGGAATTCCCTCCGGATAAAAATTCCCGGCAAGTTCGGCCGGATACTTACGTTCGTCGATGTTCGGAATTTGTGTGGCAGTAAATGCAACCACCTTATAATTCTCATCTCTGCGATAGACGGTGTTGAAATTGTGAAAGTCCCGTCCGGCAGCTCCCATGATTAGAATCTTTTTCATCTTCATAGGCCTCTTTGTAATTCTTGTTGAATGCCGAATGTTATTCGACAGTCACACTTTTTGCCAGGTTTCTCGGTTGATCAACCGGGCATCCGCGCAGAACGGCGATGTGATACGCCAGAAGCTGTAAGGGCACAATTGCAACAATAGGTGAAACAAACGGAGTGCATTCCGGAATCTTGATGACGTGATCAGCGAGAAAACTCACTTCCGAATCCAGATCGTTCACCAATGCAATAATTTTTCCTCTTCGAGCCTTAATTTCCTGCATATTGCCGAGAATTTTATCATACGTGTGATCGTGCGTCGCGATGACAACCACGGGCATATCTGCATCTATAAGCGCGATCGGCCCATGCTTCATCTCTGCAGCAGGATAACCCTCAGCATGAATATAAGAAATTTCCTTCAGCTTCAACGCACCTTCGAGCGCGACCGGATAGTGAAACCCGCGTCCAAGATATAGAAAATTTTTAACATGTGCATAGGCTTTGGCAATCTCTATTATATTTTTTTCTTGTTTAAAAACCTGTTTTATTTTTTTCGGTACTTGCTCCAACTCAGATACAAATTTACGACCTTCATCCTCATTAATTTTATTCTTTCTTCCGATGAAAAGTGAAATCAACGCAAGCACCATCAACTGCGATGTGAAAGCTTTCGTCGATGCGACGCCGATTTCCGGTCCTGCATGAATGTACACACCTGCTGTTGTGTCACGCGCGATTGCCGAACCGACGACATTGCAAATCCCAAGGACCAGTGCCCCTTTCCGTTTTGCCTCGCGAACTGCTGCAAGCGTATCTGCCGTTTCGCCGCTCTGGCTGATCGCCCACACGATGTCACCCTTTTGAATAATTGGATCACGATAACGAAACTCTGACGCATAATCTACTTCGACAGGAATACGTGTAAATTGTTCCAACAAATATTTCCCGACCAAAGCGGCATGCCATGATGTCCCGCAGGCAACCAGTATAAAACGTTTTGCATCTTCTAATTCCTTCGTGACATCGAGTAAACCTCCTAATTTTGCTTTACCTTCCATAGGCAACAACCGGCCGCGCATCGTATCCTCAATTGTACTTGGTTGCTCGAATATTTCTTTAAGCATGAAGTGAGAATAGCCGCCTTTTTCAATCGCCTCGAGTGTTAAAGTTACATGCTCGATTTCTTTTTCTATTTTGACGTCATCGATTGTGGTAACTGAAACGCTATCTTTCGTTAGAACAGCGATTTCGCCATCTGAAAGATGCATAATTTTTCGGGTATGCTCTACGATGGCTGAAGAATCTGAAGCTAGCAGCATTTCATTATCCCCAACACCGACTACAAGAGGACTTCCATTTCGGGCCGCAATAATTATATCGGGATGTTCCGACGATAAAATTGCAATACCGTACGTTCCATGTAATTCCTGAAGTGTACATCGCGTCGCCGTCTTAATATCCAGGCCATCTTTTATAAACCGTTCGATCATGTGCGCAATTACTTCTGTATCAGTATTCGATCTAAATGTACATCCGGATTGTTCAAGAGATTTTTTTAGTGAAGAAAAATTTTCGATTACACCGTTATGAACAACAACGAGCGTTCCTGTACAGTCACATTGAGGGTGCGCGTTGAAGTCGTTCGGTTCACCATGTGTGGCCCATCGCGTATGTCCAATGCCGATCGTCGATGTCGACGGAAGAAGAATTTTTTCAAGATCTTTTATTTTTCCCGCTTTTTTTGTGACATGAAGTTCACCATCTTCTATTAATGCTGTCCCTGCGGAATCATAGCCCCGGTATTCAAGCCTCCGTAATCCTTCTACTAAAATCGGCAATGCATTTCTTTTTCCAATATATCCTACAATTCCACACATAGAAAACCTCCACTTGAATAATTATCTAACGAGGCCAATCGCCGCCATCATTCTCCCCGATGCTTTCCCATCACGACGAAAAGAATGAAATAATTCTTTTTCATGAATCGTGCAATGTGTTGATATCTCGATTGAAGAATGTGAAACACCTTCGCAAATCAATTGGGAATAGTTTGCACATTTCAGATCGACAAAATATTTATCCGTTTTTTGAGTCACAGCTTTCTTTTCGAATCGATCTGCGACTTCTTTTGCAACTTCATAACAACAAGAACCTGCTGATGGTCCTATCCATGCCACAATGTCTTTGGCCTGTGTTCCGCATTGCTCACACAATTTACCTACAGCCTTTGAGACAATTTTTGCAGCAGTGCCTTTCCATCCGGCATGAACCGCAGCAACTACTTTTTGAACCGGATCGTACAGAAGAACCGGCACACAATCGGCCACACTTACAACAAGGAAAATACCGAATTCCTTTGTGAATAGTCCATCGGTGTTTTCAAATCCACCGCATGTGTTGGCATATCGAACGTTGACGGAATGACATTGCATCGGAATTGCCAACTCATCAAGCCCGATGTGAAGATTTCCAAAAAATATTTCCCGGTTTCTAATAACATTCGATCGATCGTCATGTACGTTGAAACTTAGATTTAAATCATAAGGCGCCGGACTCACACCGCCAACTCGCGTCGAACAGGCTGCAATGACAGAACTATGATTTTCGAATATTTTTGGACGAATAATTTCTACTCTTGTAGTTAAAGCGCTTCTATCACATAAGTCCGCCAGCATTCATTTTTCTCATTTCATTATATCGTCCGACAAATTCAATATAAAATATACGAATTTGTTTATTCTTTCGCTTGTAAATTTGTTATATGAATCGATTTTTCTACAACGAAATAGAAATCGTGACTTTCGTTCCTTTTCCAACTTCACTTTCAATTTCGATTGATCCATGCAGATCATCGACAGTTTTTTTCACGAGCGCCATTCCCAATCCCATGCCGTCTGTTTTCGTAGAGAATGTTGGTTCGAATAATCGGGGTAAATTTTCCGGCGGAATACCGATTCCTGAATCCTGAAAATCGATTTTTATGACACCGTCGATTATTCTGGCTGATATTGTAATTGTACCTGTGCCTGAAATAGCCTGTACTGCATTCCGAAGGACATTTACAAAAGCCCTCTGTAATTCCTGTCTGTCTGCAGTTACAAGCTGCATATTTTCAATATAATTCTTCTGAAAAACAATTCGTTTCTCATCCTGGAAAAGTGCAATCGCATCATCGAGCATAGATGTGATTTCGCATTCTTCAAATTTTCGCTGAGGCATACGGCCAAAATGAGAAAACTCGGATGCGATACGTGTCAATACCTCTATCTGTTCGATAATAGTTTTTGTGACTCGTTGGAGAATTACTCCAAAATTCTCGGTCTTGTCTTCATAAGCCTGACGAAGATGCTGGATCGAGAGTTTCATCGGAGTGAGTGGATTCTTGATTTCATGGGCTACCTGTTTTGCCATTTCTTTCCACGCAAGTTCCCGTTCCGCTTTTGCCAGTTGTTCCCTGCTTTCCTGAAGGTCTTCAGCCATAGCATTGAACGAATGGACAAGATCTCCTATTTCATCGTTTCTTGAAGCCGGAAGAGCAACCCGGAAATTTCCCAGTGCTATGTCTTTTGTCGCTTGTGTGAGCGAACGTAATTGAAGTGTGATTCGATGCGCTAAAACACTTCCAAGTATCGTGATGATGCAGGCGACAATAAAGAAACCGGCAAATAGAAATGTGTTGACAGAATTTATGTCCTGCGCGATTCCGGTTTGCCTTGCCATTGTCGGAATTGCAATGATAGCCGCGACATTCCCTTCACGATCACGCAAAGGCCGATAGACGGTGAGCGATGAAGATGAACCGATGTTCGATTGTTCCGAAAAATAATTTTTCTCCTGCTGCATGATGGCATCGTAAGCGCCGGCATTGATACGCAAATCGCTTAGTTCGGATACGAATAAATCGGGCCGGCTCGTTGCTTCAAGTTGTCCGTCACGATATAAATGAAAATCTATTCCTGTAACTGTGGCCACTTGCTCACAACGTGCGTCATCAATTAATTGTAAGTTCGGTGTTTCGCCTTGATTAATATCGAGAGCCAATAAATTTGTTGCGACAACATCGAGTTCGCGCCCTAATTCTCGTGAGATCACTTTTTCATACTGGTTCAACATGAAATAACGGTTTGCATAGCTTAGCAGAAGAAGCGGCACCAATGATACCGAAAGAAGCCCGATTTGAAGTTTTGTTCTATAACTGATTCTTGGCCTTCCGAATCGGAGAGCAGTTATGACGTAACCGATTCCCACAAAGAGAAGCGATAGAAAAGTAATAAAAAGAATAAGTTTTGCCACCATGAAAAGATACCAGCGAGCATCCTGTTCCAGCACACTGATCGCCAGCGCATTTCCTTGTTCACCCTTCCCGAGCTGAATGTATAATGTTCGATATGAATTGTCATCAATTTTTTCCGAGATCCAAATAAATGGCGACTCAGATGAACGAAAAGCGAGCGTAGCTTCCACCGGTAGAGATCTTCGCGGCGGTTGAAGTTCGCCGGTAACTGAAAGCAATTCGCCGTCATGGTATTCCGAAATTATAAGCTGCTGCCGGCTCGTTTCTAGTATCGGCCTTATTGTTCGTTGAAGAAATTCAGGATCCTCTCCCCGTGTGGTCGCGCGCTGACTGCTTGCAATAACACAGTAGGCCGAACCGGCATAAGCGCCACGGCTATCCGTGATCTCAATAAAACTTTCAAACAAACTATAGTCGCCGGTTGCTCTTGAAGAGATAACTTTGCCCGGCGACACATTCATAGCATGTAGACTTTGCAGACGCTGGTAGTAGTTCAGGTGGAGAACAGATTGAATTCCAATATCGAACTGACTGATAATATTTTTCGATGTATCAAAAAGAACAATTGCCGAATTATATCCTTCCCTGCTGAGAACACTTTTTGCCCACAATCCAAAAGCAAGGGTTGTCCGTTTGTTATCTTTTGTCCGCTCGCGGAGCAAGGTAGCAAGTTCATTTTCGGATTTGATCGAATTACATACATTCATCAATACCTGCTCGACCCATGAATCGGCCGGACGAAGAAGCTCTAGCGCCAAAGCTTGGACTTTATCACGGTCGCGTTCATGAACAGCTTGATCTCTCACTATCAATAAAAGTCCGATCGCAGAAAGAAGAAGGACTGAATAATATCTGAATTTTAATTGAAGCGCATCTTCTTTCACCGACGTTTTAAACCATAATGCAGCGAAAAATGTTCCGAGAAAAATGATGAGCCTTAATGTTTGGCTGACTAATTGTGTGAAAGGAAAAAAACCGAATATGATGCTTGTCAAAATAACAAATCCCAGCACTACTATACGCAGTAAGCGATGTTGAAGCTTTGGATACATTCGCGAAGCGGCATCGAGGATAAAAATCATTCCGACAACCATGACGACAATAAATGTAACCGTCAACATCAGCAATGAGGTTTCCATGACTGCGGTGTCTAACGAAGGAATGATTTGTGTGGGATCATTAAAAAGAATTGTCGAATCGTAGACTGTACTCCAAATCGTTGCTGCGTAAGCCCGCAAAAGGAGTAATAAAAATATTTGAGTGAATAAGAATATTAAAGCGTATAACCACTTTGACAAATGAATTGATTCGGAACGAATCCAATCCAAAAAAAGACGAATACAAAGGATAATAGAAATAAAAAATGTCAAAATAGTAATAAAAAGATCGCCAAGAGACCGGACAAGCCCGAATCCGAATGGAGATGCAAACAAATGTGGCCCGAATAATTCCGTTTCCCAAAAAGTTTGAGGTATTTCGAAGACAACCCACAACCAACGTATTCCCCATAACAAAACTAGAATAATTATATAACGATAGGAACGCTTGCTAAATTTTAATTTTCGAACACATTCTATTCCGGCGGCCAAAGAAAACAGGAATACAATGAACTGTAAAATTCCGATGTAAACATGATGTATCGAAGCAAGATATTCTTGTTCATCTGCCGGCGTGATGTTTGCTACTCCAACCACCATTCCGTCTATTCCAAGAAGATTCGGATAGTAAGTGACGCTGTCGGATGGAATTGCCGGCAGATGGTCGAAATAAAATTGCACAGGACTTTGCAGTTTTTCCGAGAGTTCATGACGAAAACTCGTATTAACAAGAAATCTGTTATTGATAGGATAAGTTGTTTCTAAAGCGCGGCTGACAACCAGAATCGATTTTTCACCATCTTCCTCTACCAAACGAAGTATCGAAATGTAAGTATAAACAGTACTCTGAGAGATTGAGGTGAATAATTTTCGGAACCTTGCACTGTCAAGATCTTGATACGACAACGGAATGCTTCTTCCATTCCATGCAATTAAATGCGATGTCGAATCATAGTATTCAATCGTCCAATCGATCCCGGGATTAAGTTGAGCAAAGAATGGAAATAACATGGAACGCCGTACACTGTCCGGCTGATTAAGAGCGCCGCAAAATGTTTTGTCATGAAATATTTTTTCAGATAAAACAAAAGCCCCGTCCTGAAGATTGTGAAATTTGGATTGAACATACTCGCGATCTTTTTCTGCCGCCATCAACCGGACATCGTTCCAATGCGATGAAACATAGGACGAGTGGATGGTTGATGATACCCAGATAAGAATTATAAGAACGATAAAACAACCGGCGATGACGATATTACGTTTTGAAAATAAATGAGCAATGAATTCTTTCATACAATTATTCAATCATCAAAAAAAATTAATTTGCGTAATGTACCATTTAGAATTTATATTCATTACCCGGACATAAACCTGCATATTCGATTTCCTGCCTCTTTCCGTGAACACCACTCTTCCTGTGGCAAATCCGGCATCAGAATCATATCTCGACGTGGTAAATTGGAATCTTATCGTGTGGCGAGCGTGTAAAAAATTCTGAAGAATCGCTTGCGCCTGATTTTTACTTAAAATTTCCGGCTGATCGTCCCCAATGCTTGCAGTTACTTGGACGCCAAGGTAACTCGCAAATATGTCGATTTCATTCTGCAGAATGCCTTGTTCGATTGAATGAAATAATTCGGCGGGAGAATTGATTTGTTCTTTTGTAAAGATTTCACTCGTACTCGATAAAAAGAAAATACAAATGATGAAAAACCGTCCGAATATACTTTGCATTTTCATAAGAATACTTCAAAATACTATTTGGTTGTACAAAATGCAAAAAAATATTTCTTAACATCGTTGTAAAGTTTCAAGCTCCAAACACCAAATCCTTCCAAAGGAGTCCTTCGGACAAACAAATTCTTCAGAAGGAATCCCTGTGGAGCAATTCCCAAATTCCAAAGCTAAAAACGTCTGTAGAGGTTTTTCTATTTGTGATTTAGATTTTTTCTTTTTGAACTTGTTTGGAGCTTGAAATTTGGAATTTGAGACTTAAAATAATTTTGTTTCAATTCTTTCACGTTGGAAATCACAAAAAGATCATCAGAGATCAAATAATTTTCATACCATTATGATATTCAAAAGGAGTATTTTATCATTTCTAGATCAACGATGACGATTTTGCGACGACCGCTCTTCTCTCGAATTATCGATTCTTCTGTCTTCATTCTTGCGTTCGGAGCGGGAATCAGTTTGGATTTGTCTTCGTTCTATTTGTGGAGCGGCTGTTTGATTATGGCGGTCCATTTCACGCCGATCTTTCGAGCGTTGATGAATATTAAATCGGGGTTGACTTTCCGGTTCGGGCCTACGCGGTGTTCCCTCTAATAACTTCGGCGTTTCGTTTCGTGGTTCTCTATTTTCTTCTCTGTATCCTTGGCCGGTACGGTTATGATTATTTATCGAACCATCATCAACCCTTCGTACTCGCGTAACTCCAGCCCGAATTCTTGATCCTAAATCGTTTCGTGTATCCTGACGTACAATAGGTCGAAATATTCTTACACGACTTCCATCGAATCGATCTTTAGTCTCCCATCTTCCATCATGATTTCTTTCATCTTCAATTTCGACACGTCGAATATCTCTATGCGATATTCTTTCAATTCTTCCCTTCTCTGGTCCACCATTGATGATACGATCGTGGTCGATGTATATGTTTGTTATATTACGCGTCCTTCGGAGAAAATATGAATTTCTTTCCGCTCCATAGATAACAGGATGATCAACATAAAAACCGAAACAAGTAGTAAAGCACCATGCATGATGCGGCATCCCATAATCGTCAACATCCATTCCAATACTCGTATGCCACCGTGCTCGTAGCGGCAGCGGTGCCCAACCGATATAACCGTCCGACATTCTCCATTCAACCCACGCCGGCGCCCATTCATAATCCGGAACCCAAACCCATCCATAATAATCATCATCCACCCAACGGCCGTAGTGATAAGTAGCCCAGCCCCAATCTTCGTACGACACCCACAACCATCCGTAATCACTCCACACCCATCGGCCATTCATGTAAGGCCGCCAAAATTTGTCAACATCATTTGGCCTCCAGCAATAACCGTAATCGGGAACTGTAACCCATTCGCCATACGGACTCAACGAATCATAAAACATTCCAAATGAAACTCGTGCTCGTCCGCCCGATGCATTCATAACCGAGTGACTTAATATAATCAACATTGCTATCGCAATAATCCGTTTCATGAAATCTCCGCCCAAGAAGGCTTTAATATGATCCATAATAAAAAATCCCAAACATTATGCCAATAAAATATCACCGAAAATCGGCTATTTTATATTGATTGGATAAACCTTCTTGTACACAAAAATACACACTCTGTCTATAAATTCAAAAGCCGACGCATGAAGAATGTCGGCTTAATAATTCCTTTCATAATTTTTATTTAATCTAATTATTCTGTTTTAAATAATTTATCGTGATTGAATATCCCCACAGATTTTCCGGTAAGCTTCATTCCACCGAATGGAGTATTTTTTGATTTCGATTTTAATTCTTTTGGATTCACTACCCATTCAAGTTGGGGATCGATGATCGTGAGATTAGCTTCCGCTCCTTCTGCGATTTTCAATTCAGTTAGCTTAAGTAATTTTCTCGGGTTGGTTGATAATTTTTCTATTAGCTGTTTCCACGTTAAAATCTTTTTTTGAATAAGAAAAGTTATCGAGAGGCCGATCGCTGTTTCAAGTCCCACAATTCCAAAAGGTGCGTTGCAGTATTCTACTTCCTTTTCGTCGAATGAATGCGGCGCATGATCGGTAGCAATTGCATCGATCGTGCCGTCAAGAAGTCCTGCTAATATTGCGTCAATATCTTCCTGCGTTCTTAATGGCGGATTCATTTTTGTATTCGTATCGAACGACCTGACAGCTTCGTCGGTAAGAACAAAATGATGCGGCGCGACTTCACAGGATATTTTCAATCCTTTCTTTTTTGCCTGACGTACAAGTTCAACCGTTCCTTTAGTACTCACGTGGGCGAGATGATAATTTCCGCCGGCGTACTCCAAAATTATAATATCCCGCGATGCAATTAAATCTTCCGCGATCGAAGGCATTCCGTTCATACCGAGAGATGTCGATGTAATTCCTTCATTCATCAATCCGCCTTTTGTCATCGACATATCTTGCGCATGCTGGATAATCGGGACATCGTACATTTTGGAATACTCGAGTGCGAGCCGCATCATCTGCGCTTTTTCAATCGGCGATCCATCATCGCTGAATGCCACGGCGCCGGCTTCGACGAGTTCGGCCATGGGCGAAAGTTCATTTCCCTCACGATTTTTCGTGGCAGCGGCAATTGGGTAGACATCGACGATTCCATCGAGAGCGTTCCTGGCTTTTGTTTTCACATACTCTACAACCTCCGCATTATCGATGCATGGATTTGTATTCGGCATACAGCAAACTGCCGTGAAGCCTCCATTCGCGGCGGCAGTGCATCCTGTTTCAATCGTCTCTTTATATTCAAAACCTGGTTCGCGCAGATGGACATGCATATCGATGAAGCCCGGCGTTACAATCTTTCCACTCAGATCCAATTTTTTGGTTCCAGTATCCGAGGTGATATTCTTTTTAATTTTTTTAATGATTCCATTCTCGATTAAGATATCGGTTATCGTATCGAGGTTTGTGACCGGATCGATCACGCGAGCATTTTGAAGAAGAAAAGTCATAATGAGTTCAATGTTATTGGTTCAGAGTTCAAGGTTTAGATTTCAATTATGAATATTTGGTGAAGAACTTTTTGTTCCGAGCAAATACAACACGGCCATACGTACAGCAACTCCGTTCAGCACTTGCTGAAGAATTACAGAGTGAGGCCCGTCGGCGACGTCCGCAGATAATTCCACACCGCGGTTAATTGGGCCGGGATGCATGATGGTTATATCACGTCCGGCTTTTTCCAATCGTTCGATTGTCACTCCGAAATATTTTTGATATTCGCGCAGTGATGGAAAACTCGATCCTGCTTGCCGCTCAAGTTGAATGCGCAAGACATTCAGCACATCGACATGCTTCATGACATCATCAATGTTATAATAAATTTCAACACCCAATCGATCGAGATAACGTGGAATTAAAGTTGCAGGGCCACAGACAGAAACCCGCGCTCCCATGGTTTTTAATCCGTAGATATTCGACAATGCAACACGGCTGTGAGATATATCTCCCACGATGCAGACATGAAGATCATCGAATTTTTTAAACTTCTCCCTGATCGTACACATGTCGAGCAATGCTTGTGTCGGGTGTTCATGCGTTCCATCGCCGGCATTGACAACATTCGCGTCCACACATTGCGTCAGAAAATTCGTCGCGCCGACTGCTGAATGCCGCATCACTACCATATCGATTTTCATTGCTTCGATATTTTTCGCAGTGTCCTTCAGCGTTTCGCCTTTGCTCACACTGCTTTGGCTGGCAGAAAAATTTACAATGTCGGCTGACAACCTTCGCTCGGCCATTTCGAATGAGATTCGTGTACGAGTGGAGTTTTCAAAAAAAAGGTTGACAATGGTTTTCCCCTGGAGGGTTGGTACTTTTTTGATCGGGCGATCGAGAACTTCGCGGAAGGTCATTGCTGTGTTCAGGATCAGCTCGATATCTTCTTTGGGCATTCCTTCAAGCCCGAGAAGATGTCTGCTTTTGAGTCCCATGTAATTACTCTCCTAGTTCGACAAGTAATACGGCATCTTCGCCGTCGATTTCCGCCATCAGCACACGCACTTCTTGGTTGTCGGAAGTTGGGATGCTTTTCCCGACAAAATCTGCTTTAATCGGAAGTTCACGATGTCCGCGATCCACCATCACGAGCAATTGAATTGTTGCCGGCCTTCCCAGATCGACAAGTTCATCGAGCGCCGCGCGGATTGTACGGCCGGTGTAAAGCACATCGTCGACAAGGATGATGTTTTTTCCTGTCACATCGAACTCGATTTTCGTGCCTTTCATTTCCGGTTGGTCGAGACGCTGCCGGATATCGTCGCGATACAATGTGATGTCGAGATAGCCGGTTGCGACGCGGGTCTTTTCAATCTCGGATATTTTTTCGACGAGCCGGCGTGCGAGATATTCTCCACGTGTTCGGATACCGACAACGGCGATCTCTTTAGCGCCCTTGTTTTTTTCGAGCACTTCATGCGCGAGACGCGCGATAGTGCGCTGGAAACCTTCTTTGTCGATAATAATTTTTTGTGCTGTCATAGATTCTTCGAAGATTATTGATGCGGAGGATATTATGAAAAATCCTCCGTTCCTGGAAGCGGAGGATGAGTTGCCCAAAATAGTTTTTGTCGCTAGCATTTTGGGGGCCCTTCCCTACCTCACAGGATAGGAATTAAAGGAACAAAATTTATTGGGATTAATATAAATTATATTTTTACGAAAAGCAAATGTTGGGTGGATTGTCCAAGCGCCTTTGTGACCTCGTTTACCTTCGACATTTTAAAGGCAATCCTATGTGAAAAATTGATCTTCAAATGGTGTATAATGTTTTGGTTGTTGTGAAGTTGTTTTGCCAAGTCGATAGATGATTTAGAGACAGAATAAAAGATTTTCGTTCTATTTTTGCTTCGCATTCAGACTTCCAATTCGTACTTCTTATGAACTACACCAAGCTCCTTCCCATGATCATCACTAAATTATTTTCCAACACTGAACAGTAAATTTGTTTATAACTTTACGTCAATAAACCCTAAATATACCATTTCGCCTCGTTTCCAGTTACCACTCGCCAATATTAATAACCATTCATTTTTGTTATTACTCAACGCAACCCATTCTGGATCGCAATTCCAGAATGGTAATGAAACATTTATTTTTTTATTTAGAGGACGATTGTAAAATGTACGTACAGCCATATCTTCAAAAGCATAGCTACTATCAAGCAAAGTCCAAGATGAATCTCTCTTATCAATATTTTTGTATCTTTCTGGTATCATGCGGATAATTTGGAATTCTCTCGATTGGTTGTAAAACGTAACATCATAACCAGTTAATATTATTTTATTTGAATCAACTATGAGATGATTTAATTGATCCATAGACATTTGATAATAAAAACCAGACGCTGAAAGCGTAGATGACTCAACTTTTAGCGATCTTGATATGTGAGACCGTACCTTCGGATAAAGATAAATTACAATGAAAAGTATTGAGACAATCGAAAATATAGTTATAAGAATATTACGTAATCTTTGTGTCATATTTAATATTTTATTTGACAATCTGATGAAAGTTTTTTCAATAACAGGAATCATTGTCCCTCAGGAAGTAACGGCACTGAATTAATGTTCATCATCTTTAAATAGGAATTTAACATGAGCAAATCAATATTATGGCTTACCCCAATAATCGAAGGAACACTATATGAAGTCGCGACATTTGATGATATGACAAAATTGGATGATCCCAATACACCGGACAATTGTGTTGGCGGCAAACGATTTTCAGCATTAAACTCTAATATCATATTTATTCATTTGCTTGTATATGATCAGACTTGTTGGAGCGCTGAAAGCAAGCAATATCAAACATAATGAACCGATTCCATCCAACGTTGATAAACCAAAGATGATAATATTTTTAATCCCAACACAGAGTAAACCGATTGAGACTAAAAAATAAACAGCAAGTCTAAGATAGTAATAAAAGTTGTTTTCACTTAATTTGTAGGGCAGAAGAAAAATAATTGCCGAAAAGACAAAAGGTATGTATATCAACGGTGCTGAAATCGGTGAGGGAGCTTCTACTTGTGGTGGTGACATACTTGAAAGGATAATTACTACGAGTATAAGCAATGCGGCTATTTGTGTATAGAATCTTGATATCCAGTAGGCTTTAATTTTCATTGTTGACTTCCTTGTTGTTGCTGTTTTTCCTGTTCTTGCTTCCTTTGTTCTGCCAATGTTTTTTGGTATTGTTCCCAATACTTTTTGATCTCCTCATTCTTCCATGCTTTGTCGGGCAAATTGACACCACCACCTGCAGCTTCAATTAAGAAACGAATAAACCCATTGCTGTTAGGACCGTTAAGCGCGTCATAATCGGGCAGGTCACTTTTTATCGCATCGAATATATTCAATATTTTATTCTCAAAACCTTTATAATCTTTTTCACCAACACCTTGTGGTCTGTTCACAGTTTCTTCTTCTTGCCCTGGACGAGTTTGCATTTCTTTGCCAAGAGGTTCCATCAATGGATTCCCAGTTTTGCTGCCATTTGCAGGACCACCCAGTTCAATGAGGACATCAACTTTATCAGTGGTAACTCTCATGAAAGTGTGTAATGGACCATATAACCATACTGCACTCCGTTTGGCAAAATCTAGAGCCCCAGTAACATTATTGTAAAGTGATGCTGATCCGAGCCTTTCAGTGTAGACGTGTACTTCTTTGCCATCCACATCAATATTCTTAATAGGATTATCCATCCCATAACAATACGGTGACCATCCTGGATATTTTTGTTGCATTGGGTCAGGTGTTGTCCACCTAGCACAATTTGAACTAAAATACCTGCCTGCATAGCCGGTTTGAATAAATATGGACACTAAAAGAAAGATAACGAAAAAGTATCTCGACTGCTTCATAAAAATATTCCTTTCGGTAGATCAATACTCGCCAGTACGTTTAAATTTCTCAATCGATTCTGCTTGCTTTATGAAAAACTCCTTTGGAAATTTTAACACTATCCCAAGGTCTTTAGCTTTTGCTTTCAATTTATGAGAAAGGTCTATAAGATTCAATATCTTTTTCCCGTAGCTGGCATCTATGTATGTAATTTCTTGCATCATGTCAATTTCGTCATTCTGTCTCTGCATATTCGGATTCTGATTGATGGGTAACTGATTGTATGGATTATTTGGTTTTTGAGATGTCGATTGTGGAACAATTCCTCGATTCATATTTATAACATTTGGATCTGGCAACATCCCCTGTGTTGACTGGCGATTCGGATTTACTCCAGCTTTTGGTAATGAAGGACGCGTAAATCGATCGAGGGATTGATCGTATGGACTAGGTTGTCTTTGAAATGGCGATTGACCAATCATTCCGGGATTCATACTTATAGCATTTGGATCGGGGAATATTTCTTGTGTTGCTTGGCGATTTGGATTCACTTCAAATTGTGGCGATGACGGTCGTATTGTACATCGATCAAGGGTTTCATAATTCTGCTTTACATCTTGTATCCTTTCGTACCTAGTACTATCAAGTTCAATTGCTTTCTCACGGTAAAGCTCACCAAGGTTCCAATACGCTCCGACGTAAGTGGAATCATAAGCAAGAGCGAGCCTAGTATAATAAATGGCTCTATCCAAATCCTTTTTCTTTTCCCTGAAATATCGAGCGTTCACATCGAGAAGGGATGCGAGGTATTCCTTCTTCGTAAGGACTCTCTCATAGACACCATTCTTTATTGCTTTCTTCGGTTCACCGGCATCGGTTGCATATCTCCAAGTTGGGATATATCCTCCGCCGCAAGTTGCTTCTACGTTGTTTTCTTTAAATCCCTTTTTGATGTATCGACAGTAAAAATGTTTTGCACTCCTCACAGGCTTGATAGGCCAGCCGAGTCTTTCAGCAAGTACAAGGTGCAGCATCGACATCGTAACACAGGAACCAAGTTTCGTTGCAATATAGCCGTTCAAGAATTGGTCATTAGTACTGTCAGCTTCAAGGTCATCCAAGTTATACGTGAATGTAACGGAATCATTCCACCAGCCGGGTCTATAAAGATATTGATTCATTAATCCGATCCGAACAAGCGGTTCAGTGTGGCCTTGTTCGAGATAACGAATTTTTTCAACCATGTAATTGATGCAGTAGTCGAAAAATTCTATCTTGATATTAGGATAAGCATCTTTTGCAAGAACAAGACAAGCTATGCCAAGATTGATACTATCTTCAGGCATAGCAAGAATCTGTTCTATTGATTGTCCAGAATATTTCGATTGTGGCATAACTACTTCTGTTCTAATAAAAAAGACCAATAAAAGAACAGCTAACGAAATATTCAAACGATTCATTTTTATGCCTCAATTTATCAATTACTTTATACTTGAACAATATCGAGTACGCTATTTTTTCGCACAGTATGATAGATTTAAAATTAAGCAAATCGAACTATAGAAGTTCACCGGCTTAATACACTGGGAAAAAAATACATCCAACTACAATAATTGTCTGCCTTATTCCCACTCAATCGTTGCCGGCGGCTTTGAGCTGACGTCGTAAACTACACGGTTCACGCCGCGGACTTCATTCGAAATCCGGTTCAATATTTATCGTTTCGCCATTTCCTTATTTGATTACCATCAGCTTTTTCGTCTCCGAGTAGATACCTGCCTGCAATCGATAGAAATAGATTCCATTTGGCAAATCATTCGCGTCGAAAATTACTTGATAATGACCGGGCGTTTTTCCTTCATTAACCAGATTCTGGATTTGTCTGCCTAAAATATCGTAGATAACAAGATGCACGTGAGATAATTTCGGGATATCGTAACCGATTATCGTCGTTGGATTAAATGGATTGGGAAAATTCTGATACAGTGTATATGTCTTCGGAACAGTTCTATCAGTTTTTACAAATGTTGATGTTGAAGTTGTAAACCTCCAAATACTTGACCATTGACTTGCGCCTGCCGCATTTTTTGCTTTGACACGCCAGTAATAAGTTGTGTTAGTAACAAGGTTGTTTGCAATAGATGATGTACTCATAATCCCACTAGTATCAAATTTGATTGTTGAGAAATCGAGATTCACGGAAACCTGAAGTCGGTAGGTAGTAGCTCCAGCTGAAGAATTCCAAACCAGTTGCGTGCTTGTAGAAACCCCTGTATCTCCGGCAACGGGCAGAGAAAGCGTCGGCGAAAAAGGAGCGCTGTTTGCTAAAAGTCTGTCGTGGAAAAAGCTGCCAGACACCGTAAATGATTTATAGCTCCAGTCTGTCAATAACGGGGGCGTCCACACCGGCGAGAAATTCCATGCCAGCCAACCGATTCCTTTGGGTTCAAGATAGTTGTCAATCAGTGGGATGCCAAAGCTGTCGTCTGTACCATAAACTGATGTATTCGTTGGATCACTAGGATCAAATCCAACCTCTCCGACAAGTACAGGATGTGACGCGGAGAGTGTACCAAATGCGTCATCCCAGGATCTAAACCATGGGCTTAAGCTTGAAGGATACACATGCGTTGAATATACAACATTTGGCCGCTGAACAGAATCGTTTGCTGCAAGTGAGCAGTCATAGGCGAAATCTAATCCGCCAACCATAACCACACGATCAGGGTCTTGCGATCGAATGCTGTCGATCAATGACTCAGCCATCACTCGCCATCCAGTCCACGCTTCCGGCGTGACAGTGAGGCCGTTCGGCAAATCTTTAGCGGGTTCATTAAACAGATCGTAGAAAGCTATTAGTTTGTCTCTGGAAAAATGTGTGGAAATAAGATTCCAAAAAGTATACATTTGCGCCGTAGTGAATTGACACAGAGGTCCCCAAATGCTTGTTCCATCCCATGGTGTGTGCTCCCATTCACCTGTGGGAGGGTATCCGTCGACGTGGAAGTCAATAATTGAATACATTCCCCTTTCACCAGCCCATGCGACTGCCCAATCAAGAAGCCGGATACATGAACCTGAGCCATATTGGTTCTCAAAATAAAAAAAACTATTACAAGTAACGGGAATGCGAATCAACTTGACGTTCCAATCAGCCATAGCTTGAAAAAACTCTGCGTTACAATGACTGGTGTACCAAAGATACATTTCAACCGGATTGGGGACATTCACTCCCCTGAAAACCATCACATTACCATCTTCATCCAGTATCTTATTGTTAGTTACATGTAATGCTTCCATAGATACAGCAGCCGTGGTGAACGACCATGTGAAATCGTTATCCAAATGATTCTGAGAATTGTCAGCAATTGAAGTCGTTACTTTGACATTGTAAACCGAATTGGGTTGAAAAGGCAAATAAGGACTGAAGCTTGCGGTTTGAGTTTGGTCATTGTAACTAATTGTATCCGCGACCACGGGATTGCCAGAAGAAGTTGTGATAACAAAAGATGTCCTAGATAAAGTGGTTGGATCAATCGGGTTTGAAAATGTTACACTCACTGACCCCGTCCACTTTACATCAATAGAACCTGGCGCCGGAGAGACTGAAGTGATTTCAAACGTTTGTGCAACTTTAGAAACTTTTTTTGTCCTCGCATGCATATCCTTAGCATAAGCATCAAGAAAAGAGAACATCAGCATCAACACTAAAACTGAGATAAAAGTACTCCCTAAAAAAGTTCTTTTATGAGCATTGAAACTCGTTGTGGTTAAGAAGGAACCAGCCGCCATCATTGAATAGATGAAGTTATTCTGGGACATGACGTAAGTCTCCTTTCTTGAATGGTAAAAGAAAATTACAACTAGCGTAATACCGTAATTCGTTATCTCAGCAACTTCCGTGTCATGAACGAATAAAAAGTGCGTTTATATCTTTTGCCATTGAATTTAAATATCCTCAACTATCTATAGCCAAACTCCTCGCAAGCTTTCACATTATAGATATCACATCTAGTAATAAAAAAGGATTAGCGCTGGAATTGTACGAAGTTGGAGTTTAAAAAGCAACAATAAATTGCGGAATTCGCTCGCCTCGCTCCGCTTGAGAGAATATCCTCAACGAGAGGCGGAGCGGGGATTTGTGATTGCGGAATAGGAAGTGAGTATCCTTAGGTCAATTGCGGATTTGAAATTTGAGATTTGTTTGTGATTTGTCCGAAGTACTCCTTCAGAGGAAATTGAGATTTGATTTTTGCGATTACGGATTTTTGATTGTGCATAGGCGATTGGTATTCTCAATCAACACTCTGTCGATTAGAACAAAAAGAAAATCTCTAAATAGAAAATAGTTCTTTCAAAAAACTATTTCTCAATTATTATTCTCGATTTTTCATTTTCTCAGACTCTCAGCAAGCTTGTCGAACGATTCGTTCCAGCCTAGTTTTGTGTTATCACTCATTAAACCCGGCGGGATACCAACGTGTCGTAATGTCATTTTTGTCTTGCCGCCACTTTCTTCAAACGTCACGGTTACCGTCAATTCTGATGGCCAATCGCCGGTCAATCCGTAGTGTGAAGCCGGGACTAGATTGCCTTCCTCATCTGCAAAACTATCTGTATAAACAATCCATTTCAACGGAATCAATTCACGATAGATACCTGTGGACCAATAATCTTGCCCTTCAGGCGAGCGCATGCAAAACAAATATCTCCCTCCTACACGGAAATCTATTTTGCATACAGGCGATGTGAAGTTTTTCGGTCCCCACCAATGTACGAAGTGATCTGGATCTGTCCATGCCTTCCACACGATTTGAGATGGTGCGTTAAAAACCCGCATAATAATGAGTTCATTTTCTATGGCTATCATTTCGTTTTTCCTTTCATCATATCTATTAATGATTTTTATTATGTCGATTCAGCGTTGATTTAAATCCCTTTTGATTCGAAGCATGTCCTGCTCAGAACATCCCGTTCTGGTTCGGAGAATTCTCGGGGACGGCCTGACCTATGTCCCACATTTCAATAATGCGATCACCTTCAAACTTGAAAATGTGAACCGTTGCGATTCCCGGCTTTCCCTCTTGCAAAATTATATTGGAGTGCACAGCAACAAGATCACCATCTTCGAACACTCGTTTGACATTAAGTTTTTTATGGGGAAACTCAAGCTGGTTTTTTTCCATCGCTTTTTCTAAACTTGCGGCATCGCCTGCAAATGCTGCGTTATGATGACGCATCCCCGGCGATACAAAGGTTGTGAAAGCTTCATGAATTTTTCCGCCTGCCACGAGATGTAAAAATGCCACTGCTAATTCTTTGTGAGAATTCATCCCTTGATTATTTTTATTTATCATTGAATAATCTCCCGGAGTAATTCTCCTACACTAATTTTAACCTTGTATATGTTTTATCTGAAAGTCTTACCTGATAAGTGTACAACATTTCGACAAAGGGAATGATTCCCGGTTGTAATACTATATTTTAAATGATGAAAATAATTAATAGAGGTCAATCTTTTGTCTATTTTACAACTGCAGAATTTTGATCTAAAATTTGAAGCGATTGAATCGCCTCAGTAAGATTGTGAATTTTGAATTTAACCCAAATTTGTCATTAGGAAAAAAATATTTTAAAATTCTGTAGCTTTCTCATATGGTCGGTTCGATACGTCCCTTTTTTATGGCGATTTGAAGGACTACTCACCGACCATGCTGATAAGCCGGTGGTTGAGTAATCCAAATCTGAAAATCAGATTTGGATATATCGAAACCACCATCGTGATGGTTAATGCTTTATGCATTAATAAGTTATTCTAATGACGGCCATTAGAAAATTCTCTAATAACAAATCTGGGTTTAAGATTAACAAGAGAAGTTTGCCAGTATTATTCGCTGGGAAAAAAGATGTAACCAACCACGATTGTTGTTGGGTTTATTCCCACTCTATCGTTGCCGGCGGCTTTGAACTGACGTCGTAAACAACTCTGTTCACACCGCGGACTTCATTCGAAATCCGGTTTGAGATTTTTGCCAGAACTTCATCCGGGATCCGAGCCCAGTCGGCTGTCATGCCATCGACACTGTAAACTGCTCGCAGTGCGATCACCGATTCGTATGTCCGTTCATCTCCCATCACGCCGACAGATTGCACCGGAAGCAACACTGCGAATGCCTGCCATATCGCATCATAGAGATTCGCTTTTTTAATTTCATCGATAAATATTTCGTCGGCATCACGAAGAATAATCAATCTGTCTCTTGTAATCTCACCAAGAATTCGAACTGCCAATCCGGGGCCGGGGAATGGATGACGTTTCAAAAATTCATCAGGCAGTTCAAGTTGAAGGCCGACGGCTCTGACTTCATCTTTAAATAATTCCCGGAATGGTTCAATCAATTTCAAATTCATTTTTTCAGGGAGGCCGCCGACGTTATGATGTGTTTTAATAGTGACCGATGGGCCTTTAAACGACACCGATTCAATCACGTCGGGATACAACGTTCCCTGCGCAAGAAATTTTACATTGCCGATTTTGTGCGCTTCAAGTTCGAATACTTCGATGAAAGTATTGCCAATAATTTTTCTTTTCCTCTCTGGATCCATAATACCCGCAAGCCGTGCAAGAAAGAGTCCGGAAGCATCGACGAATGAGAGATTGATATGAAACGTATCCTGAAACAGTTTTACGATTTGAGCGCTTTCATCCTTGCGCATCAAACCATTATCGATGTGTACGCAATACAATTTATCCCCAATGGCACGATGCAGCAGTACTGCCGCAACCGAAGAATCAACTCCGCCGCTGAGAGCGCAAATTATTTTTTCCTTGCCTACTCGTTTGCGAACATCGTCGATCGTACTCTCGATAAAAGATTTTGCATTCCAGCCGCCGGCACATTTGCAGATGTTGTAAAGAAAATTTTTGATGATGTCGCGGCCATTCGGAGTGTGAACAACTTCAGGATGAAATTGTACTGCGTAAATAGGTTTTTCAGAATGTCGAATTGCACAAATAGGCGCGTTTGCTGAATGGCCTATCGGAACAAAATCATCGGGAATTTTTGTCAGCGCATCACCGTGACTCATCCAGACAGAGATCGATTTTTTCATACCCGCAAATAAATCTTTGTTATCATCGATGAACAATTCGGCTTTGCCATACTCCCGTTTTGCGGCACGATCAACTTCCCCGCCGAACTGTCGCGCTATGAGCTGCAAACCGTAACATATTCCGAGGATTGGAACACCAAGCGAAAAAATTTGTGAATCGGAAATCGGCGCTTCGGGTGAATAAACACTCCAGGGACTTCCTGAAAGAATTATTCCCTTCGGATTTATTTGTTTAATTTTTTCAAACGGAATATTAAACGGATGGATTTCACAGTACACACCGCATTCACGAACCCGGCGAGCTATGAGCTGCGTATATTGCGAACCAAAATCAAGTATCAAAACCATTTCGGAGTGTTGCATTTCATAACCCCGAAAGTTCCTGGATCAAAAGATCCATTTCCGCTCTTGTGCGCGTTTCAGTCACAGCGAGCAGGAGTCCGGTCTCGCCATCATTAAATCTGCCTAAATCGATTCCGGCAAGAATCCCGCGTTCAAGGAGTAGATGAATGATATCGGAAGCCGGCCGTGGAGTTGTGACGACAAATTCTTTGAAGAATGATCGTTTATATTTTATTTTGAATCCAGATAAGGTTGAAATTTTTTCTGAAAGATAATGACTCTTCTGCAGGGATTGCGAAGCGACCTCCTGCAATCCTTGTTTTCCCATCAGCGCCATATAGATTGTAGCGCTAAGCATCATTAAGCCTTCATTCGAGCAAATGTTCGATGTTGCTTTTTCTCTGCGGATATGTTGCTCGCGTGTTTGAACAGTAAGTGTAAATCCGCGTTTTCCATCGACATCGACTGTTATTCCCGACAACCGGCCGGGCATTTTTCTGAGCAATGCTTCTTTCACTGCAAATATACCGAGATATGGGCCGCCAAATTGAAGCGGAATTCCCAATCCCTGTCCTTCGCCGACCACAATATCAGCTCCGTATTTTCCCGGCGCTTCTAAGAGTCCAAGTGATATCGGATCAGCAACAACTATAAAAAGCGCACCATGATCGTGTGCTGCTTTTTCAATTTCCTTTACCTCTTCAATTATGCCGAAGAAGTTCGGTTGCTGAACAACAACGCATGCTGTTGCATCGGATATGAGATTTTTGAGCGAGTGAAAATCGGCTCCGCCATCGTCGAGTTTTGTTTCGAGAATCTTTGCATTACGAGCGGCAGTATACGTTCGCACAACTTTAAGATATTGTGGATGAATTTTCCCGGCAATTACAATTTCCGATCGGTTTGTATGTCCTAATGCAAGAAGCACCGCTTCGGCAAGTGCTGAACCGCCATCGTACATGGACGCATTTGCAATGTCCATACCGGTCAGCCGGCAAATCATCGTTTGATATTCGTAGATAGCTTGAAGCGTTCCCTGGCTGACCTCGGCTTGATACGGCGTGTAGGCTGTGTAAAATTCCGATCGACTAATTAAAGAAGCAACTGCAGACGGGATGAAATGATCGTAAGCGCCGCCGCCAGCAAATGAAATTAATTCTGATGTATCTTTATTTTTCTTTCCAAGTTCTTTCAGTTCTTTTAGAACTTCAAATTCTGAAAGTGCAGATGGAAGTTGTAAATCGTTTTTCAGTCGTGCTTCCGGCGGGATTGTGCGGATGAGTTCTTCGAATGACCTCACACCGATCGCCGAGAGCATCTCCTTCCGATCTTGATCTGTGTTCGGTACAAATGACATATTATTTTCCTATCGAGGCTTTGTATTGATCCGCCGCCATCAAGGTATTGAGATCATCAGGATTCGAAATGTTAATTTTCACCAACCATCCGGTTACGTAAGGATCTTTGTTGATATTTTCTGGAGTCGATTCTAGTTCTTTGTTGATCTCGACAATCACGCCGGACGCCGGCGCAAATAGATCGCTTACTGCTTTCACCGCCTCAATTGTTCCAAAGGATAATCCTTGTTTAATTTCCGTACCGACGGCTGGAAGCTGAATAAAAACAATATCACCAAGCTCGCCTTGTGCATAATCGGTAATACCGACAGTTCCTGTTTTGCCTTCGACACGAATCCACTCGTGGTCTTTTGTGTACTTCAAATCAGATGGGAAATTCATGTGAGATTCCTTTTTCTACCTATTAATTCCGACAGAAGATTAATCATTCATCTCAAAATTCGTTAAAAACGATGTGTCGAATTTTCCTTGCCGGAAATCCTGATTCTTCATTAATTTTTGGTGGAAGGGTATTGTAGTATGAACACCTTCAATGATAAATTCCTCAAGTGCGCTTTGCATCTTATCCAGCGCTTCGTCACGGTTGCGGCCGTGAACAATTAACTTTGCGAGCAACGAATCATAGTACGGTGGAATTTCATAACCGGTATAGATATGTGTGTCAACGCGAACTCCGAAACCGCCGGGAATGTGTAAGCTTTGAATTTTTCCTGGTGATGGACGAAATCCGTGGTATGGATCTTCAGCATTGATCCGGCATTCAATCGCATGCCCCACCGGCTTCAATTTCTTGACGGATAAACGTTTGCCTCCTGCAACTTCAATTTGTGCTTTGATCAGATCGAACCCCGTTACCATTTCTGTAACCGGATGTTCTACCTGAACCCGTGTATTCATTTCCATAAAATAAAAATTTTTATTTTTGTCGAGTAGAAATTCTATTGTTCCTGCACCCAGATACTTTACGCTTTTCGCACCATGCACAGCGGCATCACCCATTTTGTCTCGCAGTTCCTGATCGACAGCAGTCGAGGGAGACTCTTCCACAAGTTTTTGGTGGCGACGTTGAATTGAACAATCGCGTTCACCGAGATGGATAATATTGCCGTACGAATCTCCTAAAATTTGCAACTCAACGTGGCGAGGTTGTTCGATATATTTTTCTATATACACGGCTGGATTGCCAAACGATTTTTCTGCTTCATTCCGTGCAGTTTGGAAAGCTTTTTCAAGTTCATTTTCATTTTCCACCACCCTCATTCCGCGGCCACCGCCGCCGGCGGAAGCTTTAATGATAGCGGGATAACCGATGGATTGCGCTATTTCCTTCAACGACTTCATATCTTCAACGACGCCATCGCTTCCGGGCACAACCGGCACTCCTGCTTTCCGCATTGTATCTTTTGCAAAAGCTTTGTCACCCATGGCAGTTATCATCTCCGGTTTTGGGCCGATAAATGTTAAGCCGGATGTATGGCAAATTTCAGCAAACGCTGCATTCTCGGCAAGAAAACCATATCCCGGATGAATTGCATCGGCATTTGTTATCTCCGCAGCGGCAATAATTCGTGGGATATTAAGATAACTCTCTTTACTTGATGGCGGGCCAATGCACACTGCTTCATCCGCAAAACGCACATGAAGCGCTAATCTGTCGGCTTCAGAATAAACGGCAACCGTGCTAATACCGAGTTCTCTGCAAGCACGAATTATTCGAAGGGCAATCTCGCCTCTATTCGCAATAAGAACTTTCGTGATCGACAAACTATACTTTCTCGATGTGGAACAAAGTCTGGTTATATTCTACCGGCTGGCCGTTCTCGACGCATGCTTTGACAATTTTTCCAGAGATATCAGATTCAATCTCATTCATCAATTTCATTGCCTCGACGATGCAGAGAACTTCTCCAGCTTGTACCATCTGCCCGATTTGCACGTAAGATTCCGCATCGGGTGCTGGAGCACGATAGAATGTACCTACAATTGGCGATTTCACTTCGTGAATTCGTGAATCGGTGGGTACGGGTGGTTTTGATTCCGAAACATGTTCAACAACAGGAGTAGCCGGAGCAGTCTGTTGTTGTGCCGACGCCATATGTGGAAGCTGAATTGCATGTGTCGGTGTTATTGAAGATGCTTTTTGTTTTGCGATACGGATTTTTGAACCTTCTTCTTCCAGTTCCAATTCGCCAATACCGCTCGTTTCCACAAGTTTAATAAGTTTTTTTATGTAGTTGAGATCCATCGCAACTCCAGGAATTGAAATTCCTTAATCTAATAACATTTGTTGTGTGTTAGTATTGAATTGATTAATCGATTTTAACTCGTTCGATATATGTTCCAGTTCGTGTGTCAACCTTTATCGTATCACCTTCATTTAAAAATAGCGGGACATTCACACTTGCACCAGTCTCAAGTGTTGCCGGTTTTGTTCCACCAGTGGCGGTATCGCCTTTCACTCCGGGCACTGTTTCGATAATTTTTAACTCTACAGTAATCGGCAGTTCCACACCCACAATCTCGTTCCCGTTCATCAGTAATTCGATTGTCTCGCCATCTTTCAGAAACTCTGCACCTTCTCCGATTCTTTTTGCGTCAACAGGAATTTGATCATATGTTTCTTTATCCATGAATTGAAGTGTTTGCCCATCATGGTAAAGATACTGGTATTCTTTTCGTTCTACACGAACTTCATCTATGGACTCGCCGGCACGAAACCTATTTTCAATTACTTTTCCGTTCTTAAGACCTTTTAATTTTGTGCGGACAAATGCGCGCCAGTTTCCGGGATTCACGTGCTGGAATTCGACTACAGTGTAAAGCTCATTATTGTAACGAATTATCATGCCAGAACGAAAATCGGATGTTGTTGCCATAAACTTTCGACCTCAGTTAGGTAAAACAAATAAGACAGAATTTAAAAATATACTGAGAAGGCGCCCCAAAGTCAAGGAAAAGTTGCAGCTCCTTTTACAAACAAGTTGAAAGAATTTATTTCAAATGCGAGTTATTGGATAATGCTGGCTTTCCATTTCGTGTATAATTGTCGACAATATCGCTATCCGCCACAACACTTTGTTTTCAAAGGCCGGCAGCTTTTCGCTCTACAATAATTCAGGTTGATTTCTGAATTCTTTCTCACTATTTTTTATTTATGAAAATAAGACGACTACTCACATGTATTGTGCTTTTGATATTTCTTATTGTTGGATGTTCTCATCAGAATCCTAAAATTATTGAAAAAGAAAAATTCATCAAGATTTTTACCCAGCTTGAAATCATCAATCAAGGATATTCTCACACTACCGACTCGACTGCGCGGCTGAAGAAAGAAAAAATTGATTCACTTTTCAAGAGCTTTGACAGCAATCAGGAAGAATTTTTGTCGACTGTAAAGTTTTACCAGAACACTCCTGTTGTATGGAATGATATCCTTCAAAAATCTTCGCTTGAGTTGAATCAAATGCGAGACCAAAAGAATAAATGAAGTCTTGAGTTTTGAAGGATAGACATAGCAAAGCTTCGTTAAAGAGTTAATATTCAAAATCGATAATACTTGGTGTATAAACAAAGAATGAGTAGTAGTTTAGGAGTTAAGTGTCAATGATACGATTTCTTTGATTAGTTTAACCGCCTGCTTTTTTCAACGTGAAGCTAAAAGTGCTTCCTTTGCCGACTTCACTTTCGACCCAAATTTTGCCGCCGTGTGCCCGTACGATCTCACTACAAATCCATAATCCGAGCCCGGAACCTTTAATATCACTTGTCTCGAGTGTCTCTATTCTTGAAAACTTTTTGAAAAGTCTATCCACATGCTCAGTTGCAATTCCGATACCCTCATCAGAAACAGAAAAGACGACAAATTCATCCGATCGGTCTCCAACATGCACGCCGACTTTACCACCTTTGGGAGAATATTTGACTGCATTTGAAATCAAATTCTGTACTACCTGTCTAAGCTTGTTCTGATCTCCTTTTACGTAAGGAACATTCGGGTCGACAGAAATCTCGATATTATGGCGTGGTGAGAATCGAACCAATGCGACTGCATCTTTTATTAAACGTTCTACGTTCACAATTTTAAAGTAATAGCTCAGTTGTCCTGATTCGATCTTCGTGATGGAAAGTGTGTCTTCGGCGAGCTGACTTAGTTTCTGAGTCTGATCGATGATGATTGTCATATACTCCTTCAGACTTTCATTCGTCGTGAATGGCTCTTTCTTAATCAGAGACCTGGATGCGAGTGTTATACTCGACAATGGAGTTCGGAAATCGTGAGAAACGATGCCGACAAATTCTGACTTAAGTTTATCCATTTCCATTAGGCGAGTATTCATTCTGCGGAATTCGTCAAAAATTTTCGCATTCTTAATAACTCCGCCAATTTCGTCGCATAGTGTTTCCAGTACAGTTGCATCCGTCTCATCGAATGCATTGAGTTTTACATCCTCAATGTTAAGAACGCCGACTATACTGCCATCTATCCTAATCGGGATAGCCAATTCTGAGTTAGTATTGTGATAACCGAATGAAATATATCGTGGTTCTTTCGAAACATCATTTGTCAGAATTTTCTCGCCGTGTCGTGCAACCCACCCAATAATCCCGGTATTGATGCTCTGTTTATATCCGTGGGGCAAAAAATCGATAAAATTGCCTGCATGTGCAACGAGTTCAAGTTCTGTTAATTCCTTATTCACTAAAAAGATAGATACATCGAAAAAATTAAAATTCTTTTGAATGATAGAAGCTGCAGCTGTAAGCATCTCATCAAGTTCTAGCGTTGTCATTAATGTAGAAACAACCTTGTTGACCAATTCGATTTGGGAAAGACGTTTGCGTGTCTGGTCAAGTTTGACCATAGAATCGAGAGCAACAGAAACATAGAGGCTCAGGAGTTGTGCAATACTGATATCCCTCTCGTCATACTCATTATTCTTCATCGAACCAAAACATATCGAACCAATGGTTCCCCGGCTTGTTTTCAAAGGAACAATCAAAAGATTATGAATACCCTGGGCAACAAGTTTTCCCTCAAGCGCAGGTGTAAATGCAGGACTCGATTCGACATCGACGATGATTGGAGCTTGATTTGTAATCACCCACCCGGGCATACCAAACTCGACAGGAAGAATCTTTTGGTTTAATTCAAGCGCGTCGGCAACCGGAGAAAGTGTATAGATGAGATAATTTTCACGATTTGCATTCAGCAACGAGAGGAACATGCAGTCGTAGTGGACAATCAATTTTGTATCTTCTCGCAAAACCCGAAGCAGTGCATCTTTCGTTTCTGCGGCATTGATATGAACGGCAATTTCGTTGAGCGCTCCGACGCGGGTGGAAAATTTTCTGGTCTCGATAAGTCGAGCCCGTAATTCCTCCGGCGTTAAATCTAGATGGTCAGGAAGTTGCCAGTCGATACTCATAGAACTATCAATGATCCTCACATGCTTAGCTGAATGAACAAATCAATACTCTTTTTGGAAAATATATCTTTCGAAATAACTCTTAACGTCGAACGTCGGAACCAGCACGGATAACTTCGCCGATCATAACCGGCTGTTCGTTTTGTCTCTTCAGTAACCTGATGATCCCGTCTGCGTTATCCCTTGATGCAACGATAATCAACCCTATACCCAAATTAAACGTTCTACGCATATCTTCTTCCGGAATCTGTCCGACAGACTGAATAAATGAAAAAAGATGAGGACGTTGCCATGATGCCCAATCGATAGATAATCCAAGTCCCTTCGGAATAATACGTTTTGTGTTTCCTATTATTCCTCCGCCTGTAATATGCGACATTCCACGAACTGGATATTTTTTAAGAATAACCTGTATTGTGTGCAAATATGAACGGTGCACAGCGAGAAGCGCTTCACCGATTGTCATCTTCAATTCTTCTATGTATGAATCAACACGATACGTATCGAGCAAGACTTTTCGGGCGAGAGAATAACCGTTTGTATGCAAACCCGTAGATGGTAATCCTATGAGAAGATCTCCGGATTTAACCTTGTCGCCTTTTATGATTTTTTTCTTTTCCACCACACCAACAATTGTGCCCGCAATATCATATTCTGAATCTGTATAAAATCCAGGCATTTCTGCAGTCTCGCCGCCGATAATCGAGCAATCATTTTCGCGACAAGCGATCGAAAATCCTTTGATAACTTGTTCAACAATTGCCGGATCTAATTTCCCCGTTGCAAGATAATCAAGAAAGTAAAGCGGTTTTGCTCCGCAGACTAGAATATCGTTCACACAATGATTTACAAGATCCTGGCCGATAGTGTCGTGTTTATTAACCAAAGATGCGATCTTCAATTTCGTTCCAACACCATCAACACTCGAAACAAGAACAGGATGTTTATAGGATGGAAATCGTGCATCAAAAAAAGCACCGAATAAACCAATGTCAGATAACACATTTTTTGTAAAAGTAGATCTGACGGTTTTCTTAATTCGATATACCACTTCTTCGCCAGCGGAAATATCAACACCGGCATCTTTGTACGTAATTGCCACAATTACCCCATCGTAGATTTTGGCTACTTAAATTAATAACCTTTTTAGAGAAAATGCAATAGGTCACAACAGTTTTTATGTTAAAATCGTGATGGGTGACGCTGCTTTCGGTTCGAGTAAATCGTCTAAAGATTTAAGAAGGAATTCCTTGATTCAATTTTTTCTTTTCAGGACAAACAATTTGAATATAATCCGAATAAACAAAACTACAATCCGAGATCGAGAAAGTCATCGATCGCGCATCAAGTTGCTTCCGTTGGGATTTTTCATATATTTTTACATTATGCATAAAAAATATTTTTACCTCTTTTCCCTTTTCCTGTTTATTGTGCCGGTCACAGCGCAAACAGTTTCCGATACCTCGAACAGCCGGCTGATTGATTCACTGCAGTCGAGGCTGCATTTCCCTTCACTCGGCTCAGTTATACAGGATAGTTCCTGTTGGTTATCAAGAGATCAGATATCAAAGGAGGATTATGTATCAACTCCATTCCTTTTCGATAATTTACCGGGACTTTTTCTGTCCGACCTCGGTTCGCCAGGACAACAGCATTTCCTCACGATGGATGGACTTCCTTATTCATCTTGCATAATTTTAATTGACGGCGTTCCGATTTCTGATCCGCAATACGGCGCGGTGAACTTTAATTTTATCCCGTCAGAATTTATCGATCATATCGAATATTCATCAAACGGCGACGCGCTGACGTGGAACAATTCAGCAGGAGTTTTGAATATTGTTACCAAAACTTATGCGACGATCAAACCATATACTAAATTGCGTTATTTCCAAGCGTCAAATGACCATCTTGTGAGCGATGGGATTTTTTCACAGAATATTTCTCGTCAATTGAATTTTATGGCCGCTTTCCAAAACGAAGGGACGAGCGGCCGATTTTTTAACAGCGATTACAGCGCGTGGAATCTTCGAGAAAAATTGCAGTGGAAATCTGATGGCGGAACGACTCTTATCCTGACACACATTTTTAATCAAGGACAATTTTCAATAAATGGCGGTGTCAATGTCGATTCTACCCAAACCGATTTACTTTTCGATGAAAATCGGGCGACTCTCATGAACCTCAATTCATATGAAAAACAAACGCGGCATGATATATATTTGATCGCCGGAATACCGTACGACAAAGATACGATTCAGGAAGGAATTTTCCGCGTCTATTACAATTATCAATTCCGGGAATATTGGGATGGCGACAGGATTTTGATTCCAACTGTAACAACAATACGAAATGATTATAAAACCGAAAGAACCGGCATATCTTATGATCATGAAATACGAATAACATCCATGCCGATAAATATTAGCAGCTCGGTAGAACGCCTGCAAAATGAAATAACAAATACAACTCTACCATTGCAGACAACAATTTTCCGATTAGGCGGACTTACACGAATTGAATCGGGCGGCTTGATTTCCATGCGCCTTTCCGGCGGGTATCAGCAAGATCTTGATCAACGCGCTTCATTGGCGTCGTGTCTGCAGTATGGAACTGAATTGCATTTTACGCCAGTCGAAAATTTTTCCATTCTTGGCGGCATCAATCATGGACCTTCGTTCCAGTGGCTCAACGCAATCGCGGCGGGATATACAACTCCGTCAATTCTTACCACGTTCAATCTAGGCGTGAACTTCAGAAATTCATTCATGGCATTGACTGCTTCACTCGATCATAAATTACTTTCTCATTGGCCGATTCCCGGAACGGTTGACGCCACATTCGCACCAATATTCGATTTCAGTGACCGGGAAAAAATTTCACTCGTCTCCTTATCACTTGTTTTAAACTATTGGCATTTCGTATTTGAAAATAAAAGTTCACTTACCATACGTCAATGGACTTCCGACGCGATGAATAAAACAAATCCTCTCCTTTTCGGAAATACAGGTTTTTATTTTGACGGGCATGTGGTTGGCCAGCTTGATGCACGTGCAGGTTTTCGATTGCGGTATAGCCAGGAAAACTCTTTGCTTACATACAATTGGCAGACAAGATTATATTCATATACTCAAACGACTTTATCCCGCTCATCGTGGGCTGTGCTTGATGCAGTCCTTGTCGGAAAAATCGGTTCTGCGATTTTATCATTGACGTGGGAAAATCTTACTGATGAAAATTATTATATTGTCCCTTTTTATCCAATGCAAGATCGTCAATTACGAATCAGTCTTTCGTGGGAGTTCCTTGACTGATGCCGGATAATCGTCATAGAAAAATCATTTCAATCTTCGGCAGTGCTTTATTTGATGAAAAGAGCGCTGAATATCAGGAAGCATTTGAATTGGGAAAAGAACTTGCTACACACGGCTTTACCGTCTGCAACGGCGGTTATGGTGGAGCAATGGAAGCCAGCTCCCGAGGTGCGAAAGAAGGAGGTGGAAAAACAATCGGTGTTGTTACTTCCTTTTTTTCACGAAGACCAAACCAATGGATAGACGAAATAATCGAAAAGCCTTCGATGATTGAAAGACTTCTTACCTTGATAACATCGTCTGATGGATATATTGTTCTACCCGGTGCGACCGGCACGCTTCTGGAGTTATCGGCAGTTTGGGAATTGTGCGCGAAGAATGTTATGCCGAAGAAACCTATTATTGTCCTCGGAACATTCTGGAATAATGTTATCGATGTAGTTCGTAATGAATTGCTCCGCGAAGGAAATAGTATTGCAAGCCAATTAATTTCCCAGGCTGCGTCACCAAAAGAGTGTGTAAGACATCTCAATCAGTATTTTGAAAAACAACGAGTGGTTTCTTAGTACTCCAATTAGTGTAATAAAAATAATAGTAAAATTAATTTCAAATCACAAACCTCAATTTCCAAACAAATTTCTCTGTAGGTGTCCTTTGGATAAGTCCCATAATTCAAGACTGATAACATGGGCCGTACGAAATATTATATTTTGGATATTGTGATTTGTTTGTGTTTTGAAATTTGTAGTTTGGGATTTTTATGATAGACAATTTCTTTCTGGTGATCATAAATAAATTATCTCACCATCAATCGTTTGATTTCGATTTGCATCCCACAACGCCGATTGAAATGCCGATGTACAATAACAAAGAATTATCTCTCATGCGCGCACGAATTTTCTCCCGCAACATTCCAAGAATTGGAATTCGCGGATAAAGAGGCAATCTCACTCTGAAACGAAGCAATCCCTCGCGAAATACTCTATATGCCAGACTCGGATACATCAACTCACCGTATTGATGAACAATTTTTAAACCATGTTTTTCCATCTTCGTGCGCAACTCGATAATTGAAAATTCCCGTTCCCATCCCGCGAACCATTTATTAAAATAAATGAGAATGTGTTTCATGAGCGTATAAATATGCCAGCGTTGTGGAACATCGACCAGGAGAAATCCTCCCTCCTTCAATACCCGCACATTTTCCGAAAGCAATTTTTCAGCTTCCGGTTCATGAAAATGTTCCAGCAATCCCTGATGGAATACGATATCGATTGAATGATCCTGGAACGGCAATGAAAACGCATTCCCGCACAACGGCTGCACCGGAATTTTTTCTTCACGGGCTATCGATGTGATAATCCGAAGTGCCGGTTCGGAATAATCCAGCTGAATTACTTTTGCACCGTATTGTGCCAGCGTAAAACTATCGCGTCCGGTTCCAGCTCCGACTTCGAGGACAATTTTATCTTTGAAATCGGTCAACTTCATCAGGTTGCGGATAACACGATCAGTATTTGAATAAACTTCATGGAAATCTTTTTTTCTTTCCCAAAATGAATTCCAATGTTCACGTGTAGAACTTTTTTCCGGCAATGTATTCCTCTCTAATTTGATTGATGAGAAATTGACGCAACCGAGTCGATGCATCGTTTCAAATCCGCAGCCCGTTGAATCAACGATGAATCATTCGGGTAAATCTTAATCAGTGTTCGATATACTTCAAGCTCGTTTGCAAGATCATTTCGTGTTTCGTAAATCTCCAGCAATACATGCCACGGATTAATGGCGCTCTTGTCCTCTGGAGATACGTTTCCGCTGTGAATCATATCCCAAGAATACTTTTCAACGGGAGCAATATATATTTCATATTTATCCCTCCTCCCGGTGTATAAATATAGATTTGCAATATCATATTTCAAATTAATATTCATTGGAAAATTATATTCCGGCGTTCTCTGTTCGATCAGATCTAAAACTTTCACAACATCTTGTCGCCTGCCCTTCTCACTAAATGCAAAAGCTGCGATCAACCACGACAGCCGGTAATTTTTTATCATGCGTTGATCTTCAGGATTGAAATACAATTTAGGATTCGCTAAATTGCGGAACAGAAATCCATACGCCCTTTCTCTTTCTGGATGATCGAGCTCCTTCGCCATGTGTCTGAAGAAAGATTCTTCATCAAATCGAAATCGCGAAGCTGTGCGTATCGGCGTGAGCCGATATGTAAAACCTTCTAATCGCAGATACGAATCCAATCCCAAGCGCTCAGATGGCGGGACAGTTATCGCAAAGTATATTGGCCTCTCCCATCGCGTACCGAAAATAATTTCCTTCACGAGAGCCTGATGCGATTGAATAGCGTCTATTTTTCCACCAAGAGTGGAACTCAGTGTCCACGATATTTTTCCATCTGTAATAATTCTTGGATCCTTTTCACCAAACGCTTCGAACACTTCTTTTCGAACAGGGAGTTCAACAACCTGCGTCTTCCACATCACATAACCGGCGTTAATTATTTTTTCTAGTTGTTCATCAGACATCGGTACAGATATCTTTTTTACGCCCCACGGTTCTTCATCCTTCAATTGATGAACGTACCATGATGTGTTTAACAAACTAAGATTGACAATCCTGACATCACGCCTGATTCCTTCCACATCCTGTAGGTACCATAAAGGAAATGTGTCATTATCACCACGTGTAAAAAGAATTCCGTCTTTTTCAACCGACTGCAGAACGTTGTACGATGCATCGAATGGAACAAAATTACCGTGACGGTCGTGATTCGGCCAATTCTGGATTCCCATATTTATTGGAATAGCGAGCGCGAAAATAAAAAGAGAACCACCTGTGATCATTTCTATTTTATATGATTGTTCCGTTTTCATGGCCTGGAATTTTTTCTCAATCCACTCGATCACACATGATACTCCACATCCCACCCAGATCGCAAACACGAAAAAGGATCCGACAAAAAAATAATCGCGTTCCCTCGGCTGCGGCTCTGCCATGTTGAAATATACGGCGAGAGCAATGCTAAGCATTCCGAAAAGCGCCAGAAAAGCCAAACCGAATTTCCAATCTTTTCTAAATTGATAATAAAGCCCTATAATTCCAAAGAGAAATGGAATGCTATAATAGCGATTCGGGAAACTCTTACTTTCCTGCCAATTGCTGTCGTAAGAAAAAAGAGTAACCGGCGCATCCAGTTTATCGCCTTCGCGGCCGATAAAATTCCATCCAAGATAACGAAAACACATTTGAAAGAGTTGATATCGTAAAAAATAATCGCCGTCGCTCGCGTACTTTTGATACATTAGCTGATGGTGTTCTTCAATATTCCATCGTCGTTCAAAAATCGATGGCATGTCGCCATATTGTTGTCGTTCCATGTACGGCACAAAGCGAGCCATGGTATTCGGGTTGTTTTCGTTCATCGGAGGTTGTGCATTTGCCCTTATGATGATCTGCGCGTACGTCGTATAACCGATTATGACTAATAGAATTGACACCAGCGCGATGTTCAAATTCTTCTTATAATGTTTATGCGAGTAATAGATACCGTAAATAATTCCTGCTGTTAGAATTATCGGTAGATAACGAATCAGGTTACTGTCATTTATTTTGAGAGATCCAATTTCAAAACTTCCGTCAAGCATATCCGGAAGCCAATTAATTAAACCGGGCCAGAGAATCAAGAACGCTGCACTGATGAGAATTGTGTTCCAGATGAAGGATGTAAACGTGACTTCCCGGTAACGGTAGTATACAAAAAGTCCTATCGTGAAAAATGAAAGCACACTCAATTGGTGAACACCGAGCGACAATCCCATCAGATAAGCAATCAGAAAAAGATATCGTTCACTTCCGGGTTCGTCTGCACTATCGTACCAAACAAGTCCGAGCCAAACCGACATTGAGAGAAAAAACATACTGCTTGCGTACACTTCCGATTCTACAGCACTGAACCAGAATGTATCCGTAAAATTAAATGTCAGCGCGGCTATAAAGGCAGAACCATAAATGATCAATGCATCGATTTTATTTTTCGAAGAACCTCGCCACCGAATGATGACGCGTTCCGTAATGAGATAGAGAATCATGACCGTGAGCGCGCTTGCGACCACGGAGATAAGATTTATCCTGAGAGCCAATTCATGGACGAATGGAAGTATAATGCCGAAGAAGCCTCCTAGAATCGTAAAGAATGGAGCTCCCGGCGGGTGAGGAACCCCAAGCGTATAAGCCGCTGTTGAAAACTCTCCACAATCCCAGAATGGAACCGATGACTGAACAGTTAAAAAATAAGTTAAAAATGAAATAAGAAATACCAATCCAGCAATAATCTTATTCAATTTACTGTATTTCATTATCTCCTCTTGATGAAAAAATTCCAACAAATATAGCAGAAAAATAATTTTATTCCAAAAGACTTGATGATCGGTTTCTGGAGAACTCCAAAATCAATTCGAGACGAATATTTTAAAATCACACAAAATGATTCAAACCAATCAAAAAAAATCCCGCACGAAATTCATGCGGGATTCATAATCGATACTTAGTTCTCTTCCTTATTTTTTCGGAGTCGAAGACTTTGCTTGTGCATCAACCACCTTTTGCAAATATTCAATTCTCTGTATCAAGGACGAGTCATTCGGATAATCCGGAATTAATGATTTATATAATTCAAGTTCTTTTGTCGGATTACTGCGGACTGCATAAATGCCTAAGAGAATTCTCCATGGATTGCTGCGACCGTATTCTTTTGATGAAACTTTTCTACTGTGAATTAAATCCCAAGCTTCGCTTTCCACATCTTTGGCATAAATGTCGAACTTCTCCAAAGATCCTGCCTGAGCGTACAAATTGGCAATATCGGCTTTCAGGCTCATGTCAATGGGAAAATTATAACTCGGAGTTTTTTGTTCTATCATATCGAGAGATTTGATGGCATCAGCCGGTTTTCTTGCCTCGTTATAATGGTACGCAGCAACCAACCATGTCATGCGGTAATTATTTATCTGTCGTTGATCTTCCTGTCCAAAATACATTTTTGGGTTCGACAAATTCCGGAAGAGGAACCCGAAGGCTCGCTCTTTTGATGGAACTTTCGGTTCCTGAGCGAAATGTTTCGTGAATGATTCTTCATTGAGAAGAAGACTGTTTCCGCCATTGATTGGTGTGATGCAATAAGCAAATCCTTCCAGCCGTAAGAAGGCATCAAGTCCAATACGATCTGAGGGAGCGACAGTGCTTGCGAAATATACCGGACGTTTCCACTGCACACTTGTAAGTATTTCTTTTACCATAGCACGAGCCGTGCGGATGTAATTTCCTCCTCCTTCAGATTTTAACGTCCATGAAATTTTACCTTTATTGATTATCGAAGTATCTGTGATTCCGTATTGTTGAAACACTTCTTTCGGCACCGGCAAATCTACCGATTGAGTTTTCCATCCAATCCCGCCGACAGACGCCATATGATCGATTTCTTCATCCGACATTTGAATAGGAATTTTTTTGGCTCCCCAGGGTTCTTCATTCTTAAGCTGACGGATATACCAATTCGTTCCAACCAAACTCAGATTCACGATTCTGACGTCACGCCGCACTCCTTCTGCATCCTGAAGATACCATAGCGGGAATGTATCGTTGTCACCCGCTGTGAACAAAATTCCATCCTTTTCCACAGATTGCAACACGTTGTATGAGCCATCCCATGCAACAAAATTTCCATGCCGATCGTGACTCTGCCAATTTTGGACAGCAACATTAATGGGTGCGATGAGCCCGATAAGTAATAATGTCCCGCCATACATAATAGCCGGACGCACATTCTTATTCGATTTTATTTTTTTCTCGATATACTCAAGAATTCCCGCAATACCGATTGCAATCCACACACCGAACACATAGAAAGAACCCACGAAGAAATAATCACGCTCTCGTGGTTGTGGTTCTGCCATATTGAAATAAAGACCGAGGATAAGTCCCAACATTCCAAAAAGAACAAGAAACGCGAAAGCAAATTTCCAGTCTTTCTTAAAGTGATAGTAGAGTCCAACAAGCCCGAGAATCAAAGGAATGAAGAAATAATGTTCTGGAAATCCTTTACTCCACTGCCATTGTTTTTCTGTATTAGCAATAGAGACAGGTGCATCTTGTATATCTCCTGCACGACCGACGAAGTTCCAACCAAGATAACGCAAGTACATGTGATACACTTGATAACGTATAAGGTAATCGAAATCGCTTGTGTAATTCGCATATCTCTGCTGGTGATCTTCTTCCGGATTCCATCTTCGATCAAAAAACGAAGGTTGTTCACCATATTGCTCGCGTGCCATATATGAGACAAACGATTTCATATTGTCCGGATTATTTTCATTCATTGGAGTCTTCGCATCTGCACGAATGAGGATTTGTGTATAGGTTGAGTAACCGAGAATGACAAAGAGAACCGCGGTGAATGCTATATTCAATATTCGTTTATGATGCTTATAGGTATAATAGATACCGTACACCAAGCCAAGACAGAGTATAATTGGTAAATATCGAATGAGATCACTGTCTCGAACATCTATTCCCATCGATACAAAATTACCATCCAAGGCTTCCGGCAGCCAGTTTATTAATCCAGGCCATAAAATTAGGAAGGCAAGACAGATAAGAATTGTATTCCAGACGAATGAACGAAAAGTTACTTCCTTATACCTAAAATAGATCAGCAAACCGATTGTGAAAAATGCCAGAACTCCCATCTGATGTACACCGAGCGACAAGCCCATCAGGTATGCGATAAAAATTAAATATCGTTCGCTTCCAGGTTCGTCGGCGTGTTCGAACCAGACCAACGCGAGGTATGTGTCTAAGGCAAGGAAAAACATGCTTGTTGCGTACACTCCAAATTCAACCGCGTTGAACCAGAAGATATCGGTGAAGCTGAATGTGAGCGCACCTAAAAAAGCAGAACCATACATAATGAGAAAATCATTTTTCGTTTTGGGAATTCCACGCCAGCGAATCATCAGCCGGATGATTGTAAGGTACATGATCGCAACTGTGACCGCGCTTAAGAAAGCCGAGATTAAATTTAATCGCATAGCCTGGTCGTTAACGAAGAAAAGAATTAATCCGACAAATCGTCCCATAATTGAGAAAAATGGAGTTCCCGGCGGATGCGGCACAGCCATCGTGTACGCAGCGGCTGACCATTCACCGCAATCCCAGAACGAAACCGACGATTGCGTCGTTAAGACGTATGTGGTCAAAGAAATTAGAAATAGGATTCCTGCAATTACTCTGTTTAGTTTTCGATGTTCCATTTGCACCTCAAGGTGTGAAATATTTATCATGAAAAGATAACGTTTAAAATTCTTTTTTTCAACCAAAATTGTTGGTTAAAGTAAAATGAATTTCCTTGTTTTCAAAACACATACTTAGCTCTCGCTGAAAAACCTTTGTGTCCTTCAAAGATTGCTGACTCAACTTTGCGATCTTTGTGGTTAACCACAAAGTACACAGAGAATAAATGGCTTTCTATGAAGAACACGAAGGAATATTTCATATCAATTATCATTTAAATGACTTTTTCAGTCAAAACTACTTGGCTAACAAGCTTATCATCCGCCCTGTCAGCTCATCGCAAATAGCATATCCTTTCGTTGTTAGACGGATGAGATTCCCATCTGACACCGTCAAATTGTTCACGCGCCAGGAATCTAGTTCTTTCTGTATTTTGTCGGTCATGATAAAACCATAATCATTACGTAAAATATCGATGTCTATTCCGCTGCTTCTCAATCCTAAAAAAATTCTTTCTTCCAACAATTGTTCGAGGCTTAATTGCTCTTCCTTTTCTTCCGGCGATTTTCCATCTAAAAGACGCCGGCAATATTCATTCACGTCTCTCACATTCCACCACCGGATATTTCCTTTGAATGAATGTGCAGAAGGCCCAAAACCTAAATACGGTGTATGATTCCAATAATTGTGATTATGACGGGAATAAAATCCAGGCAATGCAAAATTGGAAACTTCGTATTGAACGTATCCTTCACGCTGAAGAAAACCGGCAACGTACTCATAATTTTCTGCGTCATTGTCTTGCTGAAGCGGAAGTACCTCCCCACGACGTACCATTTCGGCAAGCGGCGTACCATCTTCAACGATTAGACTGTACGCTGAAATATGTTCCGGCCGGAAGGCACAAATTCGTTCCAAAGTCTCATGCACTCTCGCTGTTGTGTGCATCGGAAGTGATTGAATAAGGTCGACGCTGATATTTTGAAAACCGGCCTCCCGGCTTAATCGCAATGCATCTTCTGCCTGCTGTACGTTGTGAATTCTACCCAGGAACTTTAATTCATCATTATGCAGTGATTGGATTCCGATGCTCAGTCTGTTGATTCCTAATTGACGATAAGCTTTCAGTGTATCCAGCGTGACCGTCCCGGGGTTAATTTCGATCGTGATTTCCGAATTAGATGAGATTGTGAATAATTTCGACGTCAATTTAAAAATTTTCGTAACTTGGTCGGGAGTGAGAAGTGAGGGTGTTCCACCTCCAATATATATTGTGTGAAATGTTTCTGTTTTGTTTGATGGGACAGTATTTAATATTTCAAGTTCCAGAGCATCCAAAAATTTTTGGATTAAAACTGTTCCCTCAACGGAATAGAAATCGCAATAGATGCATTTCCTCTGGCAAAATGGAATATGAATATAAAGGCCTGCCATCAGCGCACAACCATCCCGATCCGGTTCCAACGAATTGAAGTTGATTCGGAATTCGTATCATCATTTCCAGGATTTTTTCCCCACGACCAGTAAATGAACATTGCTTCGCCTACAACATTATCAATCGGAACAAATCCCCAGAAGCGGCTGTCGAAACTATTATCCCGGTTATCTCCCATCATGAATAAATAGTCATGTTCGATTTTATATTCCTTCGAAAGTCGTCCATCGATATAAAATTGATCACCTTCTTCTCTCACCATGTGCCCTTCGCGTCGGATTAAAACATACCACGCTTCATAGTTGTCCGGCGTGAGTGTAATCATCATTCCTTTTTTCGGCACAACTACAGGGCCGTAATTATCTTCATTAAATGGAGCGTCCGGCGGGAAAATATTTGGATTTGGAATATTTTTCTGAGGTAAAAAAAGATTTTCAAATTTCATGAAGTGAGGATTCTCTAATTGAAGTCCATTTACGTGAACAGATCTTTTTATGAGTGTGATCGTGTCTCCTGGAAGTCCGATGCAGCGCTTAATGTAATTCGCCTTTTCACGCGGCGTAATTTCGTCGCGCATTCCGGGAAATTCGAAAACCATGATATCTCCACGGTGAATAGGTCGAATAAACTTATTGACGAGAATGAAATCGCCTTCAAGCAGTGTATTCTCCATCGAACCACTCGGAATACGGAATGCTTCGATCACAAACATCTTTAAAAACAGTGCGGTGCAAACTGTTAGGATTAGAAGTTGTATGTAAGAACGAAGGTGATATTTCACCCATGCCCGATTACTTGCAGGCGTTGCTTCTTCGCCGTCTGTCGATTGTTCGATTTCTTTCACATCAATTAATGGATAATCTGCCCTACCCGGCTAAAATCGATTGTACGGAGTTTGTCGGACAATTTGTAGACTTCGATGTTCGGATCCCACGACCAGTATACTATCATCGGTGTTCCGATAACATCTTCAACCGGAATGAATCCCCAGAATCGGCTGTCAAGACTGTCGTCGCGGTTATCGCCCATCCCGAACACATAATCGCGCTGCACGATGTAGCTGTCTGCTTCGCTGCCGTCGATATATATTTTACCCGCTCGCAATTCGGCATTATGACCCTCACGGGCAATAAAAACTTCCCATTGATCAAAATTATAATAATCAAGATGAATGATCATTCCTTTTTTGGGAATTACAACTGGTCCATAATTGTCGGTGTTGCAGCTTGCGCCGCGTGGAAACATTCGCGGTTCAGCATAACCGGCCGGGCTGATTTCACTCCTTAAAAATTTGAGGTGAGGCGGATTCGGAAAAACTTCACCATTCACATACACAATTTTGTTTATAATTTTCAGAGTATCGCCCGGAAGCCCGATACACCGTTTAAGATACCATGTTTGAATTTCCGGTTTGGTTTTTAGATCTCGGTCGCCTGGCCAGTCGAAGACAATCACATCGCCCCGTTCTATTTTTCTGAAACCGGGCACGCGAAAATGCGGCAGACGAATTGATGTAAACGGAATCGTGTAGGGTGTCGTGCCCCCGTAAATAAATTTATTCACAAAGAGGAAGTCGCCCGTCATCACGGTGTCTTCCATCGAACCGGTCGGCACTTCGAACGATGCCATTACAAAACTGTTGAGGAGCAGTACCCCGCCAACGACAATTAAGAATTCACGAAGCATCGCCCATGTTTTTTGGGCAAGTGATTGAGGAGGAGGAGTTTGAATATTTTTTTTAATCGTCATCGAAAAATCCCTTATGTTATTGATTCGAGTCGTCCATTGAAAGAACGGCAAGGAACGCTTCCTGCGGAATTTCCACACGTCCTACTTGTTTCATACGTTTCTTGCCTTCTTTTTGTTTATCCAGAAGCTTCCGCTTTCGGCTAATATCGCCGCCGTAGCATTTTGCCAAAACATTTTTTCGCATTGCACTGATTTGGTTGCGTGCAATAATTTTTGCGCCTATCGCGGCCTGAATCACCACTTCGAACATTTGTCGTGGAATCAAATGTTTCAACTTGCTGCACAATCTTCTTCCCCAATCGTACGCTTTGTCGCGGTGAACAATTGTCGAGAGCGCATCAACAGGTTCTCCGTTCAATAATATATCGAGCTTGACGAGGTCCGATTGGCGCATATCGTGAAATTCATAATCGAATGAAGCATAACCGCGCGACATTGATTTTAATTTATCATAAAAGTCGAATATGATTTCCGACAGCGGGAGTTCATAAGAAATTTGTGCGCGCGTCGGATCGAGATATGTAGTATTCTTGTACACACCTCTCCGGTCTGTACACAATTTCATAATGGAACCGATAAACTCGCTCGGTGTAATGATCGTTGCCTGGATAAACGGTTCTTCCACATGTTCAATTTCAACCGTATTCGGCATGAACGCCGGGTTGTCGACGAGAACTTCTTCGCCGTTTGTTTTCACCACTTTATATTCCACGTTCGGAACTGTTGTAATCAACGATTGATTATACTCACGTTCCAATCTTTCCTGAATGATTTCCATGTGAAGCAATCCAAGAAATCCGCACCGGAAACCAAACCCTAGCGCGGTTGATGTTTCAGGTTCGTAAATCAATGACGCATCGTTTAATTTTAGACGTTCCAAGGAATCACGAAGTTCCTCAAATTCTTCCGTAACAGTCGGATAAACTCCGGCAAATACCATCGGTTTCACTTCTTTATAACCGGGTAATTGACTTGTAGGATTGTCGGCATCGGTCACAGTATCGCCAACTTTCGAATCGTGTACATCCTTCACGTTCGCGACAAGATAACCGACATCGCCTGCACTTAGTTTGCCGATACGTTTCCGCGTCATTTCCAAAATGCCGACTTCTTCCGCCTCAAATATTTTTCCATTCGAAACGAACTGCACATGCTGATGTTCCTTCAAAGTTCCCTGAAAAACTCTCAGATACACGATTGCACCTCGATAAACATCGAACACGGAATCAAAAATCAGCGCTTGTAAAGGCGCTTCATCATTTCCTTTCGGCGCGGGAATTCGCTTGACAATGGCTTCGAGTATTTCGTCGATTCCGATATTCGACTTTGCGCTTGCGTGAATAATGTCTTCGCGTTTGCATCCAAGCAGGTTAACGATTTCGTCCTGCACGGTTTCAATCATTGTTGCAGCGCTTGGAAGATCTATTTTATTGAGCACAGGTATGACTTCGAGGCCGGCATCGATAGCGAGATAAAGATTGCTGATGGTTTGCGCTTCAACACCCTGCGAAACATCGACTACAAGAATTGCACCTTCACATGCCGCAAGTGAGCGCGATACTTCATACGTGAAATCGACATGTCCGGGCGTGTCGATTAAATTCAGAATATAATCCGAGCCATCTTTCGATTTATAATTCATTTGGATTGCATGAGATTTTATTGTGATCCCCCGCTCACGTTCGAGCGGCATATCGTCGAGAATCTGATCCATCATCTCACGTGCGGAAATTGTATGAGTGGCTTCCAGTAAACGATCGGCGAGCGTCGATTTTCCATGATCGATATGTGCAATTATACTGAAATTTCTAATATGTTCCATCTTTTGTCCAGTAATAGAAATCCCGTCCAGCAATGAGGACGGGACATTAAAAAGCTATTAAATATACTGTAAAACGTTGACAGGTGCAAGAGAAGGTTCATTGTTCAGGAATGTATCACATCCCACTATTTTCAATGCGAAGTATTTCGTATCTCGTTTTGATTCCATTCTTTTCAAAAACATTTTTCATGTTCTTGCCGATTTCATCACAATTCTCTTTCGCGAAAGCAATGAACGGCGGGATTATCAATGTCTTCATTACGACTCGCGCAAGATATGTGCTATTTCATCGAGTTCCGGATTAACAATACGCGGTGGATTAGAATAATGATATCGCTGTTCGCCATTATGATATTGAGCTATCGCATCGGGATCTTTCAAGACGTGGCCCGTTAAAATTCCGACGATGGTTTCATCTTTCTTAATGACCCCAGAACTTGTAAGTTTTTTCAAACCGGCAACTGTTGCGCATGATGCGGGTTCAGCTCCAATACCGGATGCATCAACGATCGCTTTTGCATCGAGAATCTCTTCGTCCGTCACTTGTTCAACGATGCCGTTAGTCCATTTGAGAGATCTCACTGCTTTTTCATAATTGACGGGATTCCCGATCTTAATCGCGGTCGCAATTGTATCTGCTTTTACGGTTTTGAACTCTGAAAAATTTTTTTTGTACGCCAGATATAATGGATTTGCACCTTCAGCCTGAATGACTGCAAATCGCGGCAACCTGTCGATCAATCCCAATTCTCTTGCTTCGAAGAAGGCCTTCCCGAACGCGCTTGTATTGCCGAGATTTCCGCCAGGCACGACCACCCAATCAGGTACTCGCCAGTGTAATTGCTGCAGTGTTTCCAGGACGATTGTTTTTTGTCCTTCGAGCCGGAAAGGATTAATTGAATTCAATGGATACGCGCCCAATTGTTGCTCAGCTTCCTGAATCAATCGCATGCAATCGTCGAAATCACCTTTCACCATTAACGTTAGCGCACCATAAGCAAGAGCTTGAGAAACTTTTCCAAACGCGACGTGCCCCTCCGGAATCAATACAATTCCTTTGATTCCACCTTCTGCCGCGTATGACGCGAGAGAAGCTGATGTATTTCCAGTCGATGCACAAACAACTGCAGAGCGTTTTAGATGTTTCGCAACAGTAATCGCAACCGTCATGCCCCGATCTTTGAAGGAGCCGGTTGGATTTTCTCCTTCATGTTTAAGAAATAAGCCGTCGGCATTTGCCCATCGATTTACGAATGGATTTTTATAGAGGCGTGTATTCCCCTCTGCCTTCGTGATTATCTTGTCCTTCGACAATGACGGCAATATAATTTCATGGAAGCGCCAAACGCCGCTCGAATATGGAGCATCGACTAGACCAAGACGGTCGTCGAATGTTTTCCGTGTTATCGTTTTCTTTAATTCACCGAGATCATGCCAAACATCTAAAAGATGACCGCAATCGCAGAGAAAACGGATGTCATGAATATCATAGTTTTTTTTGCAGGCAACACATCGTAATTGAGAATATTCCATTTTAATCTTCCTGTTCTCCTTTTATTATTGTATTTTTAATTATATGAAAAATGCCGGCAGAGTCAAGAAAAAACATTCGATTAGAAGATTCTTGATAAAAGACTTTTTTTTCCCTTTATTTCGTTAATGACGGAACCAAAGATTACATACGAATCTGCTGATCACATCAGAAGTCGACTGCAAAATATTATCGAGGCTCTTCGTTTTACAGATCATCTTGAACTCGTGATTAGTCGTGGACAGATGGCGATGGAACTTGTCGATGAACTTGCGCTCTCGTATGACGTGGAACCTGAAGAAATTGAAAAACGGCGCGCTGAAGTAACCGATCTTACTACGACTCGCATCAAAATAGTACTTGTCAATAAAGTGCGTTCTCTGCTTTCAATGCAATCGAAAGTTCATTCAAATAAAGGGAAAGCCCTTCTTCTTGGACGAATCATTACTGAGCTCGAAGGAATAAAAGAACAGGTCGAAAAAGTTATTCGCGATCATAACTTGAATGATATCATTCGTCAGATCAAAGAAGTACAGCGAACGTTTGAATCGTGGGATGATGAATATTGAGCTAAGGAATAAGGTAAAAATTGAGATCAAGGTCGAGATCGAGGTTTAGATGAAAACTCTGGTGTTGGAATAAAAAATATTCAACGACGAATCAAATCTGCAATACTCAACAGCATCCGAATCCTAAACTCAACTTAAAAACATTTTCATTAACTCATCACCATTCGGAATCATCAAACCCGTCTTCGCTGCATTTGCTTCGCTAAACGGCAATCTCATTCCGGCTTGAATTCCTTCTCCGGCCATAGCAAATGGAATTGGGTCGCCGGAATGGCCGCGAGTTGACACCGGTGTCGGATGATCCGGCATAACAAGCATTCGATAGCTTCCATATTTTTTAAGTTCGTTAAAAACAGGCCCGACAATTTTCGCGTCAATCTCTTCAACAGCATTTTTCTTAATACCCGAGTCTCCGGCGTGACCGGCTTCATCGGGCGCTTCTATGTGCACAAGAATGAGGTCGAAATTTTTTAAAGCTTCGATTGCGGCGAGTCCTTTCGCTTTGTAATTTGTGTCAAAATAACCGGTGGCACCTTCGACTTTTATCCAACTAAAACCGACAAGTTTTGCCAAACCTTTTACCAAATCGACGGCTGTAATAGCAGCTCCTTTTAAGCCATATTTAATATCGAAAGGCTCCATCTTCGCTCTCTGTCCCTGTCCCCACAACCATATAGAAGACGCTTCACCCTTTCCGTCTTCTTTACGCGCTTGATTGACCGGATGATCTTTAAAAAGTTGTCTGCTTCGAGTAATAAGATCGTTGATGATGTCGGCATTTTTTCCGTTTGGTTTTATCTCGGAAATTGGTTTTCCAATCATATCATGCGGAGGTTGAGTTGAAAGATTTGAATAATCGGCGCCTTTAATCACCATGATGTGGCGATAACCAATACCGGGATAAAATTTAATCCGATCACTGCCGAAATTTTTATTCAATTCTTCAACGAGAAGTTTTCCTTCCTCACTCGAGATATGGCCTGCGCTATGATCGGCCATTTTTTCATCCTTTATAGTAACTATATTGCAGCGGAATATCCAATCGTCATCCAAAAGATCGATGCCTTGTGCAACTGCTTCTATCGGAGCACGTCCGCTGTAATATTTTTTGGGATCATAACCGATAACCGACATCATCGCGACATCGCTGCCGGCTTGAAGGCCTGGCGGAACAGTCCGGCATAAACCAAGTTTTCCGTTGATCGCGAGATAATCTATATTCGGTTTGTTAGCGGCTTCGAAAATTGTCTTGCCATCAAAATCAGGAATTCCAATATCGGCTGCACCATCAGGAACAACAATCACATATTTTCTTTTCAATTAAAATGCTCCTTAGTAACTGTTTTCTTCAGCAATTTGCCTTTGAATTTTAATATACGATTTTACTCTCTGAATTTCCACAACCCGATCGAAAGATGGAAGTGCAAAAAAAAACGCTTGCACCTGATTTACGTTTCAAAGCAAGCACGAGCGTCATTAATTTTTATTTGCGTTTTTAGAAGGTTCCGAATTTTAAAGTCAGCATGCCGGATAGGCCTGACATATCTTTATCTTTCAAACCATCAAATTGAACATCGTTCACCCACCGATAGCTCGCACCAATATCGATCCGAAAAAATTTTGTCACATTCATTTCAATATTCGCCGAGGGTTCCAATACGAACACCGCATTTGTGTTTTTTTCACTATAATTTTGATATATGCTATCTCTGTATGAAATTCCACCGCCACCGATAAGCACGCCTAAAGTATAATGAATGAGATTCATTGAATTGCCTATGTATTCCAGATCAAGACCACCATAGCCGAAATTAAGATAGGTTGTTCTTCCGGTACCGGAAGGATCGGATATTTTAATGTTGTTGACGAGACCGTAACCTGCCCCGCCGATTGAAAATGTGTGGTTGATAATCCAGCCGCCCCAGCCTCCAACGAATACACCGGTTGTTCCATTCATCGGCCCGATTTTAACAACCGGCCCTCCGAATCCTCCACTTTGGATTTCCCCATTAATGAGTGTTTCCTCTTGAGCAACTACCGGCATAGCAATAACAAGAATGAAGATGACAACAAAAAGCACTCTGATCATGTTTCTTCCTTTCTTATAGACGATGTTATAAATCCTTGTGTAAGAAAAAATAAATTTATTTATTTTTCAACATTTGTACGGAAAACTGAAGCTGTTGTTGCATTGCGCATTAGCACGTTTACGATTCTTCATTTCTTCGTTCTTAACAATATAAAGAAATAATCAAAATAACCTTATTATTTAAGTTGATTATTCATTATTTATTAATATATTAATTAAAAAAACGTTTATTTCATTACTTTTGTTTATGTTGTTATTTTTGGGTTACTTCTGGAGATTTTAGAAATCATTGACGTTCAATTACTCATGCTAAGTGACAAAAGGAAGGTCATGAGAGTGTGAGAAGATTACACAAAAGATTAAAAAAATTTTCTGTTTCAGTTGTTGACTTTGGTTAGTCAAAGAATATATATTAATTATGGATGATTTTTCCTAAGATTGACGCTTGTTTGGAAGTATCGTCCGACTGTGTATGAGATCTTAAAAATCGATTCAGAATCTGTTTATTTTGTTCACTTCAAAATTATCCGGATCGATTGGGCTATTGCACCTCGAAATATGATAGAGGTCGTAGAGTTTGTTCAGGCACAGATTGTATTGTGTACCTCTATCCTACTCCGCAAAGTAGCAGATGAGGTAATTATCGTAGACTAGTACGGGAAAAAGAAATGACTAAAATGTTTGAAATTGATACTCCTTCACAAAATGAAGCGTTGGCATTTAAAAGCGACTTTGGTTTAGAAAAGCATGGCATTCTGAACCTTCGTATCGCTTACTGGAATCTTCCGACTGAAGCGCTCTACGAAGAAATCATATTCCGAAAAGAAGCTCATCTATCGAATCATGGAGCCCTCATCGCTTTCACCGGGAAGCATACCGCACGCGCCGCTTCCGACAAAGTCATCATTAAAGAACCGTCAACCGAAAATCATATATGGTGGCAAGAGTACAACCGTCCTTACAGTGAAGATAAATTTGATGATCTCTACAATCGTCTCCAGGGTTTTTTGCAGGGGCGAGACATTTTCGTTCAGGATTGTTATGTCGGGGCTGATCATGCCCATCGTATTCCCATCAGAATTATTTCTGAATACGCATGGCATTCTCTCTTTGCGCGAAATATGTTTATACTGCCGGAATCCGTAAATGAATATAGGCATCACGTTCCGGAATTCACCGTTATCTCAATTCCATCATTTAAAGCTATTCCTAGCATTGACGGCACACCGTCAGAAACGATTATTGCACTCAACTTCGCAAGACGGATGTGTATAATAGGAAATACAATTTATGCAGGCGAAATTAAAAAATCAGTTTTCACGCTATTAAATTACGTGTATCCGCTACAAGGTATAATGACTATGCATTGCTCCGCAAATATCGGTAAGAATAATGATACTGCAATTTTCTTCGGTCTCTCCGGAACCGGAAAAACTACACTCTCGGCCGATCCTGAACGCCGCTTGATAGGAGATGACGAGCATGGATGGAACGATAAAGGTGTTTTTAATTTCGAAGGAGGATGCTACGCAAAAGTGATTCGTCTCTCCGCAGAGGCTGAACCCCAAATATTCGCGACAACACATCGATATGGAACAATTCTTGAAAATGTCGTTTATGATCCGTATACACGTCAGATTGACTTAGACGATGAATCAATCACTGAAAACACGCGCGCTTCCTATCCATTGAAATACATACTAAATTCCGTTCCGGAAAAAATGGGTGATCACCCGCAGAACATTATTCTTTTAACTTGCGACGCTTCAGGTGTTATGCCGCCAATTTCCCGATTAACTTCGGATCAGGCATTGTATCAGTTTATTTCCGGTTACACTTCAAAAATAGCCGGCACAGAAATCGGCACAGGGAAAGAACCGAAGATGACGTTCAGCACATGTTTTGGAGCTCCGTTCATCGTTCATCATCCATATTTCTACGCAAAATTATTAAAGGAAAAAATTGAAAAAAATAAGTCGAATTGCTGGCTTGTAAATACTGGTTGGATTGGCGGAGCATTCGGTGTTGGAAAACGAATCAGCATCCAGTACACACGGAAATTATTAAATGCTGCGTTGAACGGTCAATTATTGAACGTGCCTTACACCAAAGATACGGTTTTCGGTTTTGAGGTTCCACAAAAATGTTCCGGCGTTCCGGACAAGATTCTTAATCCCTCGGATTCCTGGCCCGATAAGGCTTTGTATGAACAACGATATAAACAATTGGCTTCAAAATTTATCGACAATTTCAAAAAGTACGCGGATGGTTGTCCACCAGAAGTCGCACAGGCAGGACCAAAAATATAAGTCTCTGTAAATATTTCGTTTGTCGACATTTTTGAGATTTGTAAAGCAGTCGAAAGAAAAATAAAACAAAAAACCTCACTTACTAAGAGTGAGGTTTTTTTATGAACTGACAAAACCATTAAAGATTAACGTGATGCGTTTTTTTCTGCACTACTCACCAACGTCACTTTTATCACTTGATCGAGCGGTTTAGCTTGTTCAGGCCGATTTCCTCCACCACCACGAGACCGACCTCCTCCACCACCGGACATCCCCATACCACTGCCTCGTCGACCGCCACCACCACCTCGTCCGCCACCTCCTCCTTCCATTCCATGTGGCCGGTTTCCTTCATCCGAGCTAGCATAACCGGATTTTAAAATTACACCAACCGTACTTAATGAAAGAGTGGAAATTCCAAACTGATGATTCGAATCTTTTTTTAAAGGCATCTTCAATTCGTAATATAATTGCCGTCCTGCATCGTCGATCTTTACCGTCAATCCTTTCAAACCGATGACAGGAATTACTTCTCTATCGTATCTCCCCGGACCAATTATATCGACATTTCTAAAAGATTCTTTTACCATTGCTTCGCGTCTTTCGGCCGATTGATCGGTTCCATTGCCTGATTCGATTTGGTCGGGTCTCGGGCCTGACCATTCAAATCCCATTGGATAATGAATACCGAGGATTTGTTCTTTTCCTCCTGCCGAATCGAACCAAATTGTCAATCCTCTCATTAAAATGTTTCGCGCTATCTCTCTGTTTTGTGCGAGGAAACAAATAGAAAGAGAAGTGTCGTCGTTGCGAAAACCAATCGCCAATTCCTGGTCGGGAATCTGCGTTAAATTTCCTGCCCAAGCTTTAGAAAGTGTATCGTCCGAAATATTCCCTGGCGTCCACTGACTTGCAACCTTCAATGAACCACTGCATCCAGAAAGAAAAAACAATGCAGCGGTACCTGTTATGAATTGGATAAATATCTTCGATATTCTTGTTCTGTTCATTTCCTTGTGTGAATTCTTCATTCCCATCTCCCCTAGGTAATAAGAATATTTTGAAAGCTTGCAATTTTTATTCTATCATTAGACTGTTTAAGCAGTATGAAAGTTCTATAACCATGACCTGAATCATCTAGACCCTGATCTTGATCTAAACCTTGACCTTAATCTTGATCTTGACCTTGCTCTCCTCTTTTTCCACTCGTGCATCGATCAACGAGATAGAAAATCGACTTATAACTAATTCCGCTGGATAGTGAAAGTCCGATTTCACATGTTCGGCTTGTTGAAAAACCTTGAGTGCAATTCCCCGGAATCTGAGTTTTCAAAGTCGATAAAGCACTTTTGTTTACCTCAGGATGCGTGAAACCAAGGTCACCGGCCCATCCACAGCATTCGATTCCTTCGGGGATGATGACTTGCTCCGCACATAAATTCGCCAACCGCTTGAATTTATCTTCCAATCCCAATTTTATCGCACTGCATGGAATATGGAGAGCGACAACTTCTTCTGCTTTCTGGAAATCCAATCTGTCGACGAGATGTGAAAGGATGAATTCAACTGGTTCGAATAATTGTAATTTTGGCAACATCGTCTCTTTCATTCTTAAAAGGCAAGGACTCATATCGACAAGAATCGGATACTCACCATCATTCGATGCCAGACGCAAAGCCGTTTCAAGTTCGGCGACTTTCATTTCAGCTTGCTTTTTGAAACCTTTGCTATCGAATGCCAACCCGCAACAGAGGTTCTCAAGGTTGTGCGGAAAAATAATCTCACATTCTGCTTTTCCCAATAACCGGACGATCGTTGTCGAAACAGAATCTTCCGTGTCATAGTCTTGTGATATTCCCATCGCTCTGTTGATGCAAGCTGGAAAATATACAACCTTAAATTTATTTCTTTCTTCAAGATCAATCTTTTTATTCAAGTCGATACTACGACCACCACGAGGAATGAATTTATTCCACTGAGGAATTGTGTTGCCGGATAAAATTCTAATCGTCGAAGCAAGTTTTGCCAACTTTTCCGTTCCCAGCATCCGATGTATTAAATCGACGCTATTCAAAACCGATCTTAGAATGTGAATGATCATTCCAAAATTCTTTGCCGTCACCGTTGCGAATATATTGCTGAAAACAGATCGATTCTTAAAACGTAATTCCTTCATCAATTTTCCTGAGTCGATTCCAACCGGACATGCCAATGAGCAGAGTCCATCCGTCGCGCATGTTTGATCTCCGAAATATTCATAATCCATTTTTAATCGTCTATTCTTCTCCTGCGTATTAGAATGACTTTCAATTTGTCGATAAAGGGTAATTCGTTGACGGGGAGTAAGCGTAATATCCTTTGACGGACAATGAACTTCACAAAAACCGCATTCGATGCATTTGTCGATTAACGAATTTACAGCGGCAAATGGTTTTATATTTTTCAAATGTGCCTGAGGATTAGCATTGATAATGACATCCGGATTGAGAAGATTCGCGGGATCGAAAATCATTTTTATTTCGCGCATGATTCGATATGCCTCGGTTCCCCATTCGCGTTCTACGAACGGCGCCATATTTCGTCCCGTTCCATGTTCTCCTTTTAACGCCCCATCATATTTTTCGATAACGAGTGTCGTTACATCTTCGATCAACTGCCGGTAACGATCCACTTCTTCCGGTCGATTAAAATCCTGGCTGAAGACAAAATGAAGATTGCCTTCCAGAGCATGTCCGAATATTATCGCATCTGCATATCCATGTTTCTGTAATAATATTTTTAGATCGAGCGTTGCTTCCGCAAGATGTGGAAGAGGAAAAACTACATCTTCGATGACACACGTTGTACCGGTTGCCCTCATTGCACCGACAGATGGAAACAGGCCTTTTCGGATGTTCCACAATTCCTCGTATTCTTTGGGATCGTTTTTAAATTCTATTGGGAATAGTGGCCGAATATTATTCAACGCGGAACTGACTTGCCGTATCCGAACGGACAACTGTTCATCCGATTCGCCACCAACTTGGACAAGTAATGCAGTCGCATCATCATCGAGATTTTTAAGATACGCTGGCATTCCTGCCTTGAGCTCCACCGATCTCAGCGATGCACGATCCATCAGCTCAACAGCCTCGACTTCACACGTTTTCAGAATCTCTGCTGCCTCACATGCCTCACCGATTCGAGAGAATATCATGAGTGAACTTGCCTTGTGCGGAAGTTCCGGAACAGTGGCGTATGTAATTTCTGAAATGAACCCCAGCGTTCCTTCCGAACCAACCATTAGATGTGCGATGATATCAATCGGATCGACAAAATCGATAAAAGAATTTATGCTGTATCCGGTAGTATTTTTTATTTTATATTTATGCTTTATCCGTTTAACCAAAACATCGTTGGAATGAATTATATCGCGAAGGCCGATAATTTTTTCGATCAAATCTTTTTTTGATAACTGAAATTGTTTCCGACTTTGTGAGTCGCGTGTGTCGAGAACAGTTCCATCATGAAAAACCATTCTCATTCTTCGGAGCGTCTGGTAGGTATTCTGCGCCGTTCCACAACACATACCGCTTGCATTATTAGAGGCAATTCCGCCGATCATTGCCGCGTTGATGGAGGCAGGATCAGGACCTATTTTTTTCCCATGTCTTGCCAAATAACTATTGGCTCTTGCTCCGATAATTCCAGGCTGTAATGTAATTTCCGTAGCATCTTCATTAATCGTATACTTCGTCCATGTCGAACCGAGTAGTACCAGCACAGAATCTGTGATCGCCTGTCCTGACAAACTTGTTCCTGCAGAACGGAAAGTGACGGGAATTTTCAGGGCTGTAATTTCCTGAAGAACTCTAACAACCTCCGCTTCATTTTCAACTTTGACAATGAGTTTTGGAATGAGCCGATAAAAGCTTGCGTCGGTTCCGTACGCGAAAGTTCGAAGATCATCATGGATAAGTCGATCCGTGGGAATAATACATTTAAGACGATGAAAAAGCGTCTTATAAATACCGATGAGCATACCGCTATCATTTACCTTTCAATAAAATTTTCTCATGCATTATTCTGATGATCATCGAATCAATCAATTGAAAGTAAGTAGAATAGTTTTATGGCTGTGACGAATATTAATCTCAACCTTAACCTGCTGTTCTGAAAAAATACGAACCTTGCGACGACGACACATCCATATCGTTAAATCCCGACTCTGGTACGAATAATAGTCGTAAAACTGTGTTAAGTTACTCATATTTTTATAAGAAATACAAAAAATGAATTTGTATGATTGAAATTTATTTTCCTACTAAATATTATTGTCTGAATATTATTTTTATTCTTACTATTGACAGATGTAGGAATTTACATTATATTATTACCGTCGATTATGAAAGGAATTCTTCTAATGGAAACTATAGCAACAAAGAAAGGACAAATCGTGATACCTTCCAGACTGCGAAAAGATTTTGAAATCAAGGAAGGGACACGCATCCAAATAGAAGCGGATAAACAAGGCCACCGAATAATTCTGAAACCAATCACGAGAGAATATATCAATAGCCTGCGAGGCAAGTTCAGAGGCAAGGGATTACTTAAAGCTTTGATGGCTGAAAAGAAACGAGAAAGAGAACTCTGATGGCACACAAACTTAAAGCTTATGTTCTCGATTCGTGGGCTATTCTCGCCTATCTTGGAGATGAACCGGCAGGGAAAAAAGTTGCAGATCTAATGATCGACGCACATGAGAATGGCATTTCGCTTTTGATGACAATCGTAAATGTAGGTGAGGTCTGGTATATACTTGCTCGTGCGACTACTGATAATGAAGCCGATCTTGGTATTGCAGAGCTTCATGAATTGGGCATTGTATTTCGCGACGCTGATTGGAAACTTACTTACAATGCAGCTCGGTTCAAAGCGAAACATAAAATGTCATTTGCAGATGGATTTGCTGCTGCATTAGCGTATCAGGAAAAAGGCTCCGTGCTGGTGACAGGCGATCACGAATTTAAACAAGTGGAAGGAACAATCAAAGTTCATTGGTTATGAAAAACCTCATTCTTGACCTTGACCTTAATCTTGATCTTGACCTAGATCTCACCACAGCTATCTACTGGCTTCAAAATTATTCCTTTATTCTTATGTCCGTTCATCCTCACGATTAATGGTTTTTTAAATCTGAGATGTTTGGTGTACATTTTTTCTTCCAGCGGTTTTTGCGACTCGAGCCATTCCCAGTCGATAAAACCTTGACCGATTCTCGGATGCACGGTGAAATATCCAACCATAAACGATGTGATGTTCTGAAAAAAGTGCGAACCCTGCGACGGCGTCACATCCATGTCCTTAAATCCTGATTCAACGATTGCGCGTGCTCCGGACACCTGATCGTACTTAACCGGAATCCCAAGCCAAGGGTCGAGCGTACCCCATCGACCAACACCGATAAGAATGTATGGTTTATTCTCGGATAATAATTTTTCGTTGAACGTTTTAATTTCTTCGACGACATCGAAACTTCTGCTTCTGTCATATTTTTGATAGTCGACAAACACAACGTCGCAAACATTGTCGATGATGCCGTTTCCTAAAACCTGATTACTGAAACACAACGCTTCCTTCGTATCGACATCTTCCACATTCAATTCTTCCAATTCACGATTTAACACTAGCGGCCGCATTTGCAGTAAAGCGAATTCTCTTCCGGTCTCATCGTGTTGAATCATATCCACTGCGAATTCAATTTCAACCGGCGAACCCATCCCCCAACTTCCGAGATCGAGCAAAAGATCTACAATTTGAGGCAATGGAAAAATCTTGTGCCTTAGTATCGGTGAGAAAGTAATTATGCGAATTCCCGGACGTGATATACCGTCATACACCGCGTCATTTTCCTGAGAATATGTCGACCCGACATAACCAAGCGTTCCATCCTTTTCAGCTATTGGAAGCGAATATTTTTTCAATCGCGCGTCGTGCGTTTCAGTCGGCGCCATCGGCTGTGAAGTCAGTTCTAGAGCGTAGAATTCGCGCTGGTTATATTTTAACGCTTCCTCGGATGAAAAAAACTGAAAAGCATGATTCGGATATTTTGGACAGAACCGAACCGCCATTCCGCCTTCGACGATTGTTTTTCCCAAACCCAACGCCACGGAAGCCACTCCATCCGTTTGCACCTGCGGCGGAATCGGATAAAAATTGTGCGACCGGGCAACACCGGAAAAATCGGGATAAAAACGATTCTCGTGCTGCGAGCCGACCATCCGCTGAATGATGACCGCCATTTTTTCTTCTTCCAACCGGTAGGATGTTACCTTGATATAATCCTTCGACGACTGATAAAACGTAGAAGCATATACGCGCTTGATGGCAGTGAGCAATTCCCGCAACCGGATTTGCGGATCCGGATTATTGTTCGGAATCATGTACGTCGCGTACACACCTGCAAACGGATGATATTGAGAATCTTCCAGCAGACTTGAAGAACGAACCGCGAGCGGCACTTTAATCAGATCAAGAAACGATGCGAGTGCATTTTCAATTTCCGGCGGGAACCATTGCGCTTCAATAAATCGCCGGGTTATTTCTTCATCATTATGAGAGCGCAATGCAAATTTTCGAAGTTTGTTCTCGTCGATAAATTGATCGAACACATCGGTTGCGACTACAACAGACGGCGGAATGAGAATTCTGACATCTTGAAATCTGTATCGGATTTCAAAGCTATTAAAAATCCGATTGATAAAACCCAGACCGCGCGCTTTTCCGCCGAGCGACCCGCTTCCGAGTCTTGCGAATGTTGTGTTTGGATCGAATGTTTCCTTCGAAAAATCTGCGATCTGTCCGCGCTGGCGAATATGCCAATATCGCCGCACAGAGGCTAGCAAGTCATCGCGTAACGCGCTGATCGTTGGATATTCCGAAACTTTATGCGGACGCAGACGATGCGCAAGCCAAAATTCCGTTCGGGCTTTCAACCAATTTGAAAAATGATTTCTCTCTGCGTGGAATTTTATACTTTCTTCCGGAACCTTCCGGAGTTGTTCCTCCAGTTGTATTAAGTTCGTTGCCCTGCCTACTTCAGTTCCATCTTGCATGCGAAAAACAAAATCACCAAAACCGAAATTTTGCAGAATGAACTGTCGTAATTCTTCAAGCAATGTCGGAGAATCTTTCATCAGAAATGAAACGCCTAAAGCGATTGCGGCTTTTTCATGTTTCTGATCGTTCGATTGAAGGAGGATCGGAATATCAGACATGTACGATTTTACATCCTTCGCGAATTCCAGTCCGGCACCCTGAACAAGATTTCCGTCTTTTTTAAAATCGACATCGGAAATAACTCCCAGAATATTCTCCTGGTACTTCTCAAAATAATTCCATGCTTCTTCATAAGTAGTACAGAGAAGAATTTTCGGCCGCGCGCGCATCCGGAGGTAACGGTGCGAAAGGTTCACCCCTTCCGAAATTAAACGCTGGGCTTGCAGCATGATCTCCATATAAATTATCGGGAGGTACGATGAATAGAATTTCACGTTATCTTCGACCAAAATGATTGATTGTACTCCGATCATTTTAGTATCGTGGTCGACATTCAATCTATCTTCAACATATTTAATAATCCCAAGTAATATCCGATAATCACCTTGCCAGATAAAAATGCGCTCAAACACCGATATGTCGTGCGATGCAACCAGCTCAGCTTCTTCGCGGTTGTCGTACGCGAGAAGCACGATCGGAATATTGATTCCAGACTCGCGAACCATTTTCGCAAATCGAACAGCGTGAAGATCTTCGATATGCAATGTACAGATGATAAGATCGAAACGGTTCTCCTGACTCGCCAGTTCTATTGCCTCGCGGCCGGTGGTGACATGAGTGAATTCCGGGGAATGACTCAGATCGAGCCCCTGATATTCTTTCCTGATCATCTCGTATAACCGGCCGTCTTCTTCGAAAATGTATGAATCGTACAAACTCGAGACGAGAAGGATGTCTCTGATGCGATATCGCATCAGATTTTGGAATCCCTGCAAACTTGCTCCCTCGCTGAGGTCGATTCGTTTATCAGGGAATTGAGTCGTCGATTTTGTGAGATTGTCGATCATAATGTTAAAGAAGGAAAAATTACAAAGTAAATATTATAAAAATTTATCTTCTCTGATTTATTTTTCATTCTGCACTCAACATTTTAAATTCGTCATTTGCTAAACCAGCCCTTGATCTAACATCGCATTCGCGACTTTTATAAATCCGCCGATGTTGGCTCCGTTTACATAATTTCCGGGTGTATCGTAGATATCGGCAGTCTCGACACATGTTCGGTGAATATTTTGCATTATCTGATGCAATCGATGATCCACTTCTTCGCTTCCCCACGGCAAGCGCATGCTGTTCTGTGACATCTCCAGTCCAGAGGTTGCAACTCCGCCGGCATTCGATGCTTTGCCCGGCGCGAAAAGAATTCCAGCCTGCTGAAATGCATGCACTCCATCGAGTGTCGTCGGCATGTTTGCACCTTCGCATACGCAGATGCAACCATTTTTAATAAGTTCTTTCGCGTCGTTGAGATTTAATTCATTTTGAATCGCGCATGGCAATGCGATATCGGCTTTCACTCCCCACGGGTGTTTCCCGGGGAAAAATTCCGCTTTGAATTTTGTCGCGTAATCCTGCACCTGATCGCGTGCACTCGCGCGCATCTCGAGCATATAATCTATCTTTTCTCCGTGAATGCCGTTCTTGTCGTAAATGAAACCATCTGGCCCTGATAATGTAACAACACGCCCTCCGAGCTTGTTCACTTTTTTTACTACTCCCCATGCAACGTTTCCAAATCCGGATACGGCAACAGTTTTCCCTTCAATGGAAAATCCTTTTGTCCGCAACATTTCTTCCGTAAAATAAACTACCCCATAACCGGTTGCTTCGGGACGCACAAGCGATCCGCCCCAATTAATTCCTTTGCCTGTCAACACACCGGAGAATTCGCGGGTGAGGCGTTTATATTGACCGAAGAGATAACCGATCTCGCGAGTCCCCACACCGATGTCGCCCGCAGGAACATCTATATCGGGTCCGATGTGGCGGAATAATTCCGTCATGAAGCTCTGGCAGAAGCGCATGATTTCATTTTCGCTTTTTCCTTTCGGATTAAAATCCGATCCGCCTTTACCGCCCCCCATCGGAAGCGATGTTAAACTATTTTTAAAAACTTGTTCGAACGCGAGAAATTTCAGAATTGAAAGATTGACGGAAGGATGGAAACGCAAACCGCCTTTGTACGGACCGATTGCGCTATTCATCTGGATGCGGAAACCGCGGTTGATATGAATTTCCCCCTGATCATCCATCCATGGCACGCGGAAGATCACAACTCTTTCCGGTTCCACCATGCGTTCAATAATTTTTGCCGAACGATATTCCGGATGCCGGTCGAGTACCAGAGCGAGCGATTCGACCACCTCCTGCACGGCCTGTTGAAATTCGATCTCGCCGGGATTATTGGCTTTAACCCCGGCAATAATTTTTTGTGTGTAATCCGACATAAGGAGTCTCCTCGATATGTGAGTTATTTTGGCAACAATATAAACAACATTGAGTACGACTGCAAGGATTTGCAGAGATGATGGATTAATGGAGAATTGATTGGATTATTGGAGAAGTGATTGGATTAATGGATGATTGGATTAGTGGAGAATTGGTTGGATTTCAGGAGGAAAAGAATTGATTTATCGATCAATAAGAATTTATAAACTAAATTTTTATGCATGTTTACGATTTTTTAATTTAAACACAAGATGACCAAGTAACATATCTGTAACCATAATTCGTTCTTTTGATTGAGAAGAGTATCCGATTTTTAATATTGCCACGAAATTTAGCTTGGAAGGTATCGAAGAAGAGATGGCTGTGAATGGAGGGTTAAAACCCAAAATTTATTGGCTTAATTATTCCACGGCCTAAAGGCCGTGGCAATAAAATTATTCTAAAAATGCAAATCAAGATATTGCCACGAGCTTTAGCTCGTGGATAAAAAAAGACACCTGAGCAGTGGGTTTTAACCCACAATTATAGGAGAGAATTTTAATGCCTTATGTCAGAATATGGGTTCATTTGATTTGGTCAACAAAAAATCGTAAACCGACTTTAACAAAAGAATTCCGGAAAAATATTATCGCTCATATCGAGTTGAATGCAAAAGCGAAAAATATATTTCTGGATTGTATCGGAGGTCATACTGATCACATCCATACTCTACTATCGCTTCGATCAGATCTTTCGATAGCAAGGGTTGCCCAAATGCTTAAAGGTGAATCGTCGCACTGGGTAAATGAATTGAGAATGACTCCCTTCAAGTTTGAATGGCAAGATGAGTATCTTGCATTATCGGTCAGTGAATCGGCAATCGATGTCATTCGAAGATACATCAAAGAACAAGAAGAACATCACAAAAGAAAAACATTTACAGAAGAGTATCAAGAAATCATCGATGAATATATGTCTCGATATGGTGGGTTAAAACCCAAAAGCTTTCTTTCGATGTGATCCACGGCCTAAAGGCCGTGGCAATAAATTTTATATATCGTCTCTGTTTTTATTGTATTCTTGTGAGTATAAATTCCGCTCCACTTTGATGAGCAATAATTATAAAACTATTCGTACTTCCCCTTAATTAATAAACCCAGATTTGTCATTAGAAATTCAAACATCGACAACGAATGGCCAACTCATGAGTTTGGCGTTAGACAATAAACCATCAAACCATTTACGCCGATTCATCGCAACCGCGAGTTTGAGTATCCTTTCATTGCCATTTGTTACAATATATGATCCGATTGCGAATACCTTATAGCGAAGTGTTTTTAATTGGTATTGTGTTTTAGATTGAAGGACAATTTGTCGAAACAAACTCATCAAATTGTAACCCATGACCACAAAGTTTAACGCTGCCTCGGTAGCAAAAAAATCTTGAACAGCAAAGCTATCAACTCCAAAATCTTCTTTCAACTCTTTTATTCTATTTTCTGCATCGGCTCTATTTCTGTACAAATCCCATACTCCTTTTGCCGGCAACGTTAGATTGGTGACGAAGCATGAGTAACGATAATTTTTATATACTTCTTCGTCTCCGAATAATCGCAACTGCTTTCCAGTTGCTTTCGGTCGGAGTGCGATCTCTTGTCGGACAATGATCAACCTTCGTGGCTCTTCCCATTCAAGGCTTTGATACATCGTTTCTCCAATTTCAATTCCGTCATCTATGCGCCAGTACTTTTTTTCTCGGACGATAGCAGTTTTCACCGGCTTATAGAATTTTGCCGCAATAATATAGTTGATCGGTTTTTCTCGATTTTCTAAGAATTCTAGTATTTTTTTATCGAAAAACCCGCTGTCTGCTCTGAATAGTCCTATTGTTTTACCTGCTAATCTCTCAAATGTGTTCTCAATAAAATTTAAAAAGTTGTTCGCAGTATAACTATTTCCACTGCGAAGCCAAAAGTTTACCGCCATTCGTGCCTCGGAAATAAATGCTATCAATGGGTGATGGCTATTGCGTCCTCGCTTCTTTGGATTATAGCCTTTCGTCGCTCCTTCTTGTTCTCCATACCGGGTGAGGATTGTTGAATCTACATCTAACGTGTAATTATCAAAATGTATCTGTCGATAAAACCATTGGAATAATTCTGTGAACACACTGTTGTTTGTTTTTTGTGTGAATTTCTTAAAATATCGCTGGAATGATTTATGACCTGCCATCGTTTTCCAACCAAACATTTTCTGTGTCACCTTGTCCTGGCGTGTCACTTCTAAATGTTCATACCGATTTGCACCACTCCATATGCTTACCCAAAAATTGTTGATCAACTGTACCGGATCATAACCTCGGTTTGATCGTTGAACTGGAAGTCCCACCTTTTTTAATGCGGCATTGATTCCTGTTTGCTCTATCAGCTTTTTCATCAATATCATTCCACCCCAAGGGGTAAGTTCTTTGTCGGTATATTCTATCTTTAGTTCCATTTGTCTGTCCGATTTTCTTATGCGTCTCTTTCGGTTTCGTTTCCTGATCTTGTTTCTTTAATCTGTTGTATTATAATGTTTTATATCATTATTTTCTAATGGCGGTCATTAGAGTTTACTCTCTATTGACAAATCTGGGTTAAATGAATTCTTTGTCAAAATTGAAAGAGCATGAAAATAGTAATTTTCAGAATTGTACTGAAATACTATTTCAACTGTATGATGAATGGCTGATAATGTTTCCGACTTGGGCTTCACTGACTAGGACTTAACAAAAAAAGGCGCCGGCATTTAAGCCAACGCCTTTCATTTATAACCTTCATCTACTAATTTCCAAGTGTGGGAGTTCCCGGATCGGGTGCTGTGAGGAATGGCTTGTACTCGATATAACCGGAACATGTCGAATCGTCGTTCATATCGTAGATCATACCTGCGATAATATTTTCATCCGTCGTATTCCAGTAATTATTTATCGCGGATAAGTTAGCCGTTTCGGAACCGCCTGGTAACGCAACCGCAATCTTATCGGTGCTTAAAAAACTATTATACTCGACAACGGTTTGTCCGGTAGACGTACTATCATTGAGTTGATTTTGAACTGCGCATGTCCCAATTGGTTTGAAGAATATATTGTTCCTGATGAAACAATTGGCCGTATCTTTGAGTTCAGTTGTGATGTAATCACAATTCATAAAAATATTTCTCTCTATATAACAATCTGCAACAGGAGCTCCGATTAATATATATGATACGTCGATCAAGCGGGAATCTTGGAGAATTAAACTTCCCTTTCCGTAACCCGCCCGGCTATTGAAGAGTTGGCAGGAATTTAATTCTGCAAAATGAATCCCGACAAAATAATGTTTTCCTGTGGTAGGTGAAGCTGGTATTATTTTTGTGTTATTAAAAATGACAGTCGAATTACTGGCTCCGTTCACCAGAAGCATACCGGAAACTTTAATTGAATATCCCTGTCCTTGAATTACTACACCTTGCTCAATTGTAAGTGTCGCCAATGAAGATATAGTAACATCCCCGGTAAGAGTGTACGGCGATCCTGAAAGGCTCCACGTAGTTTTCTTCGTGATCGAGCCGCTGAATTGCGTAGGTTTATTCGCGATCGAATCGCTAAGTTCGCCTTTTACAACCACGTTTCCAACCGATCCGAGAACAACATTTATGGTTCCCGCTCCTGTCGGAGTAGCAACCGGGCCTACCCAATTTAAAGTGATGAGATATGTGATATTCTCTCCCGGCATAACACTGAGTGTGCGTGATCCTGTGTACAACAATGTATTGTTACCTCCATAATTTCCATAAACATTGAACGTAATATCATGCGACATAGCCGTCGTGAGATAATCGTATTTCAGGCCCAATGTATCGCCCGAGATTGAGGTACTTGAAAATGTTGAATCTACCACGGACTTACCATCTACTATGATTTGTGCTCTGTTAACAAAACTTTTTATAGGATATAATGTAGCTGCTAATTCAGAAAATATAGCTGTGAGATCGAGCGTCACCGGTGTAGTTTGATCCGGAAGAACATTGAAACTCGTTGATCCGGCATGAATTGTCGAATCGTTTATGTCTGATGATTTTACGAATACCGTCCATGTTTTATTTGCGATAAGATTTTCATACGTGCTGGAAACAGTCGCGCCTCCGTCGTGTGGCAACGGAATTGTGTCGTATACCGATCCCTCACCATCCGCTGATAGTGTCACAAGAAGGTTTTTCAAAGTAATATCCGATACGTCATTTTTCTTTGAAAGCATTCCGACCTTGTTTATGATAATATTTATTTTCGCAGAACCTTTTTGCTGCACCGAAGCAGGACCGGTAGGATTCTTTCGACATGATGATAAGAATAATATCAACATTACTACAAATAACAGAATCTTCAAAATTTTTGAACGGTTTTTCATTTACACTCCTCCTTTTCTAAATCATTAAGTTCTTGATGAGTGGATTATTAAAAAATAAACTTTATAACTTCTCCTGTTTAATAGAACGAATTTAGGTTACATGCATTAAGAGAGCCGTACAAAGTCAACCCGATATTATTGTAGGGAGCAAACTACGATCATAACGGGAGAAATTAATTTCCGTTATATAGTCATTGATTTACGGAATCGGGTTACAAAAAAAGAGAGACTGAGAGTTAATTTCTAGTCACTGAAAACTGTGATATTTTAAGGTTCGTTTTTAAAGTTTCGATTTGATCGGAAAGGGTGTGTTTCTGAGGTCTTGTGTAGAAGCTTGAAAGCAATGTCAGGATGGAGTGAATGGTGTACCATAGAGATATCATTACAACTTTTTAAAATCTCGTTGAAAAAAAGAGCGATTGGAAACTCCAGCCGCTCCTTTTTTAATCTTAAGCTCTGCCTTATCCTCAACCTATATTCTGCATCCACTGTTCCTGCGCCGAGTGCCTCGACCGTTCGACGGCTCGACTAAGCTCGCCGAAGTCAAGCTTACGGTAAACAAGCTCGGCAGTCGCTTGTTCGAAAGAGCTGATTCATCATTTAAATTGCTGTTGCACTATTCGTGCCGAGAGCGGGACTTGAACCCGCACGAGCCTTTCGGGCCCAAAGGATTTTAAGTCCTTCGTGTCTGCCAATTCCACCATCCCGGCATATTAAAGTGCAATTTACTAAATCCGAATTTCGAAATCATAAACAAATCCAAAATTCTAAATTTTTAAATTTCTTAGTCTCTCTTGTATGTTTAAATAATTTGAATTTTAATATATTGAATCTACTAAGCTTTATCAAGCGTTCGTGTTCATATCTACGGTCACTTCATATTCATACTAACAATTTGTACCGATTCAGAGCTTTCATGTAATTAGCGCGTTCGAATGCCGCAGGTTCCGCCACATTTTTCTGACTCATACTTCCACGCATCTGTTGAATGGACTCATACTCATGCTCTTCCATCCATTGCTTCATCCCATTGAGAATCGTTGTTGTATGCTTGATACCATTTTTCAACAAGGATGAACAAAGCATGGTTATGCTGGCTCCACCCATGATGAGTTTTAAAGCATCGTTTGCTGTATGGACTCCACTTGTTGCTGCAAGATCCGCTTTCACACGACCGTACAGAATCGCAATCCATCGCAAAGGCAAGCGAGTAGATGACGATGTGCTCAATGTAACATTCGGCGTGATATCAAGTTTATCCAAATCGATATCCGGTTGATAGAATCGGTTGAACATGACCAGTGCATTCACACCTGCCGCGTCCAACCGTGCTGCAACATTTGCCATCGAACTGAAATACGGGCTTAACTTCATTGCTATCGGAATTTTCACCGATTGCTTCACCGCCTTTAATACATCGAGATAAATATTTTCCACTTCGGGGCCTTCCAGTGAACTGTTGGTCGGAAGGAAATAAATATTGAGCTCAACGCCGTCAGCGCCGGCTTGTTCAAGTTTTTTTGCATACAATATCCAGCCGCCTTTTGAGACGCCGTTGATACTTCCAATGATCGGGATTCCCACTGCACGTTTCGCTTTGGCGATGTGTTCAAGATATTCATCCGGGCCAAGATTGAATTCATCCGCCGAAGGAAAATAGCTGAGTGCTTCTGCGAAACTCTCCGTACCGTATGTCAGGTAGTGGTCCAATTCCCGCGCTTCATGAATAAATTGTTCCTCAAAAATGGAATACATCACAACAGCCGAAGCGCCGGCATCTTCCATCGCCTTGATGTTATCGATTGATTTCGACAACGGCGACGTTGACGGCACCAGCGGATTTTTTAATTTCATTCCCATGTAAGTTGTTGTCAAGTCCATAAAACCGTGTCCTTATATTAATGTTTCGAAAATTAATATTTAGGATTTTTACTCGATACTCTATTCCTTTGGCGTTTGATTTGAGCCGTACTTCAAACCAGCCATCTGTTCATACAAGCTCCAGCGTGATGTCGTATCCTGTTGCGCGAGTTCAATCAACCGTGCAGCTTCTTCCGGCTTGCTCTTTGTGAGCATCTTGTATCGAGTTTCATTATACGCGTATTGCTTGAACGAAATCTTCGGCGCTTTCGAATCGAGTTTCAAAGGATTCTTCCCTTCCTTCGCGAGATCTGGATTGTAACGGTAGAGCGGCCAGTGTCCGCATTCGACAGCAGCTTTTTGACACTCCATTCCTTTTTCCATATCAATACCATGCGCAATGCAATGGCTATAAGCAACGATTAACGACGGACCATCATACGCTTCGGCTTCCATAAATGCCTTGACGGTTTGCATGTCGTTGGCACCCATAGCAACTTTTGCGACATAGATGTTGCCGTAGCTCATTGCGATCATCGAAAGATCTTTCTTCGGCATTGGTTTCCCGCCGGCTGCGAATTTTGCCACCGCTCCGCGTGGAGTTGATTTCGACATCTGACCGCCAGTATTCGAATACACCTCGGTATCGAGAACGAGAACATTAACATTGCGGCCTGATGCAAGAACGTGATCTAATCCACCGAAACCAATATCATACGCCCATCCATCACCACCGATGATCCATACACTTTTCTTTACAAGAAAATCTGCAACCGCGAAAAGATTTTTCGCTTCGGGTTTGTTTATGGATTCTAATTTTTTCTTCAACAATACGACTCGTTCGCGTTGATCATAGATGCCGGTTTCGTCATTCTGATTTGCGTTGATGAGTCCGTTAACCAGATCTTCACCAATTTGGCTTGAAAGACTCTTTAACATTTCTTCTGCAAATTCTTTTTGTTTGTCGGCTGTGAGACGGAATCCATATCCGAACTCCGCGTTATCTTCAAATAATGAATTCGACCAAGCAGGACCCCGACCATTTTTATCGACTGCCCATGGCGCTGTCGGCAAGTTGCCGCCATAAATCGAAGAACATCCTGTGGCGTTGGCAATGATGGCCCGATCGCCGAACAACTGGCTAACCAGTTTCACATAAGGTGTTTCACCGCAACCCGAACATGCTCCAGAATATTCAAACAACGGCTGGAGGAATTGCGATCCCTTGACGGTATCGACTTTCACCTGACGACGATCGATTTCCGGAATATTGAGGAAGAATTCGTAATTCGCGCGTTCCGATTCGCGAATCGGCGGTTGCGAGGCAAGATAGATCGCTTTAAGTTTTGTTTCAGATTTATTTTTCGCCGGGCAAACCTCTATGCATAATCCGCATCCTGTGCAATCTTCGGGAGCGACCTGCAAAGCGTACTTGAATCCTTTATATTCCACACCACGATAATCACACGACTTGAATGTCGGCGGAGCACTTGCAAGATATTTTGGATCGAACACTTTAACCCGTATAGTCGCATGCGGACAAACCATGACGCATTTGTTGCATTGAATACATGTAACCGTATCCCACACTGGAATTTCGAGAGCGATATTTCTTTTTTCCCATTGGGCGGTCGCTGTCGGCCAAGTGCCGTCTATCGGGAACGCACTAACCGGAAGATCATCTCCATTACCGGCAATCATTGCCGCGGTCACATTTTTCACAAAGTTGGGCGCCTTAGCGGAAACAACCGGCGGCAATTCAATCATGCTTGTTACTTTGTTCGGATATTTCACTTCATGAAGATTGGCGAGAGTTTGATCGACAGCATTATAATTTTGCTGAACAATTTCTTCTCCCTTTTTTCCATAAGTCTTTTTGATAGATGTCTTAATAGCTTTTATTGCGTCATCTTTCGGAAGAACGCCGGAGATCGCGAAGAAGCATGTTTGCATTATCGTGTTTACGCGAGCGCCCATACCAGTGTCGCTTGCAACTTTATAACCATCGATAACATAGAACTTTAGTTTTCTGTCGATGATTTGTTGTTGGATTTTTTTCGGAAGTTTATTCCACACTTCATCCAGCCCATAAGGGCTATTCAACAAAAACGTGGCTCCATCTTTCGCATACTTCAACATATCATACTTCTCGAGGAAGAACCACTGGTGGCAGGCGATAAAGTTCGCAGAATTGACGAGATAGATAGAGTGAATAGGCCGTGGGCCGAACCGCAAGTGAGACATCGTTACTGAACCCGATTTCTTTGAATCGTAAACGAAATATCCTTGTGCGTGGAAGTCTGTATCTTCGCCTATAATTTTAATAGAATTCTTGTTTGCACCGACTGTACCATCCGCGCCTAATCCATAGAACAATGCACGAACGACATCATCGCTTTCCGTCGAGAATGATGGATCGACATCAAGGCTGGTGTTCGTCACATCGTCGACGATTCCGACTGTGAAATGATTTTTCGGATTCTTTTTCTTCAATTCATCATAAATTGCTTTGACCATCGCCGGTGTAAATTCCTTGGATGAAAGTCCGTACCTTCCGCCAATGACTTTCGGATATTGAGCAAACGGAAGTTTTCCATCCATCATCGATTCAGAAAGCGCGATAATAACATCCATGTATAACGGTTCACCGGAAGCTCCTGGTTCTTTTGTCCGGTCGAGAACTGCAATTTTCTTAACACTCTTTGGGAGCGCATCGATAAAATGTTTTACAGAGAATGGACGGAATAAGCGAACTTTAAGAACTCCAACCTTCTCACCTTTACCGTTCAGATATTCTACAGTCTCCTGTGCTGTTTCGGCTCCGGAACCCATCAAAATAATAACATGCTCGGCGTCTGGCGCCCCGACATAATCAAACAAATGGTATTGACGACCGACAATCTTTGCAAACTTATCCATTTGTCTCTGGACAATGTCCGGACAATCGGAATAAAATTTATTTACTGTCTCGCGATTTTGAAAGAACACGTCAGGATTTTGCGCAGTACCACGAATCACCGGATGTTCCGGCGATAGAGCACGGTTACGATGCTGGTGTACGAGGCCATCATCAATCATAGCTTTCAAGTCGTCGTTGGATAGTTCTTCAATTTTCATTACTTCATGTGAAGTCCGGAATCCATCGAAGAAATGAACAAACGGAACGCGCGCTTCGAGCGTTGCCGCCTGCGAGATCAATGCAAAATCCATTACTTCCTGAACCGAGTTTGATGCAATAAGACCCCAACCGGTTTGTCTGACCGCCATAATGTCGCTATGATCGCCAAATATCGAAAGCGCGTGTGTAGCAACTGTTCTCGCCGACACATGGAATACTGTCGAAGTTAATTCGCCCGCAATCTTGAACATATTCGGAATCATCAGAAGAAGTCCCTGCGACGCAGTAAATGTAGTTGTTAACGATCCAGTTTGCAGCGCTCCATGGACAGCGCCCGACGCGCCGCCTTCACTTTGCAATTCACAAACTATGGGTACCGTTCCCCATATATTTTTTTGTCCTGCAGCAGACCACGCATCCGCCCACTCTCCCATGTTCGAGGAAGGGGTAATCGGGTAAATTGCAATCACCTCATTTACTTTATGTGCAACATACGCTGCAGCTTCATTTCCATCAATCGTAACGTTTTGTCTTGTAGCCATTATTTTATATCTCCATCATATCACGAATTATTACGCTATACAACAGCTGTTGCCGTAATATAGCTATTGCCGTGCTACATTTCTTTATTGAGAAATTTCACACGGGTTTTGGTTTTGGTTGACTATAAAAATCATTTTTAAAAAATCTTTGACAGCAAATCTTAGAATACTTACTATTCATTTCCCGCGGTTTCCCTGCAATTGTGCGTAGGCCCGTTGCCGTGAGCAGAGTAGTATTTTTTCTATGTCTTGTTGAAAGGAACAACTATGATATCCGGATTTAAGAACTTTTGAGGCGCCGGGCGGATTCGAACCGTCGCATAAAGGTTTTGCA
>CAWIHK010000002.1:0-267500 GCA_963835935.1 Ignavibacteriota bacterium
TTGCTTGATTTCGTCTTAACATGTTCCTGAGATTCACAATATAAAATTGTTTTCATGGCTACTAGTGGGATCTTATAAAAAACACATCAAGACCATATAAGGAATTACCACAGCCTTAAATGCAATAACTATGATGCCTGATTGTTATAGTTTAATGTAGATAATTAAGATTCGAAGTATTCTAAAAATAATATTTTGTATCGACGGATAACGGATTGAAAAAAATGTCAAAAAAAATGTTATGGTTTCTGATGATCTGTTTTTTGTTCATGATGCTGGTAGTAATTACCGCTGTTTCCACAAAACTTGATTTCCAATCCGGAATTCGACAATGGCAAAACCAATTGGATAATAAAATCTTTAAAATGCCAATCTCACTTCGAAAATTCAAATGCTCCCTTCTCTCCGGCGTGAACTCTCTTATCGTGCACTGCCAAAAGGGAGACAGTATTTTGGAAAATATCCAGGTGAGCCCAACTGTTCAATTAAAGAAGGGACGGATATATCATTTCAGCTTCATGGCCATGGCAGACGTTCAACATAAAATAAAAATAGAAATCGAAAAATCGAGTAAAACCTACTGGGAAAGTGACTCTATCCTGCTTACATCGACACCCAGCAGTTGCGGTGTTTACGATTTTGATTGCCTGCTGACAGACGGTTCTTACACATTCAAATTTATGTTGGGTGGATTAGACAGTGTTAATGTGACTTTAGATTCAATTGTGATGACCATGACTCCCGATCCCAATTATCCCAGACCGGAAGATGCATTCGAAATATGTACGCATTCATTCCAAGGCAGGAGCTTGCCGTTTCGTCTGTTCATTCCAAAGAGAGATGATTCTCTCCATCGCTATCCGATTGTTTTAACGTTACACGGAGCAGGAGAACGCGGCACGAATAATGAAATTTAAATCACTGCCAACCTTTTGGCTCTCACATGGTCGGATAGCGCCAACCAGATAAAGTGGCCGTGTTTGTGGTTGCACCGCAGTGTCCATCTAACGGATGGTGGACTGATCCATGGCCATCTGGCGCGGTTGTCGATCTGCTCGATTCACTTATTAAAGTACTGCCTGTAGATACAGTCCGGATTTATATAACCGGACTTTCCATGGGTGGATATGCTACATGGTATTTAATCACACGGCAACCGAATCGTTTTGCGGCGGCAGTTCCTATGAGTGGCGGAGGAGATTCAACACAAGTTAAAAGACTTATGAAGGTTCCGATTTGGGATTTTCATGGTGATGCGGATCCGACAGTTCCAGTCAGTCAATCGCGAGATATGATGCAGGCCTTTGAACTAGTGGGCCGACGAGTGGTTTATACGCATTGTTATAAAGGAACATGCAATACAAATCCGGACAGTGTTATGGATTCCGCAATCGACGACAACGCTACACTGTTGTATACCGAATATCTCGGTGGTGGACATACCATATGGAATCAATCGTACGTTTTACCTCAGCTTCACGAGTGGGTGTTCGCACAATATTTAAATAAGCCGACTGCTGTCAGTACCAAAAAAGTGCAAGCTATTTCAAACAGATTCTCGCTATTGCAAAATTATCCTAATCCATTTAATCCATCCACAAACATCACCTACTCGATTACGAAACACTCGATTGTGTCCCTGAAAATTTACGACATATTGGGAAGAGAAATCGCTACATTGGTTCATCAGGAGCAAGAACCGGGAACGTACAATATTATTTTTGACGCTTCGCATTATATGAGTGGAATATATTTTTTACGTTTATCTATGGGTAATAACTCAATAACAAAAGAGATAATTTTAATGAAATAAAAAACATAACAATAATTTTCATTAATCGCTTTTCGGGAAAATCGCCTGTCTCAATCGTAGTACATCTAAATCGATGTATAATCACGACACAATTTTTATTTGACATAATTATTTCGCTCCTTCACAAAGAGTTGGTTTTAATAATCGAAAGGATAATTGTTTGATGAATCGAATTATCACGTACTGTCTTGCGATTCTTTTTTCATCGCTACTGATTTTACAATCTTTAATGATTGCAAAAGAAAACGGAAAAAATATATGGCCCATACCTCCCTGTGCATGGTCGCGGCCGCTTGGGAACCATCCAGCTGGAGCAACAGGCAGAACGAAACGAGGAGTACCACTTGGCGGTATCGGTGCTGGAAATTTTATGTACAACCTGTGCGGTACATTCGGCCCTTGGGAATTACAGACTGGCACTCATGAGGAGAAATTTCTCTCTCAGGCAGCCTTCCATATCTTTGAACAGGTTCCCGGAAAATCTCCTGCCGTAAAAACATTGGCAACGGAAGATGTATTATCCGCATGGAACAAACTATCGATGGGTTCAGGCACATATTATGCACTCTATCCAAAAGCATGGTTTGTATATTCAGGAACAACTGCCGACATCTCACTCAAACAATTTACGCCTGTCATTCCGCATAATTACAAGAAGACCAGCTATCCTGTCAGCGTTTTCCAATTCGAATTATCGAATCCGACAGCAGATACTCTCACCATATCCGTGATGTTCACTTTCCCAAATGCAGGATATGGAATTGATAAACGAAAGGGCTTTACAAATTATGTCAAACAGGAAAATGGAATCACCGGAGTGGTTATGAAGGCATCGGATGCGGCTAATCCAACCACTACACAAAACACAGAGTGGTGCATCGCAATACAACCGCCAGCAGGTTCGGTGGCATCGTTTTGCACTTCGTGGAATGGAAATGGAACCGGCCAGGATATCTACAACAACTTCAGTACTACTGGAGTTTTATCCGATAGTGCTATAGATAGCTCCTTCACAGCCTCTGCAATCGCAGTGAAGGTTACACTTGCACCGGGTGGTACAACAGTAGTGCCGTTCGTGTTGTCGTGGGATTTTCCGATAGTTCGTTTTGGAGCAGGTACCGAATGGTATCGCAGGTTTACGGAATACTTCGGATTTACTCCCGATCAATCATTCCAAATATCGAAAGAAGCACTTCAGAATTTTAGCAATTGGGAAAGTGAAGTTGATAAATGGCAGAATCTTATTGTTAATGAACCTGCATATCCGGATTGGTTGAAGCAAGGAGCGTTGAATGAATTGTACTACGACACATTTGGAGGTGTGTTCTGGGAGAATGGCTGTATCACAAAACCTGCTGAATCTTCGTATGGGACATTGCCTGCCAACGATCACAAATATTTTTGTCAGGAATGTCCGGATTATTCGTATTGTGAAACTTTCGATGTGAGGCACTACGAAGCCCGTCATTACGTCGAGCTTTGGCCTCAAATCGAACATGATGTTTTGGAATGGTTTTCAGATTACATAGTCAACGATCCTTCCGGTACCGCACCACATGACGCGGGAATTCCAAGCAGTGATCCTTTCTTTCAATTCAGTGGATATGGCGGTGGTTGGCAGGATATGCCGAGTAAGTTCATTCAACAGGTTTATGCATACTATCACAAAACTCATGACAACGCATTTTTAGATTTTGTTTGGCCCGCATGTGTGAAAACATATAACTATGTACAATCTCACGACACAAATCACAATGGAATACCAGATGCCGGTAACACTACATACGACGGATGGGGATTGCACGGTGATAATTTATTGTGCGGCGGCCTATTAGTTGGTGCAACGGAAGCAATGGAGCAGATGGCTTTAGCAAAAGGTGATATTGCTTTTTCAAAACAAATGCATGATGAATATACCAAGACAAAAGTGGTGTTGGACAGTCTTTTCTGGAAACCGCAATTACATTATTACAAAATCGATTCCAAATTTGATGCAATTATGTCGGATGGATTGAATGGAGACCGTTATTGTGAGACCACGGATTTAGATCCGATACTGCCGCCTGATCGGATTGCGTCTCACTTAAATAAAGTGTATGAAATGTGCGTAAAGCCTTTGCGTGATTATAACGGAGATGGCGAAGGCGACCAGGGTGTAGTTAACGGCAGGAATTCGGATGGAAGTATAATTGATTATGGACAATCGGATGAAATATGGACCGGCGTCAGTTATTTTATTGCCGCAATGATGTACCACTGGGGAGAACAAACAAATGATACGGGATTGGTCTCGCGCGCATTGAAAACTGCTTATGGAGTTTACTACCAAACATGGATAAATGAGAGGACTGCTTATTTCTTTAATACGCCGGAAGCTTACTATGCCGATACTACAGTTTTGTTTCGTGCGCAACAGTACCAACGGCCTCGTGCTATATGGGAATTGTTGTTGGAAATAAAAAACCCATTCGACGCATTGACTTCAGTCGAACAACAAAATTCGAGTAAATCTCCGTCTCGTTACACACTGAATCAAAATTATCCAAACCCATTCAATCCATCGACGACGATTTCATTCAACATTCCTACAAAATCATTTGTCAAACTGAAGATATTTGATTTGATGGGACGAGAAGTTACATCACTTGTTGCCGAAGAGCTTCCCGCAGGAAATTATAAACGGCAATGGAATGCAGGATCAATTCCGAGTGGTGTATATTTTTATCAATTATCCGCGAGAAGTTTCATGGAAACAAAAAAACTTCTTCTACTAAAATAGGATGTACAAGGAATTTTCAAATCGAAGAGAGATACCTATGAAAACTATTTTAATATTTCTCTCACTTTGTCTCTCCTTCTCTCAACTTTCAGCACAAGAGCATTTCATCATGCATAATGGATTTAATAGAGCTTACCTTCTGTATGTACCTTCAATATACGACGGCTTGTCACCTTTTCCATTAATACTCGTTTTTCATGGCGCTAGCGGCACCGATAGTTCGTTATACAAATGTGGATTCAACGAGCGATCTGAAATTATGAAATATATAGTAGCGTATCCGCGTGCACTTAATGGACTATGGACGAGCGCTGATAATGATGCAGACTTCGTCTCTGCCTTAATTGACACACTCAAAGCAGAATTTAACATTGAGTCCAAACGCGTTTATGCAACGGGTCAATCGGCGGGAGCTTATTTTTCTTACAGGTTAGCCGTTCAATTGCCGAATAAGATTGCAGCGATCGCTCCATTAGCTGGAGCTTCATCAGCTACGAGTCAGACAATCACATCGCCTATGCCAATTTGCGCAATCCATGCTGTGGATGATGCAACAGTCCCATATAGTTCAGATCAAGCCGGACTAAATGCTTGGCGGACAGAAAATCAATGTTCGAGCACGCCGGACACTATTTATAACTTATACGGAGTAATTGGTCAATTATGGAGAGCACCTGTGACCGGCGCAGATATTGAGTTCTATACTTATAGTCATGGAGGACATTCGTGGTTAAATTCTCCAGTTGATTGTGTCGATTTCATCGTCGATTTTTTCTACACTCATCCGAAACGAAAAATAAAAGTCACTCTCACTTCTCCCGTCTATACAAATTTTGATGCTCCTTCCGACATCGACATAAGCGCCACTGTGGAATCGGATACAACGGTAATAAAGGTCGAATATTTCGCCAACTCAATAAAAATAGGCGAGTCCTCTGTGGCGCCGTACTTGGTTACTTGGAAAGGAGTCCCACAAAATGAATACCTCATCTATGCGAAAGCCACACTTGCTGATGGAACGAGTGAGATTTCATCGAACGTTAAACGAATCCAGGTTTTATTGCCGAACGTTGCTCTACACAAACCGTTCGAGTGTTCAGCAATCGAAAGCAATTTGTATAAAGCACAATACGCGTTCGACGGTGATTTCGGAACACGATGGTCAACGCCTTTCAGTGATCCGCAATGGATCTCGGTTGACTTGCAAGGAATTTATCGGATAAATAGCGTCACCCTTTTCTGGGAAACAGCCTGCGGATTAGCTTATACCATCGATGTTTCCTCAGACAAACAGAACTGGACTACAATATACAGTACAACTGCCGGCAGTGGTGGAACGGAAGACATCACCTTTCCTCCGATTGAAACACGATACGTCAGAATGTACGGAACCAAACGAGCCACACCTTATGGTTATTCACTCTGGGAATTTCAAGTTCATGGTGAATTTGTTAGAGATGTTTCAGTTTCAAACAAAACGGGTAATAAGTATCTTCTGGATATGACGATTACGCCAAATCCATCTTCGATAAGTAATCATACTTCCGGAACAAATTCAGGAACGATTATCCATTACAATATTCCGAAGGATGAACAGGTTGAGTTGGTTATCTATAATATCAACGGCCAGAAGATTTGCAAACTTCTTAAAGCCGATGAGAAGGCCGGGGAACACACTGTAAGATGGAACGGTAAAGATGATTCCAATCGTTCGGTTCCGAGCGGAGTATATATCTGCAGTTTACGAACTCCGGAGGGCGAAAAGTCGAATAAAATTATTATTACGAAATGAGTGACTGTATCAGATCTATAAAATATCAATAACATTATCTCGATTTTTCTTTCTGCAACGGAAAGGAATAATTATAAGCATCAGAATCTTCTAGGCTTCAGAAGTGGCTAATAATTCTTTTTACATAGACTTAACTGGTAAGAGACTACAGTTTATTTTGTCCCTAATGATAATCCAGGTCGAAATCCCTTTATAATTTTTTCCCTTACTGCAATAATTCACTGTAATTGTAATTCATTCCGGCATACTTCGATAAGACAAAGATTTTGACTAAGTTTTTATTATATAATTGTTGATTCGCCGTTCGTATTTATAAATCCGGTCGAAAAGGCTTCCCTTTTTTATTTTATTAGGATGCATCAAAATCAAAAATAATAAAGTTTTAATCCAACAATTTTGTGGGGGAAAAATGAAATATTCATTTCTTATCCTTGTTGTCATTGTTTTATTGTCTTCTAATGGAACAGCACAATTCAACGATACATTACATATCGATTACTTCGGTCAAACACCCCCGGGAAAGACAGCCGTCGTTTTTTCCCCAGACTTCATTTGCACTCCCGGTCTATTTGTGCAAAACTGCTGTTTTTCTCCTGATGGAAAGGAATTCGTTTTTGGGATTACCGATGCGGGTTGGACTTATGCCAACCTTATGTACACCAAATATTCTGATGGCAAGTGGTCTGAACCCGTTAAACTTTTTGGAAATACAGAACTAAATGTGTATTGGACTACTCCATTCTTTTCTTGTGATGGAAAGAGCCTTTATCTTGCTGTTAATGGCAATTGTAATGGTGATACAAACGATCTATGGGTAAGTATGCGGGGAGATTCTGGATGGCAGTCGCCGACGAAAATACCGTATCCTGTCAGCGATGGCCATGAATATGAAATATCCGCCACAGCTAATGGAACATTGTATTTTTCTTCAGACAGGCCGGGTGGTTATGGGAATACGGATTTGTACAGGGCTGAATTAGTAAATGGGAAATATGAAAACGCAATAAATTTGGGTGTTCCTTTAAATACAAATTCGTTGGATGAATGCCCGTATATTGCCCCGGATGAAAGTTTCATGGTATTTGACTCCTGGAAGACTAATCCGAAATTTGCTGGAAATAATTTATACGTTACATATCACAAGAAAGATGGTTCATGGACCAATCCAAAAGACCTTGGCATTGGGATTAATACAAGCAATAACGATATATATCCTAACATTACACCTGATGGAAAATATCTCTTATATACCATCCGCGACGGATACGTCGCCACAAAATCACAGTTATACTGGGTAAGCACCGATTTTGTCGATAGTCTGAGACATACGAATTTTGATCCCTACTATAAAAATCCAATGCCGAATATAACTGCAACAGTGGGAATTCCTTTTACCTACACAATACCGGATTCGACATTTTACGATGACGATATAAACGACACGCTCACATATTCTATCGGAAAATTGCCTACGTGGTTGAGTTATAATGCTAAAACGAAAACCTTTTCCGGCACCCCAACCGCGAAAGCGAATGCCAAATATATCACCGTCACTGCCGCTGATCCATCGAACAGCAGTGTACTTATATCTTTTTCGATAACCGTTCAAACTACTAACAATGTTGATGATAACCAATCTTCTGTTCTAGAATATAAATTGAATCAAAATTTTCCTAACCCGTTCAATCCAAGTACCACCATTACCTACGAATTGAAATCAACAACCGAAGTCGATATTACAATCTTCGATGCGCTGGGTAGAAAAGTCCTGACTCTGTTACACGGACAGGAATCCGCAGGCAATCATCAGCTTCAATGGGATGGAACCGATGAACGTGGTAAAAAAGCAACAAGCGGCATTTATTTTTGCAGAATGAATGCAGAGCATTTCAGTAAAACCCAAAAAATGGTTGTGATGGAATAAATATTTTTCAACCAACTACTTAAGTACGGAGCACGAAACATTATGAGATATTCATTTTTTATTTTTGTTATCGTTGTTCTATTGTCTTCCAATGGAACGGCTCAATTCAACGACACACTACACATCGATTATTTCGGTCAAACACCGCCGGGAAAAACAGCCGTCGTTTTCTCTCCCGACTTCATATGCACTCCCGGTCTATTTGTGCAAAATTGTTGCTTCTCACCTGACGGAAAAGAATTCGTTTTTGTTTTTCAAAATGCAGCTTGGAACCATCCGTCTATCATGTACACACAATATATTAATGGACAATGGTCCGTTCCAGACACTCTATTTGATTACGCTGCAGTACCCTTTTTTTCGTATGATGGACAACATCTTTATATTAGTAAAAACGGCCCAGTTACCCGCGATATATGGGTAAGCACTCGTGGAGAAAAAGGTTGGCAAGAGCCGGTAATAGTTCCATCTCCTGTTAGTTCCAATTTTGGTAATGAATTTGAAGTCTGTGAAGCAGCAAACGGAACACTATATTTTTCATCGGACAGGCCCGGGGGATATGGTGACATGGATATATACAGGGCTGAATTAGTAAACGGCAGCTTCCCTGTTGCAACAAATCTTGGCATTCCAATAAATACAAGCTACAAGGATGAATGTCCATACATCGCTCCCGATGAGAGTTTTATGATATTCAACGACTGGAAACCTAATCAGCACTTCGCAGGAAATAATTTATACATCACATATAAAAAACAGGATGGTTCATGGACAAATCCAAAAGATTTGGGTGCAACTATAAATACAAATTTGCTCGATATTTATCCAAACGTTACGCCTGATGGAAAATATTTTATCTTTACCAGACGCAACGGATCGGTTTCCGGAATATCTTCACAATTATATTGGGTGAGGACGGATTTTGTCGACAGTCTTCGTCATACAAATTTTGATCCCTACTGTAAAAATCCAATCCCAAATATGACTGCGACAGTGGGAGTTCCTTTTACCTACACGATACCGGATTCTACATTTTGCGATGATGATATAAACGATACGCTCACATATTCTGTAGTGACATTAGCGAAATGGTTGAGTTATGATGCTAAAACAAAATCTTTTTCCGGCACACCGACCGCAAAAGCAAATGGCCAATATGTCGCTATCACTGCCACTGATCCATCGAACAGCAGTGTACTTATATCTTTTTTGATAACCGTTCAAAATGCGAACGATGTTGATGAAAACCATTCCTCTGTTCTTGAATATAAATTGATTCAGAATTTTCCTAACCCGTTCAATCCAAGTACTACAATCACTTACACATTGAAATCGACAACCGAAGTCGATATTACAATCTTCGATGCGCTCGGGAGAAAAATCCGAACCCTGTTACATGGACAGCAATCGGCAGGCAATCATCAGATTCAATGGAATGGAACCGATGAACACGGTAAAAAAGCATCAAGCTGTATTTATTTTTGCAGAATGAATGCTGAACATTTTAGCCAAACCCAAAAAATGATTGTGATGGAATAAATATTTTTCAACCTACTAATTATGTACGGAGCACGAAACATCATGAGATATTCATTTTTTATTTTTGTTATCGTTGTTCTATTGTCTTCCAATGGAACGGCTCAATTCAACGACACACTACACATCGATTATTTCGGTCAAACACCGCCGGGAAAAACTGCCGTTGTGTTCTCCCCTGATTTTATATCAAAACCAGGTGTTTTTGTGGAAAACTGTTGTTTTTCATCTGACGGGAAAGAATTCGTTTATGGTTTAACAGACAATCAATGGTCATACGCTTATTTGATGTACACAAAGTTTTCTAACGGTGTTTGGTCAACACCTGTAAAAATAAATGAAGCCGGAAATGGTGGTTTCACTCCATACTTTTCTTATGATAATAATGATTTGTATTATGCTGCTGGGAATAATAGTTCAAACTCAGGTGATATTTTTGTCCTTCACAGAACATCTGATGGTTGGAGCGGGCCCGATACATTAGGCTCCCCTATTAATTCAAAACAAAATGAATGGGAATTATGTTTACCTTCTAAAAATGTAATGTATTTCTCCTCCGCTAGGACTGGTGGGTATGGCGATATGGATATATATAGAGCTGAATTAGTAAATGGCAGTTGGACTAATGTCACTAATCTTGGTATTCCAATAAATACAAGTTCAAAAGATGAATGCCCATACGTTGCCCCCGATGAAAGCTTCATGGTTTTTAACGACTGGAAATATAATCCACACTTCAAAGGAAATAATTTGTACATCACATATAGAAAGTCGGATGGTTCGTGGACGAATCCAAAAGGCCTGGGTGCAGACATAAATTCCGATCAACTCGACATTTATCCTTACATCACACCAGATGGTAAATACTTAATTTTTACCAGGCGCGATGCAGCATCCCCAGCAAAATATTCACAATTATATTGGGCGAGGACAAATTTTGTCGACAGTCTGAGACATACGAATTTTGATCCCTACTGCAAAAATCCAATCCCAAATTTGACCGCAACAGTGGGAGTTCCTTTTACATACACGATACCGGATTCTATTTTTTGCGATGATGATATAAACGATACGCTTACATATTCTATCGGAGGATTGCCAACATGGTTAAGTTATGATGATAAAACAAAAACTTTTTCCGGCACACCGACTGCAAAAGCGAATGCCAGATGGTGTGTTGTTACTATCACCGATCCATCGAACAGTAAAGCAGCTGTATATTTTTCAATAACCGTTCAAAATGCGAACGATGTTAATGATAATCAATCTTCTGTCCTTGAATATAAATTGAATCAGAATTTTCCTAACCCGTTCAATCCAAGCACCACCATTACCTACGAATTGAAATCGACAACTGAAGTTGATATTACAATCTTTGACTTGCTTGGGAGAAAAATCCGAACCCTGTTACATGGACAGGAATCGGCAGGTAATCATCAGCTTCAATGGGATGGAACTGACGAACGCGGTAAAAAAGCAGCAAGCGGTATTTATTTTTGCAGAATGAATGCAGAACATTTTAGTGATGTTCAAAAGATGATTCTATTACAATAAATTAAGCTTCATTAACAATAACACTTTCAAATGTTAGGAGACCTTTATGTTACGCGCAATACTATCTTTAAAAATTGAACAGGGAATAACCATGAGACTAACTCTTTTGACAATCACGATGATCGCTGTATTAACGATTACCTCGTGTAAAAATCATTCCACGGAACCTACGGGTTCTTCGAATGTACCCAACAAAGGAACCTATGTGACAAACACGATTCAAGGTATTGTGTACTGGCACAACGGTAAGGACACATTGCTTGTTTCAGGCTCATTCTTGGAGAACCCTAGCTTTTCGCCTGATAAACGTTGGATTGCCTACAAACAACCATTAGATCGAGGGTACATCGTGAAATTGGTAAAAACGAATGGCGATAGTTTGATGTCTTTGGCAAACGGTCGGACATTCCACAGTGAATATGGTCCGCTTTGGTCACCAGACGGAACAAAAATTGTATGTCCTGATTCCAATGCAGTCGCAGTGGTAACAATCTCCAGCGGTACCGTCAATTATTTCTCTGCAAATGGGCAAATGCTCGATGGTGGTATCTGCTCTATGTCAGGCGATGGTTTCAAAATTGCGTTTTCAGCGTTGTATGGAAGAACTGCAACATCATCTCTTGATGCGATATATTCCCTTGATTTAAGAACGGCCACTATCGATACTCTGGTGAAAACTCAGTATCAAATATGCTACCTATCATGGTCGGCCAACGGGCAACGCCTTGCCTTCTCTGCCTATGATAAAGCGAATTGGGATGTTTTTGTTTACGATCTTAGTTCTCAACAATTATCTCGTGTATCGAATGACACTGAGGATGATATATATTCAGCTTGGTCTCCAACAGATCCGAACCTACTTGTTTATTCTGGTAGACCCGATTCAACAGCATTTCCGGGGCCGAGGATACTTGTCCTATATAATGCATCATCGGGCAGTCGACAAGCCTTAACCGATGTTAATGAATCGCCGAGCGATTATCCAATCTGGTCTGCCGATGGTCAAAAGATTTTATTTTGTGGTAATGATACGGGCGTCGATTATAGACGCGAATGTTTTTATGTAAATATCATCACCGGCGAGGTCGTACCGTTGAATATCTCTGCTATTAATATCAATTGGTGATATTGAAGTGAGCACTGCGCATAACATTTATAAAAGGTCAAAGTCGAGAGATAATAGTATTCTTCATCGTTACGCAAGCAACTTTGCTTATGGTTCTTTAACATAAAAAACGGCACTTCGATTACACGCCGAGTAATATCTCTAAGCGAGGGATGTAACCGATGAACGCGGTAAAAAAGCAGCAAGCGGTATTTATTTTTGCAGAATGAATGCGGAACATTTTAATGACGTTCAAAAGATAATTTTATTACAATAAACCAGGCTTCATTAATAATAACAATTTCGAATGTTGGGAGACCATTATGATTGAAGATCAAAACAAAATAAACAGACAGGATTTTCTTAAATATACAGGCCTTGGAATATGCGCTTGTGCGGCTACCCTTTGCCCTGGTGTTGGATTAGCAAAAGGAATAATGCAAGACTCAACCCATGAAACTCCTATCAACGAAAAAATGAATTTTGCTCAAATCTGGGTTAAACGTTTTTTTGATGTCCTCGATAGTCAACTTGATGAATCTACGCGAAAAAAACTTATGGAAGAGAACGGGAAGAGATGTTTTCAGGGAAGTTCTCCATCAACGGAACCGCCGATCAAACCGGAAGAGTTTGTTCAAAAGATGCAGGGATGGGTAGGTAAAGAAAATTGCCGAATGGAAGGCAACATCGTTTACTTTAATTATGTTTCAAATCCGCGCGGTCTGCGTGTGGCAGACGGTTATTGTCTATGCCCGATTGTTGAGAAAGGTCCTGAAGGATTGTCCGGAACATACTGTCAATGCTCCGTTGGCTATGTACATGCAATGTTCGAAAAAGCGACAGGAAAAAAAGTTAGCGTTGAACTCCTTGAATCGCTAAAGCGAGGCGGCAAAGGCTGTAAATTTAAAATCACTTTAGTGTCGTAGTAATTTTCTCTTTATGCTGTTACTGTGTGTCAATTAATCCATAGCCGGTTCCATTGATAGAAATCGGAACGCAATCATCAGCCTCGATGGAATATAACCAACGATCACGGTAAAAAGTAAAAGGTGGTATTTTTTTGCAGTATGAAATTCAAACGAGTCAGCACTATTCTTTAAACCAAAATAATCGCAATCGAAAAGGTATAGTTATTATGAAAATGAAAAAAATATTTCTCGCAATGTCCCTGGTTATTTTTTCCAATGCTGTATTTGCACAATTCAATACTTCACTCAAAATTGATTACTTCGGTCAAACACCGCCGGGGAAAACAGCCGTCGTTTTCTCTCCCGACTTTATCTGCACTCCTGGTGTATTCGTGCAAAATTGCTGTTTCTCTGCCGACGGAAAAGAATTCGTATATGTGATAACAGACAAAGACTGGTCATCATCAACAATCATGTACACAAAATACGAAAATGGGAACTGGACGAAACCGGATACGTTACATTGTCCGGTATATTCCGGAATAGTCCCGTATTTTTCGTATGATGGAAAAGATCTCTATATGGTGCTTTGCCAATATAATAACACACCTTCAGCCGATATTTATGTTTGTCACCGAACAGCGAATGGGTGGGGCGAACCTATCCGGTTGGATTCAACCGTTAATTCCGATGCGAACGAATGGGAAGTGTGTATTTCTCAAAACAATACCCTGTATTTTTCATCCGCAAGACCTGGAGGCTTTGGTGACATGGACATTTGCACGGCTCACCTTGTCAACGGCGAATTTACAAATTTTCATAATCTTGGCGTTCCAATTAACACGAGCTCAAAAGATGAATGTCCTTACATCGCTCCTGATGAGAGCTTTATGGTATTCAACGACTGGAAATACAATCCGCACTTCAAGGGAAATAATTTATACATCACCTATAAAAAACAAGATGGCTCATGGACAAACCCAAAGGATTTAGGCGCTGGTATAAATACCGATTTGCTCGATATTTACCCATACATAACACCCGATGGCAAATATTTGATTTACACCAGACGCGATGGAGCATCCCCCGCAGCATCTTCAAAATTATATTGGGTGAAAACAGATTTTGTCGACAGTTTGCGCCACACAAATTTCAATCCTTATTGCAAAAATCCTATTCCAAGTTTTAAAGCCACAGTTGGAGTGCGATTCACATTTCAATTGGATAAAAATACTTTTATCGAAGATTTTAGTGACGAGAACCTAAAATATACAGTAAAATTAAGCAACGGCGATCAATTGCCAAATTGGTTGACATTTGATCCTTCTTCACTGACATTCAAAGGTATTCCTGATGAAGCACAAACCATAATCTTACGAGTTTCGGCAACCGATAAGTTTAATGAATCGGCTAGCACTGACTTTTGCATCGAAATTGGAAACCTCTCGCTGCAGGGCAAAGCGATTTCATCTTCGAACAAATCGGACGGATATCCTGCCCAAAATGCAATCGATGGTGATCCATCAACCAGATGGGCAAGTAAATTCAGCGACCCGCAATGGTTAAAAATAGAATTGGATTCGATTTATGTGATAGGAAAAATTGTCATCAATTGGGAAAATGCTTTTGCGAAAAAATATGAAATACAAACATCCATTGATGATAAGAACTGGAAAACTGTTTATTCAATCGATTCCGGTAAAGGAGGAAGAGAAACTTTATTATTCAAACCGGATTCGGCAAAGTATGTTAAATTAATCGGTTCAGAAAGAGCTACAAATTATGGATATTCTATCTATGAATTTGAGATTTACAGATCGGATGGGTTAAAGTACACAGAAAATAAGAATCGATAATTTGAAATCCATTTGAACAAAAAATAGCCGAATTACGATAAACTTTTTCAAAGGGAAAAAGAGGCGGTCAAAACGTACGGAAACAAGGACATTGACCTCCTCAATTTCTCTTTAGTTATGAGAGCTCGAAGAAAAAGTGACGGGATGAAATAAATTGTAAGTGCAAAAATGAGGTAAGAAATATATATTATTAATTCTCGAAAGGCCGGACTATGCACCATCGATTTCAAACAAATCCTTTTTACAAGAACCGTACAATAAAGTACATTAGCATTCTACTTTTTATTTATTTGCACGCACTCAATGCTCAGGTTGGAATAAATATCATTAATAACGGCCAATTCGATTCGGGGCAGTCAAACTGGAATTTAACTCATTCCGGAAAAGGCAGCGCAACTATTTCTGCGTCAAGCGATTCTATGCTCTCAGGAGCGAATAGTTTGATGATTAATATTACTGCCGGAGGCGATAGTTTGTCGAATGTGAGAGTACATCAGAATTTCAATATGGAAAGCGGCCGTTATTACAACGTATCCTTTATGGCCGTAGCTAATCGTTCCTGCAATATTCAAACGGTATTCAATACAACCAGTTCATCGGAGACCACGATTTGGCGAGGACCGGTAATGGCAGTCACAGCAACGCCGCAACACTTCGGTCCATTTTCATATAGAAGTCAATTTGCCGATAATGGACGTGCAGTATCATTCTGTATGGGCGGGACTGACAGCGTTATAGTTTGGCTAGATTCTGTAGTTGTGGAAAAAACCGACGATCCGGAAAATACACGCCCAGAAGAAACACTCGTTGCATCATTCACAGATACCTTAAATCAATTAATCAATAATTCCAACAATGACTTTTTAAAACTTCATTTCAATTCCATTATCAAGGTGATCAATAATCCGTACAATTTATTGCAATATAAATATGCGACGTTGACAGGGATGTTCAATTCTTTTAAAGATACCACCGATTCATTAAGTCCACGAAAACTTTCATCATACCTTAGCCGAAAGCGTCCTTTCATCATCGCGTGGACATCGCCAACAGACGGATTAGTTTCGTTTGCACAGGTACTTACTCCAAAAAATTGGGATCCGAAGCAAATATACCCCCTCTATGTCGCACTGCATGGGTTATGGAATGTTGCAGATAATCCAATCGATTATATGACCGTTTATCTTTCACCGGATTCTCTCATCCATGAGCCGTATGACGACGGATATGAAATACTCCCATGGGGGCGTGGAAATTTATGGTATCAGGGAATTTCGGAAACAGATATCTGGGAATGCATTAATACAATTGAATCAATTGTTAAGGTCGATCAGAAAAGAAAATATTTAACTGGTCATTCAATGGGCGGTTACGGTGCATGGCGAATCGGGGAGAAATCGGTTGGAACCTGGGCAGCGCTCGGAATTCATGCCGGTGCGTTATGGTGGAATAATTATGAATTGGTAAGTGATGAAGTCGTACAAAAGTTAAAAACTACGCCAGTCTTTTTTATTGTCGGTGATCAGGATGGTTTGTTTGGAGTTAATCAACAAGCTTATCAAATGTTGCAGAATGCGGGCGACAAGAATGTTGCATTCGAAACATTCTCCGGTGGACATGTTTATTTGTATGAAAACTTGAAAAGAATAAATGCATGGTTGAAAAATTTCAGCCTCGACAACCAATCTGGTGTTGGAGCAGTTATCAACGATTTGCCAACCAAATATAAACTGAACCATAGTTATCCCAATCCGTTCAATCCATCAACAACAATCAGCTACTTGATACCCGAAATGGCAAGAGTGAAAATAGAGATATTCAATCTCCTCGGACAAAAAATTACAACTTTGATCGATAAGGAAGAACCAACGGGTTCATACAAATTATCGTGGAATGCGGTTGATTTATCGAGTGGGATATATTTCTGTAAAATGAAAGCAAACGGAAAAAGAAGCTTCGATGAAACTCAGAAATTAGTACTAACAAAGTAAATTATGAGTTATACCGCTTACTAAAAAATATGAGTTGAAATTGATTAAGTCTCAACGTATGACGATATGAACAATTCTCTTTTCTGATATTTCATTGGTTGGTCAAGATATGATCAACCGATGAATTCAAAAGAAATCCATGCTGGAATAAAAATAATTCGCATATCGTCATACTTGATGAACCGCTCGTCTTATAAAATGTCCGGTAATTTGAGAAAATAATTCATATTTTATAAAGTAGTCGAATTTTGGAATAATATAGAGTTCAGAGATAAGCATGCAGTTGATATTCTTCATCATTATTCTCTTTCATGGATTTATTCACTTACTCGGTTTTATTAAAGCGTATGAATTGGCATCTATCGCGCAGCTGACGCAAAGCGTTTCACGCCCTGCCGGAATTCTTTGGCTGCTCACGACAATGCTGTTCATCGCCAGCGCCTTGTGTTTCATTTTCAACTATGAATATTGGTGGTCGATTGGGATCACGGCAATCATCATTTCACAAATCCTAATTATATTTTCATGGAGCGATGCAAAATACGGAACAATAGTAAACATAATTATTTTAATCCCTCTCATCGTTTCGTTTATGAATTCATTGCCTTCCAGTTTTCAGAATAGATATGCATTTGAAGTTCACAGAGGATTGGTAAGGTTCTCCGAATCGCCGCTCATGAAAGAAGAAGATATCCTCCGCCTCCCTATTCCCATTCAGCGTTATCTTCGTTATTTCGGAATCATTGGAAAACCACGAGTTCAGAATTTTAGAGCAACCTTCAAAGGACAAATTAAGCCGATGATAAAAAGCGATTGGCTTGAATTTTCTTCCCAACAATATGATTTCTTCGACGAACCATCAAGAATATTCTTCATCAAGTCGAAGATGTTTGGAATACCTTTCGACGGTTTGCATATGTACATCGATAGCAATGCAACCATGCAAATTAAGGTCGCTTCGCTCTTTCAGGTTGCAGATGGAAAAGGACCGATCATGACTGCGAGTGAAACAGTGACATTGTTTAACGATATGTGCATTCTCGCGCCCGCTTCGTTGGTCGATAAAAATATTCAATGGAAGACAATCGATTCTACAACTGTCAAGGCAACCTACATGAATAAAGGAAATACAATCAGCGCTATGCTGTACTTCAACGACAAAGGAGAGTTGATTAATTTTGTTTCGGATGACAGGTATCAATCGGAAGATAGCGTTACGTACAAAAAGCTTCACTGGTCAACACCGATAAAAGATTACAAATCTATTAACGGACACAACATTGCATCGTACGGCGAAGTTATCTGGTCTGCGCCTGAAGGTGATTTTACATACGGCAAGTTCTCGCTTGAGGATATTGAATATAATTGTAAAAACGAATGACGGGAATTGTTGATACTTTCTTTTCTATCGTTTCCCGTTGACAGGAATTTTTTCCTGCTCTTTGTATTGCAATTGATAAAGACGATAATAAATTCCGCCAAGCGCCAGAAGTTCTTGATGAGTTCCCATCTCACGAATTTCGCCTTTGTGCAAGACGATAATTTTATTCGCGTTTTGAATCGTGGAAAGTCGGTGGGCTATGACGATAGACGTTCTTCCCTGCAGTAATTTCTTTATCGCATCTTGGATAAGGATCTCGGTTTCTGTATCGACACTTGATGTGGCTTCATCCAGAACCAAAATTGCCGGATCGAATGCAAGCGCGCGAGCAAACGAGAGAAGCTGTTTCTGGCCTACCGATAGTGTCGCGCCTCGTTCTTTTACTTCCTCTGAATAACCGCCCGGCAATTGTTCGATGAATCGGTCTGCACCAACCAAAATGGAAGCTTCTTTCATTCTCTCATCTGCGATTTCCTCACTGCCTAATGTAATATTCGAAGAAATATCGCCAGAAAAAAGAAATACATCCTGCAAAACTACCGACATATTTTTCCGGAGATCTGCCAATCGCAAATCTCTGATGTTAAGCCCGTCGACCAGAATTTCTCCCTTTTGAATTTCATAAAACCGGCTTAGTAAACTGATGATCGACGTCTTCCCCGCTCCCGTATGACCCACAATTGCGATTGTTTCGCCCCGATTAATTTTAAATGAAATATTTTTCAACACCCATTCTTCATCGTTGTAGGCGAACCACACATTTTTAAATTCAATATCGCCGCTGAGGCGCTTGATTGTTTTTGGCGATGGCGGGTCGGTGATGTCCCGTTGTTCATCCAATAATTTAAACAACCGCTCGGATGACGCCATCGAATTCTGCAAGATGTTGTACTTCTCCGATAAATCCCGGATCGGGCGGAAAAACATTTCCGTATACTGGAAGAAAGCCATAACAACTCCAAGTGACACCAATCCCTGCAATGCATTTCCTCCGGCGTACCAAATGATAAGGCCGAACGCGATCGATTGAATCAAATCAACTCCGGGATAAAAGAGCGCGTAGTAGAAAACCGATTTGATATTTGCCTCTCTGAAGTCGGCGTTTACCTTATCGAAATTCTCCGTTGTCTTGTTCTCACGGTTGTAGATTTGCACTACAGTCATCCCGCCGATGTGTTCCTGAAGGAATGAATTGATTTTCGCGATAAGCACACGCTGTAAACGATAGACTTCGCGCACTTTTTTTCGAAAAAGCATCGTCGCATAAAAAAGAATCGGGAGAACGCAAAGCGTTACCAGCGTCATCTCCCAGCTCATTGTAATCATGAAAAAAATGATCCAGATGATGGTGAAGACATCACTGAAGACCATCACCACACCGGACGAGAACATTTCGTTCAGGACTTCAACATCATTGGTCAATCGAGTGACGAGCCTCCCGATCGGGTTTTTATCAAAGAAGCGCAAGGATAGACGCTGCAGGTGACGAAATACCTGCATCCGTATATCGTAGATCGTGCGCTGTCCGATCAACTGAGTGAGATATGCGTTGTAATATTGCAGCACACCCCGAACCGCAATCATGCCGAAGAACATAAGAATTGTGATGAGCAATCCATGAGGGTCGTGATTAGCGATGTTGGTGTCTACTGCCCGTTTTGTGAACCACGGACGCACTCCTTCCGAGGCTGAAACTGCAATACTTAAAATGATTCCGATTGCAACGTACATTTTGTATGGTTTAAGATACTTCAGCAATCGTTTCATCAAACGGCTGTCGTATGCTTTACCAAGTACTTCCTCTTCATGTAGAGTTGATTGTGCCATCTCTATAATAATTTATTCTTCTGTGTGGTTCCCGAGTAGTCCCGACGAAGTCGGAACGTATTGAGGGAACTCGTGTAATGTGGACTCTGTCATATACTTCTGATTAAAATGTTGGGCGAAATTACATTTCGTCTTCCTATCGTGGCATAGCCACAACCAAAGAATATTGCCACTCCCGCAGGGATCCCTTTGGGAGAATTACACGAATTTTTTCCAAGTTTGTTTGTAATTTTTTTTCGTGCATTAATACAGAAATCATATTTATTCGTGTCCCAAGGGGATCCCTTCGGGAAAATTAGTGGCTAATAATATTTTGCCTTCTTTACACAAATTTGACTCTTTAGATACTAAGAATAGTCGAATTTAAAATTCGACCTACACCAATGATGCTTCTCCAAACTCACTCCATCTGCCGGCTAAAATTCGTCATTCGCAATTCGTCATTCTGCATTTTCTAATCCAACTGCTCCAGTTCTTCTTCCAATAATTGTTTATAATGCAAATCGGCATACATGCCGCCAAGCAACACTAACTCTTCATGTGTTCCCTGCTCGACGATCGCGCCGTCGTCGATAACAATAATGTTGTCGGCGTTCTTCACTGTTGAAATTCTGTGGCTGATGAGAATCGTAGTGCGATCTTTCATGAAAACTTTTAAGCGTTTTAAAATTTCTTCTTCCGTGTACGTATCGACAGACGAGAGAGCGTCGTCGAGGATCAATATTTTCGGATCTCGTAGAAGCGCACGAGCGATACTGACCCGCTGTTTCTGTCCGCCTGAAAGCGTAATCCCCCGCTCGCCGATCATCGTCTCGAATCCATGCGGAAATCCTAAAATGTCTTTTTTGATCTGAGCAATCTCAGCTGCACGCTCAATATCGCTCGGTGTTGTATTGTCGACGCCGAATGCAATGTTCTCCGCAATTGTCTCCGAAAAAAGGAATGTCTCCTGCTGAACATACCCGATGTTGGAACGAAGAGTCTCAAGTGGAATTCGCCGAATATTCATTCCATCGATGAATACTTCTCCATCGGTCGGCTCGTACAATCTCGGGATCATATTGATGAACGTCGTCTTCCCCGAACCGGTTGGGCCGACAAGCGCAACGGTTGTTCCTTGAGGAATATTGATGTCGATGTTCCTCAAAGCGGGTCGGACTTTACCTTGATGGACGATTGTCACTCCACGAAATTCGATACTACCGTCGATACTCGTTTTCTTTGTGTCCGTTAATTCCGAATCATGTATCTGCGGCTGAGTGTCGAATATTTTCATCAGCCGTGCCATCGAGGCTGCTCCTTGCTGAAGCATGTTCGTCACCCATCCGAATGCAATCATCGGCCAGATGAGCTGTGTCAGGTATCCGAGGAATGCCCACAGTGTGCCGATGGAAAATGTCCCGGCCATAACCCGCAAACCGCCAAAATAAAGTATCAGCAACAGCGAAAAACCAACGAGCATAAACATAAGCGGCCACATAATCGATTGCACGATCGCAAGAGCCATGTTCTTTTTTAGGTAATCCAGACTCATTGAATCGAACACTTTTGTCTCATACTCTTCGCGTACGTACGCTTTCACTACTCTGATTCCTGACAAATTTTCTTGCGCGCGCGTTGTGAGAATTGAGAATTGCTGCTGGCGGCTTTCAAACTTGTGATGAATCGATTTGCCGAGTTTGTAAACCGCAAAGGAAACGAAAGGCATCGGAATCAATGCGATCAATGTTAATCTCCAGTCGAGCGACATCATCACGCCAATTATCATCACGAACGATGTCAATGTGTCAACCGGATACATTATACCGGGGCCGACCGCGTTTCTAACGGAGTTGATGTCGTTTGTTGCATGAGCCATCAAATCGCCGGTTGGTGTGTTCTGGAAATATTGAAGATCGAGTTTCTGGATGTGATTTAAAAAATCGTTCCGGATATCATACTGGATTCGCCACGACGTTACGATGACAGTTTGTCGCACAAGGAACATGAATAAACCGGCAATAAGTGCGAAAGCGATAATGAGGCCAGCGTAACCGAGAAGATTCCAAGTGTCGATGGCGTGCGTTTCGATTCCGTGTTTGAGTGAATCGATTGCTCGACCCTGGAGGAGTGGTTGGAAAATCGAAAAAATATTACTGATGACGACAAAAATTACGCCGATTAGAAGCGTTTTTCTATATCGCCAAAGATACGGCTTCAGCCGTAACAGCGATCTCATTTAATGACCTTGGTTCTGATTGAAATAAATTGGCTATTTGAAATGCTTTCTCGATGGCTGCTTTTCAATTCGTCAATCTGAATTCTTCATTCTTAATTCTCTCACCCTATTGTTTCGAAGCCTGTGTATTTATGCAGGATCTTCGGAATAATCACTTTTCCATCCGGCGTTTGGTTTTGTTCGATAAGTGCCGCCATTACACGCGGAAGCGCAAGTCCAGATCCGTTCAATGTATGAACAAATTCCGGTTTCGATCCGTTCTCCGGTTTGTACCTTATATTCATCCGTCTTGCTTGAAATGCTTCAAAATTACTGCACGACGAAACCTCGAGCCATTTTTCCTGGCCCGGCGCCCAGACCTCAAGATCGTATTTTTTACTTTGTGTGAAACCCATATCGCCCGTACACATCAATAATGTGTGATAAGGAAGACCGAGCAGTTGCAAAAGATGACTGGCATCTTCACGCAATTTTTCCAGCTCGTCGTACGATTTTTCGGGGACAACAAATTTCACAAGTTCCACTTTGTCGAACTGATGCAGGCGGTTCAAACCACGAACATCCTTGCCATACGATCCCGCTTCGCGGCGGAAACACGGAGTGTACGCGCAATATTTTACCGGCAGATTTTTTTCAAACAGCGTTTCGTCGCGATGAAAATTCGTCACCGGCACTTCCGCCGTTGGAATCATGTATAGTTGATCGCGATCGACGACATACATTAAATCTTCTTTATCGGGAATTTGCCCTGTGCCGCGCGCGCTATCTTCGTTTACAACAGTCGGCGCCCAGATTTCATTGTAGCCATGTTCAGAAGCCTGATCTAGAAAGAAATTGATCAAAGCCCGTTCAAGGCGCGCGCCTTTGCCGACATAGAAAGGGAAACCTGCTCCAGCGACTTTCGCGCCGCGTGTAAAGTCGATGATGCCAAGCCGCTCGACAATTTCCCAGTGTGGTTTTAGTTTGAAATCAACAGATGGTTTCTCGCCCCATGTTCCAACGACCTGATTATCGGCCGGCGTCGAACCGATCGGCACTGATGGATGAGGAACATTCGGGACTTGCAACAGAAGTTTTTGCAGATCCTCTTCAACAACCTTCAGTTCTTCGTCTAATCCTTTGATCGAATTCTTCACCGACTCCATTTCGGCGATGATGGCCGACGCATCCTGTCCGGCCCGTTTCAGTTTGCCAACCTGTTCGGAGACCGAGTTCTTTTTAGCCTTCATCGCTTCGACGCTGGTGATGATGGTGCGGCGTTGTTCGTCGAGCGCCAGGATATCATCAACCCGGTTGGTATCGCCTTTCGCCGCGATGCCGGCTTTTACGATATCTTTGTTTTCTCTGATAAATTTCAGATCGAGCATGATGCCGTCCTTGTAAAAAAGAAATATTATTAAGAAAGATAAGAAAAATTGAGGAAAAAAGACAGGCGGAGAGATTTCGTAACGTTTCAGTTTAGCGGTTAGTGATTTTTCGATTTAAACTTGACAACGTGACATAAATGTCATATCTTAATATGTACACATAGGTACATGCATATTGTGTGGTTTTGCTTTTCAAAATTTATTCAATTATCATTCATCCGTGAGGTCAACAATCGAAACAAAAATACACTTCCCTTTTTCTCTAGAAAAGGGATGGGCCATGATACAATATCTGTTGCAAAAAGTGGGAGGAGAGTATAATTATATGGCCCTTCTTAAACTTGCTTTTTTTGCAGATCGATACCATGTTAGAAATCATGCCCGTCCTATTTCGATGGATGAATATTTTGCTTTTCCTTATGGTCCAGGGGGCAGCATGCTCAAAGATATGCTTCTTGAACCTGAAGTTATTTCTTTCGAACATAATTCCCCGATAGAAAAATCCTCAAACTATTATGTTCGGTTATCCTCCACGGACATTGATATAAATCAATTTTCTAAATCAGATCTAATAGCTCTTGATTTTTCCCTTGAACACTATGCCGAAATCGGTAAAATATTTAGAGGCGAATTCATTCTATCAGATATTAGTCATGCATATCCGGAATGGGATAGATACGCAGATTTGTTTCAATCCGGGAAGACGAAACGCGAAAGTATTTATTATGAGGATTTTCTTAATAATGCGATCAAAAATCATCCCATGTTTTTAAAACATAACTTTGTTGATCCATTTGAAGAACTTTCAGATGAACAAAGGGATGATTTATTGGATGAAATGAGAGAATATAGCATTAACCTTTTAGCATGACATTAGAATCCGGCGATGTTTTTTTAATAAGAGATTTTTCTACTACAGGATATGATCCACATTATCAGATCGTTGTTCATAAAACCTCATCCGCTAATCTAATTTTAGTTTATCCGACAACAAAGATAGAAAATTTCATGCGGCCCGATAGCGCCGGCATAAACGGTTTTTCCGCTCGATGCAAATGACAGGACGAATCTCCCGCCGAGACTGTCGGCCCGTTTCCATTGTGCGTTCGACGAAACACACCACAGTAATAAAACGATGAAGAATAAAGACGTATTTTTCCTAAAACCTCCATTTTATTCCTTTTTAATTTATAATTTTTTGTGTCGGATTAGGAAGTAATACAAATCAAGTATTGGCTTAACCTATTCTTACTGATTAGATCCAAGATTAAGTGTCGATAATTTTCGGAAAAATGCATTCAATTCTTTGATATCCACCCCTTGTTTGTCCAAGGATGATTTAAAATTCTGATCAAATGCTTCGAACAATTCTTCATTTTGAAATAGTGCCAGACCCTTCTTTACCGCAAATGATATTGCTTCGTCAACCCTGCCCAGAGTAGTTAAACTAATCATTTTATTTTTAATTGATTTTTGATCAAAGGGATTAGTATCAAGTGCACCCTCAGAGGCCAACAATACACCTTCAAAGTCCCCTATCGCACCAAGACACGACTGAAGATTATTCCAAGCAATCATTTCTTTGGAATTAAGATCAAGCGATTTATGAAATAATCGCGCAGATTCTTCATACAAATGATATTTATCCATCAATTCAAATCCAATATCATTATAATCCTGAGAACGAAATGGATAATTATCTTCAATAATATCAATCCATTTTCTTGCTTCATCTATTCGATTTAAAGCACTTAGACAATAGAACTTCCTAATGGCCAAGGAATAATCTAGTGCACCCATTTGAAGAATTGACTCAATTTCTATCATCGATTTTTCATATTCTTTTAATCCATAATATATTTGCGAACGGGTATAACTTTGATAATAAGGGCTTGATGTAAGCTCGTCGCATATTTGTAATGCTTGCATATATTTCTCATTAGCCGATAGAATCAATGCATAATTTGCCTTAACAATAATATCATCTGTCTTTGTGATTGCTTTTTCAGAACAATTTAGTGCCTCTTTTATCCTATTTATACGTAGGTTACAAACAGCCAGGCTATTCAGCGCTGCGGTTTTTTCGGGAGAAATTTTTAGACATCGTTCATAATAAGTTATGGCTTCTTGCATTCTCCCAAGATCCATTAATATATTCCCAACATTGTACAGCGCAGTATCAGAATCAGATTTGCATTTAAGAACCCTTTTATAACTATACAGACTTGCTTCAAGAAGACCCATTTTATCAAGAATGACACCACGATTATTATGTAACATCCAATCGTTTGGTTCTCGAAGCAACCCAATCTCAAGTAACAGCAAAGCAGAACGATAATCACCATACTGCTCTTCTGTCGTAATTGCGAGGGATATAAGTTGGTTTTTATCGAGAGAAGCTATTTCCTCTCTCTTTGATTCCTCAATTAGTGTATCTACTGGGAAATACCGATATTCATTTGTTGGGGATAGGGTGACTTTTGTAAAATACTCATCTCTATTTTGAGTTTTATCTAGATTTATTTTTTGAATATATGATTTTGTAACATCGTTTATTAAATCATTACATATTTTTGTTACCAATTCGTCAGAAGTATAAAAAGAACCACAATGGACTGAGTATGCTGTTCCCTCAATGAACTTATCAAGTTCAGTAGTTTTTGGAGTCCCTTTTTTTATATAACAAAAGATATTCAATCCATACTGAATCGCAGTATTGAATTCTTCTACTACAGCCTTACGCAATTCTGTTCCAAGAATAACAATCAATATATTTGAATGACTTACTTCTTCTGTATACGCTTTATCTATTGGTAGCGGTGAAGCGTGGTCTTCGATTTCGTATAGCTCAAAGAAACAACTAAGATTAGAATCCATCTTAAATAGGATTCGTACTGCAGTTCTCTCATTATCTAATTCTGCAGCCATCGAACTACTTACAAAAGTCATAAGCTTATTCAAGATAACCCTCCACAATCTTTATTTCCTCCTCCGTCAACCCGTACAACTCATACACCGCTTCATCGATTTGGCAGTCAAGACGTTCGCATTGCATCTCAAGCCGATTCGTCTCTTCTTCGGTTGTGGCGTTCGACAATTTCTCTTTTGCATCCAATATTTGCTCGACAAATGATGTTAAACTTTTTTGTCGTATTTCATCAACCAAAGGATACGGCAAATTTAGAACATCTTTGATAGTAACTTGTGGAAAATCATCTTTAACAGCCTGCGTCACTTGATTTATATAGAGATACGAAATCAATTTGCTGTTTAATAGTCCTAATACAAATCTCGGATCAATATTATTTCGTGGTAGGATGCTATAAAGATTTTTGTTTGTAAGGAAAACTTTAGAACATAAACTTGCCATCAATCTTTGTTGTCTATTCACGAGGCGACGTAATAAAATTCTTTGGCCTTCAAACCATTTAAATTCCTTCGGTCGCTCCTTAAGTGAATCGTCAAATGGTAACCATCCTAATACTGAATAATTCACAATATATCTATAAACATCACCATCAAAATATTCGACATAGATTTGTGATTTCTTTGATTTCTTTATAAGACTCTTATCAAATAAAATCCCTCGTTTCATTTCAATTGCTTGCTCAAATGTGGAGCAGTTAGTGTGAAGCTTATCAAGTAGTGTGACTGTCTCCGAACCAAGAATAAACTTTTTCTCATCTGATTTTTCCCAAAGACTTTGTCTAATCCAACAAAAATCATCATGATTTAATAGAATCCTTTCAAGTTTGACTTTCTTCGGATATGCATAGGTTCCAACTTGATCGTCGTTGATCGATTTTCGTTTTACTACAAGGAACATCATTGTATCTATATAAGCATCTTTGAATACATCGAATGGGAGAACTATTAATTGTTGTATTGTCTGCTCAAGCAGAAATTCTCTGAGTTCTTTGAATCGCACGGAACCAAGCCAAGCCGAAGGAACGATATAAGAAGCTTTCCCATTATTTTTTAATAAATCTACTGCACATTCAATAAAAAGAACATAACTCTCTTTACCACTTTTATCGGCTTTATATATCTTTTGGAAATAATTTCTCGCGACGTTTTCAAAATCTGCTCCATACGGCGGATTCCCCACAACCGCATCAAAACCTCCGCGTTTCATTACATCCGGGAACACATCTTCGAAGTTCATCGGTTTTAATTTCGTCTCGTTTATCGTCGCAAAGAGCTGGCCATCCATTATATCCCAACCCACTAATGAATTGCCGCACACAATGTTTTCGCGCAAATCCGGCAAGATTGCCTCTTTGAATAAAACAAATTGATGAGAATCCTGCATTGTTACATCTTCCAACAACTTCAGGTAAAGAGAAAGCTGTGTTACTTCGGTCGCCTGAAAGTCAATATCGACACCGTAAATATTATTGAGCAGTATTTCTTTTTTCTTCTTCAGCGTTAATTGGAGTTTGCCGTTCCGCTCGATCACGTCCGTTTCTTTCTGTTTATCCGGATGCGCGATATAGTAACGGACGTGGTAATCTAACAGTTGATTATAGACTTCAATCAGAAACGATCCGCTTCCGCAGGCAATATCGGCAAATGCCATTTGCGATATTTCTTTCGGAGTTTTACCATCGATAAGTTTTCCGACGGTCTCATTCACGATATACCGGACGATATATTTGGGCGTGTAATAAACGCCGCCGGCTTTTCGGACTTCCGGTTTCTCTTCAACCTTAACACGCTTGTCCGTCGCGTGAACAATTTTACCGAGGAATCTTTCGTAGATGCTTCCAAGAATTGAAACCGGTATCTGATCGAAATCATACGGTGAGGCCGGGTCGGCAAGTTCGCTGCATATTCGGGCAAACTCCTCATCATCCGGAGGAACGAATTTTTTTTCTTCGAGAACTTTATGCGGTTTGAAAACGAGTCCGTTATACTTCGGGTCAAGCTGTTTACAAAGAGCAAGGAAACCATTCCATGCCGAACTCTTCGAGCGAAGATTGACAATCTCCGGCTCTTCGATTTGTTTATCTTCAAGGAAGCGGATGAAAACGAGCCGATCAATCGTCCGTTGAACGGCTTCGGTCAATTCCTCGCTCTGAAGTTTTTGATTCGATTTTTTAAATGTCCGCGCGAGTATTTCTCTGTATTCATCTAATTCTTCTAAAAATGCTTCATCGACCGGTTGATATTTCCCCTTGAATAATCCGTGCTGAATATCTTTGCCACGCGGTTTCGGAAGTTCCGCCGTATACTTTTCGATGGAACCGTTCGCTACAGCTTCGTGCGAGAGAAGCCAATAGATACGCGAGAACTTTTCTGTATCTATATAATCGTTGTAATGGAATGATTCGATTTTATGATTTAAAATATTCTTGATATTCGGTTTGTATCGGCAATCAAGCAAATGAATTTCTTCGAAATCTGTCAGCACCGCGATGGGAGTATTGGCATTCCATCCGTAGCGGATCGTCTGATAATAGTCGTATTCATTTTTAAGATTGCGGGCTGGCTTCTTGGCTTCGACGAAAAACTTCGGATCGCGAAAATTCGGAGCGAGGAAGAATGCATAATCGGCTCGTCGCTGCGATCCGGCTATATGGACTTTGTTCTCGATGTGAACTTCCTGCTCATAAGGATTTTTCTGGGAAGTATGCGTTACATCCCATCCGAGAGCAGTGAAGAATTTATCGATGAAGTCCTGCCTGACCTGACTCTCCTGGTACGATGGTGAAAGGTAGGCGGATTCCTGCGCTTTGAAATCTGTTACAAGCTGTTTGATAAGTTCTAGTGCTTTTTCCATTGAGGACACAGTTTTATGAACGAATGGTTGTCGAAAAAAAGAATCTGCATTTCTATTCCACTCCGACAATAATATAAGAATATTTATTATTTATTCCGTGACCAGCTAAGAAAGATACTTTAGAAAAAGAGAATCTTCTACAATCAAAATCTATTCTACCCACATCTCATCCGGAAAATCGAAGGAAGAAGAAATACCGTTTCTTTTAACTGTGACCCCTACTTTTTTAATTTCTGCCGGATTATAAAATAATTCCCGGAAATTCCCATTCTCTATTATTCTGACATTGTCATTATTCACTTCTAATTTTGTATCGGGGGAGATTTCTATTTTCAAACTGGCGGCTTTTCCTTCTAAAAAAGATTTGGAATTTATCGCCGCTGCGAACGGTCCATTGTTTTTCAATGATATGTTGAACGCAACCATTGCATCAATCTCGACACTATCAGGATTTAATTTACCCTCGTTGGACATCATTTCTTCAATTTCACTTCTGAGTGCTTTGTCTCCCATATTTCCGATTTTCGTGCCGTAGGCAGATCCATCAGACTCATGACATCGTTCACAGCTATTCTTAAAAGTCGAAACGGGTGGAAGCGAAATATCTGAAATTACTCCAGCTACTGATTTTTTATAAAAACAAGAATTAATCGACATGAATAATACCAAAACGATAATAAGAAAAATCTTATTCATATTTATTCCTAATGACTCCAAATGATAAAGATAATATACAATAATTCTCCGAAAACTTTTTCATTTTTAATACAAAGATCGACAGGAGTATGAAACTCCGTTATAAAAAAGATGGTCACCGACTTATAAAATCAATGACCATCTGTGCTATCAGTTTTTTCTACATCCTGCAGAAAAAACCTTGCATACTTTATAAAATTATTTTAGGCAAAAATAATAAAGCGCATTTTCCAAATCTACAAACCGTTATCTCGGCCAGAGCCATACGAACAACAATCCTGTTAAACACGCGTAGATCAATCCATCGACTGTCTCCTTGATCGATAACGATAACGCACGGCGATACCAGATCGACATTTGCCACAGTGAAAGAGAATATCCGAGAAACGCTGTGATAGACACAAACCGAAAAATTTGCATGCCGTCTGCCCCGGTGGAGAATGCTTGTCCGGCGATGTAAGCCGCGAAGATGCTCACGATTACACTATACAGAAACCAGAAGACAAGACTCTTCCCCATCGACAAAGAACCGCTCGGCATCACCGTCATCATCAGGATCGGGCCGGTTTTTATTTTCTCCTTAAATTCAGGAGAAACCATTTCATTTCGATCCGTCGGCCTGGGTATCATGTAGTCCCCCGGTGGAATGTTTAGCGGGTGTAGTGCATCCATAACTTTATCCTGTTCCGCCATTTTCGGGTAATCGCTTTTATGCCAGGGCAAGATCATATGGATTAATGAACTCACCAGAAACACGGCAACGGACGATAATAAAATCGGCAGCCAGAGTACATCGAGACCGGTCATGATAATTCTCCTTCCAATAATTTTTTGTCACTCCGATCCGGAAGATCGGGTTTTAATATTTCTTCAAAAATGTTCCTTGTTCAAGTTCTTCAAACGCGCGACGAAGTTCCTCCTGAGTGTTCATCACAATCGGTCCGTACCATGCCACAGGTTCTTGAAACGGTCGTCCGGAAATAAGAAGAAATCTAACCCCTTCGCCTCCCGCCTGAACGGCGATCTCGTCGCCGTTGTCGAAGAGTACGAGTGAGCGATTCGAAGCCTGCGCCGGTGGAGATGTATTCCACCAGCCTACACTTTCAGTCGGAACTGCGAGCGGTCCCGATGCGTTGCAAAATTTTCCGGCTCCGGAAAAAATGTAAGCGAACGCATTGCTCGCCGATGATATCTGCAACGTTTTCTTTTTGTCGGGCGGAACGGAAACATCCAGGTAAAGCGGGTCGGCGGCAATCCCTTCTGCCGGACCTTTCTTTCCCCAAAATTTACCACAAATAATCCGAACCTCCGTTCCATCGTCATCAGTGATTATAGGAATTTCCACGGACTTCACCTCCTGATAACGAGGTCGTGTCATCTTGAGTGAAGATGGAAGATTTGCCCACAATTGGAATCCATGCATCCTGCCGATTCGATCGCCTTTCGGCATTTCCTGGTGAATAATTCCGCTTCCAGCAGTCATCCATTGAACATCGCCTGCTTCGATAGCACCGTGATTTCCCAGACTATCTCCATGTTCAACAGAACCGGCAAGCACATAAGTGATTGTTTCGATGCCACGGTGAGGATGCCAAGGAAATCCGGCAAGATAATCTTCAGGGATGTCGTTCCGGAAATCATCCAGAAGCAAAAACGGATCGACCTCCGAAGTTTGTCCAAAACCGAACGCCCACCGAAGATGAACACCCGCACCTTCGAGAGTCGGTTTAGCCTGGCTGATTCGTCTGATTGGCCGCAATGACATTGAAGTCTCCTCCTGTTAATTGAAAACGGATCGATGTGTATAACAATTTGAGAAGGAACGAAGTGCCCATATTGACAAAATATTTTCATCTATAACTGATTTTCCCGGAGGGGTTTTTTCAGAACTGATCTTTAATTTCAAAATTAAAAAATCATTATAACCACACGGATAGAATATCCAAATCGACCGAAGAATGCTGGAGGAGTCGAAATAATATTTAGACTATCAAGCATAATTGATGACTCATCAGACTTGCTCGATATAATCCAAATCTTTGCCGAAGGTTTCCTCAAGCTGATACAGCGCGATGAAAGCCACAAGAATTGTGACTGCACCGATCAGAGCTGCACTAGGCACATCGCCTAGATAATTTTTAAGAACTTTGAAAGCCATTGTGAGCACAACCGTCAGGCCGCGCACGAAATTTGGCGCAGTCACAGCAACCGTGGCTCGCAGGTTTGTGCCGAACTGCTCGGCTGACACTGTAACAAATACCGCCCAATAACCCGAAGACCAGCCAATTAAAAAGCAAAGACAGTAGAACATAAAAGTGGATCTTCCGCAGAGCGTGAAATATCCAACATAGAAGATGGCAGTAAGAAGCATGAACACAGCGATGATCTTTTTACGGCTGTGAAACTTCTGACTTAGAAATCCGTTGGTGAGATCGCCAAATGTTAGCGCAAGATAATAAAGAAGAATTGCAGTGCCAGCTTTAGGAATTTCGGAAAGACCGAGCGCCGTGCCCATCTCAGGCGAGAATGTGATCAAAATACCAATTGCATACCAGATCGGCATTACAACAAGAATCAGGCATGCGTATTTCTTCAACCTGCCGATGTTGGTAAATAGTGCAAGAAAGTTTCCGCGGGAAACAGAAACGCTTTTCGATTTTTCGAACATCAATGATTCGCGCACTCCGAGACGCAGTAAGAGCAACAATAAGCCGAGACCTCCGCCGATGAAATATGCCGTCCGCCAGGGGAATGCATTTCCTACCAGCGATGCGGCAACCACACCCAGCACACCGACGGCTGCAACGATCATGGTTCCATATCCGCGATTTTCTTTAGACATGAGTTCTGAAACCAACGTTACTCCAGCTCCTAATTCTCCAGCCAGTCCGAACCCGGCTGTAAACCTGCACACTGCGTAAACCGGTACGCTTTCCGCAAATCCATTGATGAACGTTGCGATAGAATAGAGAATAATGGAACCGAAAAGCACCGACCGTCGGCCATGAATATCCCCGAGGATACCCCACACTATGCCGCCGATTAACATTCCAAACAGTTGTGCATTCAATAAATCGATACCAACACTTAGTATTTGTCCACCCGACAAACCGAGCCCGAGCAGACTCTCGTTGCGAACAATATTATATAGAAGGAGATCATAGGCGTCGACAAAAAATCCCAATGCCGCCGCGATGATTGCAAGAACGATGACGGAGCGTTGTTGTTGTGATTTCATAGATTATTAATTTCCAACTTTATAATGAAATTATTCACTTTCACTTTTTTCGTTTAGCATAATATCGCGCCGTTGGTTCTTCTACATGAAAACCGATTGGCTTCTTTGGTGGATCAGGAGGTGTGAGAAGTTGCCGAAGAGCTTCGACCACAGCCTCGAATTGTTCATCATACTTCTTTTCCAACTGTTCAAGTTTGTGAGTGAGTTCAATATTTGAAGAAAGTATCGCGCGCATCCGAATGAAGGTGCGGACAATTTGAATACTGACACGAACTGCCCTGGGACTGTTTACAATATTGGCAAGCATTAATATTCTATGTTCCGTGAATGCATACGGTAGGTAAGGGGAAAACTTTAGGTTACTCAGGTGGTCGCAATTTGCGACCACCTCGGTTTTTTCTTCCGCTGATAACTCAAACATAAAATCGGATGGAAACCGTTCAAGATTACGACGAACCTGCTCCTTTAAACGTTTGGTTGTTATACCATACAATTCAGCAAGATCATAATCAAGCATAACCTTTTGTCCTCGGATCAATAAAATCGTCCGGCCTATTCTTTCAAAAGGAATCAATGAACTTTTACTTTTCATTTCTGACATTTCTTGTTATACAGAATCTTCCATTTTTCGCAATTCATTCAATAGCATCCTCATATCATCCGGCAACTCTGAATCGAATCTCAATGCCTCGCGGGTCATCGGGTGAATGAATCCGAGCGTCTTCGCGTGCAATGCCTGCCGCGGTATTAATTCCAATAAATTCTGAACACGTGACCGCTGAATTCCGGATGCGCCGACCCATTGAATGCTCCGGCCTTCATACGTCGGGTCGCCAAAAACAGGATGATGTATATGAGATAAATGAACACGAATTTGATGTGTACGTCCTGTTTGTAAATGTAAACTTATCAACGACAGAAAATCGAACTCTTCCAAAACTTTGTATTCGGTGACTGCGTGTTTACCTTCTGCAACAACTGCGACCTTCCTCCTATCACGCTTGCTCCGGCCAAGGCTTGCCTCAATGATGCCCGACAGATTCTTGAACATACCCCAAACAACAGCCCAATACTCGCGCTCGACAGTTTTTTTCGCAAATTGTTTTGAAAGGCCTGCATGCGTAACATCGTCTTTTGCAACTACAAGTAATCCGGATGTGTCTTTATCCAATCGATGAACAATCCCCGGCCGGTTTGCGGTGTTTAATGTTGACAATTTTTGTGAATGATAAAGCAGTGCATTTACCAGCGTACCTGTGTAATTTCCATAAGCGGGATGAACCACCATGCCGGCAGGTTTATTAACCACAAGAAGATAATCATCTTCAAAAATTATTTTGATTGGAATATTTTCGGGTTGCGCTTCAGGCGGCGGCGGTTTTGGAATTGTGATATGAATTTCATCGCCGGGAAGTACTTGATAGCTCGGTTTTGCTTTCTTCCCGTTCACAAGAATAAAGCCTGCCTCGATACCCTGCTGAACTTTTGACCTTGTGGCATTTTGGATATGGTGAGTTAAATACTTATCTAGGCGTTCTTTTTCTTTTGCCGGTGGAACGGTGAGATGGATTTGTTGATACTGTGAATCATCGTCGGTCATTTGTTCGCATCTGCATCAGGACCGGCCGTTTGATCTGCGGTTTGCGATTCGGGCACCGCAGAAAGATTTTGAGCTTCCTGTTCGGCAATACGTTTATAAAAAATTAGAAGCAAGATTACTCCCGTCGTCACCGATGCATCCGCAATATTAAAGACTGGCCATCGTGTCAGTTGAATTCCGAGAAAATTCACTTTTAAAAAATCGACATCGATAAAATCGACAACCCGTCCATAAAATAATTTTCCTCCATCAAACAACCATGAGTAAAACATTCTATCGATCAGGTTCCCGATTGCACCTCCAAGAATCATCGCGAGCGGAATTCTTAGAAGAAGGGTCTGGGTACGAGATTTATAAAGATAGATAACAATGGCAACCGAGGCAACAATAGAAAAAATTGAGAAGAACAGCTTCCCGCCGAGATCGATTCCGAATGCCATGCCTGCGTTTTCAATATAGGTCCATCTAAGAAAATCTCCTAACACAGGAATGCTGGCCCCGTACTGCATGCCATGCCACATAATTCCGAGAAAAGGAATAGAAACGCCTTTGACAAGTAGTTTTGTAATCTGATCTGTAAGAACAAGAAAGACGGTTATTAAGAGTACCCGCACAAGAATTCCTTAGTTTTTTTATGAAGATTATTGATGTATTATATACGAAATTTTATCGCGCGCGTTTCAATTTGCAGCGCAGACAAAGTTGGGCGTGTGGAACTGCTTCGAGCCGTTCCCTCTCGATTAGTTTATTGCAATCGACGCACCGGCCGTAGTCGCCTTTTTCAACCCGTTTGAGAGCATCATCGAGATAATTAAGGAATTTACTTTCACGCGCGGCGAACAGAAATGTTTTTTCACGCTCCATAGCGTCTGTTCCCTGCTCCATATGGACCGAGTAACTCGAATTCTCGCTCACATATTCTCCAGTTGTGGTATCCATCATGCTCTCTTTCAGACTGTCGAGGTCTTCCATGATCTCTTTCCGTTTGCTGAGAATAATTTCCTTAAAGTGAGCGAGATCTGTTTTGCTAAATCCCGGCAATTTTTTCGCCACTGCCAATTTTGCGGGTGCTTTTGATTTTGCCGCAGTGAGTTTGCTTTTTGGCGATGCTGAAAGCTTACGCTTCGGAGCAGTTTTTTTAGAAGCTCCTTTTTTTGCCGAAGCTGGGCTCTTCGTTCTTTTTTTCGCGGGCATGTTGTTTACTCCTTCCGCTGTTGAATCAAATTATCTAATGCGCTCAATTCCAATATTGCATTGTTCTCCGTTGACATCCCACTGTGCCGAATATTCCCCGGCTTTGAATTCCGGGAGCACTGCTTCGGCGAGTGTTTCGTTTTGAATATAACCACAAAGTCCGATAATTGCATCCTGCAATGAGGGCACAGTCTTAAAATATATTTTTATCCTGTCCGTCACCTCAAACCCCGCATCTTTCCGCATAGTCTGTACTTTATTCACGAATTCGCGGGCATTACCCTCTTGAATTAAATCATCGGTCAATTCCATATCGAGAGCCACTGTAATCTCATTGTCGGATTCTATCAGCCAACCTTTAATTTCATCATGAAGAATATCAAAATCTTCCCGTGCAACGCTGATGGCCTGGCCGTTAATTTTAAAGGATGCCGAACTATTTCGTTCTATTTCGTTGATTTCTTTCGATGTGAATTCACGAATACGTGCAGCCACATGCTGTACCTGTTTTCCATGTTTCGGACCTAGAATCTTGAAATTCGGTTTCGCCCGTTTTTTAATGACAGCATCCTCGTCTGTAACATATTCTATAGCTTTGATATTGATCTCTTCCATAATTACATCCGACATTCGTTCGATCATCGCGCGATCCTGATCGCTCGTCACCGGAACGATAATCCGCCGCAATGGTTGTCGTGTCTTCAGATTCGACTTGCTACGAATTGAACGGACAAGATACACAATTCTTTCCGCTTTTTCCATACGTCGTTCAAGCTCGGCGTCGATGATGGCCGTGTCGGCTTCCTGCAACAACGCAAGATGAACAGAATCGTATTTTTCTTTTTTCACAACGGAATTTAAATTGCGATAAATTTCATCCGAAAGAAATGGAGCGAACGGAGCCATCAATTTTGTCACAGTAACAAGACACTCGCACAAAGTTTGATAAGCGGCATTCTTATCTTTTCCTTGTTCACTTTTCCAGAAACGCCGGCGATTGCGGCGAACGTACCAATTCGACAACTGATCGATTGTAAAATCCGACACCATGCGCGCTGCTCGAGTCGGATCATAATTATCCATGCAGGAAATATATTGGCCTATCAAACTGTTTAATGTCGAAAGAATCCATCGATCAATTTCCGGACGATCTTTCACCGGCACAGGATTTTCCGAAAATTGCCACTTGTCGATATTCGCATAGAGAGCGAAAAATGCATACGTATTGATTAGTGTTCCGAAGAACTTGTGTTGAATATCGCCGAGGCCTTCACTATCGAAAAGTTTCGGACGCCATGGAACACTGCTTGTAATCAAAAACCATCGTACGGTATCGGCGCCGAACTTTGCAATCGTCGCGAACGGGTCAACCATATTACCGACGGATTTCGACATTTTCTTTCCCTCTTTGTCGAGAATCAACTCGTTGACCATCACATTTCTGTACGCCGGTTTATTAAAGAGAAAAGTTCCGATAGCGTGGAGCGTGTAAAACCAACCGCGTGTTTGATCGATCCCTTCGGCGATAAAATCGGCCGGATAATTCTTTTCGAAATATTCTTTATTTTCAAACGGGTAATGATGTTGAGCAAACGGCATCGCGCCAGAATCGAACCAGCAGTCGATCACTTCCGGAACACGCCGAAATATTTTCCCATTTTTCTCGAACACAATTCTATCCACATAAGGTTTATGGAGATCGAGACCTTCACGTTGAACTTTTGTTCGAGTTCCATTTTCGTCCTCAACAAAACCCTGAAGAAGTTCATCGATCGATCCGACACACAACATATCTTTTCCATCGTCCGTCACCCATATCGGAAGCGGTGTTCCCCAGTAGCGATCGCGCGATAAAGCCCAGTCCTTATTTTCCTCGAGCCAATTCCCGAAACGCCCAGCACCAACCTCAGGCGGAATCCAATTGATCTCGCGGTTGAGTTTGAGCATTCGTTCGGAATATTTTGTGGTCGTGATGTACCACGATGTACGCGCATAATATAAGAGCGGCGATTTGCAGCGCCAGCAATGCGGATAGCTGTGTGTGATCGTTTCTTTCTTGTACAATATTTTTCTGGATTTCAGATTCTGAATGATCGAAGGATCAGCTTCCTTCACGAACTGCCCTGCCCAATCCGTTATCTCTGATGTGAACTCACCGCTTTTGTTGACGGGATTGATCGTGGGGAGATCGAACTTTTTGCCAACCTGATAATCATCTTCGCCGAACGCCGGCGCGATGTGAACAATACCTGAACCATCGGTGGTTGTTACAAAATCCCCTTCAATTACATAAAAGCCCTTCTTCTCAACCGGCACGTAATTGAAAATGCGTTCATACTCTTTGCCGGCTAAATTTTTTCCCTTGTATCGCTCAATAATAGTGTACTCGCCTTCCAACGCAGCCAACCGGGCTTCAGCAAGAATCAAGTTTTCATCCTTGTGCAAAACTTTTACGTAATCGACATCTGAGCCGACGGCAAGCGCAACATTCGAAATGAGTGTCCATGGTGTTGTTGTCCATACAAGAAATGAAGCGTCTTCATTTTTAATTTTCATCTTAATATAAACGGAAGGATCCTTCACATCTTCATATCCCTGCGACACTTCGTGCGTAGAGAGCGGAGTTTCGCATCGCGGACAATACGGTTGTATCTTGAAACCTCTGGTAATAAATCCTTCATCGAAAAATCGTTTTAACGCCCACCACACCGACTCGATATATTCATTTTTGTATGTAACGTATGCTTCTTTCAGATCGACCCAGTAACCCATTCGCTCGGTCAGGTCTTCCCAATCTTTCATGTATTTAAAAACAGAGTCTTTACAATCCTTGTTAAACTGTTCAACACCGTACGCTTCGATCTGGTCTTTATGTTTGAAGCCGTGAGTTTTCTCAACTTCAATTTCTACCGGAAGCCCGTGCGTGTCCCAACCTGCCTTGCGATGCACCTGATAACCGCGCATTGTTTTATATCGGCACACGAGATCTTTGATAGTGCGAGCCATGACATGGTGAATTCCCGGCGCCGTTTGCTGTCGGCGGGCCTTCGTAGAAAGTAAAATCTTTTCCATCATCGCGTTCACTCATGCTCCGATGGAATATATTATGTTCATGCCAGAAGGATAAAATTCTCTGTTCAATTTCCGGATAAGATACTTTGTCGTTGAGTTCTTTAAACATATCTGATTAATCTTATTATAATGAGCGAATAACTTCTTTCATAATTAATGTCAATTTTGGTTCGGCTTTGTTTGCAACCGCTATAATTTCTTCCAGCGCCGCAGGCTTGAGTGCATCCGGAAAACATTCATCAGTGATTACAGATATACCCAGCGTCTTGATATTCATGTGATTTGCGACTATTACTTCAGGAACAGTGGACATGCCAACGGCATCGGCTCCGGCCCATCGAAGAAATCGATATTCCGCGCGTGTTTCTAAATTCGGCCCGGGAACGGAAACAAACACTCCCCTCTGAAGTTGAATTTTATTTTCGAGCGCCACTGTTTCGGCAAGGAGTTGAAGCTGCTTGCTGTATGGTTCCGACATATCCGGAAACCTCGGTCCAATCGAATCGTCGTTGGGCCCGATCAACGGATTATCGCCCAACAGATTGATGTGATCTGTGATCATCATCAGATCGCCTGCATGAAAAAGCGGATTCAAACCGCCTGCCGCATTTGAAATCAAAAGCGTTGAAACACCGAGGCCGATTTTTTCCGACATCACCCTGACAGGAAAAGTAATTTGCCGCATCGTGTAGCCTTCATAAAAATGGAAACGTCCCTGCATCGCGACAACTTTTTTCCCGGCAAGTGTGCCGAAAATCAGTTTCCCTTGATGCGATTCTACAGTCGATAAAGGAAAATGTGGAATATCACCATAATCTAAAATCACCTCCACTTTAATTTCCTTTACCAAGCCGCCTAATCCTGTCCCCAAAATAATACCGACTTCAGGTTTGAAGGATGTTCTTGAACGAATGTACGAAACCGTTTCGTCCACATATTTTCTCAAAGGCAATAAATCGTTCATGATATCGACCTTTCGTTTATGAAGGTTCTTCCGAATCCAATGCTCGGACAACTTCATCTATATCAAGTGAGCTTTTTCCTGTTCCCATTGACATCGCGTGTTGAACCTGAGTATCGTCGTTGATTTCCAATGCGCGCACTAGTTCTAATTCACTCTGCAACAGAACACGCAGGCGGCTGACGATCGCTTCCTTTTTTGCCTTCAGTGTTGAAAGTTCTTCCTTCGTTTTCGATAAATCACGCCGGGCATGATCTACAATTTGATTGGCCTTCAACTCGGCTTCCTGCACAATCAATTGAGCTTCTTTATTTGAATTCTCAACAGATTTTTCTGCAGTTTCTCGCGCCGATGTCAGTGTTTGACGAAGGGTCACTTCCATTTGTTTGTAATCTTTCAATTGAGTTTCAAGCGTGGCTACTTTTTCTTTATACTCCTTATTCTGCTTGATCAACTCTTCAAACTCGTTTGAGACCATATCGAGAAACGTCTCAACTTCTACCGTATCGAAACCGCGCATTCCACGTTTGAATTCTTGTTTCTTAATGTCGAGCGGACTCAATTTCATGATTATCCCTCCTTTTAATTATCGCTAATTTTTCCCGGTTGACGACTGCCAAAAATCGCAGAACCGATACGGAGAATTGTCGAACCTTCTTCGATGGCAACAATAAAGTCGTTAGTCATCCCCATCGATAGATGTTTCATGTGGACACGTTGTAAATTTTTCGACCGAATCTCATCGCGAATTTGCCGCAATTGCCGGAAACAAGGACGTGCCCTTTCCGGATCCGGCAAAAAAGGTCCGATCGTCATCAATCCATCCACATTGATTCTATCGAGCTTTGCAATTTCTTCAATCAATGGGATAACCTTATCTGGAGCTACTCCCGTTTTGGTAGCTTCGTCGGTTGTACGAACTTCAATTAATATGTCAACCGTACAATCGCGTTTTTCTGCCTGGCGTTGAATTTCTTCCGCGATGTGCAGACTATCGACGGAATGTAACAATGTAATCGAACCGACAACGTATTTAACTTTATTCGTCTGAAGGTGACCGATAAAATGCCATTTAATTTCTTTATCCGGCAGTTTTTCGAGTTTTTGCCTGAATTCCTGAACGTAATTCTCGCCAAATTCATGTTGCCCGGCTTGCAAGGCTTCTTCGATAACCGACTCAGAAAAGGACTTTGAAACGGCCACCAACGTCATTTCATCAGGATTCCGCCCTATCCTTTGACATGTTGCGCGAATTCGTTCATGTATATGTTGAAGGTTCTGAGCAATCATTAACCGACAAATATACACGAAAACCACAGGAAAATCAATCAATTTTGATTAAATAATTGTAAGGAAAAAATATTCTTGCTTTTGACCGCTGAGAACAATAAATTAAACGCAAGTTGAAGGTCTTAGCTTTGAGGGGGAAATGAATCTTTACGAATTTGATAATTATGAAGATGATGAGGAAGCAACCCGGCGTGAAAAACGGATGGACGAAGAAATCCGTAAGTTCGAAGAGCTTCTGAAAAACGGGAATGTCGGGATTACCAATGTCGATGCCCTCGAAGAAATAATAAATTTCTTTTTCGAACACGACCGGTTCGAGGAAGCACTTCACTTTATCAATGCCCTACTCGATGTCACAGCTTACAATGCCGAAGCATGGTTAAAAAAGGGGATGGCTCTCAATAATTTGCAGCGCTATCAGGAAGCACTCAACGCCTACGATAGGGCAATTTCTATAAATCCGATCGATCCTGATATTCTTCTTAATCGTGGAATCACTTTCGACAATCTGAATCGAACGGTTGAAGCCATCGAATGCTTCGATCAAGCCATAGCGATTGACCCAAATAACGAGGAAGCTTTATTCAACAAAGGACTAACCCTCGAAAAAATAGAAAAATATTCCGAAGCAGAGCGTATCTTCAGGTTTATCACCGATAATTTCCCAAATAACATCGATGCCTGGTATGAATTGGGATATTGTTACGACTACATGGATAAATTGGATGAGTCGTTGAAGAGTTATGACGAACATTTGAATCATGATCCATATAATTACAATGCCTGGTATAACCGCGGAATTGTATTGAATCGGATGGGGCAATACAGCAGAGCCATCGAAAGTTACAACATGTCTCTGGCGATCAAGGAGGATTTTGCAGCTGCGTGGTATAATAAAGGAAATGCATACGCAAATATGGGACGGTTGTACGAAGCCATCACATCGTATAAAGAGACTATCCGGGTTGAAGAGAACGATATCCCTGCATGGCACAATATGGGGAATGCGTACGAAGAACTGGGCGAGTATCATGAAGCCATCAAATGTTTTGGCCGGGCATTGAAAGAAGACGATAAGCATTATGAATCATATTTCGGGCGAGGCTCCTGTTTCGATTGTCTAGAAGATTATCCACGAGCGCTTGCAGATTATTCAAAGGCGATTACGCTCCGGCATGACCATCCCGAATTATGGTATGCAAAAGCGGATGTGGAATATAATCTCGGGATGTTAAAGGAAGCGCTGGCAAGTTATCGGATGGTGGTAAGACTGGATTCCGTTAACGCTGATGCCTGGTTTGATTACGGCGATACATTGGCCGAATGCGGGGCTAATCTCGAAGCAATGGAAGCGCTGGAAACAGCTATCCGATTACGATCTTCATGGCCCGACCCATATTACGTTCGGGCGAAAGTCCTTTTTTCGCTTCGTCGATCAGAGGAGGCTCTTGAATCGCTGCGTCAATGTTTTTTACTTGATCCACGAAAAAAGGATTTTTTTGAAAACGAATTCCCGGGAATTTCATTCCTACCAGAATTTGCAGAATTTCGTTAAACAATAGACCCACACGGAACACGCAATGACTGAAATAAATATTTCTAATGTGAAGCTGCATGTCCCAACAGCAACAACAAAATTAACCGGACTCATCGGCCATCCACTTTCACATACACTTTCGCCTTTGATACACAACAGCGCTTTTTCATTGCTTGGGTTGGATTACACCTATTTGCCGTTCGACGTCCATCCTCAACAACTGAAACGAGCTTTGCACGGATTAGCAGCTTTAGGCCTTGTCGGTGTGAATGTAACAATTCCACACAAAGAAACCGTAATTCAGATGCTTGATGATGTGGTAAATGAAGCACGAGCAATCGGCGCCGTTAATACAATCGTCAATGAAGAAGATAAATTACGAGGTTACAATACTGATATCATCGGTGTTATCGAAACGCTAAAGCCGTATGCTGCAGAAATCGAAGGACGTGAAGTTTCCATAATCGGTTCCGGCGGCGGCGCACGCGCTGTAATGTATGTGCTGGTTCATCAATTTAAACCGCGTTATATTCACATCATTCATCCTGATATTGAGTACGCGATTACTTTACGGAAATTTTTTCTGGCGAATTTCAGTTTTAAGAATATCTCAGCTGTCGATTTATTTATGCCGGGAACCATTTTTAAAATCAACGGGTCTGCACTCGTCGTGAATGCGACACCACTCGGTATGTATCCTAAAATAGATGATTCTCCCGTAACGGTAGTTGAAGCATTCAACGATCACCAGATCGTTTTCGATCTTGTGTACAACCCAATAGAAACAAAGTTTCTTCGTCTCGCAGCAACCCAGGGTGCGCGTACTATCAGCGGCCTAACCATGCTATTGCATCAGGCAGCTAAATCGTTCGAGTTATGGACTTCACAAAAAATGCCGATCGATACGATTGAACCTTTAATAATCCAAACACTACAACAAATATCAAATCAGTAAAAAGATCGGATTCACAGGGGATGACATTAGATCAAAAGCAAATGCAACTCCGGGCAATTCTGCAAGATCTCGGGAGTGTGGTTATTGGATATTCCGGAGGAGTTGACAGTACGCTACTTCTTCGGATTGCGGTTGATGTTTTGGGAAATAATGCGCTGGCTGTCATAGGCCAATCAGAGATATATCCGTCAGTAGAATTCCAGGAGGCGTGCAGACTTGCGGAATCCTTCGGCGCCCGTACGGTTATCGTGAAAACCGAAGCGACCGATCTACTGAAGTTTAAGGAGAACCCGCCGGACAGATGTTACTTCTGCAAGAATGAGCTTTTTTCCAAACTTGACGAAATAGCAGAAAAGGAACATATCGCGTGGATAGCCGACGGATCAATCGTCGACGATATCGGAGATTTCCGTCCCGGCATGCGAGCTATAAAAGAAAAAAATGTTCGTTCTCCTCTCCTCGAAGCCGGCTTCACCAAACAAGATGTACGCGAACTATCGCGTGAACTCAATCTTCCCACATGGGATAAACAATCATTCGCGTGTCTTTCATCAAGATTTCCTTACGGTACAGCGATCACGAAAGAGAATCTTGCTAAAGTTGATTCTGCGGAAAATCTATTGAGGGAACTTGGCTTCAGAAATTTCCGCGTTCGTTTCCACGACGAACGAACAGCACGCATCGAAGTCGGACAAAATGAATTGCCACGATTCCTCGACGAGTTTCTTCGCAATCAGATTGTGAAAGAATTTAGGCAAATAGGTTTTTTATATATAACGTTGGATCTTCAGGGATATCGGACAGGATCGATGAACGAGTCCCTTACCGCCGCAGAGAAAGAACGATATTTGTGATAGAATAAAATCGTCGGTTGGGGGATTGGATTTCAAACATCCGGCAGATATCGGCGACATGTGGAAAGAAATGAAATGTGTAGAATGTCACACAGGCGAATGATAATTTGTAACCTTAATGGAGTCTATTGCATAAATCGAATTTTCATGGGAAAATGCCTTAAATTTGTTTTTTTTGACGTTTAGATCTTATAAAATGGCATTCGTGCAACAGGCTCAATGAAAAAATTTAAAAAAATATCCCTTGACATAATGGACATTATGTCGTACTATAATTCTGCGGTTGGGAGAGCCGAAAGTCGGTTCGATGGATGAATAATCCACCTGGCTGCATTTTTTATTTTATCTTATGCATCTACTATACCTAGATGACTCTGGTTCGGCTTCCAATAAGAATGAAGAGTATTTCGTTCTCGGTGGAATTTCAGTTTTCGAAGCTCAAGCGAATTGGTTTACACAGGAATTGGATACGCTCGCTACAACAATCAATCCTGCCAATCCCCATGAAATTGAATTTCATGCATCTGAGATTTTTTCTCGCCGTTTGGCCCCGTGGAATAAAATGGGAAAAGATGAGGCGAGAGGGGTTATTAGGGCAACTCTAAATGTCTTAAAAAAATCATATGAGACCGCCTATGCCTTTGCATGTGCAGTTCATAAAGCCTCATTCCCTGAACAAGATCCGGTTAAAATTGCCTTTGAAGATATATGTAGTCGATTCGATATATATTTATCGAACCTAAGAGGACAGGGAGACCGCCATCGAGGTATTCTTATATTAGATGAGAGTACGCATGAAACTGCTCTCCAAGATTTGGCGAGAGATTTTCGAACATTAGGAACCCGTTGGGGATCAATTAAAAATCTGGCTGAGACACCTTTGTTCGTGAATTCTAAAGCATCTCGACTCGTTCAATTGGCAGACCATGTTGCGCATTCGGTATTCCGCAGATATAATTCTGGTGATACGCAATACTTTGACTTAATAGCTGAGAGATTTTATTCATATCAAGGTGTCATACATGGTTTATCCCACAAACAATTCGTCAATAACCAATGCATGTGTCCTGCATGTTTGAGTAGGCGAACAGCTCACGTAAGAGATGAAATCCAAAGTCCTCCACCCATGAAACCAACCGAAGAACATCCAGAACTGTAACACTATACTTTTTCTTAACCTCTTGCATCCATTCCCCGAAAATCATACTTTACTAATTATTGTGGTTTGAAGTACAGTAAAAACTTGAGGTAACACAGAAGAATAATTTCATGTCAACACCATTAATGCAGCAATACCGGCAGGTCAAATCAAAATATCCGGATACAATTCTTTTGTTTCGGATGGGAGATTTTTTTGAGACGTTCGAGGAAGATGCAAAGACGACTTCACGCGTGCTCGGTATAACGCTTACACGCCGCGGGAACGGCGCCGCCGGCGAAGTACCGCTGGCGGGTTTTCCCCATCACGCACTTGAAACGTATCTCCCGAAATTACTGAAGGCCGGTTATCGCGTTGCAGTTTGCGAGCAACTAGAAGATCCGAAATTCGCAAAAGGAATTGTGAAACGCGATGTGATCGAAGTGGTTACACCTGGAGTCTCTTTCTCGGAAAAGGTTCTCGATCAACGACAAAATAATTTTCTTGCCGCGATCGCTCTTCCATCCCCCATCGCTTCGGGGAACGATATTATCGGTTTCGCTCATGCCGATGTTTCTACCGGCGAATTTATGACTGCGGAATTTCCGCTTTATCAATTAAAGGAACAGATTGCAGTCATTGCACCTTCGGAGCTTCTTGTTCAAAAACGAGATCTCGACACTGTGAAACAAATGGTTGAAGGCGCGTATCGTGGAATCTTTTCGAAGGTGGACGATTGGGTTTACACTTATGATTATGCTTACGAAGTATTGCTCACACACTTTAAGACACAATCGTTGAAAGGATTCGGCTGTGAGGAATTGCGTGTCGGCGTTATTGCCGCCGGCGCGATCATGAATTACCTCCAGGAAACTCAAAAAGCAAATCTCCTGCATATTAAAAAGTTAATGCCGGAAAATGTGAGTGAGTTTATTATACTGGATGCCTCAACCAAACGTAATCTCGAAATCACATCATCTATTGCAGGAACATCGGATGGAACACTCTTCAGTGTGATCGATAAAACACAAACATCGATGGGAAGTCGATTGTTGAAGCAATGGGTCAATCGTCCTTTAAAAAATCTCGACCTGTTAAAAGAACGTCTCTTAGCAGTCGATGAACTGACAACCTCACCGGAACTTCGGCGTACACTCGTCGAAATCTTATCTACCATCGGCGATCTTGAACGGCTCATTGCTAAAATCTGCACGAACAGAGCCACCCCGCGGGAACTTATTGCGCTCAAATCAATTCTTAAATGTATAAGCGAACTAAAATCTCTAATCGCCAAAGTTCAATCCGGAGCTTTGAAAGAAATTTACAGCCGTATGCAAGCTCTGCCTTCAATCGTTCAATTAATCGACAGCTCAATTGCCGACGATCCGCCGGCAACGATAACTGAAGGCAACGTGATCCGAAGCGGCTACAATACCGAATTGGATGAACTTCGCACGCTTGCACACAGCGGGAAAGAATGGATAGCAAAGCTTCAAAAAACAGAGCGCGAACGAACAGGAATTTCATCGCTGAAAGTTGGATTCAACAACGTCTTTGGTTATTACATTGAAATCACAAATACGCACAAAGAAAAAATTCCCAGCGATTATATCCGCAAACAGACGCTCGCAAATGCCGAACGTTTCATCACTCCGGAATTGAAGGAGTACGAAGATAAAATTCTTCATGCCGAAGAAAAAATTAACGCTCTGGAAACAGAACTTTTTAATTCCATCCGCCTTAGGATTGCAGAAGATGCCGGAATAATTCAGGAGAACGCCAGATTGATCGCAACACTCGATTGCTTCGTATCGCTTGCTTCCACCGCGGTTGATCATGCGTATATAATGCCGCAGTTGGACAACGACACTACGATCGAAATACATGAAGGACGGCATCCGGTAATTGAACAACTGCTTCCACCTGGCGAGCGCTATATTCCGAACGACACAAAACTCGACACGGCGGATCAACAAATTTTGATTATAACAGGCCCTAACATGAGCGGTAAATCGAGTTATTTGCGCCAGGTCGGACTTATTTGCCTCTTAGCGCAAATAGGAAGTTTTGTTCCGGCGAAGTTTGCTCACATCGGATTGGTCGATCGGATTTACACACGCGTCGGTGCATCGGATAATATTGCATCCGGAGAAAGCACGTTCCTGGTTGAAATGCACGAAGCTGCAAATATAGTCAACACCGCAACGGAAAAAAGTCTGATCCTTCTGGATGAAATCGGACGAGGCACGAGCACGTTCGACGGAATCAGCATCGCATGGTCACTGACGGAATATCTTCACGAACGAATCGGAGCCAAAACGCTTTTTGCCACACATTACCACGAATTGAACGAGCTGGCAGATATTTTCCCGCGCATTAAAAATTACAAAGTCGATGTCCGCGAGTATGGCGACAAAGTTGTTTTTCTTCATAAAGTAACACCAGGTTTTGCCGATCATTCGTACGGCATTCAGGTGGCGATGATGGCCGGATTGCCAGAAGAACTTACAAATCGCGCGAAAAAAATTCTGAAGAACCTTGAAGGCGCAGAACTCTCGGTTCAAGGCGAGCAGAAAAAACATAGTCGAGTGCAAACCGACATTCAAATGACATTATTCGAAATTAAAGATGAAGAACTCCGGGAACGCATCCGAACCATCGATGTCGATTCGATTACTCCGTTGGAGGCGCTTCAAATTCTCGCGGGTCTTAAAAAACATATTGTATAAGAACCGTTTTTCATGAAAAATCAAAAATTAATAGAATCTATACTCTCAGGATCAAAAAATATTGATTTTCAGGATTTTCAACATTTTTTGGAATTATTCGGATTTTCGTTGGCAAGAGTACATGGAAGTCATTATATTTACAAACAAGAGAACATTAAAGAGTTAATCAATGTTCAGAATGTCAACGGAAAAGCAAAACCGTATCAAGTAAGACAGGCAATTGCGTTAATAGAGCGTCATAATTTACAAGTGATTGATGAGGCTTAGAATGGCAACTGATTACCATATAAATGTTTTCTATAGTGAAGAAGACGAAGGATGGATTGCCGACATTCCTGATTTGATTCATTGTTCTGCATTCGGTCATTCACCTGAAGAAGCTTTGCGTGAAGTTTTGATTGCAAAAAACGCGTGGATAGAAACAGCCGCGGCCGAAGGAATACAAATTCCTTCACCAAAATACAAACCTATTATTTACAATTTTCCACCAAAAGTGGCGTAATTCGAGTTATTTTAAAATTTGACTAAAACGCGCTTGCAAATATCCGAAAAGACAGGTTAAGACCTTCAAGAAACATATAAACTACCAGTAAAATTTTCAGAAGATATTCTTGTGAATTTGTTCATGGATAGAAAGATGATGCATTTGAAAAGAAACGGCATCATTGGAAAATTTTATTATTACCGATAATTCCGTTCTTTCCCTTTTTTGATTCCCTTCCTTGATTGGTTTTTTTTATTGCACGTGGAATCAATTTTTTGTACTATTATTAGTGTGCTCTTAGAAATCATATTCGTGCAATTAAATTTGCTGTACTAATAAGTTCCAAGTTCAAAATAACAAGCTCCTCCGAAGGAGTCCTTCTACTAAAGGCTTTCCTTCGAAAGGACAAACAAAATCTAAATTTAAGAAATTTGATACGATGTCAGTTGTAGGAATTTAAAGCTATTATGTTTTAGCTAGGCTTATTGGAGAGGCAAAGATGAATTACCGCAATCTAGGACGAACAGGGCTTGAAATTTCCGAAGTCGGCTTCGGAGCCTGGGGCATCGGAAAAGCGATGTGGGTCGGAGCGAATGACAAGGAATCTCTGCGTGCTCTGCATACAGCTATCGACCACGGTTTAAATTTTATCGACACTGCGTTAGCTTATGGCGACGGCCACAGCGAGAATCTTGTCGGGCAAGTTGTTCGCGAACGATCTGAACAAATTTATGTTGCCACGAAAATCCCGCCGAAAAATTTGCTCTGGCCCGCGCAACTAGGAACTCTACTGAGTGATGTTTTCCCGAAAGATTATATTATCAAGTGCACAGAAACTAGTTTGAAGAATTTGAAGATGGATTGCATTACTCTTCAACAATTTCATGTGTGGCTCGATGATTGGTCGCTCGACGATGAATGGTGGGAAGCAATTACACAACTGAAACGAGAAGGCAAAATTCGATTCGCCGGTATCTCTGTGAACGATCATCAACCTCACTCCGTTCTTAAAGCTGCCGCCAGCGGACGGATTGACGTGTTCCAGGTGATCTACAATATTTTCGATCAATCTCCGGAAGATGAACTCTTCCCGCTTTGTCAAAAAGAAAACATCGGAGTTATTGCTCGCGTACCGTTTGATGAGGGAAGCCTGACGGGTTCAATTCGTCCGGATACCGTATTTCCAAAAAACGATTGGCGCAATGGATATTTCCGCGGAGACCGGAAGCAACAAGTTTGGGAACGGGTTCAAAATATTATGAAAGAAATGGGCGGTGAGGCAGAAACAATTTCAGAATTCGCCTTGCGATTCGTGTTGAGCAACCCGGCGGTTTCGATTGTTATTCCGGGTATGCGTTCTATAAAAAATGTCGAGCGCAATTGCTCTGTCTCCGACGGCCGTTTGCTTACGCAGTCGTCGATCCAAAAAATGAAGGCGCACCGCTGGGTGCGTAATTTTTATCAATAAGAGAATTATCCATGGGACATCATTTGATACACCTTGCAGAATTCAACATCACGATTATTGAATTGAGCGGCGATCTTTTGGGCGGAGAAGAAACAGAAGAACTGCGGACGATTATAAACAATCTGAATCAAAAAGGAAATTTGAAATTAGTCATTGATTTTTCGGCGGTCGGCCACGTAAACAGCTTCGCGCTCGGCGTGCTCGCCACTGGCTGTGTAAAATATAACCAACGAAACGGCACTATTGTGTTGTGCGGATTGAATACAAATGTGACAAACATCTTCTACATCACGCGTCTGACGATGGTGTTTCAGATTTTCGCAAATCAGGAAGATGCAATAGATTATCTAGTCCATTGAAAACATCATATAAGCTTCTCATCGAATACGACGGAACTCGGTACAGCGGCTGGCAAGTGCAGAAAAACGCACGCACCATCCAGGGTGAACTGCTCGAAGCTGCAAAAAAAGTTTGCGGTCCTTCAACTGAACTCACCGGATCGGGAAGAACCGATGCTGGCGTCCACGCAATCGGCCAGGTAGCAAGCCTTACCTCTCCGCGTGAACTATCTCCAATCCAATTGATGCATGGATTGAACGATCTCCTTCCTTCCGATATCAACATACTCCGGGTTAGTAAAACGCAAAATAATTTTAATCCACGCGCCGACGCAGTCGGCCGAAGTTACATATATCAAATTTCGAAACGGCGCACAGCATTCGGGAAAAAATATGTATGGTGGATTAAAGACTCACTCGATTCTGAAAAAATGAGCAAAATCTTCAATGTATTCAAAGGGATGCATGATTTTACGGCGTTCAGCGACAAAGACAAAGAAAATACATCAACAAAAGTTCTTGTGGAAGAAGTTAAGATGCGGGAATTACCGGATTTAATTTTAATTCGTATTCGAGCATCTCATTTTTTGTGGAAGATGGTCAGACGCATAGTTGGTTGCGCTGTCGAAGTCGGACGGGGAACCGTTGATATGAACAGCATTCTCTCAATGCTGGATGAAAAAAATAGATCGGCCGCAGAGTGGACTGCGCCGCCATCGGGGCTTTTTCTGGAGCAAGTGCGTTATAAAAATGAATCGTGGATTGAAACTCTCGAGCCGGCATTTTTCTTTTCTCGCTCGTTAATTAGTTCTCGCTAAAAAGTCAGTTCTATTAGTCAGACATGAATATATCGGGAAGATGAAGAAAGATATTCTGTTTCCACCTGGGTTTTCTCTCATCTGCATCAACCTTCGGTTGTTTTTGGTGGACAAGTCCAGAGCTTAGAATTTTTTTCCTTTGGTGAAGTATTTTTTATTTTATCTATCATCCTCACGGCCTATCCGGAGGTCCTGGAAAAACATGATTGGTACCAGTTCCCGATGAACCCTTCGATAATACTGCCGCCGTTCCTCCCGCTACCGCTGCTCCTCCCGCAATCCACCACCACATATTCGATCTTCCCTTGACCATCTCGGCATCTACTTTGAAATAATAATCATTCCCCGACAAACCTTTAGGAAACTCTTTTATAAAATCCCATTCTATCTCAAGTCTTCTCCCGCCTTTACAATTTTCTCCAATATATCCGCTGACTTCCTTTGGTTCATATTCAAAATCGGATTGACTCTCTCGCCTTAATGTCAGGGCAACTTTATATTCCTTATCAAGAGGGCCAGACAAGTCGTACGAGATAATTATTTTATTGCCCGAAATCCTGAAGTCAACATTCATGACTTCTATCCTATCTTCAGCCCGTGCGATCGATGCCGGTATGCTTTCTATAATTAATATAATAGAAAGAAATAAACATACCGGCCAGCTTATTCTTACGATTCTTTGCATGTTGTCCTCATTACAAATCTATTAAAAATAAATAATTATTATTGAACTGCTTTTTTATATATGTCGTTCCTCCGGAACTCATTTTTTTACTTTTTTTATATAAATATGCCGTCCCTAACGGGACTTATTGGCCAATTAAATTCTTCGGCGAAGAATCATACTGGTTAATTAATCAAAACCATCTTTATGCTATAAATATGTCGTTCCTACAGAACTCATTAGTCTCAAATTTAATTAATCAAAACCATTTTTATGCTTTGCGAAAGCTTCCCGGACACTTCTAACCTGCAATAATAAACACCGCTCGACATCTTCTGCTGATTCTGATTCCTTCCGTCCCATGTGAACCAATGCTGGCCAACATCAAGATTGCCGTGATATATTTCTCGAACCATCTGTCCCAAAATATTATACACTCGTATCGTCACTTGAGACGCGGCCGGTAATCGAACTAAGAAGTTCGTACTCGGATTAAATGGATTCGGGAAATTGCGGCTGAGCTCGTAGCGCACCGGGAGAACACTCTCCGCTTCTTTTTCAACTTTCTCCGGTGATCCGACAAGAATCGTCATCGAAGCACTATTTGTTGGCTGTGTAAATTCGTAAGCAGAATCTTTTCTTAAATCTGCAAACATGGCGTGCACACTATCGACTAGAAAAACTGCGCAGCTTGCTGGAACTTTACTTATTCCTCCAAACACAAGTTTAGCCGATGCTCCCTGCTTTCCATTCACACTCAACTGCCATCTCTCAACTTCCCCTATCGAAGGACGGATATCCGATGCAAATGCTGGATAGTTCGAATCCCAATCCGTACGGTCAAAATGAATTTCGGGTAGTGCAGTTAAAGCTCGTGGTTTCCGGAAATTGTATTTATTCAGACCAACACTTGCCGATTGTGAAACTCCGAACGACACACTCTTGTCAACTATTCCGGCAGATTGCAATTTCACATTCACTCGCCAATCATTCTTTGCAAGTGTTTCGGTACTGACAATATTTGCATAAATACTTTGATATGGAACTCTCAATGTACTGAGTGTTGTATTCGGTGTACCGTTGAAGAAATAATATCCCATGTACGGATCGAATTTTGGCGATTGCGAATACGATCCGCCACTATATCCATAGATGACAGCTGATATCCCGTTTGCGTTTTCAACATTCGACCATGACATCGAACTATTAAATGGATTCGTTACGAGGTTCCATCCGCTGTGCAGCGGAATTTCAACCTCATAATTATTATTCATCGCTGCCGCTTGAACTGATATATTCAAGTTGATATTATTTTTCGATATTAACCAGAATCCTTTACCTGCCGTAAGTATGAAATTTGAACCGCCGTCATACTTGATATAATAATTTGCCGTGTCTCCGTTATCCCAATACACTTCCCAATCACTCATCTCACCACCCGACAAATACTTTTGTATTGACTGATTACTCGAACCCGGCAATCCTATTATCTGATAATCCTGTTTCGTATAATTCGATATATCGCCTCTTTGAGGAAAGTTAAAAGTCTGATTTACATCGATTTTTTCAGGCGGTGATGGTATCGTTGAAAATTCTGAAGTCGGTGAAAACGGACTCTCACCGCTATTATTTACCGCACTTACATGCCAGTAATACGTTGTTCCACACGACAACAGCCCAACTATTGCTGTCAGTGATGTAAATGTCGAATCAAATACTATGGAAGAATTAAATGACTGATCTGTCGATACTTGCAAATGATATTTTGTTGCACCTGCGGCTTGAGTCCAACTGAATTTTACATCTAATAATTGGTTCGTTGCTTGGTTCTTTGGGCTTTGGAGTGTTACAGCTGAGGGAGTTGTTACAAAACTTAATATCGATCCTCGCTGTGTACCGGAATTATTTTGTGCGGCTGCTCTATAATAATATGTTGTACTCGGACTTAATCCTCCTATACTCGCTGAAAATATTATATTATCCGTACCTGATCCTGTTGCTTGCTGGGGTGTTTGCGATACAGTTGTTAATGTATTATCCGTGCCCCATTCAAAATATGCCGACGTTCCTGACCCATTCGGATTTATCGCGGCATATAATACTGCTGAATTATTCGTTATTGAGTTAGCTGGATTTGTTGTGACTATCGGTAATGCTAATGCTGTTGGTGTCGCACTTACTTCATTGCTATAACCGCTCTCCAATCGTGCGGTACTCGTAACAGTTACTTTAAAATAATATGTTGTGCCATTCGTAAGTCCGCTTATTGTTTTTGTCGTATCGGTGATTGATGCGGATGAAGAATCCACCAGTGTTTCGCTGCCGGAAGTTGTGCCGCAGTAAATACGATACTTGAGAAAATCTGCTTCGGTGTTTTTATTCCACTTGAGTGTGACTTGACCGTTGCCAGCGGTGGCAGTGAGGTTTTGAGGTGTGGCTGGAGTTGTGTTGCCAGCACCTATCGTATTCCGCAATACAGAAACACTATTGCTACCTTGATTGGCAACTACCATGTCAGGTTTGCCGTCTCCATCTACATCGCTAATGGTGACACCATACGGACTTGACCCTGTTGTAAAATCCACTTTCGCAGCAAACGAAACACTCCCGATTGTGCCGGTGTTCCGTAAAATCGAAATCGTATTGCTTATGCAATTCGCCGCAGCAAGATCGGGCTTCCCATCGCCATCTACATCTCCAATGGCGACACTATAGGGAGCTGACCCTGTTGTAAAATCCACCCTCGCAGCAAACGAGACACTCCCAACTGTGCCGGTGTTCCGTAAAACCGAAATTGTGCTGCTAGCGTTATTCGCCACAGCAAGATCGGGCTTCCCATCGCCATCTACATCTCCAATGGCGACACTATAGGGATATGACCCTGTTGTAAAATCCACACTCGCATCAAACGAGACACTCCCAATTGTGCTTGTGTTCCGAAAGACCGAAACAGTGCTGCTAGCGTTATTTACCACAGCAAGATCGGGCTTCCCATCGCCATCTACATCTCCAATGGCGACACATAGGGGACCTGGCCATGTCGGAAAATCCACCTTCGCAGCAAACGAGACACTCCCAATTGTGCCGGTGTTCCGAAATACCGAAATTGTGCTGCTACCGTAATTCGCCACAACAAGATCGGGCTTCCCATCGCCATCTACATCTCCAATGGTAACACTATAAGGAGTTGTCAATGTCGGAAAATCCACCTTCGCAGCAAACGAGACACTCCCAATTGTGCTGGTATTCCGAAATACCGAAACTGTATTGCTGAGCTTATTCACCACAACAAGATCGGGCTTCCCATCGCCATCTACATCTCCAATGGCGGCACTATAGGCACCTCCCCCTGCTGTAAAATCCACCTTCGCAGCAAACGAGACACTCCCAATTGTGCTGGTATTCCGAAATACCGAAATTGTGTTGCTACTGTAATTCGCCACAACAAGATCGGGCTTTCCATCACCATCTACATCACAAATGGCGACACTGAAGGGACCTGATCCTGTCGTAAAATCCACGTTCGCGGCAAACGATGAACTCGTGATAGATCCTCCGCCCGTAAATGTAACAACGAACGGTTTACTCGAATATGCTGTCAATCCTGTTGTCACATTTGTTACAGTTATCGGTTGATATGTCGCTCCAATTGGTACTGTTACAGTTAGCGAAGTAGAAGTGGCTGCTGTCACTGTTGCTTTCACCGCACCAAAGCACACGACATTACTACTTGCCGTTGAATTGAAGTTGATGCCTGTAATATTAACCGTTGTACCAATGGGACCGGAGGTTGGAGTGAAGGATGTAATTGTGGTAATATTAGTAGGCGTTGCACTCACCTCATTACTATATGCGCTCTCCATTCCCGAACTATTCACTGCAGTAATTCGGAAATAATATATTGTACCGTTCGTAAGTCCGCTCAATGTTTTGGTTGTGTCGGTGACCGATGCCGAGGATGAATCTACCAAGGTTTCACCACCGGATGTTGTACCGCGATAAATACGATATTTAAGAAAATTTGTTTCAGTGTTTTTATTCCACTTGAGTGTTACTTGTGCATTACCAACTTTAGCTGTGAGGTTTTGCGGAGCGGCTGGAGGAATTTCCGTCGTCGATTCAACACTTCGATATACACCACCACCATTCGTTCCGGCAAAAATGTAGCCGGAGGAATTGATGGCAAAAGATTGAACATTGCTATTTGTTAAACCACTATTTATCTGTGTCCAACTTGCACCATTATTCGTTGAACGAAATACGCCACCACTTGTTCCGGCAAAAATATAGCCCAAGGAATTTATAGCTAATGATTGAACACTGCTATTAGTCAAACCATTAATTATTGGCGCCCAACTTGAACCGTTGTTTGTCGAAAGATATACACCTCCGCCCTTTGTTCCGGCAAAAATATATCCGGAGGAATTAATGGCTAAGGAGGGAACAGCAATATTCGCCAGACCTACCTGCGACCAATTCGTACCGTTGTCCGTTGAAAGATAGACGCCATTACTATCCGTTCCTGCAAAAACGTAGCCTGAAGAATTTATGGCAAATGAATTAACATGGTAATTCGCCATACCATTATTTGTCATCGTCCAATTCGAACCGTCGTCAGTTGAAAGATATACACCATAACCCGTCCCAGCAAAAATATTTCCGGATGAATTGATGGCTAATGATTGAACATCAACTGAAGCTAAACCAACCTGCGTCCAACTCGTACCATTGTTAGTTGAAAGATTTATACCATTATCCGTTCCGGCAAAAATGTAGTTGGAGGAATTGATGGTCAAAGAATAAATATTGCTATTCGTCAAACCATTATTAACCTGCTTCCAATTTGTTCCGCTGTCTGTTGATAGATGTATGCCACTCCAAGTTCCAGCAAAAATATTACCAGAATAATCAATATCTAATGAATTAACATAACTATTTTTCAAACCATTATTTACCTGCGCCCAACTCATACCATTATCTATTGAAAGATATATACCTCTATCATTCCTTCCAGCAAAAATATATCCAGAGGAATTGATGGCGAATGATACAACTAATGAATTCATATTGGGACTATTCGGCAAACCATTATTTATCTGCGTCCAACTCGCCCCATTGTTCATTGAAAGATATACACCTCCAATCGCTCCGGCAAAAATGTATCCAGAGGAATTGATTGCTAAAGAACGAGCATAGCCACTAAGATCATTACTCACATTCATCCAACTTGTACCATTGTTTGCTGAAAGATATACGCCATTATTATCACATGCGGCAAAAATGTAACCAGAAGAATTGATTGCTAAAGAAAGAATATCTTCATTCATCAAATTGGTTTGCGTCCAACTCGAACCGTTGTTTATTGAAAGATATACACCTCCACTCCACGTTCCTGCAAAAATGTAGTCGGAGGAATTGATGGCTAATGACGTAATACTGCTTTTCATCAAACCATTATTTACCTGCGTCCAACTTGTACCGTTATTCTTTGAAAGATATACATCTCCACTCCAAGTTCCGGCAAAAATATAGCCAGTGGAATTGATGGCTAATGATGAAATATATAAATTCTGCAAACTAGTCTGTGCCCAACTTGTACCGTTGTTCGTTGAAAGATATACACCATTATTATCCGTTCCGGCAAAAATGTAGTCGGAGGAATTGATGGCTAATGATGAAATATATAAATTCGGCAAACTAGTCTGCACCCAACTTGTACCGTTGTTTGTTGAAAGATATACACCACTACCCTGCGTTCCGGCAAAAATATAACCGGAGGAATTGATAGCAAGCGCGTTAATATATCCTCCATAAGGCCCATTTGTTTGCTGCCAAAAATCGTCAGCAGCACCAGTCGTTTTTGCGGCTTTGTTAGTAATCTTTTGAAATGAAGATTGATTGTTTATACGAGATTTTCCAATTGTTCCCTTCATCGTACTGTTTTTTAATCCGTCGGCGTTTTGTGCAAACGCTGTAACAGCGAGGAGAAAAAGAAACGCAAATATTATTAGGAATGAAGCCGCAACCGAGATTGAACAGAGTCGTTGCGGGTTGCTTCGTCGATCGTCGAAGTCTTTTATGCCTCGGGAGCACTGCTCCCTCGAAACGTTCTTTGTCTTCTGTAGACCAGATAGTTCTGAGGGAGCTTCGCTCCCGAAGAACCCCCGTTTATGCCTCGGGAGCGTAGCTCCCTCGAAACGCTCTATGTCTTTGCTATACCAGCTAGTTTTGAGGGAGCTCTCGCCTCCACTTCGTTTTGGGCGAGCGGGTTGCTCCCGAAGAACGCTTCCTCGCAATAAAGTTTGTTCTCTTGTTCTTTTCATAGTCGCCGGTTGCATTTTTGAGATTTTCATAAGATCGTCCGTGTGTTAATCATAAGTAGATAATTATCCCACCCACTTTGGGGTTTTTATTTTTTTCTGATTATTTTTCGAGGGACTACGTCCCTCGCTAGTATATTCCACCCCTTTGGGGTGGTTCTCCATGTTTGCTATGACGGTACGAAGCCTATCACAGCGATGGATAAAACCCTCCGGTTTTGTTGTTCTCATTTTGCATTTTGACCCCAACAGGCATGCGCGTTAAGATAAGTCTAAAGAACTCATCAAATCGATAAAGTTTTTTCTTTTTCTTTTTTCGTATGAGCAGTAGCGAATGATTTTAAAAACAGCTGCTTCACACATAGGGAACACTGATAATTGCTGAACAACATAAAAAAGGTTGCGGTTTATGTACCTCATGAATTTCATGAGACTGAGTTGTTTGCCGTACATTGCCATGATCGATATTTCCAGTGGTTTGTAAACATATTCATAAAGCAATGTTATCATAATAAGACGCGCATACAACAATACTCGCAATTGAGTATCTGATACGGTGTGAATTCTATCGAAGCTAAATTCACTCTTCCACGTTTTAAATATACACTCTATTCTCCACCGTAATGCGTACAGCCGAGATACCTGTTGAATGGTAAGAGATTCATCAGTAATGGTGGTGAGAAAAATGATCCAGCCCAGTAATTGCAATACATCGTATGAACATGATTTTCCTTTTGCTTCTTTTTTTGTCTTCATCCTTCTGACATTAGCAATGTTTTCGGGGATTGGCGCGGCTAAAATACGCAGGGTAACGTTCTTATTATTACCGGATACTACCCGAATGTCCAATGATCCTTCTTTTTTCAATCGCTTCAACAAATCAATCTCTTTCAAAGTATTCGGATCATAGAAACGTATTTTATGTTTGTAGCGACTTATTGAATCGGCTTCCTGTTCTTTCATAGATTCAATGCAGGAAGTAATAAAATATCCTCTGTCTCGTAAAACCAAATCGCCTTCTTGCACATCAAGTTTTTGGGCAACTTTTGCATCATTTTCACTGTACGAATCAATCGAAAATGAAATGAATTTTCCGGAAAGTAACTCATATACGCCTTGAATTCTGGCATTACATACATGCGTAGTTCCATTGCGTACTCCGGAGAAAATTTCATATAATTTTGAGGGTAACCGGATTATCGTACTATCCTGTATGAGAACCCGTTTGAAAGTAGATCGAAAGTAACAAATGTCGGATAGGTGATATTTTTGTTTTATAACCGTCTCCAGTATCTGTTTAAAAAATTCCACGGCTTCTTGTTTAGTCCTATAATAATATGCTTGTCGACTTGCATCGCAATTCGTGTCACAAGAAAGTTTAGAAGCTAAATCATTATAGCTCACAGTACCTTTGATAGATTCTTGACAAAGAAATGAGAGATATTTCTCGGGCAAAATTTTTTTTCCACACGTTTTGAAAATCTACATTCATGGGCTATTCTTTTAATTTCTTCGGTGGATAATGCCGGACATAAGTTGTGAAGTGATATTGATTCCATGAGTATTTCTCCTTGTATGTATATAGTATATATACTATATTACAACATACAAGTATTTATGATAATAATCAATTATATTCTCATATACAGGAGATGTGAATTATGGGGTATAAGGTAAAAATGCAGAAGGTAGAACGGCCAACAAATAAGTCCTTTTACATCAATTTCCCTGCTGCTCTTGCAGAATCATCAAATATTGAAAAAAGTGAAACTTTTGAGTGGGTGGTGCAGGATAGAAATACTTTTGTTCTAAAACGCCTAAAAAAATTGAAATCTTTACTAAAATAAAATTAACTTAACGCGCATGACCAACGGGGATGCCTTTGGCATGGAGGAATAATCTAGCTTGGGATGAAATCCCATGATAGATACCATCAAAGATTAGATCGTCACCCTGTGCCGAAGGCATCCCTTTGGAAAAGGGGTGAGATAATTCTTCTGGTCATAAAAAAAATTTTTAATAGTTGTCAGAGCATTAGCATAGCACGATCTGTTTAATTCGTTTTTCGCTTTTTCAAGACGAAAATTGGCAAGACTTATTTTTCGTTCATCCATAAATTTCAATACCTTCACTATGAATATTCTGGAAATATGGGAGGACATCCATGTATTTGTAAAATTGTGATTCACTTTCCAGTACAATAGAAAACAAAATATTATAACCAATCAAAAACTCTGCCGCCAGATCGGAGATCGATTGTTCATTTTTCTTCGAATTATCATCAAGAAGAAGAATCAAATCAATATCAGATTCATTATCATTGTCTCCTCTTGCGTAAGAACCATAAAGAATAATTTTTTTAAGACTCGATCCAAAAATAATTTTCAACTTGTTCTCAAGTAGAATGAGAATATCTGCCAAATTATTATCTATTTTCTTCGGTATTTTATTCATATAATTGCCAAAAATATAACTGTAAAGATTAGTATTATCAATGTTTTTCCATGCAATATCTTAGCACAAGATTAGCAAATAGAGAATAAAGAAGCAAGGATGCACATCACAAATTTGAAAAGTGGAAGGAATAACTGCCCGCGGAATACGCCACCGAAGGTGTCCCTTCGGGAGGAACAATCGAAAAATGTTTTTGTGTGTTTAGCGTGTTTAGTGGGCCGCTTTTGGATAATACGAAATGAAATCGAGCGAACCGACTTTTATGCCGCTTCGACTTTTCCCAATTGCTTTGTTGTGTCACCAAAACCAAGAAGAAGATTAACCATGTTGATATCTTCATCGAGTTCTTCCCAATGAATCCCAGTTCCACCGCCGCTGATCAAATAATGTAACCGCTGCTGAGGCGTTGCTTTCAACAAGCGTGGAAAGTACGCTAACGGGACGCTGAGCTCTCTTCCATCGGTAAAAAGAACAATCATCGTTTGCTCTCCAAACCGTACAGATTTTGCAAACACATTATTTGCCAAAGTAGTCATTCCAACTCCTCAAGAATATTTTTCTTTTCTCGGTTGTAATGGATAAAATCTCCGTTAATTCAGTCGATGAAAATCCATATCCTGAATCTAATTGAATTTCAGGATCAAGCCATATCTTTGCTATTGCTTCGTTTTTTCAAACATGAATATGAGCCGGTTCTCTCGGAATACCTTCATTTGAATAAAAAAAGAATCTATATTCTTCAAAACGTTCGATAACTGGCATCTGATCTATTTTGTAATCAAAATGAATTTATGGCCACATCGTAAGATAGCATCAGAGCAGGAGATTGTCAATAAGAAGATATTTGAGAAATTCATCGGTAAAGGTTTTTTTGCATACTGCAACCTAATTGAAAGGAAAGCTTTTGCTGTTGCCCGTGAAAAACGCAAACAACCGAATAATTTTGTTTTGTGTCCCAAAAAATCCCTTTGAGATAATGGCAAAATGGATTTTTTTTATATACTGCCTTTTTTAACCTGAAAAAGCCATTGCTTCAAATCTCTTTTGCATTATTTTGCTTAGAGTCGGTAATGCTTCAGGTTTAGTCCACAATGCTTGGCAATTCGCGGTCAATGTTTCATCCACCAATGATAATGTTTTGATGTTATGTGATAATGTTTCAATAGGAGGTGTCAATGCTTCAATATCCACAGTCGATTCTTCGGTACATTGTGGAAATGTTTTACAACTACTCGGTATTGATATAAACAAACTTATTAATGCTCCTTTAACTGCATTTAATGCTTAAACTTGAAACGGCTATGCTGCGGTATGAATTTACATTGTTTCACTCTGAAGATTTCCTTATTTACAAATATGTAGCACACCTACTCCTGAGGAGAATTTGCATTTCTTCAAGCTTATCTATATATTGGCAATATATTATTTTCAATGTATTCGTTTCAACCTTAAAATGAAAATTATACTTCTTGCTGCCGGAAACGCGAAACGTTTGCGTCCATTGACGAACGATACTCCTAAGTGTTTATTGAATGTCGGTTCAATTCCCATACTGGAACGCATTATAAAGAATTTCCTTTCATTTCGTCTCGCCAATTTTGTCATTGTGACAGGATTTCAGCATCGCAAGATCGAAGAATTTATTTCGGCAACGTTTCCCATTCTCACGCCTCTTTATGTTCACAACAAAGAGTATGAAACAACTAACAATGCATACTCGCTCTATCTTGCACTGGAGGCAAGCAAGAGCGATGATATTATCATTGCCGATACAGATATCGTTTTTGACAGCAGACTTTTGATCTCGTTGTTACTTTCACCAAAAGAAAACAGCTTGCTCGTTCGCCAATCGAACCAACTTGGTAATGAAGAAATTAAAGTTGTGACCAGTAATGACGGAAAAATAACTTCAATCGGCAAAGGAATAGAACCGGCGAATGCAGTCGGAGAATCGATCGGCATTGCGAAAATCTCGCTTCGTGCGACACGAGACCTTTACGATATTTTGTTACGACAGGTCAAGAATGGAACAGGCAAATCGGATTGGTATGAAACCGCATTTCAAGAATTCATCAATAATAATGGAACCATCAATGCTATCGTAGCTGATGATTCCCCCTGCATTGAAATTGATACTCCGGAAGATCTTGCCACCGCCGAGAAAGAGATTGTTCCTCTTCTTGAAAACCTTCTGTGAAGGAAACTCGATATTCATACGATTCGTCGATCAAGTCGCGCGTTTCGGATGAATTATTCAATACTTATGTGATCCGCCCAACTGCCGGCCTTATTGTAAGATTATTATATCACACAAACATAACACCGAACCAAGTAACGTTACTATCCGCTATTATAGGATTCATCGCAGCATTCTTCCTTACAATGCATCGAACATCGTACGCTCTTCTTGCCGGAATCCTCATCGAACTCAAAGATATTTTCGATTCAGCGGATGGCCAGCTTGCCCGCATAAAAAATTTGCTCAGCAGGCGGGGACGTTTTTTTGATTCGATTGCAGACATTGCAGTAAATGCCGGACTCTTTTTTGCGCTCGGATATAATTTATTCTCTCAATTGGGAAACCATCTGTATATCATTCTCGCGTTTGTGGCTTTTGCCGGGACAACACTCCGGGTCTCGTATCATGTTTTCTATCAGGTATCGTTTCTTCATACCGAGAAATTGTACACATTCAATCGTGTTCTTGAAACTGTCATGGAAGAAGATAAGCGCTCTGATCCACTCACTTTTAGACTCCAGCGTTTGTATCTGATAATTTATGGTTGGCAAGATAAGATGATGGCAGCTTTAGATAGTTGGTGTTTGAATTCAAACATAATTCTCTCCCCTGAAACTCAACGTCGCTGGTATCGCAATGAAGCAGCCATTCGTTTAAACGGCTTACTTGGACTCGGGACAGAGCTTGCAATTCTTGCCTTCTGCACAGTCGTTCAACGACTCGACGTTTACCTCTGGATCAACATCCTGATCTTGAATTCTGTATGGATGATAGTAATACTATATAGAAAATTCTTTTTGTCATCCAAGATTGAACAGGTGTGAAGCAGCATATAATTAAAATTGGAGTTTTAATTGCTGGTCAGCGTATATGATTCTGGCTCTTTCGTTCATAAATTCACGCAGGGTAATTTCACCTTCAATGAACGGTTTAATCGAATTTTTATTGATAAGAACAGTTACAATATCGGTGGATGAATCATTAGGTCCCCATGTCATATTAATACGTACACCGGAAATATTATTGCTTGTTGTGAGATCATCCAAATTCGCATTCAATATTCGAATGATTTTTAAAAGGTTTTCACGAATAACTTTTTTCACCTGATCGGGAATTTCTCCGCTTGTTTCGTATGGTTTGACAACCTGAACATCTACATACAAATACAATGAACCTGCATCGGAAAATAATTCTTTTGTATCAACATCGAAACCTATTTTATCGTCGATTGCTATATAACCGTTTTTCTTTAATTCTTCAATCGTCGAAGAAATCGCCTTTGCGTAATCTGTCTTTAACTTTTCCATCTTTTTATTCATCGATGGATTGGTTATGGTTGTTTGTCCGTAAGCGCATGCAACAAGGAGGATAACAAGAATAAACCGAACGTTTCTCATTGTGAATTCCTTTTTGCAACTAAATAAATAGATTCAACGATCATCTCATAAAAAAAGGTGAAGCGATTGCAGACTTACTATGTTCTCTTCACCTTCGTTATCTTTATGTTAACTCTTGAGATTTATTTCACCATCCAATCAACTTTCTTTTTTCCGACAGCGGTCTGCCCATAATTTTGTTTATCGCGCCGCTTGTCGTAATTCGCGGTATCGACGCAATTTTCCTTCAATGCACGCGAGAAGCGCTTCAGGCTCGAACGGTTTGACAAGATAATCATCGACACCCATTTTACGGCCTGTCCGTACCACCATCTCGTCATCCATAGCGCTCAAGAACACAAACGGGATGTTTACATGCTTTGGATCTTTCCGCAGTCTTTCATAAAAAGTGAATCCGCCGACACCAGGTTTCGGGAAATTTATATCCGAAAGAATAAGATCCGGAAGGCTTGACGAAAGAATGTCCATCGCCTCCTCGGCACTGGTTGCCGTTACCACAAGATAACCTTCTTCAGTCAGAGTATTGCGCACTAACCAGAGGAGGTCTTTATCGTCATCGACGACAAGTATTTTCCCTTTTGATCGATCGGCGCGCAATTCGAATAAAATGCGCCCTTCGAGAGCAATATGTTCTTCAATCGTGATGCCGTATTTATTACGTAATTCTTCGAGACTGGCGGCCGCCGTGTCGACCGCTTCGCCGTCATGCCACGCGATTTTTATTGCGTGAAGATAACTGTCGACGCGCACCTTGCGTTCGATCCGTTCATAGACTTCCTGAGGAATACCTAATTTTTCGCGGGCGGCAACAAGTACTGCATCCTCGTCAGCCGTCTTTACGCCATCTTCCCATACTTTCTCAACTTTCAATTGATAATCTCGAATTGCTTCCTCAGAAACTTCTACTACCGCAGGTGGCGGAGGCGGCGCAGGTTCTTCTTTTGCAACCGACTGTGCCAAGGCGATTTTTATTCTGTCGGCATATGCTTTCGCAAAAATATTAGTCGGATCGATGCCAAGTGCTTTTTGCACTTCTTCCTGAGCCTGAGCATACTGTCCGGCTTTCAGGAGGCCATCAGCTGCTTTCAAGTGTTGGCCGAGAAGAGCCCGTTTCTCTGGTATTAATTCGGTCCCTGCCGGTGTCATGGCTACCTCTAAATGTGAGAAAAGATTTTAATTTTGAATTTGTCAACAAATATAGACATAGAAGGTTTGAAAGTCAATAGAAGAATATATACCATTTTTCAGTATCTTCCATATTTTAACGTAGTTACAGAGATGGGGAAGTCGACTTCTTTAGACTATTGATAGTTCTATTGAGTGTAATATGCCTCCCGAAGGGACGGCCGCGCCAGAAGATATACCTTTGGCAAAGGCAAAACTCCAAGATCCAAATATCAAATTCCCCCAAAGTAGTCCTTCTGCCGAAGGCATTCCTTTCGGAAGGACAAACAAATATCAATTCCCAAATTCCAAGGCAAAAACGTCTGTGCAGATTTTTCTGTTTGTGATTTGTCCGAAGGACTCCTACGGAGGTTTTTTTCTTTTGGAATTTGTTTTTGGTTTGAGAATTGTATTTTGTCTCAAGGGGACTCCCTTTGGAGGAACTTAAGGTGGTTTTGTTAGGAGTGAAGTGTAAAAAGTCAGATTTGAGTTTAGGTTACTATCTTTCAGCATTGCGCTCTTTGTAAAGTTGTCCGATGAGCGCCCCAATTACAAAAATAATTCCCGTGTAATAAACCCAGAACAGCGCCACAATAAGAAATGTATATGCACCATACACAGAACTGAAGAAATGATAGGTCATTACTAGGTGTGAGAAAAGGCGTCCGGTGATTTCCCATAAAATACCTGTCGTAACGGATGAAACGATGAGCACCCGAGAGGATTGCCGTTCGGACGGTATAAACCTGAAAATGAACCAGAAGGTCATAACCGTCAAAACAAAACCTATTATATTTTCCACTACGGTATTCAGCACGAGATATTCTAACGAACCTCGCCTCAAGAAAAAGAAATTGGATTCTTTTAAAAATGATATAAGCCAGGTAAATAAATTCATCGCTATAAAGAAAATACCGATAATGATTACTGCGATAAGATCATGGAGATGATTATAAAAGAATTTTACCCTTTTCGCCGTGCCGTAGATAGAGTTCAAAACAGTGCGCGCGGCACCGAACATACTGGTTGTTGTCCACGCAAGCGTGAGGGTTCCAATAAGACCGAGTGAACGGCGATGAAACGTTAGTTCGTTTATCAGTGAGAGTATACCTTGCCGCAGTTTTGAAGAATAGAATGCTTCCGGAAATAAATTCAGAAGAAATACATTTATTTGCGTCATTGCAGTAGTTGACGAATTGATCACTATTCCAAGAATTGATGTGATAAGAAGCAGAACCGGAACAAGACAAATTAGCCCATTGAATGCAATTCCGGAAGCACACAAAAAAATATCATGTTCTGCAGTCTTCCGGACAAATCCTTGGTAATAATATATGCTCGATTGCCGGGAAAAGTTCCAAAACTTTTTCCAACGAAATAATTGTGCCGTACGAATTAACGATGGAATGGCGGCTCCTCCCGGATACTTAGGTTCTTTCCTGACGCCACCAGCGTTCAACGACATCGCTGATATTAGTTTCGAAGTCCTGATGATACCATTTATCATAAAATTGGATGTCAGAACTGTTGGGTGGAGGATCCGGAAAATCTATCATCACACGAACCGGAATCGGAACGGCATCTCCTAAAAATAAAACTTCTCCCTGTCGTAACGACGGGAGAATGTCGACTAGACTTGAAAAAGTATCCGGAACCAATTTTTTTACATAGTTTTGATCGGAAGGATTCGTCAATCGCATAGTTACAAAATTATTACACTGTGCCAAAATTGTTTCCGAAACCTCGGCGGGCCGCTGACTGACAATCATGCAACCGACACCGTATTTTCGTCCTTCCTTTGCAATTCGCTCGACGGTTTTCTTCGCAGAATAACTTGTCGGCGTAGCAACAGACGGAAGATAGTTATGCGCTTCTTCAAACACAATCAATACAGGGAAATCGCGCCGGTGTTTGTTCCATACATTGAAATCGAACACCATACGTCCGAGAAGAGACACAATCGTATTAACGACATCGAACGGGACTCCGCTGAGATCGATAACAGTAATTTTCTTTCCGGAATCAAGGCCGAAAAGCCGCGTCAACAATGTCTTGAGTGTTTCGGAACTCTTATAAACTTTAGGACGGAAAATAAACTCATACCGTTTGTCATTCAACTTCGAATCCATCCTGACAAGAAACCTGATGAACTGACCATAAAACGGCCCTTCCCTCTCTCTTGCACCACCTGTACCGGCGATTCTTTCACGATCAAGCGCCTGTATTCGGGCACGAATTTCCGTGATGTCAAAGTATGCAGGGGTATCGACAGTCAACGCATCCCGTAAAAGAGGATTGGCTCTTTTTTTTGCTTCCAGAATTGCATCTTTAAAAACCATAATCTGGCTGTGCGCTGTAGGTTCATTTTCATCGATGAAGGTTTCTCTCAGTTCATCAAAATTCATCAACCAGAACGGAAGCTCCAATTCGTTGAGTCGAAGAATGTTCCCAACTCCCTCGAATGCTGCTGCGTATTCATCATGGATATTGAGAATGATGATATGTGTGTCGTTCAGATGTTGTACTTTCTGTAGAATAGAAGACACGGTACACGATTTTCCCGCTCCGGTTGAACCAAGTATCGCAATGTGTTTGCTAAAAAAACGATTAGGATCAAGATACTGGCGTTCATTCTCATATAATGAAATATTACCGACTGCAAAATCATGCTGGCGGTATTTCGAGAAAATGACCGCGAGATCGACACTGTCTGTCATGTAAACATCGCCGCCAACCTGGGGAAAAACGGAGAAACCGCGTTCAAATTTATCATCGATAACGGTTCCCATCATTTGTATCGATATCAACTTCCTTTTTGTACTATTGGATTGTCCTTCAGGATTATAATCGATTGTGCGAACATCGATTACCATACCAATAACCAACCGGTCTGCTTCCGGAATGGAGACGTACGAACCGATCTGTGCAATTTTCTGCAAACTTCCGGAAACATATTTAGTAAGATCGTTGCACTCCTCCGTTATCAAAGCTGTTACAACTGAACTATTAACAGATTCGACATTTGCGATAAGTTTTTCATCTTCCATGGCGTTCTCCCTCCTGCTGCCAAAAGCATCTCTTCATGAGAAATTCCGAATGGATTCTTCCTGCCAAAGGCACACCTTCGGTGGTGAGAAGGAATCCTCCGAAGGAGTCCTTCGGACCTTCGGGACTTCGGAACAATTTCTTGATTCTATCGACATAAAGATAGGCTTTTTTTAAAGATTTTCAAATTATTTTTTGTACGCTTAAGGACAACGAGGGCGGCACCCAGCCAACCCCCGCTATCCATTACACTCAATTATATATTGTTCGATTCATTTTTTAGGTTTCAATGTCACTGTAATTGCATCAGGAGAAAGGGTGTAAGCAGCACCGGTCACCAGATCGATCGGCAAACCGATCACAAGTCCGAATGGAATATTCAAGTACGCCAGAGTTGACAAACTTTTCGTGATTACAACCTGTTGCGTTTCGAATCCATCTTTTTCAATAGTCGCAACATAAACGATATCACGGCGAAGTTTTACCTGTGCCGGTGTCATGTAAGTAGAGTCGTTTATCAATAAACGCGCTCCGCTCGGGTTCGAGGAAATTGGTATTTGTTGGATTGTTCCCTGAACGATAGTTCCACATCCGATAAGCGTTAAAGATATTGTAATTAAAATTGCAGCGAAAAGTAATTTCATGTCTTCCTCCTTAAATCAATATGGATTCCTATATTCCATCAACTATTATCGGATAATAATAGGAAAATCTTCAGTGATAATTATTTTGCTTTCAGATTTTCCATTGCAGTTTTCAAGCGCGAGGCAACATCTTTCATATCAAATGGTTTTAGTATTATTCCAGCCACACCATCATTTATGAGTGCTAAAAGTCTATCCCTGGTTGCTATGCCGGTTACAATAAAAACGGGCACAGCTTGTGTTTTCAGTTCCTTTTTTATAATTGTAAACAACTTATCGCCATCCAAGTCTGGCATTTCGAGATCCAATAGAATAATATCAGGCGATTGATGACGATATAGATCGAGTCCCTCCTTAGCAGTTCCCGCTTCAAAAACTTGCCAGTCTAATTGTTCGATTATCATATGACGGAGTAAAAGTCGTATGGTCCGGTCATCATCAATCACCAAAACTTTGATCATGTTCTCCTTTCTATTTTGTTTGATTACTGCAGAAACACGATCTTACAGTTTTCTTTTCGCATCAGCGATCGACACGCTGAAATAGTATTTTTCTCGCTGCCGCAGCAAAGGATTTTTTTTATCCGGAACAGAAGTGAATGTGAAGTAATTCATTATTTTCTCAAATTATTTTGCTTTCAGATTTTCCATGGCAGTTTTCAAACGCGAGATAACATCTTTCATATTAAATGGTTTGAGTATTATTCCAGTCACACCCTCATTTATGAGCGATAAAAGTCTATTCTTATTTACTATGCTGGTTACAATAAAAACGGGGATAGCTTTAGATTTTAGTTCCTTTTTCATAATTGAAAATAGCTTATCGCCATCCATTTCCGGCATTTCGAGATCCATTAAAATAATATCGGGTGATTGACGATGATATAGTTCAAGTCCCTCCTGAGCGCTTCCCGCTTCAGTAACTAACCAGTTCAATTGTTCGATTAATATACGTCGGAGCAATAAACGCATTGTACGATCATCGTCAATAACTAGAGCTTTTATCATTTTTTCCTTTCTTTTGATTTAAATCTGAGTTTTGGGAATTACGACTTTGATCGGTTCTTTAATTCCTTCCGATTTGAGCCATACTCCAAGCATTTTGATCGAGGTTTCCGTTAGTTGTGTCCGTGCGGTGATAAGATGGGTTCCTTTCATCGAAACAATATCCTCCAGTGCAATCATTCCCGCTTGAAGTTCTTTCACGTGCACCGTTTGTTCAACAGCTTCAATCTTCTGTTGCGTTGAACGTGCATTAAGCATGGTATTGATAATTGTTTTGTCATATTTGTGCGATTCCTGCAACATTTGCTGCAGAACGCTGTACCCCCGGAATTTTTCCGTACTTCTTTTGTCCAGATCTAATAATATATGAAGCAGTCGCGCGCCAAAAGGAATTTTTTCTCCCTGCAACCATTCATTATGCGGTTCACCTTCGCCATTGTAATCTCGCTGCTGGAATTTTATTATCTTTGCCACATTTATGAATCGTGGAATATGTTCCAGCACGTGTGCAGCAAGGATAAAATGTGTTTTACCGGTCTGGAAACGATCAACTGCAGACAATCCATCTTTACTAATGGCTACTTGTATCAAAGGTGGAAGCATGACCAGACCGAGATTAAATAAATCGAACGCTCGCAGGGTATCCCATCGTTCCTCCGGCGAGATATTTTGAACTATTTTTAAATATGCCTGCCCTATCTTCCGAATTCGCTCGGTCTGTTGAGCAGCCAGCGGATTTAAATTTGCAATCATGTCGCTTAAAAGATGAACTGTTTCAACGACAGTACCATCCAATAGCTCCGCCAAACTTGCATTTGTGGTCTTTAACTCCTCCAATAAAAAAGCATTTTCCAAAATGAGATTATACTGTGTAATACACTCATGGACAACTTGTTTCAATTGAATGTCGTCCCACGGCTTTGAGATATAATGTGTAATACCCGCTTGATTGATAGCCCGCGTCGTATCATCGAAATCCGAATAACCGGTCAGCAAAATGCGGATCGATTCAGGACTATTCAGCTTTACTTTTTCAAGTACATCTACTCCGGTCATATTCGGCATTTTTTGATCAGAGATAACCACTGCAAACGGTCCGTGCTCATAAAGCATTTGCATAATTTTTTCTGAATCCTGCAGAAGCACGATCTCAAAGTTTTCCTTTCGCATCAACGAACGAAACGCTGAAAGAAGATTTTCCTCATCGTCAACGTAAAGTATTTTTTTGTTTGGAACAAATTCATTTTCCATACTTACCTTCCTGGTATAATTTATTTCTTAAGTTTGTCGTTTTTAATCGGTAATGTAACTTTGAATATTGATCCTTTCCCAAGAACACTCTGTACGTCAATTGTTCCTTTATGTTTCTGGATGATGTTCATTGAAATCCATAATCCCAATCCTGTTCCCTTGCCAACGGGTCTTGTTGTAAAGAAAGGATCAAAGATTTTATGCAGATGCTCATCCGGGATTCCACATCCTGTATCAGTTATTTCAGTATAAACGAACCGTTCATCTGATGACGTTCGAATTGTGATGGTTCCCTTATCCGGGATCGCATGCATGGCATTAAGGATCAAATTGATAAATACATGCTGGATTTCACCTGAATTCCCCCAGATGCAAGGAATTTGTTCATATCGTTTTTCGATCTGCACTTTATATTTTAATTCATTCTTTAATAAAATAAGAACCTCCTCAAGAAGCCGATTCATATCAACTTCACCTGCCGCATCGTTTCCCATACGAGAGAACCCTCTAATTTTTTCCACAATATCCCGAATCCGGATGACTCCTTCCTGAGAATTTTTTAAGAGTATCTCTGCATCATTAATTATAAATTGTATGTCGAGAGATTGTTCGAGTTCACGGATATGCTGAAAACAATTATTCCCCTCTTGTGTGTCTTTAACATGAGCTCCCAATTCTTGCCACGATTGAAGGATTTCCAGTAGATCATGAAAATATTCACCCAGTCTGTTGAGATTGCTGGTAAGATAACTCAAGGGATTGTTAATCTCATGGGCAATACCTGCGGATAATTGTCCGATTGAAGCTAATTTATCCGACTGAATAAGGTGAAGTTGCATATTTTGAATTTTTCTTATCGAATCCTTGAGTGCTTCATTTTGTGCAAGTAGTTCTCTTTCGAAAGTTTTGCGCTGTTCTTCGAAGATCCTTTGCGCCGTACGATTTTCAATAACCCCTTCAATATAGATCATTTCACCGTGTGGGCCTCTAATAGTTCGCGCATTCTGTCGTACATAGATCGGTTTTCCATTACGATCCATCAGGACCGTTTCATAACTCTGAATCTCTCCTGCTTCATCAAGAAGGTGAATAAAATCCTCAATTGAGCCAGGCTCGTCTTCGTTTTCAGTTTTTGCATATTGAATAAGTAATTCATCCTCCGCCTTGTAACCGAGCATTCGGATAAGAAATGGATTCATCATTAAAATTTTCCCTTCAGGAGACAAACGATAGACACCGATGGGAATATTCTCATACAACGATCTATATCGGGATTCACCCTCAATCAAAGCGGCCTGTGTTATGATCTGATCTGTAACATCCATCCCAGTTCCTATGAAGCCGTGCCCGCCTCCTTCATCATCGACCATAGGCTGCACAAAATCAAGAATGTGCCGAAATACTCCGTCGTTCCGTCGTAATGAATATTCGAGGGAAAATGTTTTATCACCGGAAGTATAAGTTTCGAACGCTAAAAGAATTTTTTTGAGATCTTCTTTACTGATATAGTCACTCACAACCTTTTCAAGAATATCCTCCCTCTTCGATCCGGTAAATTGTGCCCAGGCATCGTTGACGAATTTTAATCGTCCGGCATTGTCAGTCTGCCAGATTAGTATCGGAAGAAGGTTTAGCAAATTATTATATTCCGTCATTTTCTCAGTTAGATATTTTTTCCCGCCACTGCTCAATGAGGGCATCAACATCGGCATCGTGTGTGTGATTGTGTTCTTTTGAAAGTAAAGCGTCGGATATTTGAAGAATTTGTGAAGGAATATCTCCGTCAGTGTCCGAATGATGTCGCGAGACCGGGATAACAATCTCCGGAGGAAAATTCCACAAGTTTAATATTGCCGGGCCGATTTTATCGTGAGTTATGTGAAATACTTTTTTATCAGCTTCAAAAAACGAACACTTCTCTCGTGCCGCAATATCGGGTATAGTTTTGTATTTTTCCGGCTGAGTGACTAATCGTGCCATTAATCCAATGTCTTGCAGTAATGCGGAAATATATATCGGCTGAGAATCCATACCCTTTTGCCATTCCCGTGTTATCTTCCTGGCAAGAATTGCACGGCAAATTGCTTCATCCCAAAGACTTTCGGCATACTTCGCATCACCGACATCGAATTTCACTCCAAAACTTTCAAATGCTTCAATCGCCAAAACACTTTCCGCAACATATTCAGTTCCGATAAAAACAATTGCATCGTGGATAGAAGTTATGTGTTTCCGGCTTGAATAAAAAACAGAATTCGATACTCGAAGCAGCTTCGCTACCAGTGATGGATTCTTTTCGACTTCCTGTACAATCATATCAAGATTCATATGAGGATCTGAAAGTATTTTTCTAAATTGCAAATGGATCCGTGGCGGCGTAGGAATATGCGGCAACGAATCTATGACGTGCTGTATTTGTAAAGAATCATCTTCATGTCGGAGTGTTATGGAGTGAGCCACTAATTCCTTCAATTTCTTGTCTTCCCATGGCTTGAAAACAAAATGATGTGCAATTCCACGGGCTAAAGCAGTTAATATTATTTCCTTGTCTTCATAACCACTGAGGATGATGCGTATTGTTCCTGATCTGAGTCGCAATGAACGCTGGAGAAATTCCAAACCGCTGATCTCGGGCATACGCATGTCTGTAACTATGACATCAACGTCATTCTTTTCAATAAAATCGAGTGCATCATCTCCATTGGTAAAGAAGTGTGTATTATAACCTTCATGCCTGAACAGACTGCGAAGACACTGAAGTATGGGTTCTTCATCGTCGACAAATATTACAGTTGGAAATTTGGGAGTTTGGCTCGAATTGTCAATCTCTGAAGCCGCTTTTTTACGAGGTGACGTTTCCATCAGGATGATTTCTCCTTTTGTTTAATCGGAAGAACTACCGTCATTGTTGTGCCTTTTTCTTTTTCGCTGTTCACAGTGATTTTTCCATTGTGTTTTTCTATTATCACCGAACAAATCCACAAACCGAGGCCGGTTCCCGTTCCAATCGGTTTTGTAGTGAAAAATGGATCGAATATTTTTTTTATATTTTCCGGAGATATACCACAACCATTATCGATGATTTGAATAATGATATTCTCTTTTTCCATTCCGGTTTTAATTCGAATTTCACCATTTTTTTCAATTGACTGCGCCGAATTAATCAAGAGGTTCATCAGAACTTGTTTTATCTCTCCTTCATTGGCCTGAATATGAGGAAGACTTCCATAATCTTTCTTAATCGCCGCCTTGAATTTCAATTCGTTCCATACCATGGCAATTGAATCTTCAATGGCAGTATGAACATCAATATCTGTAAAACCGGAAGTTGAAAGGTGGGCAAATCCCCGAAGACGATCGACGAGACTTTTAATGCGTTGAACCCCATCCTTCGTCTGTGCCATCAAAGTATTAAAATCTTTTTTCAAAAAATCCAGATCCAGTGTTTTTTCATGTTCCCGTATCTCTTTGATTTTTTCTTTCAACATTTTATCCGTATTGTCTGCAGATACGAGAAGATTATACCGGTCTATCACTCCGGCAAGATCACTAAAATATTCGATGAATCGATTCAGATTACTGGCTACAAATCCCAACGGATTGTTGATTTCATGAGCCACGCCTGCCGTAAGCTGACCGATCGATGCTAGTTTTTCAGATTGGATCAATTGTATCTGCATTTGATTCAATTTCTCAATAGTCTTTTCGAGTTCAAGATTTCGCTCGCGGAGTTGTTGTCCCGATAGTCGAAGAGCTTCTTCAGCATTCTTGCGTTCGGTAATATCGTGCCCGATTCCGATAAATCCTATAACTTTTCCCTCAGCATCACGGAGTAAAACTTTGTTCGTAGAAACCCACCTGTTTCTTTCCTTCTTGCTAAAATCAACAGTAGGCCCTTCATGATTATAAAAGCCTTGGTCTGAGTTGAGTATTATTTGTTCATCGGCGCGATATCGTGTAGCCAATTCCGGCGGAAACAGATCGAAATCAGATTTTCCGATAAGTTGGTTTGGCGTCAAATAATTAAGCTGATTTGCTACACTACGGTTTGCAAAGATGAATCGTCCTTCCATATCTTTTGCATAAATATAATCGGGCGAATTGTCTATTAATGTTCGAAACATAACACGTTCATATTGAAGGGTTGCTTCCATCTGTTGTTCCTGTTGCTTGAGTATCGCACCCTGCAAGCCCACACTTATCCTATTTTGCAGTACCTCATAAATTGTCCCCTTTCGCGGCCCGATTTCAAATAGTGCAAATCCAAACTGGTTATCCTGCGAGTAGAGCGGTTCCAGAACGAAACTGAAGCGTTTGGTTTGGTCTAAAAAATTTTCCGGGAAAAATTGTTGTGAAGGAATAATTTGTCCATCAGTTCCAACATTCAAACGTTCTTTATTACAATAAGCGAGCATCACTCGCGATTGTTGATATGGCGCTGCACTTCCTTCATAAAGAGAAATGCAGCACGAAGGAATTCCAAGATGCGGCAATTCTTTTGCCGCAACATCAATCAGATCTGGTATATTATTCGTCATCATCATTGCATAACCGATCTCCCGGATAGATGCCGCTTGCTGCTCGTCTTCCATTCTGCGGAAAGCCTGAAGCCTCTGTGCACTTTCACTAGTCATCACTCGCGCTTGATTAAGTAAATTTTCTGCAGGTGATATCAGTTCTCGCTCAAGATATTGCAGCGCATAATAACGAATAATGGAAATGGCTTCCTGCCATACAGCCGGATCGCATTCTTCAATTTTTGGACATCGAAGAATGTCATCCAGAGTAGTTAATAAATTATCAGATGTTTTCTCGTGCAGACTCGTGATAAACGCGTTCAATAGTTTTTTTGCCTTTTCAGGCACTGCGCGCTGGTCGCTCTCATTTACAGTTTGTACAATATCCGAAACGATTGCATCCCGTTGTTTATTGAAAGCTACGGCGTTAGATCTTTTTGTGATTTGAATTTTCTCGGCATCGGCGCATACGACCGATTGGGAAAGACAACCACACGATTGCCGTATTACCGCTCTCGTCGGAAGGATCACTTGCCGCGGCATTTCTTTGCCGGATAGTATACCCAATAAAATCTCCACTGCGTGACGGCCTTGTTCGTGTATCGGTTGATGAACCGTAGTCAGAGGAGGATTTACAAATCGCGCTTCTTCCATATCATCAAAACCCGTGACCACGATTTCGTACGGAACACGAATATTTCTGGCCTGGATTCCATCAAGAAAACCAAGCGCCATTTGATCATTTGCCGCTACGACTGCATTAAAATCGGCCTTCCGTTTGTCGATTAATGTTTTAACAGCATCAAAGCCAGATGAACGGACGAAGTTTCCCTGAAAAACAAGATTTTCATCAACCGTAATGTTATAGTCGGCAAGAGTTTTCCAGTATGTGCGAAATCGCAGTTCAGCTTCATCATTATTTTCAGGCCCTCGGATAAAAGCAATTTTTCGCCGGTCATGATGTTCAACGAGATGAACAATGACTTCACGAAGCCCTTGTTCGTTGTTCACGAGAACATTCGGACATCCTTCTATTTTTAAGCCAATGCTGACTATCGGAAGCGGCCGATAGCGTTCACAAAAAGTTCTAGTTCCTTCCGAACCTATCTGTGAGCCGATAGCAGCAGTCATGATCACTAAACCATCCACATTCTCTTGACTAACGAGATCATAAATGATATTCGCCTGTTTTTCGAAATCCGTGGTTGAGTGTAACCGTTTCCCTACAATGCAAATGAGATTGGCGTCTCTCTCCTGAGCCATCGCCATCACACCCGACCAAATACCGGCCTGATATTCATAACCTATTTCGTCTGTAATCAAACCTATCGTCGGACGTGAATTCCGGCGACTGCTAATTCTTTCTGTCCTTACAAACGCACCAGTGTTATCCATTTATTATCTCCTTAAATAAGACTGGATGAATTCTCCGAATTCTCTTTCATGGTTTATTCACCAATAGTATTATCGGCTGGAAGCATTTCCTGCATTAGAACGTAAATTAAAAATTAGAGATTTTTCCATTTTCTTCCAAAAGAAAAACTCATAGAAAATGAGGCACTTTTTATTGGTTTATCTGGGGATGAAACGTTAAGGCAAATCGGTATTATGCTATGGCATCTTCTTGAAACCACGGGAAAAAGGATACAGCTTAAATTTGAGACTATTCTTGATTCTTCACCTTCATTTTTGCAAATTTGATAAACCTTAAATTCAACAACGAACAACTTATAAGGAGTCTGTTATTAATTTCGATTGCTCCGACAGCGGAACTTGGTATTTGAACTATTGTATAGAAACAGAGGGAACTCTTTGCGATGAGAAAAATTAGAATACTCATCATTGAAGATAATCGCGTTTTACGCGATGGCATCGAAGCGATGCTTAATGGGCAACCGGATATGCGTGTTGTGGCTACCATAGGAAACGGTAATAATGTTCTGCTTAAAGCAAGCCTGACAAAACCTCACGTAATTTTATTGGACGTAGGTCTGATAAATTTTAAAGAGCTGTCAGTTGTAGAATCGGTAAGGAAGAACATGCCTGAAGCGAAAGTGATAGGAATGGGTTTTATCCCGTCACAATCAGACATCGTTGAGTTTGTGGAGGCAGGAGCGTCGGGCTTCATTTTGAAAGACGCAACAGTAAAGGAATTCCTCGGGACAATACGATCTGTGGCACAAGGCGCAAAAGTTCTTCCCCCCAAGTTAACTGATACCCTTTTTTCTCATGTTGTTGAACTTGCTCTCAAGAAGAAAAAAGGAAAATTGATCCATGCCGTGCGGATGACGGAGCGCGAACGTGAAATAATCGTACTGATCGCCGATGGTCTTAGCAACAAGGATATTGCTCGGCAACTCAACATCGCCACCTACACGGTGAAAAGCCATGTGCACAATATCATGGAAAAATTAGCACTGCACAGTCGTTTACAAATAGCAAAGTTTAGCCATGAGGATAATTCCTAGTGCCCTTACAATCAAAATCACTTAGCATTATTCCCGAATAATAGTTGGAACGGCATTAGACTTCGCTGAGCCCATCTTTCAATTGTAAAGATCGAGAAAGCCGATGGTCGTTGCGTGTGTTTTCTTCGATTCGTTATCGTGGTTTTCGTTACTTACGAGCTTGACATATTTTTTTAAAAATATCATCTCACGCGGGTGACTTACCATAATGTTTGTTAGAGAAGAGAACTTCTTCTCATGAAAAGGATTAACTACTTTTTCATTCCTTCGAGCTATTCTCATTTGCAAAAATCATCACTATAATTATTCGTTACTGGTAGATGATCGACACGCCATCTAAGATTGGAATACCAAATCTGTTTACAACAACACAGAAGAGAGGAACGGGAAGTGTGAACTGGGATCGGATGGAAGGACAATGGAAGCAGCAAAGGGGGAAAGCTGTTCATCATTGGGGTAAAATGATGAACGATGAACTATCCGCTATCTTGGGCAAGTATGAAGAGCTTGTCGGAAAGCTTCAAGAGAAATACGGGATTGCCAAAGAGGAAGCCGGGCACCGCGTAAATGAATATAAAATTATCGTCGAACAACTTAGACAGGCCAACGGCAAATTGATAAAATTACATAAAGCATTGAAAAATAATCCGCACAAACGATCTATAAAATTAAAGTCAACCTCAATAAAAAGAAAATAATTCGTATGAAGCGGTTGAATTCATTCATCGATCGGTTTAGATATTGTTAATGCGATAGAGGGGCAACGCATCAATAAAAAGCGAAACAGAGCTTCATGTTTAATAAATCGTCATCCGTTTCGAGTTGTTTTTCTGTTTCTCCTTTCCACAGTTAATTACGATTCTGGAAATTATAGTCATTGTCATCGAAACGTAGCCAATATCGTATTCGTGTCGCATAACAACCGGTATGAGAGTGCATCATGAAAATCAAGTTTATTTTTCGCTTGACGGCCATGGCAATCACTCTGGCACAGCCGATGTTTGGTCAACATAATTATGACAATGAAGCAAGAATCTATACAAAGGAAGAAGACATCCGGAGAATGATCGGTAAGCCGACATTCGACTCGACATCCAATGGCCTCGACATGAAAGTGTGGATAGTTACTCAGGAAGTGAATAGGAAAATGATGAAGGGAAAGATGGGCCAGATGATGCGCGGAAAAAAGGAACCTTCGTTGAGGCATCAAATGATGTCCGGCACGCACCACTTCATGCTATTTCTTAAAGATGCTGCGAGCGGAATGGAAATCACAAACTGCAGCACAACCCTCCAGTTTGAATCTCCGTCGATGAAAGACTCAACAGTCAACCTCATGAGTATCATGAGGCATTTTGCTACTGATCTCCTACTCGAAGAAAAAGGAGAATATCTATTTACTCTAAGTGTCAATGTTCGCGGGATCAATACAACAATGCTGTTCCCGTACAGAGTGAAGTAAGGAGCAAATGAAATCGCACGAAGGTTCCATGTAAACGACCGGGGGACAGATTCCTGATGCAACATAACTGTCACCAACTGTATCTGTTTTTCGAAAAATAATCAGAAGAGGATATTCTTTTTGAAACATAGCGAAACAAATTCAACATTCAACCGAATTGCATTCGTTGGAAATTATTTGCCCCGGCAATGCGGCATTGCCACGTTTACTACAGATTTATGCGAGGCTGTTGCCTCGGCATATAATGAAACAACATGTATCGCCTTGCCGGTCAACGATATCGAAGCCGGTTACGCCTATCCGGCCCGGGTTCGCTTTGAGCTCACGGAAAAAGACATCAATTCGTACACGCGCGCTGCCGACTTTCTCAATATCAATAATGTCGATTTGGTATGTCTGCAATTTGAGTATGGAATATTTGGTGGAAAAGCAGGAAGCCATATCCTGACGCTCTTACGCGACCTGCGAATGCCGATCGTCACAACGCTGCACACCATACTAAATCTCCCAACCCCAGATCAGCGATTGGTGTTGGAAGAAGTTGCTGCTTTTTCGGATCGGTTGATCGTTATGAGCGAACGCGGCTCTGAATATTTACAAAAAATCTACCACGTATTGCCGGAAAAAATTGATCTGATTCCGCATGGCATTCCTGATGTGCCGTTCGTCGATCCAAGTTTCAATAAAGATCTGTTCGGCGTGGAGGGTAAAACCGTTCTACTAAGTTTCGGCTTGCTCTCAGCGAACAAAGGAATCGAGACCGTTATATCTGCCCTGCCCGAAATTGTTGCCCGCTATCCCGACATTGTTTATATCGTTGTCGGTGCAACACATCCTCATGTTATTCAACATGAGGGCGAAACGTATCGGCTCTCTCTTCAATGGTTGGCACAACAGAAGAATGTAGAAAGTCATGTAATCTTCTACAACCGCTTTGTCAGTCTGGAAGAACTTGTTGAGTTCATCGGAGCCGCTGATATCTATATTACGCCCTATCTTAATGAGGCACAGATTGTATCCGGAACCCTTGCGTACACATTGGGAGCGGGCAAGGCTGTAATCTCAACACCATATTGGTACGCCCAAGAAATGCTTGCCGACAAACGAGGCGTGCTTGTCCCCTTCCGTGATCCCTCAGCCCTTGCCGAGCAAGTGATCAACTTGTTGGACAATGAAGCGGAGCGGCACGCAATGCGCAAGCGTGCTTATGTTTTTGGACGAGCGATGATTTGGTCCGAAGTGGCGAAACGTTATATGGAAAGTTTTGAACGTGCTAGAGCAGAACGCCGCCATTATGTCCCTCCGGGATTTATTGCAAGAGCACTCGATAAATATCCGAGTGAATTGCCTCCGTTAAAAACAGATCACTTGCGAGCACTAACGGATGAAACAGGAATTTTGCAGCATGCTATTTTTACCGTGCCGAACTATTCTCATGGATATACAACCGACGACAATGCACGCGCCCTTTTGGTGAGTACTCTTTTAAATGAACTGGGAAACAGCGAGAGCGCAGGATTAGCTTCCCGCTATCTCGCTTTTCTCGGGTTTGCATTTAATTCTCAGAATAAACGTTTTCGAAATTTTTTGGATTATCAACGCAAGTGGTTGGAAGACGCAGGTTCGGACGATAGTCATGGCCGCGCAATCTGTGCATTAGGAACCGTCTTGAACCATTCTACGACGCCGTCATTCAACAGCATGGCAGACTGGCTGTTTGAACAAGCTCTACCTTCCATCCTTGTAACTACCAGCCCGCGTGCATGGGCATTTGCACTCATCGGTATTTCCGAGTATTCACAAAAGTATTCCGGTGATCGGATGGCCAACCAGGTCAGCGAAGAATTGGCAGGCCGGCTTTTGAGATTGTATCAAAGTAATCGTTCGGAAAAATGGCGCTGGTTTGAAAAAGAACTTACGTATTGCAATGCGGCCATGTCTCATGCTCTCCTCATCTGCGGCAGATCGATTCCGAGCAGTGCGATGACTGATGCCGGGTTGGAATCGTTGCATTGGCTGGCCGGTTTGCAGCGCGCGCCTGAGGGACATTTTGTTCCAATCGGTTCGAACGGATTTTATCAATTTGGAAATGAACGTGCCCGCTTCGATCAACAGCCGATTGAAGCACAGGCGATGGTTTCGGCTTGTCTCGAAGCATTCAGAATTACAAGGGACAAACACTGGAACAAAGAGGCCCGGCGGGCATTTGAGTGGTTCCTCGGGCATAACGATTTGAAACTTCCTCTGTATGATGCGACAACAGGTGGCTGCCGTGACGGTTTACATCCCGACCGGCCGAACGAAAATCAGGGAGCAGAATCTACGCTCGCATTTCTTCAGTCTTTATTAGAATTGCGTTTAGCCGAACAGACACATTTATCTATGGAGGCATTATTAAAACGAACAACCAGCATTTAGAGCTTTTTCACCGTCATAACATGAATCCTATTCTTACAGCCGACAATTGGCCCTACCCTATCAATAGTGTGTTCAATGCAGGCGCTGCGTTACTGGCTGATGGAACAACGTTGCTTTTGTGCCGGGTGGAGGACCGGCGGGGACTTTCTCACTTCTGTGCTGCTCGGTCCGCAAACGGAATAGATGGTTGGAAGATTGATCAGGAGCCAACGCTTTTACCCAATCCTGAAAAGTTCCCGGAAGAATTATGGGGCATTGAAGATCCACGCATTACGTTTTTGCCGGAATTAAAAAAATATGCAGTCGTGTATACTGCATACACGCGCGACGGTCCCGGAGTTGCTTTGGCCCTCACCGAAAGCTTTCACACCTTTGAACGCTTTGGTGTGATCATGCCACCTGAAGATAAAGATGCAGCGCTTTTACCGCATCGAATCGACGGTAACTGGGCTTTGATTCATCGTCCTGTCAGTGCACCGAGAGCGCATATGTGGATTTCGTATTCGCCGGATTTGAAATATTGGGGCGGCCATACTCTCATGATGGAGGCGCGGAAGGGTGCGTGGTGGGATGCAAACAAGATTGGCCTCTCGCCCCCTCCCATTGAAACACTTCAGGGATGGTTGGTGATTTATCATGGTGTAAAACAGTCGAGCGCCGGATGCATTTACAGATTAGGACTCGCACTTTTTGATTTGAACAAACCCGGTGTTTTACTTAAGCGCAGCAAAGATTGGGTCTTCGCTCCTGAAGAACTGTACGAACAACACGGTGACGTCGGTAATGTAGTTTTTCCGTGCGGATACACAATCGTCCATGATGGCGATACTATCAATTTATATTATGGTGCGGCAGACACGAGCATTGCCCTGGCAACCAGCAGTATACGTAAGATGCTTGAGTGGCTTGAACAGCACGGCAAATAAAACAATGATCATACAGCAGATGGCAAACATGGACATTCATAATAGCAATGAGGTGAGTGCGTTGAAGAAAAACAAGTAGTCGTTGGCGAATGTGAGAATAAATGTAATATTTTCTCAATAGATTTTTGAAATCAAAAAATAATCTATTTAAAAATTCTTTCCATTTTTTTCGCGCTCCAATCGGGACCTCGCTATTTTTTTACCAATTCGACATTTAATCAAATATTTAGTTAGATATCCGATTTAATCTTGATTATCATTCATTGTATTACTAATATTACAACACTAGTGTTGCAATGCTGTAAGCTATTTTTAGAACTCATAATAGGTGAGTATGCGCACTATGAAAAACTCTATCGGTTTTATTCCCTCATCCTCCCCACAGTATCGACGAAATATAATTTTCATAAAGAACTCTTTTTACTGTTTCAAGATATTTTTCATCCGGAGAAACATTCGTGTCTTCGCATGCAATTTTCATCTGAACGAGATTCGGAAAGTGTGCAGGTTCGCTTAAAAGAACTTAACGAAGGCATCTAAATATGGAAAGAATATTCTTGAATAATAATTCTGACCACAAAGAAAGTAAAATAGGATATTTATTATTCATTATCTTCGTCATCCTTTCATCGGGTATTATCACTATCGGCTACTTTGCCTTCCTTAACTATGAACAGCGCCATCGGAGTGAAGTTGAAAACCGCCTTTCTGACGTAGCAGAGTCGAAAATTGATCTATTAGTGCAGTGGAGATATGAACGCATAGGTGATGGACAAACCTTTTACAAGAACGATTTATTTTCCAATATGGTATATCGATACCTCCAAAAGCAAAATGACCTGGAAGCAAAGAAAAATATTCTCACGTGGATGGAACAAGTGCAGGGAGCGTATAAATACGATCTCGTAATGCTGTTCGATGCACAATTCAATACGAAATTAACATTCCCTGAAAAAATAGAACCGCCGCGTCTAATAATTGATCAAGAATCTACTAAGACACTGCTTTCTGGAAATATAGTTTTTCAAGATTTTTACAAGAACGATCAAGACCAACGCATCTATCTGAAAATTCTTGTTCCGATTTTAGATGTTCACTCCCCCAATCGGATTATCGCCGTACTTGCATTGCGAATCGATCCGGAACATTCCTTATATCCGTTAATTATAAAATGGCCGACAACCAGTCAAACGAGTGAGATTTTAGTAGTGCGCCAGTATGGAAACGATGTGTTTTTTTTGAATGATCTTAAATTCAAAAAGAATGCGGCTTTGAATTTGCGGATTCCATTGGAAAGTAAAGATGTTCTTGCAGTAAAAGCTGTCTCAGGTATAGAAGGTATTGTAGAAGGTTTAGATTATCGTGGGGTACCTGTTATTGGCTATGTGCGCGCTGTGCCGAACTCGCCGTGGTTCATGATTGCCAAAATGGACATCGAGGAAGTGTACGCACCTGTGAGAGAACGATTGTGGCTTTTGATTATTCTTGTTTGCGCTTTGCTTTTTAGCGCGGGTTCGGGTGTATTGTTGATTTGGCGGCGTCAACGAAATCGTTTTTATCGTGAGCAGTACAAATCGGCGGAGGCACTGCATGAGAGTGAAACGCGGTTTCGTGCCCTGATTGAATCTTCACCCGACGCAATCACGCAGTCAGATCTGGACGGCAAGATTCTTATGTGTAATAAGCAAACCGCGTTACTGCATGGTTATGAATATCCGGAAGAACTGATTGGCACAAGTGTATTCGCTTTGTTTCCGCCGGACGAACTGGAACGTGCTAGGTTGAACTTGCGGAAAACTTTAAAAGATGGAATCATCAGAAATACTGAGTATCGTCTTCTAAAAAAAGACGGTTCTCAATTTTATACAGATCTTAGCGCGGCGGTAATCGCGGATACGAATGGCAAACCAGCTTCGTTTATAGCTATGACAAGCAATATCACAGAGCGCAAGCTTAGAGAAGAGGCTTTAAAGAATAGCGAACAGCAAAATAAAATCATCGCCAGGATGACCACGGATTATGTTTTTATCGTTGATGTCGATTACCAAAATAATCTCAAACTTCGATGGACTTCCGAAAACCTTCGACAGATAACTGGTAGGACAATTAGCGAGGTTGAGACTTCTGACCTTTGGAAAAAAATTATATTCCCCGAAGATACAGAATATTTCTTCAAATTTGTTGACCAGATACTGACTACCGCTAAATCAGGAGAGATGGAGTGTCGCAGCATTACGAAATCCGGCGTAGAGCGGTGGATACATCTATTTGCTCAGCCGGAAACTGATGAGAATAACCGTATCAATATTATTATTGGTGCAGTCAAAGACATCACTGAGCGCAAGCAGACAGAGGAAGCCGTACGCGCATTATCAATGCGCCAACAAGCCATACTTGCGTCTGTACCCGACATAATAATGGAAGTCGACAATAATAAAATATACACATGGGCAAATGATGAAGGAATAGATTTCTTTGGTGACGATGTCATAAACAAAGAAGCTTCATATTTTTTCGAAGGAACACAAGAAACATATGGTATTGTGAGTCCCCTTTTCATGGGAGATGAAAATACTATTTATGTTGAGAGCTGGCAGCGACGTAAGGATGGCGAAAAGCGCCTGCTTGCGTGGTGGTGCCGCGCGCTAAAAGATAGTAGTGGTAATGTAACTGGCGCCCTATCTTCTGCTCGAGATATCACGGAACACAAGCGTGATGAAGAAAAAATCTTCAAAGCAAACCGTGTCTATGCTGTAATCAGCGAGATTAATCAAGCGATCGTTCGCATACGAGATAAAGATAAATTGCTCGAAGAAGTCTGTCACATCGCAATTGAATATGGTAAATTCCAGATGGCGTGGATTGGATTACTTGACGAAGAAACGAAGCTTGTGAACCCGATAACTTTTGCAGGAAATGAAGATGGATATTTTTCGAAGATTGTAAAGATATCCATTAATGATGTCCCGAAAGGACGCGGCCCGACAGGAACAGCGATTAGAGAAGGAAAGCATTCTGTATGTGAAGATATTGCTAACGATCCGCGAATGGTCCCATGGAGAGACGAAGCGCTGCAACGCGGTTATCGTTCTTCGATTGCACTCCCGATAAAACATTTTGGCAAAGTGATAGGCGCTTTCAGTCTTTATGCATCCACAACGCGTTTCTTCGACGATGACGAAATCACCTTGTTGGATGAGGTCACTAAAGATTTTTCGTTCGCTTTGGACGCAATAGAAACAGAAAAAAAACGACAGGAAGCGGAAGAAGCGCTTCGTAAAAGTGAGGAAAAATTTAGAAAAGCATTTATGACCAGTCCGGATTCTGTCACTATCAATCGATTGAAAGATGGCATGTATGTTTCTATCAATCAAGGTTTCACTCGCATTATGGGATATACAGAAGGAGATATTCTTGGCAAAACTTCCATCGAAACAAATATTTGGGACGACCCCGGTGATAGGAATAAACTTGTGGAAGGTTTGAAAAAAGATGGGATGGTGGAAAATCTTGAAGCCCGGTTTCGTTCAAAATCCGGTGAGATAAAATATGGAATGATATCTGCTTCCATTATTGAATTAGATGGAATCCAATACATACTTGGCATTGTCAGAGATATCACTGAACGCATGCAAATTGAGGGGGATCTCATTGAAACTCGTGAACTTTTCCAAAAAATATTTCAATTGAGTCCGTTAGCTAATGCACTGGAAAAACTATCAGGAAGAATAATCGTCGATATAAACAATGCTTGTGAAACTCTTTTTGGTTACACGCGAACCGAGTTAATCGGGAAGCCGATTACAGATTTCGATATTTGGGAGAATGCCGAAGAACGGATGAACGCCTCTCAAATATTGAAAAGAGAAGGCAAACTTAGGAATAAAGAGTTTTCGTTCAAAACCAAGTCAGGTAGTGTTGGCCGTGCAATTCTCTTCGCCGAAATCGTTGAACAGCGCGGAGAAAAATACATACTATCGAAAATAATTGATATTACTGAACGCAAGCAGGCGGAAGAGACAATACGTCGCAGTCACGAATTCAATGAACTCTTGCTTCGGGCGAATCCATTCGGAATGGATATAGTCGATGAGCAGGGAACGATTCTCTTCATGAACGATACATTGAAAAAAATTATCGGGATGGACGCAATTGGGCTAAATTGCTGGTCTTCGTATAAGGATGACAAAACACAATGCCTTGATTGTCCGCTTCGGAAAGGAATTGAGCTTGGCACGGTTGAAGTTCTTGAAACTGCCGTTGTCTTTGGTGGCCGCATCTTCCAAATCAACCATGTAGGAATTCTGTATGAGGGAAAGAAAGCGATGCTGGAGGTATTTGTGGATGTGACCGAACAGAGGAATCTCCAGAATCAATTCTTCCAGTCCCAGAAGATTCAGAGTATCGGCACTCTAGCCGGCGGCATTGCGCATGATTTCAATAATATCCTTGGTATTATCATAGGGTATTCATCGTTTTTGGAACGGGGCAGTGAAGATAAAAAGAAAATTATGGAATCTAGCGCTTCCATCACTAAAGCAGCAGAACGCGGCGCCGCACTTGTCCGGCAGATTCTTACCTTTGCCCGGCGGACCGATGTTTCATTCCAGCCATTGAACCTTCCTGATTTTATTATTGAATTGATCCCCTTGTTAGAAGAAACATTCCCAAAGGTGATTAAAATTCGTAAAATAATTGAGGGAAATATTCCGGTCATCATTGCTGATTATACACAGATGCATCAGTCACTGCTCAATTTATGCCTGAATGCACGAGATGCAATGCCAAGCGGTGGGACGCTCGATATAAAATTGAGTACAGTTGAGAATGCCATCGTTAAAAAACATTTCATTACAGCAAGTGCAGAACGGTATGTGTGTATCTCAGTATCTGATACCGGTGTGGGAATGAATGCAGACACCAGGAATAGAATATTTGATCCATTCTTTACGACAAAAGAAAAAGGAAAAGGAACCGGCCTGGGATTATCGGTTGTCTATGGCGTCATGCAGACACATCATGGATTTGTTGATGTTGAGAGTGTAGAAGGCAAGGGTTCTACATTTTCACTATTTCTGCCTGTGCCGTCCGATTTAGAGTTAGATCGGGGACAGGCAGGTATAAAGAATTCAGATATTCCAGGCGGTACGGAGACGATCCTATTGGTGGAAGATGAGGAATTGCTGCGCAACATGCTCCGGGAACTCCTTGAATCAAAAGGATATATTATCCATGCGGCAGTCGATGGTCTGGAAGCTGTAGAATTTTATAAAGCACATCAGAATAAAATCGATCTTGTACTGACGGATATGGGATTGCCGAAAATGACAGGGGTTGAAGCATTTGGAAAATTGAAAGAGATAAACCCTAACGTAAAAGTGCTACTCGCCAGCGGATTCTTTGAACCAAATATAAAATCAGAACTATACAAAACCGGGATAAAAGGATTTCTTCAGAAACCATATAAACCGGAAGAGGTACTGCTGAAGATTCGGGAAGTGCTGGATATACAGTGATATAATTTTTTAAATACTTTCGATTTCGTCTTCCTGGATCCATCCAATCTTGCCGTCGGCGAGGCGAATTTTGCGCCAGTTGTTTACATCGTCGAGTACTTGAACTTTTAGCCCGCGATGAATGACGAACAAATCATTTCCTTTGCTGTCCGGCGCGGCTTTAATATTTGCTACATCGGTCATCACAATGGCATATTTTACATTTTCTTCACGATGAGATTGAATCAGGATATTTGCAATCCCGAGTACAAGGAGAATCGTGCTCACCAATCCGATCCACAATGAATAACGCCTTCGTACATAATATTTTGCAAATATAAAATAAGAGAACGCTCCGAGCGCAATTAGAAATAGTGCATACATCATACAAATCAGTGTTTTAGGAGAAAATAGCGTAAGCAACGAATCCATCCAACGATAGACAAATAATTCGGGCACAACATCTACTTTATCCTGAACTTGTACATTAGCGAGTTGAAGATTGAATTGAACGTCTTCATCGTTCGGGAGGATTTTTTTTGCACGTTCATAATTCAATATCGCATATTGAATTTTCCCAAGTTTATAATATGCATTCCCTAGATTAAAATATAGCTCACCGCTTTCATAACCATTGCTAATGATAGAATCATATTTTATGATTGCGGCATCATATTTCTGTTCTAAATAGAGATGGTTTGCTTCATCGAAAATCCTATTTAGCTCTCCTGACTGTGCGAACAAACCGGATATTGCTATAACCGTAATGAACACGCTTTTCGTTAACCGTTTCATTACAGAAGCTCCTTTTCGGCGGCAATAATTATGCTGCTTGCCGTTTCATACATCTTTTTCTTTTCCTCACTCGATGAGCTCGCAGGAGCAAATCGCGCAAACTCACAAGTTTCAAGACATAATTTTAACCGGGTGATAAACTCTTCAGGAATATTTTTCTCCAATAATTTTTGTGTCACGATATCGACCGAGAGTTCCGCACGATCGATAGAAAGTTTGTCGGAAACATATTGCCAGAGAGCGCGGGATATTTCCGTATAGAATGCTTCGGCATTATTCGATGCAAGCAAAGCATTCGCATCCTTTAGTCTCTTCGCCGCCAGCTTCAAAGCACGGCGCGACCGGAATTTTACGACATCGGCAGATTCCAGAACTTCTTTCCGCTTATAAAATAATAATCCGATGAATGCTGTTAATGGTAATAGTGTGATAACTGTGAATAATCCGGGAGAAACCAGCTCCTCGTTGTGAAGCCTGTACTTTCCCGATTCTGTTTTGATAAAACGAATATCCTGATTCAACAGTTTGACATCTTCTTTCGATAATCCGCTGGCAACAGACGGCGCTTCAGCATTCCCTTTTTCAACCAGCAAATTAAATTCATTTGTATGCAGTGTGATATATCGCTTTTGGTCGACATCGAAATAGGAAAACTCAAGCGCAGGTATTATTTTCTGGCCGGGATAACGCGGAACAATAAGCCACTCGAACGATTTAGAACCGGAAATCGCTGCGCCATTGCGTGAAATATCTTCTGTGATCTTTGGGTCGTATTTTTCAAAATCTTGAGGCAGCGCCAGCAAAGGTGCTTCAAGTACTTTTACATTGCCGGTTCCTGAAACAGTCGCTTTCAATGAAATCGGTTCATTTGTTTTAGCATTGCGTTTCGTAAGCGAAGCATTCAAAGAAAATTTCCCGACCGCACCTTTAAATGATGCTGGAACATTATTACTCGGAAGCGGAAGCACCGTAATCTTAACTGATGAACTCTTTACAGGAACATTTACCGTTTGCGCATCGTTAAAAAATTGATCGAAAAAATTCCCCGATCTGCCGCGCCGCTGAATTTGCACCTGACATGTAAGTTCCATCGGGCTGAGTTCGAGAGTACCGCTCTGCGTCGGGAAAAGCGCCGTTTTTTTCACAATACCGACACGATATTGTTTTCCGTTCACCGTTTCATTTGTAAAATTTATCTGCCGGGACACAGGTAAATCTTCTCCCCAAAAACCTGTCATTGCCGGCATTTTTTCGACGCCTAAATTCACAATATTTACGCGCGTATAAAGTTTATAACTAACCGTAATTTGTTCCCCCTGATATACGCGAGAACGATCGACCGATGCGCGTAATAAAAGATTATCGCCAATTTGCGCTGCATCCGAAGGAGGAGTATTTTGTGATTGTTGTGATGGATGTCCGCTTCCTTTTGTGACGGTAATTTCAATCGGCTGGGTGCTGTACTCCTTTCCACCAGCCTCAATTGTCGCACTGCCAATTGTGAACTTCCCCGCTTCACGCGGCTGTAAAATATAGCTTAATGTTTGTGAAGACGAAACAGAACCGTTGATAATCTGCATACTTGTAGATTGGTTCGGACCGGAAAGAATGAGAAATTTGCTTAAGTCTGGCAGTTTCAAATTATTTCCACCTGAAGATGTAAGCGTCAGTTCGAGTGTGAATTGTTGGTCGGTTGCCACAGTATTGTTATCGACCGAAGCAGAAAACTGGAAATCTTGCGCAAATGCTAAAGCACAACAAGAGAAAAAGAACAATCCAATCTCCACGAGATTGAATATTATTTTATTTCGCAATTTCATTTTAACAATCTTACCAATCTTTATCGACATTAATTCTCACTGGAATCTTTTTCTGCAATTTCTTCTGCGTGTTCTTTTCATCATTTTTCAGTGCTTCTAAAATACGTTCCGCTTCCTGCTTCGATATTTTTCGTTCCTGCTGCTGTTGTTTCTGTTTTTCATCTTGTTGTTTCTGCTGTTGATTTTGCTTTTCATTCTGTTTTTGATTCTGCTTCTGATCCTGCTTATCCTTCTTCTTATCCTTATCCTTGTCCTTCTTCTGCTGCTTTTCCTGTATCTTCTTCAAAGCGTAGGCAAGATTATAACGCGTATCTTCGTCTTTCGGATTTAGTTTAAGCGCTTTCGTGTATGCGTTCACCCCTTCTTGAAATTGGTTTGACGAGCAATATGCATTGCCGATGTTGTGATAGATTTTCGCCTGCATTTTTGGATCAGCAGACTGACTTAATGCATTGTTATATTGTTGGATGGCTTCGTCGTAATGGTTTTGTTTATAAACTGCATCGCCAAGATCAAAATTGCCCTGCAAAAGATTTTTATCTTTCTCCAATGACTTACGATATTCTGCCTCTGCATCCGAATATTTTTTCGCATCATATAAATCGTTACCGCCATTCACCAACGAACGAACAGACTGTGCGCGTGATGGCATGGTATTTACAATAAGCAATAAACCGACATAGAATAAAACTCTACTCGAACTCTTCATGACACTTTTTCCTCTTTCAAAGCACGTAAAAAATTTATCCTTGAAAGCCACAATGTTTTTTTATCCGAAAGAATCACCTCGATCAACATCACGAGCAATGCAATAAAAAGAAAATACTGAAATTTATCATCAAACTCTGTAAAAGTCTTGGCGCCGACTTCTTGTTTTTGCAGCGCATTAACATCTTTGTAAATCGCGTCGAGCTCATCTTGCGAATTAGTCGCCCGGAAATATTTCCCTTTTCCGATAGAGGCAATTTCTTCTAGAGAAACTTCATCAAGTTTTGTCAAAACAACATTACCCGAACGATCACGTCTAAAATCTACTTGTTTGCCGCTCTCATCATGCATAGGAATCGGCGCCCCGGCAGGCGAGCCCATGCCTATCGTATAAATGAGCACTCCTTTTCCCGCCGCTTCTTTTGCCTGTTCGACAGCATCGCCGGAATTATTTTCTCCGTCGGTAATAATAACAAGAACTTTTGCAGATGGATTATCAAAATCAAATGACTTGAGCGCTTGTTCGATCGAAGAGCCAATCGCTGTGCCCGGCGTCGGCACCGATTCGACATTCACAACATCGAGAAACATATCCGCAGCGCTATAATCTATCGTTAGAGGAAATTGTGTGTACGCCTCGCCGGAAAATAATATCAACCCGATGCGATCGCCGGAAAGTTTATTGACGAGATTATGCAATTCATATTTCGCCTTTTCAAGCCGATTCGGTTTAACATCCTCAGCAAGCATCGAACGGGAAACATCAAGTGCAACGAAGAGATCGACACCCTCCTGCTTAACATCTTCAATGCGCGTACCAACCTGAGGGTTTGCCAGCGCTATGGGAAGCACAATAGCTGCGAAGATGAGCAAGATGGATTTGAACACTATTTTCCCTCTGCTATGATCTTCAGCGAGGCGAGTAAACATTGTCTCCGAAGAAAATCGGGCACGTGCTTTTTTACTGCTTCTGGCTATAACAATAAACACTCCCACGAGCACCGGCACGAGCAGGAGCAGATATAAATATTCCGGATGAGCGAATCGTATCATGGCTATGGAATTTTCTTTAAATATATGCGCGATAGACCAACATCGACAATCATTAACACAAACGCCAGTGCAGCAAAAGAATAAAACATTTCAGCATGACGGCGGTAGGAACGAACCTCAATGCGCGTTTTTTCCAACTGATCAATTTCTTTATAGATTGCTTTCAGTTTCCCGTTATCGGATGCGCGATAATATTTCCCGCCGGTGAGATCGGCGATTTGTTTTAACGTACCTTCATCAACTTCCGCAGGAATCATCTGATATCGAATACCAAATGGCGTTTGAACCGGATACGGCGCCTGGCCGTTAGTTCCCGCTCCGACGGTGTATATCCTGATGCCATAAGTTTGCGCAAGTTGTGCCGCAGTCAACGGATCAATTTCTCCCCTATTATTCACACCGTCAGTAAGTAAAATAATAATTTTACTTTTTACCTTACTGTCTTTGAGCCGGGCGACAGCCGTTGCAAGACCCAGGCCGATTGCCGTTCCATCTTCGATCATACCGGTTTTGACTTGTTTGATCAAAGATTTTAGCACTCCGTAATCTATTGTCAGCGGGCATTGCGTAAAACTTTCACTCGAAAAAATGACGAGGCCGATCCTGTCGTTTGTTCTGCCGCTGATAAATTCCTGCGCGACATTTTTTGCCGCTTCAATTCTATTCGGCTGAAGATCTTCTGCAAGCATGCTGCTCGAAATATCGAGCGTAAGAACTATATCAATTCCCTCAGAATGAACATTTTCAACTTTGCTTGTCGATTGCGGCCGGGCAAGCGCGATGATAATCAACGCAAGTGCACACAATCTCAGCACAAATGGTAGATGAACCAGTTTTTCTTTTCGTGTCGGTTTAGCTGATGCAAACGGCGTCAATGTGGAATAACGGATATTGCTTTCCTTCGAACGCAGCCGAAACCAATACCACACGCCAAGTGCAGGAATCAAAAGCAATAATAATAAAAATCCCGGACTCGCAAATGCAATGCTACTCATGCACGACGGCTCCTTCTTCTATCTGCTCAGCAGAAACTTCCGGCTTTGTTTTTTCTACGATGAGACGTGCTTGAGGAATAATTTCCTCATTCTCTTTCAAATCAGGATTATGTTTTGCAAACTTCACCAAGTCGGCATTTGAAAGAAATGCTTCGATAGTATTTTGTAAATCAGTATCGATTTTAAATTTATGAAGCTGCTGCATTACTTCACCGCTGGTCATTTCAAGCGCCATAATGCCGTATCGCAATTCGAAATACTCACGAACTATTTCGGTTGCGTTAGAATAAAATAATTTGATCTCTCCTTGCTGCCACAATCTTTGTGTTTCCAGCTCGTCCAACTTTTGCATCGCGAGGACATAAGGAGGAATTGTCGGTTTATCTTCGATGATTTCATCCAGCGTTCTTTTTCTCTTTCTAATATATTTATAGAGTAAATATATCAAGAGAACAACGACGATGACAACGCCTGCGTACAATGCAATTTCCGCTGCAGAAATCGGAACGGCGATCGGCGGTTTGATGTCGCGCAGCGTTGCGCTTGTATCGACCGCAACCGTGCGCACTTCAATGGAAATTGGATTCGTCTGCACAAAACGAATCGTTGTATCCGACGGCAAAGAATACGACACGGTGATCGGTGGAATAGTTTTCTGTCCGTCGTGGAACGAAGCAAGTGTGATATTTTTTAAAAGTATTGTCGCGCCGTTATTTTCTGTCCGCGACAAAGAATCCTGCTTCACAATATCAAACGGGCCGAGAGAATCTTTAATAACTGGAAAAAATATTTTTATATTGGAGGGATATTTCACCTCAAACTTTAGATTCAACCAATCGCCGAGAGCGACAGACGTCGAATCTACAGTAGCAGTCGCTGTAACATCTTGAGCGAAGACTGAAGAAATAAACAATTGGCTTAGAACCAAAAAAGTAAATATCGTTTTTTGCAGTCGTTTCATCTTTATCAAAATAATTATATTCGGGCTTCGCGCATCCTGAAAAAATTTACCAGAGGCTGAATATATGGTTTTTGAATTTCAATTTTTATCCGGTCAACCTTAGCCGAAAGAAATGTTCGTTCAAGCCGCTGATCGTGTTCTGTCCAAAATCGGCGGAATGTTTGCTGTATCTGAATATTGTTCGTATCAATCCACCGCTCAACGGCCGATTCGGCATCGAGCATTTTCATCATACCAATTTTTGGCAAATCGCGCTCACGCGGATCTTCGAGTGTCACCGCAATAACATCATGTCTTTTGCTGACGATGCGCAGAGCGTTTTCATATTCTTTATCGATGAAATCCGAAATAACAAACGAGATAGAACGTTTTTTAATAACATGATTTAAATATTCCAGAGCGCCGCGAATATTCGTCTGCGTTCCTTCCGGCGAAAACCCGATTATTTCACGCACCAGCCGGAGAATGTGCGCTTTCCCTTTTTTCGGCGGAATAAATTTCTCGATGCGGTCGGTGAACATAATCATTCCGACTTTATCATTGTTTCTGATTGCGGAGAATGCAAGCACGGCGGCAATTTCCGCAGCAATTTCATTCTTCATCGATTCAACGCTTCCAAACTGACCGGAGCGGCTCATGTCGACAATGAGCATTACGGTAAGCTCACGCTCTTCTTCAAAAATTTTCACAAACGGTTTATTGTGCCGTGCAGTCACGTTCCAATCTATCTGACGGATATCATCGCCATACTGGTATTCACGGACTTCAGAAAATTCTATACCGCGCCCTTTGAACACAGAGTGGTACTCGCCCGAAAAGACATGATTCACAAGTCCACGCGTTTTAATTTCAACCTGTCGTACTTTATTTAGTAATTCAGCAGTGGTCATTACGGAACTTCAATTTTATTGAGAATTTCCTGCACGATGGTTTCCGAAGAAACTTCTTCCGCTTCCGCTTCGTAGGTGATGCCGATGCGGTGGCGCAGAACATCCAGACACACAGCGCGAACATCTTCGGGAATAACATATCCGCGCCGCTTGATGAACGCGAATGCCTTCGCTCCAAGCGCAAGCGAAATTGAAGCGCGCGGCGACGCTCCATAGCTGATGAGATCGGCGAGTTTTGGAAGCCCGGCGTCGTGCGGATTACGTGTCGCAAAAACAATATCGAGAATATACCGTTCGATTTTTTCGTCCATGTAAATTTCCTGCAATGCTGAGCGCGCCCGCAAAATGTCCTTCGGAGAAACAACCGATTTTATTGCGATTCCATTCCCGGCAACGTTTTGACGCATAATTTGGAGTTCTTCTTCTTTCACCGGATAATCGATTTTTATTTTCAACATGAATCGGTCGACCTGAGCTTCGGGAAGCGGATATGTTCCTTCATGCTCGATCGGATTTTGTGTTGCAAGAACGAGAAACGGTTCATCCAAACGAAATGTTTGTTCGCCGATCGTCACCTGACGCTCTTGCATTGCTTCGAGCAGCGCACTCTGGACTTTTGCCGGCGAACGGTTGATTTCGTCCGCAAGAATAAAGTTTGCAAAGATCGGGCCTTTTTTTGTAATAAATTTCCCATCGCCTTGATTATAGATCAACGTTCCAATCAAATCTGCCGGAAGCAAATCGGGAGTGAATTGAATGCGTTGGAATTTAGCATCGATCGCGCTGGCGAGTGTTTTAATGGCAAGCGTTTTCGCAAGTCCGGGAACACCTTCAAGCAAAATATGCCCATTGGCAAGTAGGCCGATTAAAAGCCGCTCCACCATCGCCTTTTGTCCCACGATGACTTTGTTAATTTCTAATTTTAATAAATCTACAAAGGCGCTTTCACGTTGAATCTTTTCATTTATCGCTTTGATGTCAGCGTCCATTCCTCCTCCGGTTGTATAAAATTTTTATTATTCATGGTTCGTTCGTGATAATGTACGGTGATTGACAAAGGAAAACATCTATTTTTATCAGAGTTTGAAGATTCTATGTTAAATTGCAGTAACACCATACATAACAACGTTTTAGACGGTACAATATACGAAAAGTTCCCTTAAAAATCATTAAAATTATTCGTAATAAAAAATGGTGCTTGGAGAAAATTTTGGATAAGGACTACCGCGTATCTATTACTGATCATAAAATAAATGCAAAGGAAAATGGCGTCCTGACCACGTACTGTGTTAAAAGGGAAAAATGATAGGAAAAAATATATGAGGATCAGCACTTTCTACCATCAATCTCGTGGCGTATCATGTGGAGACATAACTATAATTTCGATTCAGAATTCTTTTTACTAAGTTTATCTTTAATTGTTTTTGGGATAATTCAAATATGTTCTAATTTCTATAAAATATCTTAGCTTTCGATTATCGAACCTAGTCTGACGTTTTGAGAGACAAACAACAAAGGAGGTTCGCAATGAACTGGCAGAGAATTATTTATGTACTCGTGGGCAGCTTTTTATTTATTTCATCGTCTTATTGTTCCACCGAAAAATATTGGCATGCAGTAGACTCCGCTTTGCATAACGGCCTTCCTAAAATCGCGATTCAAAATCTTGACACAATTTTGATAATCACCCAAAAAGAAAAAAAATACGATGAATGGCTGCGGGCATTATCACAAAAGGTTGTCATGGAGGCCACCATTCAGGGTAATAAACCCGAAGAGAAAGTCAGACGCTTGCAGGCGGAATTCGCCAATGCAGATGCAACTACTAGGCCATTGCTTCAAGCGATCCTTGCCCAATGGTATTGGCAGTACTTCAACCGCAATCGTTGGCGCTTCACCAATCGGACGGCAACCGATAAAATGTCAGAAGAAGATTTTACAACGTGGGATTTATTTAAAATTATTAAAACAATTGACTCGTTATATACAAACATTCTAAATGAAAAAAATCGATTAACAAAGATTAAGATCGACAACTTCCTTGGGTTTCTGGAAAAAGGAACTCTGCCAACACAACTCACACCGACGCTCTATGATTTTATTGCTCGCGAAGCTTTAACTTTTTATACCAGTGCTGAGCAGGCAGCAGTAAAATCCGAAGATGCATTCGAAATTGACGCTAGCTCAGATGCATTCTCTGATGCTGAACAGTTCCTGAAATTTAGACCCGTAACCGAAAATACAAGTTCGGCAAAATATAAAGCACTGAAATTGTATCAATCGTTAATGGCGTATCACCATGGAGAGAAGAATGTCGAGCCTTTCCTGGACATTGATATTCAAAGACTCAATTATCTAAAGAATGTTGCTTATGGTGAAGAACGAGACCAGATTTTCATCCAGAGAATGACATATATTGTCGAGAAGAATACAAGTTATTCCATTTCGAGTCTTGGTTCTTATTATCTTGCTAAAGCATTAGCTCAAGAAGGCGATGCTGCGAGAGCATACGAAGTGGCAAAAAAGGGATTCGAGAGTCATACCGAATCCGTCGGTGGCGAAGCCTGCCGCAACTATATGATTGAGCTGTCGGCAAAATCATTAAAATTAACCGGCGAAAAATGCGTCCCGCCCGGCTTGTCGAAGATTCAAGTTTCTTATAAAAACTTCACAAAAATATTTTTTAAAATTTATACCGACGCATGGGATGATTTTTTAAGTAAAAAAAATGCGTATCCAAATGAAATTGATAGTGAAAAAATAAAACAATTATTAGCCAACGCGCCAATCGAGGAATGGGAATCTGATTTGCCGGCAACGCAAGATTTCAAAGAAAAAACAATATCTATTGATGTTCCAAAACTCAAGCCAGGTTATTACAGGATTTTTGCCAGTTGGCAGGCGGATTTTAAAAATTCGACAATGTTGCAGCATACCTGGCTATGGGTATGCGATTATACGCTGGTTTCGAGAACGGGGCATGGTTTCGTTGATGGCCTGGTTGTGGATGCGGTGAACGGTGAACCTATTGAGGGGGCCGTGGTCACGAAAATAATTCAAAGATCTTCTCATCTGTATGATATTGACAAAAATACTAAAACTGATGAAGATGGATATTTTAAATTTAAAGCCAACGACTATGAGCATTATCTTCTTCATATCAAAAATGGCGCTGAGGAATTGCTGGAAAGCCATTCTCTTTATACATATGGGAACAATCTGTCAAAACTGGAAGATAGAATCGTATTTTTCACCGATCGCTCAATCTACCGACCGGGACAAACTATATACTTCAAAGGAATCTGCACTCACGTTGATCAAGAACAAGGAAACTATGAAGTCATTCCTGATTGTGAGGTCGTCGTTCATTTCCGGGATGCCAATTATCAGGAGATTACCAAACAAACTTTCCGAACAAATGATTTTGGAAGTTTTAACGGCCAGTTCACAGCACCGACTGACAGGCTTAATGGGAATATGAGTCTCTGGTCTGAAAACCCTCATGGCTCTGCAGATATTAGAGTTGAAGAATACAAGAGGCCGAAGTTCACTGTGAAAATAGAAACACCAAAACAAGCAGTGAAATTAAATCAGGAAATCGAGGTTAACGGCAATGCCGTTGCCTACACCGGCGCACCGATTGATAATGCCGATGTACGGTTTTCAGTCGTGAGAAATGTCTCATATCCTTGCTGGTGGCAGTGGTATCATTCGAGTTCATATTATCAAAACCATAGTCAGCAAATCGCGCATGGAAGAATTAAAACCGACGCCGGAGGAAATTTCAAGATAACATTCTTTGCTAAACCCGATCCTAGAATCTCGGCTGAAAGTGATCCGACATTTTCATATTCGATTCATGCCGACGTCATTTCACCTGATGGTGAAACACGTTCCGGCGACGGTGTGATCCGGATCGGCTATAAAGCTTTGGAGGCCGATGTAGCCACGGATCAAAATATATTCAACAATAAAAAATTTCCTTTGATATTCGCTACACAAACACTTGATGGAAATCGTTTATCGGCAAAAGGGAAAATCGAAATTTATAAACTGAAAGAACCGATAAAACCTATTCGGGCAAAACTCGGATATAATTACTGGAACAATAATGTAATTGAAGATACCACAGAAGAGTTTGGTGAGAACTGGATGCTTTGGCCAAAAGATGATTTAGTTTACACAGCAAATGTTAGTACCGAGATTTCCAATCCAGATACAGTCTATGCCGCGTTGCCAAGCGGCCTCTATAAAATAGAATGTGTAACGAAAGATAAATATGATAAAGAAGTAAAAGCATATCTGCCGTTAATGATTTTGCCCGATTGGGATTCAAAAAATTTCAATATCAAACTACCATCTGTTGTGAGGATAAAAAGCAATCCAATAGAAGTTGGAGAAGAACTGGAAGCTCTCTGGGGAACCGGTTACGATAGCGGAAGGTGTTTTATAGAAATTGAACATGACGGCATAATATTAAAAAGATTTTGGACTGAGCAGAATGGCACCCAGCATTCATTCGACTTCCCCGTAAACAAGAAACTCAGAGGTGGATTTGTTGTTCATTTTACACACGTGCATGAAAATCGTGCATACCTTAAGACAATTTCGGTCGATGTTCCATGGGATAATAAAGAACTGGATGTTACAACGGAGACATTTCGCGATAAACTCGTACCCGGTGAAAAAGAAACAATGACTCTAAAAATTAAAGGAAAGAAAAATGCGATTGATACTGCAGAAATGGTTGCCACAATGTACGATTTCTCTTTGGATCAATTTTATCCTTATCATTGGAATTATTTTGATTTCTTCAAACGAACATATACTCAACGCCAAACTACTTTTATAAATAGCGCTCAATCGTATAATGCATGGCGATCTTCATGGAATGAACATTTTAATTACCCGACAATAAATTACACACATTTCCCAAACTATGTAATAGAGAATTTTTTCCATTATCAATTTCCCACCCCACCGATAATCAAAGTTTTTGAGAGCAAAGGCGACGTCATATATGGGAGGAATCGAGAATTTGAAGGAGAGTATTGTAAAATTAAGGGAAAAGTGATCGATGCAGAGAATGGTGAAGCCTTAGTAGGTGTGAATATCATAATTGTGGGGACTACATTAGGTGCTGTAACCAACTTAGGTGGTGAATTTACGATATTGTTTGTTCCAGCTGGAACTTGTGTGGTCAAAGCTTCTCTTTTGGGTTATCATTCCTTGAACTTACCAAATGTAAAAACCGAAAAAGGAAAATTCACTACAATCAATTTCAGATTAGTACCACAGGCGATAGAAACTAATGCACTTGTAATTTGTGCTGAACGAATGCAGATAAAAAAAGATGTTGCGACAAGTGTTGCGTGTGTATCATCTGAAGAAATTACGACACTTCCGATACGAAGTGAATATTCTGCAAATAAGGTAATTGATAGAGTAGAAACTATAGATCTTAAAAATGTTGTCATCCGAAAAAATCTAAATGAGACCGCATTCTTCTATCCACATCTGCTCACAGATAAAGATGGCATGGTAAAGATAGAGTTCACAATGCCTGAAGCATTGACAAAATGGAAATTTATGGCTTTCGCTCATGGAAAAGAATGTGAGAGTGGAGTTGTGACCAGATACGCAGTGACACAAAAAGAACTCATGGTACAGCCTAACGCTCCGAGATTTTTACGTGAAGGCGACTCCATTTCTTTTACGGCAAAGGTAGTCAATATGTCTGACCACAATCAAGAAGGCGGGGTGCAATTAGATTTCAAGAATTTCATCACTGAACAACCGGTAAATAATATTCTGGGATTAGAAAGCAACGTTCAGGAATTCGAACTTAAAGCACATTCATCGGAGGCATTCGCCTGGAAAATTTTTGTTCCCAAAGGCACGGGGCCGTTATCATATACAGTAGTAGCAAAAAGTGATTCACTTTCCGACGGAGAAACAGGTGTGGTTCCAGTCTTATCCAGCAGAATATTTCTGACAGAATCGGTGCCGCTGAATATTCGCGGTCCGAAAACCAAAAACTTTGTCTTCGATAGACTTACGGAAACCGGCACGTCGAAAACATTTGAGCCATTCAAATTTACCGTTCAGATGGCATCGAATCCGACATGGTATGCTATTCAGGCTTTGCCGTACTTGATGGAATTTCCGTATGAATGCACGGAACAAGTGTTCAACAGATTTTATGCAAACAGTCTTGCCGGCCACATTGCCAACTCCAATCCAAGGATAAAAGAAATATCTGACGAGTGGCGCAAAACTGGCGCGTTGAAATCAAATCTGGAAAAAAACCAGGAACTCAAATCTTTAATGCTCATGGAAACTCCGTGGGTAGTCGAAGCCCAAAATGAAACTCAAGCGAAACAAAATCTTGCATCATTGTTTGAGGAAAACACGCTGAACAACAATCTGAACTCGGCTTTGAATAAACTTAAAACCAGACAATTATCCGACGGCAGCTGGCCGTGGTTTCCGGGTGGATATTCGAATGATTACATGACTCTCTACATCGTCACTGGTTTTGGTAGATTAAAACATCTTGGTGTAAAAACCGATTCCTCAACCGCACTAAAAGCAATAGACTATCTTGATAAATGGGTTAAAAGCATCTATGACCGTTGTGACACATCCCTGAATAATTTGTCTCCAACGATTGCAATGTATCTCTATTGCCGAAGCTTTTATATCGAAGGATATCCGATTCCGCAATATGCAAAAGAAGCCGTTGATTATTTTATCAAACAAAGTGAAGAACACTGGTTGACACTCGATTCACGCCTCAGTCAGGGTTATTTATCTCTTGCGTTACATCGCTTCGGTAAAGGCGAAGTAGCCAGAAAGGTTCTTGCATCATTAAAAGAACGGAGTGTACAGAATGAAGAAATGGGGATGTTCTGGCGTGAGGACGAACTCTCCTGTTGGTGGTATCGTGCACCGATTGAAACTCAAGCGTTGATGATTGAGGCATTTGCTGAAATAACAAATGATTCGATTGCGGTAGAAGATTGCAAAGCATGGCTTCTCAAGCAAAAACAAACGCAAAACTGGAAAACAACCAAAGCGACTGCCGACGCCGTGTACGCGCTTGTGTTGAGAAGGACTGATTACCTTGCTAATACCAAACCGGTCGAAGTGAAACTTGGTGACGAAACAGTAAAGCCGGAAAACATTGAAGCAGGAACAGGATTTTACGAAAAGACTTATTATAAGAATGAGATAGAGCGGCAGTTTTCAAATATTAGCGTCATAAAAGAAGACAAAGGCATTGCCTGGGGCGGTGCGCATTTACAATATTTTGAGGAGATATCCAGCATAACACCGCATGCAACGAATCTTAAGTTGGAAAAGAAATTATTTCTGAAGAACGACACAAAAAAGGGAAAGATTATTACGCCGATAACCGGTCCCCTGAGTGTCGGTGACATCGTAACCGTAAAAATTATATTGAGAGTCGACCGTGACATGGAGTATGTACATCTCAAGGATATGCGAGGCAGCGGCTTGGAACCGGTTGATGTTTTATCACAGTACCGTTGTCAGGATGGATTGCGCTATTATCAATCAACAAAGGATGCTGCAACTCATTTCTTCATTGATTATTTATCGAAAGGAACTTATATCTTTGAATATGATCTTAGAGTACAATTAAAAGGACGATACCAAAACGGCATTGCTGAGATTCAATGTATGTACGCGCCTGAGTTTAACAGTCACTCGGATAGCCAACGATTGGAAGTGCAATAGGCATATAATGATGCGTATACGTGGCATCTCGGCGGACAACTTGGATGGGCTTTTACTATTTACCTATTATTTTCTGCACTTGTGCGGAAATGAGAAATCTTTAGTTGACAGGATATCCGGAATTATGTATATTTAAACTGTCACTTTAATATTACATAAACTGTATGCCTTATTATAATCGTGTTATAGAAAACTATATTGTTTCTGAAACTTATAAAAAATTGATGCACACACGGACAGGTGCCGAAATATTTTTCTTCAGGGAAAGCAACGGAAACGAAATTGATCTCATCATGGATCGGAAGTCCAGTCGGGGCATACGTTCCGTCCCGAAATGGCGAGACTACTTCTACAATTATCTAAACAGGCCAGGCGCTCGTGGGTAGTCTATCGAGGAAAAGAGATCGAGCTGGGAGATGGTGTCAGCGTAATTAACTTCAAATCCTTCCTCGGCGCAGATAAAACATAGAATTGTAAGCCTTCTCATCCAAACCAATGTTCCCCTAATAACCCATTACAAGATATCATCCTAATTTCCCCGAACACATCGAAAACCCCCGCCGCCATTACCTTTGCTATCTTCAGCGAGAGCGTTGTCACGAGAAGAACATGTACAATTATAATCAAGGCAATAGTACGCTCCTCCACGCATCACACGATTTAGCAGTGTCATCGATGGCCCTCTCGGATCTGTAGTTCCACCACACGGCATCATACAGCTCCAGCCATCCCAGCACCATTCCCAAATATTACCGCTCATGTCGTAGATACCAAGTTCATTCGCTTTTTTCTGGCCAACCGGATGTGTCCTATCCGAAGAATTAGCACGGTACCATGCTACCTCGTCAAGGCTATTGCTTCCGCTGTAAATATATCCATGCGATTGGTTTCCACCTCGAGCGGCGTATTCCCATTCGGCATCCGTCGGCAGGCGATATCCGTTCGCCCACCATTTCACAGAAGCATTATTTATACTTACTAGACTGACCCAATTTGGATCCCAGAAATTGATCCAACCAGATTTACAAACCACGGTCTGCGTACTATCAGTGTAATACACAGGTGTCAGCCCTTCTTTCTCAGATCGGGCATTACACCATTTTACTGCATCGAACCAGCACACTTGTGTCACAGGATTATTTGAACTATCGGGATTGAATCCATTCCGTGCGGTGTCGATATCTTCATAACCGTGGGTCAGCCCCCAAATTCTGACATCAGTCCATAATTCATACGTCACTTTAAATTTATCGATTTTGAAACTACTGATTGCCACCGAGGTCTCATTATACATGAACGTCCCGCCGGCAACATGAACCATGTCTCGCGATTGTGGATTACTACCATCTTTTGAATTAGTAGAGACATTGTTCTTGCAGCCCGAGGAAAATATAAATGAAGAAATGATTAGTGCGAAAGCAAATGAAATGCCTTTCAATCGGCTCATAACTAACTCCTTGCTTCGTTTTAAAATTTTTAAAAACTTTCTCCAACCTTTATACGATTAAATCATCTCAGATTCCTTAATCAAGCTCTCGAAATTATGGAATTTTTTTGTGTAAATATGATTGCACAGAAAATAAAATTGGATGGAATAAATTGATGATTGAGAAAAGATTTTCTACAATTATCTATCTGCGGTTATTAACATTTTGCATTGTAAGAGAAATAAAAAGATTTCCATTTGGTGAAGTTATTGCAGACTGTCGGCATGAAGTCTATCATAAAATCCGAAATCCTGCCAAAGGCATCCCTACGGGCCATAGGCCCTTCGGGAGAATTACTAAATCCTAAACAATATCGAAACTCAAATGATTAATTTTCAAAATATCAACATGCCTCCTGAATTTAGAATTTGATTCGAATTTCCATATTCGAATTTCACTAAACCAGACCTATACTTGCCATGCTTAAAGCACTCACACCTACCTGCCGGCAGGCAGACTCTCTCGTCATCGTGAGTCGCTTGCTAGGGCGCATAATTATTTTAATCTTAAAAATTGACTCCGACCGTAATAAAGACTATATTATAGTCATCAAGAATGAGGATATTATGAAATTGAGTATAGCTGTAAAGCCTATAAGCTATTTAAAAGCGCATGCTTCTGAGCTAATTCGAGATATCACAACCAACCGCCGAGCATTAGTGGTAACACAAAATGGTGAAGCAAAAGTCGTTGTTCAGGATATCCATTCATATGAACGAATGCAAGAAACTTTAGCATTGCTTAAAATTCTCACTAGAAGTAAGCAAAACATCAAGCGCGGCCATGTAAGATCACTTGATGATTCTTTTTCAAATCTTAGCAAGAGAATCACAGCATTCAAAAATGAAAAAATATAACGTCATAGTAGACAGAGATGCCGAAGATGATTTATTCGACATCTACACCTATGCTGCCCTTAATGATTCCGTACCAAATGCTGACCGCCTTTTCTCTGCATTACGTCAAGCATGCTACAAATTAAAAACTCTTCCACTCCGAGGCAATATTCCGCCAGAGCTCTTCGAAGTTGGAGTAATTGAGTTCCGCGAAATACACCACAAACCCTACCGAATAATCTATTCTATTGACAGTTCTAAAGTCTACATCCATTGTGTGTTGGATGGAAGACGAGATATCCAGACAATCCTTCAAGAACGCTTGCTCCGTTAAGTTGCGCGCCCTAACGGTTTGTGGCTCCGTCAAACAACCGGCGGACAAGTAAGCCGCGGCACTGATAATTTTCAAGTTGCGGTAAATGAAACAAGTCCATTGATCACTCGCAACTGGAGTGTTTTATTTACTTGACTCTTTCCTTTTTAAAATGGTTAGGGCGCAATTAATTTGTAGAGTAGGACAATAGTGCAGTGATGTACAGACTCTGTGAGCCCCGACCGTTTCTTTCCTTTCGGAAAAGTGTCCCTCTCAAGCAAGCCATCATCCTGTTATCCTATTGAACCCTCGTCAAACCGTACGTGAGGTTTTCCCTCATACGGCTTTCCTGAAAGCTTAACATACTACGGTGAAAGTCGTGCAACGTGGTAATCATTGAATAGTCCAAGTTGACCATAAAGATATTCCGACGTCAACTTACCCCATCCATATCCACGTCTCCCTCTACGTCGCCAAACAACATGCCGAATCCGTTTATTAACATAATTCGCCAGATCGTGCAATGCCGATGATCCATGTCCTAACCTGAAATATCCCATCCATCCACATAGATAGCGGTTCAGATTATTCACCTGCTCCTTCACTCTTAGTGGAATTGAATGGTGAACATATTTCCGTACTGTAGCACGGAAGCGTTCCTGACTTTTCGGATTTGGGTACACCAGTATCATACGAGTGCCGGTCTTTCTGCTTCTGGCATTATGAAATCGGAATCCTAAGAAGTCAACACTCATTCCTGTATTAAGCTTGAGTGTGCGTGTCTTCTCAGTGTTCAGGTGCAATCCCAGCCGCTCCAAATAGTGCTTTAGGATACCTACACCCTCTTCCAGATTCCGTTGTGCCAGAATCATCATGTCATCTGCATACCGTACAAGATGGATGGAACCATTTCTGATTGTTCCAAGTCCTTCTCGCTTGAACGCATGATCTACTGGATTCAAATAAATATTTGCCAGTAACGGACTGATAACTCCTCCCTGAGGTGTGCCTTGTTTACTCTGGCGATGCTGGCCATCTTCGACATAGCCACAGCTTAACCACTGATGTATTACTCGTAGAATCTCGCCATCCGATATTCGTCGGGCTACAAGTTTCATAAGTTTGCCGTGATCTACCGTGTCAAAGTATTTCTCCAAATCTACATCGTAAATTTCAACACATCCCCAGTTCAGATATTTGTATATTTCCCGTATCGCATCATGCGCGCTCTTCTCCGGCCTGAATCCATAACTTGAGTCGGCAAAATCCGACTCAAAGATCGGCTCCAGCATAAACAAGAACGCTGTCTGAATCACACGATCACGAATGGTTGGTATGCCCAATGGACGTTGCTTTCCATTCGCTTTCGGAATATATACTCGCCGTACCGGTTTCGGCACATAACGACGTTCCTTCATCTCAAGCTGAAGTTCTGCAAGATAGTCTTCGATTCCCTTCTTCTCAATATCCTCGAAGGTCTCTCCGTCTACCCCGCTTGCTCCACCATTGGCTTTCACCTTGCGATAAGCTTCAGCCAATACATCTGCACGATAGGTCTTATCGTACAAACTGTAGAACCGAAACCTCGGCTCCTCTTTCGCCTTTGCATGCAACTTCTTCTGAAACTCCCGAAGCCACTCTGTGTTTGGTAGCTCACGCAATACACGCTCCTTTGTTTCTTTGTAAGTTTTCTTTCAGCAGGAGCCCTTCCCTCTGTCGTGTTTCCACGTCTTCATCGGTACTACGACTCCATCCGCCACCCTGCCATCTCCCCTCTCTTTCGTTTCCTTATAAGAGGGCTCTTCTCCATCTTTCTTTTTCTTCTGGGACAGCGAGGGCTTCCCAAGTCCCATTCCTGTTCTTTCCAGCCATGTCGTCGCTCATACCCCGGAGGTGACACATGATCGTATTCTCTCTATTCTCGATCAATTGTTAATGACTTCGCCCATAAAATAGGGACTCGTCCACCTCAACTTGTCTTTACGAGGCTACCTGTGCCTTCACATATTGTTACGACCTGGTTGTTTGCATAGCACCCTTTAAGGTTACATTGTCGAGTCGCTTAGCATGAAACCGTTTCCCGTCTCATACCGACTCCTTGCTACGTGGCGTTCAGAGTTTCACCACGGTCAGGACTTAGAGTAGAGCGCCCTCCCTCTTCACCTGACAAGATCAGGAATAGTTTACCTTGGCGCTCATTTTAGCAAGAGCAACTTTTTGGTTTCCGTAAATACTCCTGCCTGCATTCGATAAAAATAGACGCCGCTTGTTAAATGATACCGTGAAGATTCAAATTGCACAGAATTAATTCCTGCATTTTTATATCCATTCAATAGTGTTGCCATTTCCCTTCCCAAGACATCATATACCTTAATAGTCACGAGAGAAACTGTCGGTAAAGAAAATCGAATTGTTGTTGTAGGATTAAATGGATTAGGATAATTATTATATAAACGATACTCTGATATTAATCCGCTTGATGGATTTTCAACTGCATTCACTGGAGTATTTAATTGTTCCCAAATATCATCTAAAAGCGGTTGGGTTGAACCAACAATATCCTGGGCGATTTCCCAGATCATTATACCGCTCATATTATGTGCTTTCATATATTGACATTTCAATGCAATTGACATTGAATCATCGTATGTAACAACTGAAGAACCATTCGTGAGATATGGTACTTTTGCAATATTATCAAAATGATAAATCCATCCGCCGGAATGAAGCATTGTATATACATCAGAATATTCTTTCCCGATTTCTATAGTAAAAGGAGCATTGAATGTTGCCGAGTTAAATTGCGTTCCGAAAAATGGCACGCCAAGAACAAGTTTATTTCTAGGAATAAGTGGGTTACTTTCACCGCTTACAGCGAGTATACCCGCATTCACAGAATAATCATTTCCTATGTTGTCATTATAAAGAGCTGCATTATATCCTGATTTCCCACTCCCTCCTTGGTCAAAACAATATCCCATAAAGTTGTACCAATTCACATACTGATTCAGCACTGGATAGTTCCGCCATCGACACCTAGCCATAGCCATTGTTATCAGTAACGTAGTATCTGCTGCTTGAAATGCTTCATAAGTCTGTTTCATAAGAACAAGCAAACCTGTACTATCAGCAGAACTTGCTGGAACTTCCCAGTCAAAATCGGCACCATCATAATGATGTGAAATAATATAGGAAGTTAATGTGCTGACAAATCTATTTCTTTTAGCTGTGTCAGCTACCATCCGAGAAAATGAAGTGTCCCCTCCTATTGATAACAAAACTTTACACCCAGCATTATGCGCTTTTGTAATTATGTTAGGATTTATCATTCCGGCAATGCTGCCATTGGAATTAATTCCCGCACCGGCATAAATAATGTGCGTGAGTTCCTGATATTTTATTGATGCTGCAGGTGAAGTATAATAAAAATACCCAACAACTTTATAAGTTTGTGCTGTACACTCTGCAACTAAACCGTATATTCCAACAAGAACCCAAAAAGAAAAGAATATTGTATGTCTTTTAACAAAATTATTCTTCAAACACATAATAGCACCTATATTTTAGTTGGATAGATCATGTTTTATGAAGCTGGAATAATTCAAAATAAATATAGCTGATTAATAAATATTGTGAAAGAACAATTGCACCCCAACGGATTGGAGCTCCCCAAAACAACCGGCGGACAGGTAATAAATTTCAAAATGTACTACACGAACCAAGTTTCAAGTTGATAGCCTCCAAAATATACTAAACCTCTAAACGCCATACCAATTGCAATGCGCTTGCCCGGTTTTTTGGCGGGAGCGCCTGGTTAGTAGAAATTTTTATTGGCGCACTTTACTTAAACTAAAATACGAAACTTTTCGTTTATTTTTCAATCTGGATTTCCACTACTTACATACTGCTTTCACGGTGCAAGTAAAAAGGAACGAATCTCATTTGCCACGGAATTCGGATCGAGAAGGAAAAAGAAGTGCGGAACTCCATGCATCTCGACGACAGTTCCATGTGGAGCTTTGCTTCGAAAATTATCCCGCTGTGCTGCCATCATAGGTTGGACGGAGTTTAGAAATGTGGTTGCACTTTGCATCTCTGATGGACTCAGCACAATCCAAGGGAACATATCCTTCACCGAATCGGGTACGGTGTAAATAGCCAAAGCAGGCATTCGGACATTGGCATAGTCCGGATGTACGGCCGCTGCCCCAGTGGCGAAAGCGATTGCGATTGTCGATGGTGTTACAGGTCCGACATATTGACCGTTACTGGAAAAAACATTGGTTGCCCTTATATCAGCTTCTGGATAAACGGGGACACCTTCCATCCGAGCCCAATAGGCAGCAAATGCTGCGGGTGACGAAACATCCGAACCGGTGGGTTGAGGCTGCGTCGGCGGGTTTGGAAGGTTTGTATTCTCCGCCTGCATAGCCCAGTCATAAGCCGCGTCTAAGAAAACGATTTTTTTTACACGCTCCGGATGATCACAGGCGAAGCGAGTCATCTCTACACCTGCCAACGAATGTCCGACGATGTCAGCCTGCTGCACACCAAGGGAATCCAAGAATACAAGGATGTCTTCTGCAAGTGTCTTTGTATCATAACCTGATGCTGGTTGGGACGATTCGCCGTAGCCTCTGCGGGTCAACGCGATTACGTGGAAATGGTCAGTCAAGAGGGGTGCGAACAAGTCGTATATATGTGCGCTATTTCCGGAACCGGCCAATAGAAGAAGTGTATCACCTATTCCGCCGAAGTTGAGATAATGAAGTCGTACACCGGAAGCAACGGTGACGAACCCGGAAGTGTGCGGCGCAGAATCATGGTAGGTATCAGTTTTTGTTTCGGTTACACCGCAGCCGGTGACGAGTATCGTACTGTTAACCACTATAAATAACCAGCAGAATGCTTTTATTTTTAAAGAAGACAAGATAGATGATACTTGCATAACGATGTTCCTTTCAATTTAGATAAAGAATTTATCCCAGATTTGTCATTAGAACCTCATGAATCAACTACGAATGGCCAACTCATGAGTTTGGCGTTAGACCAGAGGCCGTCAAACCATTTTCGCCGATTCATTGCGAGAGCGAGTTTGAGTATCCGTTCATTTCCATTTGTTACGATGTATGATCCGATAGCGAATACTTTGTAGCGCAATGTTTTTAGCTGGTACTGTATTTTGGATTGGAGAATCGTCTGACGAAACAAGCTCATCAAATTATATCCCATCACCACAAAGTTTAATGCTGCTTCGGTAGCAAAAAAATCTTGAACAGCAAAACTATCAACTCCAAAATCTTCTTTCAATTCTTTTATTCTATTTTCTGCATCGGCTCTGTTTCTATATAAATCCCACACAGCTTTTGTCGGCAGTGTCAGATTAGTTACGAAGCAACTGTAACGATAATTTTTATACACTTCTTCGGCTCCGAATAATCGTAACTGCTTTCCGGTTGCTTTCGGTCGAAGTGCGATTTCTTGTCGTACAATAATCAACCTGCGCAGCTTTCCCCATCCAACACTTTCATACATCGTCTCTCCAATTTCTATCCCATCATCCAAACGCCAGTAAGTCTTTTCTCGTACGATAGCAATTTTTACTGGCTTATAGAATTTTGCCGCAATAATATAGTTGATAGGTTTTTCTCGATTTTCCAAGAATTCCAGTATGTTTTTATCAAAAAACCCGCTGTCCGCCCTGAACAACCCTATTGTCTTTCCTGCCTAGTCTCTCAAACGTATTCTCGATAAAATTTATAAAATTGTTCGCAGTATAACTGTTTCCACTCCGAAGCCAAAAGTTTACTGCCATTCGCGCCTCGGCAATAAATGCTATCAATGGGTGATGACTGTTGCGTCCTCGCTTCTTTGGATTATATCCTTTCGTTGCACCCTCTTGATCACCATAACGCGTAAGAATTGTCGAGTCAATATCTAATGTGTAATTATCAAAATGTGTCTGACTGTAAAACCATTGAAATAATTCTGTGAATACACTATTGTTTATTTTTTGTGTGAACTTTTCAAAATATCTCTGGAATGATTTATGCCCTGCCATTTTTTCCCAGCCAAACATCTTTTGTATCACCGTATCGTGTCGAGTTACTTCTAAATGTTCATACCTACTTGCTCCACTCCAGATGCTTACCCAAAAATTATTAATCAATTGTATCGGATCATATCCACGGTTTGATCTTTGAACTGGAAGTCCGATCTTCTTTAACGCGTCATTGATTCCTGTTTGCTCTATCAATTTTTTCATCAATACCATGCCGCCCCAGGGGGTAAGCTCTTTGTCTGAATACTCAATCTTAAGATCCATTGGCCTGTCTAGTTCTCTTATTTTGAACTCGTGGTTTTTATGGCCACCTTAGTTTTGTTAATCTATTGTATTATAACAATTTATATTATTTTTTTCTAATGGCGGTCATTAGAGATTGCGCTCTATTGACAAATCCGGGTTTATAATAGTACTATAAGCAGACTTGTCCAAAATAAATATACTTAGTATTACCGTTTTGGTCACCCGAATTAAGACGCATAGAAGTGCTCAGACCAAGTCTGTATTTCTGATAGTCCGAAGTGAACCGACCAATGGAAATAGTCGCACCTTGAAAACTAGTTAATGTGAGATTAGATGCAATACCAAAATCCATAATCCAAGGATGATTTTGATAGAAGGTTTTCGATAACAGATAGACTATCCTGGGCAACCAGGGTTGAAATACTTGTAAAAAGAAACAGTATAGATTTGAAAGTAGTCTTCATGTGAATTCCTATATTAAGTTGGACGAATTATGGGAACTGTGGATTTGTTTCTATTACTTCTTATCCATATAGACAGAATCAAAGCCTACATAGATGGTTTGGATTTAACAATTCCCGTACCAACCCTAAACAGAGGATTCCAACTTATATTATTGTTTTCATTTTCAAGCGTTGTGTTATTTCCTGGACATTGTTGTATAGATTACTACTCAATTTATATCGCATGATCGCCCGCCTAACAACTTTCAGCAAGCAGTATAGGCGCTCCGCCAACGAGCGGCGGACAGGTCCGTCTTCGTGCTACTCCGACGGATAAATAAGCCGCCGCACCATGAACTTTTAATTACCGCAACCGTCGCGCGCTTGTCCACCATCTTTTTGGCGGATACACTGATATATTTTATTTTATTCATAAACTTTTTCCGCGCAGTAAATTGCACTCACGCATGCCCACCGAAGTTTGCTTTATAACGTAGGTGGGTTCATTCCGCCTGTCCCCCACGGCTTGTAGACCGACGATCCTATGTTCTATATGGTCCCACTCTTTTCAGTGGGATTGTCGGGAAGCCGCTGGCAAGGTGGTGCTTTTCTACTCCTCAACTCTGGTTAATTTATTTTCACGAAATAAAAATTTATTGGTTAGATGAGGATAATCATCCACCTCTACAAAAACAGTATCTCCATCAACTCTCATTGATTCAAATCTACCATGTCCTGTAGAATCTTTCATATATTGACAATCAAGCTCTGTAATACTTGTACCATTAACTCCAAACAAAAGAAAGTAATAAAAATATCCACTGCCCCCACCACAATAGCCTATCGGAACAATTGCGTACTCTGAGGAATTAGAATTGAATCTTGTAATAATCATTGAATCAAGGATATTCGAATGTTCGTAAGTCATTCCTTCATAATTAATCGTATCACCTTTGAAAAAACCGTTTTTAAAACACAAAGATGCATTATCCATATCTGGTATTATAACGCATGTATTCTTAACCAAATTTAGAATTGTATTATATCTTTTTATTGAAGCAACCATTTTTGTTTGTGAACTACTCAAAGTGCTCAATATTAAAAGCAAAATGATGAAGAGTAGAAAATATTTCATAAGTTTATCCTTAATATAAATTTGCGCGCCCTAACGGCTGGCGGCTCCGCCTTCGCTACGCTCCGGCGGACAAGTAAGCTGCCACGCTGAATACTTTCAAATTGTAGATTACCAACTGCATTCATTCTGAAATTTATTTTATTAAAAACCGAAATTTAACTGCGAAATGCAAATTATTCCATCGCTCATTTGTTCAGCCCGCTCCGCCTTGTATTATAAAGCTTTTTGCGGAGCGAGGCGAGCTTTTTCCAATTCGACAGACTTACCGTTCTTCAGGTAAGTCTTGGTCGAATTGAGAATCCCGACAATTTATGTCGGGGAGCCGCTGGTTATGCGCCGTGCACATTTGTGTTTTTACATTGACATTTTTCACTGAGTCCTAATGCCTCTGCTTCATGTTCACTGACAAGCTCACATACTGATCTTTGTAATTCCCTGATAGAGCATTCTCGCTTTTATCGTACTTGAAATTCCAGACACCACCTCCGCCATTATCAAATTCAATGCTTCCATCTGCATCGACCTTCGCCGTTTTTCTCATCCATCCCTTCTGGAAATATCCCATCGGATGGTCAGCCCATGAATAAACAACCGATGCCTCCCGATTGTCTATTTTCTCGATGGTGATCTGAGCAGCAAGGGACGAATCCCACCTGCCGTACCATGAGCCCGAAAGAATCGCAACATTTGCATGCATCTGTTTATCTGGATCAGTAATCACTATGTCGGAAGGGAGAGGAGCTTCCTCCCCGATTGCATCGGGATCATTGTAAATGTCGTCGATCATCTGCCCCTTGTCTTTCAATGAAAGTATCCAGCGAACCATAAGGTTCATAGCAATTGGTGAGAACGATTCTCGGATTCTTCCGTACTCGGACGGACTGCCGTTGTCGGTTCTTTGAAACAAGTGATTATGATTTTTCAGTTTCACCAACGTGTAGCCGGTGTTACCGCCTTCCTGAAATCCTTTTCTTATTCCTTCCAAATTATCGTCAGCGGTAGCCTGATAGTCCTTAGAACCGTTCATAGCAAGCACAGGGCAGCGCACGGCTTTCCAGACCGACAACGGATCAATTTGGATGGATTTGCGATACTCAAGCGATCTGAAATCCTGAAATGCCTTATCAGCCGGCCCTGGATAGAACAGCCGGCGCAAATCATCGTTCATATAATTCGATAACCTGATATATATTTGTGCAAATTCATTAGAATCAGCTTGCGTAACGCTTTCCTGTGTAGTCAATTCATACCATCGATACGATAGTCTCCGAATCTCTTCATAATCTCCCGGCTTCACTCCCGAACATTCCGCCCACAATTTATTAAGAGAATATCCAATATCCTTTCCCCAAATTCCCGGGCCACCGCATGAAATGATAAATGAAACATCACTTGTCCGGCTTGATGCAATTGCCGCAATGAACCCACCGAGACTGTGCCCGATTATTCCTATCCTGTTCGTATCAATATCTTGACAAGATCGGAGGAATTTTATGGCGAACAAGGCATCATCAACGTAGTGATCGATATCTAAATTCACATACGAACCTTCCGATTTCCCACAACCTCTTCTATCTACTCTCAAGACAGCAATTCCTTTCCGGGTAAGGTAGTCGGCTATAACTTCGAAAGGTCTGTGTCCGAGTATCTCCTCATTTCTATCGTGCGGACCGGTCCCCTGAACCAACAAAATAGCCGGATAGTGCCTCCCCTCTTTAGGAATTGTCAGCGTGCCTGAAAGGCGTATTCCATCGTGAGTGTTGAAAAAGCTGATTTCCGTAGAGTCATATTTTGCAGGGCCGCAGCTATAACAAGTTGTTGAGAGAAAGCTCAGGACAGCAATTGTAATGATAAATCTCTGAATGATTTGTGTATTGTTATTAGTCATGTCAATTCAGTTCTTGTTGTGTATTCATTTTTACGAATGTGCTGCACGGCGCCTAACGGATGGGCGCTCCGCCTTCGTAAAAAGCACTACGGCGGACATGTAATCCCGATTCGACAAATTTGATGTTTCACAATCAAATTGTGGTCGAATCGAGGATCCCTGCCTGCGGCAGGCAGGCCGCAAAGCGGGAGCTGCCGCATTGATAATTTTCAATGTACACTAAACGAAACGAGTTCATTATGCAAACAAAATTATTAAAAAAACAAAACCTCTGAGCGCAATGATTAACCACTCACGCTCATCCGGTCAGATCGAGCGCCTGGTTAGGCAACCCATCTGGCTTCGCCCGATTCTTGTTTAAGAGAAACTCTTTTACATTAACCTGTATAAAATAAATACAATGTTCTTCAGAATTATGACCGAAGCCGCATTGGCGCTTTTCAAAGCCCGTTGGTTAGGTTGGTCCCGGCTGTTTTCAGTTTTTATATTGGTGGCATAGACCCCGTTTGGAAGAGTTCCATACTCTAAAACCGTCGGCTAAAGAACATCGTGCTTTTTTTCATGTTTAATGTAAGGAGTTCTTCAATGAAAAAAAAGAATCAAAAGAACAACGACAAAATTATCCGCATTGATGCACTCAAACAAATCAATCTCAATGCCGCAGGCGTTGATGTTGGCGACAGTCAAATGTATGTCGCTGTTCCTGAAGATCGCGATGAACAGTTCGTGCGTGTTTTTGGAACGTTCACACGCGATCTAGTCGCGATTGCCCAATGGTTCAAACAATGCAACATCACTACTGTTGCAATGGAGTCAACCGGCGTCTATTGGATACCTCTGTTTGAAATTCTTGTCGAACACGGCTTCGAGGTTCTCCTGGTCGATGCTCGTAAAATCAAAAATGTCTCCGGCAGAAAAACGGATATCCAAGACTGCCAATGGATTCAACAACTGCTTACCTACGGACTCTTGAACGGTTCATTTATTCCGGAACAGAACATTCGCGCTCTGCGCGATATGATTCGCCATAGGGCAAATCTTCTGCGCTTCCGTGCTTCTCACATCCAGCATATACAAAAAATTCTTCAACTGATGAATCTTAAACTCACCAACGTTATCTCGGATGTTACCGGCACCACCGGTATGCACATCCTGCGCTCTATCGTTAACGGCAACACCGACCCAAAATACTTAGCATCATTTCGCGATCCACACTGTAAAAAATCTGAGCAAGAAATCGAACTCTCTCTCGAAGGAAATTATAGAAAAGAATACGTCTTCCAGCTCAAACAAATGCTCGATCTCTATAACTATTACTCTTCCCTGATTACCGAACTGGATAACGAAACCGAAACCATGTATCGACAACTTCCTTCTCTCGTCAACCCCAAAGAACGTCCCCTGAAACCATTAAAACGAAATGTCAATAAGAAAGCCAGGAATGCGCCTTCTTTCGATCTGCGTACTCAACTCTACCGCATCACCGGCGTTGACCTTGTCCAGGTTGATGGTCTCAATACTTCTACTATCCAGGATATTATCACCGACATCGGCACAGATATGTCGAAATGGAAAACCTCAAAACACTTCTGCTCCTGGCTTAGACTTGCTCCCAATAATAAAACAACCGGCGGAAAAGTTTTTTTCTCCCATATTCCAAAATCAAAAAATAGAGCCAATAAAGCATTACGTTTGGCTGCATTCTCTCTTGCCAATGCTAAGTGTGCCCTCGGCGCTTTCTACAGAAGAATCAGATCCAAGTATGGCGCTCCGATGGCTAACATTGCCACCGCTCACAAACTTGCACGCATTATCTATAAAATGCTTAAAGATAAAGTCGAGTATGTTGATCTTGGTGAAGACTATTATAATGAAAAATATAAAGCACGTCTTGTACGCAACCTTAAAGACAGAGCTAAATCTTTAGGTTTTCATCTCGTCCCTGCTTCACCTTAATGAGTTTCTTGGAAGCTGGCAAAACTTATATTTCTAACCCAGCAAACACAAAAAATGATGGAGCATTTGCACGTTGATAATCAACAATAGCAGTATATCGAAAATCTGCGCCAATAATAATATTGTTTCCCGTTGTAACTTGAATCATGATTCCAGGAGATGCACAAGGTCTTAAACCACTTGGTGATGTTCCAAGATCATTAGTTCCAAAAGATACCTCCTCGCCCCAAAAGTTACCTTTTAATTGACCCACTCCAACGCCAACATAAGGACAGAGAACTATTTGGTTGTTCAATGTTATGAAACGACCTACCTCAACACCATAATACTGAATTCTTGTTTCAAGAGAATACGTTACAGATTGTGTTGTTACTTCAGTGGATTCACCATTTTGAAATGTCGATGCCAAGCCAATATAGAGATTATTTTCAAACCTATAACCAAGACGAATAGCAACACCATAATTATATGGTTGTAGAGTTTTGTCGCTAATATTACTAACAGTCGTATTAGTTCCAAAACCATAACCCAATAAACCAGAGATCATCAATTTGTGTTGAGATTGTGCGTTAAGAAAAAAAGAAAACCATACGAATGGTAAAACAATAAACTGAATTCTTCGCATAATTTGGTTCCTGGGTCTTTTGGTTTTGCCAGCTAACGGACCGGAGCTAAGCTGCGGCGACGTGCAGCCAGTTCCATGTAGAATACACGCGCGGCAGACATTGCCTTTTCCTTAAAAAAATTTTTTAGCGCGTGGCCAAATCATCGACGGCTGGTTCCGTCAGCTTGAGCGACTGGATATTATCAAAAAGGAATCTCCCGATTATGTACATTGCTCATTGTCGAAGTAAACAACATTCACGATCTCAGCCAAAGGCTGATGCGCCTCAGGCGCAAAAGGAGATTCCCATGTATTACTCAGGTATCGATCTGCATTCTGATAACTCGTATATCACAACCGTTGATGACAACGGTACTATCGTCAAACAACAACGCATTGAAAATATCGATCAGTGTTTGCTCGACTATTTCCAGTCCCTGCCCGGCTCTCATCAAGCTGTCGTCGAATCGACTACCGGTTGGTACTGGCTCAACGATCTTCTCAGCGATCACGGTATCGAACTCGTTCTTGCTCATGCCAAATATCTCAAAGCCATCAGTTATGCTAAAGTTAAAACAGATAAAGTTGATTCGCAAACCCTCGCCATACTTTTACGACAGAATCTTATTCCACGCGCTCACAAAATCAGTCGTGAATTGCGAGGACTGCGCGATACCATGCGCATTCGTCTACGCCTTGTCCAGCAACACTCCGATACCTTGCGTCGTCTCAAAAGCATTCATGCAAAGTTTAACGGCTCTGTACCTGATCCATATCGATTCCAACTCGCCGTCTTAGAACATACACGCGATACACTTGCCGAACAAATTCTTGCACTTGAAAAATCTCTTCATCCTGTCCTTATTCCAAACGATGATATCCAACGACTTCTCTACATTCCCGGTATTGGCAAGCTCTCTGCCTTTACCATCTACTTAGAGATCGACGGCATCGAACGCTTCGATTCAGATAAACATTTTGTCTCCTATTGCCGTCTCGTGCCCGCAGCCGATAACTCCAATCGCTCTATGCATCATCGCTCAAGTAAAGACGGCAATAAATATCTTAAGATCGCTTTCTCCGATGCTGCTGTTCATGCCATTCAATATTATGCAGAATACAAACGCTTCTATCTGAAACGTGCCAGGCGTTCCGGACAAGCCATCGCTCGCGCTTGTGTTGCCAAAGAACTTGCTAAGATTGTCTATTATGTCTTAACGAACAAATCACAATATAAAGGATTTAAAGGTCAACCGATTAGTCGACAAAAATCACAGCAATGGCCGCGTGTGCAAAGCCCGGATGCCTAACTGATTGCCACAAGAGCATCGTGCGCTGGATTGGGACTGCACACGTTGTGCCGTTTTAATATCTGGGTCTCAGTTGCTGAGAAGCGAATGGCTTGACGGTTCTCTCTTTACACAAGATCATTCGTTTACCCGTAAAATGGTTTGGACGTCATTGCCTTTCACGTGATATCCATTCGATAGAACACGCGGCTTTCGTCATTATGTGATATCGATCGGGGTTGGTCGTCAACAAATGTCAATGAACAATCCGCATCCCGAGTGTTCGGGACGCATCGGGAGAATATTATTTACTTGACTCTGTCCTTTTTAAAATGGTTAGGCGGCAGAATTTATTTCTTAACTTATTGCTTTAGTAATATTTCAAAAATTGATCAAATGAATTTTAATATTTTGCATATGCCCAACATAAATGCAATAAATCCAATGGAAAAAACGACAATTGCGGTATACTTAGAATACCTATATGTACGTTCACCAGATTTTACACGCTCCCACTCCAACTTTAGAAGTGGTTTTGTTTGTTTTCTCAAGGTTGCACAGCATTCTGCTACTTCAGAGAATTCTGCTTTGGAAAATTTATCACGACAAACTTCGAGAGCAGATAAAAAATCGCTATTTATTTCTTTAGCATTATTCTTTTTTTCATTTTCATTTATTCGGAAGATTATGTCATTGTAAGTTTCATTTATCTTTGAATATGATTCTTCAACACCCTTTGTCATTTCAAATCTATTATGTTTTGAAGGATCTTGTGCAAGATATGCTGTGTATAAATGTGATAAATAATATAAAGTTGAAATATGTTTTGATATAGAATCACGTAATGAATTTATCCATTCTTGCCTAAATTCTGAGATTTTCTGTTCTTTTGAAGATATAAGATTGACGAATGAAAAAAATCCGCCAACAAGAGCAGCAAATAATACACCAACCAACGTAACAAGATGATTATTGATGTGAGAATCCATGTTCCCTCCTCAATTCTGCCGCCTAACTACTGTTTATATGGTTTCGGTCTAAGACCGCTGATGAAGTTTACCCCTGGATATGTTTCAATTATCATCATTCTATAGAAAATATTTTTATTTGCTTTTGGAGATGTGCAACGTATTACCACGAAAATGTAACTGCTTATTTTGAAAGAAGCAATAGTTGGAATGACGAATTACGAATGTCGAATGTCGAATTGAGAACGGCTTTGAGGAAATCATACACATTAATTCCACGAATTATAAAATAGATTTTTTAATCCAGCAATTTTTTGATCAACCAAAATTAGTGAAAATCTCCCAAAGGGATTACTGCGTAAGTGGCATTATTTCTCTGCTATTTCAACAATAAAGTAAAAGAGAATTCGAATGTCGAGTGTCGAATTGAAAACGGCTTTGAGGAAATCGTCCACACTAATTCTACGGATTATTTTTATTCCAAAAATAATCCCGATTCATTCATCGATACAGCTCAGCCGCCGCCACACTTGTTATAGACCCCTCTTGTGTTCTCCCCTTGAAATCACAAAAAATGTGGGCCGCAAAAAACGCGGAAAGGGGAGAAATTTTGTGTGTGGCGGCGGGAGTGTCTATTTAAGCGAATTCTAAAGCGCGGTACATGAATATCAATTGCCGTTGTTATATGTTTTGGAACGTAATTTTATTTCGTATGTGTTATAATCGTAAGATCATTGCTGTTCAAGAAAAAGTGCATTCTCGTTGCATATAATTTATTATCGAAATTTATTTATGACACGTACGATGAATAAAAAATAGTTATGCTTCAAAAATAATAATTCGTTTGTTTAATGATATGCTGTCGCCGTTGCGCAAATTATAAACCCTCTTGTGTTCTCCCCTTCAGAACCCACAAAAAACGTTGGCCGCAAAGAACGTGGAAAGGGGAGATGTTTTGTGTGCGGTGACGGGAATGCTAAAATCATCTGTGACACAGTTTCTTGAATAGCCCCATCGACGTTTATACAAAATATCTTACAGTCTCTTTCACGGTTCATTTCTATCCTTCGAGACCGCATTTCTTCAGCCTTATCAAGCATTTCTTCTCTTCGAACTGACATTGCGTCAGGCCGCGGGCTTATTTCTTTACTCTTAATTGTCATTTCTTGACTTCATCTGGTCATTTCTTGAGATCAAGGGAACATTTCTTTACCTCAAGATGTCATTTCTTCACGCGCACATCTCATTCCTTCAATCTTGATAGTCATTTCTTTGATCTCGAATATCATTTCTCGTGAGCGAGACTGCATTTCTTCGTTCTGACAGTTCATTTCTTTCAATCGAGATCTCATTTCTTCATCATCACACTTCATTGTGTGAGTTCAAACTGCCATTGCGTCATGCGTGAAACTTATTTCACTGTTCTTAGAAGTTTTGACATTCCAATTCGTGTAATTAGTGGCAAAATAATCGGGTGCTGTTTAGAATAATTTCTAGGATAGTCCGATTCTCCGGAAAATATAATCCACGTGCTTCGTACTTTTTTGGAGATCGAAAAGCTCGTCGAGTTCGGATGCGGAAACACAACCTGTCACTTCCGGGTCTTTTTTCAACAAGTCGATGAATTCCTGTTTCGATTTCCATACCTCCATTGCACTGCGCTGGACGATGCGGTAGGCATCCTCGCGTTTCATGCCGCGTTGAGTCAATGCCAGCAATAATGTCTGGGAAAAGATAAGTCCGTGGGTCAGGTTCAAATTCTTCAACATATTTTCCGGATAGACCAAAAGATTTTCAAAAATCTTCGTCGACAGATGAAGCATGTAATCCAGCAAAATACAACTATCAGGAATCACTATCCGTTCAACAGACGAATGAGTAATATCGCGTTCATGCCATAAAGCGATATTTTCCATCGCGGCAAGTGCGTTGCCGCGAAGCACGCGTGCCAATCCGGCTATACGTTCGCAAGTGATCGGATTTCTTTTATGCGGCATCGCGGACGAACCTTTTTGTCCTTTCGAGAAAAATTCTTCCGCTTCAAGCACTTCGGTTTTTTGCATGTGGCGAATTTCGGTCGCGAATTTCTCGAGCGAAGAACCGATCAAAGCCAACGTTGTCATGAATTCGGCATGACGATCACGCTGAAGGATTTGCGTGGAAACGGGTGCGGGCTGCAACCCGAGTTTCTCACAAACATATTCTTCAACTCTCGGGCTCAAATGTTCGTAAGTTCCAACAGCTCCGGAAATCATGCCGACAGATACAGTCTCGATGGCTTTTTTCAACCGGTCGATGTTACGCTTGATTTCTTCGTACCATAATGCAAACTTCAAGCCCATCGTCACAAGTTCAGCATGTATCCCGTGTGTTCGTCCGACCATGATTGTATTCTTAAACTCAACGGCCCGGCGCGCAAAAATTATTTGCAATCCTTCCAGTCCTTTAAGAAGCAAGTCGCCCGATTGTTTCATCTGAATTGCGAGGGCAGTATCGAGTACATCCGATGAAGTCATACCGAGATGTATAAAACGAGATTCCGGCCCGACATATTCCCCGACGTTCGTCAAAAAAGCAATCACGTCGTGTTTTACTTCTTCTTCGATCTCAAGTACGCGTTTGATATCGAAGGCTGCTTTCTTGCGAATTATTTCGACTGCTTCGGCCGGGATAACTCCGAGTTCAGCCTGAGCTTCACATGCAAGAATTTCAATTTCGAGCCAAAGAGAAAATTTATTCTGATCTGTCCAGATGGCTCCCATTGCGGGGCGCGTATATCGATCAATCATGGAAGGAGTCCTTTCTTCTATGCAGCAATCTTATTTTTTTTGTTTTTCAAGTTTCAATGAAAGTGTGACGTCCTTTTGGTCGCGCAGCACCTTCATCTTGACAACGTCGCCTGTACGGGCATCATTCAAAATTTCGAAAATAGATTCTTCATTCACGACTTTCGTTCCATTTATTTCTAGAATGACGTCACCCGGCTGTAAACCAGCTTTTTCGCCAGGACTATTTCGCTGAACATCGCTGACTATCACGCCGTCCGTTGAATTCATCCCGAGCAATTTTGCCATTCGATTATCGATTGTCTGAACCCTGACGCCGGTCCAGAAATCGCGCTCGATTTTTCCGTTCTTCTTCAGTGGTTCAATAATCTTCTTAACTCGATTAATCGGAATTGCAAAACCGTATCCGACGTAGGTTTGAGTATAACCGCCGGTGAAAATCAGAGTATTCATTCCAATCACTTCACCATCCATATTCACGAGCGGGCCGCCGCTGTTACCCTTGTTAATTTGCGCGTTGGTCGCAATCATGTCGCGGTACACCCGTCCTTCGTCTCCTTGCAGCTTCATCCCGAGTGAACTAACAATGCCGTTGGTCACAATCGGTTTATCATTGATGTCGAATAACCCGAAAGGATTTCCGAAGGCAACAACATCTTCACCGACCATGATGTCGTCCGAATCTCCCAATTTCAAAAACGGAAAATTCTCGCCGTCAATTTTCAACAGAGCAATATCCCCGACACGATCGCTGCCGACAAGTTTTGCCTTGTATTGTTTTTTATTGGTGAGTGTAACTGTAATTTCGTTCGCACTGCCTGCAACATGATCGTTCGTCAGAAGATATCCATCGGAAGAAATGATGAAGCCGGATCCGAGTCCCTGTACTTCTTGTTTGAACGTTCGCGGTTCTCGCTTCCCGAAAAATTGTTCGAAGAAAGGATCGTTAAAAAAATTCTGGAATGGATCCTGATATTGATACTCATGCACTTCTTTCACCGTAATACCTACAACGGCCGGACTCGCAGCCGAAGCAACTCGCGTTATCGCAGTCCGGCGATTCTCCCGATTTGACGATTTAGTTGTTTCCTGCTGATAATTTGCAGGGGCAAGATCATAACTGCGTGAATTATTTCCGTAATAATCTGATGGGTGTGTGGGTGTAGTCATTCGACCAAGCATAAAACCAACTCCCCCAAAAACAACCAATATGGCGAACATTATTGCCAGCCGCCGTCCCATACTAAAGTACCTCCATCTATTTTCGAGCAATTGCTTTTTTTACAGCTACGACAATATCATCTTTCCATAAGTGATATTTCTGCAAGAGTTCATCCGGCGCACCTGATTCACCGAAGGTATCGTTCACTGCCACCATCTCGACAGGAACAGGATGATTACGGGCAACAACTTGCGCGACCGCATCACCAAGGCCGTTGTTGATTTGATGCTCTTCTGCCGTTACCAGTGCGCCTGTTTCGCGCGCCGCTTTCAAAATTGTATCGTTATCAAGAGGTTTAATTGTGTGCATGTTGATCACACGAGCGTTTATTCCCTGAGTTTTTAAAATCTCCGCGGCTTGAACAGCTTGCCAAACCATCACACCGCAGGCGATAATCGTTGCATCATTTCCATCGATCAAAGTGTCGGCTTTGCCGAGTGTGAATGTTTCGTTCGGATCGGTGAACACAGGAAGATTTACCCTGCCGAAGCGAAGATAAACCGGCCCGATATATTCAGCTATTGCGTGAGTTGCCTTTTTTGTTTCGTTCGCATCACACGGAACAACGACTACCATATTCGGAAGTCCGCGCATCAGACCTACGTCTTCAAGCATTTGGTGCGTTGCGCCATCCTCGCCAAGAGTCAATCCTGCGTGTGAAGCGCACACCTTGACATTATTCTTGCTGTAGGCAAGGCTCTGGCGGATGATGTCGTACACTCTTCCGGTTGCGAATACGGCAAATGTTCCCACGAATGGAATTTTGCCGGTGATTGCCATTCCAGCCGCCATGCCGATCATATTCTGTTCGGCGACACCTGCATGAATAAACCGTTCTGGAAATTGTTTTGCGAATTTATCCATATTCACAGATCCGGTGAGATCGGCACAAAGAGCGACAACTTTTGGATTTGATTTTCCGATTTCTAAAAGCGCTTCACCGAACGCGGCACGTGTCGATTTTTTTTCTGTCACTGGAATCATCATTCAATTACCACCCACTTGTTATGAAATTATTTTTCCCATTCGAATGTAATAAAATCCCCGAAAGAGGTCGGCTTGATTTCAGCCAATGCTTTTTTTAGCTGTTCTTCATTCGGCGCAACACCGTGCCATTTATAATCGCCTTCCATCCATGAAACACCTTTTCCCATTACAGTACGCGCGATGATAACCGAAGGTTTCCCTTTTGTCGACCTTGCCGTTGCGATTGCTTTTATCAATTCGGAAGGATTATGTCCGTCAACTTCCTGAGCATTCCAATTGAACGCTTCGAATTTTTTTGAGAGTGGATTAAGATCGAGAATATTTTTTACAAAGCCATCGATCTGGATTCCGTTATAGTCCACGATGGCAAGCAGATTGTCTAATTTTTTCTGGCCGGCCATTAAAATTCCTTCCCAGCTCGATCCTTCCTGTAATTCACCATCACTGCAGACAACGACAACATTATTCAGTTTCTGATCTATCTTAAGCGACAATGCAGCACCTGTGGCAACTGATATTCCCTGGCCGAGTGAGCCGGAGGCGATTTCTATTCCGGGAATTCCATCCACCCATACCGGCGCAGGATGACCCTGCAAACGCGAATTAATTTTTCGCAAAGTCTTCAATTCATCAATTGGGAAAAAACCCATTCTGGCAAGCGTTGCATACCAAATCGGTGCTGTATGTCCGCAGGATAAGAAAAAGTAATCACGGCCTTCCCATGCCGGATTTTTGGGATCGTATTGAAGTGTATCGATGTACAATGTCGAAAAAATATCGGCAAGGCCCAATGGTGAACCAGTATGCCCTGATGCCGCAAGAAAAAGCATTTTAAGAACATCTCGCCGGAGCTGCCGTGCCATCTCTGGAATATCACTTTGCGAAAATTTTTTTGTCACTGAAGTTACTCTTACCTTTCTTTATGATAATTTTAATTTCTTTGCCTGATCATGCTGCTAATGGAGTCGGCGTGTTTGGATAGAATTAAAAAGGCAACGACAAAGCTCAGGAAAACTACTTGCCATGGTTCTGCACGATTCCACGAACTAAAAATTACCCACGAAGATGGAAGGAAAGCCATGACGACCGGCGCCGATACTGTCGCAATAATATTTCCCGTGTGAATATCAGGTTTGATTTTAAACGTTACGAACCACACGAGACACCAAATTAACGGGAATATCCATCCGAGGAAAATCATCACACCAAGCGCTGTTGCTAATCCTCTCCCTCCGCGAAATCTAATCCAAATATTTTTGTTATGTCCGGTAATTGCACCAACACCTGCAACGGCCGAAACGGCATATCCTTGTCCGATCAGCATCATGATCAGAACAGCGAGTATTCCTTTCAGGAAATCGACAACTCCTACAATGATTCCCAGCCATTTTTTCCCGGTCACTTCATAAGTATTTAGCGCTCCGATATTTCCGGATCCCTCGCAACGAATATCGCGTCTATCGAAACACTTCACCGCCAAATATGCAGTCGGTATGCTTCCAATCAAATAGCCGGTAATGAAAGCGAGAATTGCATTGAAGAACAACAACCCCTCAGCGTCTGTCATGATACATGTATATTAAAAATAGGAAATTTGAGGAGAATAATCAAGAAATAGAGGTTGGTTGAGGGTGCAACATTTTTTTAATGTTGTATTTACCGAACTGATGTTACGCAAAGAGCCATTTCCTGTAGTGGTCACTTCTGCCGAAGGCATGGCTTCGCCAGATACGATCCCGACTTCCGTCGGGATCACACCTCAAAATGTTCGGTGCACGGCTCAGTGACCATGCTAATTTGTTGTGACACCGAGCATAGCCGAGGTGTCGGTTACCGAGTGATTTTTCCCGATGAAGTCGGGAAAAATTCTATCGAGGTAACCCATAAACGCGAAAGTTTATGATTATTATCAGTTTGCGTAACATCAGTTACCGAAATCTCACCTTGGAGCAATGTAAACAATCTTTGTGGGAATCTATTACAATAACAAAAGAGCCGCGCAATTCGTCAGTATTATGAACACCAAAAAGATGCGAATCAAATTATTCCTTGAAGTCGGAAGCATTTATTGCTATATTTTGTGAAGAATTTTTATGGATAGTGAATGAAAAAAATCTTTTTTCTTCCTTTGATGATTATGTTGATTTTCCTGAAGACAGCAGTGGGTCAGGAAATTGATTTGACAGTCAATATCAACACAGAGCAAGTTCCAACCGGCTTTAGAGATTATCTGAATGATTTTGGAGATCGTGTAAAATCCTACATCAACGACTACCGCTGGACAAGTGAAGACTACCTGGGTGAAAAAATTAAATGCACAATGACTTTTTATTTTACTGCCGGGAGCGCCGACAATAAATATTCTGCTCAAGTGTTTATCGGAACACAACGCCCGGTTTACAAATCCAAAAGCGGCACGATCATCTTGCGTCTTCTTGATGATAAATGGGACTTCATATACGTAAAAAGCCAACCGCTCTACCATAACGAATCGCAATTCGATCCGCTTGCAAGTTTTTTAGATTTTTATGCATATATGATTCTAGGGTACGACGCCGAAACATTTTCAATGGAAGGTGGAACTCCTTACTTCCAAAAAGCTGCGGATATCGTCAACCGCGCTATTTCAAGCGCATTCACGCGAGGCTGGACCCGACAGGGAAGCGCCTTTACACGACAAGCGCTCGTGGAAGATTTATTGAATGCAAAATACACAGAATATCAGAAGAGCATATTTCATTTATCATTTTCACGGCCTCGATTTAATATCTACAAATTCAAACCGGGCGTTGGATAATATGTTTTTTGCGGTAGAAAGCATCGGCAGACTGCAAAAAACAGAAAACGCCGCACTAATTCTAGCGCGTGTTTTCTTTGATGCGAAATATCAGGAGATATGTGAACAATTCATAAAGTATCCTGATAAAAACGCGTTTGTTAAATTCATGGAGTACGATCAAACACATCGACAGAAATATGACGAAGCGATGAGGAAATAATTTCGAATTACGAGTGTCGAATAGAGAATAATTATAGAGTTAGAAATATTATTAACTGATGTTACGCAAAAAAGATGTATTGCCACGACCTTTAGGTCGTGGAACTGGAAAAATATAATGAAACGGGCTTTAGCCCTGATTAAATCATCGAAATTGGGGTTAAAACCCCAAATTGTTTTTAATTTCTGAGCCACGAGCTTGCCGAAGGCATTCCTTCGGAAAAAGCTCGTGGCTATAAATTTATTTCTAACACAAGTTTTTGCATTCTGCGTAACATCAGTTATTAAAAGTAAGGGCGCAGCCTGTACTTCACACCAATTTCTTTTTCAACAAACTCCTTTGCCTGCTCCTGGTCAACTTCATCCATCCCAACTATAGTCATCACCACTTCCGGAATATACTTTTTACTTTCGCGCGCGAACTCGATCATCGCCGAGTGAAAACGCGGGCCGTCTAACCCCATCAATCTGCCATACTGATCCGGATCGGTTGAATTCAAACTGATCGAAACTGCATCAACCAGGCCGGAAAGTTCAGGCACGATATTCCGTTTGTTGATGATGTTCCCATGTCCATCCGTATTCAACCGGACACTTCCGCCTTGTTGCTTCACATATCGTGCAACTTCCTTCAAAGTTTCCAGACGGATTGTCGGTTCTCCATAACCGCAAAAAACGATTTGATCGAACCGTTTCGGATCCCCGATTTCCCTGATCACTTCCTCTGCCGATGGTTCACGTTCAATTTTTAAATTATGCCCTTTGACCGTAGCCTCACCTTTACGATCGCAAAAAACACAATCTGCGTTGCACCGAATGGTGAGATTTATATATAACGAGTTTCCGAGTTTGTATGTAATTACAGGCTCCGGCATTTTTCCTATTTCGAATAATTTTGTTGTGTTATATGAAGTCGTGCGCGCAATATCGTCGACAGAAGCATGTACAATCTGTGCAATCTTCCCGGCGATCAAAGGAAGAAAAGATGGTTCATTCCTCTTTCCCCGATGGGGAACCGGAGTTAGGTACGGCGAATCGGTTTCCAACAAAACATGATCGTAGCCGATCTTCTCGAGAACTTCTTGCGCGTTTGAATTTTTAAAAGTGACAATTCCAGGAAATGAAATCAGAAATCCTTTTTTAATTAATTCCAACGCTGTTTTCCCGTCGCCTGAAAAACAGTGGAACACACCTTTTGGAACCGGAAAATTATTCTGAGAAACCGCCATCTGATTTCGCCAGCCGGGTTCGGATGCGACGATGCTATTCACAATCTGAATCGTATCTTCTAGAGAATCCCTCGTGTGAATTACGACAGGAAGGTTGCGGCGCACCGCTATGTGTAATTGTTCGCGAAAGACTTCTATTTGTTTTTCGCGCGGAGAATAATCGTAATAATAATCGAGACCGATTTCACCGATGGCAACAACTTTTGGATGCTTACTGATCTCTTCAATTTCATGCAGAGCTTCGGCTGAAGATTTCAACGCGTCGTGCGGATGGAAGCCAACGCATGCGTAAATCATATCGTACTGCTCGGCAAGTTTGATTGCCTGGTGACTCGACGTGAGATCGGTTGCCGGAACTACGATATTCTTTATGCCGGCATCCACCGCTCGCTTGATTACTCCATCGAGATCGTCATTAAACTCCGGTGAAAATAAATGTGCATGTGTATCTATGAGCATAATTAATATCCTAAACAAATCTGAATAGTCCGTTGTTCCAAATTTCCAGGGCACAACGCTTTATTAAAAATAATACAAAAAATAAAATGGAAATCCAAAAGAGAGGTAAACGATTCTTTAAGAAAAAAACATATAAATTAACCCAGATTTGTCATTAGAAATTCAAACATCGACAACGAATGGCCAACTCATGAGTTTGGCGTTAGACAATAAACCATCAAACCATTTACGCCGATTCATCGCAACCGCGAGTTTGAGTATCCTTTCATTGCCATTTGTTACAATATATGATCCGATTGCGAATACCTTATAGCGAAGTGTTTTTAATTGGTATTGTGTTTTAGATTGAAGGACAATTTGTCGAAACAAACTCATCAAATTGTAACCCATGACCACAAAGTTTAACGCTGCCTCGGTAGCAAAAAAATCTTGAACAGCAAAGCTATCAACTCCAAAATCTTCTTTCAACTCTTTTATTCTATTTTCTGCATCGGCTCTATTTCTGTACAAATCCCATACTCCTTTTGCCGGCAACGTTAGATTGGTGACGAAGCATGAGTAACGATAATTTTTATATACTTCTTCGTCTCCGAATAATCGCAACTGCTTTCCAGTTGCTTTCGGTCGGAGTGCGATCTCTTGTCGGACAATGATCAACCTTCGTGGCTCTTCCCATTCAAGGCTTTGATACATCGTTTCTCCAATTTCAATTCCGTCATCTATGCGCCAGTACTTTTTTTCTCGGACGATAGCAGTTTTCACCGGCTTATAGAATTTTGCCGCAATAATATAGTTGATCGGTTTTTCTCGATTTTCTAAGAATTCTAGTATTTTTTTATCGAAAAACCCGCTGTCTGCTCTGAATAGTCCTATTGTTTTACCTGCTAATCTCTCAAATGTGTTCTCAATAAAATTTAAAAAGTTGTTCGCAGTATAACTATTTCCACTGCGAAGCCAAAAGTTTACCGCCATTCGTGCCTCGGAAATAAATGCTATCAATGGGTGATGGCTATTGCGTCCTCGCTTCTTTGGATTATAGCCTTTCGTCGCTCCTTCTTGTTCTCCATACCGGGTGAGGATTGTTGAATCTACATCTAACGTGTAATTATCAAAATGTATCTGTCGATAAAACCATTGGAATAATTCTGTGAACACACTGTTGTTTGTTTTTTGTGTGAATTTCTTAAAATATCGCTGGAATGATTTATGACCTGCCATCGTTTTCCAACCAAACATTTTCTGTATCACCTTGTCCTGGCGTGTCACTTCTAAATGTTCATACCGATTTGCACCACTCCATATGCTTACCCAAAAATTGTTGATCAACTGTACCGGATCATAACCTCGGTTTGATCGTTGAACTGGAAGTCCCACCTTTTTTAATGCGGCATTGATTCCTGTTTGCTCTATCAGCTTTTTCATCAATATCATTCCACCCCAAGGGGTAAGTTCTTTGTCGGTATATTCTATCTTTAGTTCCATTTGTCTGTCCGATTTTCTTATGCGTCTCTTTCGGTTTCGTTTCCTGATCTTGTTTCTTTAATCTGTTGTATTATAATGTTTTATATCATTATTTTCTAATGGCGGTCATTAGAGTTTACTCTCTATTGACAAATCTGGGATTAAATATGTTGGTACTTTTAGATCAATTTATATTTGTTAACTCTCGAAAATAACAAATTTCACCTATCATGTTTTGAATTATAATAAGGACTATCACGTAATATCATGTTTGCTAATTGATACAAAGATGCTTCCCAATTGTCTTTAGTCATATTGATTATGATAGTACTGCTAGCATTAATCAGCCCATATGATATTATTTTACCCTTTTTATTATCCCAGAGAACAAACTGGCATTTATGACCAAGATCGTTTCCACTATAAGTATATCCATCCTTTCCAAAGTTAGAATATGGCATATATTCTATTTTAGGTGCTCCACGATAAATAATGGATTTTTGAATAAATAGAACTAAATCTGGATCAATCGAATTGAAAGAAATTAGGACACTGTCACGTGGAAGCAATGTTTCGATTTTTTGTTTTTCATCAATTTTCAATTCCCTTGGAAAAGTTATTGCAGGGACAGTATCCTGAAAAACGATAGCTGATTCTATTTTCCCAATTTTTTTAAGTTCTAATGGAAATTGTTTTTCAAAATACCCTTTATAAACATCATCCGGTATTCCGGCACCGAGATCGTCAGCAACATCGTCTGGATTTAGTATTATTGGTGGTTCGAGATAAACACCAATAACTTTTGCATGCATTCTCTTTCCCTGATAATCACTCATAACTACAATAGGAGAAGAAGCACATCCTATCCACAGTATGGAAAAAATTGTAATAAAAATTAGATTACGGTGATACTGCATCGGCATTCATCTCCTTGATTAATCCAAACGTTTTATATCGGACCGAACAAACGGACTTCGATTCAATATATTCCAAGCTAGTTTATCAAAATACTTTTGCCACATTTCAATATCAACTGCAGAGAAGACATCACTTCCTAACTCAATCCGACCATAAGTAATTGCTTGACCTTTTATATTGTCCCAAAATACATATTGTCCCCGATGTACAATAGCTGGATCATCATAGAAATAGATGGCCATACCCCTTTTATTTCCATCACTTCCCGGATTCTGGAGAATAAGAAGCTTATTTAAAAATAAAATATAATCGACCGAAACTGAATCCACTTCGATGTGGTCACCAATTCGAGGCAGACGAACTCTGATGCTTTCCTTATTGTCCAGAGTCAAAACTGTGTCGATAAGCATCATTCTTGCTTTATTCTCTATTATTATCACTGAATCAGATCTCGATAAGGATTTCATTGATTGAGGAAATAATTGCCTCAAATAATTTTGATACACATCTATAGGAGATTTTTTCTCTAAATTTTTTATTACCTCATCGGGGTTAAGAACGATAGGCGGCTCCACAAAAATAGCAAGAATTTTTGGGACAAGCCTCTTCCCTTGATAGTCACTCCTAACAGCGCTATGATAAGACGTACATCCACTCTCTACAAAAAATAGAATCAGGATACAATAAAATATTATGACCTTAATCAACAAGACACACCTTTTCGGGAATTTATTTCGAATAAGATTTTTATGATTACATTTCAAATTTCAAAATGCATTATGATCTGTGTCTATTATTAAAGCCGCCTTGCGGACGACGATCGCGCGGAGCTCGGTTGCCCCTGTTCTCGTCATCGCTAGATGCACTTTCGCCGCCGGCAAGCAAAGCCTTGTGACTTAAATTGAATCGGCCTTCGTCGTCGATTTTCAATAACTTCACTTCCATCTGATCGCCGACCTTCACAACGTCGGAAACTTTATTGACGCGAACGATATCAAGTTGCGAGATATGAACAAGTCCTTCACGTCCCGGAAGGAACTCAACGAACGCACCGAAATCCATAATTCGCTTTACGGTTCCTTTGTACGTTTTTCCCGGTTCCGGTACTTCGACGATGCGGTTGATCAATTCAATCGCCTTGTCGCTTTGATCCTGATTCACCGCTGCGACGACTACAGTTCCATCGTCTTCGATATTAATTTCAGCGCCTGATTCCGCCACGATCGAGCGGATATTTTTTCCGCCGGGCCCGATAATTGCACCGATCATGTCGACCGGAACTTTCATCGTGTGAAGCCGCGGAGCAAACGGCGACAGATACGCGCGTGGTTCAGCGATCACACTTTCCATTTTATCAAGAATATGGAATCGTCCTGCTTTCGCCTGTTCGAGAGCGGCCTTCATGATCTCAAGCGTGATTCCCTGAATTTTTATATCCATCTGGAATGCAGTGATCCCGTTTCGAGTACCTGCAACTTTGAAATCCATATCTCCAAGATGATCTTCATTCCCGAGAATGTCGCTCAATACGGCTACCCGATTTTCTTCTTTAACCAATCCCATCGCTATGCCCGCAACCGGACGAAGTATCGGAACGCCAGCGTCCATCATTGAAAGTGTGCCTGCACATACTGTCGCCATCGAAGATGAACCATTCGACTCCAGAATATCTGAGACGATACGAATTGTATACGGAAAAACTTTTTGATCGGGTGTAACAGCTTTCAAAGAGCGTTCTGCAAGATTCCCATGACCGATTTCTCGCCGTCCGGTGCCGCCGTATTTCCCGACTTCACCAACACTGAATGGCGGAAAATTATAATGCAGCATGAAATGTTTCGATGATTCCGGCAAAAGTCCGTCGATCATTTGTTCATCGGGTTTTGTCCCAAGAGTCGCTGTTGTTAAACTTTGCGTTTCACCTCGGGTGAATAACGCCGAACCATGCGTTCGCGGAAGCAAACCAACCTCAACCGAGATGGGTCGGATATCAGTCAAGCCGCGGCCATCGAGACGTTTATGATTCTCCAGAATCATTTCACGCATCTCTTTCTTTTCAATCGAGTGAATCACCTCTTTGATCCACGACTCGCGCTTCGGATATTTTTCATCCGGATATTTTTCTTTCAGCGCATCCAGCACTTCAGTTTGAATTCTTTTCAAATCTTTTGATCGTTCTTCTTTTCCCATCACTGTTGACACATGCTTGCGAACTTTTTCGACCGTCAGTGATTTCACATCCGCTTCGAGCTGTGAATCGATGGCAACCGCAGAAACTTCCCGCTTCTGTCTCCCTACTTCCTTCGCTAATTCGATTTGGAGAGAACAGATCGCTTTTATCGCGTCGTGTCCGATGTGAATAGCTTCAAGCATTTCCTCTTCCGAAACTTCTTTCGCTTCACCTTCGACCATAACAATGGAGTCGGCTGTGCCGGCGATTGTCATATCCATCACACTCGTTTCGAGTTGTTTGAAGGTTGGATTCACAATCCATTCGCCATCGATGCGGCCGATACGTACTTCGGCAATTGGCCCGCTGAACGGAATATCTGAAATCATCAATGCGGCCGATGCTGCACACGCGCCGAGGATATCGCTGTCGTTTTCCTGATCGGCAGAGAACACGGTCACAACAACCTGAGTTTCATTTTTATACGTATCCGGAAACATTGGGCGGATCGGGCGATCGATTAATCTTGCCGAAAGAATTTCTTTTTCCGACGGCCTTCCTTCCCTTTTTAAAAATCCGCCCGGTATCTTGCCGGCTGCAGCAGTCTTCTCGCGGTACTCGACCTGCAAAGGAAAGAAATCCTGATCTTCGACAGCTTCCTTACTTCCGACAACAGTGGCCAGCACCATCGTATCGCCATAACGAGCCATAACAGCACCGTCGGCCTGTTTTGCAAATCTTCCAGTTTCTAAAGAAAAACTGCGTCCGCTTAATTCAATTTGTTTTGATATAACCATATTTTTCTTCCCTTAAGGCACATCATTTATTTGCGAATTTCCAGCGCGGCAATAATTTTGCGGTAACGCTCGACATCTTTTTTCTGCAGATATTCCAGCAACCTGCGGCGTTTCCCGACCATCTTCAACAATCCGCGGCGTGAATGATGATCTTTTTTGTGAGTGGTGAAGTGTCCCGATAGATCGTTGATGTGCGCAGTTAAGAGTGCGATCTGGACTTCCGGCAAACCGGTATCCTGCCCGGCCTTCCCGTATTTTTGGATAATTTCATGCTTCTGTTCTTTTGTTAATGGCATTTTTCTATCTCCTTGATGAAAAGAATATTATGTAATTTTCGTTTTAAACATTGTGCGAACCTGAACAGCATCCTGCTTCATTCGTGCAATTAATTGCTCGGGCAAATCAAATTGCAATTCAGGGCGAAGGTACTCGTAAAAGTGTAACCGGACTTGCTGCCCATATATGTTGCGCTGGAAATCAAAAATATGAATTTCAATTACCCTCGCGTTGTCGTGTTTGAATGTGGGACGTACTCCAACATTCATCATTCCAAAATACTCGATACCATCGATGACACAGCTTGCGGCATACACACCGTTTGCCGGAATTAGTTTTCGGTCTGCAAGGCCGCCGATATTCGCAGTCGGAAATCCTATTGTACTGCCTCTGTGATCACCTTCCACCACGATCCCGTCGACCGCATAAGGACGGCCGAGTAATTTTCGCACACATCCTACTTCTCCGGCTTCCAGATGTTTGCGAATCCGGGAACTGCTGACGATCTCTCCATCGATCATGATCGGTTCGACGATGGTGACTCGAAAATTAAATTCCTTTCCCATCGAGCGAAGGATTTCGATTCCACCTTCACGATCTCTTCCGAATAAATGATCATATCCTTCGACAACTTCTTCAACTCCAATTCCATGAACCACATACGTCTCGTAAAACTGCCGCGATGTGATTCGCGAAAACTCGTACGTGAACGGAAGAATAATCAACAAATCGATTCCGAGTTTGTCGAACATCACGATCCGTTCTTCGATGGTGGAGAGTAGTTTTGCCGATTTCGGATTTTTACCCACCACAGTCCGCGGATGCGGGTCGAACGTGAAAACAACACATCGTCCTCCAGCCCGTCTCGCACGTTGAACGGCTTCACCAATTATTTTTTGATGAGCAATGTGAACACCGTCGTAGGTCCCTACCGTCACGATGGATTTTTGATCACGCTCGACTTCCGTCAACGATGAAACAATTTTCATGAAACCGTTCTTGTCAATTCCTGTGCACGATTTATTAACTCACTGATCACCCATGCATCAGAGAGTAAATACGGACCGACACGAGTCCGCTCCAAATTTCGAAGGTATGCGCCGCACCCGAGCCGCTCACCAATGTCATGAACAAGCGTTCGGATATACGTTCCTTTTGAACATACAATTCTGAATTGAACAAAAGGCAGCTGGATGGAGGTCGGCTCACACTGTTGTATGGCAATCTGCCTTTTTGTGCGGACGACCTTTCTTCCTTTGCGTGCGTAATAGTACAACGGTTTTCCGCCGTACTTAATTGCCGAATACATCGGGGGCATTTGTTCTTGCTCGCCGATGAATTCTTCAAATATTTTCTTTATATCGTCAGGCGTTATTTTTTCGATAGACCGTCTCTCGGTCACTTCAGTTTCAGAATCGAAGCTCGGTGTAATTGCGCCGAGTTCCATCTCGCCCGTATACTCTTTATCAAAATCTTTAAACGTTTCTATCTCTTTCGTTTTTTTCCCGGTACACAGAACCAATAAACCTGTGGCCCTGGGATCAAGCGTCCCCGCGTGTCCGATCTTTCGGATATCAAAAAGTTTTTTTACTTTCTTCACAACATCGAAAGATGTCCAATCGAGCGGTTTTGAAATTAGCAAAACTTCACCCGATTCGAAATCGAGATTGTGTTTAGTCTCCAGCTGGTGCACTTCCGTCATGTGTTTTCTTGATCAAATTATTGATTCGTTCGACATGATCCAGAGTGTCATCCTGATAAAAATGGATTGACGGAGTGAATTTTAACCTAATGCGAGATCCTAAAATTCCGCGAATGAAACTCTTTTGATTTTCCAGCATCTTCATGGTTTTCTCACGCACTTCTAAAGAACCCAGAATGCTGATATATACTTTCGCAATCTTCAAGTCCGCTGTCATCCTGACATCGGTCACAGTAATAAAACCGTACCCGGGATTTGTAAGTTCGCGCTGAAGGATGATACTGATTTCCTCGCGCAGTAAAGAGGCAACTTTGTCCATCCGGACAGTCATTATTTTCCCTTACTTGGCCAAAGCCGCAACCAAAATTCGAGCCACGAATTACACTAATTAACACGCCTGCATGCCGGAACGCAAGCACTCCGGCGTGCGGGCACGAAATTATTTTTTCTTAAACGAAAATTTTTATCAATCATCATAATTCGTGTCCCGAAGGGATCCCTTCGGGAAAATTCGTGGCTAATCATTTTTTGCTTTTTTATAAATATTTATATTCTTGGATACTAAATCAATTTCCGTTTTGTTTCAACGATGCGATAAGCTTCAATGATATCGCCGACTTTCACATCATTATAGTTTTCGAGGCTCATGCCGCACTCGAATCCCTGTTCCACTTCCCGCACATCGTCTTTGAAACGCTTGAGCGATCCAATCGTACCTTCATGAACAACGATGCCGTCACGAACGAGCCGGATTATTGAATTCCGACTGATCTTTCCCTGCTGTACATGGCATCCGGCAACTGTGCCTGCTTTCGGAACTTTAAATGTTTGCCGTACCTCAACGGTGGCTGTAACTTCTTCCTTCTTCTCAGGCGCCAACAATCCTTCCAACGCATCTCTAACGTCGTTGATTGCATCATAGATGATGTTGTATAACCTGATGTCGATACTTTCCTGTTCGGCAAGTTGGCGTGCCTTAAGATTTGGCCGGACGTGGAATCCGATAATGATAGCTTCAGAAGCCGCTGCGAGTAAAACATCGGATTCTGAAATCGCACCCACGCCGCGATGAATGACGTTTACCTTAACTTCCGGGTTTGAAATTTTCATCAATGAATCCGCAAGAGCTTCTACCGAACCGTCGACATCACCCTTCACAACAACCTTCAGTTCACTCACAACACCTTCTTTGATCTGGCGGGAAATATCGTCGAGTGTAACCATGTGGATTTGCCGGAAGTCCTGTTCACGTTTTAGTTGTTGACGTTTAAGGGAGATTTCGCGTGCTACGCGATCCGATTCCATTGCGATAAATTCATCGCCTGCCTGAGGCGCTCCATCAAACCCGGTAACCTGTACCGGTGTCGATGGGTTGACAATTTCGGATCGGTTGCCACGCTCGTCGAACAACGCGCGAACTTTACCGCTATATATTCCAGCGACAAACGGATCACCAATATGCAATCTTCCCTTTTGGACAAGGACTGTTGCAACAATTCCTTTGCCGATTTCGAGTTGCGATTCAATGACACGCCCGCGAGCCAAACGATCGGGGTTTGCTTTTAAATCGAGTACTTCTGCTTCAAGAAGAATTTTATCGAGAAGTACGTCGACATTTTTTCCCGTGCGAGCCGAAAGATCGACACATTGATACTTCCCACCCCACTCTTCGACAAGAACTCCTCTGTCGGCAAGTTGTTGACGAATACGATCGGGGGCAGCATCCGGCTTATCAATTTTATTTATCGCCACGATTATCGGAACAGACGCGGCCTGCGCGTGATTTATCGCTTCAACCGTTTGAGGCATGACGCTATCATCGGCAGCAACAACAAGCACCACAAGATCGGTCACCTGTGCGCCACGAGCACGCATTGCCGTGAACGCTTCATGGCCCGGTGTATCGAGAAAACAAATCTGCCGCCCGTTTGGTAAAGAAACCTCGTAGGCACCGATATGTTGCGTAATGCCTCCTGCTTCACCGGCAACTACATTGGCATTTCGAATATAATCGAGGAGTGATGTTTTTCCGTGATCGACATGTCCCATGATCGTAACCACAGGCGGACGCGGTTTTAACGTATCCTCAGGATCGAACGTGTCGGCAAGCACTTCTTCGGTGAATTCCTCCGCAAATTCCACTTGCAATCCGAACTCATCAGCAACAAGTTGGATAGTATCTTTATCGAGACGTTGATTGATGGAAACCATGAGCCCGAGCCCGATGCACTTTGCTATCACATCACTGACGCCTACATTCATCAAATTAGCAATTTCGCCGACGGTTACATATTCCGTAACACGGAGAATTGACTTCTCGAGTTCGGCTAATTCCATAATACGTTGTTCTTCAATCTCACGCTTCTCACGCTTCTTTTTTCTAAATACTGACCGTGAAGTGATCGGTGGAGCCTCTTCCATCTCGGCCATTGTGCGGCGAATCGCTTCTTCAACTTCTCGTGTATCTACTTCATGATGGCGTAATTTTTTCTTCTTCTTTTTCTTCTTTCCTACTTCTTCTTCACCTTCACCTTTGGCAACAACGCTAACCTCTTCTCGAACTTTCTTTTTCTTTTTCTTTTTCTTCTTATGCTCTTCCTGTTCAGAAAGCGGTATAAGGTTTGCGGGCTTCTCGGTTTTGGCATCTTGAGCTTGTTTAGCACGAGGAAGTTCTATTTTCCCCATGACCTTCAACGAACGCTGTCCGGCTTTAGCTTTTTCAAGCGGCGTTAATTGATCTTCATCCTGTTTTTTCTTTTTCCGTCTGCGCCGGGAACCTTCGGTTTCGGAAACCGGCGGCTCAGCGTGGCCTGGGGTTTCTCTTTTCCTGACACTAGCAGATGAAATCTCTGCCACTGTCTGAGCTTGATTCTTTTCTTGCGTCTCAGAGCCTATTTCAGTGACCGTCTCAGGCACTTGTTCCGAAGCACTGATCTCAGCAGGAGTTTCCAGTGCGGCTTGAGTTTCAGAAGTTTCTTCTTCCGCAACTTCTGCCGATCCGGTTTCGAAAGCCGGTGTTTCGGAGATTTCTTTACCTTCCTGCGCTGTTTCGACTGCAGAGGAAATTTCAGGCTGGACTTCCTTCGCAACCGACGGAAGTTCCATATCTTCGATTTCTTCTTCAGGCGACTTCTTTTCAGTTTTTTTCCTGGACTCTCGAATTTCTGCGATTTTCTTGTGGTGTTTCTCAGCGATGTCTTTGTCTTTCTTGAAATGTGCAAAAATATCGTGCATCATCTCCTCGGACAATAACGACATGTGATTCTTTATCGAATATCCCTTCTTGGTCAGGAATTCAATAATAGTATCGCTTGAGAGATTGAGTTCGGTAGCGAGTTTGTAAATCTTTTTTCTTTTTTCTGCTTGTTCTGCCATTCGAGTCCTTCATTCCAGGATCACGAGTTCAGTGAGTTACGGTTATTATCGATCGCTTGATATTTTCGCGTGCAATGCATTTGCCTTACGTCGTGCCTCACGATCCTCCGCGGTTTCTTCCTCTTCGCCTTCATCTTTTTGATCGGCGGCTTCGCCTTCTTCTTCAATCTCGGCTTCGTCGAGACCCACTTTCATCATCTCGATAATTTCTTTTGCCTTTTCCTGACCGACACCGTCGATAGCTTCAAGGCGTTCAATTCCAGCCTCAATGATTTCACGAGCGGTAGTCAGTTCCTCATCGATGAGCCGTTCATAGACAGCTTCTCCCAGTTCAGCGCGGAATTGCTGTAAATCTATATCGTACTCTTCTTCCGGCACACCTTCATTTACGACATCGATTTCGAACCCGCAAAGTTTGGAAGCCAGCCGGACATTCTGCCCATTTTTTCCGATCGCGAGCGATGCCTGATCGTTCGTAACGAGAATCGTCACACGTTTGTTTTCCTTGTCGATCGTGATTTGTTTCAATTTTGCCGGAGCCATAGCTCGCACAATCAATGTTTCAGGATCTTCCGTCCAGTTTATCACATCGATATTTTCATTATTCAGTTCACGGACGATGGCATGAATTCGCACGCCTTTCATTCCTACGCATGCGCCGACTGCATCTATTCTGTCGTCATGCGATTCTACGGCAACCTTCGAGCGCTCGCCCGCTTCGCGGGCTACAGCTTTGATTTCGATGATGCCGTCGTAAATTTCAGGTATTTCAATTTCAAATAATTTCACAAGGAATTTTGGATCGGCACGAGTGATGATAACGCGCGGATTTCCAGCACCTTTCACGACATCCTTCACCAAAGCACGAAGTGTTTCACCCTTCTTGTATCGTTCTCTAAAAATCTGTTCTTCTTTTGGCAGGATCAGTTCGTTTTTATTATGAATGATGAGAATTTCTTTCTTGCGGATTTGATAAATCTCGCCGACTATTATCTCGCCAATCGTACCGGAATACTCGTTGTAGATAATTTCCTTCTCGACATCTTTTATTCTTTGATTGAGTGTCTGTTTTGCGGCAGTGATTAATCGGCGGCCGAAAGACATCAAATCGACGATTTCCACATACTCGTCACCTGCATCCAGATTCTCGCCCGAAAGTTTCCGCGCAGTCTGAACATCAATCTGAGTGATAGGATCAACGACCGTTTCAACGACGTTACGCTCAAGGTAGATTTCGATATCTCCTTTTTCCATGTTAACGACAACATCGAATTTTGCTTCCAGCCCGTATTTCTTCCGCATCATCATGCTGAAGATGTCTTCTACAATGCCGATGAGGATATCCTTATCAATCCCCTTCTCCCGCGCCATCTGCGCGAACGAGTCGACAATTTGATAATTCATTCTTGTCTCCTGAACTGCGGCTCGACAACCGCTTTTTGAATCTGTGTAATCGAAATATCCAAAGGTTCCTGATTATTTAATTCTATGGTTATTGTTGAATCACTAACCGATTTAAGAACACCGGTTATCGTTTTTGTTTCGTTGTCACTCGTATAGTTAATTTTCAACATACGGTTAATATTTTTTTGATACTGGCGATGAAATTTCAGCGGACGATCAAGACCCGGCGATGAAACATCGAGGCGGTATCTACCTTGAATCAAATCCTTTGAATCGAGGACGGCGCTTATTTCGCGGCTGACTTCGGCACAGATGTCGGCTGTCACTCCTTCATCCGTATCAACGAAAATTTCTACAATCCGCGTTCCCCGTTCTCCGCGAACTATCACATCGACCACGTAACCATCATATCGCGCGATTATCGGATCCGCAATCTCCCTGATGGTTTGTGCCAGTTCCATTATCATTTCCTTCCAAAAAAAATAGCCCAAACTGGTGGGCTACTTCGGGGTTTTAAAATATACATAATCATTTCTTGAATAGCAAGAAATGATCTTTTCTTTTTAAACCTTCATCACAATTCTCAAACGGTTAAGTGCGCGTGCCAACGCCGCTTCAGCCCGGCTCGCGTCTAATTCTCTTTCCCTTTTAAGAAGACGGCTTTTCGCACGATCTCTGGCTGCTTCAGCTCTTTGCGCATCGATTTCAGATAACCTTTCAGCAGTTTCCGCCAAAACTACCACTTTATTTTTCTTCACTTCAAGGAAACCGCCGCTCGTAGAGTAGCGGGTAATCGAGCCCGCCGGATCGACCAACTTTAATTCACCCACAACCAACGACGAAATCAGAGGCGCATGATTTACTAAAACCTGAAACCCGCCGCATTCGCCGGGAGCCGAGATACTTTGCACCTGACTGCTGAATACTACCTTACGCGGAGTAACGATATTGACCTGAAATAATTTGTCCGCCATGATTATGCCGCTGCAATCTTTTTCGCTTGTTCTAAAACTTCTTCTATCGCGCCAACCATATAGAACGCGCCTTCCGGAACATCATCGCATTCACCGTCGATGATCATCTTGAAACTCCGGATTGTGTCTTCCACTTTCACATAACGCCCCGGTATTTGTGTGAATTGTTCTGCAGTAAAGAACGGCTGCGACAGGAATTTTTGTATCTTGCGGGCGCGTGCCACGGTGATTTTGTCTTCGTCGGATAATTCGTCGATGCCGAGAATGTTGATGATGTCCTGCAGATCTTTGTATGTTTGAAGAATTTCTTTCACCCGTTTTGCAACATTGTAATGTTCGATACCGATTACGTGCGGATCAAGAATTCGTGAAGTGGATTCCAACGGATCGACTGCTGGATAAATTCCGATGTCGACGATCTGACGGCTCAATACTGTTGTCGCATCGAGATGTGCAAATGCAGTTGCCGGAGCCGGATCGGTTAAATCGTCTGCGGGAACATAAATTGCCTGGACCGATGTGATGGATCCTTTCTTCGTAGATGTGATGCGTTCCTGCAACGCTCCCATTTCGGTTGCAAGCGTTGGTTGATAACCGACGGCGGAGGGCATGCGTCCGAGCAGTGCGGAAACTTCGGAGCCAGCTTGTGTGAAACGAAAAATATTGTCGATGAAAAGAAGAACATCTTTACCTTCTTCATCGCGGAAATATTCCGCCATAGTTAAAGCCGTTAAACCGACACGCGCACGAGCGCCGGGCGGTTCATTCATCTGTCCAAAAACTAGCGCGGTTTTTTCGAGCACACCCGATTCTTTCATCTCATGCCACAGATCGTTTCCTTCGCGGGTGCGTTCACCCACGCCGCCGAAAACGGAATAACCGCCATGCTGCTTGGCGATATTATGAATGAGTTCGGTGATTATAACGGTCTTTCCAACACCGGCTCCGCCGAAAAGTCCGGTCTTTCCGCCTTTTGAATATGGTTCAAGAAGATCGACAACCTTGATGCCGGTTTCGAACATTTCTTTTTTCGTACTCAGTTGATTGAATTCCGGCGCCGGACGGTGAATGGGATACATCTTTGCAGTTTTTATATCTCCCATTTCATCAATCGGATTGCCGATGACATTTATCAGACGACCCAAAACTTCGGGACCAACAGGCACGTTGATAGGACCGCCTGTATCGAAGGCTTTTGTGCCGCGGACAAGTCCATCTGTAGAATCCATCGCGACAGCGCGAACACGATCTTCGCCAAGATGCTGTTGGACTTCGACAATGAGATCTTCATTTTTTCCTTCCACGGTTACGCGCGGTATCCGTACTGCATTTAAGATTGACGGCAGTTTTCCGCCTGAAAAATCAATATCGACAACCGGTCCGATGATCTGGACGATTACTCCTTCGTTCATTCCTACTTAGCCTTTCTATATTCCAATCGAAAAAACTCGATGAAAAAGATAACAAAACATTTGCAGAGAAGCAATAATACACGTCTCGCAATTGCCGACCGCGAGTGCTTGATTTTTGTGAATGCTACGAAGGAGTTATACTCCTGAGATATGTGAAATAGGTGGAGTTTTACTCCACATATTTTCTGAGCTTGATCTTTCGGGAGCAGAACTCCCTCAGAACAAGCTGGCGTAGCACAAACATAAAGCATAGGCGGATACTCTCTCATAACATTCGAATAGTTCTGTTGTTTATCAGATCCCGCGATGCGAATGAAAATTCTTCGTGACGCGGGATCCTCAAAACGACTGATGACTTAGCTCACGACGAGTCGAAAGAAGAAATGAATGTGGATTTCTAATTTGGGGATCCCGCATGCTATTTGAATCGCGAAGAAACGGGATCCTCAAAACGACAATCAACTTAGCTTCTCCGCCTTCGGCGGATCGCTAAGTTGAGTCGTTTTGGGACTTGATTTTCTCATAGCTATTGTTTAATGTTATGGCATTCGAACCATCCATGGATTCCTGTGATATAACGATGATCAATACATACATTCTGAACAAAACTGTACTTGGAATGAAGAGTCCGATAGACAACTTGTAATAAAGTGATTGCGTATTAGACCGAAACCATATATGACGCAGGAAGTATATGCGGCGGTAGATAAAAGATTCATAAATAGTTTGTTACAGAATATTTTGGTTTGAAGTATATACGGAAGCAAATTATAAAAGCGATCTTAGGCTGAAACCATATAAACAGTAGTTAGGTGCCATTTCGGAGTTAAAGATGAAGGTGATTGACAGTGGAATGCCAGAACAGACTTACTGGAATAGTCTATTTGATATTCCACGTATCGTAAACTGGCTTGAGCTACAGAACATTGTTGGCCCGATTGTCGAAATTGGTTGCGGATATGGTACTTTCACTGTTCCAATAGCAGCGAAAACTAATAATCAGATTTTAACTTTTGACATCGACCCATCTATGATTGAGATAGCACGGAAAAATGTGCAACAATCTGGACTCACAAATGTCCAGTTCTCTCTTCGCGATATTCTCGAAACGGGGACGGGATTAGAATCCAATAGTGTCGGAATGATTCTATTATTCAATATCTTGCACTTCGATGAGAGAAGGGCTATGCTTGAAGAGGCCTCTCGAATTATAAAACCCTCTGGTGTTGCTGCAATAATCCATTGGCGGAAAGATATTGAGACGCCACGTGGCCCAATTGTTCATATGCGACCGGATCAAGATACAATTCTTGGTTCAATCAAAGGTCTCGATTTGCATTTCGAAGGTAACAGTAGAATATTAGAACCCTATCACTGGGGTATTCAACTAATCAAAGGAGTTAACAATTGAAAATCGGTATCATCATCGAAACAAACGAACCAGAGAAGGCTTGGAATGGAGTGCGCTTTGGAAACACGGCTCTCAAGCAAGGGCACGAGGTCAAAATATTTCTGATGAGTGCAGGTGTGGAAATTGAAAGTATTGTTCATGAGAAGTATAATGCGAAGAAACAGATTGACGAATTTATTCAGAACAAAGGAGCCGTCTTGGCTTGTGGTACTTGCATCAAATCGAGGAATCAAGAGGGGTCTGATGTCTGTCCAATTTCTACAATGATGGATTGTTTGAGCATGGTTGAGTGGGCGGAAAAAGTAATCACCTTCTGAAACGAAATGGCACCTTCCAAGAAACTCATTAAGGTGAAGCAGGGACGAGATGAAAACCTAAAGATTTAGCTCTGTCTTTAAGGTTGCGTACAAGACGTGCTTTATATTTTTCATTATAATAGTCTTCACCAAGATCAACATACTCGACTTTATCTTTAAGCATTTTATAGATAATGCGTGCAAGTTTGTGAGCGGTGGCAATGTTAGCCATCGGAGCGCCATACTTGGATCTGATTCTTCTGTAGAAAGCGCCGAGGGCACACTTAGCATTGGCAAGAGAGAATGCAGCCAAACGTAATGCTTTATTGGCTCTATTTTTTGATTTTGGAATATGGGAGAAAAAAACTTTTCCGCCGGTTGTTTTATTATTGGGAGCAAGTCTAAGCCAGGAGCAGAAGTGTTTTGAGGTTTTCCATTTCGACATATCTGTGCCGATGTCGGTGATAATATCCTGGATAGTAGAAGTATTGAGACCATCAACCTGGACAAGGTCAACGCCGGTGATGCGGTAGAGTTGAGTACGCAGATCGAAAGAAGGCGCATTCCTGGCTTTCTTATTGACATTTCGTTTTAATGGTTTCAGGGGACGTTCTTTGGGGTTGACGAGAGAAGGAAGTTGTCGATACATGGTTTCGGTTTCGTTATCCAGTTCGGTAATCAGGGAAGAGTAATAGTTATAGAGATCGAGCATTTGTTTGAGCTGGAAGACGTATTCTTTTCTATAATTTCCTTCGAGAGAGAGTTCGATTTCTTGCTCAGATTTTTTACAGTGTGGATCGCGAAATGATGCTAAGTATTTTGGGTCGGTGTTGCCGTTAACGATAGAGCGCAGGATGTGCATACCGGTGGTGCCGGTAACATCCGAGATAACGTTGGTGAGTTTAAGATTCATCAGTTGAAGAATTTTTTGTATATGCTGGATGTGAGAAGCACGGAAGCGCAGAAGATTTGCCCTATGGCGAATCATATCGCGCAGAGCGCGAATGTTCTGTTCCGGAATAAATGAACCGTTCAAGAGTCCGTAGGTAAGCAGTTGTTGAATCCATTGGCAGTCTTGGATATCCGTTTTTCTGCCGGAGACATTTTTGATTTTACGAGCATCGACCAGGAGAACCTCGAAGCCGTGTTCGACAAGAATTTCAAACAGAGGTATCCAATAGACGCCGGTTGACTCCATTGCAACAGTAGTGATGTTGCATTGTTTGAACCATTGGGCGATCGCGACTAGATCGCGTGTGAACGTTCCAAAAACACGCACGAACTGTTCATCGCGATCTTCAGGAACAGCGACATACATTTGACTGTCGCCAACATCAACGCCTGCGGCATTGAGATTGATTTGTTTGAGTGCATCAATGCGGATAATTTTGTCGTTGTTCTTTTGATTCTTTTTTTTCATTGAAGAACTCCTTACATTAAACATGAAAAAAAGCACGATGTTCTTTAGCCGACGGTTTTAGAGTATGGAACTCTTCCAAACGGGGTCTATGCCACCAATATAAAAACTGAAAACAGCCGGGACCAACCTAACCAACGGGCTTTGAAAAGCGCCAATGCGGCTTCGGTCATAATTCTGAAGAACATTGTATTTATTTTATACAGGTTAATGTAAAAGAGTTTCTCTTAAACAAGAATCGGGCGAAGCCAGATGGGTTGCCTAACCAGCACATCAAGCTGACGCAATGAGCGTACTGCAAAATTCATGGCTGGTGGTGGGTGTACGTTCTTATTATAAAGTTCTTTGTACCTTATGACTTTAGTTTTAATAAATAACCTTTTCAGCATGAACTTGTTTCGTTCACAGCAACTTGAAAGTTTTCGTTGGCGCAGCTTAGCGCCGATCCGTTAGGCCGCGTTTTGAAATAGTTGTGTGCAACCAAAAACCAAAACATGAGCATAAATTAGAGTAAACATTTTTAATATAATAAAGATGAAAAATATTTTTGTACAAAGAATTATGACAATTGCAACAGTATTTAGTTTGCTATTATCAGTTACGGTGATTGCACAAAACAATGCAATTTTAGACAAACTTCCAGTTAAATTAGTTTTGGTATATGAAAGTCCTCAAACGTATTCAATGACAACAGAATATATTGATTACGATATATTTGGGAATTTCATTAAAAAGAAATTAATCACAGCTGAATATACAACTGGCTTAGAAAATGAACATGTACAATGGAACAGGGTAGAAGTTGCAGAATCAAAAAGTGAAACAGAAGCTTATCCAAAAGGTAAAGAGCAGGAATTTATGAAAGGTTTTACCTATTACCAATCAATGGAAAAAATAAACGAAGCCTTTGTAAATCAAATACCTCAAGCAGATGTTTTTATGAAAAATCTTACTTGGGACGTAAAAGCAATTGAAGATTTTGCATGGTCAAAGTGGAATAAGCTTGAACTTAATAGAGAATACTCAGATAATTCAAAGAAATCAAGTGTTGACTTAGCGGGCGAAGGGACATTTGAAAATAAAGACATTCGACTTACATGGATTGGAATAACCAACATAAACCATTTAAACTGTGCCATTATTAAATTTATGGCTATGGTAAACCCTTTAGAAGTCAAAACAGGCGACTTTCATATTAAAGGCAGAAGTCATTATTGGGGCAACATTTATGTATCACTTTCAAACAAACAAATTGAATATGCAGAATTATATGAAGATGTGGTAATGGATGTAAAAGAAGGTGAAGAAAAAAGTAATAAAGTAAATACTGTAAGGTATATTCATATTCAGAAAAAGATTTAACAAAGAATATTATAGCTATAAATTTTATTTAGTTCAAAAGCGATAATGTTTGACTAAAATAAAAAAAAATGGCAGCACACAACACGCGATATAAAACATTGTGGTTTAAGTGCTATGCCAAGCGCATCGCTCGCTGGCAAGGTTCTTATCGGTTGATAGGTTCACAGCTCCGAAATCCCCAACGTTTCATACCGCAAACCGTTGTACGAAATTACCTAAGATTGGAGAAAAACAGCATGAAAGATATAATAGTTATATTTGCAGAGACAAAGGATGAGGAGTCTATCAAAAATCTCTTATTAGGCGCAAGTTTGCCTCATGAAGATATTTGCAAGCACCTTCACAATTTCTTGCTAGCAAAGAGCAATGATGCTCTTGTTGGAGTAGTCGGTCTTGAATTACTTGGCGAGTCAGGTTTGCTTCGATCTCTAGCGGTTGCATCTCCACATCGTGGAAAAGGTATCGGAAAGATGCTCTGTGAGAGAATATTGGCTTATGCTCATCTCCAAAGAATTAAAGAATTATATTTGCTAACGACCACAGCAGAAGAATATTTTTCTAAGTTAGGCTTTAGTAAGGTGGAACGAAATAGTATTCCTAAACCAGTCCAATCTACGGCGGAATTTCACAGCCTTTGTCCTTCCACTGCCGTCTGTATGGTTAAGAAAATAGGCAAGGAGGCACAATACTATCCGAGAGAGATGCTCCATCTTCAACCCGATGTTCCTGGGTCTAAAATGTGGGCGATTGCATTGGAAAAAACTATGTTAACCTATTTTGAGGTGCAGCCAAACTGTAGGTTTGAGAAACATGAGCATGCAAGTGAACAAATTACATTGGTTCTTGAGGGGGAATTATTTTTTGAGACGGATGAAAAAACTGTTGGTGTCAAAGAAGGTGAAGTCATCGCTCTTCCTTCAGGTATTCCTCATGCTGTATTTACCAAAGAAAAATTCGTAAAGGCAGTTGATGCTTGGTCTCCTGTAATGGAGAAGTATAAATAGTAAAGGTGGCTGGCAACTTTGTACGTCAAAAATAAATCGATAAAACGCAACCTAACCATTTTAAAAAGGACAGAGTCAAGTAAATAATATTCTCCCCATGCGTCCCGAACACTCGGGATGCGGATTGTTCATTGACATTTGTTGACGACCAACCCCGATCAATATCACATAATGACGAAAGCCGCGTGTTCTATCGAATGGATATCACGTGAAAGGCAATGACGTCCAAACCATTTTACGGGTAAACGAATGATCTTGTGTAAAGAGAGAACCGTCAAGCCATTCGCTTCTCAGCAACTGAGACCCAGATATTAAAACGGCACAACGTGTGCAGTCCCAATCCAGCGCACGATGCTCTTGTGGCAATCAGTTAGGCATCCGGGCTTTGCACACGCGGCCATTGCTGTGATTTTTGTCGACTAATCGGTTGACCTTTAAATCCTTTATATTGTGATTTGTTCGTTAAGACATAATAGACAATCTTAGCAAGCTCTTTCGCAACACAAGCGCGAACGATGGCTTGGCCGGAACGCCTGGCACGTTTTAGATAGAAGCGTTTGTATTCGGCATAATATTGAATGGCGTGGACAGCGGCATCAGAGAAAGCGATCTTAAGATATTTATTACCATCTTTACTGGAGCGATTATGCACAGAGCGATTGGAGTTATCAGCTGCAGGGACAAGACGGCAATAGGAAACGAACTGTTTATCTGAATCGAAACGTTCGATGCCGTCGATCTCTAAGTAGATGGTAAAGGCAGAGAGCTTGCCAATACCGGGAATGTAGAGAAGTCGTTGGATATCATCGTTTGGAATAAGGACAGGATGAAGAGATTTTTCAAGTGCAAGAATTTGTTCGGCAAGTGTATCGCGTGTATGTTCTAAGACGGCGAGTTGGAATCGATATGGATCAGGTACAGAGCCGTTAAACTTTGCATGAATGCTTTTGAGACGACGCAAGGTATCGGAGTGTTGCTGGACAAGGCGTAGACGAATGCGCATGGTATCGCGCAGTCCTCGCAATTCACGGCTGATTTTGTGAGCGCGTGGAATAAGATTCTGTCGTAAAAGTATGGCGAGGGTTTGCGAATCAACTTTATCTGTTTTAACTTTAGCATAACTGATAGCTTTAAGATATTTGGCATGAGCAAGAACGAGCTCGATGCCATGATCGCTGAGAAGATCGTTGAGCCAGTACCAACCGGTAGTCGATTCGACGACAGCTTGATGAGAGCCGGGCATGGACTGGAAATAGTCGAGCAAACACTGATCGATATTTTCAATGCGTTGTTGTTTGACGATAGTGCCGTTCTCATCAACGGTTGTGATGTACGAGTTATCAGAATGCAAATCGATACCTGAGTAATACATGGGAATCTCCTTTTGCGCCTGAGGCGCATCAGCCTTTGGCTGAGATCGTGAATGTTGTTTACTTCGACAATGAGCAATGTACATAATCGGGAGATTCCTTTTTGATAATATCCAGGCGCTCCCCGACAAATAGCGTCGGTCTACGACCCGCAGGGGATTCTCAATTCGACCACGGCTTACCTGAAGAACGGTAAGTCTGTCGAATTGGAACAAGCTGACCGGATGAGCGTCCGCCTTCGTGCTTTGCACTTCGGCGGGTAAATGGGTACGTTAAGCATGGCGAGTAGAGGTTTAGATGTTTAATAATAAACTTTTCAGAATGAACTTGGTTCGTTTTCAGCAACTTGCGGGTTATCGTTGCCGCAGCTCCCGCTTTGCGGCCTGCCTGCCGCAGGCAGGGATCCTCGATTCGACCACAATTTGATTGTGAAACATCAAATTTGTCGAATCGGGATTAGCCGCCATCCGTTAGGCGCAACTAATAAAAGAAAATAGATGACAATCACTAAGTATAAACATCCGGTTCTTTTCTACAGTGTCTCAACAATTATTCCATGGATTTTCTGGATTACGGCTGGATACGTTAGTCATATTACTCCCTACAAGGATCAATATTTGGAGATCGCCAGCGTACTTGGTTTTATCGGTTTGCTAAGTCCGATGGGAGTAGCATATTGGCTAATCTCTAAAGATTTTGATTTACGAGTTGATGTATTGACAAGACTTTTCAATTTCAAATCAATCAAGTCGATCTATATTCTACTCAGTTGTTTTCTCATGTTAGCGAGCATCTTATTGGCTCAAGCCATTTCATTGCTGTTTGGGTATAGTTCATCTCAATTTGTTATCACAGGACATTTCACCTTTTCATCTGGAATATTTCCTGTCTGGTTTATGCTGATTATTGCTCCAATCGTCGAAGAGTTGGCCTGGCATTCGTACGGCACCGATTGCTTGCGCAGTAGGCTGACCCTATTCAAAACTTCATTGCTATTTGGTGTATTCTGGGGCATTTGGCACATTCCACTTTCCACCATTAGAGATTATTACCAGAGCAATCTCGTTGCAACTGGTTGGATACACGGTGTGAACTTTCTTGTCAGCATTATTCCTTATGTGCTTCTGATGAACTGGTTGTACTACAAGACAGGGCGTAATATTCTTATCGCAATTGTTTTCCACATTACTGCTGGATATTTCAACGAAATCTTTGCTACACATCCCGACAGTAAAATTATTCAGACGATTGTATTGTTTGTATTAGCTATTGTAATCGTCTCGAAGGAAAAAAATTTCTTTTTTCAAAGAGAGTATATTCAAAAAGTTTAGTTGCGCCTAACCATTTTAAAAAGGAATAAGTCCCCGCAGAGCAGCGAAGCAGTCCTCTAGGACGGGATTTCGCAAGCTCAACAAGAGAAAATAGTACGCCCGAGACATCATGAAATCAATGAAAATCCCAAAGAAAGGAATTATATGAGTACATTTGAAGATGAACAAGACAAACTTGGTTCTTATGCTTCTTTTATTTTATTAGTTGTCTTTGCTATAGGTTTTATAGGCTGGGGAATATTTTGTATAGTCACTAAATTTTCCTTCTCAACCAACACTGTATCAAATACCATAGACTATTATAAAGGTTATCAGGCTGTTGGTCAAGGGATAATATCTATCGCATTCGGCTTAGCATTTTTAGCCGGATTATTTTGGGCACTCATGAAGCAAGCACATTCGCAAATAAAATATCGATTTTTTCAAATCATTGCAGTTGTCTTATCAGTGAGTGTTGCTACCGCAGTCGTGGTGGGATTGCCTGTATTATATAAAGTCATCTAAAATATGCAGCCTGACCGAATTAGTGTGAATATTTTATGCATCGAAATTCAAAACGCAGCGCGGTAGCTTATTTATCCGTCGGAGTAGCACGTAGGCGGACTTGGCCGCCGGAGCGCAGCGAAGGCGAAGTCGCCATCCGTTAGGCAGCAATAAATTATGAAGTACAAAAGGAGGATAAAATAATGAAAAGAATCGGTTACATCTTACCCGGCATTCTATTTATTTCATTTTTAACTGTGGTGGTTGCTCTCGCTCAAACAGATATCGAGGGAAGCAAGGATCACCCATTGATAACCCGCATGCCTGGCTACTACATCAGCGAATATAATGTATCTGAGTTTGCCTCTTTTGATCCGACGGTGATTGGGGGCAAGGATGTTCACTGGGAAGGGAAAGTATACTCCTACAAATATTCGCGGGAGGAGAGTGGCCGGCCCATTAGTATGCTGCAGATCGTGCGAAACTACGGAACGGCGATCAATCGGGCCGGAGGTAAGATCCTCGGCAGCGATGAAAGGCGGATGGCAGCCGAGATCAGAAAAGAAGGCACCTTGACCGGCGTCTATGTAGAAGCGTTCAACGACGGCAAGGATTACAGTTTGACGATCGTCGAGTCGCAGACGATGCAGCAGGAGGTCGTCGCAGATGCTAAGGCAATGCAGAATGACCTTGCCGCAACAGGCAAGACGATAGTCCATGGCATCTATTTCGACACAGGTTCAGCCACAATCAAACCTGAGTCAGAGCCGGCCCTGGTCGAAATGATAAAGTTGTTCAACGGCTCTCCCACACTCAAGGTTTACGTCGTCGGGCATACGGACAATGTCGGCAGCCTTGAATTAAACATCAAACTCTCTTCTGACCGCGCCGCTTCCGTGGTCAAGGCAATCACCGCGCGAGGCGTAACAGCGTCGCGACTGAAATCTGCCGGAGTTGGCCCATACTCGCCGGTAGCCTCAAATGACACGGATGAAGGCAAGGCGAAGAACCGTCGGGTGGAGTTCGTCAAGCAATAGATCTTTGATTTTGTAACAGAGGATCTGGCTTACAATGGAACCGCTTAGCCGGCGGCTTCCCGACAATCCCACTGAAAAGAGTGGGACTGTAAAAAACACGGACATCGTCGGTCTATGACCCGTAGGGGACAGGCAAGTTTTTATGTAAAAAGCTAATTTGCAAAAGTCCGCGCAAAATGGTTAAGAATAAAATTTGATACGGGTTCGGTGTGAGGTCGGTGTAGTTTGGAAGTTATCAGCGCGGCTGCTTATTTATCCGACGGAGTAGCACGTAGGCAGACCTGTTCGCCGGAGCGCAGCGAAGGCGAAGCCGCCATTGTTATGTTGCAGAAAGCAAATTATCGGAAAATACTTATGAACAAAAAATGGAATTTTGGCTTATTCAAAGTGATACTTATTTTTTGTTGTGGTGTAGTGCTCGGTGGTAATATCGCCTTACTTACAACAAATAACGTTTCTAAAATCGGCGCTTGGTGTGGAATTATATCGATGCTTCTCGTAGTCACTTCAGTTTTGATAGGTTCTAGAATAAAAGACAAATAGAAATAATTAACGTAACCATTTTAAAAAGGAATACGTCCCCGTCATCATCAGGTGGTGTTGAAATAGTTCTTTAATAGGAGAAACGGCTTCATGATACTAACAGATATAAATCATGTTGAAGATTTTGATATAATTTCGAGAAATGGGCTGACCAGAAAATTAGTTATTGGCCCTTCCAACGGTTCAAATGAAATAGTTTTAAGGGTTATGAATCTGGATCGCGGTTGCGCAACACCTTTGCATTCGCATCCCTACCCTCATATTTGGAAAATAGAAAAAGGACAGGGTTTATTGATCGATCAGAATAATAAAGAAATATCTGTTACTGCCGGTAATTATATATTTATCAAATCCAACGAACCACATAGCCTCAGGAATAATTCGGAAAATAATTTAGAATATTTGTGTTTCGGAACAATTGAGAGTGAGAATATTAAACCTTGTCTTCTAAAGTAGATTTCTGCAAAACACAAGATAACCAAGCGACTAAGCTGGCGGAATGAAATAATGTCATGATTTGTACAATTCAACGAAAGGAAAAATAGATGAATAATATTATTCGATTCCTATTAGTGGTGTCTTCCCTATTCATCAATATAAATCCGACTTTCGCCCAATGGGTGCAAACGAATAGTCCTTATGGTTGTGCTATTACTAGCGTTGCAATAAGCCCTAATGGAGTGAATCTATTTGTCGGGTCTGGAAGCAAAGGCATATTTCTTTCCACCAACAACGGCACAAGCTGGAATGCCGTCAATACGGGTTTGACGAATACTAATATTTTATCATTAGCCATTTCACCAAATGGATTGAATTTCTTTGCCGGGACTTATAATGGCGTTTTTTTCTCCACTAACAACGGCACAAGCTGGAACGCCGTTAATACTGGATTGCCTCAGTATACTCTCGTCAATGCTATTGCTGTCTCGGACACGAATCTCTTTATCGGGACTCGGAGTAACGGTATATTTCTTTCCACCAATAATGGTAAAAGCTGGACTGCTATCAATACGGGCTTGCCACAGTATACTATTATAAATGCTCTTATTGTCTCGGGCACGAATCTTTTTGTCGGGACTTGGGGCGGAGGAGTATTTCTTTCCACCAACAATGGTACCAACTGGAATGCCGTCAATACGGGTTTGACGAATAATTATATTACATCATTAGCTGTTTCTTCTGACGGAGCAAATATCTATGCTGGGACTAATGCGGGCGATGTTTTTCTTTCCACAAACAACGGTACAAGCTGGACTAATGTCAGTACAGGATTACCGAATCTCATTATAAATTCACTAGCTGTTTCCTCCGACGGCGCTAATGTCTTTGCCGGGACTTGGGGCGGCGGCATCTTTCTTTCCACAAACAAAGGCACAAACTGGACTCCTATCAATACGGGCGTAACAAATCCTGTTATCACTTCATTCGCTATTTCCCCAACCGGAACGAATCTCTTTGCGGGATCTTGGGGCGGAGTTTTTCTTTCCACTAACAACGGTACAAGCTGGGCTGCCGTAAATACAGGCTTAATGTATCCCTCTATCTTGACACTCGCGTTTTCCCCGAACGGAGAAAATCTCTATGCCGGGACTTGGGACGATGGTGTTTTTCTTACCACCGACAATGGTACTATTTGGTCTACATCAAATATAGGCTTGACGAATACCGATGTTCTGTCATTAGCCGTTTCACCCAGTGGGACAAATATCTTTGCCGGGACTGAAGGTGGTGTCTTTCTTTCAACCGACAACGGCACAAACTGGATTGCCACTCCTTTGAAATATATTGTTTGGTCATTGGCCGTTTCCCCAAGCGGAGTTAATCTATTTGCCGGTACTGGAAATGAAGGTGTCTTTCTTTCAACCAACAGCGGCAAGAACTGGAGTTCCATCAAAAAAGGCTTAAAGAATTATGATGTTCAATCCTTAGCTGTATCACCTAATGGCGCTAATATCTTTGCCGGAACTTATGGTGGTGTTTTCCTTTCTACCAACAATGGAACAAACTGGACTGCCATCAATATAGGCTCGACGGATACCAATGTTACATCATTAGCCTTTTCCCCCGATGGCGCAAATATCTTTGTCGTATTTGGGAGAAGTGGAGTTTTTCTTTCCACTGACAACGGCACAAGTTGGAATTCTATTAATACCGGCTTGACGAATACTAGCATTACTTCATTAGTCTATACCCCCAACGGAGCGAATCTCTTTGCCGGAACTTCTGGCGGAATATTTCTTTCAACCAATAATGGCACAAACTGGACTTCCGTTAATACGGGCTTGGCGGATAGTAGTGATGCTTCATTAGTCATTTCCCCAGATGGCAAGAATATATTTGCCGGGACTAGGAACACTGGTATTTGGAGGCGACCATTGTCGGAGATGATCACAGACGTAAAAGAGCATGATAATAATAAACCGATCAATTTTGCACTTGAACAGAATTATCCAAACCCATTTAATCCAACGACAAAGATTTCTTTTAATATTCCGATAAAATCGTTTGTGTCAATCAAATTATTTGATATAATAGGAAGAGAAATAGCGACAATCGTCTCAGAAGAAATGCCACCTGGTACATACTTACGCCAATGGAATGCAGCAAATCTGCCTAGTGGAATTTATTTTTATCGTTTGCAAGCTGGTTCTTTTACTGAAACAAAAAAACTTATTTTACTCAGATGACATAATTGTATTCTAACTGACAGTTTCCTGACCATCATAATCGGGATAGGTAAACTGACAGGATGACCGTTGGTACATTTTGCATTGTGTTTTGAAGTTCAGTACAGAACTAAAAGTGAAGTGAATTATATTTGGCAATACCATGGAGATCAAAATGACTAAATCACAATTCAACCCATTTTTATTTTTATGTATTCTCGTTGCACTGATTTTAATCATCGGTGCTCAAGCAACTCATGCACAAACGCTGACGTCAAAGTCTTCCACAGGCTTCATCGCCATCGACTCCATGGCGGGAGCGCGAGACGACCAGACCTCCACTTTACTTCGGGATGGACGAGTTCTCATCATAGGAGGGTCCGCCGGAATCGCAACTGAGTCTGCATCGTCTGTGTTCTACAAGCCATAAAGCGAGAATAGAATCCTATATTCATATAAAGTATATAATGTATCGCAACGCTGTGTCTTGTTTGGCGGAAAGTCAATTGCAATTCTAGAGCATAAAATAATTCAGATGAATATTTGGTATATTAAATTTTAAATATCAAACCAAATTGAAAAGGAGAAATAATGGAATTATCAAAGCGGGTTGCTCTCGTCGCACACGACAATTGTAAAAAGGATTTAATAGAATGGGTAGAATGGAATTGGAAACTGCTTTTGGATCACCAGCTCATCTGCACAGGCACTACAGGTCGATTGGTTGAAGAAGCAATATCCAAAAAGCTTGAGGAAGGGAAATCGTTTAATGAGAGTATAGTCAAGCTTAAGTCCGGTCCGTATGGAGGCGATCAACAACTGGGGGCAATGATTGCAGACGGAAAAATCGATATTCTTATTTTCTTCTGGGATCCGATGCAGCCGCACCCGCATGATGTGGATGTAAAAGCTTTGTTAAGAATCGCCGTTCTTTACAATATTCCTACATCCTGCAACAGGGCTACGGCAGATTTTCTTATATCGTCTCCTCTAATGACAGAACGATACACCCAAAAGACGACGGATTACACACAATACACCGAGAGATCGATTTCAATTTAATTAAGTCTTACCACCTCATGCCGGGACCAATCTCTACTGGAACTTGAACGAGGGGGTTTGATGTTGTATATTCAGATCATGCAGAAAATAATAATATATTCAAGAAGCGTCACGGCAATATTCATTCTTCTGTTTATAATCTCGGCCTCAGGCTTCACATTTCATTTTCATCATTGCTTGATGGGCAACGATAACAATCAAGTATGCTGTGAGATGGCGGCACAAATCGAAGTTACACAACAAGATCAACCGCGTTCCAGCGATACGCCTGTCATCGATGAAACATCCGATCCTTGCTGTACAACAATTACAGCCGGAGGAATGAACACCGCTCCATCAATTCACGAAATTCCACAAAAGCCGGTCAATATAGAGAAGATGTTATTCTCCTTTCCGGCCTCCGAATCGATTTTAATTACCGCAAATTTCAAATCAACTACGCATGTCTCTCCCACATATAATGTATTCCTGCTTTCAGGGGAGAAGTGTGCCCTCACGTCTGTACTCCTGATTTAAACTGCTCCGACTACTTCATAAACGTGTGCGCGACATAAAAAATTTTAACGCACGCGCACAAAATAAATTCAGATATAAGGACAAATACTATGAAGAGATTCCGATTTCTCCTCATCATTCTCAAGATGTGTGTACTTGATCACCGGTTCGTTGCGATAATTTTTCAAAAAGCACCCGTATCCATTCGTTGTTTTCTGAGGAGAGTTTTTATCTTTCACCTCAGATTTATTTTCCTTTTTCTTCTTTCAATCATCCTGTCTGGATCTATGCAATCACAATCTGAAAAAACCGGGCAGATGCCGGGGTTGGATAGCCTTGTGGCAATAGCTGTCCAAAATAATCCGGAAATCAAGATGGTGCGCCATGAATCGAATGCTGCAGAAGCGAGAATCAGTCCGGCCGCTACACTTCCAGATCCTATACTGACCGCGATGGCGGATAATGTCCCGTCAAATTTCAAACTGAATTCGGATATGATGACAATGTTTCCGCAAATCAAGATCATGCAAATGTTGCCATGGTTCGGAAAACTTGGTGCAGCAGGTGATGTCGAACAATTCGGATATCAAGCATCATCCAACAAACTCGACGCCACAACACTCCAGACAATTTCTGCCCTAAAAAAAATATATGGTCAAATCTACAGCATCGAAACATCAATTAAATATCTGGAATACAAAACACAACTTTTACAGAGCGTCGTAAAAGTTGCAGAGCAATTGTTCGCGGTCGGACAGGTTGAGCAACAGGATGTCTTTCGTGCAACCGCGGAACTCACAATGGTGCGATCTGAAATTATCAGAATGCAAAGCATGCTTGCCGATCTTGAAGCACGATTGGGTACACTGCTCGGGCAGAATGGATACTGCACCATTGTTGTCGATACGCTTATTCTACCTCAACTCGACTTGCTCTCATCACTCGAGATTAAACTCGACGTGAACAATCCAAATCTCAAGCAAATTCGAAACATCGAATTGGCGGCTGAGGCAAAGAGAACCTTCGCGCAAAAGGATGCCTTTCCGGATGTGAGCGTCGGATTTTCGTACGGTTATCGGGCTGCACTGATGCCGGACGGAACGAAGGCTTTAAACATGATGAGCTTTGAAATTGGTCTGACTCTTCCGATTTTTTGGGGGGCCAGACAACAAAAGATGATTGATGAAGCCGACTTCATGAGCCTTGCCGCTAAAGAACAATACGAGTCAGTGGAACTTGAGCTTAATAGTCGGCTCCGCTCTGCCTATGCCGATGCACATGCACAGGAAAAGCTAATCCCGCTCTACTCGAAGGAATTAATTCCGCAGTACAAAGCAACGTACAATTCTTCACTTGCTTCGTATTCGGTCGGCAAGACTACATTTGCGATGCTGATTGACAATCTTACAATGTTAATAAATATGAAAATCGAATTTGTAAAAATTGAATCGGAATATTTCTCTGCGATCGCTGACATTTCGGAGCTTGTCGGAGAAGATTCAAAAAATTATAGAGGCGTAAAATGAAAAAGGCAATTTCACGCATTATCCCGCTATTCCTCATGACACTAATTATTATCGGTTGCGGCAAATCAACAAAAAACAGTAACGGAACTGTAGACTCTGCCGCAGTTGCCAGAAAGAGTGGAGAGAAAAAAATTCTCTACTGGTATGATTCCATGACACCGACGATTCATTTCGATCATCCCGGAAAATCCCCAACTATGGACATGGATCTTATACCGATGTATGCAGATCAACTCGACAATAATCCGAATGTCATAAAAATTGATCCTGCTATGGTGCAAAACATCGGCGTTGTCACCGAAAGAGTCGAACGAAGGAAACTCACGCGCACTATTCATGCTTATGGCGTCGTGATGCCTGATGAGAAAAATATCAGCGATATAAATACCCGAGTTGGAGGCTGGATAAAGCATCTCTACTTCGACTATACTGGTATGAACGTCACTAAGGGTCGACCCATGGCGGTTATTTACAGTCCGGAATTAATATCTGCAGAACAGGAATTTCTGCAATCCGTCAATTTTGTCATGGTGAACCAAAACTCTGTTTCTCAATCAAACACACTTATTAAAAGCGCGCGCGAACGTCTTGCGTTCTTCGGGATGAATGATAAACAGATTGATGAGCTGCAATCCAGCGGAAAAGTAATAGAGCAGGTGGTGATTTATTCACCGAACAATGGTGTCGTACTCGAAAAAAATGTATTTGAGGGACAAAAAATTTATTCAGGACAATCATTATTTAGAGTAGCCGACTTGCGCCATGTCTGGGTTTTGACAGACGTGTTTAAGATCGACATGCCTTTCCTGAAAATCGGTTCCCCCTCAACAATAACGTATAACAATTCTGCATCATACCATGGAAGAGTCGATTTCATTTATCCCGAAGTCGATGCAACCGCAAGAAGTACGAAAGCACGGATACCGCTAAACAATCCGGGCATTGTGATGAAAGTCGGACAATATGTAACTGTAGCTATTCATTCGTCTATTAGCTTTGACGCGATTGCTATATCATCACAGGCAGTTATTAACACCGGGATCAGGCAGGTTGTTGCAGTCGCACTTGGAGAAGGAATGTATGAAATGCGAGATGTGAAACTCGGCGCTTATGCTGATGGATATTTTGAAATACTCGACGGACTGAATGAAGGTGATATGATTGTGACTTCAGGACAATTCCTGATCGATTCCGATGCAAATCTTAAAACTGCCGGAACAGTAATGGCAAATATGCCGGAAATGTCTACGCCGTCAACAACGACACCGAACGTCCATGGACAAAATGAAAACAAGAGCATGGAAAATATGCCCGGAATGAATATGACCGACAAGAAAGATTCGGTTAAATCAATAAGTGATTCCACAAGACGGGAGAACTGACATGCTTGTAAAAATAATTGAATGGTCGATAAAGAATCGCTTCATAGTTATAATCCTATTTCTTGTCATCATCGTCGTTGGATTCTTTTCCTTGACAACAAGCGCTGTCGATGCAATTCCGGACTTAAGCGATATCCAAGTGATCGTTTACACAGAATATCCCGGTCAATCGCCAACAGTAGTTCAAGATCAAGTGACATACCCCCTCACTTCTTCACTCATTTCACTCCCGAACTCGAAAGTAGTTCGTGGCTACTCTTATTTCGGTTTCTCGCTCGTGTACATCATTTTCAAAGACGGTACGGATTTGTATTGGGCGAGGAGCAGAGTGCTTGAGTACCTAAATTACGCAGCGAACCGTTTGCCCCCCGGCATTATTCCCAGTCTTGGACCGGACGCGACACCGGTCGGCTGGGTCTATGAATACGCACTCAAATCCGACAAAAGAAGTCTTGGAGATTTGCGATCAATCCAAGACTACTATCTGAAATATGGCTTGTCGACTGTGCCTGGTGTTTCGGAGGTTACGAGCATCGGGGGATTTGTGAAGGAGTGGAGAGCAACACTTGATTCGAGGAAATTGCTTGCGTACCACATGTCGCCAATGCAGGTAATGAACGCCATAAAACAAAGCAACAACGATGTGGGAGGCGAAATCATCGATCAATCCGGTTACGAGTTGATGATAAGAGGACTGGGATATATAAAGAGTATCGATGACATGAAAAATATTGCACTCGGCGTTTCACGAGGCGAAAAATTCTATGCGCTCGACGCAAAACCATCGACGACCCCCCAACCTTCCAAATCATCAATGGGTTCCGGAATGACTGAGGTATCGCAGTCGAATGTTCTATCGAGCGGGCAAGGATCGTTAGTATCTTTTTCCAATAACGATTTCTCAAGCGGAACCCCGATTCTCCTCGGCGATGTTGCCGACGTACAAATAGTTGCGGCTGCCCGACGCGGGGTTGCCGACCTTGACGGAGAAGGAGATGTTGTCGGCGGAATAATTGAAATGCGCTATGGTCAAAATGCGCTTCAGGTCATAGATGGAATCAAAGAGAAACTGAAAGAACTTAAGCAAGGATTACCACCGGATGTTCAAATCGTTCCCGTTTATGATCGAGCCGATTTGATCAAACGGGCTATCAATACTCTCGAAGACAAACTTATCGAAGAATCGATCATCGTTGCGTTGGTTTGCCTCCTCTTCCTGTTCCATTTCAGAAGCGGATTTGTGGCAATTCTTACTCTTCCCTCGGCAATTCTTATGGCTTTCATTGTGATGAGGTGGCAGGGACTCAATGCGAATATCATGTCGCTAGGAGGGATCGCGGTTGCGATCGGCGCGATGGTCGACTCAGCAATTATTATGATTGAGAATGCTCACAAACATATCGAAACTGATGATGGAAAAACGGATAGATGGAAACTCATCGCAGAATCATCGAAAGAAGTCGGTCCGTCTCTTTTTTATTCGCTTCTTGTAATTACAGTTTCATTCGTTCCCGTCTTTGCGTTGGCAGAACAATCAGGAAAGCTCTTCAAACCGCTCGCGTTTACGAAAACGTATTCGATGGCTGCAGCAGCTTTGCTCGGCATTACCATCGTCCCGATCCTGATGGGATATTTCATCCGCGGAAAGATTCCGCCTGAAGAAAAAAATCCGGTGAACAGAATTTTGATAAAGCTTTATTCTCCTGTGCTCGATTTTGTGTTGAAATATAGAAAGTACGTGCTCGCCGCAGTGATCGTGATACTCGGTGTAACGATTTATCCGTATGCCAAGTTGGGTTCTGAATTCATGCCGCCGCTATGGGAAGGAACTCTTCTTTACATGCCGTCCACCTTTCCTGGAATTTCGATAACTCAATCAAGACAAACGCTTGAAATGACCGACAAAATCATCAAACAATTCCCGGAAGTAGAAAGCGTTTTCGGAAAAGCCGGAAGAGCTAACACCGCTCTTGATCCCGCGGGATTGGATATGTTTGAGACAACTGTAAATCTGAAGCCCGAATCGGAATGGCCAAAAGGAATGACACCTGATAAACTGAAAGCAACCTTGAACGATGCACTTCAAGTGCCCGGAATCTCAAACGTGTGGACGATGCCGATAAAGAACCGTGTGGATATGACCAGCACAGGAATCAAAAGTCAGATAGGCATTAAAGTTTTCGGTCCGGATTTGGATTCACTGCAGGTGATCGGAGAAAATGTGGAAGCACTGCTTAAACAAATTCCTGGAACTTTAAGCGCTTTCGCCGAGCGTGTGGGTTACGGGAATTATATCGATTTCATAATTGATCGATCCGAAGCTGCAAGATATGGACTGAGGGTGGATAACATTGAAGAAACTATAAAAAGCGCGATGGGCGGCATGCCGATCGGTCAAATTGTTTCGGGGATAGAACGATATCCGATAACCGTTCGGTATGCACTCGAACAAAGGGACAATCCTGAAATGCTGAAGCGGGTTCTCATAGCCGCTCCAACCGGAGCCCAGATACCGATCGGGGATGTGGCCGAGATGACAATCCATCACGGTCCGATGTTTGTTAGAACAGAGGGAGCCGTGCCGAACATTTACGTTTATGTCGACGCGAACACATCGGATATCGGCGGATATGTGAACCAGGCAAAGCAATACTTGATTGAGCGCTTGAGACTTCCAACGGGTTACTTCATCACCTGGAGCGGTCAGTTCGAGTTTATGCAAGAAGCTGCAAAGACACTCACGCTCATAATACCTGCAACATTAATCCTCGTGTTGTTCATCATCTATCTGAACACCAGGTCAATTATTAAAACCTTCATCGTAATGCTTGCAGTTCCGTTTTCGCTTGTCGGAGCTATCTGGTTCCTTTATATACTTGGCTATAACATCAGTGTTGCAGTTGCAGTCGGAATGATCGCGCTGGCGGGGCTCGACGCAGAGACAGGTGTCGTCATGCTTCTGTACCTAGACATTGCCCACGACAAAATGAAAACCGCAGGCCGAATGTTTACCATCGAACATCTAAAGGAAGCAATCCACGAAGGAGCCGTGCGGAGAGTTCGACCGAAAATGATGACTGCCGCAGCGATTCTTGCCGGATTGATCCCGATAATGTGGAGCACGGGCTCGGGTGCAGATGTAATGAAAAGGATTGCCGCACCAATGGTTGGTGGAGTTGTAACAAGTGTGCTCCTTGAGCTTATGGTTTATCCGGTAATTTATTTTTTATGGAAGAAGAAAGAAATAAAACAATTAAAACCAATTGAAGGAGAATAATAATGAAAAATACATCGATACTAATCGCCGCATTGGTCGCAGGATTTACTTTTACGTTCTTATATGCACAGGATAAAAAAGAGATTTCGAAGAATGAGCAGAAAAGTGTCGCATTCGGAAAAGATAGTGTGCAGGAATTTACAATCGTCGTAGGGAATGAATACGAACCATCCATCATAACCGTGAAAAAAGGGAAACCTGTGAAACTGTTGTTCGATTATGAAAAAAAGAGTTGTGCCGGAACGGTAGTGATAAAAGATTTTAAAATTAAACAGAAACTGGAATTAGGGAAGAAAATTCCTATCGAGTTCACCCCGACTAAGGAGGGCGAATATTCTTTTCACTGTTCGATGAAAATGTATAAGGGTATAATCGTGGTGAAATAGGAATGTCCGGAGAATTAATCCACTATAAACACCGTTGCTCCATCGGAACTCTCGGCTCGATGGGCATCGATGTCGTCACCGACAATAAAACTTGATCCGGAAGAAAATCTAATTAATCTTCCATCGTCCAATGTGATTGTGAATGATCCCTTTAGAACATGAACAACATGCCCTTTATTGCAAAAATGATCAGCACAGTAGCCGGCAGAATATTCAATCATCCGCATTCTGATTCCAGCTTGTTCATAGCATCGCATGATCGAATTTCCGGTTGCACCGGGAATTGTTTGCGGTTGTATTTTGTCCCAGAGAATTTGAGTGAAAGGAATTTTTGTCATTTTCATGATGATAACTTTCCATTGATAATTGAAAGTAAATGTAAAAAATTTTCTCTTGAAACTCTATAAATATTTTTAGACTTTATAGCGTCTTAACGTCGGAGGCTTTATATGCAACGTTCTGTCGCTATCGTCGGTTGGTCAACTATTATTCTCTCCATTATTGCTATCCTCGTAAATTTTTTCGGCCTGATCGATAATTCCATGCAGGCACTTCTTTCAACGCTAGGCAAAGCTTATCCATGGTTGAATAACGGGATGGATTCATTGATGGACATTATTCAATACAGCCGTATTTGGTCGATGTACACGATAATGTATTTTCTTGTGATACTTGTCGGAGCGATTTTCTTTGTTCGCTTTCAGGCAATCGGCAGAAGGATTCTTGAGATTTCGTGTTGGGTTGGACTCGCGAACGCTTGCATCGATTCTTTGCTGAGTTATGAACTCTGGAACAGTATGGAAACAGCGCTTGCAGGAATGACAAGGGGCACAGGAGTGTCAGTTGGAAGAATAAATTTATTCGGAATGATCGCAATCATCATAGATTTTTTCCTCTGGGTGGTTCCTGCAATAGGAATAATTGTTTACCTGAGAAGACCTACATTAAAAGCATTGATGAAATAGATTTGACCGAAAGGTTACTTCATCAGTTCATCAAATTATTAAGAATCCTTTCAAGGAATCGTTCAAACAATTCGATTTCCTTCTCCGAAAATCCGCGATAGAAGTGTTCTATCATTTCATTCGATATTTTTAAAAACACTTTTTGAAATTCTTTATCCTTTTGGGTTCGTTGAATTATAATGACCCGGCGATCATCCTTTGATGGAATTCGATTGAGATATCCTTTCATCTCTAGACGATCGAGCATTGACGTGAGCGTCGACATTTCAAGTAATGTTTTTTCAGAAAGACGACGGATAGAAATTTTATCTTCTTCCCATAATGCAAAGAGAATGCGTCCCGGGCCGGCTTCGAGTTCAGTCATATTGAAAGCTTTCAACTTCTGATTGAAGATTCGTCCGGCGAGAAGATGAATTTTTGAAATCATGAATCCGCCTGACCGTAATTTCTTCATCGCGCACCTCTGAAATCAATCGAATAAAAAGTCAAGCTGTGATATCCTTTTACGAAATCCGGAACAAAACGAAGAATTGTATAATCAGGATCATTTACACCTGTCGGGTAATACTTTTCCCATCCGTCGATCCAGAGCGCTTTTTTTATTTCCCTGTCATCCACGGTCTCTATATTCCCTGCGAGCATCAAACCGCGCCACTCTTTCGGCAAGCAATAATAAACCGAGGTTTTTTGATTTCGCCTGATGTGAGATATTTTATGAGACGAGGTGTTGGTGGTAAAAAAGACTGTTAATTCATCATTAATACCTTCGAAGAATTTCACTAAACCCGGAAACAAAGAGGGATTATGCAAATTTAACATTGCTCGTGTGGAAGGATAACCATCGAAATCGATTGTTGTTAGAATTGCCGCTTCGGCTTTTTCAATGACTTCAATGCTTTTTTGTACCGACAAAGTGTCCATAAGTAATATCCTTAACTGTTAGAATGAAATATCATATATTACTATATCATATATTACTATATAGAAACATTATTGTCAAGATAATTATTAACTGATGTTACGCAGAATGCAAAAATTTGTGTTAGAAATAAATTTATAGCCACGAGCTTTAGCTCGTGGCTTAGAAATTAAAAACAATTTGGGGTTTTAACCCCATTTTCGATGATTTAATCAGGGCTAAAGCCCGTTTCATTATATTTTTCCAGTTCCACGACCTAAAGGTCGTGGCAATACATCTTTTTTGCGTAACATCAGTTATTAATAAAAAGCACTAAAAAAAACAAAACCTTCCAAAATCCTTCTCAGTCCATAATCCCCGGAATCAGAAAATCTTTTTCTTGCATTTATCGGTGAATATTCTTATCTTTTTTATATTTTAATCTTTAAAGGAAGGTCACGGAGAACTAATGGCAAAAGTATGCGCTATTTGCGGAAAGAAGCCGATTACCGGCAATAATATCAGCCACGCTCATAACCGGACACGCCGCCGGTGGGAACCAAATTTACAGAACGTGCGGGCAAAAATCGGTTCCACAACCAAACGGATTACTGTGTGTACAAATTGTATTAAATCCGGAAAAGTAACAAAAGCAGCGTAGCCGTTTTAAAAAAAAAAGTTTTCATTGCAACCCCGTCCGCATTTCGTGGCGGGGTTTATCTTTATTATCGATAAGAATTGTAAGGTTAAAAAAATTTGCAGCACAATGATTTCTAAATCTTGATCTTGATCTCAATCTCAACCTTTATCTCTTTTCAACATGTTCCAGTTCACACCGCCTAACCAATTGACCACGCTGAGAGTTGTTCTCAGTCCGGTGTTCGTTTTTCTTTTTTCATCGGACAATCCAACCCTCAAGCTCTGGTCATTCATCATCCTATTTATTGCCTCGGTGACTGACTGGTACGACGGCAGGGTTGCGCGAAAATGGGGTTTTGTCTCACGGTGGGGACATTTCTACGATCCGCTTGCAGATAAAGTATTGACCTCTTGCGCACTCTTCGCATTTGCACACGTCGGACTGGCTCCATACTGGATGGTATGGACGATAATCGTTCGCGATTTCCTCATAACTCTTCTTAGATCGTATGCTGAATACAAAGATCATCCTGTGATCACAACATTTTCGGCAAAAGTAAAAACATTTGCACAGATGACTCTCATATTCTTCATAGTCATTCTTTATACAGCAAAGACAACACATGGATCATGGTCGAGATATCAACCGACCATCGAAAAACTGCTAAACCAGGATTTGTTGAACATCTTGATGTTAATTATTACCATCGTGACGGTGTGGACCGGTATTACTTATATAATAGATAATCGAAAAACGATTGTAGATTTATTTTCAAGACGGCGCAATGCACCCGAATCTGAATAAAATTTCGTTCATCCATCGATGTCTCTGTTCCGGATTCGGCGCAGGTTATTCTCCGCTGATTCCGGGAACAGCCGGCTCGATTGTCGCGCTGCCGTTTTATTTTATCCCCGGTTTTGAATCGCCCATTATAATGCTTATCGTGATTTGCGCTGCGTTCGCGTACGGATCGTATGGAGCTTCCTTAATTGAAAATGAAATCGGCCATGATCCGGGGGTTGTTGTACTCGACGAGATGATCGGAATGTGGGTTTCACTGATATTTCTTCCAAAACAATTTCTATTTGTCATTGGAGCATTCTTCCTTTTTCGAATTCTCGACATCATCAAACCATGGCCGGCATCGTGGATACAGCGCAAAAACGGCGGCTGGGCAATTATGGCAGATGATGTGGTTGCGGGAATATATGCGAATGTGATATTGCAAGGAATCCGACTCGCATTCGCTTCTTAACCTTTCATTTAAAAAATGATCTCGAAAACAATTTACTCATAAACACAATCATCAGAATAATACTGATGAAATAATTCCAAAGATAACCTATAGATCGATTTTAAAAATCGACCTACAATGTTTTCTTTTTCAAAGTACTAATCTTCAATATTACTTCTCACCGTGCACCAGATACGCTTCAACCATTAACAGATTTTTTTCGCCGGACTGCTGTATTACACTCAACAACCTTTCCATTTTCATAATTTCTTCCAATTGTTCATCCACAAACCACTGGAGAAAACCTTGAGCGAGATAATCATCAGATTTGACGGCTATGTCCATCAGATTTGTAATTTGACGGGTAACCTCCTGCTCCCATTTCAATGCAGCTTGAACAGCTTCCTCTGCAGAAGTAAAAGTCGGAAGCGGAGCTGAAATTGCCGGGATCCGAAGTCCTCCCTTCGTGTCCAGAATGTATCTGACGAATTTCATCGCGTGCGTCTTCTCTTCTTCCGCTTGATCGAAAAAGAGCTTGGTAAGCAATTTTAAATGTCGCTGGTCGAAGTAGCCGGCAATGCTCACATACTGAATGCTGGCACCAAATTCGCGGCCAATCTGTTCGTTGATCGATTTTGCAAGTTCGTCATTTATCATCATGGCGTTCTCCTACAATTGGATGAATGAAATTTTTATGAAAATAAATTATCTCTTTTTATAACAATTCTTTTATCGGAAAAATCCCCTCGATTGAGTTAATATTTTTTTAGAAAGTAATTTCCACTAATTGGCAGGGATATAGAACTATTGCGACATGATCGTTAGAGAGGTATTAACTACTTAAACAATTCAGTGGAGTTTCAAGTATTTGGCGTTTGTCATAAACTCATTCTGAACTTTTAATTATACAGAAATCCTCGACAAAAGTACATTCATTTTCTCAATCGAGAATCGGACTTCGGGCCGGCTGGATTATTTTTGAGTTATTCAAGTCGCTGAAAATCTTCATTAGATAATTGTCGTGATTAATTGTCCTTTGAAATAAGACGATGTCATTTCTCCAATTCATTTCTAACAATATTAATTAAAGTTTTAAAATTCTGAGGATAGAATCCTACAGTTTGGTACTTAATCCGGCCGTCTCTTCCAATTACGATGCATCTTGGGATGTACGTCGTTGCAAATTTATGATAAATAGATTCATCCTGATCGGCGGCAAATAAAAATGTGCAATTGTTCGATCGTTGGTATGATTGTACCTGCTCGTGAGAATGTTTTATTCCAACTGAAATCAAGATGAAATCGGTGTTGAGCAGAGGCCGCCACAGTTCATGTTCAAGGTGAGGCATTTCTGTCTTACACGGACCGCACCAAGTTGCAAAAAAATTGAGAACGACCACTCGCCCGTGAAAATCGATTTCATGTCCTTCGATGGTTCGAATGGACATCAACGGTGAAATGTCCCCCGTCTTTCTCAAAGTCGAAGGATCATTAATATACTTATCCTGGCCTGACATCTGTTGGTTTGCGCCAATCAGGATAAAACAAACGATGACACAATTAAATGTCTTCATGATTTTCCTTCGCCCTCGTACGATCGCCTAAGCATTCTTTAATACTGCCGACCAACTAAACAGTACTTTTGGTCCTTGATATATTTTGAATCCGCTTTCTTCGGCAATCTTGATAGTGGATTGAAATTCTTTTCGCGAAACATGAAATAATTTTGGTTCAACAAGCAGAAACTGTCCGTTTTCTTTCAAAACATTTTTCAGTTGTTTGAAAAATGATTTCTTATCCGGCACTTCGTGAACCATCCAGAATGTTAAAATAAAATCGGCCTTATCAACTACATTAATTTTATCCTGTTCACATTTTACAAGCTTGATTCTTTCTTCTAATTCTGTTCCTTTAATTTTGTCGCTTAGTTTTTGCAGCATTCCTTCCTGCAAGTCGGCCGAGATTACTTTTCCTGTTTTGCCCACTAATTTTGCCATTTCAACAGAGAAAAAACCCGGGCCGCATCCTACGTCGAGAACTGTCATCCCTTCTTTTATATACCGAGCTAATATTTTTTTCGGGTTTTGCAGCCACTTTCTAATTTTACTATCGAGTGAGTTTGCCAATTCAACGGGACAAACTCGGTTTTTATCATTTTCCATTTTTCTCCATCAAAGAATTATAATTTGTTTGCAACATCAATCAAATCTGATTACTAATTAAGACGTATTATGAAACTTTTTATGTTACTAGATAACGTATATAATTTACACAGTGATAACTTGCTGGAATTATCCCGCTTTGATAATCCCTGCTTATCGCCGTTCGATCAAAGCAAGCCGCACTCCGAGACTGATCAGAACTCCGCCGGTAAGCCAGCGCAAAATATTAGTGTATCGCGGCCTACGTGTGAGCCATGCTCCGATGAAACCTGCAAAGTATCCCACCGCAAGCAGGAAACAAAACCCAAAAAATGCGAACGTGAGTCCTAACATTACCATCTGAAGACATACATTGCTACTTTCTTTATCGACGAACTGCGGTAAGAAGGCTAAAAAGAAAATCGCAACTTTAGGATTAAAGACATTCGACAATACACCCTGCCAGAAAATTTTGTGAGAACTCACAGTCGATGTACTATTATTCAACTCGAAAGTGCTTTTGTCACGCAACGATTTGATACCAAGATAAAATAGATAGAAAACACCTGTGTATTTGACAATCATGAATGCCGTTGCTGATGTCTGAAGTATTAGTGCAAGGCCGAATGCGGCTGCTGTTGTGTGCACAAGGATGCCGCAAATAACACCCAATGCTGATAAAATTCCTGCTTTGTGTCCGTATGCAATTCCGCGTGTGATAACATAGAGCATATCCGGACCCGGAGCGAGTATCAATGCCCAGGATGCTGCAATAAACAAACCAAAATGTGTTGAATCAAACATCTATGTCTCGATGAATATTCATTGTTTCTCGAATCAAGTTTTTTCGATATTGAAGTGCAGGATAATCCAACCATCTTCTGGATATGAGTACAGTAATAAGCAATGATATATCGCCAATCTTGCGGAGAATTTTCCAGCTCTCATCTTCGCCATCGGTATATAGATTTATTTCCTTCTTTTTCTGTCAACCATGGCTCATGGTTCAGGTTCTAACATCCTTTCATAGAATGCGCGAAAATTATATCTATTAGAATCATTCTCGGGGAGAGACATTTGCTTAATCGCTTCGTCAGGATGTCGGTTCATAATCCCGGTCACCATATAAGGAACAGAATAACCCCAGGTGATATCTTTCTGAAGCGGAAGAATATGAGACGCGATGACATCCAGCACCGGCCGCATATTGAATTTAGGATTTTTAAGAAAACCGAGCAAGAGCTCCAGACAGCAATTGCCGGCACCCCGGCCAAGGCCATAGAGCGTACCGTCTAAATAATTTGCTCCGCGAATGATGCCCTCAATTGTGTTGGCAAATGCCAGTTGTTGGTTGTTGTGCATATGGACACCAACCTCTATACCGGGCAGGAGTTTCTGGTATTTGGAAACAAAATAATCTATGTCCTCAGAATAAAGGTTGCCAAAACTGTCCACGATGTAGCAGGCTTTGACTTTCGTTTCTTCTTTTATCTGCTGAAGTGCCTCATTCAATTCCCGCTCCGGTGCAGTGGAGATAGACATAACGTTGATAGTGGTTTCATAACCTTTTGCATGAGCATCATTGACAATATTGATGCATTTATCGATGTCCTTGACATAGGTAGCGCATCGCACTACATCGACCAGGCTTTTATCTTTAGGAAGCAAATCGTCGGTGGAGCTTTTATGAGCGTCCATCATGACAGCAATCTTGGTATCAGCAAATTTCTCATCTCCCACAACCTTTTTGATCATTTCGTCGTCGCAGAAACGCCATGCGCCGTATGTTTCCGGGTCAAACATCTTCCGGCTGTTGCGATAACCCAGTTCCACAATATGGACGCCCGCTTTACAGACGGCTTTGTAAACTGCCTGGACGCAATCCAGCGTGAACTGGGATTTATTCATCAATCCACCATCACGGATGGTACAATCAACAACTGTTATTTGTGGCCTGTACATTGCTATCTCCTTCTCAATCATAAAGCAGTGTTAGAATATTTCGAAAAATTAATAAACACCGCGCGGAGCGGTGGCTTTATTTCTATTTTGCTTCTGGGAAAAGCGATATTTCTTGTTTTATTACAACATAGTAATCTAATATCTTTTTCTGGTAAAACCAACTCGATTGAACTAAAATGTCAGGTAGTAGGTTTGAAGTTCGCACTTTTGATCGACACGTTGCTCTGATCGCGGAGCGGGCGACTATTCGAATGCTGGTTTTTCGAATGCAAAAGTTTGATCGATACTCGATTCTATATTGATTTTTTTACTGAGCCAATAATTTTATTGCTTTTTTCTTTTCTTCTGTTAATCCTTCGAAATCATTTTCCTTTAAATATCCATCGCGGAACAATCTTGCAAATACGCTTATCAGGACCGAGTATCTATAATCATATTTTCTGTCTACCTCCTCTCTCCGTTGACTCAAATAATTATGTAACTTCCAAATATCCTGCAACTTCTCCATGCCGTTTAATTTTTTCATCACCTCATTTTTAATTTCCAACATTTCATTCTGGTAAGCTTTATCAAATGCCTTTCTGGCGATTTTCTTTTCAGTTGGCGACCAATGAAATTCTCTGATACTCATTTTTTCTTCTCGAAATTTGTTTGTTCAAATTCAATTACAGAATACGGGCAATAGAAAATATATTATATCATTACAAGCTGTTGAATCCAGAGAACGTGTATATCAATGATGCTCCACATCAGATAACAATCTTCACACATACTACATCCTTGTCCGTGGCCTATCATTAAAATCATTATAGGATCGATCAATAAGGATTGATAGCTCTGAAGCGATGCGTCATTTACATTATTATACGATTCTCCAAACGATTTTTCCCGTTCCTTTATGAGTTGTAGCAACGATTTATCATAGAAAGAAAACAATCCAAGCAATTCCTCTTTCTCCACAATTCTGCACAGCTTTTCCATCTTTGTCAATATCTGTTTTGCATGCTCCGGTTCAATATTGACCTCATACAATGTATCCTTGAAAATATTCAGATTATCAGTAACGAGTAATTTTTTCCATTGTTTGAATTCTTCGCTGTTATGCAATTCTTTAAATGGCACTATGCTTTTGCTGGAAACGGTTTCACGCGTTTCCACCTTCTTAATAGCTTTTGGTAAAGATATTCTTGCCTTTTCTGCCTGCCGGATACCGGCGTTGTTGTATTCTTTCGAGCGTCGTCGATGCAGTTTAACGATTTCCTTCCCGAAGCCAAGCAGTTCTGCGCGACGAGCAGTTTTTCCTTCCATTTCACTTAGAGCGATTTTTTTGCTCGATTCAAAAAGATGTTTTGAGACATTCGATAATTCATGGTGTTCAGCCCATTGACAAAGCATTTCAAACTTTTTTTCAAGATCGCCGTTTGAAAAAGGAAACCTATCTTCAAATTCGCAAATCATCGCACACCTCCTTTAAAATATTGTCAAAATAGACCAACGGATGGCTGCTCCGCATCCCGCCGCTGCAATCAGTCTTTTCCGTCCCATGCTTCCGTGTTCTTTACAGCAATTTAGGATTCGTCGGGAAGCCGGTAGTTCTCCCCCACGTGGATTCACTTTAATATCACACCCCATTCGCCAACCACAAATCTATATCGTTTGAATATAGATTAGGCGGCTGACTCATTTAATTGTTTTAATTCTTTTTTCAAATGCCGGGTTTTGAAAATCAATGAAATAACCCAAGCACCAAAAGGTGTTAGTAACAAGGAAAGGAAAAGTGTAAACACGAATTTCAATTTGATTTTTCCTAAATTCTCTACAGCCATCCAATAAAACAATCCATTAACAGTTGCGCCAGATGTAATAAGGAAATACAATAACAAAGGACTAAGATGCTCCATTTATTTTTCCCTTTTTATTATAATAGCCGCTTGACGGATAGCACTCTGACTTTCCGATATAAATATTTTCTCTATTTTAAAAAATTATTGCTTCGGATTCAATATCGAAATTTCCGTCGAATCGACAACCCTTACACTATTTTATATGAAGCAGTGTAAAAAATCATCTCTACATATTCTCTCCTCTTCGTATCGTCCAGAAATCATCGGAGAGATTTCTATTCGACAGATAGTCGTACGGCATTGTGAAATATCCTTTTTGTCCCCAGTTAGCTCCCCATGAGTTGCGGACAATGAACCGTTTCTGCTCGTCGTCATATCCGACGGCAACTACCGCATGGCCGCCGATCGTGCGTTCAGCCGGCTGCGGCATTTCGAGAACGCCGCTCTTAGCTACTTCAGGCGATTCGAAACTTTCATACACCGTAAACCCGAACACAAACAGATAACCGTCGGCTAAGCAAGTCCGCATTTCATCGAGTGTAAGAATACGATGATACGATGTGATTTGATGCTGCAAGGCTTCTTTGTAACAACTTGCGATTGGCTTCACCGCAAATTTTGAAATAACATACGGCCAGCGAGTTTCCGAGCACACACCCTGCTTTTTCAATGTTTTAATTCCATCACGTAACGCTGCCCCCGCATCCGATTTAACAGTCCCTTCAATCGCCCGCTCATTATAATAGACGAACAATCTGCTTGCATCTTCGAAAACAACGCCGTCTTTTCGTTCAAGGAATTCAAGCGCACCGGCGAGCGCATTCGCGGTACAACTTCCAAGGTTGAGCTGGTTCTCGACCGGCGAACACTCCATTCTTAAATCGACTCGTGTTGGCAATGCCGGAGGTACGGGACGCACTGCGCCATAAAGAAGATCGCGTTGGTCGGGTACGTCGGGCATCCAGCCATAACGAAGTCTTTGAACTTTTACCGCAGGGGTGGATTTCCGGTTGATTTTCGCACGTTTCACAGCTTTTTTGGGTGACATAGCATCCTCCTGATGTGTCTTTTTGAGAAGTTGAACATCCTTTCCTGCCTAACAAACCGGCAGTTAATTTTGGAATTTATAATAAAAAACAACAAAATTCTTTGAGAGGTACAGCGCCTTTAAAAACAACCAGAGAGATTACGAAATATGCCGGAAAAAAGCAAGAAGAGTTTGAAGAAAGGTTTTGTGATTAAAAATTTGCTGAAGGTTCAGGTATTAAAAATTATCCTCTCGAAATAATAATATTACCTAATGATTTCCAGTGTTGATCGAATTATTCGATAGTTTTGCGCCAAATCTGCAACATCAAAAATAACAGTTGTCAGTGTGCTATCACATCCCGCCCGCATTTCTCCCATGCTCTTTCAACACAAAATCGAAATTGCGATTGGAAATCATTACAGTGGTTTGCCAACATAGTTCCTGTTTTCTCCTTTGCGCGCATACCGCATCCGCCGCCGCAAAAAAGACCGTAAGAACATTTCCTGCATACTTCGTTCGAGGTCACACTATATTTCCACCACGACTCAACATTCTCCTGATTCATAAACACATTACCAGTTTCATCTATTCTACCAAGCATGAAATGAGAACTCGTATCGGTTTCAAGACAAGAATAAAAATTTCCCGTTTCATCAAAAGCATAAGTTCCGCCATAAGCACCACAGTATGCCGGTTTAAATAAACCCATCAAACTTTTGCCCTGTTTCAAACACTTCGCAATTCTGTCGGTTAAAATATTTTCAGGCTGCCGAAAGATTTGCAGTGTCGGATTTGATTTTATGCAATCTGAAAAATAAGAGAGTAATTCTTTGGGTGTCAGAGTATTTTGCCGCTCGATATTTTCATTTCCTTCATGTATTAATCCGGCGTACACAGAAAAATTATTATACCGATCCCAACCTCGGCTAATTATCTCGTCAGCCAGAGCGGGAAGATTGTGGATATTTGTTTTATTGACATTCGCACGCAAGAAAACTTTTACATCATGTTTCAAGGCCATCATAATGTTTTTACTTATTCTCTCGAAAGTTCCAGAACCGTCTATGCCTGCACGATTTTTATCATGAATGGTTTTCGGGCCGTCAAGAGTTACCTGAATCGATGAAATATCATCAGGGCCCAGCAAATTTTCGTAGGCTTCAAGTTCGCAGGCATTTGTAACGGCCATGAATTTTGATTTTCCGTACCCCTTCGCTTTCTTAATGATATATTCCACAATATCTTTATTTACTGCAAGAAGAGATTCCCCGCCATAAAATCCGTATCGCCGGGAATAATCGGGAGTCACTTTGCAATTACTTTCAAGCTCATTCAAAGCACGAAAAATATTATCTACCGTCGTCTTCTCGATTCTTTTTTGCGTGCCGCTATTCCTCCGATTTTTTCGAATGTTATCTTGATAACAATAAACACATCGCAGGTTGCAATCATACGTCAAAATAAAAATGTAGTGAGGAGGGATTGTAAGCCTGTTCTTTTTTATGTTCGATACTATTTTTGAAAAATAATTTTCTTCATCGGTTGGCGTCATATCCGTGATAAAACCGGAGCGCGACAAATAATGAAATTCTTTTTCCGTGAAATCGCCGCGACTTGCTTCAAAGTATTTCCGGCTATGGTAATCCAATAATTTCCCGGATACTTTTCCGATAATTCCGGTAATACCATTGACTACAATAAATTCGTCCGAATTGCCGGACTGATCAGCATAAATATTATAACTGCTCAATCTATAACACTTCATTTATTTTTTTCTCGTTCTCCACATCACGAATTTAATTTTCCACGAAAATTAAAAATCAATCGGACATTTAAAAAAATCGGATATACATAAAGGTCCGATTTCAATTACACATGAACAACTGAATATGTCGCTGATAACATCGCTGATGACTTCTGCCGGATATCCTACTGCTTCAAGAACGCTCTGGACATCATCCGCCGACAAACCCAGATCTTTAAACAAACCGGCAATTGTTTCAACGGCAACTCCCATTGATTTAAGCGCCCCGGCGATTAACACGTTTGAATAACCCAGTCCTGTTAATATCGGAGTTATAACATCTGGTGCATCTCCAAAAACATCACTCAAAACTTTTGTTATATCATCGATATCGAATCCTGCGTCTTTCATCAATTGTGCAACTGCGTCGCCACCAAGACCAAATGCGTCCTTCAATGCATTGCCCATTTTTACAACATCATCAAAACCGGCTATGATACCCGCTTTAATAAATTCTGCCCATTTTCCCGGATCGTAAAAAAGATTTTTGAAAATTGTGTTCGCTTCAGCAATAATGTGGTCGATCAATTTTTGAACTAAATCTGCCAAGCTGCTCGGCATAACATTCAATTTTAAAGTAGGGATAGACCACGTCATCCCCTGCCACGAAATTCCGCCGTCGAGTTCGGCTGAAAATTCATCACCGTTCAAATTTATTACCAATGAACCGCTGAAGCCACCCTGTACGTGAATCGTACCGAGTGGAATGGAAATCCCTGGTAACTCCAGAGGTCCTAATTCCAGATCAAGAGTTATGTTAAATGCAGATTTTAATGAGAAATGAGTCGGATCGGTTAAAACACAGGAAATCGTTTCATCGAGAAATTTGAACGACTGCTGTTGCAACGAAAATTCAAAACCGCTGTTGGAAATTTGTCCATTCACATCTGTCCCGGAAATTCCCAAAATCAAAACATTGAGTGTAACTGAAAAATACGGAGATGATATAGTGCTGACCGCTACCGCCGGGCCTCCATTTTTCGATTTCCCGGTGATCGATAAAATCCCCGCGCCCAATTTAATCGGATCCATCTCTGCATCGCCAGTAATACCGTTACTGAAAGTCATCATTAAATACGCATGAGCTTTCCATCCGAAGAAATTCATTGAACCATTGAAACCGAACCCTCGTTCAGTCGTCGTTCCATCAGGAAGAGTAGTCGGTATATCACACCAATAGATAAAAACATCCGTAAATTTTATTTCATTGAGTGCATCAGGCAGCGTGACACTGCCGTCCATACAAGCATTGAAAATTATCGGCAGATCCAATTCGGCAAATTTACAACTGAGTAATTGCGGATTGATTACTTCACCCTCGACACCAAAAGAAAAGGCAAACTTGTTGGAAGAAGGAGGTTGACCTTTCAAAGCGAATTGACCTTCGAGTGTAAGCGCCAACGTCGGCGGTTCGAATTCGGCACTAAGAGCAATTCCGATTTCATTAAGCGCCACTCCATGGAATCCTATTGGATTTAGGAGGGAACCTCCTTGAGCTTCAACATCTGCAGCAAAAGTGAATGCGTTTTCGGATATAATTAAGCGACCGATAAAACTAATACTTTGATCGCCAATAGGTATCGTAAGTGCACCGCTAATACTTGCCGACAGCGGACTTGCATATATTGCAAGTGCAAGCCCCTCTCCCGCCGATCCACCCGACAACACGAGGTTATTCACCGGTGGGATGCCGACGGTCTTTCCTATCGATGCAGCTAAAAAAGTATCATGTGGATTCATTCCGATTGCAGCTTTGATTTTCAATGAACTTTCACCGATGATTTTGCTCACTTCATCCAACAGGTTTCCGCTCAAACTCAAATCGGCATAAAAATTAATTCCTTTTACAACACCATTTATGCCTGGTACAATATCACCCGGAAATTTATAATGAGTATCATCAAATGAGGCAAGAACAAGTGCGAGCGAACTGAATGAAAAACTATCGAAAATATCGAAAGGAATTATACGCGATAATTTCCAACCTGACGGGAGAGCAAAACCTGCAGCCACTCCCCAATCCCCATTATTTCTTACAACTTCGATAACAGCGGTTCCCCAATCATTTATCTTTGTACTTAATTCGAAGATATAATCATTTTGATTTTTTTGAATCAAAACATTCGAATTTTGTAACTGAATCTCTGGGAAACTCGATGGATAACTTATGACATCACCCAACAAATATTTCACCAATTCTTTAAAATTGATATTTGGCAGATTGCCTGAAATGTTGAAATCGCCCGGCGAGTTATACGCAACGACGAACTGATTGCCGGAAATGCTGATCGTCCCGGCTACCTTCACTGCGTTTGAAGGAGTGTTTCCGGAAATATGCAACACATTCAGATATAGATTGCCAAACTCAAGCGTCACAATACCGATAGGAATTTTCCACGTGGTTGGTGAACCGCCGCCGATCTCAAAATCACCTCTTGATGTCGCGTTAAAATATAATTCATCAATATCCAGCACCGGTATATCTGCATCGATGCTCAAAGCGGATTTGATAATATCGGCCACGTGCAATGTTTGTCCTTGACTAAGCATGCCGCTTACATTAAAAGCCCGATCGCTTTGTACAGTAACATCAAAAATAATTTTGTTCGTACCCTGACCGAAAGATAACGTACCGGCAATACCAATAGAATTATGCCGCAATTCCGAGTCAAGAGGAAATAAAATAAACCATGTCACCGACATATTGCCGACACTTAGAAAATCGGGAATCAAAGTCCATGAAGCATCGGAGCCGACTGTGAGTGAAACATGTTCAATCAATTCCTCAGAAAATCCCAAAGCCGTTGAAAATCCTTTTAAATAAATATTTCCAAACGATTGAAGAGAATCGGGCAAATGGAAATCACTCGAACTTCCACCTGCAAGTTCGACAATTGCATCAACGCCGTTTTTTATTGATAGCTTGCTATCGTCCGTCTTGCCATTCAAGTACCAGACACTTCCTCCGCCATGCACCGCAGTCCAAAGTTCAAGAATTGCCGGATCGGGACTACCAATTTCAATAATCCCTCCGATTTCAAATCTCGTCTCCTGAGCCGGTGTTTCAAGTTCATTAGTGCTTCTTATTCGGCAATGAACATTCGATAGATGAATCGGGCCTACGGCTAATATTTTACCCGGTGCTTGAAAGTAAAGAGCAACACTTGCCTGATTGTCGAAAGATGGCGATAATTGAACTGAACCCTGCAACGTCACTAGTTGATCAAGCTTCATAATGGAAACAACGTCCGCTAAAATCGATTGAGAATTTACAACGGCAGAAAGATTGAGCCCGGCTTCAATGTTTGTTGATTCATCAGCATAATTTGTCAACAACCAATGAGCTTCCTGAAATACCAAATCATCCAACAAACATTTTTGGAATGCGACAACATTACTCCCTGCCGAAATCGGATACATCGACATCGGTACATTCGGCACGCTGTCGGTGAATTTCCAATTTACAGGCAAATCGGCCTTGAGACAAATTTGCAGCGGACTCGTCGTAGCAATATAAAGAGTGGCCGGTATTAGATTCACATTTAAAAATGACACCTGACCTGTTACTGTCACTTGCGCATCAATTGGAGCACCGCTTGATTTACTGACAGGAACTTGTTTAACAACAGCATGGCCGAGAGTCAAAGTCGAAATGTGCAGAGCATTGAGAAGAGGTGCAATATCTGTAATCAACGAAGTAGTCAGATTCAGATCGCCATTAATCTGGATATTGTTCTGCAGTAGAGCTGCTAAGTCTTGCGGAGACATGAGTGTATCCCTTCTATTAATATTTTAAATATTGGTAAATGAAAAGTCCGAAAATATTTTTCCCGAAAATTTGAGAAACCATCCGCAAATTTCAAGTGCAGGTTATATTAATGTCACCTCTTTCGTTAATTAGGATTTGATATTGACTGCCAACATCCGCTTCGCTTTTATCATCTGTGTATGCTCCTCCCATAGAAGTGATGGTAGTGAAAATTGCTTCCGTCGTTTGAATTGGTTTCCAACCGCGATCCCACTTTGTACTGAATGGATTTAAAGGATCCGGTTGTGTAGCATGAGGATCGGTAAAGCTCGAGTCTATACTTAAGTGATCCTTATAATCTTGCGGGTCGTATGCAGAAACATAAGTGTGCCTTGTTCCGTTGAAAATTCTTGATGAATACTTCCTAAAAATATCGAGAGTTAATTCTTGCGGAAGGCGGAATCCGGTCGCAGCGTCTTCACCGGACGATCCGTGTCGATCGGCAGAAATAAATAAGAATCCTGGATTTACTGCCGCAACCCATTCTTTACTGTTGGAAGTCCGCGCACTACCGTGATGGCCGACTTTTAAAATATTGCTCTCGAGCGGTTTTCCGGAATACCTACTCATTGTGCTAAGAATAAATTTTTCTGTGACGGTAGTTGCGTCACCTGCCAACATAACTTTTATGCCTGCATAAACAATTTGCAGCACAATACTATCTGAATTCTTAGTCCATGCATTCCTGGTACTGTTTGGTCCGGTACAATTACAGGACAAACAAAATAGCTGTGCATTACCAAAACCACCCGATCTAGTAATCTCGGCTGGAAAACCTCTAAAAGTAAAAAAAGTACCGCCATACTTTGTATGAATATTACTTATGATATCTCCACTATAATCGGAAGGTATTCCACTACATGTATAATTCTCAACCTTAATAGAAAAATTTTTCAAAAAATTTTCAATCATATTGTAATGATCGCCATCACCGTGGGTTATAAAAAGATAATTCAAGGTCTGGTTTGTTTTTTTGAATCTCGTATTAGCGGCAAAATATTTATAAATATCGGGGCCGGTGACTCTCTTCCCTTTATTGGAACCAAGATCGACAAGCATATTTACACCATTAGGAAACTCGATGTAGATGCCGTCGCCCTGACCGACATCTAAAAACTGGATACTAAGATTTGCCATAGTCTCATCTCCTCAAAAAGGTTGTAGCATTATTTTATAGTCTGATTTTTATCTATCAAAAAACTTTGAAATGAAATTTTGGAAGAACACAATCGAGTAATATTCGATACAATATATTTATTTTGTTTTACAAAGCAAGAGTTAATGCAGAGTTAATGAATGATAGAATGTATCCACAAAACATGGCGGTTCATAATACCTTATTTTGACGGAATTCGGCATCTCGGTTCAAAAAATATTTTACAGTTTGAAACTCGATAATCCTATTTCATACGACGCATAGTTTTAAATTCTTCCATTTCAATTAAATGATTAAAATTATCCTTAATCAGACTTGTCCAAAAAAAATATTTAAAAAATTATTTTGGACAGCTCTGATTCAACTTGAATAATAAATCCGGATAAAATTTTTTATGGATTATATATCTCGGCGGTTGCATACTCAGAAGTACCATTAAAACCGCCAGCAACAAGAATTCGGCCGTCTGTTAGAGCAGTTGCTGTATGCCACTCTCTTGCCTGTTTCATTTCTCCGACTTGGACGAAGTCGGAGGTCGCAGACCTCCACACCTCAACTGAATCTAAAACCGTTTTGCCATCAACTGTGCCTCCAGTTACAAGGACTCCTCCGTCGGGCAGCAGAGCAGACATGTGATCGTACAACGGAAGAGTCATAGAACCAGCCGACACAAAAGTACAGGTTGTTGGGTCAAAGATTTCTGCAGAAGCCTGGCCATATCCCCCAATAATAATCACTCTGCCGTCTTTAAGCAAAGTGGCAGAGTGCCCAGAACGGCCAACTTTCATAGGACCAACCTGCTTGAAGACACCGGATGATGGATCGTAGAGTTCAGCGGAGGATATTGCACCTCCGTTATAGCCTCCGGTCACTAAGACAGTACCTGTTCCAGTCATGCTCGCCATTGCAAACATCCCACTTGTGCTCATCGAACCCGTAGTGCTGAAGGTTCCAGTGGAAGGATCGTAAATCTCAGCAACCAGTATAATGGTTGTCCCATTTGCTCCTGACGCCACCAAGACCCTGCCATCTCGAAGAAGAGTAGCAGTGTGCCATACTCTAGGAAATTTCATCGCTCCGGTTTGGCTGAATTTTCCCGTCGCTGGATCGTACAATTCCGCAGATGCTAAACTTATTTGCTTTTCATTATTAAAACCACCAACGATAAGAACTCGGCCATCCAAAAGTCGAGTAGCGGTATGACCGATCCGCGCAGTCAACATTGATCCTGTTGCGAAAAATTTATTCGATTGCGGGTTAAAAATTTCAGCAGACGACAAAGTCACGTTCTGCGGATGTTCACCACCAGTCAGCAGTACCCTGCCATCATTAAGCAATGTAGCTGTTTGGTCATCGCTGGCGAAAGTTCTATAGAGCAATTGTCCGAACCCATGTACGACAGATGAATCATGACTAGAAGAGTTATGATTTGTAGAGTCGGCACTAACAGAATTCGATTTACAACTCATCAAAAATCCAAAAAGTATGGTCATTGCAATAATACTGCCAATACTCATTAAAAAAGTAATGAGTCTACTTTGTTGACCTCTTTTTAAAAATGAAAATTTACTATGCATAGATATGTTCCTCAAGTTTGTTTTATAATGAATTTTTAGAATTAAGTTTTCAATCAGATATTTTTTTAGTTTATTAAAAGTCACTGTTATCAATTTTATGTATGGGAAACACTATTGTACTTTCTGATTTTTTAACTTACCTACCACGAGGTACAATTTAAAAAGATGAGAAGCAGATTTCGACTTAATTTATAAATTCGAACTTAGTTTTAAACGGGATGCAATATATCTGATATATTTGACCAACACTCGCAAAGATTCCGAGGAATAGTTGCCCCAATTCAGACTTACAGGAAGCGTTATAACGTTTAAAAAATGAACAGCACACAATCAAGAGTCCAGCGAGCGCCGTCATTAAAATGATGCTTGTTATTAACGTAATTTGAATCTTGTGTTGATTACTATTTAGTTCGCGCTGAAAAACCTTTGTGTCCTTCATAGATCGCCAACTCAACTTTTCGATCTTTGTGGTTAACCACAAAGTACACAAAGAATAAATGGCTTTCTATGAAGAGCACGAAGGAATATTTCCTATGACTTATTATTTAACCCAGATTTGTCATTAGAACCTCATGAATCAACTACGAATGGCCAACTCATGAGTTTGGCGTTAGACCAGAGGCCGTCAAACCATTTTCGCCGATTCATTGCGAGAGCGAGTTTGAGTATCCGTTCATTTCCATTTGTTACGATGTATGATCCGATAGCGAATACTTTGTAGCGCAATGTTTTTAGCTGGTACTGTATTTTGGATTGGAGAATCGTCTGACGAAACAAGCTCATCAAATTATATCCCATCACCACAAAGTTTAATGCTGCTTCGGTAGCAAAAAAATCTTGAACAGCAAAACTATCAACTCCAAAATCTTCTTTCAATTCTTTTATTCTATTTTCTGCATCGGCTCTGTTTCTATATAAATCCCACACAGCTTTTGTCGGCAGTGTCAGATTAGTTGCGAAGCAACTGTAACGATAATTTTTATACACTTCTTCGGCTCCGAATAATCGTAACTGCTTTCCGGTTGCTTTCGGTCGAAGTGCGATTTCTTGTCGTACAATAATCAACCTGCGCAGCTTTCCCCATCCAACACTTTCATACATCGTCTCTCCAATTTCTATCCCATCATCCAAACGCCAGTAAGTCTTTTCTCGTACGATAGCAATTTTTACTGGCTTATAGAATTTTGCCGCAATAATATAGTTGATAGGTTTTTCTCGATTTTCCAAGAATTCCAGTATATTTTTATCAAAAAACCCGCTGTCCGCCCTGAACAACCCTATTGTCTTTCCTGCTAGTCTCTCAAACGTATTCTCGATAAAATTTATAAAATTGTTCGCAGTATAACTGTTTCCACTCCGAAGCCAAAAGTTTACTGCCATTCGCGCCTCGGCAATAAATGCTATCAATGGGTGATGACTGTTGCGTCCTCGCTTCTTTGGATTATATCCTTTCGTTGCACCCTCTTGATCACCATAACGCGTAAGAATTGTCGAGTCAATATCTAATGTGTAATTATCAAAATGTGTCTGACTGTAAAACCATTGAAATAATTCTGTGAATACACTATTGTTTATTTTTTGTGTGAACTTTTCAAAATATCTCTGGAATGATTTATGCCCTGCCATTTTTTCCCAGCCAAACATCTTTTGTATCACCGTATCGTGTCGAGTTACTTCTAAATGTTCATACCTACTTGCTCCACTCCAGATGCTTACCCAAAAATTATTAATCAATTGTATCGGATCATATCCACGGTTTGATCTTTGAACTGGAAGTCCGATCTTCTTTAACGCGTCATTGATTCCTGTTTGCTCTATCAATTTTTTCATCAATACCATGCCGCCCCAGGGGGTAAGCTCTTTGTCTGAATACTCAATCTTAAGATCCATTGGCCTGTCTAGTTCTCTTATTTTGAACTCGTGGTTTTTATGGCCACCTTAGTTTTGTTAATCTATTGTATTATAACAATTTATATTATTTTTTTCTAATGGCGGTCATTAGAGATTGCGCTCTATTGACAAATCCGGGTTTAATTGACTTTTTCAGTGCGAACTATTTAATCAAATCTTTTCATTATCGCCTGTAATTTTTGGTTTGAGGATTTTCAAGGATTGTAAATCTCGGCATCAGCAAACTCAGTAGTACCATCATAGCCGCCGATAATGATGATCCTACCATCGTTCAATGTAGTCGCTGTATGCGTCTCTCTCTTGTGTTTCATGTTTCCGGACGGAATGAAGTCGGCGGTTGCAGGTCTCCAGAGTTCGCTTGATTCAACGACTGTTGAATCCTCATACGCCCGATTCCCTCCTGTCACAAGTACTTCTCCGTCATGAAGCAGAGCGGCCGCATGGTCGACCCTGCAAATGGACATGGTACCGGCTGGTGAGAAAGCGTTACTGTTGGGATCGAACAATTCGGCCGATGATTCCTTGTAACCGCCAATGAGCAGCACTCTACCATCCGGAAGTGAGGTTCCAGAATGTCCGGTACGCGCAACTTTCATTTGACCAACTTTTTGGAAGACACCGGTTGATGGATCATAAAGTTCAGCAGTGGATAATGGCCACCCGTTGATACCAGAACCTCCAGCCACCAGTACTAAACCATTTGATGTTAAATTTCCTGTGGCCCATTTCCGTGCATCGCTCATCGATCCCGTCTGACTGAAGGTTCCGCTTGAAGGATCATAGAGTTCGGCTGAGGCTTGGGGATTACGGTTCGAATCAAATCCGCCCACAATTAAAACACGGCCGTCCGCAAGAAGATTGGCAGTAGCCCACCCACGCCCATATTTCATAGAGCCAGTTGGGCTGAATTTCCCGGTCGCCGGATCATACAACTCGGCGGTATTTAAACTTACCCTTTTAGAGTCAATCCAACCACCCGCTATGAGCACACGGCCATCAAGCAAAAGTGTGGCTGTATTGGCCATTCTTCTAACCGACATTGGCCCTGTTGCCGAGAACGTTCCTGTATGCGGATCAAAAAGTTCTGCCGAGTCGAGAAATACTTCTTGTGGATGTTCTCCGCCCGTGAGCAGAACTCTCCCATCGGTAAGAAGGGTGGCAATATGATTATCACTCGCGTATGTTCTGGTGATAAGCGGCCCAAATCCGTGTACGGCAGAAGAGTTATGACTTCGAGAGTCATTACTAACAGAATTTGATTTACAACTTATCATAAGTACGAAAAGCATGGTCATTGCGATGATGCTACCAATGCCTGTGAAAATTTTTATATGTCGACTTTGTTGATCTCTTCCTAAAAATGAAAATATTTTACGCATAAATATGTTCCTCAAGTTTATTTTATAATGAATTTGATAAATCTAATTTTCAATCAATTACCTTTTTTAGTTTATCAAAAGTTACTGTTATCAATTTTAAATATTAGGAACATTATTTTCCTCTTGTCAGAACAAAACCGTTGCCACCTTTCCAATCAAAGGTTACTTTCAGCTCACCATTTGTACGATTAAATTGAAACTTTATACCGTTCCCCCAAAAAGAATCTTTACCGATGGATTCTATCACGAAAATACCAGGTCCATTTTCAAAAGAAGCAGATAAGTAGTTACTTTCTTGTCTGACTGTTATTTTTATCGGTACTTCTTTGCTTGAATATATTCCAGAATAATTTTTTGACTCATCCGATGGAATTGTGACTGGTGCCGATGATATCTCTTTCGATTCTTTTGCCGAATCAATTACTGAAGCTTTGATCCAATATAGTTTTGAGTAATTAGCTTTTAGTGAATTTTCCCGTCGCGTGAACATCAGATATTTACCATCGGGAGTTACATACGGATAGATATCGAGATCATCAGTGTTGACTCTATCTCCCAAATCTTTAGGCGCACCCCATTTACCATCTTTATCTTTAAAGCTGACGTACAAATTATTTCCTTTGAATTTAGAATTATATTTCCAGCAATTGAAAATAATAAAACTCTCATCCGGTGCGATATATGGACATTCATCTATAAAAAATGTGTTGATTTGTGGTCCCAGGTTTTCCACTTTTTCATATTTTCCATTTACCAATTCAGCTTTATAAAGATCCAAACCTCCGAAACCCCCCGGATCGGTCCGAAGAAAAGTACAATGATCCATTTGCCGAGACGGTGACTTCAACTTCGTTACTACTATCTGAACTGACCGGGAAAGGAATTCTTTTCGGTTTTTGCCATCCGTTCTGTCCGCGTTCGCTTACAACTATGTCACGCGTCTGCCATCCATTTTTTTCACTAAAAAAAAGATGGCTCCCATCATATGAGAAAGAAGGTATTGCAGCATAATCGAAAAGGGTGTCCGGTTTGGACCATGTACCATTTGTATATTTTGTATACATAATAATCGGATGATCCCAACTTTGATTTTGCAGCATAAAAACAAATTCTTTTCCATCGTGTGAGAAACAGCAAGCTTGTACATACCAATCTTGTCTAGAAATAAAATCTGGTGCAAATACTACGGCTGTGTCTCCCGGCGGAGTTTGTCCGAAATAATCGATGTGTAGTTTGTCGTTGAATTGTGCCGGCGCTTCCGAAATTAAAATAATAGCGGCGATAAAAATAAAAAATGCATTTTTCATATTGTGTTCCCCTTTATTGTTTGAGTTATGAAAATTGGAATCGTTGATCTTATCCGATTTCGGCATTATCTGAAATTAATTCCATAACAGCCGTCAGAATACACAAATAAAATTGATTTCAAACGGAGGTTCGACTTGAATTATGATTCCGGATTGATTTTTTCCAAAAAACTTTAATGGATTCTTGAGAAGAATGATTATAAAATATTTATAAGTTCGCGCGGAAAAATCAGCCAAGTTATGAGCGAAATGGAAACACTTCTTTGTGTTCTTCATAGATTGTCATTTAATCTTTGAGTTCTTTGTGGTTAACTACAAAGAACTCAAAGTGAAGTAGCGATGTGTGAAAGTCACAAAGGTTTTTCTGCAAAAACTTATTAGTTATGCTTATTGCTTATCAATTGTATTTTGCATAGAAATGAATCAATCGGGTCTGTAATTTCCGGCACAACAGAACTGAAATATAAATGATCGCGGTTTTCGAATAAATGCAGTTCACATACATTTGAAGCATCCAGCATCTTTTGAGCAAACCGTTTAACAGTCTCACAATTTACAGTCTGATCCAAATTACCTTGAAGTATAAGTGTTGGCGGAAGTTTAGGCCGGACATGGTGTGTGGGAGATAACTCTTCCGGTTTCACACGGTTATTCAGAATTTGGATAAACCATTGGTCGACTGTTGGATCGACAGGTGGCGCCAATAGTACAATTGCATTTGGACGCGAGCTAATACTCAGGTCTTCAGATTTCTCATCAAATCCATCAATAGTACCGAGACACGCGGCTATATGTCCGCCGGCAGACATTCCTGCAGCAACAATTTTATTTTTATCGATTCCTAATTCTTTCGCATGCACTCGAATCCACCTGATGGCAGATTTTGCATCTTCAACACATTCGACCGGGGTTATACTGCTCTGGTTCGCCAAACGGTATTCGACAGAAAAAGAAACCATGCCGGTTGAGGTAAAATGCTTACAAATATTATATCCCCATTCTGCAGGTCCCTGAATCCAGCCTCCACCGTGGAAAAATACAAACGCCGGCCGGACATTTTCCGGTTTGAAATCTTTCGGGTAGAAAATATGAATACTTAACCTGGTATCTCCGATTGTTTTATAGGTCTTGATAACCGGTGTTAATTCGGAAACCTGAGGAAAAGAAGTGCTCCAACTTAATATTAGTATGAATAATATTAAGGATGCTTTCACTGCATAATTATTTAACATGAGTATCTATCCATTTTTTGTATGGTTCAGTAATTTCAATTTTTCCCAGATTTTTGTAATCTCCACAGATTACAATTACCAAATCAGAAATAGAATGTTTTTTATTTATAAATTCCGGAAAATCTTGAAGTTGCAAAGGATATCCATAGGATGGCGGAAATGCATGAACTTTGTCTTTACCGGCTTTAGCCATAACGACGGCGCTTAATACAGCTTGATGACAAAAAAACGAGAAATCCCTATTCGAATTTAAAAAAGCATAATTTGCAGAATCAGATAAAAGTTTTTTGTAATCATTTTTCCACTTCCTCAAAATACCTTTTGAAGGATTAAAAGCCATGCAGCCTGAATTAAAATAGCCTCTTATTTTTTTACTATCAACATACGATTCAACTGTCCATATTTTATTAGTATCGAGTTCTGTCACCTGATATATTTTCTTCCAGAAATCCGTTGCCGGGGCATCGGCAATGCTTCCGACATTCTGCATATGAACAGGCCTTAAACAAGCCCATGCATTTTTATCCGCTGTGATTTCGACAGGCGGAGCAAGAACAAGCACATCAGGATTTAACCAAACGAGCCAGTCGGTTTTATTTGCCATCATCTCTTCGACTTGCGCGCATGCGTACACTTTATCTGAAAAAGGGAATGACCGGAATTTTTCATCCATTTTTAAATTAATAATTTCCTGAGCTTTGCCTTCAAGCGATTTTCCTTTGGTTTTTGTAGAATCCGAAATTATCACGATAACAGGAGCCGAATTATTTTTCCCGCCAAAGTTTTTAATACTTTCAATCAAAATTCCGGTTTGTTTTTCCTCTTCAGAAGAATTGATCATGACCATATAAACCATTGGATATTTCGAATTATTTTCTTGCTGTTGTGAAAATGAAATACCGTATGCGGCCAGCAAATTAAGCATGCATGAAATGACACATAATTTTACTCTCATTATTTTTTACCCTCGAAATAATAATTGTCTTTACCGTCCGGGACTTCTTAACCCTCCCTGACGCGAATGAATCGAAAAAATTTTTGCACAAACAATTTTTAAAATAAGAATATTGGCTTAGTTATTCGACTTGAATTATAATTCCGGATTGAATTTTTCCCAAACCTTGGATGGACTATTTGGAAGAATGATTTTTAATGAATTCTTTTGGGGTCATTCCGGTATGCTTCTTAAAGGCTTCATAAAATGCAGACTTGGTATTAAATCCGACTTTGTAAACTATCTCGAGTACCGTCATTTTGTTCTTCGGCGCATCCTTCAGCAGTATTTTACTCTCCTCGATTCTATATCTATTGATGAAATCAGAGAAATTAATGTTGAAGGATTCGTTGATGACACGTGAAAGATGCTGAACCGGAATCGATAGATGTTTCGACATCATTATGAGTGTCAGCGCAGGCTCATGATAGATTTTAGTTTCTTCCACGTACTTCAGAAGTCTATTCCGGAATTCCTCGATCTCGGAAGATGTGAGATTAGAGCGTTCATATTTTTGGGGGAAAGAAAATATTTCAGGCCTTTTCAAAATATAAAATAGAATTGTATAGAAGAAAATAAATAGAACAGAAAAATATACTATATACAGATAAAGGTAGAAATTGAACGATAGTAGAAAAAAATTGGAGATTAATAAAATTATTTTAATGGAAAGTATCAGTATACTGGCGGTAAATAAAAAAAGGAGCCAGCTCATTTTATTACGGTCATTTGCCGCGATCTCCGATTTAATGCTACTGCGAAGAACTCTAACGCACATTGCAAGATAAAGTAAGATTTGTAAAATCATCGAGAAACAATCGAAATAAATAAATGCAGAAAACCAATCTCTGTGATAGAAATACCATGAGGATATTTTGATAACCGTTAATGCAAGAAAGAAGAAAAAAGGAATAATATGAATAGCGTCCCTTGCACGAAATCGAAAATCAGGCATACAAACCGATTTGATGTAAAAGTAAAGAAGCGGTCCGAACAGGTAATTTAATTCTGCTGCGATGTACAGAAATGGATACGTCTCGGTAATGAGTATATAATTGATAGTATTCGTCCGGGAAAACGAATAAAAGAGACTTAGTGAAAAAACAATGAGGAATGATCCGAGTATCCGGTTGCTCATTCGGTTTCCTTTGGCATTCTGAAAAAAGAAGAATGAAAGGAACGCCGATTGAAAAATCGCGATTAAAGCTAATATGTTATTCAGGTTTAAAGGCATTATTTTCAGACAATTTTTATCAAAATAAGAAGAATTTAAATTAAAAAAAATGAGTGAATCTCTATAAAGAAAAAAGTGCTTGCGGATACAATTATAGTTGACTCTTCAGATAAAACTTAATATTATACGGTTTGACAGAATATATTTGTTCCTCTATATAATCATCTTCATGACAGATAAGGAGTACACCATGAAAATCTCATTAAGAGTTTTAATGGCATCGACAATCCTTACGATTGTAGGGATGCCTTCACACACATACGCGCAACTATCGGTCCAAGATCCTCTTATCTACGGAACCAAACAAGGTTATATCGATCAAGCTACATTGGTTGTTGAACCTCACGGTGGTTATGTAGAACAATCTCTCTATCTCAAATACTCGGATCATAATCAATATCCCGGCAACCAAAAAATTGAGATCGTCCATCGATTTACTTTGCCACAAGGTTCCGTTGTAAACGATATGTGGTTGTGGATTGGAGATCAGGTGATGAAAGCGAAGATGTTCGATACATGGACCGCACGGCATATTTATGACAGTATAGTCGTCCGTGGGCACGATCCGGCATTTCTGGCCAAGAATGGCGATACATATGAATTACACATCTATCCGCTTGTTTCAGGCCTGTTCCGGAAAGCAAAGCTCAATTTTATTTCTCCTACAAGATGGATTGGAAATAGCGGGTCAGCCGAACTTCCTTTACAATTTCTCAAAGCGAATAATGCAACTACCAAACCTCTTGAAATACTTTTTCGGGAACAGGTAGAGATTTGGGGATCACCTGCAATAGCGGAGCTGCCTCAACTTACTTTCAAAAGAGTTGTTGACACGGCTGGTTTCATCTACCGCAATTTCGAATTAACGGATATCTCCGCTCTCCCCAGTTTGTCTGTTTCTTTTCAAACCAATTTTATCAATGGAATATTTGCCATGGCCGGAGATAAAAGCGGTGATAGCTCATTCTTTCAGGTAGGCGTAGATCCTGCCAGTTTCCATATGATGCGATCTGATACTGGAGCAAACTCGGTTGTAGTTGGGTTGGACTTCAGCGGTAACTACAACAAAGATCTTGGAACAACTATCTCGAATGTTGGGAAAGTACTCCACCGCGCTTTGCGGCCAATCGACCGTTTTCGTTTGACGGTCTCGGGAGCCGGAACACTTCAACATTATTCCTCATGGAGAAATGCAGATTCTGTCACAATCGATACAGTTCTTCAAAATTTTGTATCCAGTCCATTTGCTGCAACGATAATTCAACAGCAGAAGCCGACGATTGTTTTTTGTGATTATGATGCTTTAACCATCTGGAGTTTTCCAGGGCTTGATAGCCTAGCGGTTGTCGAATCGTACCCTGATATCAACAAAGCTTCGAGTAGATTTTCTTCAGTCGACATCGTCGCAAGTTACGATCATGGATATGAAAATGCCTTTGCAACAGACGATAACCTTCCAGATCTTCTAAGCCGAATTGATTCCCTCCTTTTAAAAGGAGGACGCTTTCTTGGATTCTATGATTATAACAGAGGAGCCGATGAAATCGATCCACATTATATCAATGGACTTTCTGAAAAGGCGCACGAACACACACAAACTCTGATCCGTCAACAAAACGGAAATATCTCGAGTGGCTTTCCACAATCCATCACTGTAAATACAATGAACTATCTGAACTTTAGTGATTCCACAACAAAGATAGAACTCGCTAACAGTCAGGGAGATGCCGCAGTATTATCAAAACGAGTGAAGAACGGTCTCGTGATCGTTTCTGGAATCTGGTCGTATAATGACGACGGTGCAATGAAGCAAATGCTTGCAGTTCCATTACTTGGTGTATCACAAATCGCACGGACGCCACAAATGCTTCTGCCTTTATTGAACGATCTGCAGTCTTCACTTAGTAAAGATACTATACGCGAAGTTATCATCTTCAGCAATGCCGATTCGGTGATTTCTCAAAGTAGTGCTGAGGGTTGGATTAACAACTACATTTCTTCGATTACTGGTACTGCACCTGTTTTTCATACGGTCAATCTCCTTGATGGAAAATTATTCACACCAGGATATATCACCGTGAATAGCACCGACTATTACGGTTCCGGATATCTTGCATACCTGCTCTCCAACAAAACCAGAGGCATACACTTTGAATCGCATCTAGAGGATTGGAACTATATTGCGGGAACTCTTACGTATTCCACATCGGCGCGATTGGATTCCTTAAACCTTCAGGTGACAGTTGACAATGGCGCCGGTAAATTACTGGAAATGGGAGAAGTCGGCGCGAGCAAACTACTAGAAACGAGAGAAGTCGCCCTGGAACCCAATGATCCTAATAAACCGCGTTTCTTCATCGGCATGTCGAATGCGTCGAAGAGTTTAACCTTCGATTTCGATGCTCAATTTAAGGGTACATCACAACACGTCGCCAGACAGGCAGTCAGTTATATTCTTACCGACACCACAAAGAGAACGCCGATTATTGCAAGCATGCTGGGCTGGGAAGAACTTCAGGATTATTTCCAGACATCAAGTTATGATACGACGACCATTGTAAACCGCGCATTGAAATACAATCTCTTATGCGATTATACCGCACTTATTGCACTGGAACCAAGCGATAAAAATCCTCCCCTTCTCAATCCGCTGGATGAAAGTAAAATATTCAACACACCCATAAAAAATAAAAAAAGTCATCAGGATTCATTGTTGTTCTCTGTTTATCCCAATCCGTTCAACAATCAAACAATATTTTGTTTTAATCTACCACAGATTTCCAATGTAAAAATACAAATTTATAATCTACTAGGACAGGTGATAAAAACCTTCACATCCAATGGCATTTATGGCCAGCAATATATTAGCTGGGATGGAACGGATGAAAATAAAAAAGGATTGGCAAGCGGCATCTTCTATGTCCGTGCTATCATCAAAGAACAAATCAGCGGCAAAATTCAGAATAGAACTACTAAACTCCTGATGTTAAAGTGAGTTGGTGCTGAATTATCAGTTTGGTATTACGAGGCCTGAAAAAAATCAGGCCTTTTTTTATTGACTACTCTAGATGTACATGAGGAGTAACTTCTCTTGTAACTCATCCCCGCCCATCGTATATTATTTTATGCAAGCAGAAATTATTACAATCGGCGATGAACTTCTCATCGGTCAGGTTATTAATACAAATCAGGCTTTCATTGCGGAGAAGCTAAATAGCGTCGGCATCGCAATATCTAAAATGACGACCGTCGGCGATGATGAACCCGCCATTATGAAAGCATTTACTGAAGCGTTCACAGTCAACGATGTCGTTTGCGTTACAGGCGGACTCGGCCCCACGCACGACGACATCACAAAAAAAGTTGTCGGCAAATTTTTTAATGTCGAACTTGTCCGGAACGAAAACATCCTCGCCAACATCCGTAAAATTATGCAATCACGCAATATGAAGATAACGCAATCTTCCGAAGATCAGGCGCTCGTGCCGCGTGGTTGCACTATTTTTCCAAACAGTCAGGGAAGCGCTCCCGGAATTCTAATGCAGCGCGATGGAAAGCACTTCATCGTCATGCCCGGCGTGCCATTCGAGATGAGAGCTATCATGACGGAACATGTCGTCCCCTATTTCCAACAATTTAAAACCGGCCGCGTCATCCGTCATCTTACATTGAAAACTACCGGCATCGGCGAATCGATTCTTGCCGCCAGAATCGGAAACGTGGAAGATTTTTTAGAAGGCGCGGCTCTGGCATTTCTTCCTTCGCCGTATGGAACCCGCCTGCGAATTACCGTCAATGAAAAATCTGCCGATGAAGCTGACGCAAAGATTTCACGAATCGAAACGGTCATCAGGAAAATAGCTGAAAAATATATTTATGCAACTGGTGATGAGGAATTGGAAGAAGTGGTTGGAAAAATTCTGACCGCGAAAAAACTCACAATCGCTGTCGCCGAATCCTGCACCGGCGGGTTGATTGCACACCGTCTGACGAACGTGCCCGGAAGTTCAGTGTATGTTGAACGCGGAGTTGTCACCTACAGCAATGAACCGAAAATTGAAATACTTAATATCCCGGAAAAACTAATTCGTCAGCATGGCGCAGTAAGCAAAGAAGTTGCAATTGCAATGGCTGAGAATGTCCGAAATATCGCCGGCACAAATATCGGAATCTCTACCACCGGAATCGCCGGGCCTTCCGGAGGAACAGCAGAAAAACCTGTTGGACTTGTTTGGATCGGGTATTCCGATTCTCACGGTTCCTTTGCGCTTCGTTTTTCATTTGGAAATGACCGCCTCAGGACGAAGGAACGCGCATCACAGGCAGCGCTTGAGCTGGTAAGAAGGAGATTACTCTCGATTTCATTGGAATAATGAATATATATCCATCTATTAAGTGTATAATTTATGGAACAGAAAAAAGGTCAATCTCAACGAGAGAGCGCATTGATTCAATCTCATGGGGGTTATCGTAAATTACGTAGTTTTCAAACCGCGCAAATTGTATACGATGCCACAGTAATATTTTGCAATAGGTTTATTGATAAACGTTCCCGCACACATGATCAAATGGTACAGGCTGCACGTAGTGGCGTACAAAATATTGCCGAAGGAAGTATGGCCTCTGCGACGTCGAAGAAAATGGAATTAAAACTCACCGGAGTTGCCCGGGCAAGCCTTGAAGAATTACTTTTAGATTATGAGGATTATCTTAGGCAGCATGGATTATGCCAGTGGGCTAAAGATTCACCGGAGGCTTTAAAAACGAGGGGCCAATATGTATCTGACAAGTTCGAAAAGCCAGACCTGTCCAACCCATATAACATTCGCACCATTACAGCAGAAGAAGCTTGCAACATTTTAATTTGCTTGATCAATCAAGCCAGCTATCTTCTTCATAGACAATTAAGTAAACTCGGAGAGCAATTCATGGAGGAAGGCGGATTTACTGAGCGTCTTTACAACGAGAGACAGAAACGAAAGGGAAATTATTTTTGAATTTTTGTCTACTATACTCTTAATAAGATACATTACCATTAATTAAGGCTTAAATTTACAATATGTCAAAAGTGCGTTCCTTTATAGCTATTCCTACACCTGAAGAGGTAAAGACAATACTGACCAAAATCCAAAGCAAACTAAAATCCATCGACTCCGAAGTGAAATGGGAACCGGCAGACAAACTTCACATCACGTTGAAATTTTTTGGTGACGTTGACAACAACATCCTCCCTTCTTTAATAAGCGAAGTCGTCGAGCAATGCTGTAACCAGAAATCGTTCTCTTTAATATATGGAGAGCTTGGATGCTTCCCAAATTTAAAAGAGCCGCGAATCGTGTGGGCCGGTTCAAAAAATGAAGACGGATTGCTTGAGCCATTGAAAAAGATTATTGATGAAATAGGAAAAAAATACGGATTTGAACCCGAGAAGCGCGAGTTTCATCCGCATATAACCCTCGGACGTGTGAAAGGGCGACGAAATATTCCGAGCTTGATAAAAACACTCCAAAGCATTACATTTGTACCGCGTACATTTTTGATTGACGAACTTTACTTCATGAAGAGTGAACTTCGTCCAAGCGGTTCGGTCTATATAAAATTGCAATCAATTATATTGAAAAAATAGAGAAAGAAGGAATCCAAATGGCAGATGAAAATAATCGTGAACAGCGCTTGCAGGCTTTGAAGGTCGCAATCGATCAAATAGAAAAGGAGCACGGAAAAGGTTCCGTTATGAGATTAGGTGAAGGACCGGTTGCCCGAATCGAATCAATTTCAACCGGAGCTATTTCGCTTGATGCGGCACTCGGAATCGGCGGTGTTCCGCGCGGACGGGTTGTAGAAATTTATGGCCCTGAATCATCCGGTAAAACCACGATTTGCCTTCACATCATCGCCGAAGCGCAAAAATACGGCGGACTCGCAGCCTTCATCGACGCCGAACATGCTATGGATATCGGATATGCAAAAAAATTGGGTGTGAATGTAAACGATCTGCTTCTTTCTCAACCCGAATTTGGCGAACAAGCTCTCGAGATTGTCGAAACCCTCGTCCGCAGTGGTGCACTCGACGTCATCGTGATCGATTCCGTCGCGGCACTAACGCCGCGTGCTGAAATTGAAGGTGAGATGGGTGATCCGCAAATGGGAATCCAGGCGCGATTGATGTCGCAGGCATTGCGTAAATTGACTGCCGCAATCTCGAAATCGAATACATGCGTGATCTTCACAAATCAGCTCCGCATGAAGATCGGTGTGATGTTCGGAAATCCGGAAACGACAACCGGTGGGAATGCGTTGAAGTTCTATGCGTCGGTTCGCATGGATGTCCGCCGCATCGAAGCAATCAAAGATGGAACAAGTGTTGTTGGAAATCGCACCAAAGTAAAAGTTGTGAAAAATAAAGTCGCTCCCCCATTCCGCGAAGCGCAATTTGATATTTTATATAATGAGGGAATTTCGAGACTTGGCGATTTGATCGACACTGCCGTCGAACTCGAGATCATTCAAAAAGCAGGTGCATGGTTTTCTTACGGAACGGAACGAATCGGGCAAGGCCGTGAAGCAGTGAAAAAATATCTGATGGAATCATCAAAGATCACGACCCAGATCGAAAATCAGGTTCGCGCAAAGCTCGGTCTGCCGACGCCGAAGACTGAACAACCACCGGCAAAAGTCGATAAACCTGAACACACTACTGCAGCAAAAATGGAACCATTGAAAAAGCCGGGGCAGAAATAGCTTTTTTAAAAAAGTGCGGGAATAAGATTAAGGTCAAGATCATGATGAAGAATGAGATAAAGATCGAGGGTGAAAGCGTAATCGACGTTATGATTAGCAAATACAAGATACAAACACTGAACTCTGAACCCTAAACATTGAACTTTTAATAAAGATGCTTATTACAGCGATTGAACCTCAGAAAAATTCTCCTCATCGGTTCAACATATACGTCGATGAGGCATTTGCAATAGGAATCAGCGCCGATACGTTATTGCAGTTTGGAATCCGAAAAGGCGATACCGTCGATGATGCATTACTTTCAGCGATACACCATGCCGAAGATGTATATAGCGCCAAACAAAAAGCGCTCGATTATTTATCACGACGAATGCACAGTGAATATGAGCTTGGAGAAAAATTACGGAAGAAAAAATATCCTGAAGATATTATCAATATCGTATTGACCGATTTCAGGAAGGCCGGTTATCTTGACGACAATAAATTTGTCGAATTATTCACCACCGATATTCTTAAAAAACGGCCGCAAGGGCGGCGGCTTCTGGATAAACGATTGCGACAAAAAGGTATCGATCAGGAAATAATCCACGAAGTAGTCGATAAAAGAGAAGAAAAGGATGAAGAATCAGAAGCGCTTAATGCGCTGAGAAAAAAGATTCGCGCTTCGCGTTCAAGATTTATAAAATACGAACCCTTGGTACGGAAAAAAAAATTCGCTCAGTTTCTCGCTCAGCGTGGATTCGACTGGTCGATAATTCAAAAAGTTTTAAAAAAATTGGACAACGAGATCACGGAATATAACAATGATTAGCTCTTTCTTTCGCACTAATTTGGGCAAGGTTACGATTGTTATCCTTGCCGTTACAGCAATTCTTTACTGTGCTGCTCAGTTTCTCACAATCTCGATTCTGGTGTTACTATCGGGAGTCGCAACATTTATCTTGTGGCCGCTTATCGAAAGGCTGGAAAGATTCAGGATTCGGCGGACCGTTGCAATTCTAGCCGTATTTCTCGTGGGAATAGTAATAACAGCATGGCTGGTCATTATAATGCTTCCGATTATGATTCAGGATTTATCATTGATGGTCGACACAGTACAGAAATTTCCTTTTGCCGAAAAAATATCTTCGCTGGAACATGATATTTCAAAATCGATTCCATTCATTAAACGAGGCGATTTGAGCACCCGAGTCCAGAACGAGCTCTCTGAATTGTTGTCTCAAGCGCTCAACATTTTATCTAGTGTTGCTTCAATCCTGACTTCGTCGACAGTTATTCCTTTTATTACATTTTTTCTTTTGAAAGACGGCCCGCGCATATCCAAACGTTTCGTGGAGTTCATACCAAATAAATATTTTGAAATGGGATTGAATATCCTTTATAAAATCAGAATGCAATTAAAGCAATACATCCGTGGTGTGTTGACCGAAGCGGCAGTGGTTGCAATTTTGGTTTTTATCGGACTGATGATACTCAGGATTCCAAGTCCGGGGTCGTTGGCGATAATTTCCTTTATCCTGAATGTAATCCCATACCTCGGTCCTCTTATCTCCGCGGGCATCGCAATAATCGTATCGCTAAATCAAACGGGGAATTTTTCGATGGTTTTTCCGATAATCGGTTTATACGGAGGAATTCGTCTCTTCGACGATTTTGTCGTGATTCCTTTCCTGTATTCTCGGAGTGTTGAAACACATCCTGTAGCAGTTATTTTATATATTTTTATCGGCGGTGAACTGTTGGGAGTTGTCGGCATGGTGCTGGCAATTCCAATTGCGACCGTAATGAAAGTCATCATGCGAGAAACATTTTGGGGACTCGAGAATTATCAATTAACATCCACCACTTCAATCTCATGATTCAGCCTTCCGCACATACTGTGAAAAAGATCGTGCTCCTTCTAATAGGAATCTGTGCAATTATCTGGTGCGCTGCCTTTTTCTTCGAATTGACAATGATGCTGCTGTTGGCTTTTTTGCTTTCTTTCATATTAACTCCTTTTGTCGATTCACTTGAGCATTATGGCTTCTCCCGGACGCTTGCAACGGTTGTCGTGTTTGTTCTGCTTGGCGGTTCAATTACTCTCTTACTCTACTTCGCAATCCCGATTCTCATCAATCAAGGAATAAATTTTTCACATACTCTGAAAGAGGTGGACGTTGAGCAACGACTGCGCATCGTGGCGCAAGATATAGAAAAGCGTTTCCCATTCCTGAAAGCTGCGGGACTCGCGGCTTCTGTTCATTCGTTTCTACAGGGACTTGTAGAAAATATTATCACTATGATGACAAAAGTCGTCTCGCTGGCAGTTTCGCTCATCATCATTCCCTTCATCAGTTTTTTCATGGTGAAAGACGCCAGTCGAGGTATAAAAAATTTAATCGAACGCTTGCCAAATCGTTATTTCGAAGTCACACTTAACATTGTAGATAATCTAATGGAGGAACTCGCAGGTTTCGTCCGGGGCTGGCTGCTGGATTCCGTTATCATCGCTATATTCATGATCATCGGTTATTATTTCATCGGGGTTCGTTATCCGTTTATTCTAGGTATCATCGCAGGAATTGCCAACCTTGTTCCGTATATCGGACCTATCGCTGGAGTTATACCTGCAATAATTGTTGCGTTCATCCAAGGCGGCAGTACAAATCTTGTTTTGAATATTATTTTTCTTACAATTATAGTCCAGCTTATTGACAACACCGTAATTCAACCGTGGGCTTTTTCCAATTCAATCAGCATTCATCCCCTACTGGTGATGCTGGTTATTCTTGTTGGAGGTGACCTCGGCAATGTGGTTGGCATGTTATTCGCCGTTCCGATTCTTACCATTATTATGGTGACCACTAAGCAAGCATACTGGGGATTCACAAGATATGCACTCATCCGCCGACATTCAACTCTCGGAGGAAAAACGTGAACTCGCTTGTGTTTGATATCGAAACGCTTTCCTTCCCGCTGGAATCATTCGATGAAAAGCAACAAGATTATCTTTTACGATTTGCTCAGAACGATGCAGAACGTGAAGAGGCTATTTTGAAATTGAATCTTTATCCGCTGACAGCACGCATAATTGCCATCGGGATGCTGAATCCAGATACCAACCACGGCAAAGTCCTTTTTCAATCAGATACTAAGGAACAATTTGACAGTGACGATGCTACGATTGAATTCATCAGCGGATCAGAAGAATCAATCTTGAAAGAATTTTGGGACGCGATTGCCCGCTTTGATCAATTTATCACCTTTAACGGCCGCTCGTTTGATTGTCCATTTGTCATGCTGAGATCTGCAATTCTCGGAGTAAAACCTTCACGCAATCTCATGCCATATCGATACGATACACGAATCCATTGCGATCTGCTTGAACAGCTTTCATTCTACGGGGCCTCGAAAAAATTCAATCTCGATTTTTACTGTAAGCAATTTGGAATTGAAAGTCCGAAAAGCCACGGCATTACCGGGCTTGATATGGGTTCACTGTTCAACGAAGGCCGGTATCGTGAAATCGCTGAATATTGCATCGGAGATGTTCGTGCCACGGCACAATTATATCAGAGATGGAATTCATTTTTAAATTTCGACAACCACACATAAAAACCACTAACTTCCTAGCTTCATCGAAATTATGGGAATAAAATACGTTCAAACTTAGTAATCATATCAGCGTAGGAGCACGTGATTATGAATTTTGAACCGAGTTATTTTTACGGTTTTCCATAATAAATTCTTGTATTAACCACTCTAATATTAAGATATTCAGATTAATTATGATTCAAAACTTCCGAAAGGAAACTAGGGTATATCCATTTTGCAAAAATTCTATTGACTATTTTGTGATATTTGGCTATATTTTTTATCTAAAAGGCTGGGCCTACTGGGGTGTAGCCAAGCGGTAAGGCAGCGGCCTTTGGAGCCGCCATGCCCTGGTTCGAATCCAGGCACCCCAGCATAAATCCGGAGACTGCATGGAGAGTTTGAAAATTTTTTCCGGTCGAAGTAATTTATCGTTTGCGGAAAAAGTTGCTGGATCAATAGATTTACCGTTGGGTGATATTGCCATCCAAACATTCAGCGATGGAGAAATCTGGGTAAAGTACACCGAGAACATTCGTGGTTCGGATGTCTATATAATTCAATCCACGAATCCTCCGGCTGAACAGTTGATGGAATTATTGATCATGATCGATGCGGCGAAGCGTTCGTCGGCACGACGTGTTACGGCAGTAATACCTTACTTCGGTTATGCACGGCAGGATAGAAAAGATCAACCGCGTGTTGCAATTACCGCGAAATTGATTGCGAATCTTATGACAACAGCGGGCGCTGATCGTGTGATCACGATGGATTTGCACGCTCCACAAATCCAGGGATTCTTTGATATTCCGTTCGATCACCTGTATGCTTCGCCGATTCTGATGAAGCATCTTTGCGATATGAAAATCAAGAATCTTGCGGTAGTCTCACCGGATGTCGGCGGAATTAAAATCGCACGAGCCTATGCAAAACGGCTCGAAGCTGATTTAGTACTGATAGATAAAAGACGGCCGAAAGCGAATGTCTCGGAAGTGATGAATGTCATTGGTGATGTTGAAAATAAAAATATATTGATTATCGACGACTTGATCGATACGGCAGGGACTTTTTGCAGTGCGGTTTCAAAACTGAAAGAGGCAGGAGCAAAAGACATTTACGGTGCATGCACGCATCCGATACTATCCGGGAAAGCATATGAGCGAATTGAAGCAAGCGCAGTAACGAAACTGCTCGTCACCGATACTGTCAAGTTGAAAAAAGAGTCTGAGAAAATCGAGATTATCTCTGTGGCGCGGCTTTTTGGAGAAGCTATTAGTCGAATTAATGAAAATAAGTCAATCAGCTCGCTTTTTGATGTTGATAAAGATAAGATAATGTGAGGAAATACAATGGCGGAGTTAGTATTACAAGCAAACGTTCGAGAAACACAAGGTAAAAAGTCACGCGCATTGCGGCGTGCCGGATCAATTCCCGGAATTTATTATGCACACGGCGAAGAGAATGTCATGATCTCAATCCCGGAAAGATCTCTGCGCCCGCTGCTCTTGACGAAAGAAGCTCATATCGTTAATCTACAATTGGATAACGGTAAATCGTTGAACTGCGTACTTCGTGAAGTGCAATATGATCCGATCACCGATAAACCGGTTCATCTCGATCTTCAAGGCATCAAAGCAGACGAAGAATTAACGATAGATATCCCGGTACTTCTGATCGGTATACCGGTTGGTGTCAAGAACGGCGGTATGCTGCAACACGTGTTGCACAAAGTTCGCGTTGCATGTTTGCCGAAGTATATTCCGGAACATGTTAATCTTGACGTAAGCGGACTGGAGATTAACCACTCTATCCACGTTAGAGATTTAAGCATCGAGAATGTTCGTTTCCTCGACAATGCAGAAAATGCCATCGTCGCTGTCATTCCGCCAGCTGCGGTTGTTGAAGAAGCTGCACCAGTTGCAGAGGCTGAAGTTCCTGCTGAACCTGAAGTAATTGGAAAAGGCAAGAAGATCGAGGAAGAAGCGGAAGAACCAAAGAAGGAAGAGAAAAAGAAGGAAGAGAAGAAGCCGTAACCTTCTTCTTTTTCCTGACCGATTACCGTGCTTATTATTGTCGGACTTGGTAATCCGGGAAGCGATTATGCGGCGACACGACATAACATCGGGTTCCGGGTTATTGATGCATTATCCGCACACTCCCAGATCCTTCTTCATGAAGGCAAGGGTGAGTATTGGATCGGTGCGGGAACGATTTTTGGAAAAGAAGTTGCTCTAATAAAACCGACCACGTTCATGAATAACAGCGGGATTGCTGTTATCGATGTGCTTGAACGATGTGACGAAACACTTGATAATGTCGTAGTTGTGTATGATGATATTCACTTGCCGCTTGGATTGTTGCGAATGCGTGAGCGCGGAAGCGACGGCGGCCACAAAGGTATTGCATCGATAATTTACCACACCATGAGCGATGAAATACCTAGATTGAGATGCGGAATACGTCCGGTCGAAGGTGAATGCGCGAGGTTGAATTCGGCAGAATTTGTTCTTTCTCCTTTTCAAGAAGAAGAAAAGGAAATTGTGGAACAGATGATTATTAAAGCACGCGATGCCGTGCTCTATATTATCGAACACGACATGGTGTCTGCTATGAATGAGTATAACACGAAACAATAAAAATCCTGCTCCGAGGTTAGCATTCCTGCCAAAATACGAGTGCTACTATGTCGGGGTCATTTTGAAATTATAGGTCCGAAGGAGGTGATAGAATGGACAAACAAACACGTCAATACGAAACTACATTTATTATTAACGCAAGCCTTGATGATGCCCAAACCGATGCGATTATTGCAAAAGTCCAGGAAGTCATCACAAAAAATAGCGGCGATATAAGCGCTGTTGAAAAATGGGGTCGAAAGCGTTTAGCGTATCCGATCCAGAAAAAAAATAACGGATACTATGTCGTTATCCTTTTTTCCGCACCTGGAGATACGGTGTTAAAAATCGAACGTCATTTTCAACTTGATGAAAATATTCTTCGTTACTTGACCGTACAACTCGACGCTAAAGCTTTAAAATCGCGCCGGTCAGTTGGTCGTGTTGAAGAAGAAGCAGCGACAACGGATATAGCAGCCTTGGATGGTGATTTATCCGTGATTGATGAAGAACCTAAAAAAGAATCAGAAATTGCTATCTAAATTCTAATCATCGTAATGAGAAAAACAGCTGGGCCGGTTCCAGCATGGAGATGAACCGATGGCGGATCTTAAAATACCAGAGTTGAATTCTGTAATAATAGCCGGGAACCTTACAAAGGATCCGGTTTGCCGACAAACTACGAATGGAACTCCCGTTATCAATTTTACGATTGCGACGAATCGGCAATATCGCGACGCCAGCAATCAGTGGCAGGAAGATGTTTGTTATGTCGGGATCGTGGCCTGGAATAAACTCGCGATGAGTTGCCGGGAACGTCTGAAAAAGGGAAGCGCTGTGCTGATAGAAGGTGAATTGCAGAGCCGTTCCTGGAAGTCAGAAGACGGCACACCCAGACATACGGTAGAGATAAAAGCTCGCAGAATTCAATTCTTAAACAGAATTACAAAAGCTTCTACGGATAGTGAGAACGGCGCTTCAAAAGCATTAATTGAAGAAGAACAGACTGCCTTTGAAGATGATTCATTCGAACGATTTCTATCAAATAACGAAGCAGATATACTTCGAGGACAACATTAATGATGAGAGAACAGCAACGGCATGATAAACGGAGCAATGCTCTGAAAGATAATGCTCAAATTCGAAAAAAAAGAAATTGCCGGTTTTGTGAAACCGATGAAAATTACATCGATTATAAAGATGAAAAAAAATTACATCGTTTCATTACCGAGCAAGGAAAAATTATACCGAAACGGATTACCGGAACTTGCGCAAAACACCAGCGACAGCTTGTTCAGGCAATTAAACGGGCGCGCCACCTTGCGCTACTTCCGTTTGTATCCGAGACTATCCGGTAAATAATAAAACATGGAGTTTATATGAAAGTAATTTTACGACAGGATTATGAAGCGCTCGGACACATCGGCGATACTATCGAGGTGAAAGACGGTTATGCCCGGAACTATCTCATTCCACGTGACATCGCGTATGCCGCAACTGCCGGCGCGCTGATGGCGCTTGAAGAAGAGAAAAAACAGCTGGCCAACCGTCAGGAAAAAGCAAAAAAGACTGCTGAAAACCTGGTATCATCGCTTAATTCAATATCCGTTACATTGAAGATGAAAGTCGGCGAAGAAGATAAACTCTTCGGATCCGTCACATCGCAGATGATCGAGGAACAGTTGGAAGCGCAAGGCATAACGATCGATAAACGCAGTATCGAACTTTCCGAGCCCATAAAAGCACTCGGGGTTTACGAAGTGCCGATTAAGCTTCATCCCCAGGTAAGCACGCAAATCAAAGTGTGGGTCGTCGCCGAATAAAAGTTATTCATGAGTATTCGTCCGATTTTTTTGGACGAATACTTTTTATACCTTTCCTAACCTCCTGTAACCTTTCTTTTCCGAATTATGTTTATTACTTCGGGGAAAAAATAGACTTGATTTTTTACTCAGGATTATAGTATCTTTACCCGCAATCAAACATTGATGAACCACTGTATTTTTTTTAAGATTGACTGCGTAGCATGGCTAAAAAAATAAAGATACTTGAGAATGTCACCATCCGTTTTGCAGGTGACTCAGGTGACGGTATGCAATTAACCGGAAATCAATTCACCACCGCATCAGCTGTTCTCGGCAACGATTTAAGCACATTACCAGACTATCCCGCTGAAATTCGTGCTCCCGCTGGAACATTGGCGGGTGTGAGCGGTTTCCAAATAAGTTTCGGGAGTTTCGAAATACTCACACCTGGCGATATGTGCGATGTCCTCGTAGCAATGAACCCTGCAGCTCTGAAAGCCAACTTGCGGCTTCTGCGCGATAATGGAATCATCATTGCCAATACCGGTTCGTTCAATGAGAAAAACTTAAAACTTGCAGGATATGATACAAATCCGCTGGAAGATGGTTCCTTAAACAAATTCCAGATCCATCAGTTCGACATAAGTATGATGGCTGAGACTGCACTTGCAGATATGAAACTATCTCCAAAAATTGTCGACCGAACAAAAAATTTCTTTGCTCTCGGTATTATGTTTTGGCTGTACAACCGGCCGATGGAGCCAACCATTAAATGGATCGAACAGCAATTTGCGGCAAAACAGCAAATTGCTGAAGCAAATCTTCGAGTGTTAAAAGCAGGCTGGAACTTTGGTTACACGACAGAAATTTTCAATGTTCAATATGAAGTCAAACCGGCAAATCTCCCAGCTGGTACATACCGCAGCTTGACGGGCAATCAAGCAACCGCACTCGGATTAGTTGCCGCCGCAAAACGCGCGGGGCTAAATTTATTTCTTGGATCTTATCCAATAACTCCGGCTAGCGAAATTCTTCACGAACTATCAAAATATAAAAATTTTGATGTGAAGACATTTCAGGCCGAAGATGAGATTGCCGGTATTGCAAGTGCAATTGGTGCATCGTTTACAGGATCGCTCGCCGCAACGTCGACGAGTGGCCCGGGTCTGTCCTTGAAAACCGAAGCTCTCGGACTTGCTGTGATGACTGAACTCCCGCTTGTTGTGATCGATGTTCAGCGTGCAGGTCCGAGTACCGGGCTTCCGACTAAAACAGAACAATCGGATCTCCTGCAGGCGCTGTATGGCAGAAACGGTGAAGCGCCGCTCCCCGTCATAGCAGCCTCCAGTCCCTCCGATTGTTTCACTATGGCATTCGAAGCTTCACGCATCGCGCTGAAGTACATGACGCCTGTTATCCTTCTCACAGATGGTTATCTTGGAAATGGTGCTGAACCCTGGAGAATTCCAGATCCCGACAATCTTCCAGTGATAAATGTGAAGTTCCACACAGACAAATCAACTTTCCAACCGTATCGTCGAGATGAAAAAACTCTTGCACGGCCATGGGCAATTCCGGGAACACCAGGCCTGGAACATCGGATCGGCGGACTTGAAAAAGCAGATATATATGGAAATATTAGTTACGACCCTGACAATCATCACCAGATGGTGAAATTACGCCAGGAAAAAATCGACAGGATCGCGAATGATATTCCGCTGCAAGAAATTGAAGGTGATTCCGAAGGAGAACTTCTTGTTGTCGGATGGGGAAGCACATGCGGAGCAATTCGGCAGGCTGTGCAAACATTTCGCCAAACCGGCCAGTCTGTTTCTCACCTTCATATAAAATATCTCAACCCATTCCCAAAAAATCTCGGTCAAATTCTTTCTGGTTTCAAAAAATTTCTTGTACCAGAGATCAACACTGGCCAATTAATAAAAATTCTGCGTGCGAAATATCTTGTACCGGCGGTCGGTTACAATATAGTTCGCGGGCTTCCTCTCCGGGCAGTAGAAATCGAAAAGCAAATAAAAGAAATGTTGAGGTAACATCATGATGCCATCAGCCGAGAATAAAAAAACATCCGTTAAATATTCACCGAAAGATTTTTCATCAGACCAGGATCCACAGTGGTGTCCCGGTTGCGGCGATTATTCTATTCTGGCGCAGGCACAAAGAGTATTTGCCGAACTCGGGATACCGCGTGAAAACTATGTGTTCGTTTCTGGAATCGGCTGCTCGAGTAGATTCCCATATTACATGGAAACATACGGCTTCCACAGCATTCACGGGCGAGCCACCGCGGTTGCTTCCGGAGTAAAAATTGCTAATCCAAAATTATCCGTTTGGGTTGCAACAGGTGATGGTGATGCATTGAGTATCGGTGGGAATCATACTATTCATCTCCTTCGCAGGAACTTAGATATCAAAATCCTTTTGTTCAACAACCAAATCTATGGTTTGACAAAAGGCCAATATTCACCCACATCTGAATTTGGAAAAATTACGAAATCTACGCCATACGGTTCGATCGATTACCCGTTCCATCCGATCATGGTCGCGCTAGGATCCAACGGCACTTTTGTAGCACGTTCAATGGACCGCGACTCGAAACACATGCAGCACGTCATCAAACGAGCAGCAGAACATCGAGGAACGTCATTTGTTGAAATTTATCAGAACTGCAACGTCTTCAACGACGGAGCATTTTCCCTTTTCACAGAAAAGGAAACTAGAGATGACAATGTCGTTTATCTCGAACACAAAAAACCTCTCCTTTTTGGAAAGGATAGAACAAAAGGAATTCATCTTAACGGGCATGTACCGGAAGTCATTTCGATTACCGACGGTCGTCATTCGGTAAACGACGTTCTTGTTCATAATGAAAACGATCGTGCTCTCGGGTTTATTCTTGCCACGATGATCGATTATGAAGGATTGCCGCGAGCAATGGGTGTTTTTCATGAATCCCAGCGTAACGTTTACGAAGAGGAAATGGAAAAACAAATTGCCGCAGTGAAAGCCGAACTCGGAGAAGGTGATTTGAGAAAGCTTTTCTCGCTGGGTGAAACCTGGGAAATTCATTAGAGAAACATCCCCGCCTATTTTTGGCCTCGAATGTTTTTTGTGGCCTGTTTGTTTCATTATTCCTTTGCGATTATTATCTTGTATACTACAATCGAAATAATTATTGTACAAAGAACTCGGCAGATAATCTATGAGAGAAATCGCAGAGCTGATCCAGAAATGCAATCGTTTTATTTTTACTACACACGTCAATCCTGATGGTGATGCACTCGGATGCCAGCTGGCTCTCGCTTATTACCTTCGGTCGTGTGGAAAATCATTTCGCATTATTAATTGCAGCAATACACCGGATAACTATCTCTTCCTCGATCGTGAACAACTGATTGAGGTGTACGACAGCAACATCCATGATCCCGCATTGATGGATGCGGAAATAATTTTTCTCATCGATACGAACCTCTTGAACCGCCTGCAGAATATGGAAACTATCGTACGACGAAGTTCTGCAAAAAAAGTGATTATCGATCATCACCCGGAACCGGATGACACAGGTTACCCTGCAATCGTCGACACGAATGCGCCGGCTACCGGCGAGATTATTTACCGCCTGCTCTGCTACCTTGATCCTCGGGCTATCACACAACCAGTCGCTGAGGCATTGTATGTAGCTATCATGACTGATACCGGGTCATTCCGCTTCCCGAAAACTAGCTCTGAGACACATCAAATCATTTCGTCTCTTTTGGAGAAAGGAATCGATCCAAGCATTATTTATCGAGAAGTGTACGAAAAAATGAGCGTCAATCGTCTTAAATTGTTGGGACAAGTTTTAGCACAACTTTCCACCACATTCGACGGAAAGGTAGCTTACACATTTATAACTAAAGAAATGTTCCGTTCAACCGGAACATCCCTGGAGGATGCCGACAATTTCATCCAATATACTCTTCTGATCAAGGATGTTGTCGTCGGTATTTTATTTACTGAATTGGAAGATGGAGTCAAGATAAGTTTTCGTTCAAAGGGAGATATTCCCATCAACGAGTTGGCTAAAGAATTCGGCGGAAACGGTCACCGAAATGCTGCAGGTGCCTGGACAAAAGGAATATCGCTGGATGATATTATTAAACAAACACTCGAGAAAACGCAACAATATCTTTAAGACAGAGAAAACGGTGATGGAATGAAAATATTTTATGAATGTAAAAAAGGTGAGCTCACAGCAACCGACGCTTCTTTTTTTTTCGTCTGCAAAGAAACACTCCACGATACAATTGCCAGAATTTCAAAAAGTATTGGAAATTCCTTATCTATCCCTCTTGAATTAGGCGACATTGCTACTAAAGAAGAAAAAGTCACCCTTCTTTATCCTCAGAAAAAATCTGTCCATCACACAAAACGTGTCATCTTCATCGGTCTAGGCGATCAAAATTCTTTGAGTACCGAGAAATTTCGGAAGGCGGCGGCCAGAGCTTCGAAAGAAGCTCGCGAGCTAAAATTGAGATCGATGGCTATGGAGATTCCGGAGTTTCGAAACAAGAAAAAAAATGATCAGTTAGAATTCACAAATATTGTTGCTGCGATAGCGGAAGGCGCCTTACTTGGGCTTTATTCGTACGACAAGTACATCACGGCAAAGGAAAGAAAAAATCATATTCCGTCTGTTTTTATCATATGCAATCCCGAGTCGAAATTAAAAGCGGAAGGCCATCGATCGCTACACCGAGCATCAATAATATCTTCATCGGTGATTTTAACCCGCGATCTTGTCAACGCTCCTTCCAATGAAATGGATCCTGAAGCGTTAGCAAGAGCGGCACACGCTTCAGCCCGGAAGTATGGATATCGCGCAGTGATATTCAATAAACGAAAAATCGAGCGGCTCGGCATGGGCGGCCTGATTGCCGTCAATCGAGGAAGTTCAAAACCGCCCTGCTTCATCACGCTTGAATACGGACGGAAGAAGAAAGGACTAGGTACTGTCGTACTCGTCGGAAAAGGAATCACCTTCGATTCAGGAGGCATTTCGATAAAGCCTCCGTTAGGAATGGGAGAAATGAAGACAGATATGGCTGGAGCCGCCGCTGTAATCGGAACTATGGAAGCTGCAGCTCGCTTGCATTTACGTATTCATCTTATTGGTTTAATCCCCGCTACGGAGAACATGCCGAGTGGAAGTGCGCTGAAGCCCGGCGATATAATTCGTCATTATAACGGCTTAACAACCGAAGTAGACAACACGGATGCTGAAGGGCGTCTTATCTTGGCCGACGCACTCGCATACGCCGAAAAATTCAAACCGACGGCTATGATCGATCTTGCAACATTGACCGGAGCATGTGTCGTTGCTCTCGGTCACCACGCTACGGGTATGTTCGGTAATAATGAAAAATTGATGGACCGCTTGCGTGATGCCTCGGAAAAAACGTACGAACGTGTATGGCAGTTTCCATTGTTTGAAGAATACGAGAAACAAATTCGCAGTCATGTTGCCGATGTAAGAAATACAGGCGGTCGCTGGGCGGGAGCAATTACAGCTGCGTTGTTCTTGAAAAAATTTGTGAACAAGCACAACTGGGTTCATCTCGATATTGCAGGCACAGCATTTGCCGAAGAATCGCATGGGTATCTTGTACGCGGAGCAACCGGCGTAGGAGTCCGTTTATTGACGGAATTACTCTCGCACTGGGAAAAGCTGTAATATTGCATTTCACTCTCAGGTCATTTACATTATTAAAAAATAAATGAGACTATGAAATTATTTCAAAATATTCTTCTTATTCTGACATTGATTTCAGCCGGCTATCAAACAACTACATCACAGCCGGATTTTTCATCGATGGGACGCGGAAACCGTTTCTCGTCGTCTATTCCGAACGAAATTCGGTACGATGTGCTTTCTCTCCCATCGTCCGACACGATGAAAAGTACAATGGTGATCCTTACTTCAATTCCCGATGAATTTTTTATTTCCCAACGAACACCGGGTGAAGGTTTTCAATTTCACGCTGAATACGAAATGAGCATCGAAATAACCGACAGCGTTCGGAATTCAATCGTTCGAAAAATATATCATTACAACGTGAACCGTTTGAGTGAACCGATAAATACAGAAGCGGACAGCACAAGTGTTGAGCAAAACTATATTGGCGACCAACGGACTCAATCTCTCTTCTGCTTCCAACTACTACCGGGCATATACAAGGTTTTCATCGAAATAACTGATTTACATTCTTCCAGAAAATTTCGCCAAACAATTCAGGAGAACCTCAAGGACTTCCGAAAACCATTCATATTTTCCGACATACTTTTTCTTGAACCCCCGACAAAAAGCAATTTCTTTTCTCTTCTTTCCGAGGGTGGAGATGTCAAACTGGATCAACAATTTGCACTTGGCTGTCTGGAAAATATTTCTATCGACTCGTCGCTAAATATTAGCCACCAACTTCGACAGGCGATTCCCGAATCGGAAAGATCCATTACTTTATATTCCGATTCCAATTCGACACCTCGCATACTGAAAAACATTTTGTTCGTTACAACCGATACTTCGATTTCGATAACAACATCGGACAAACCTACTCCGATATCTATGCTGCTTCTTCCCCTCAAAAATACTCCATTACTCGAAGGACGATATACTTATGAATTTAGATTGGACCGAAGGCTGTTCCCTTCCATGATACGAAAAATGTTTTTTGTGCGTTGGGATGACATGCCGAGATCTTTGCACAACTTTTCATACGCAGCATCGATGTTAGATTATCTGATGACAAAGAATCAATTTGACTCACTGAATTCTCTTCCGCAATCGGAAAAATTCCAGGAGTTTCAAAAATTCTGGGAATCAAAAGATCCTTCACCCGGGACAGCCTTGAATGAAGCTCTGGAAGCGTATTATCACCGGATTGATGAAGCACAAACAAAATATTCATCTCTTTCAATATCCAACGGTGCACGATCGGATCGCGGCCGCATTTCTATTCTTTACGGACCGCCCGACACTGTCGAGCGGATTCTTCCCCCCGGTAAATCGCCAATTGAAATCTGGAAATATCCAGGATTGAAAAAAGAATTTTTATTTGAAGACCCAAGCCGAAACGGTACGTACATACTTTCGAGGATAAACGTATATTGATACCACGCATCGCAATAACTATAGGAGACTGGAATGGAATCGGCCCGGAAATTGCTCTCAAGGCTCTGAGCCGCCGAGAAATCACCGAGAACTACCGGTGCATTCTCATCGGCCCGATTCGTATTTTTGAATATTACAAGAAGAAGCTAAATATTAGAATTCATCTGGAAGATGTAAAATCAATCCCTTCAAAGAAAACTAAATTTCTTCCCGTGTTGTCGATACCGGAATTTGAAGATTTTATTCCGACACCCGGGACTTCGACACCCGAAGCGGGACGATGCGCCGGAAAGGCTATCGAGTTGTGCGCTTCTTATTGTTTGGATTGGTCGGTGGATGCAATGGTAACGGCGCCGGTTTCAAAAAAAGAACTGCAGGCAGGAGGTTACCATTATCCCGGACAAACAGAAATGATCGCAGCGTTCTCCGGAAATCAACGACCGGTGATGATGCTGACTGCATCAGGCATGAGAGTATCACTTGTGACAATCCATATTCCCATCAGTGAAATAAAAAATGCGGTTACAATCGACAAGATCTTCGAGACAACAGTAATTACAGATAATGCACTGCGATACGATTTTGGAATTCGAAAACCGACCATTGCCATCTTATCGCTTAATCCGCATGCGAGTGAAAACGGATTGATCGGCGATGACGACTTACGGATCGTTACACCGGCAGTCGAACTCCTGCGGAGACACGGTCTGGATGTTCATGGACCATTCCCGGCCGATGGTTTTTTTGCGCACTGGCATCCAAACAAATATGACGCAGTGATTGCACAGTTTCACGATCAGGGGCTTATTCCATTAAAAATGATTGCTTCCGGAACAGGGGTGAATTTTACAGCAGGATTGAGTATTATACGAACATCTCCCGATCATGGAACTGCATTCGATATCGCAGGCAAAGGCACTGCGGAGATCGGGAGTATGATATCCGCCATACAGTTGGCAGGATCAATTGCAAAGCACCGAAAAAAAATCGTTCGCGATAAATTGGAGAAGCAGAAATGATTTCAGTAAAGAATGTCGATCTATCGTTTGGAGCCAGAAAAATTTTATCCGATGTTGAATTGTCGATAAAACCGGGGGAATTCGTTTTTCTCGTTGGCCCAACCGGTACCGGGAAAAGTACTCTTTTACGACTTTTATACATGGACCTAAAACCTGATTCAGGATCGATCCAAGTTGAGAATTTTCTTTCTTCAGACATCACAAAAAGTCAGATACCTCTGCTTCGAAGAAAAGTTGGAGTCGTCTTTCAGGATTTTAAATTGCTGGATGACAGGTCGGTGTTTGATAATGTCGCATTTACACTTCATGTGACAGGTGCAAGAAAAAGCGATATCAAGAAAAGAGTACTCCATATTCTTGCCGACGTTGGTTTAAGTCACCGAAGAAATGCTTTACCGAAAGAAATTTCCGGCGGCGAAAAACAACGCGTTGCAATTGCACGCGCTTTGATTAATGAACCATTCGTTCTTCTCGCCGACGAACCGACTGGGAATTTAGATCCCGAAGCGGCTGAAGAGATCATGCACCTTCTCGAAACCATCAATACACGAGGGACTGCAATTTTAATGGCAACTCATAATTATGAACTTCTAAAAAGAATTAAAGGGAAGGTGTACCAATTAAAGAATACAAAATTAACTGCATCAGATGTGAATGGATAGAATTGTGATGATGATAGATGCAACCATTAACAGCATTGCATGAAATGAAGATATAAGGATGATGCGGGCGAATGCAGGAATTGCCCGCATTTTTTTCAACAAAAAAATCTAAACGGCTTCCACCCTTTTTATCTCCGGAATTTCCCGCATTAATGCTCTTTCAATTCCTGCACGCAGCGTCATCAAGGACATCGGACAGGAACCGCATGCTCCTACGAGACGAACTTCTACAATCCCATCATCGGTCACTTGCACAAGATCGACATCGCCTCCATCGGCTTGAAGATAAGGACGAACAGTTTGTAAAACTTCATTCACACGATCTTGAAGTGGATTTGGCGTTGGTTGTCCCATTCTTTACTCCCTGTTATTTTTATTCGTTCGAAAATATAATATTCGGCATTTATATCGATTGCATAACCTGAATACTCATTTGTGCAGCCATATTACAGGCGATTGTCTGAATCACCTTGGCATGTTCTGAATTTGGCTCCGAAACAACTATCGGTTTTCCGATGTCACCCCCAATACGTATATTCGTATAGATTGGGATTTCACCGAGAAATGGAACACCAAGTTCTCCAGCGGTTTTCTTACCTCCGCCATAACTGAATATTTCTTCACGATGGCCGCAGTGTGAACACTTAAAATAAGACATATTTTCGATAATTCCCAACACTGGAACATCCACTTTTTGAAACATCATTAAAGCTTTACGAGCATCGGCAAGAGAAATATCCTGAGGCGTTGTCACAATCACAGCGCCTGAGAGTGGTATCGTTTGCACAAGTGTGAGTTGGATGTCGCCGGTTCCAGGAGGTAAATCGAAGAGAAGATAATCCAACTCACCCCAATTAACATCTGTCATAAATTGTCGGAGCGCTCCGCTCGCCATTGGCCCTCGCCAGATTACCGCTTGCATGGGATCGACCAGAAATCCGATAGACATAACCTTAACACCGTAATTCTCCAGCGGATTAATCCGATTTTTACTAATAGTCGGTTTATCATTTATTCCCATCATCAGCGGGATACTCGGACCGTAGACATCGGCATCTACCAAACCTACCTTCGCGCCCTCGCGCGCAAGCGCAACGGCAAGATTTACGGCGACAGTAGATTTTCCGACACCTCCTTTTCCTGAAGCAATCGCAATAGTATTTTTCACATCCGTCAGAATAGATTCCTTTTGTCCCGCATCGCGATGCACTACATTTGATGTAATTTTAACTTCAACATGTCGAACGCCATCGAACGAATTGTTGATCAATTTTTCACATGTGTTTTTGAATTCCTCACGGACCGGACATGCGGGTGTGGTCAGTTCAAGTGTGACGAATACTTTTCCATCTTCAATTGTAATCTCTTTCACAAAATTTAACGTCACAATATCCTTACCAAGATCCGGATCGCGAACAGCACGTAACACTTCTATAATATTTTCTTTCGTCAATTCTTTTTTCACGACAACTTACCAGCCTTTCATTAAATTGGTTTTAATGATTTTTACAACAAAAAACATTCTTCAGGAACGACAAGTTCAGATTACTTTGAGTTTCTTTCCGACTTTCGCAAATGCATAGCAGGCACGATTCAGATTTTCCTTTGTCAATGCCGCCGATATTTGTGCCCGAAGCCGCGCTTCTCCTTTCGGAACGACGGGAAACCAAAGTCCCTTGATGTATATTCCTTCCTTCAGCATTGCAGCGGACATGTCCTGTGCAATCGAAGCTTCTCCCAACATAATCGGAACTATCGGATGAGAACCTTCCAGTATCCTAAATCCCAGCTCCTTCATACTATCTCTAAAGTATCTTGTATTTTCATGCAATCGCCTGACAATCGATTTGTCTTTGGTTAGAAGATCAAAACTTGCCATACATGCAGTTACAATCGGTGGCGGAAGTGAATTGGAAAAAATATATGTACGGGCTTTTTGACGCATGAATTCCACCAACTCTTTTTTCCCGGCAATGTATCCTCCGGCGGCACCGCCAATCGCTTTGCCTAAAGTCCCGGAAAGCACATCGACTTTCCCAAGTACACCGCAATGCTCGGGAGTTCCACGTCCCGTCTTTCCAATCACACCGACAGCATGAGAATCGTCAACAAAAAGAATCGCTCTATATTTCTCTACAAGTTCAACCAACTTATTCAAAGAAGCGATCTCACCTTCCATACTGAAAACACCATCAGTCGCGATAATGCGGAACCTGTATTCTTTTATCTTATCTTCCTCTAATTGTCGTTCCAAATCATTGAGGTCTCCATGTTGATAAATTTTTCTATCGCACGTTTCGGATCTGGTTAAACGCTGGCCATCGATGATGCTTGCATGATTCAATTTGTCGCTGTAGATAACATCTTTGTAAGACTCGATTCCAAGGCGTTCATTGCTTAACGATGCGAAAAAAGCTTCGTTCGCAGCCCAGCAGGATGAGAATAAGATTGCATCTTCGGTTCCTACAAACTTCGCGATCTTTTTTTCGAGTTGCCGGTGAATTGTCTGAGTGCCGCAAATAAACCGTACGGAAGCAACTCCGTAACCGTATTTTTTTATACCGTCGATTGCGGCTCTCTTGATTTTAATGTGGTTAGCCATCCCAAGGTAATTATTAGACGCGAGCATTATAGTTTTTTTACCTTTGACCTTGACGACACCATCCTGAGGACTTTCTAATTCGGTCTCGTACTTATAAGTTTTTGAAACTATCAACTGCTCGATTTCACGTTTCACTAAATCAAGATACTCCGGCATCATGATCTCTCCTCAATTTTATTCAGGACGCAGAATCACTTTTAATGCATCTCCATTTATGAGCGCGTTAAATCCTTCCTCATATTTCGACAACGGCAGATCGTGAGTGATGAACCCGGTTTGGAGAAATTTCTGCGCCAAACCGTTTTTCAAAATCGGCGTCATCATGTTCCAGGTATCCCACACACGCCTTCCGATAACGCCGTGAATTGTTACTCCTTTAAATATAATATCTTTTGAAAAATCGACAACCATTCTTCCGCCGGGCAAACCGAGCAGTGCTATGAATCCACCCATTCGTATTACGCGAAAAGCATCTTCGTAGGCTCGATAATTTCCCGACATCTCCAGTACTGCATCGACACCAACGCCGCCGGTTTCTTTTTTAATTGTCTGATAAAATCTTTCTTTCTCCTGATCGATATGAACATCAAAACAGTCATCAGCGCCATAGAGCCGTGCTAGATGAAAACGCCCCTTTTCTAATTTTTCGTAAGTGAATTCGCCGTGTGAAGCATCCGTTACAAAAATCTTTTTCGCACCCGCAACCCTGGCAATCGCGGTGGCCATGAGTCCTTGTACACCAAGCCCTGTGATGGCGATAATTTTCCCTTTCACATCAGCCGATTGCACCGTATGTGTTGCATTCCCGATCGCATCCATGAAAGCAACAACCTCCAGCGGGATATCGCTCTTCTTTATCAACCGGATATTTCGCGCCGGAATTGTCATGAACGATGTGAACGCACCATCGGAGTGAATTCCCTTAATCACGGTATTCGAACAAACATTTCTTTCGCCTAGCCGGCATTGATAACATATACCGCAAGCGATGTGCATCTCCGCAGTAGCATAAAAATGTTCTGCGAGATACTCAATCAATTTGTTATCTCGTGCAATGGTTTCTTTTGTGCGGTTCTTGATGAATCGTTGGCATTCAGGATCGTCACCGGCAATTTCTAGAAATAACTCTGAAAGATGGACGCTGGCTTCAGAACCGGCTTCCTTGATGGTTCCGCAAAATTCATGGCCGATGATAACATCAGGCTGCTTCAGAGCCAGCATTGATTCACCCAACGAATCCTTTGAATTGTAAATGCCGAGGTCCGTTCCGCATATTGCAGTGGCGAGTATACGCAATTGAACTTCATCGTCCTGTTTTATTGCCGGTTCAGGCCTATCGACAAATTTAACTCCCCGGGGCCACTCTTCGCCGGGAACCGGCCGTTCTTTTATAATTGCTTTCATAATAGTTCATCCGTATGTTTGATGGAAAGTTTATTTCGTAAACCGAAATTTTCTATGCTGTACTAATAGCCACATTTTACGATTTCCGAATTAAGCGAACCGCGAACGAACCATCAATGGAGTGGAGATGAGGAAAAGTCTCAACCCAATTTTCTTTTGTGACCACTTGCGATGAGACAAACTGATGCGCATCGTCGATTGTAAAATCGGGATGCGTGCTTAGAAAATTTTTTATTATCTCGGAATTTTCTTCCGGCTCGATAGTACAGGTTGAGTACACCACAACACCTCCGGGTTTTACCAGTTTCGCCGCATTTTCTAAAAGAGCTGTTTGTGTCTTCGTCAGAGCCTGTATATCTTCGGGTTCCCTTTTCCATTTGACGTCAGGTTTTTTCATGAGCACGCCGAGGCCGGAACAGGGAGCATCCAATAGAATTTTGTCTGCTGTCACACCATCGAATGAAACAGCATCCGCTTCCCGAACTTTTATTATAGTGATTCCAAGCCTGTTTGCAATTTCATTAATAAAGCGCAATTTGACATCGAACTTATCGAGTGCAATGATCTCGCCTTCATTTTGCATAAGTTCGGCAAGGTATGCTGATTTACCTCCCGGAGCTGCACACATATCAATTACTCGCTCGCCGGGGCGTGGAGATAGCAGATTACAGGCGATGCCTGCGCTTTCGTCCTGCACAGTAAATTTACCTTCCAGAAATGCCGAATGATTTCCCACTCTACCCAAACCATTAACCCGCATGAATGAAGAAATGTATGGAGACTGCGTTATCGGAACTTGAGATGCCTCAAAAATGGAAAGCATTTCCTGGACATTAGACTTAAGCATATTTACACGGAGGGTCAGCGGCGGCCGTTCGTTGTTTGCCGCAAGAAGTTGTTCGGTTCCGTCAATACCAAACCGATCCAACCATCGCCGTACCATCCATTGCGGATGAGAATAAACGATAGAAAGATAATGGATCGGATCATCCTCTTTTGAAGGATAACGGATTCCGGCCATATTCCGGCCGATATTGCGCAAGATTCCGTTCACCATGTCCGCATTTTTTTGTCCGCGGACACGTTTCACCATTTCGACCGCTTCATTTACAGCGGCCGAAGCTGGAACTCGATCAAGAAATAGAATTTGATAGAGTGCAACCCGCAGTGCATTACGTACATTGGCGTCGGATTTTGGATAATTACCGTGGAAAAATCCCGTGATGACCCAGTCCAATTTTAATTGCCAGCGCAAAACACCATGCACCAATTCGGTCAATAGTCCTTTATCGAGATCGTTCAGTTCATCGGAGCGCAGCTCCGCATCCAGAAGTTTATCGAGATATGAATCTGTCCGTTCGATACGGTTGAGAATCTTTACCGCAATTCCACGAACTCCTTCATAAAAAAATCGTTCCGAGGATTCTGTCATAGGATGTAACCTTTGTCCACTTACATGCATCATTATATAAACAAAAAAACGGAATGGATAATTTCATTCCGTTTTTCGAACTCACTCGTTCTAAAAACCAATGCGCATTAAAAATTTAGGCTTTGGCCGTTGTCTCGGTTGCCTTTTTCCCGTACATCTTGTTAAAACGTTCAACTCGACCTTGAGTATCGAGCAACTTTTGCCGTCCGGTAAAAAATGGATGGCAGTTCGAACAAATTTCAACTTTTATATTGCCCGCGGTCGATCTCGTTTCAAACGTATTGCCGCAAATGCATGTGACAATCGATTTTTTGTACTCAGGGTGAATACCTGGCTTCATCTTGACTCCTTTGCACGCTTATTTATCATAATATTATGATAAAATATAATTTTTTTTTTGATAAATTGCAATCCCATTCAGGATAAAAATATTGAAGTTCTCAGAGGTTTTAAGTACATTAATAAATAATTTCTTAGGAAAATAATAATGCGTTATTACCACATATTTCTAATCCTTTTTTTGTTCATGAGTGATAAATGTTTTTCGGATTCCAACACCACTTTCCGTTTTCTGCAGCTCGATGGCAGCGCCCGTGCGGCCGGATTAGGCGGAAGTTTTTTAAGTATCACAAACGATCCAAATGGCATCTTTACAAATCCGGCAATTCTCGGAACAATCGACAACCATAAAATATCTTTCGGGTTTTCGAAACTTCTTCTCGACATCAATGCGGGTTCGGCAAGTTATGCACAAAACATGGGTGAAAATGGGTGTGCCGGCGGCAGTGTTCAATATATTAATTACGGATCGTTTACTCAAACAGATGATGATGGAAATAATATTGGAACTTTTAAAGCAAGTGAAGTTGCATTCTCAGTGGGTTACTCAAATAAGTTGAATGATAATCTTTACTACGGGATCACCGGCCGCTTTATTTATTCTTCCATTTCCATCTATTCCTCAACCGGACTCGGATGCGACATGGGCATTCTCTATGCCATACCCGAAAAAATGTGGACATTTGGATTATCGGTTACGAATCTTGGAACACAATTAAAATCATATCTATCAACGAAAGAATCTCTCCCGACCTCGGTAAACATCGGCCTCTCAAAACAACTTGAACATCTCCCTCTTCTCTTTAATTTCGCGTTGCGTGATATTAACAATAACGAGGGGAGCTTCGGTGAGCGATTCAAATCATTTTCAATCGGCGGCGAATTTACTTTGAGTTCTGTTGTTAAACTTCGTGTCGGCTATAACAATCAACGGCGGCAAGACATGAATGTAGGATCTTCTGCCGGGTTGGCTGGATTTTCAATCGGAACCGGTATCACAGTGAAAGGCTATCAAATCGATTATGCTTATAACTCGATGGGAAATATCGGAGCAACAAATCTCGTAAATATCTCGACTCAATTCTGATTCCTGCAACTTCCCGTCACCGTACATCAAACTAATAACTGTCTTCCTGTTTCGATGAGTTCATTAATGATGCCGGTGACTTTTTCTTCAAGTTCTATCGGACATCCCCAATAATCGAAGATGCCTCCACGATTGGTATTATATCCACATAAAACAAAAACACCGGTTCCTAGTTTAGTCTTGAGACGGCTAGCTAACCAACCGACAAAACCGCTGTTATCTTTGCAGTCGTCGAAGTGAAAAGAAAATATTTTGAACAGTTCCTTTGATACTTTATTTGATGGTACTAACTGGCTCCAAACCTCACTGTCTCTGACAAGCGCTATTGCATCCTGGCGAATAGAAGAAAGAAAATCATTAAGAGGAAACTCTTCAAATGTATAACTTCCTTTATAAATCGCAAAGTCACTTTCGGCGATGACTTTCAAGAGTCTTTTTTCCATTTGTTCGGTGGTTTCATGACTTACTCGAACCATGTTCTATCCCCTTCTGGCGTACAACTATAAAACTCGCTGAAACCTACATTGAATATGGCCATTGTTATGTATAGTTTTTGTTTTTTTATTCGATGATCTGCTGCAAAAAATCGCCATCGATAATCATTAGTTTTACACCATTTTTTGAGATAGAACGGTGTGAACTTAGGCCATCCGAAACAACATATGTCGATCCCTTTGTCATTATAAACTCTTTGCCATCTTGTGATTCAGATACAAATTCACCATCCAGACAATGTACAATATGTCCCTTCTGACACCAATGGTCAGCCATATAACCTTTTGAATACTCCACTATCCTTATTCTTAATCCTGGAAACTGAATAGTTTGCCAAAATGCTTTTCCACTTTCTCCCTTATGTTCAGTCTTAGGAATTGCTGTCCAATCTATTGTTTGAAATGGAATATTTTTATTATTCATTTTTATCATCCTTAATTATGCGAAAGAGCCATGTGAACAATTCATAGGATTGTTTGCCGGTCGGTCAATTAATGAATTTTTGCAGAATATGGACATCCAAGAGTTTCCCAAATTTACGCCCGACCTCTTTCATCGTACCGATGTGAACAAAACCGAAACTCTCATTAAGATGTAAACTCGCGTTGCTTTCACTTACGACCCGGGCAATAATTGTATGATATCTCAAGCGCCGGGCTTCGTCGATGATTGCTTGTTTAAGTTTTCGTCCAATACCCTGTCCGCGGTATTCCGACTTGACATAGAACGATGTTTCTCCGGTATCATCGTATGCGCGGCGCTCAGACCACCGGCTCAGCGACGTCCAACCGACTACTTTTTCATCGACTACTGCAACCAGAATGGGATGCCTTTCTCCATGAGATTGAAACCACTGTAACCGCTCGGCTGTACTTTTAGGCTCTGTATCGAAAGTTGCCGTTGTCGTGAGAATTGCCTCATTGTAAATTTCAGTGATTGCATCCAGATCGGACAATGCGGCGTTTCTGATCAAGATCGTTTTATTCATAATGTCCTTAAAACTAATTGCTGAAAATATTTTCCTTTGGTATCTTCCTATCGACTGTTATCGTTAATAAAAAAACTATTTACAGAACAGCGAGTAAATTATTTAATATCATCAGTGTAATATTCTAATACTTTTAATGCAAATCTACTCGAGACGCTTGCTGGCCCGCCCCCCATTTCAATTCCGACCTCGATTGCCTCAATTATTTGTTCTCTTGTCGCTCCGCCTTTTAAGGCTTCATGTATATGCCATTCCATACAGGGTTCACAGTTTTTAAAAATCGAAATCCCCAAACCTATAAGTTCCTTAAATTTTTTCTCCAGATTATTATCTTTATATGTATTTTGATCTAACTTATTAAATATCCTATACACTTCGGATAATTTCAATAAATTGGCATGTCCTATTTTTCGATCTTCAATAATCTTTTCGATTTTTTCTTTATTTACTTTATCCATTTATATTTTCTCCTGTAATATTTGCATCCGTGAATTATGAATTTGCATTGAGAGTGAACAGCTATCCAAGATCTCCAAAATTAGTACTCTCACGAAGATCATTTATAATACCAGGTATTATTTCTATCACCCTGTCAACTTCGTCTTCTGTTGTATAACGACTCAATGAAAAACGTATTGATCCATGAATCGCTACATCCGGTACTCCGATTGCTCGCAAAACATGACTCGGCTCAGAAGATCCTGACGAACATGCCGATCCGGCTGAAGCGTAAATACCGTATTTATCAAGTCGATGTAAAAGTGCTTCACTATCAATATATGAAAAACTTATATTCGTCGTATTCGACAAACGCTCTGAATCATGGCCATTAATAAATATTTCGGGACACTTATTCGACAAATTCAATTCTAAAAGATCCCTGAGTCTGGCAACGTTAATCTGTTCGTATGCAATATTATCCAAGGCAAGTTCACATGCTTTTCCGAGAGCAACAATCGATGCTAAGTTTTCAGTACCGGCTCTATGTCCATATTCCTGATGACCACCTATTAAGTTTGGAAAAAACTTGCAGCCTTTTCTCACATACAGTACACCAATACCTTTTGGCGCATGAAGCTTGTGACCTGACATTGAGAGCATGTCAACACCAAGCTTTTTGACATCAATTGAAACCTTCCCGACAGCCTGAACTGCATCAGTATGAAATAGTATTCCGCGTTCACGGCAAATCACACCAACCTCTGCAATTGGAAATATTACGCCCGTCTCGTTGTTCGCATACATTATTGAAACTAATGCCGTATCATTATCAATTGCATCCACGAATGCATCCATATCAAGTCTTCCTGCTCTATCAACCGACAAATATGTAGCTTTGTATCCTTTCCGTTCCAAATTCTTCACTAGATTAAGAACTGCAGGATGTTCAACTCGAGTCGTGATTATATGCCTTTTATTTTCATCTGACTGAATCGCGCTTCTAATCGATGTATTATCACTTTCCGTTCCGCAGCTTGTAAAAATTATTTCTTCTGGCTCTGCGCCGATCAGTAATGCGACCTTTTCTCTGGCCTGTTCGATCTTGTTATAAAGATTTCTACCAAAAGAATGACTGCTCGAAGGATTGCCATATAATTCTATTAAATATGGAAGCATCTCGTTTAAAACCTCAGGCGAAATAGTGGTAGTTGCATTATTATCCAGATAAATAGTTTTCATTTTTTCTCCATACAAATTTTCATTTACAACAAACATTTTCTTTCTCAAGAATCTCATACAATATACCGGCGGCTTCAGCGGTTAATTTTTTACATTTGAGTTTGTTTTCCTGTTCTCCCAATAAATTCAGAATCTTTTCACAGTTTGTGTCGCCAAATTTTTCAAGGAAAAGGGTCCTGAATTCGGCCGACAAAGAAAACACTTTCTGTTTATCATCACAAGGATCCTTCCGCCCATATAGCCAGCCCAGAGCTATAATACCACCAGTCAAAGCGCCACAGGCTTCACAGTTGGATCCGCCAATTCCTCCGCCAAAACCAGAAGCAAATTTTGTAATACTTAGGTCTGGTGCTTTATTATACAATTCCACAAACGTTTTAAAAATTGCCTCAGCACAATGAAATCCTGACTGGTAATTCATAAAGGTCTTCTGTTCGATGTCTTTCTTTGTCATGGTTTTCTCCGAAAATTATTATGCGTCCAAAAAGTCGAATTTTATAAATATCGATCCATAGCTGCGGCTACGCGGGGCCGCCGCCTATTCCTTTTCAAGCTTATTAATTACGGCTGAATATTTAGCTTTTTTACTTCCGGCACTTATTGACATTGCGATCGCAAGGGATTCTGCAATTTCTTCTTTTGAAGCACCTGAATTCACAGTCCTTTTATAATGATATTCAAGACATGGAGTACAATCGGCCATTACAGAATTTGATACTGCAATTAATTCTTTTGTTTTTCCATCAAGAATATTAGGTTGATAAGCATTACTTGAGAATTTTTCCCACAGTTCGTCAATCTCTTTTAAAATAAACATTGGTTTCTCCTTAAATTATTGTGTGTATTAAAGATTGATTTTTTACTGTTCTCAACTTATATTGATAATAATCAATCGGAATTACCGTGTCAATAGTCTAATATCGATACATTATATCGACTATTCCGATATGCATGAGAGACCAGTACTATGGACTTAAAACAGCTAAATACTTTCAGAACGATAGCAACACTTGGAAGCTTTAACCAGGCCGCTGATGTGCTTGATTTAGCACAATCCACGGTATCTGACCAAATCAAAGCACTGGAAGGAGATTTGGGTGTAAAATTATTTAATAGAGATGGAAAAAAAATTTCTCTTACCTCTGAAGGTGAACTTTTTCTGCAATACGCTCAAAAGATGATAAACCTTGAAGAAGAAATTCGAACAGAAGTAAAAGGAAGCAAAGATGTTTATGGTTCCTTATCAATTAGAATTCCAGAAACCATCAGTACATATTATTTACCACAAGTATTAAAAAAATTTCGAAGCCGTTTTCCTTATGTTGAATTTCTTTTTAATTCCTGTTCTTCTCATGGGTTGCAGGAAGAACTGCGTTCCGGAATAATTAATCTCGCATTTTTAATAACCAGCGACTTCAAGGATGTTGATTTGGAGACACATACTTTGAGGGAAGTTCCATTATCGATGATTACTTATCCGAGTAATCCAATTGCAGCAAAATCCCGTGTGAAGCTTATCGAATTAAAAAATGAGCCCATATTTGTGACATCTAGTGATTGCAACTATTTTAAAATATTGGAAGAATTCTTTGCTAAGGAAAAGATCAAATTATCAACTTTATATCGTATCAATAGCATTGGAGCAATAAAGAAAAATATAATTTCAGGTACCGGTATCGCCCTCCTTACAAAAATTGCTGTGCAGGAAGAAATATCGAAGAGCTTACTTGTTGAACTGCCATTTGAAAAAGGACCTTTGAGCGCCAAGATGTTAATGATCCGGTTGAAAAATAAATGGCACCCGCCAATTCTGGAAGCGTTTATGGATATCATGAAAGAAACACTATCTACAACTTCTGGTTCAACAAAATCATAGATGCATTAACTTTTTAACATTTATGTATTTGCACAACTTGTTGCAGACATCGGTACGCTGTCTCCTATTACAGCGTATAGAAGTTCCAAACCTTGCAGTTTGATGTTATTCTATTTTTTCAAATATAAATTCACAATGATCTTTCCCAAAAGCAATGGTATTTTCCCACGAGCTTCCACGATGAAATTTAATCTCTGGAAAAGCCTTTGTATAAAATTCTTTATCTTCTTCGCAAAATAGCCTAGTTAATTCTGGAGTTTCTGATTCGCTAAAGAAACCGTGAAAGGGGCATTTCGTAACAATACGATGGCAAATATTATCATTTTTCTGCAGGTATTCCCTATTACAAAACCGTCCCGCGCCCTTTTCGTCAACTAAATCAAGATAACTCATAAGTAACTCTAAAGGATTCATACAAGAAAACTTTAATGATCGAAAAACTGTCAAGGATTCATTTAATCCAATAGGAACCATTGTCTTTCTCATGATTTCAAAAGCCTTTTCCTTATTAAATTTATCTTGAAGTTCTAAATACATAGCAGCAACAATGGGGAGCCGTTTTATAAAATTTGATTCAGCCCCCTTAACTCTCGACCAGTGAGTATTTTTGAATATATCATTTTTTCTAATCAAGCATTTGATCAGAAATAGAGGCCATGACCAACCAATTTCTTTGTTCAAAACAGACTTTGCAATTTTAATTTCTTTGAACTTCATACTCTTTAACCTCCTAAAAAAATTGCATCTATTTTATTTCAAAATAAATATGGGATAAGTCCACGATGAACCCTACATTGCTTATGAGCCGATGTTAACAATAGGCCTTTTATTTTTGTCTTATAAAAAACATTCTAATCTTTGCAATCATCGCAAGAACAAATTTTACCCCTTGCTTTATCAAATGCTTCCTTACCTTCGCTGACAGAAAAATAAATTAATCCCGATGCTCCAATTGCATCTGCATAAATAAATCCTGTTAATTCGTATAAAAGACTTGAAACAAGCAATACAATTGACATGTATACACAAATCTTTGTACAATTTCCATCGGAAATGATTGGTTCTGATTTCAGTTGTTTACCTACTCTCTTTTTAGCAATCATAAGCCAAATCATAACTATGATTGAAATTAAAGATATAATAATACCCCAAAATGTTGTTTCGGGTTTATGTTTGTTAATAATATTTAAGAGAATGCCTGCTAATAATCCAGCAGATAACATGTAAAAAGCATTACCAGTTATTTTCAGAGCTTTAATTTCAAATTTATTTTTTGAACTATCAGAATTTTGTTTGATTCGTAAAATCATTACGGCAATACCTATGCCTGACATTACTTCAATAAAGCTATCAATACCAAATCCAAATAAAGTCAATGTCTGGTCTTGATAACCTATTATAATTGAAACAATACCTTCGATAATATTATAGAATATAGTAAACAAACTTAATTGATAAGCCCTTTTGTATAATTTTATTTCTTGTTCCATTTTTTTAAATTCCATAGAATTATCAAGTACACAGCTAATTCTTTTTCTTTTTATTATACACACGTATCAAGTTTGTCATTATAATATCTGTCAAATGATTGCTTAGATTTGTTTTTTGCCCAGTTCTCTAATCCCATTATTTTTATCATACATAAATTAAACACTTTCAGATTATGTGGAAATCTGTCTGCTCCATCTGCCAAAGGATGCAATAAATCGCAGGGAAAATCAGAACAATCACTACAAAATTCGACATTTTTGGATGCAGCACATTTATAGATCTTACATTTTCCACTAAATCCATAATTTTTAAGAATCTGACAATCTCCTTCTATATTTCGGCAACCTTTGCATTCAACCTTTTCTGGTTCCAAGTTCAGTTTTGTCGCAATCATTATCCGGTATTTTTCATTTTTTGTTGCTAAATAAAAGGAACAATTAAAACAATCTCTTCCGCATGGGGCAGTCAAATTTTTGTAATCCATAATTTCTCCATTTTTAGTTATTTACTTATTTAGTGGAGAAATTTTTGAATTTGTGACAGCTTCAGATAAAAAATTTTCCCAATAATTTTTCCGTGGTAGCTCCTTATCAAATATTTTAAAAAAATCGATCAATCGGGTGGTCTTTGCCAGCTTGCTATACTCTTAATCTAAATCAATCGAAATTATTTGCTTGCGAATCCTGCATCTACACTTACCATTTGGATTGAATAATATGCAATTATTATCCATGATATTTTTAACTTTTTCTTTTGAACGCGACAAAATCTGTCTGACATTGTCCTCTTTTATCTCCATAATCTCACTTATCTTGGAATACGGTAATTCAGTAATATTCCGAAACAAAAAAAATCAATCTCGACTCATTGTTAAGGCAATGGCAGAAAGCTGTCAAGCAGTAATCACATTTTTCCTTAACCCAAGACTTTTTATCATATTCTAATTCATTATATTCTATCTGGTCAAGGTCAAAATGAGCATTTATTTCATGTTTTTTATAAATTCTTTCTGATTGCGCATATCTTAAAATTGTCCTTTTTGCAATAATATAAATCCATGTAGATACTTTTGAATCTCCTTTGAAGTTATCTAAACTCTTAACAATCTCATACCAAACTTCCTGTGCCGCTTCCTTTGCCAATTCATTATTTTGAATCATCCTATGAGACAATCTAAATATCGTCAGTCCAAATTGTCCTACAAGCTGATTAATTTCAATATCTGATTTTGATTTACTCATTATTTGCAAGTAGTTTTCATTGTGTGTGGCCTAACATGATAGATGAAATAAAACCAAGGGAGAAAATTAGAAAAATGTTTCTTATTGTGCTCGATACGGTGATTGAATGTACTGTTCTGCTGATTGATGTGCATTCTCAAATTCTTTCAAAGAGAGAACTTTTTGATATTGAAGCAAAGCATCTTCCCTTTTCCCCTGAAGATCGTAAACCTGACCTAAACGAAGAGTGGCCATGGTCATAAAACCGGATGGCCCATCCTTCCTATCAAGATTACGGCTTAGTGAATCGCATCTGAAGAAATGTATCACAGCCTGGTCGAGTTGGTTCGTATTGAAATAAAACATTCCGATATAATATTCCGATTCTCGGGCACAATTATGATTATAGCCGTTAAGTTTTTTTTCAAATTTCAAATTAATATCTGTAAAGATTCGAAACACTTCCGGCCAAACATCGAGTTGGACATAACATCGACCCAGCGAGCGTTCGAATTGAGGATTATTGGGAAATCGTGCATGCAATCGAATTGCCAATGGAAGAGCATTCGCTGGTTTGTGTTCATACGAATAATACACCTGCATCAGGCAATATGCAGCTTCGACAGCGGCATACTTCGCTTTTTCCGACGCAAGACGAAGAGACTCGATTCCCCGTTTTTTGTCCCCATTCGGGAAAAAAATCATGATTGGTTTCAGAATAGGATATTTTTCCGGGGCAACTTCAGCGAAATAATCGTAGATGCCTGTTCCAAGCAATACATCGTAATTATCCGGCTGCAACTCCCGGATCTTTTGTATAATCGGCAAAGCGAGACGGCCGTCATTTGCGGCTCGCAGCCAATGATCTCGATTAGCGCGTAACCTGGCACGAAATCCAATTGCTCCACCCTTGAAAAAAAGTGCAGTAACATCGTCAGAATTATCTTTCAGCCGTTTGTTGCAGACATCGATTACTTGATCAAGTTTGTCATAAAACGCATCGTCATACGATTCATTATCAATATCTATTGCAATCTGTTCCCAATCAACCATCGCTAGAAAGAAGTGCCCGGCAGGATGATCCGGACGAAGCCGGACCATCTCGTTAAATTCTTTCGTAGCTTCCGGAAATTCTAAATTATATACAGCTGAAATTCCCTTCTGTGTGTGATAGTCATAAACAGAATCCGTCTCCCATTGTGCCGAAAGATGAAAAGCTGTTAAGGGAAGAAGAAAAAGATAGATAATTCTGTGTTTACTCATTTATGCTTTCAAAATGATTTACACATACTTCAGAAATAGAGTTTTTATATTCTTTAATGTAATTTGTTTTTAACAGGAAGGCAATCGCTACAATTAAAATAACGAAAGCTGCTGCTCCGCCTTCCGGCCCGAATGATCCACCCGTAAGCCATTCAGCTTGATCAATATGTACTGTGAATAAAGCATATGCATCCGGATGTAATCCGCTTACCGGCAGAGAAAAAATAACTCCCTGACAATAATTCCATCCGAAGTGTACGGCTGTACAAAACCAGAGTGATTTTGTTTTAAGATAGCATATCGATAAAAATATTCCTGCCAACACGATGTTGCATGAAGAAAAAAATGTAGCATGCGGGTTCATGAAATGTGCTGCGCCAAAAAATAGCGAGAAAATAATAGTAGCCCAAATCGGATTCATTATTTCGATCAATGTCTGAAAAAGATATCCACGAAATAATAATTCTTCCACCAGGGCGGCGACATAAAAGAATGTCGCTCCGAGAATCAATCGGAAAAAATATTCAGTGAATGTTAAATGCTTGCTTTCAAAAGTAAGAACTGAACCTGCAATAAAGCTCAAAACAATTGCGATCATCATGACTGAGGAGAGTGACAATCCTTTCAGGTGTTCACTAAGCATCCGGCCATCAAATTGAATTCCAAATGAATCCCACCTGCGTCTTTCAAAAACTGTTACCATCAAAATCGAAATCGGAATAAGAACAATCAAAGATACTGTCGAGGCCACCAAAGGATTTCCCATATACGGCAGTAATATTATGGAGATTCCAATCTCGCCTACAATAAAGAAAGATAGAAAGATAAGGAATCGCCAAGCGGGCCGTAGCAGTCGTGATTCAGGATGAAGAAATAGTGATTCTAATCTCGGTGATATTTTCATAGTTATTATTTTAGGTAGATTGGTTTTGTGACGTACAGAATTGGGTCCTCGAACCCAGCTTCCTGGAATCCCCTTAGCCGCAACGCACAGCTATCGCAAACGCCGCACGCACGATCTTCCGATTGATAGCACGACCAAGTCAAATGGAATGGCGCGTTCAGTTCCTTTCCTTTTTTAACAATTTCCGCCTTTTTCAAACCAATGATGGGTGTTTCGATCTTTATCGAGGTTGTAGGTTTCGTTCCGATTCGCACAACTTCATCGAAGGCATCGTAGAATTCTTTCCGGCAATCCGGATAACCCGATGAATCTTCCTCGACAGCTCCGATAAAAAGATGCGTTGCTCCAAGCACTTCAGCCCAACTTGTCGCAATTGAAAGCATTATTGCATTCCGGAACGGCACATACGATGACGGAATTCCCTCTCGCTCCAGGTCGGCCTTCTCAACCGTGATTGATTTATCAGTGAGGCTTGACCCGCCGATTCGGGCAAGGAAATTACCATTTACTACCAATCTGTCTTTTATTCCGAAATAATCAGCCAGAGCCTGAAAGGCCTGATGTTCACGTTGCTCTGTCCGTTGTCCGTAATTCACATGAAAAAAAGCAAGATCAAACGATTGTGAAGCAATAACCGCCGTCACACAACTATCCATTCCACCACTTACTAAGACTACCGCTTTCTCTTTCATATTCACCTCGAACCATCAACATCTGTTAAAAGCATAATATCCAGAAAAAAACGGGATCTCCCTTATTAAAATTGAGAAACCCCGTCGTGTGGACAGGGAGGGAATTGAACCCCCGACACAAGGATTTTCAGTCCTTTGCTCTACCAACTGAGCTACCTGTCCATGAACCTTTTAATAATAAACCGCTCAAGACATCGGAGCGGTCTAAAAAGTTTACTTATTAATATAAGTTTCTTTCAAAAAAAATGCAAGAGAAAAAGAAAGAGACGGATAGAGATCAAGATTCAGATTGAGGTTAAGATTGAGAGCTAGACGGTGAATCTATCCGAGTTTTTTCAATGCAAATGCATATGCTCCGATTGAGATAGCTGTATTCGTTCCAAGCCGCGAAATTCCGACACCAATTCTTTGCAAAGGATCGTAAGTTATAGTTCGTGATGAATCGGGAACGTTGATGATTCGTTCTTCCCCCTTGAGAAAGGCTGCGCGTTCTTTTTCATCGTCGAGATTGAAAGCACGCGTTTCAAGTCGATTAATTTTTCTATGGTCGACCTGATCCATCTGACCATTAAGTTCACGAATCACTTGCGGCATGAAAAATTCCGCGGCTCCTGCTAATCCTCCTCCGATTACAATGAGACCGTCGATCAGAGTAATTGCGTTCGCCAAAGCATCACCGACAACCTCACCGAACAATCGAAATGCCTCGCGCGCCGCTTCTATGTTTCCTTCCAACTCACCGCGAGCAATGAGAAATAAATCTCGCGGTTCAGGCACTTCATCGATTGCGGTTTTAGAAATCATTTGATAGTATCGCCTCACCCCACGGATGGATGCGCCTTCCTCGGCATTTAAGTTTCGTTCAAGCTTGTGCCGAAGGAGCCATATTTCTCCTGCAACAGAGTTATCGCCAATGATTAAATTCTCATCGATTACAATTCCGCCGCCGAAACCAGTCCCTAAAGTAATTCCAAAAAGCGTGTTGAATGTCTTCGAACTATGATTCGCAGTCAGCGCCCGGTTAACTTCTGGCAATAATCCTGCAATTGCTTCACCGTATGCGAATAGATTTCCATCGTTGTTGATGAACACTGGAAGGTGGAATTTTTCCTCAAGAAATGGCCCAAGCGCTATACCGCCGCGAAACGCAGGAAGATTCCCCAAATCTCCGATAATCCCTTTCGGATACTCTGCCGGGCCCGGAAAAGCAAAACTGATTGCGACCGGCGGAGTCTTCAAAAAATCTTTCACCTCGGTGAATCCCTCGTTAATAGTACGCAAACACAACTCTAGATTGTCTGCATGCGAAGGAAAAGTAATTGGGCGAATGACTTCCTTATTTCCTTGAATTGCTGAAAAAACAAAATTCGTTCCGCCTGCATCGAGCGTCATAACAATCCGGTTGTCATTTTCTAAATTCATTTTTTGTTCTCCTGTTTAAATATTTTTTCGCGTGTCGACGACCGGCCTAAAAGAAACGATGGTGATATATCCGAGTGCGAGCAAGGAAACGATAAATCCTGCTGCGACAAATATCGTATCGGCTATGAAACCCATAAATGCGATAAGTTGTGCTTCGAAGTTTGTTAGATAAAAATTATTTTTTGCCAATCCGACGAATGGCCCGACTGCATCGCCGAATCCCATAACCAGAAATACGAGAAAAACCGGGAATGTTTTCAATTTCATGAAAACTCCGATAAATCGAGTATGAAAAATAAGTTATTTGCTGATTGGATTATTTTCATCAATTTCCTTTTTAGAAAAAGGTAAGATTCAAATAAGCCAAAGGCAATCAAAGATTCAATAATAACTCATTATTTATCAAAGTTCTCTTTTGTATTATTTCAAGATTATCATCTTCCGAACGTTACTATATTTTCTTGTGGGATCGCTCGACGATGTTGCGGTAAAACGACAAAAGAATATTCCGGAGGCATTCGCCTGTCCCCATCTCTCTTCATAATAACCAGCATCCTGTTCGCCCTGTGCGATTGTGGAAACTAATTGTCCTAACAAATTAAAAATTTCTAGTTTGACGAAACTCTTTACCGGCAACGCATATCGGATCACAGTACTTCCATTGAATGGATTTGGATAATTCTGTTCGATACTATATGCAGTAGGAATTTGATGTGGGATATCTGATACAGCATCTTTCTTCACAACGTTGACGTTAACGGTAATCGACTCAAACGGTTCGAATATATCATTTGTTGTAAAAGCTATGCCTATCGACATCGAGCCAAGGTTAACGGCTTTGAATTGAATTGTATCGATTATGCTCGCTCCCGGTGAGATTATCATGCCGGCAGAACTAATACTAAGCGGATGACGTAGACTGATTAGGGTTGTATCAAATGAGAACCCCATGATCCGTAGGCTATCTACCCCGGAATTTGATATAAGATAAGTAGTATCCTTTGAATTACCAATCACCACATTCCCGAGTGAAATATTTTTCGGTTTCATATGAATCTCGACATCCGGAGATGGTATTGCAGAGATAGTTATCGAATCCGGTGACGTAGGGCTATTGCTATAAACCACAAACACCAGAAAGACCGGTGAAAGGTTGGCAGGAGTGATTCGTAATGTGTCTACAAATTTTTTACCCGGCGGAATATTTATCATTTGCGGCCTCGCGGAGAAATCCGGATTCGAAGACTTTATCCCAGAAATTCTCAGCGTATCAACACCTGTATTCGATATCATTACTGTTGTATCGTTAGGATAATGATATTTGATGTTTGACAAATTTAAAGCTTTCGTGTTATAATTTGCATGACTCTCGCCAACATCTCCACTGCCCGAGAGTAAGATGGTGTCAGGCGACGTAGGTGCATTGCTTGTCAGGATGCATTTTGCCGATGTACATCCCCGAGAAGATGTCATGAAATGCACAGTATCTTTAAATGCCTGACCTGGAGGAATTGACATACTTGTTCTTTCGACTTTAAAATTTTCTGAGGATATCGACGAAGATGAAATCTTTAATGTATCACTCCCAAAATTCCGAATGAAAATAGTCGAGTCCCTACGTTGACCCAATTGCACACTCCCGAGATTCAACGATTTTGCAGAAATGAGTTCCACTCCCTTTTCAAGCCCGTCGATATTCGAATTAAAATTCCCTGTATTGTGAATATCATGCATATACATAGGCCAGGTTTTAGGAATTACCTTAGCTGGAGAATTCGATAATTTCCAGCCATACAATTTTCCGTCATACGAATGGACGAATAGTTCATTAATATTATCATTATCGAGATCGCCAACTGCGATAGATGAAAGATGTGCACCTGTCGATACAATGGAATATATCGTCCCGTCATGGTTGTAAATTATAACATCTCCATTATCATAACCAGCTATTATTTCCGGGAAATCATCCCCCTCGACATTTGCTATTATAATGTTTGATCTCGAACCGACATTCCCGGGAACTCTTCGCGGCCATCCGGGTAAATCGTTCCCTTTGTGGTCTACAACAGTAACAACCTCGAAACCACTCGTTGTGTTATAATGTAACGAAGAAAAACAAATCTCCGGATACCCATCTCTGTTAATGTCTCCAATCGACGCTGAATATGATCCCAGTATATTGTCTTTTGTAAAAATTAATTTCCCTGTATCGTCCCAGACACTCACTCCATCAGACCAGCCCGGAATATTTGAACCCAGAGGTGTGACGATTTCATATCTTCCATCCTTATCCAAATCTCCGATCAATACATTACCCCACGTAGCGCCATGAACATCGAACGACCGCATGAGTTGTCCCAAATAGTTATAGATATAGACTTTTGCATTATACGAAATACAAATTAATTCTTGTCTGCCGTCTCCATCCAAATCTCCAACTGCAATATTTTCAATATAATCAGAAGCAACACTTGTGGGAATTTGTTGTTTCCAAATCAAAGTACCTGTATTATTATAATTATAAATCCATCCATTTAAATCTGTAAGAATAATATTCAGTTTGCCGTCATTATCTATATCTGCTACAACAGGATCTACAAGTGAGAAGCTAAAACGCAGAGGGTTCTGCCATCCCGGAAGTCTGTTCCCGTTGCAATCCCAAACATTCAACCAGGTGTCCGTCCAAGAGAGAGTACCACTGACTGTAATTATCTCTTCTAATCCATCACCGTTTAAATCGGCAACTGCAGGAGTACGCCAAGATACGTCTCCCCCTGTATATTTAGGCCATCCGTTGATATCATGGCCGGAAGAGTCAATGACATGTAACCAGCCATTTGTCATGATTATTAATTCTTTTTTCCCATCATGATTGATGTCACAAATAACCGGCTTCGTATCCGCAGTATAGTATGAAGTGCCTGAGTAAAGTGTAACAGGAAAGTTGTTCAGAGCCTTCAGAGTACTCTCTGTATGGAATACGCGAAAATAAACTCTGCTCTCATTTTCACCATCGGCGTCCTTTGCAACCAATCTAATTGTGTAGAGAGTATCGGTAATACCACTAATTTCGAACGATCCGAGAGTGTCGTTCAATGGCTTTTCCCCCCCGGTAATCAATGTCCATGAAGTAGGATACATTCCTTTCCCAAAATAAATATTGTATTCATCACCGGTAATCTTGCCAATGATGGGTATTTTACTCGTTATAACTGAATTATTAATTGGCGAGAATATTTCGGCTGTGGATTTTGACAGAGTTGTAATATGAAGTGCATTATTTAAATTAACAAGACCGGTGCCAATATAGCGCGATTGTTCTGCAGGATTTGTTACACTCTTTTTTATAATAGTTTTTACATCGTCAGGCGTCCAGTGCGGATTGACCGACAATATTAAAGCAGCTAAACCGGCAACATAAGGTGTAGCCATGGAGGTGCCGCTCAAATAACGATAGCCTGATGGATCTGCGTCAATTCCACCGGATTTAGGAACGGTAGAAAGAATATAAACCCCTGGTGCCGCAACATCGACCCATGTTCCATATGTTGTGAATACGGCTGCATTCAAGCTTTGATCTACCGCCGCAACTGATATAACGTGATCTGAGGCGGCCGGATAACTTTTTGTATCATTGGATGAATTACCCGCGGCAGCAACGACAACAACTCCGTTTGAATATGCGAAATTTATTTGGTCGATAACAAGAGAATCCTCATTAGGACTACCGAAGCTCATGCTCAGGACATTTGCACCATTCAGAACCGCGTATTGAATTGCGTTCGCTATTGCAGATTCATCCATCAAACCCTGTTCATTCCCCTGGGAATCTTTAATATCGAAACCGGCTCTCAGGGGCATAATGGTGCATCGGGGAGCCACGCCTATCACTCCCTTCCAATTATTACCGCGTGCAGCGGCGATACCGGCACAATGGGTACCATGTCCCAAGAAATCCATCGGTATACTGTCTGGTTGCATATAATCTTCACCGGGTATTAAACTGAAACCTATTTTCTTATAATAACTTGTATCAATATCAACAAAATCATAACCTTTGGAGGAGAGATTATCTATCAAATCTTCATGAAACAAATCGACGCCGACATCGACAATCCCGATAACAATATTGGGATCACCTTGCGAGATCGACCATGCCGATTCGGCATCGGTTTTTGTGTGAGCCCATTGTTGAGGATAGAGAGGATCATTAGGAACATCCGACAGCGGATATAAATGGTTGTATTCTGTTTTTATTATTTCAAATTCGGAAGTTCTATAACCCCGAAGCTTACTAATTATCTCGTCCGTTTTTTCTGGATCACTCAGCCGCAGAAGCAAGATTCTAGAATTATCAAATGATCGTGAAAAGGTCTTTTGAACATCATTGACCTTCGGCACGAATCCGAACTTATTCAATTGAGTTTGTCTCTTTTCATTCCTTTCACGGACCATTCGTTCGGTTAATGTTGTTTCCGTTTCACTATTTTTTATCATCTCTTCAACAAGCCAGCTAAATACGGGTTTAGATTCTTTTATTGTATTGCCTACATACTTTTGTATCTCGTCCACCACATTATTTTGCTCCAGCAATATTTGGTTTCCTTGAGGCAACTGACTCCCGGTTGATTTGTACATAATAATTATTTCTCCGGGGACATGATCTGGAAATTTATCGTCCGATAAGCGGCTATTATTTTGTGAAAAAAGTAAAACAGGAATACAAATGCATGATACTACTAAGAGTCGAAAAATAATTGACATAAAATTTCTCCGATAATTCAGTTTTTCATTATATAGTTGCCGCCAACTTAACGTCAAAAACAATGTATTTTCTGATGCTTTTAATAATACGTATAAATCTGGATCGTTTCCTTAGTATCCCAGCATTTTGGTAATCACTATCACAATGATAAACACTATGGTTTATAAATTCGACCGGAATCATAAATTCATACTTTTTTTCACAGAGATTGCCATTTTGTGGAACAAGAAATAGAATTTTCCGTAAATTATATATATTATCATTTGATTTCAAAGAAAGAATCCAATAGGAAAACCCATTTGAACAATCCAATAACATATTCGCTCACGAATCATCAACCGAATTCCGAGCTGTACTATAAACGTGTCAGTGAATTTACCGACGAAGTGCTCAATCACGCCGCTGAATCCCTAATGCCGACAGTCTCAGAGTTCATGGAGTATATAAAAGAATTCAATCTCGAATCATTGCGACAACCTGAGGAATATCTTCTTGAACTCCTCAGTTTCGGCCTGCTTTGGAAATCGTACGCCTGTCACGCACTCGCCGTGCATAAAGCTCCATTCGTTACGCTTATACGTTTAGCAGACTTGCGAAAAAACGATCATCGTTTTAAACCGTTGACCGACTTTGTCCGGGGAATTCTTATTACATTATTCCTTTTTCCGAAAACGAAAAAACAAAAACCAAAGATGCTTCCAAGTTTACGGGACATCGATCGGCTTTGCATTTGGTTGGAAGCCACAGGTGTATTCTATGAACATGCCCTGAGATTTATTCGCTGGCGTGCATATTGGGATACAATCCCTGAACCGCTTCGCACTGCAATGGCCATCAAGATATTTGAATTCACAGATTGGTTTATTTTAAGAGCGGAACAATCTCTCGGTGAGTTCACCATCAATGTCGATGATTTTCTAATTCGACGCGGCAATCATTACCGATGGAGAGAAGACCGAGTTCAGTGCACTCGATCAAGAGCTGAGTATCACCTCAATATGATCGGTGCAGAGATAATGAACCGTTCTTATCGGAAAGATTTTTTGGCAACAGAGACGAAAGCGGTATTGATACCTGGTTGTATGCGTGCGCGTCCGTCCGGAGAATGTGAAGCAGTGAAAGTCCGGGAAGGTTTGCACTGTCAAGGTTGCATGCCAGAATGCCACGTGAATCAACTGCGGGAAATGGGCAAAAAAAGAAATTTCGAGGTATACATTATCCCGCATTCGTCGGATTTGTCACTCTGGTCACCAAAAGATGGCCAATTGAGTCGCGGTATAGTAGCTGCAGCTTGTGTTACAACACTACTCGAAGGCGGATGGGAATTAAAGCGCTACGATGTTCCTGCACAATGTGTGCTTCTCGATTATAGCGGCTGTAAAAAACATTGGCATCCTGAAGGACTGCCGACGGAACTGAATGTTCGGCAAATGAAACACATGCTTGATTATAATCATCATGCCACAACAAATATGAGAGACTGACAGAAAATAGTCGCCCGCCTCCGAAGTCCCGAAGGGATCCCTTTGGGAGAGTCCCTCCGGGAGAAATACACGAAATAATCTAAAAATCTTGTTTGGTTTATTTAGTATGCTTTATCGGCCTTTTAATTTTTTACATCGTTAGTGTTATTTTGACCCGAACATACTCACCCAAACGAGAAAAGAACTCAATCCATTGATGTGCAGTAAGATCATTTTTCTTTGCCTTTTCCGCTTGCTCCGGATAGATAGTTTTTCCCAATTTAAAAAAAATGTTTTGCGCCTTCCACAAATCAATATCTAGATCAAGAGTTGAAATGACTTCAAAAGAATGATTCAACTCTTCAAGAATTTTTATATTATAAGGTTCTCGGTTAAGATCCTCGAAACGATCGGCAATCCATTTGTCAGCCCGCGCTTGATCGCCACTCATCAATTGCAGTTGAATATTTAAGTTTTTCGCTTTCTCCTCAAGATCTCGGACTTTCGCCGGATCTAAAACAGGCTCGTCAAATAATAAAGCAAGCCGGTGAGCAAGAACATACCGAGCGGGGACAATAAAAGAATGAGGAATAGGTTGTTGATGTTTTTCAAGGAATGTTATCGCATCTGAATTTTTTCTATGTAAATCAAAAAGTACTATATTGGCAGACTCGATAGCCCGGTTCAAAATTTCATGCATGATTTGGCGTTGTTCGTCATGAAATAAATGTTGGAATGAATATATATTCGATCCAAAGTAATTCCTCATGAGTTGAAGATATTTCGTTCCATCGGCGTCATCAAATGAAGCGCAAAATTCCTGTTCCATCAAAGAATACGACTCATTGCTCTCGAATACTTTGATACCACAATTAATTTCGTACTCACTCAAACATGATGCCGCAATCACAAAAGAAGCTTCACTCTGCAGAATTGTCGAACGAATTTTAATTTTTCCAACGACAGCTATGGCGCTTCCGTCTCCCATTTTTTTATAAGATTCATTCTCGACGATATAACAATAAAGGTGGACGACCCGCGGGTATGCAATGGCCAATGACAATATCGCGTAATGAATCCCAACTCTCCTCAAATCGACACTCGTCGGTTTTACTTTTGTATTATATATTTCTGCACCATTTTTAACTGCATTGCCGGGTGCGCGTGTCAACATCTTGATTAGTTTTTGTTCTAAAGGCCAATCGGTTAATGTGGAGGCATCCTGAACCGCTTTCGATGCATAGCGCAATACCTGAATAGTTTCGATCCCTGCAAGATCGTCGAAAAACCAGCCGCAGCTCGTAAACATCAACATGCAATTCCGTTGAACTTCCAAAAGCGTTAAAACTTTTACTGTTTCTTCATCCGATAGTTCGTGAGTTGAATGACGTGTTAGAAATTTTTTAACGATTTCCTGTGATCGATCATTAATTACCTCGAGATACTCGTCGCGTGCCTTCCATGGATCCGAAAGAAACTTCAAACCCTCATACTCGAATAATGGCGACAGTTCATCCCGCACATTGTTCAGCGTCTCACGAAGCGGTTTTCGCCATGTTTGCTTGTATCCCGGCTGGCCCATATTGCAACCGCAGTCGCTTCGCCAGCGTTCTATTCCATGGATGCAGCTCCACGAAGAATTTTCCAGAATTTCTACTTCATGAGTAGGAGGATTTTTTTCCAAATACTCACCATAGTTTGTTAATTGTACATCCTCCGCCAACTCGATCCGATTCAATACATAGGCAAGCGCCATCTCGCCGAATTTTTTATGATGCCCGTATGATTCGCCGTCGGTCGCAACGTGAATGAGCTGCGGCCATGTTCTTGAATTGTTAAATGCGGAAAGCAATCTTTCTGCATACCTCTCGCCATTTTCAAGCAGGTTGCCGAAGGCAATATCATGAGAAATTGGCCCGTCATAGAAAAAAATATTTATCGACTTACCGGAAGGGAGCCGGCACAAATAAGCCATTGTCGGGTCAATTTTTTCTCCAACATTTATCCATGCTTTATTTGCCGAAATTTCTTTTATCCGGACAGCTTGGTGCGGAGCGAGAATCGTGAATTTAATATTTAACTCAGCAAGCACTTCGAGTGTTTCAATATCCACGGCCGTTTCAGGCAGCCACATTCCTTCCGGGGATCTTCCAAATCTATTTTCAAAATCTTTTATTCCCCAACGGACTTGGGTATATTTGTCCTGAAGGTTGGCAAGAGGCATTATCATATGATTATACACTTGCGCGATTGCGCAACCGTGTCCGGAGAAACGTGTCCGGCTTTCTTTATCTGCCGCCACAATTGCTTCAAGGACATCCGGCCTGTGCCTCTCAATCCATGCGAATAAAGTCGGGCCGATATTAAAACTGATCTTCGAATAATTATTGACAAGATCGACAATTCTATTTTTATTGTCGACGATCCGAGCTGCAGTATTCGGAGCGTAACATTCCACTGTGACGCGTTCGTTCCAATCGTGATACGGCTTTGCCGACTCTTGAAACTCTACTTCTTCCAGCCACGGATTTTCTCTCGGAGGCTGATAAAAATGCCCGTGAATGCAAATATATCGTTTCATCTTTTAAAGAATAATACTGATAAAGGCGGCAGCGTGATAGAGATGGAATGATCCTTCCATTGCCATGGAATGTTCTCAGACCATACTCCGCCTGAATTTCCCATTCCACTGCCGCCGTAGAACGTCGAATCGCTGTTCAATCGCTCGATCCAATATCCGTCGCGAGGGACGCCTACGCGATAATTGTATCTCGGCACGGGAGTGAGATTGCAAATAACGACAATTAATTGATCCGGGTCTCTTCCCTTTCGGAGAAAAGTCAACACCGAATTATCCACGTCATGAAAATCCATCCATTCAAAGCCATCGTTCGAAAAATCAATTTCATATAATGCAGGTTCATTCCTGTAGAAATGGTTAAGATCTTTCATCCAATTCTGAATGCCACGATGAGATCCAAATTCAAGGCTGTGCCATTCCAAACTCTCTTCGTGAATCCATTCTCTCCATTGTCCGAATTCACATCCCATGAAAAGAAGTTTTTTCCCCGGATGGCCGAACATGTAACCGAAAAAGAGCCGCAGGTTCGCACACTTTTGCCACTCATCTCCGGCCATCTTACCGAAGAGTGATCCTTTCCCATGTGTAACCTCATCATGAGATATGGAGAGAAGAAAATTTTCAGTGAATGCATACCAGATGCTGAATGTTAATTTATTTTGATGATATTTTCTGAACAGGGGATTCTGCGAAAAATAATCGAGAGTGTCGTGCATCCATCCCATATTCCATTTCAGACCAAAACCCAATCCACCAACGTGCACCGGACGGGAAACCATCGGCCATGCTGTAGATTCTTCTGCGATCATCTGGATATCCGGATGCTCTTTATACACAGCTTCATTCAATCGTTTTAAGAATGCAATTGCTTCAAGATTTTCCCTTCCACCGTGGTAATTGGGAATCCACTCTCCTGCTTTCCGGGCATAATCCAGATAGATCATCGACGCAACAGCATCTACCCTCAAACCATCGGCATGATATTTTTCGACCCAGAAAAGAGCACTGCTGATGAGGAACGCCCTTACTTCGTGTCTGCCGTAATTAAAAATGCAGCTATGCCATTCCGGATGAAATCCTTTGCGGCGATCCATATGTTCGAAGAGATGAGTGCCGTCGAAATATGCAAGAGCGAAATCGTCGCTCGGAAAATGCGATGGCACCCAGTCGAGGATCACACCTATGCCATGCTGATGAAGCTGATCGACAAGAAACATGAAGTCTTCAGGAGTTCCATATCGAGATGTTGGCGCGAAGTATCCAGTCGTTTGATAACCCCACGAACCGAAAAACGGATGTTCCATGACCGGAAGAAATTCCACATGTGTATATCCCATCTCCTGCATATATGCAGGAAGATACTGCGCCGTTTCTTTGTAAGTGAGCGGGCGGTTTCCTTCTTCCGGTACGCGCCTCCATGATCCAAGGTGGACTTCATAGATCGACATCGGAGCATCGAGTGCATTCGCTTTCTGGCGGGTGCGCATCCATTCGTCATCCTTCCACTCGTATTGCAAATCCCACACAATCGAACCGGTTCGCGGAGGAACTTCCCACAGCATAGCGAAAGGATCGCCTTTTTCTATTTTGTAGCCTCGATTTTTCGATTGAATATAAAATTTGTAAATCGTTCCTTTTTCAACACCGGCGATAAAACCTTCCCAGATTCCTGAACCATCCCAGCGAACCTGAAGAGGGTTTACCTGGCGGTTCCATCCATTAAAATCTCCGATGACAGTAACTTTTTCTGCATCCGGCGCCCACACAGCGAATGCCGTGCCGTTCACACCATCACGGGTGGCAAGATGCGCACCTAATTTTTCGTAAAGCTTGAAATGATTTCCTTGTTTGAATAGATAGATATCCAGGTCAGTGATCTGATCTTTGTATAACGCATCCTGCTTCATTGGTGGATGTTTCATCAAAATTCTCCGTCAACACAATCCTCCATCGATATGAAACGACTTAATAATACTGACAATTGCAGTTAAGTTAATCCGATGTTAACTAATATAACTGTTTTCCATTAAACATTCTCGGAATTTGAGGCTCAGGAGATTAGTGGGTTATTCGATGAAAAGTGACGAGAGTGTTTTTTGATTTGAAAGATTCGAGCTTGCTCTTGTTGTCTAGTTAGTTCGCGCTGAAAAAGTCATTGCACGGTCATCTCGACTGGCTCCCGATGTGGCATTCTATATTCGCCCCTCGACAAGATCGGGGCATCGCTCAACAACCGCTCTGTTTACAAAATCCTGTTACGTGCTAAAGTACAACATTATTTTAGATTGTGTCTTGTGTGTGGAGTTGACTGGAGGTAGTCGAGATAACGTCTCGCTTAAAACTGCCGGCCTGCCGCGTGATTTAGGAAATGACAAATTTAATATCTGCAACGCGGCAGGGTGGAGCGAACACAACTAATATTAAAAAAAATTCCGATTTATTTCTGACTTCCAAAATAAGTGAGCGCCAGTTTTACGCGTGTTAGGCGTTTGTGGCTGTGCCTCAATATCATTTGTCAATATCATACCAAGTAGCTTCGTCATGACCGGGATACTTGATACCCAAGTATTTTTTTCGCTGATAAATATTGGTGAAATCAAGTACATAAAATAATGATTCTACTGGCTTATTTTCAAGATCTTTGATGATTAGAGGTTCGCTGGAGTGCAGAAAAGTTCTCCATCCGAGATTTCCGAAAAAAGTTGTATCAATGATAGTTATTCGTTCATCCGGATAAAACGCAACTCTATGAAATGGGTAATACTTGTTTTCTTCTAACGCTCTAAGTGGATTAATATTATTATTGTTTAATGGTGTACCATAACGAGCGTGCTCTCGGATTGATTGTAGTTCTTCAATAAATCCAAGTTGATTATGGGAAAAGCTATAATGGATGTAGTATGTAACAATTTTTGCAATGAGTCTAGTAATATTGCTGGGTATTGGATTGTCAATATGAACATTCTTTGCTTGATTCCTTCTTATAGTATAACCAAATATCTCGGAATGATAAGTATTACCAGGAGAGAGATTATTGTAGACGCTTTTAAAATTGGTATATTCACTTTCAAATTGTTCCGGCGTAAGACTATCGCGTGTTTTATCCCTTAACCATGATTTGGCAAAGTTATCAAGATTTTCTTCTCCACATTCGAGGTAGTCGTCAGTTTTTGTTAACTTCATTCGAAATTTAGAACCTCGTTTTATCATTGATATTTTTCGTTTGTTTAGATTATCTTCACCGCTCCAGTTCATCTGGTCCAAATGAGGATTAGTATCCTTTAAGTTAAGGGCTTCAAGCCCGTTTAATATTGGAACTGTTTTTATCGCTAGAACATCTACTTCATCTCCAAGCACTTTTTGACATTGGGGACATACGTCATAGCTACGCCAGAATCCAAAAATACTTTCAGGGAAAATATGTTCACCGTCTCCTGATCGTGAATCGGGAAGTGATGTGTTACAAAAAAGACAATTTTTAAAAATATCAAACAAGAATTATTCTCCTTTATACAGGACAGCACCGTCATGACGCATAACGTCTGGCGTGGTTACGCAGTGCCGCCGCGACATTTTGCAAATGACCTATTTTATATCTGCTTCGCGGCGACATTGAGTGAACACAATAATATATCAACTCCGATTTTTCATTTAGCATTGGCAAACAAGTGAACGCCGTAACCACGCCTGTTATGCGTTTGTCGGTTTGCGTCAATAAGAATAGTTTATTCCAAAACCTCAAGACTGTCGATTGACATATTGATATAGAGGAGCGAATCTGTACCATCAGTTCTCATTGTGGCCGCCCAGTTTCCTCTAACTCTGACACGATGTGCCTTTGAAAGGTCGCTTGCTTTTCCTGTCAGATAAATCCTCGGATGTAAAGTGTCGGGTGCACCTTGTATCCAGTCATAATTTGTCATCACGTAACCTGGGGGAAATATCGAAACCTCACCATGTGGTCCAACCTCGGGAGAAAAATAACCTTCATATCCCACAACTGTTCCGTACCCAATTGCGGATGTATCCTCTCGAAACTGTTGGTTGCCGCTTTGGTTGACTGATGCGTCTTTGTTGCACCCGCATACAATCCCAAGAAGGACGAAAGAAATCACAAACAAGGAAACTTTCATAGTTACTCCTTTCTCACAAAGAAACTCAAACCTGCCAATCTAATTTACGCCAACAGGATTCAAGCAACAGCGCAAACCGATGACGCAACTCGCATAACAACGCATTGCGTAGTTATCGATAATATAAATGTATACACGCATTGCGTTTTTATTGTTAATAGAAAACGATTGCCAGGAACGTTTATTTTAAAAATTTCACCTCTTTTTATTTCGATAGCAAAACGATAATGCTCCGGGCAGAAACGTTCACTGTATTTTCTGAACATAGCTCTTCGGTTCCATTTTCCAAAAAATCATCCGGAGAATCCTGATTCGTATCAATTACTTTATACCAACTTCTTCCGGAGATGGCCGGTATTTCGAATTCCATATCTTCCCAGTACATATTCAACATGACATGCATATCCGGATCGCCTTCAAAACCGCCAAGTGTGAATGCGAGCGTGCGAACTTCTGGGTTATTCCAATCAGGTGTATCGAGTTTTATCCCATGCCATGAAATATCTTTTAATCCTCTGCTGTTTATTTCTCCGTCAAAAAATCTTGGAACATGAAGAATAGGATGCGACTTTCTAAATTCGATTATCTTTTCAAAGAACCGGAAAATAGTTTCATTTTCGTTCAAGAGATTCCAATCCATCCAGCTTATTTCATTGTCCTGACAATAAGCGTTATTGTTTCCCGCTTGTGTCCTTCGGCATTCATCACCCATCACAAACATTGGAACGCCGCGCGAGAGCATTAAAATTGTGGCAAAGTTTTTAATCTGGCGATTACGAAGTTTTTCGATTTCAGGATCGTTCGTTGAACCTTCGATACCACAATTCCAACTTAAATTCTCATCAATACCGTCTTTATTGCTTTCTCCATTATTCCAATTATGCTTTTCGTTATATGAAACGAGATCATTCATTGTAAATCCATCATGACACGTGATGAAATTGATGCTGTTGATCGGAAGATGTCCGCTGGTTTGATAAATATCCGAACTGCCCGACATGCGGGAAGCAACCGCACCGATCATACCCGGATCGCCTTTAACAAATCGCCGGATATCGTCTCTGTATTTTCCGTTCCATTCCGCCCAACGGAATCCTGGAAAATATCCAATCTGGTAACAGCCGGCCGCATCCCATGCTTCGGCAATAATTTTTGTGTCGGCAAGAATTTCGGATAATTCAATACTCCAGATAACTGGAGGATATTCCATTGGAATGCCATCCTGACCTCGTGAAAGAATCGAACCCTCGTCGAACCTGAATCCGTCGACGTGCATCTCGTCGACCCAAAATTCGAGACATTCGAGAATCATCTTTTGTACAATCGGGTGGTTGCAATTCAGAGTGTTGCCGCAGCCGGAATAGTCCATGTAATATTGCTTGTCATTCGGTACCAAAAAATAATAAATTTCATTATCGAACCCCTTGAAGTTAATTGTTGGCCCTTGATGATTTCCTTCACTCGTGTGGTTGAAGACAACATCCAGAATAATTTCGATGCCGGCTTTATGTAAAGCTTTGACCATGTCGCGGAATTCATTCAAGTGCATTCCAGTTTCGGGTTCAATGCAATATCCCCTATGAGGCGCGAAAAAACTCACGGTGCTGTATCCCCAATAATTATAAAGCGGCTTGCCATCCACACCGGATCGTAGAACTTCTTCATCATCGAATTCAAAAACAGGAAGCAATTCAACAGCGGTAACGCCTAACTTTTGCAGGTGCGGAATTTTTTCAATCACACCTTTAAATTTTCCGGGATTGCCGACACCTGAGCTTTTATGTTTTGTAAATCCGCCGACATGCATTTCATAAATCACGCTTTCCGACATCGCCCGCCGTAACGGTTGGTCGCCTTCCCAATTGTAGTCATTGCTGTCTATTACAACACTGCGCAAGGAAGTTTGAAGATTGTCAGCCATATCACATGCATTCGCCCGATCCCACAAATTATTTGTATTCCCTTTTGAATACGGATCGATCAACACTTTATTTTGATTATATCTGAATCCCTGTGATGGATCATACGGCCCATCGATTCGGAATGCATAATGGATTCCCGGTTTCAAACTCTCCACAAAGATATGCCAGAAGTGAAATGTTTTATTCACCTCCGGATCAAGTATAATTGTCTGGAGAGGTTCTGCATCATCATGTTTGTCGAAAAGAAGAAGTGTAACTCCGGTTGCGTGTTGCGAAAAGATTGCGAAATTAACACCGCCATCTTGAATGGATGCACCTAAAGGATGAGGAGTGCCGGGTTTTGTCGTAAAGGATTTCGTTTTCATGCGCTGCCACTTTTTTAAAGAGCGTTTATAATAATGAAAATGTAATGGAGCAATTGAATTCTTAATCGTCGAATGATATGAAATCAATCGCCAAGAGTCAAATAATATTACGTCAGTTGATAATTACTATAAATATTCATTACATTTGTCGACGTTGCAAGTCAAATACAAGGAGGATTAGAATGGCAAGTTTACGAGGAACACAAACAGAGAAGAATCTTTTGGCCGCTTTCGCCGGCGAATCGCAAGCGCGAAACCGTTACACCTTTTTTGCTTCGAAGGCAAAGAAAGAGGGATTCGAACAGATCGCGGCAATCTTTCTAGAAACGGCTGATAATGAAAAAGAACATGCAAAACGATTCTTTAAATTTCTCGAAGGGGGTGAAGTGGAAATTACCGCCTCGTTTCCTGCGGGAGTAATCGGCTCGACAAAAGATAACCTCAAAGCCGCGGCGGATGGCGAGCTGGAGGAACATACAAAATTATATCCTCATTTTGCAGAGGTTGCCAAGCAGGAAGGATTTATTGAAATCGCTCAGGCGTTCCGCTCGATATCCACGGTTGAAAAACATCACGAAGCGCGGTACCGGAAATTACAGAAGCAGGTTGAGGAAGGAACTGTGTTCAAGAAAGAAAAACCGGTCCGCTGGAAGTGCCGGAATTGTGGCTACATACACATTGGAAAAACGCCCCCAGAGAAATGCCCGGCTTGTGAACATCCCGAGGCATATTTTGAAATCATTGAAGAAGCTGAATAGCGAAATTCATCTATCATCTGTGGCCGACGTTGTCGACGTCGGCCTACAATAATATTCAAATCTCTCCTTGCCGCTAAGAGTTTGTTTGTGCCAATGATGCAATTGAATGAAAAAGGAAAATCAATTTTGGATTGTAAGATTAAAGTGATCCAGGATATGAAGCTGAGATTTTAAATACAAATCCACCCTCATGTGTCGGACAATTACCCGTTCAAAACTTCCCGTACTTTTTTTGCAAGAAGAAGCGGCGTAAAAGGTTTTTGAAGAAAATTTACACCTTCTTCCAATAATCCACGATGTGCAACAATATCTGCCGTGTAACCGGACATAAACAATATTTTCAAAGCCGGATGTTTTATTTCTATTTGTTCTTTCAATTCTTTGCCGTTCATCTCCGGCATCACAACATCAGTAACCAGTAAGTCGATCTTTTTCCCGCACTTCTCACACATGGCCAGCGCTTTAGAGGGAGACTTCGCACCAATCACGTTATACCCATGCATTTCCAGGACGCTTAAAGCAAAAGTGAGTAATTCCGCCTCATCTTCAACAACCAGTACTGTTTCTGTCCCGTTCAACGGAATTTCCTGCATCTGTTCACCTGGAGTTTCGGTTGCACCATAATATCTCGGAAAATTAATTTTGAAAGTCGTTCCCTGATTCGGCTCGCTGTATACATTGATAAATCCGATATTTTGTTGGACGATACCAAAGACGGTTGAAAGTCCAAGACCGGCTCCTTCTCCCTTCGGTTTGGTTGTGAAGAAGGGTTCAAAAATATGGCTTAGGGTTTCTTTATTCATCCCTTTTCCCGTGTCGGAAAAAATCAATTGCACATATTCTCCGGCCGGAATTTTATCAGGATATTTCTCGATTGTTTTTTCAATGCAAAGATTGATAGCTTCGATTCTCACATAACCGGTACTCTCGATGGCATCCCGTGCATTCGTCGCCAGGTTGGTAAGAATTTGAGCAAGCTGTACAGGATCGATTTTAATATTCCACAAGTCCGGCGTTAACGAAATGTTCAAAGTAATATCCTCGCCGATCAACCGCTCCAGCATTTTTTGAAGCGTGCTCAATTCTTCATTCAAGTTTAACGGCACGGGCGTTATAATTTGTTTTCTGGCAAAAGCCAGCAGTTGTTTGGTAAGATTTGCCGAGCGCTCAGCGGCGCTTATGATTGCTTTTATCTTTTTATAAGATGGATCAGTCGGAAGAAAATTTTGCTCCAGCATGATTGCATATCCGAGAATGACACCGATCATATTGTTGAAATCATGCGCCACGCCGCCGGCAAGAAGTCCGATGGCATCCATCTTTTGCGCCTGGAGCAATTGATCCTGCAAATCTCGCCTTTCGGTCTGATCGTTGAAGACGAGTACAACACCGGTTATTTTTCCTTTGGAATTTCGTATCGGAGCACCGCTGTCTGTTATAGGACGGCGGGTACCATCCCGCGCTATTAAAACTGTGTGGTTTGCCAATCCTACAACTATTCCTTTTTCCAACACAACGGTGACGGGATTACCCAACGGCGTATTAGTTTCTTCATTGAAGATGACGTAAATTTCATCAATTTTTCTTCCACGCGCGTCGCCTTCATTCCATCCGGTCAACAATTCAGCAACATGATTCATTTGCTGAACATTGCTGTCGGTATCAGTTGTAATAACGCCATCGCCGATGCTATAAAGAGTGGTGCGAAACCGTTCTTCACTTTCACGGAGCGCTTCCTCTGCCCACTTTCGTTCGGTAATATCATGTAGATCAATCGATCGGCCTGCTGTGCGGCCCCGCCAATCCTGAATAGTTGATACGTGGAGATCAAAAATGCGTGTTGTACCACCACGCATTAATATTATTTCGTTGTTGTCCGCATTCAAAGTCGAGATTGATTTCATCTCCGGCAATAATTCTTCAAAAGGTTTGCCTCTTGCCCTAAGTACTTGCTCGCCTACTAATCGTTCGGCTGCAGGATTCATATCAATGATTTGGTTGTCACCATCCACGACCACGATACCATCGCTGATGCTATTAATAATTGCCCTGCGAGTTACGAATAGTATATCACGCCGACGAAGAGAAGGCAAAAGAAAAGCTACTGTAATGCAGCCTATGGTAAGCCCCAGTGCTGTTGCGGAAAAAGGCGCCAATGGACTGATTCCAAGAATATCCAAAACAGTACCAAGCACTGAAATTATCGCAGCTAATACGACTGCACCAACCTGTGCTCCATAGATTCCGCGAGAATGAATCAATAACCGGACGAGAAAAAAGCAACCGAGTCCGATGAAGAAGTATGAATACGCCACCAATAACCAGTACCAAAATCGTGACTCGGCAATTGAGATAAAGCTTGGTAAGTTCACAATATGCGCTGTACTTGCGGGATTCCATATCCATCCGTGAATTTCATTTGTGATAACCAATCCTGCGGTTATTGCAGGGAAAACACTCAGCAATAAAAGCATACGAGTTGTGAGTAAATGCTTTAACCCGCTATAATGTAATGTAAGACAGAAGAACGCAGTAGGAGCAACTGTAATACCTAAAAAGCACATCTTGAACAAGAATACTTTAACAGGAAAATCTAGACAAATTCCTTGCAAGGCATGTGCCAAAGTAAACTCGGCACACGAAATAGTTATTACAACACCGAATTTCCATGTAGGCCTATTCCGGCGGGCTACGATTATATAAAACGCTGTTAGGCTAAAACCGATTGCCGAAAATAATGATACTGCAATATCTGCCGTCATTCTCTCGAACATATCATTCATCTTTCACCATCGGGGAAGCATCGCAAAAATAATGGAAACGAAATTCAGGGATATCTATATTCGATTTAATATCCCCCATTTTTCTTCCCCCTCATGATACAAAACCTATCGGCGATATTCTGAGGTCCTCTAGCAGCAAGTTACAAATTATATATACTAAAAATCAAGACTTCATTCGTTAGACTATAATACTTGCGAATCATCGTGATTTAATATTGTATGTGGTAAGATTATAAATAAATCGCACAGATAATTTGATCGAAGAATGAGGTTATATCAATTTTGAATTGTAAAAATGTGATGACTCTTCAATCTGAAATCGAGATTAAAAAAAATCGTGAATGGATTTTTAGAACCCATTCAATCGAATGATAAAATTCTATCTCTAAAAACTCAACTCTTAATACATCAACCACTCGACTGGAGTGCACTTTTGTTAACTTTTTTCTACCGTATAAATTTTATTATTCAGACACCTTTTGATATCACTTGTGCACTGCAAAGCGCATTTTATTCATAATCCTCTTGAATATCACCAACCGTATATTGGCGCGATCACGAGTGACGTTAAAACCGATAGCCCATTTTAAAGATCATTAACTATTTTCCAGCTTTTAGCAGTTTCTCAGCTTGACACCAATCATCTTCCGGTGTCCCATCCAAACCTTTGGCTATTCTGTCGTGATAAATTTCTTCGGCTTTTTTACGAATCTCATTGTCCGTTGGCCCGGATTTAGGTGCTGTATTTTTTTTAGGCTTGCGTGTGGTTGTAGCTTTTGGAGATTTACTAGTTGTCATAATTCTCCTCGTTAAAAATGATTGATAAAGATTTAAACTGATGTATTCTTAATGATAAACAAATTATTAATGTGGTACAACTAATTCTATTATTTCTGCCGACACAGATATTTGTTGCATGCTTCCGCAGCCTCGCGTCCGTGACAGATTGCACGAACTACAAGCGAAGCGCCGGTAATGGCATCGCCTGCTGCGAAAACACCGGGAACCGATGTGGCATAGTGATCGTCCGTTTTGATATTTCCGCGTTGATCGAGTGCGACATCTAAATCCTTCACCAACCTTCCATATTCAACATGTACAAATCCCATAGCCAATAAAACCAGATCGACGTCCAGTGTAAATTCGGAACCTGGAATTTCCGTCATCTGATTTCCATTCCACGTCACTCGAACACACTTTGCTTGTTTAAGCACTCCATCAACCCCAATAAACTCCTTCGTCGTAATACCCCAATCTCGCTCGCATCCTTCTTCTTGAGATGATGAAGTGCGCAGATACCGCGGCCAGTCGGGCCAATCCGGATTATACGATTTATCCCACATCAGAGGTTTGGGTAAAATTTCGAATTGGAATACTTTTTTCGCCCTCTGACGATTTGATGTTCCCACACAATCGGATCCTGTATCACCGCCGCCGATTACAAGAACATTCTTCTTTTCACACCAGATTATCTCGTCTTGTTTTTTCATTCCGGCAACATACTGATTAGATTGCGTTAAAAATTCCAACGCGAAATAAACGCCTTTCAAATCGCGTCCGGGAACCGCAAGATCGCGAGGCTTCCCGGCACCGAGAGTGAGGACGATCGCATCGAACTGTTTGCGTAATTCGGATGCTGTTATGTCTTCTCCCACATTCACACCCGTGCGGAATTCTATACCTTCCAGTTTCATTTGTTCAAGCCGGCGATCGATGATTTTCTTTTCCAATTTAAAATCAGGAATACCATAGCGGAGGAGACCGCCAATCTTGTCGGATTTTTCAAAGAGAACAACGGTATGGCCGGCGCGGCGTAATTGCTGCGCCGCCGCGAGTCCGGCTGGTCCGGAGCCGACAACCGCAACACACTTACCGGTTTCAACCTGTGGTGGACGGGGAACAACCCACCCTTCCGCGAATGCTCGCTCGATAATGGCAAGTTCATTGTTATGAATGGTCACCGCGTCCGTGTTTATTGCAAGCGTACACGATGTTTCGCATGGCGCCGGACAGATACGTCCGGTAACCTCGGGAAGATTATTCGTCAGATCGAGACGGTGGAACGCTTTTTTCCATTGTCCATGATAAATGAGATCGTTCCATTCCGGTATTAAATTATAAATCGGACAACCAATTGCGTGGCAATACGGAACGCCGCAATCTATACAACGAGCTCCCTGCTTGCGTAGTTCTTCTTCTGGAAGTTCTTCCGAAAATTCTTTATAATTTTTTAAGCGTTCTTCGACCAATTTATATTTTGGATCAACACGTTCAAACTCAATAAAACCTGCCGGTTTCCCCATGCTCCCACTATCCTTCTAAAATTTCTTCATCCTTAAAAATATATAATAAAAAGTGGCCCGGAATTAAGAAATAGATCAACTTCAATAATAATTCGTCTCTATAAATTGTTTATTCACCGAATGATTAAAATTACTTCGCTGTCTCATGAGACTCAGTGGTATTTTTTTCCAACGGATTTAAAAAATCTTCATGAAGGTTCAAATTCGACATGACTTCAGATATTCTCCTGGCGGCAAAATCGCATTGCTCCCATTTTCGTTTTTCTTCATCCGACAGTTGCATTCTTCGTTGTGCCGATTGAGCCATCATCATGATTACTGAAAGCGGATTCGCCACAGTATGTTGAATATTCCGTGCAGTCATTCGCATTACTTCGATTTCTCTTTCTTTCATTTGCCATTTTTTTTCTGCATCAAGCCGCTGAATTTCCTGATCATGGAATGCGTTATTGATTAGAACAAACCGGTGAAAGACGAAAGTCAGCAGAAAGAAAAATAGAAGGCTTTCAATTTTGAAAAACCAGGTAAAAAAATCAAACCGATTTATTTGGAAATCGTAAAAAATATTAACGACCGTAACACCGAGATACAGTAAAAATGCAACCCAGAGAATAAATCCCGGGTTCTGTTTCACCCATCCATTCATGGCATCCCCCACGATAAAATTCAATGCTTTCTGAAAAATGTACAAAACACTTATTCCGAAAGCAAGAAATGATTGTATCCAATCACGTCTTAAAAAGAATAAATTATTATATTAGTATCGGAATTTAATAGAAGGAATTGACATGAAAAAGAACCTTGTTTTGTTCATCTTTTTGATATCATCAAGCCTCTTTGCTCAAAGCAGAAATTATTGGCTAACCGATTACGAAAAAAGCGATTGTCTCCGAACTCCACGCTATGATAAAACTGTCGCATATTGTAAACGTCTTGCAAAAGCATCGCCGTGGGTTTACTATACATCGTTCGGAAAAAGTCCGCAGGGACGCGACTTGCCGCTGGTAATTGTTTCGAAAGAAAAAGCTTTCACACCTGCTCTCGCCGCAAAATCCGGGAAAGTCATTCTTCTAATACAAAGCAGTATACATGCCGGCGAAATGGATGGAAAAGACGCATCGCTGATGCTCATACGCGACATCGTTGTAAATAAAACAAAAGCTAATCTTCTCGATCACACAATAATTCTTTTTGTTCCAATTTTTAATGTCGATGGACATGAGCGATTCGGCCCGAACAACCGAATAAACCAGAACGGGCCGATCGAAATGGGTTGGCGCACAACTGCGCAAAATTTGAATTTGAACCGCGACTACATGAAAGCCGACGCACCCGAAATGCGATCTATGCTGCGCCTGTTCACATCATGGCTCCCTGATTTTTACATCGATTGCCACGTCACCGATGGAATCGATTTTCAATATGATGTCACATACGCGATGGAAGTATACGCGAATATCGATCGGGAAATAGCCGCATGGTGCCGTGATAAATATTTGCCTTTTATGATATCCTCGGTCGAAAAATCAGGGCATCAGATGGCTCCATACATTTTCCCCCGGGAAGATCGGGATTTATCGAAAGGATTTAGCACAGGCGCAGCGCTTCCAAGATTCTCAACAGGATATGGAGCTGTACAAAATAGGCCGACTTTATTGATCGAGACACACATGCTGAAACCGTACAAAACCCGCGTTGAGAGCACGTATGAAATTCTCGATGCGACGATTCGATTCGCAAATAACGAATCGCGAAATTTACGGGCCCTAAATAAAAAAGCTGACGAGCGATCCGCTTTGCTCGGCCAGTCGGGATCCTCAGTTCTTCCGCTGAGACTCGAATCTACAAACGAATCACGGCCGTTAGAATTTAAGGGAATTCGTTCGACACAACAATTCAGCGATATTTCTACATCCGAATGGACAATATATACAGGTGAACCCTACACACTAACCGTACCTTATTTCGACAAAATGCGGATCACGGATTCGGTGATAGTGCCCAGATATTATCTCGTCCCTCGTGAGTGGATGAATGTGATTGAAGTAATGAAAGCGCATGGAATAGTATTATTCCAATTGAAGGATTCACTAACACAATTTGTTGAGTATTATAAATTGAATGACCCAAAATGGCAGGAACGTCCGTACGAAGGAAGACATCAGGTTAAATTCACTTCGGAGTTATTAAAAGAGAAGCGGCTGATTCCGGCAGGCACAATTGTCGTTCCCACAAATCAACGATCGGCGCGGGTTATCATAAACCTTCTTGAGCCTAACGGGCCCGATTCTTTCGTGAGTTGGGGATTCTTCGACGCAATTTTTGAACAGAAAGAATATGCGGAAGATTACATAATAGAAAAACTTGCACGGGAAATGATCGCAAAAGATCCGCAACTGGAAAAAGATTTTAATGAGAAATTGAAGACAGATACTGCGTTTGCGAAAAATCCTCATGCACGGCTGAACTTCTTTTATCAACGGTCACAGTACTGGGATAAAACGATTGGTGTTTATCCGGTTGTGAGGGTGATGGAAGACATCGGAAAAAATAAATTGAAGCCGATGTTGAAATAGAATGATTTCGGATTACGCCCGCCTGCCTTTAAGGATTATGTGAGGCGGACAGGGATTCTTGATTTCGGATTTTGATAGTGCCATTTCGAATTCCGCAATCCTAAATTCGCAATCCGCAATTAAAAAACCCCTTTGCTAATAAAACAGCAGAGGGGTCTGTGAGGACAGAGTAATGAGGGTTACTTATTCGATTTTACGAATTCTTCCATAAATTTCGCCAGCTCTTCTACAGATTCCATCGTGCATGCGTTGTAGAGTGAGGCACGAATTCCACCAACCGAACGATGTCCTTTCAATCCAATCATACTTCTCTTCTTCGATTCAGCTACAAATTTATCTTCCAATTCTACTGTCGGAAGATTCCATGTGATATTCATGTTGGATCTATCTTCTTTAACTACAACGGTTCCTTTGTAAAATCCTGGATTTGCATCGATAATATCGTAAATTAATTTTGCTTTCTTTTCGTTTCTCGCCTGGATTGGAGACAATCCGCCTTCTTTTAAAATCCATTTCAGCGTTTTGCCGAGAACGAAAATGGCATAAACCGGAGGCGTATTATACATCGATTCTTTTTCTACATGAGTTTTGTACTTCAGCATCGATGGAATATTTTCCTTCGCTTTTTCAAGAAACTTTTTCCTGATAATCACCATCACTACTCCGGCAGGGCCGATATTCTTCTGTGCGCCTGCATAAATCAAACTGTATTTACTGAAATCAAGTTTCTTGCTGAACATGTTCGATGACATATCGGCGATTAACGGTACCGAGCCAACTTCCGGCGTCGTTTTCCACTCTGTGCCATAAATTGTGTTGTTGGTTGTTATGTGAACATAATCTGCATCAGCCGAGTATTTTATATTCTTTGGAAGCTGATTGAAATTTGTCGATTTTGATGATCCGGCTTCGACCATTTCACCGAATAGTTTCGCTTCCTTCGATGCCTTCGACGCCCATTCACCTGTCACAACATAATCCGCCTTCTTGTGCAGGAAGTTCATCGGAACCATTGCAAATTGCAAGCTTGCACCACCTCCGAGAAAAATCACAGAGTATTCATCAGCCGATAATCCGGCAATGGCCAGTGCATCTTTTTGGGCTTCCTGTACGACTGCATCGAATTCTTTGGATCGATGACTGACTTCAAGAATCGAAACTCCGAGATTTGCAAAATCCATAATCGCATCTCGAGATTCTTCGAGCACAGAAACGGGAAGAACAGCAGGTCCCGCAAAATAATTGTGTGAACGTTTTGCCATAAAATTTACTCCTGAGTGATAATGGCTTCTATTTAAAAAGTATTACTTTAAGTTAATCAATTCTCACTGAAAAATTTGTGAATTTGAGTTGGTTCCGACTGGCCTCGACTATGCTCGACCCAAGTGGTTCGAGCCAAGACGACCGAATGAAAACTTTTTCAGCGTAAATTAATTATACTTCTTTTTTTTGAAAAAAGCCACCACCTGCCACAGTTGGCGATTATCTGTAAGCGCCTAATAAAAAATTGATGAGAAATTAGTTGCTCATCACTGAAATTTTTGATATTTTATTCTTTATTTTTTTACATGGTTCATTCAGACTAATTATTCAATTATTATTTTCTTGAGGTAAACAATGAAAATCCTCATCACCGACGGCATATCACCTGAAGGAGCAAAAATCCTTATGGATGCGGGCCACGAAGTCGTTCAGAAGAAACTCACACCTGAAGAACTCGTTGCTCAGATAGGAGTGTACGACTGTATTATCGTCCGCTCGGCAACAAAGGTTACGAAGGAAGTCATCGAAGCAGGCAAGAACTTAAAAGTAATCGCGCGCGGCGGTGTCGGCGTAGATAATATCGACGTGAAGACCGCAGAACAACGAAAAATTCCAGTGCTGAATACTCCGGGTGCTTCGGCGATTTCAGTCGCGGAGCTCGCTATCGGTCACATGCTGGCAATCAGCCGTTTTCTCAATGTTAGTTCGATGGAAATGCGTCAGGGAAAATGGCCGAAGAAGGAATACTCAAATGGCATCGAGTTGTACAAAAAGAACCTCGGAATTCTCGGAATCGGCAACATAGGAAAAGAAGTTGCCCGGTGTGCTCTTGGTATGGGAATGCAAGTCCTCGCATATGATCCGTTAGTAACGGCTACTGATCTCAAAATCGAAATCACAACAAAAGATCTGCTGTTGAAAAATTCCGACTTCATCACGCTTCATCTTCCGTATGACAAACAGCTTGGCCCGGTGATAGGGAAAGCAGAATTCGATCAGATGAAAAAAGGAGTGATCCTGATAAATTGCGCGCGCGGCGGCGTCGTCGATGAAGCTGCTCTTCTTGATGCGCTCAATAGCGGAAAAGTTGCCGGTGCTGCACTTGATGTTTTCGTCAATGAACCACCGACCGAAGCTCAACATGCGCTGATTAATCATCCGAAAGTCAGTGTCTCCCCACATATTGGCGGACAGACAATGGAAGCACAGGAACGTGTAGGAACTGAAATTGCTCTCAAAGTTCTAAAGGCTTTAAAGCCGAATTGACTGTTGGCTTTTATGAATTTTCTTTCACCGAAACTCTACCTTAGTTTAGATCGAGGTGGAGTTTCGGAAGATAATTTTTCATTTTCCCTTTTTCTTTAAACCAGTTTTTTAAAGGACAACTATGGCAACATTTCGACCTTTTCGTGCATTTCGCCCAAGAACAGATATGGCGGGCGAGGTCGCTGCGAGACCGTACGATGTTTTAAACTCTGACGAAGCACGCGCGGAAGTAAAAGGACATCCTTATTCTTTTCTGCATGTCGGGAAACCGGAAGTCGATCTGGATCCGAATATTGATTTGCACGATCCGAGAGTTTACGAAAAGGGAAAAGAAAATCTTCAAAAACTTATTTCCGGCGGAATCCTGAAGCAGGATCCGACACCATCATTTTATCTCTACGCGCAGACCATGAACGATCGGACGCAATACGGCTTTGTAGGTTGTGCTTCCGTGGATGAGTACCGGAACAACATCATAAAAAAACATGAGCTGACGCGGAAGGATAAAGAAGAAGACAGATCGAATCATGTTCGTGTAACAAATTCCCACAGCGGCCCGATCTTCCTGATCTTTCGTGATGATAAAAAATTGATAGAAATTATTTCAAATATTGGAAGCACAAAACCGGACAATGATCATGTTGCTAGCGATGGAGTGCGCCATCGAACCTGGGTTATCAATGATCCGGGGACAATCAAGAAGATTCAAGAATGTTTCGATGCAATTCCAAATCTTTATATTGCCGACGGACATCATAGAACCGCAGCCGCCGCGATTATTGGAAGAGAACGCAAGGCTGCAAATCCGAATAACCGCGGTGATGAAGAATATAATTTCTTTCTTGCAGTAGCATTTCCGGCAAGTCACTTGCGAATCCTCGACTACAACCGCACTGTGAATAATCTTAATGGAATGACAACAGAACAATTCCTTCAGGCATTAAAAAAAGATTTCTCTGTTACGCCTGAAACTCATCAGGTCAAGCCGGCAAAGAAAGGCGATTTTGGATTGTACATCGATAAGAAATGGTACACGATTACATCCAAACCGGAACTCCTACAAAATTCCGATCCTGTGTTACGATTAGATGTTTCTATTTTGCAGAACCGCTTGCTCGATCCGATTCTCGGCATAAAAGATCCACGGACAGATAAAAGAATCGATTTTATCGGAGGAATACGCGGATTGGGAGAGTTGGAACGAAGAGTAGATACCGGCGAGATGAAATTGGCGTTCAGCATGTTCCCGCCTTCCATCGATGAATTGTTATCGATTGCCGACGCCGGTAAAATTATGCCGCCGAAATCGACATGGTTCGAACCGAAATTGCGCGATGGGTTGTTTGTGCATATGCTGGAGTAGGTCGGAATGACATTCCGACCTGCATTATTTCTTTTCCGGAAACAATATTCTGGAAATCTGGTATTTCATATCTTCAAGATGCGCTTTTGTTTCACGATCCTGAAGACGCGGAAGCGCTTTATCAATTGCATCGCTTATTTGTTGAATCTCATATCGAATCAATGCGCGGCCTTCTCCTGAAAGCGGAGCCGGAGGTTGGATAACAACTCCCGGCGGCAATCCCGCTGGAGGTGTGAATGGCGCAGGATTAATTCGTGCACCCATAATTTCTATGAAGGCTCGCTGGAGGTTACGGCGATAAACGTCTGTTGTTACTTTTCCAGCTTTGAGTTCACTCCAGATAGCGGACCGGATATCAGACAGAAGTTCGTCGATGGTGTACGTTTGTGTTTTATCCAATGCAGTTAAATTCATCATGCGGTTCAATCGATCTGGACTGAAAAGTTGATTGAGTATTGCGCGTTGGCTCGCCACTACTCGATCAGCTGCTCCCGAAGGTTCGATGAGTGCAAGTATATCCGGTTTAATTAAATCGACCGGAGTTTTAAATGCTTCGTCAATAAGAAATTTCATCGCTTGCTGTTGCCGCGATTTTGGGATTGGAGTGAAAACTGGTCCTTGTGTACCCGCGTGACGTTCCGTTCTCTCGACGCCGCCGACAAGACTGGCGATATGACCGAGTTCTCTGTTCCGCTGATTCAACAACTCTGAATAAAGTTCACCCAATGTACTGTAATCTTCACCCTCATGTGTTGTGGCAGAAATGAGAATATCTGCAATGCGTTTTATATTCTTCAAACCATACGTTGTCGCTTTAACCGCATCATCTCCGAGATCTTCCGTTTGCGCAGTTGGATCAATATTGTCGAAATTACCGAAACGCAAAAACGGTTCTTTCTCCTGGCGTGCAATAATTTTTTCTAAAAACGGTTTTTCGTCTTCAGGTGTTTGTGCATCCAGAACCGGTTTATAACCCCATTCAGTTGCAAACATATCATAAGGACCAATTTTCGGGATAAGGTGTGCTTTGTCGCCCGGTTGAGCGATGTAATTAAAGCGGCCGTAATCCATGATAGACGCCTCGGTTCCGCACTTTGCTGTGAATGATTCACTACGCAGACTATCCACCGGATATTGCGACGTGGCTTTCATGTTGTGCGGAAAACCAAGCGAGTGTCCTACTTCGTGTGAGCAGATATATCGCAACATATTGCCCATCAATGAATCCGGAAGCGGAAGTTTTTGCGCAAGAGGATCGACAGCGCCGGCTTGCACGAAGTACCAGTTGCGTGCAAGATTCATCACATTATGAAAGAATCCGATATGCGCCTCCATAATTTCTCCAGTGCGCGGATCACTGATATGAGGTCCGTAAGCATTTTCAATATCCGATGGCAGCCAGCGCAACACCGAATAACGTGCATCTTCTGCGCTCCAGTTTAGATCTTCCGCAACCGTAGGTGCGTCTTTTGCGATGATGGCATTTTTGAATCCTGCCTTTTCAAACGCAGGCTGCCAATCTTCAACAGCCTGTTTCAAATATTGGCGCCATTTTATAGGAACGGTACGGTCGATATAAAAAATTATCGGTTTGATCGGTTCGCTTAATTCTCCACGACGAATAGCCGATGTATCTTTCGGCTCCAGACGCCACCGGGTAATAAAATGCCGCAGCTCAGCCCGCTGTGATTCAAAACCGTAATCATAATATTGAATTCCAAAATATTGCACACGTGAATCAAACAATCGCGGCTTCATAGGTTTTTCAGGCAGGAGAACCATGGAGTGATGCATCGTCAAAGAAATCGTAGCAAGGTTGACATCAATTGGAACCTGGCCTGCATCGAACGTAACGGTTGCTTCAGTCTCGATGTTTGTTGGAAATGCCTTTACTGATTCGATGAACGATCGCCGCGGATCAACACGGCGAATTTGAAGCGTCTGCCGCTGAAATCTATTGTATCCAAGCTCGGCAATATCCGTCGTAAATAATTCTGTCACATCGATCACAACATTCGAACTATCTTTATTAAAAGCCTGGATGTCGAACGACATGATGATCGGCGGATTGTTCGCCTTGCGCACTCCGATTGCAGTCGGCAGAGAATCCGCTGCCACAGCATTGTACATCTCACATCGAATCAGGATCCGGTCTCCGATCCGTTCCCATTTTACAACCTGTTCATTTACTTCATCGCCTCCATAACCGAGCCCGGCTTGAGTTTTTGATTGGCGGCTGACGAGAAGAAATTCTTTATCGAATTCCTTTCGTGGAATTTCATACAACAATTTTTCTTTTATCCTATGAACAATAAAGACACCCGTATCAGATTTTACTTCTTTCGTCACAATTTCTTTATATGGTTTGATTTTACTTGATTCGGGATATCGTGGTGACGCAGGCGGTTCGGATTTCGTCGTTTGTTGAAAAAGACTGCATCCCTGAACGACAAATGAAACAAAAAGTAAAAAAAATATTTTCCTCATCGGGAATTAACCTTTATAAAGTTATGAAGAAAAAAATACATCGTCGATATTATATCTTACGATCGATTTCATGCCACGCTAGAGCGCTGGCTCCTAAAATCGCGGCATTCGAACTAAGCAATTCAGAAACCAATATTTTTACTTTTCCGCGGAAACATGGCATCACATATTTTTCGAGAGCTGCTTTCGTGGGGTCCACTATGAGCTTCCCGGCATTCGCCAATCCGCCGAAAAGAAAAATCGCTTCGGGACTAGTATGTGCCACCGCATCGGCAAGTTTCATTCCCAAAGTTGTACCGGTCCGCTGGAATGCTTCCACTGCAATCGGATCGCCTTTCTCTGCGGCTTGAGAGATCATGACTGCTGTTAGATCATCGAAACTGATTGTGCGAAATTCACTTGGTGCATTCGATTGCGACAAAAGTTCGAAGACCGTCCGTTTAATACCAGACGCTGATACATACGTCTCCAGACATCCGGAATTTCCGCAGCCGCATTTGCGGCCGTCAACCTGAACGAGTGTATGACCAAGCTCGCCGGCAAATCCATCATGGCCGTAAATCAGTTCACCGTTTGCAACCAGACCGCTTCCCAATCCCGTTCCAAGCGTGATGACTATAAAATCTTTCATCTTTCTTGCGCCGCCATAAACCATCTCACCGATTGCCGCAGCATTCGCATCGTTTGTAATGACAATCGGAATAGAAAAATGTTCGCGCATCATCTCGACAAATGGAAGGATTCCTTTCCATTGTAAGTTTGCGGCATTCTC